>NZ_JBKBET010000028.1:0-239034 GCF_048910785.1 Nocardia nepalensis | reverse complement strand
GTTGGCGGTTGTCGGGCGGCGGTCGGTGTATGGGGCCTGGTATGACGTGATCGCGGTGCCGATCGAGTCGATTGGGGGTATTCCGTGGGTGTATTCGGCGGTCGGGCGGATCGGTGATGGTAGAGCGCGGCGGTCGTGGCGGGCGGGGGCTTCGGTTGCGGTGACGCTGGCGTTGTTGGCGGTTTTCGTGCCATTGCTGGGCGGTGCCGATGCGACGTTCGCGAAACTGCTTGCCCTCGTGACGCCGCAGGTCGACGCGGAATCGGTGCTGCGGTGGATCATCGTGTTCGCGGCGCTGGGGCTCGGCAGCATCGGGGCGATGTACCTGCTGGCGGGTCCGCGCCCCGCGGCGGCGGGTGATTCGACCGGCTGTTGCTTGCGACGGTTGGAATGGGCATTGCCGGTGGGCGCGCTGACCATCCTGTTCGCGATCTTCGTCGTCGCCCAGTTCGTCGCGTTGTTCGGTGGCGATGACTACGTCCAGCGCACCGCGAATCTGACCTACGCCGAGTACGCGCGCAGCGGATTCTGGCAGCTGTCGATCGTCACAATGCTGACGCTGGCGGTAATCGCGGTCGTATTGCGTTGGGCCGCACGCGACTGCGCCACCGACCGGGCCTGGCTGCGGATCCTGCTGTGCGCGATCGGCGTGCTGTCGCTGATCATCGTCGCCTCCGCACTCGGCCGCATGTGGACCTATCAGCAGGCCTACGGCTTCACCGTCATGCGCCTGCTGGTCGAGGTCTGCGAACTGTGGCTGGGCCTGGTCTACCTGCTGATGATGGTGGCCGTGCTCCGCCTGGACGGCACCTGGGTTCCGCGCGCCGCCATCGGCACCGCGATGGCGATTTTGTTCGCCATGTCCGTCATCAACCCGGAAGGCATTGTCGCGGAGCGGAATATCGATCGCTGGCAGCACGGAAAGAATCTCGACGCGGAATACCTGGGCAGCCTCTCATCAGACGTCGTTCCCGCTGTCGGCCGGCTTCCCGAACCGCAGCGCCGCGCAGTGCTCGACGCGATCCGCGCCCGGCTCGATGAGGACACGTGGCAGGGGTGGAACCTGTCTCGCGCGAATGCCCGATAGGTCGAGGTGGCGGGCGATCCCGGGCGCTTCACGAGCCGTGTCGATCTTGCGGTGTGATGTCGAGAATGGCGAGGAAGGCGCTCGCCGCTGGCGTGCGGCTGAACCGGCTCCAGATGACGTATTCGACGCGGGTCGGCGCGTCGGCGACCTCGATGGTGAGCACGCCGGTGAGCTGAGGCGCGTAGGCGGAGGGGAGCATGGCCACGGCGAGGCCCGGCGCGACGAGTCGAGCGATGTAGTCCGCGGTGGTCACTTCGAAGGCGACGTCACGGTCGAGCCCGGCGGCGGCGAAGGCTTGGTCGGATTGGACACGTCCGGCCGTTCCGGCCGGAAGGTCCACGAATACCTCGGAAGAAAGCCTGCGGAGATCGACCGCCGGTTCGTCGGCGAGTGGATGGTCCGGCGCGACCACGGCGACGAGTCGGTCGCGGGCGAGTTCGTGGGCCGCGACACCCTGGGGTCGCGATGTGGTCGGCAGACCGAGGAAAGCGATGTCGATGGCTCCTTGCTCGACCTGCTCGACGAGGTCCTCGCTCGCACCCACCCGCAGGCTGATGCGCACATGCGGGTACCGCTGGCGGAAGTCGTGCAGCGCACCTGGGATATCGACCGCGGCGACGGTGGGGATCAGGCCGACGGCGAGCCGTCCGCGTATCTCTCCGACAGCCGCGGCGACCTCGGCGGCCGCGCGTTCGGCGGCGTCGAGACATTGGCGGGCTGCGGGAAGGAACGCCGCACCGGCCGGGGTCAGCCGCACCCGGCGGCTGGTGCGCTCGAACAGTCTCGCGCCGAGTTCGCGTTCCAGGCGCGCGATTTGGTGACTGAGGGCGGACTGGACGACCAGACATCGTTCGGCGGCCCGGGTGAAGCTGTTCGTCTCGGCGACGGCGACGACGTAGCGCATCTGCTGAAGCTCCATGGATCAATCTTGTATTCAGATTGATGAAGTGACAAACATGTGTTGGACTCATTGATTGCTCCCAGGTGAGACTGACAGCGTGAAAAGCTCAGCAGCACAGAGGGTTTCCGGCGGAGCCGGGAAAGGTGCTCCCTCTGGAAATCTGCCTCGCGCCGCCCTGACGGCGCTCGCTCCCTTGGCATGGGGCACGACCTATGTCGTTACCACGCAGCTTCTCCCGCAGGGACATCCACTATTCGCGGGAGTCCTGCGGGCGTTGCCCGCCGGTCTGATCGCGCTGGCGATCACCCGGACGCTGCCGCGTGGACCCTGGTGGGGGAAGGCCGCGGTGCTCGGCGTGCTGAACATCGGACTGTTCATGCCGCTGTTGTTCATCGCGGCCGAACGCCTGCCGGGCGGTGTTGCCGCGACTTTGGCGGCGGCCCAGCCGCTCATCGTCGCCGTCCTGGCCGTGGTGGTCCTGCACGAGCGTCCCTCCGCCTGGCGTCTGTGCTGGGGTGCATCGGGGGTTGTCGGGGTCGGCTTGGTGGTGATCGGGCCGAATGCGGTATTCGACGTCGTGGGGATCGTGGCGGGACTTGCCTGTGCGGCCACGATGGCACTCGGCGTGACCCTCACCAAACGCTGGGGAAGGCCCGCCGAGGTCGGTCCCACCGCATTCGCCGGGTGGCAACTCACCGCGGGAGGTCTGTTCCTGGTGCCGCTCACCTTCCTTGTCGAGGGGCCGCCTCCCGCGATCACCTCAACCGCTGTCCTGGGCTACCTCTGGCTGGGGCTGGTCGGCGGTCTGATCGCCTACGTTCTGTGGTTTCGCGGCATCACCACCTTGCCGGTGAACTCGGTCTCGATTCTGTCGCTGCTCTCGCCGCTGGTCGCCGCCGTTCTCGGCGCGACGCTGCTCGGCCAGACGCTCGGCCCGATCCAACTCGTTGGGTTCGGGCTCTGCCTCGCCGCGATCGTCGCGGGGCAGCTTCCCGCGCCCACCCGCTCACTCGACTCTGTTTCAACACCCGTATCGGAAGGGGCACTTCGATGAAGATCGCCGTCGTCGGAGCCGCGGGCATGGTTGGTGCGCGCGTCGTCGACGAAGCCGCCAGCCGAGGCCACGACCTCATCGCGGTATTCCGGAAACAGCGGCCAACCGCTCCGCCGCCAGGGGTGATCGCTGTCGAGGGCGACGCGAACGACCTCGACCACATGAGCCGAGCGTGCAACGGCGTCGACGCGATCGTGATGGCGACCCGCCCTGCCCCCGGGCAGGAGAACACCGTCACCACGACCACGACGGCGCTGCTCGACGCGGCCCTGAGAGTCCGCAGCCGCATTCTGGTCGTCGGCGGTGCTGCGCCTTTGCAGATCCCGGGACATCCCGACCGGCTCGTTGTCGACAGCCCGAAGTATGTGCCGCAACAATTTCGCACCATCGCCGCTGCCAGCGCCGCGCAACTGGACACCTGCCGAATGCACCCGGCCGACTGGGTCTACCTCAGCCCACCCGCGCTACTCGAACCCGGACCTCGCACCGGAAAGTACCGACGCGGCACGACCACACTGATCACCGCTGCCGACGGCGCATCCCGAATCTCGGCCGAAGACCTCGCCGTGGCCGTGCTCGACGAGCTCGAGAACCCAGGTGCGAGCAAACACTTCACCGTTGGTTATTAGGCGCGATGAAGCCAATACTCGGCATTTCGGTCGCGCTCGTCTGCCTCGGCGTCGCGGCGCTGGTACCCGCGGACCGGGCGGCGTCGCACCGCCCGGTGTTCCCCACCGCGATCGACCTGCCCGCCGGATTCCAGCCGGAGGGCATCGCGATCGGGTCGCTGCCAGTGGCCTACCTCGGCTCGCGGACAGACGGCTCCATCTACCGCGCCAACCTGCTGACCGGACGGGGCGCCCTGCTGAGCCATGGGGCGGGTACGCCCTCGCTCGGGCTCCAGGCCGACCACCGCGCCCGACTGTTCGTCGCCGGTGGCACCGGAGGCGACGCCCGCGTCGTGGACACTCGGACGGGCGCACTGCTGGCGAGCTACCGACTCGCCACGCCGCCGGAGACGTTCGTCAACGATGTGGTGCTCACCCCCACGGGTGCGTGGTTCACCGACTCGCGCACGCCCGTGCTGTACCACCTGCCCGTCGGCAGCGACGGTGCGCTGCCACCGCCCGAGGCGGTGCAGCGACGCCCGCTGACCGGTGACATCGTTTACGTGCCCGCAGCGATCAACGCCAACGGGATCGTGCGCACGCCCGACGGCACCGGGCTGATCATCGTTCAGTCGGTGACCGGCCGACTGTTCCGGGTCGACCCGGCGACGGGTGCGACGCGGCAGGTCGATCTCGGCACCGAGGCGGTGCCCAACGGTGACGGACTGCTGTTGCACGGCAGCACGCTATTTGTCGTACAGAACCGGCTCAACGCGATCGCCGTGATCACGCTCGACCGCACCGGCACGAAGGGCACGGTCGAGCGGCGCGTCACCGACCCGCGCTTCGACATACCGACGACCGTTGTGGGGTTCGGCGGACGCCTGTACCTGCCGAACGCCCGCTTCACCACGCCGCCGGAGCCGACTACGCCGTACAACGCCGTCGCAGTCGATCTACCCCGATGAATGGGGTCGGCCGGCTGGGCCGCGCCAGTACTCGTGACATCGATGTGCTCGAGCGAAACTGGCACAGTGATCGTCAGAACCGCTCGACAGCACGACATCCCAGCCTTTTTGTCGCTGGCGACGCAGGTCGAGCACTGGTTCGGCCCGATGGTCGACGAGCCCGGCTTCCACGACGCCTTGGACAACAACATCCGGCGTGGGACGGCACTGATCGCTTCCTCCGGACCGATCGTGCTGGGCGGGTTGTTGTTCGGCGTTCGCCGAGCCCCGACATATCACGTCCGCTGGCTCGTCGTCTCCGAACAGGCACGAGGTGTCGGTGTCGGTCGGGCTCTGATAATGGACGCGCTGCACAGATTCGTCCGGGCTCCCGCCACCGTCGAGGTGATCACCTTCGGTCTCGGGCACCCCGCTGCGACCCCCGCCCGGGCGTTCTACGAAAGCCTCGGCTTCACCCCGGCCGAAGTGGTCGCCCCAGGCCCGGAAGGTGGTCCGCGCCAAGCCTTTCGGCGAACAATCCCTACGGCCCGGGCCATTCGCGCCTAGCTCAGGGCGCGGTGGACCGCGTCGGCGGGATCGGTGGCGAGTTGTGCTGCGGGTAGGGGGTTTCCGGCGGCGTCGTGGAGTTGCCAGCCGCCGAGGGAGATGGCGGGGATGGTGCCGCGGTGGCGGGCGAAGGCGAGTTCGGACAGGGTGCCCCAGGAGCCGCCGATGACGATGACGGCGTCGGCGGACTGGATGAGGATGGCGTTGCGGGCCTCGCCCATATTTGTGTAGAGGACGGCGGATAGACCGGGGCAGGCGGCGGAGCGGTCGGTGTCGGGGCGGATGCCGATGACGAGACCGCCCGCGTGCGCGGCGCCCGCGGCCACCGCGGCCATGACGCCGAGGCCGCCGCCGCACAGGACGGTGGCACCGGCGGTCGCGAGCAGTCGCCCGACTTCCTCGGCCCATTCGGCCTCGGCGGCGGTGCAGGCACTCGGCCCGCATACCGCGACCTGTGGAGGGGTGTGACCAGCCATGGAGTCGACGATAGTTGCGGGAGGGGTTTCTCAGAGGTCACCCCGCATAGTCACTAACCGCGCTTGGCCAGCAAAGTATCGAGCTGGGTGGCGAATTCCGCGGCGTCGGACCTGTATCCGACATGGTCGCCCGCGAACTCCAGGATCTCGAGTCCGAGGCGTTCGCTGAGCACCGCGCTGGGCAGGGCGGGGAAGGCGTCCTTGGAGTCGTGCCCGACGGCAAGAACCAGCTTGTCCGCCGCGGCTCGCAAGGCGTCGAGATCCGGTGTGTAGCGGACGTACCGACGCATTTCGTGCTCCATCCAGAACATCATGTTCTGCTGGACGCGCGTGCTGATCGCGGCGGCTTCCGGTGTGGGTTCCTCGTTCGGGTCGCCCTGCGGCCGATTCAGCCCGACCCCCTCGGCGAAGATGGCCAGTGCGGCGGGGAACCCCTCGGACTTGCTGGTCTGGTAGACCTCGTCGAAGAAGGTCAGCCACTTGTCGGCATCGGGCAGTACGGTCGCCATCGGTGGTTCGTGCGGGATGAGCGTATGCACGAGTTCCGGACGTGCGGTGAGCAATTCGAGCGCGACGATGGCGCCGGAGCTGCTGCCGAGCACCGCCGCGGGCTGGTCGCCGAGGTGGACGAGCAGGGCCGCGGCATCGGCGGCGTCGAGTTCGACGCGGTGGTCGATCGCACCGTCCTCGGGACTGCGGGAGAACCCGCGCCGGTCGTAGGAGACCACGGTGTAGCGATCGGCGAGTAGTTCGGCGATCTGGTCGAAGGACCCCGCGTCGCCATTGCCGCCGGGGATGAGCAACAGCAGGGGACCGGTGCCGCGGATCTCGTAGTAGAGCGTGGCGCCGGGGACGGCGAGGGTGTGGTTGGTGGGGACGTCCATGGGAAAGGCTCCTGGTAGGAAGGACAGTTGCCGCAACGCTTCCCGGATGACGGGCAGTGCCGCGGTGGGCGGATCGGCATCTACCCAGCGGTCGATGGCGACCTGCAGCGCCGTCGCGATCGCGCCGGCCATGATCTGCGGGAACATATCGGAGTGCAGGTCGCGGCCGGTGCGTTCGGCAATGGCCGTGGCGATGGCCTCTTGGATGACGGCTTGGGCCTTGAGATATTCGCCCTGCAGCGCGGGCTCGGTGGTGATCAGCCGAACCCCGCGGGTCCACACCGGATCGGGCAGTTCGTCATCACGGAATTCGGCCAGTACCGCGTGAATGACGGCGGGCCACAGTGATTCGGCCGCCGGACGATCGTGCAGTCCGTCCGCGATCCGACGGGCTCGATCCACCGCCACCGAACAGACGGCCTCGTACTTACTGGCGAAATAGTTGTTGAACGTGCGTGGCGAGACGCCCGCCGCGGCCGCGATCTCCTCGACCAGCACATTGTCGAGACCGTGCTCGACCGCCAGCCGCAGCGCCGCGAACCCCAGCGCTTCCCGAGTCGCCAGCTTTTTGCGTTCCCGCAACCCGAGTACGAATGCCACGCCATTCACGATACGCAATCTTGCGTGACACGCAAGATTGCGTGAGCGGAAAGTTTTGGGCCGCAACGGGGTAGACAGCGCCGCAACCGCGGTCGATCGAGATCAGCAGAGCCACAAGGCGTATAGGCGAACTACTCGCGATCCTCCGCGAAATCTCGAGCCCTTCGGGCAGGCGGACCAACCAACCTGCGGGACACCGTGATCCGCCCGAGAACCCAGGCGAGCAGCACCGCGGCCAGGAACGACAACAGCGACGCACTCATCCACGCCTGCTTGGTGAAGTGCAGCTTCTCCTGCACGTTCACCCAGAAGTCCGTCCACACCCCGGCATCGCCCGGGTTGATCAGTTGGTACACCGAAAGTCCCACCAGCCATGCGAAAACCATGCCCCAGCGCGAGGGCGCGTTCGCCTCGGTATTCCACTTGCCCTTCGCGCGCAGGAAGAAGTCCGCGACGAGCACGCCGAGCAGTGGCACGAATACCGAACCGATCAGGCCGAGGAAACCGAAGTAGTTCTCCATATTCAGCCGCAGCGCCAGCAGCGTGATCAGCACACCGAGACCGATCGAGAGCACCCGGCGATCGATGCGCGGCGCGAGGTTCTGGATCGAGACCGCCGTGGAGTACACGTTCGCGAACGACTGGTCGGCCTCGCGGACGACGAAGATGAAGAAGAACACCGCGCCCAGAGCGACATTCAGGAACGGCGAGTACGCCCCTGCGTCGCCGGATGCGAGCGCCAGCGCGAACAAACCCAGCACATAGGCGATGATCTGGGTGAAGGCATACGCTCCACTCGCCGCGCCGAATGCGGCACCGGTGCTGCGGGAATGCCGGGTGTAGTCGGCGGCCACCGGCACCCACGAGACCGAGACCGCCAGCGCCGCGTCGGTGGCGATCCAGAAGAGGTTCCAGTCGACGCCGAATGGTCCCTCGCCCTTGGGGCCCGGGTTGGTGGTGAGATCGGGCAGACCCGCGCGCACGAACTGGATGTAGAACCAGATCAACGCGATCACCACCCCGACGGTCACGAACCGGCGCAGCATTCGCACCGAACCGAGCGGCCAGATCGTCAACACCGTCGTCAGCACACCGGCGGCGACCACGTAAACCCAGTGCGGCCCACCGTCGAACAACTCCGCGGCCGCATTGCCGATGACGATCAGCTCGAAGGTGCCCCAGCCGATCAGCTGGGCGATATTGAGCACCGTCGGCAGATAGCTGAGCTTCGCGCCGAACAGCCCGCGCAGCAACATCATCGCGGGTTTGCCGGTCTTCGCGCCCGGCACCGCGGCCAGTCCGAGCATGAGTCCGCCGACCACCGTCCCGATGACCATCGCGAGAATGCCGGCGGCGATGGAGATCTGGGCCGCACCATCGGTATTCGGCGCGAGCACGGTGTACGCACCGGAAAAGGCGATCAGGCTGACCCCGAGGTTCGCCCAGAACGCGCTCTGGTCCCAGAAAGAGAGCACCTTGGGCGCGGGCTGGTCCAGGGTCAGCGGTGCTTCGCGCCGTTCGGATTGATCAAGGCTGGGTGCAGACATCCCGGTACCGCTCTCCCTACGCCGGAATTACCCGGACAGGTTCATGCGGTCGGCGAAACGGTGGGGTCCGCCCTCTCAGCCCGGCCGTGCCCGAGCTCCCGCGCTGAGGTTATTCGCGCGAAATGCTACACCCACCTCCCACCGCGCCCGGCCCGGCCTTCGGACATTCCAGACAGGTTTCGCGGACCGCCCACGAAAATATCGAATACCGCTCATACTGTGCGGTACCGATCTGGTTATCGCTCGGTTATCTGTCGCTCACCGTCCGCATCGACTGGAATGAGTACGCGCCATGATCCTGATCGCCGTGCACGAAACCGTTCTGGCCCAAATCGACAATCCGACGCCGGAGGCCCCGCCCAACTCGGACAAGATCCTGCAGATGGTCCGCTATCTGACCTGGATGGTTCTGCTATCGGGCGTGTGTGGCGTCACCTACGCGGGCGGGAGGTTCGCGTGGGAGAAGTGGAATGGTGGCCAGCTGGATTCGCCGAAGATGCTCGCCGGAGCGATGCTCGGCGGCGTCATCGCGACCAGTGCGGGCACCATCATGAACGCCGTGATCGGCGGCTGAAAGCCATTGCCGCGCTTGCCGGTCCCGCGGGATCCGGAGTCCGGCTGACGGTTGCTCCGGCGACTGCGCGTGCGAAGGCGACGGCGTCGTGGACGGCCGCGCCGCCCGGGTCGTTGTTGAAGTAGACGAAGACGTCCTCGCGGTCCGGCCAGGTCTCGGCCAGTCGCCGCGCCCAGCTGGCGAGTGCCTGGCGCCCGTAGCGCGGCGACGGCGTCGCCCGTCCGTGGTGCAGGCGCAGATAGCCCCAATCCGTTGTTCGCCACAGCGGTGTGACGGGACGGGAACCAACGTCGGCCCAGCACAGCGCGGCACCGCATTCCGCCAGTACGGCACGGACTTCCGGAATCCACCACGACTCGTGTCGGGGTTCGACCGCGACCCGGGTGCCCGTCGGAAAACAACGCAGGCACGCATCGAGCAGCGACGGATCGGCGCGCAGCGTCGGCGGAAGTTGCAGCAGCACCGGGCCTAGCTTCTCGCCCAGCGCGGATGCGTGCTCCATCATCCGTTCGACGGGTTCCTCGGGCTCGCGCAGCCGCTTGATATGGGTGAGAAAGCGACTCGCCTTGACCGCGAAACAGAATCCGGGCGGCGTCCGGTCACGCCATGCCGCGAAGGTCTCGCTGCTCGGCAGTCGATAGAAGGCGTTGTTGCTCTCGACGGTCGCGAATCCCGCGGCGTAGGCCTCCAGCCACAGACGCTGCGGAAGGTCCGCCGGGTACAGCACGCCGCGCCAGTCCTTGTATTGCCAACCCGAGGTGCCGACGAGCAGGGGCATATCTCCATCGAAGCACGCGCGCCCCTTTCGGGTGACCGATATAGTAGCGACGCTGTGTAGTAGACGATCCGGGGAGGGCGCGATGAGCGCGGTCGAGCGGCGAATAGCGTTGGCGCAGTGGAGTTTTCTGCATTGAGCCGGCTTCGTGCTCGGTGCGGTGCATATCGTGATGGTGGGCTGCACCCGGTCTTCGGCTCGGCTCAGTAACAGCCTTCGAGGGTCGCGGCGGCGAGGGTGTCGATGACATCGGTGACGTCGTTGTGCGCATGCAGCGCGGCCAGTTGCCGACGGGCGCCGTTGCCACGCGCCACGATCGCCGCGACGGTATCGCTGACGAAGTCCTGGTCGCCGGACTGCTCGAGCGCGGGGGTGACGTAGTCGATCAACTGGGCGAGCAGCCTGCGGTTCGGGAAGGCGCGGCCGGTGATGGTGTCGAGGCCCGCCCCGTCCAGGCCGGATCGGGCGGCCTTCCAATAGGCGGCATGCAAGAGTTCGGTGGGTACCCGCGGCGGGGGTCGGGTATCGTTCTGCGCCATCACGACCGCGGCGCGAATCAGCGTGGCCAATAAGGCCGTTTCCTCGACGGTCGCCGGAATATCGCTGACGCGCACCTCGACGGTGGGAAACGACACCGAGGGCCGAACATCCCAATACACCATCGCGGTATCGAGAATGCTGCCGCTGGCCATCATCATCTCGACCATATCGTCGTAGGCCGCGGTGGAGTCGAAAAAGGGCGGCGGACCGGCGCTCGGCCACCGCCGCCACTGAATGCTGCGCCAGCTGGCGTATCCGGTATCGGTGGCGCGGTAGACCGGGGAATTGGCGGTCAATGCCAGCAATACCGGCAGCCAGGGCCGCAGGTAATTCCCGACCTGCACCGCGGTTTCCCGACTCGGAATCCCGACGTGCACGTGGCAGCCACATAAACCCTGCTCGTGCGCGAGCATCCCGAAATTGCGCTCGATGCGGGCGTAGCGCGGGGTATCGGTGACCGGAAACGCGTCCGGCACCGCGGGCGGCACCGCGACGGCGAGCAGGCGGGCACCATGTTTCTCGGCGCAACTGGCGACACCCGTGCGCAGTCGGCACAGGTCATCGAGCAATTCGGAAGTGCGGGTGTGCACCTCGGTATTGGTTTCGACCTGACAGCGCGTCAGTTCCAACTTCAGGGCGATCCCGATCTCGCCCGCCGCCGCCGCGACTTCGACATTGCGCGGGCTCGGGGCGCCACTGATCGGCTCCGCCAGGAGGAACTCCTCTTCCACGCCGACAGTCGGCGAGGCCGCGTCCATTACTGGAGTTTACTGCTCGCGGTGCAATCGCTGAACGCGTTGGGCGTTCGTTTGAGCGCGCAACGGCAGGGTAGGTCGACCGTAGTGAATCACCCGGAGAGAAAGGGGGCCGGCATGCCCGACGAATTGCGCGGTGCACGAGCACTGGTCATCACCGCGAATATCGGAGTCGAACGCGACGAGTTGCGGATACCGCTCGACTGGCTGCGCGAACACGGAGCCGTGGCCGTGCACGCCACCCCTGAGCGCGGCGAAGTGCAGACCTTTCACCACGATGTCGACAAGGACGAGGTCGTGCAGCCGGATGCGGTGCTCGACGATATCGAGGCCGACGACTTCGACGTACTCGTCGTCCCGGGCGGCACGGTGAATGTCGATAAGCTGCGCGTCTGCGAGCGTGCCGTGGATCTGGCGCAACAATTCGTGCGTGCGGGAAAACCGGTCGCGGCGATCTGCCACGGCCCGTGGCTGCTCGTGGAGGCCGATGTCGTCTCGGGCAAAACACTGACCTCCTATCACTCGCTGCGCACCGATGTCATCAATGCCGACGGTCGCTGGATCGACCGTCCGGTGGTGCGCTCCGACGAGAACGGCTGGCCGCTGATCACCTCCCGCCATCCGGGTGACCTCCCCGAATTCACGCACGCGATCGCCGCGGAGCTCACCGCGGCCGAGTCGGCGCAGGCATTCATCGGCGATGAGCTGGCCTGATGCCGGTGAGTTCGCGATCCTCGGACCGTCCTACCGATATGGACGCAACCAATCTCGCCGACCTGTACGAGCTGCCGCCGCTCGACTGGGCCGATATTCGCAAACGCCTCGATGCGGGCATCGAACAGGCCCCCGGCAGCGGCGGCCCGGACCGGCACACCTGCTGGCTGAGCACGATCAACCCGGACGGCAGCCCACACGTCACCGCCATCGGCGCCCTCTGGGTCGATGGCGCCTTCTGGTTCGTGACCGGCGCGCGAACCCGCAAGGGCCGCAACCTGGCTCGCGATCCACGCTGTTCGGTGAGCGTATCCACCCACGAGTTCGATCTGGTGGTCGAGGGCACCGCGAACCAGGTCATCGATCCCGCGGCGGTCGCCGAGATGGCACAGCGCTATGTCGAGCAGGGCTGGCCCGCCCGCGTCGACGACACCGGCCGAGCGCTCACCGCGGCATACAGCGCGCCCTCCGCAGGCCCGCCGCCCTGGCACGTCTATCGCCTCACCGCGCTCACCGCCACCGCTCTGTCCACCGTGGAACCGGGCGGCGCAACCCGCTGGCGATTCTGACAGCTCGTGCGTTGTGTGATCGGCGCGCCGGTCGCGACCCACTAGCGCCTCACTTCGCTGTCCTGGTCGTCCTCGAGCACGCCGCCGTTGCGCTCGATCGTCTTCGCCGAGGCGAGGTTGTCGCCCTCGCAGACGATCAGCACTAGGTCCATGGTGTGGACTACCGGCGGGGTAAGCGGGCGGGATTTGCGCGGCCGGAGCCTCGTCGATTACCCGCGAGGTAATCGTCTCGAAGCGCTGCGGTTCGTAGGATCGGCAGGGTGAGTACGCAGACAGCGGGTGACCTGCTGCGCCACTGGCGGCTCGAGCGCAGGCTCAGTCAGCTGGAATTGGCCGGGCGCGCCGAAACCTCCGCACGGCATCTGAGTTTTATCGAAACAGGTCGGGCCAACCCGAGCCGCACTATGGTCGTGCACCTGTGCGAGCAGCTGGAGATTCCCTTGCGTGAACGCAATCGGCTGCTGCTCGCGGCCGGATACGCTCCGGCCTACGCCGAACCATCCCTGGACACACCCGCGATGGACGCGGTGCGCGGTGCGATGCGCCAGATCCTCGCGGGACACGAACCGTATCCGGCGCTGGCCATCGACCAGAGCTGGAACATGATCGACGCCAATGCCGGTGTCGCACTGCTGTTGCAGGGGATCGACTCGAAGCTGCTCACCGCACCGGTGAACGCCCTGCGCCTGAGCCTGCACCCCGACGGCATGGCCGGCCGCGTCGCCAACCTCGCCGAATGGCGCGGCCATATCTTCGAGCGCCTGTCCCGCCAAATCGAGGTCACCGGTTCGCCCGAACTGATCGAGCTGCGCGATGAACTGCGCGAATATCCCGGTGGCGAGGCCGATCTCGTCCTGCCCGAACCGGACCAGGCGATAGTGCCGCTACGCCTGCGCCACGAAGACCACGAACTGTCCTTCATCAGCGTCACCACCGTCTTCGGCACTCCCATGAACGTGACCGTCGCCGAACTCGCCATCGAATCGTTCTTCCCCGCCGACGAGGAAACCAAGAAGCGCCTCAACGCCGCGTCGCGATGACCGGTTGCGGCAGCCGGACACGATAGATTCGCAGGCGTGGGAGCAGGCAGGGGACGGAAGTGACGGACGCGGCCCATCTCGCCGAGCTGCTCGGCAGCGGGGTGCGTGCGGTGACCGACCTGGGATCGAGTCATTCCTGGACGGTGCATCGGGCCCTTCTCGACGACGGGCGCGACGTGTTCGTGAAGGCGGCACTCGACCAGGCGGCGGTATTCGAAGCGGAGGCGGCGGGGCTGCGGTGGCTCGGCGCGGGAGTGCCGGAATTGGTTCCCGAGGTGTTGGCCGTCGACGAGCGCATGCTGGTGCTGCCGTGGCTTTCGCAAGCCTCGCCGAGCGCGGCGGCCGCGGAGCGCTTCGGCCGCGATCTGGCTGCGCTGCATGCGGATTCGCCGGGATTGTTCGGCGCGAGCTGGTCGGGCTGGATCGCCGATCTGCCGCTGGACAACACACAGGTCGACGGTTCATGGGCGCGCTGGTACGCCGAATACCGCCTCGCCCCGTACCTGCCACGCGCCGCGGCCGATCTCGGTCGTGACGGCATCGGCTTGCTCGAGCGTGTGATCGAGAACATCGACAGTCTCGCCGGTCCACCCGAACCACCCAGCCGCATCCACGGCGATCTGTGGGCCGGCAACATCGTGTGGACCGCCGACCGCGCACTGCTCATCGACCCGGCCGCCCACGGCGGTCACCGCGAAACCGACCTCGCGATGCTCGCCCTGTTCGGCGCACCATACCTGGACCGAATCCGGGCCGCCTACAACGAAACCCACCCACTGGCCGACGGCTGGCGCACCCGCATCCCCTTGCACCAGCTGCACCCACTCCTCGTGCACGTCGCGCTCTTCGGCAGCTCCTACCGATCCCGAACACTCGCCGCCGCCCGCGCCGCCACGCACCGATAAGGCTGGTACCCCGCTCGCCTCAGCTCGTTTTCGCGATGACCTTCTCCGCGAACCGCGACAGGTGCGCGATCTTGGTGTCCAGGGCTTCGGTATCGGGTTCGGTGGTGTACGGGTAGCGGAAGCCGACGATCACATCGGTGACGCCCTTGTCCTCCAACCGTTTCACGCCGTCCACGGTGAATCCGTCCAGCGAGATGACGTGCACCTCGAAGTCCTTGCGGGTGCCGTATTCGGCGCGCAGGGTATCGAGTTTCGCGAGCAGCCGGTCCAACTCGGCCGGGTCGCCGCCCGCGTGCATCCAGCCGTCGCCGCGCTGAGCCGCGCGCCGCAATGCCGGGCCGCTGTGTCCGCCGATCAGGATCGGGATCGGCTCGGTCGGCACCGGGCTGATCTTGATCGGCGGCAGGTCGTAGTACTGCCCGTGAAATTCGAAGTAGCCGCCCGCGGTGAGCCCGCGCACGATATCGATGCATTCGTCCATGCGCGCACCGCGATGTTCGAACGGCACACCCATGATCTGGAAATCATCCGGCCACGGGCTGATCCCGACGCCGAAGCCGAAACGATTGCCGCTCAACGCCGCGATCGAGGCGGCCTGTTTGGCCACCAGCACCGGTGGGCGGATGGGCAGCTTCACCACGAACGGCGTCAGGCGCAGGGTCGTGGTGGCCGCCGCGATGGCCGCCGACAGCACGAATGCCTCGATGAACGGCTTGTCCTCCAAGAACTCCCGACTGCCGTCGGGGGTGTAGGGGTAGGTGGCGTCGGATTCCTTCGGATAGGCCACACTGTCGGCAATGGTCATCGACGTATACCCGGCCGCCTCCGCGGCCTGTGCCAGCGGCACGTAATAGCTCGGGTCCGTCATCGTCTCGGCATAGGTGAATCGCATCTCAATCGCCTTCCATCCCGGTACTTTCGGCGCCGCGCGCCCTCGATATGTCTGCCGCATGCGCACCAGCGCGGCGCCCGAAGTAGGACCCCTCACCCAGACACGTCCCGCTGGCATAGCCGCAACTGTCCTGCGCCAGATTCGAGGCGCAGGCGCCCGCCGCGTACAGCCCGGCGATCACCGACCCGTCGGCGCGCAGCACCGCACCGTCGACGGAGGTGCACAATCCGCCGAGGGTGAATCCGACGTAGGTCGCCTTGCCCGGTGTGAGATCGAAGGCACCCCACGGGCCCTCGGTCAACGGCGTCAGCCAGTCGGGATGCTTGCCGAATTCGGGATCGCGTCCTTCTGCCGCCGCGGTGTTGTACGCGGTCAGGGTCTTGCGCAGGGCGCCATCGGGCATGCCGAGCGCCGATTCCATCTCCGAGACGCGGTTCCAGCCGTCGACAAATTTCACCATCGGCAGCTCCGGCCACACCATGTGCTCGCTGTCGACGATCAGATAGGCCATCGAATCCGGTTGCGCGACAACGGCACCCGCCGTGCGCCCGTGATAGGAATCCTCCGCGACGAACCGCCGCCCCGCCTTGTTCACGATGATCCCGTACAGCAGATCGGCCGGCGGATAGAACGACGCCGTCATGAACGCCCCGTCCATCTGTGCGGTGGCACCGCCCGCCGACTGCCCGAGCCGAATACCGAGCCCGTCATCGGAGGGCACACCCAGCGGCAGAAAATGTTCGGCCAATCGCGGGGTATAGGCGGCGACCATCTCCGGATTCATCACATAGCCGCCGGCTGCGAGCACCACCGCACCCGCGGCCGCACCCTCGCGCCACCGCACCCCGATGATTCGCCGGTCCCCGTCGGCGACGAGCTGTTCCACCTTGGTCTGGTACCGCACCTCGATGCCCAACTCCCGCACCCGCTCGGCGAGCACCGCCATCACCTGCTGCCCGCCGCGTTCGGCGAGTGCGTTCACCTTGTGTCCACGCGGCGCGGGCGAGGCCTGATCGCGGTAGGGCCATACCTTTTCGTTGCCGGTCCACATCAGCCCCTCGGTCCCGGGCTGCACCACCGACTTCCCGGGATAGAACGACCGCTCGAACTCGATCCCGTGCGCCTCCAGCCATTCGAAATGCGCGACGCTCTCGGTGCAGTACGCGCGAATCTTCGCCGAGTCGGGCTCGGGAGTGACCGCCTCGAGATAGGCGATCATCGCCTCGACACTGTCGGCGTGGCCGGTCGCCGACTGCACCGGTGTGCCGCCACCGAGATAGAAATGCCCGGCCGCCAACGCCGACGCCCCGCCCGCAGCGCCGCTGCGCTCGAGCAGCAACACCCGCGCACCCGCCTCGGCCGCGCTGATCGCCGCGCATGCCCCGGCGATCCCGAAGCCGACCACGATCACGTCCGCGGTCGTGTCCCATTCGAGCGGGCCGGTAATGAGCTGGGGGAGTTCGGTTCCTACGCCCATGGATTCGAAAACCCCTCCGGAATAAGGTAATCGAACATCGCCTTCATATCCGCCGACAACCGCATCAGCTCCACAGCCGAACCGAGCGCACCCCCGTCGAGATAGGTGAACTCCATTCCGACACCCTCGAACGCACCCCGCGCGATGATTTCCGCCCCGGCGGCCTTCGCCTCCGCCAGCGCCGCGTCATAATCCTCGGGCACCCACGCGAGGTGATGCAGTCCCGGCCCCGCGGTCGCCAAATGTTCGGAGTACAAACTGATCCCGGACTTCGGCTCGATCAGCTCCAACTGCTGACCGCCCGCATACCCCAACGCCACGGTGATCGTGTAATCGGCGGGCGCGCCGTGCAATTCGCACGACTGCGGCCCGAAATGCACATCCGGGATGGTGAACCACTCCGCCACGCCATAGCGCTCGCTGAACTCCCGCTGCGCCGCCTCGATATCGCGCACCACCCAGCACAGCTGGAAGATCGGACCCCGCGCGACGGTCATCGGATCACCTCGACTCTGCTGCGCCACCGGCACCACGCCCGCGGTGGCGGCGGTGTTCACGCTGTGCCCAAAACTCTGTGCGACAAGCTTTTCCGCGCAGCGCGGCGCCGATGCCCGAGCCCGCTCCGGTGACGACTGGCACACGTTCCTTTCGCACGCCCCCAATTAATCACTGATGCTTAACATCGTCAATACCTGGGTTTAGTACAGTTCTGGCATGGCCATCGAGGATCCGCGCGCCGCACTGCTCGACGCCGGCGAACGACTCATCGCCGAACGCGGCGTGGATGTCCCGCTGCGCGATATCGCTGCCGCCGCGGGCCAGCGCAACAACTCCGCGGTGCACTACTACTTCGACTCCCGGGGCGGCCTGATCGAGGCCATCGTCGAACGCCGCATGAACTGGCTCGAGGACCGGCGGATGGGACTGCTCGCCCAGCACGAGGCCGACGGCACCGCGCATGAGATCCGCACACTTGTCGCGATGCTCACCGCCCCCATCCTCGAACTCATCGGCACATCGGGGATCACCCACTACGGCCGCTTCCTCGAAGTGGTGCGCGCCCACCCCGTGATCGCCGACGCCCGCCGCCTCGCCGGCGCCGACCGCGCCGCCGTGCGCATCATCGCCACCCGCCTCGACGCGGCCCTCCCACAACTGCCACCGCGCCGGCGCCGCCAACGCCTGGAAACCATGGCGACCGTCATGTTCGCCCTGATCGCCGACTACGAACGCGCCCTGGAAGCAGGTGTGCGCACCGCCGACCCCGACAGCGACGCGGCCGAAATCATCGACATGATCGTCGCCATGCTCACCGTGCCCATCCGCCAGGCGACTCCCGGTGGCGCATGATGTGGCTAACGTCCAGCAGACCGGAATGCCTCCTGCGGCCCCGGCGCAATGCGGGTACGCTTATGTTCCTACCGATCAATCAGGTGTGCTACCGGGTTGCCGGGAGGTGGAAATGCTCAGCGCCACCGAGCAGTTCAGCAAGGAACGCGCCCCGTGCGGGAAGCAGAGGGCCGGGGCTCGCCACCGCGAAGACGACGAAGCGGGCTTGGTCATCGACGATATGACCTACGACTGTGGCTGCCGCCGGATTCGGCACGAATACCACGACGGCAGCATTCGGATCAGAATCGTCCGCCATGACGGCAAGGTCCTGATGGACGAGCACAGCGCCGACTTCGAGGCCTGACCGACCACACCCCGGGTGGCACCATGACCGCTTTTCACGACGTCGTGATCGTTGGCGGGGGCGGCGCGGGTCTGCGTGCGGCCATCGCCATCGCGGAACACAACCCGCGGTTGAGTGTCGCGATCGTTTCCAAGGTCTATCCGATGCGCAGCCACACCGTCTCCGCCGAGGGCGGCGCCGCCGCGGTCGCCGGTCGCGACGACAGCTTGGACGAGCACGCATACGACACGGTCTCCGGCAGCGATTGGCTCTGTGACCAAGACGCCGTCGAGGCATTCGTCGAGGAAGCACCTCGGGAACTGCTCCAATTGGAGCATTGGGGCTGCCCATGGAGTCGCCGACCGGATGGACACATCGCGGTACGGGCGTTCGGCGGCATGACGAACCTGCGCACCTGGTTCGCAGCCGATAAGACCGGCTTTCACTTGCTGCACACCCTGTTCCAGACCACGCTGTCCTATCGGGACATAGTCAGGTACGACGAGTGGTTCGCGACAACATTGCTCGTCGACGAGGACAAGGTGGGCGGCGTCGTGGCCATAGAACTGGCCACCGGACGCGTCGAAACCATTCTCGCCAGCGCCGTCATCGTGTGCACCGGTGGCTGCGGCCGGGTATATCCGTTCACCACCAACGCCAATATCAAGACCGGCGACGGCATGGCGCTGGCCTACCGGGCAGGCGCGCCGCTCAAGGACATGGAGTTCGTCCAGTACCACCCGACCGGCCTCCCGTTCACCGGCATCCTGATCACCGAGGCAACGCGCGCCGAGGGCGGCTGGCTGCTCAACAAGGACGGCTACCGCTACCTGCAGGATTACGACCTCGGGACGCCATCACCGCAGCCGGTGCTACGAAGCATGGAACTAGGGCCACGCGACCGGCTCTCGCAGGCCTTCGTCCACGAACTCGACAAGGGCCGGACCATCGACACAGCGTACGGCCCCGTCGTCCACCTCGACATACGCCACCTCGGAGCGGATCTCATCGACACGAAGCTGCCATTCGTGCGCGAGCTGTGCTCGAAGTACCAGAACATCGACCCGGTCCGGGAGCTGATCCCGGTACGCCCCGTCGTCCACTACATGATGGGCGGCGTCCACACCGACATCCATGGCGCGACACCACTGGCGGGTCTGTATGCCGCCGGAGAGGTCGCCTGCGTCAGCATCAACGGCGCGAACCGGCTCGGGTCGAACTCCCTTCCCGAATTGCTGGTGTTCGGTGCGCGAGCCGGTCGTGCCGCCGCAGAATACGCGAGCTCGGCCACGGCCGACCGGACCTCGGCGGTCCAGGCGCTCGGCCGCGTCGAACAGGACCGGCTGGAACGCGACCTCACCCGCCACGCCGAGGGATCCGAACGCATCGCACACATCCGCACCGAAATGCAGGACACGATGGAGAACAGTGCGGGGATCTACCGCGACGGCGACTCCCTCGCCGCGGCGGCCGACAAATTGCGCGAGCTTCGCGACCGGTTCGGCAATGCCTGCCTCGATGACCACAGCCGGGCGTTCAACACCGAATTGGTGGCGATGCTGGAGCTGTCCTGCATGCTCGATGTGGCGGAATGCATCATCGCCTGCGCGCTGGCACGGGAGGAATCCCGGGGCGCGCACCAACGGACCGATTTCCCCGCCAGGAACGACCAGCGATTCCTGGCCCATTCAGTGATTCACCGGGAGCCGGACGGCTCGGGCCGCGTCTCGTACCTCCCGGTCACGATTACTCGCTGGCCCCCCGGCGAGCGCGTATACGGGCGGTGATCGAGTTGGTAGAACGGATAACTCTGCAGGTCGCGCGTTACCGGCCGGATCGAGAGGCCGAGCCGGTATTGGAGTCGTACGAGGTTCCGCTGCGCAAGGAATGGACGGTGCTCGACGGCCTCAATTACATCAAGGACGACCTCGACGGAACGGTGTCCTTCCGGTGGTCCTGCCGGATGGGCATCTGCGGTAGCTGCGGTATGACCGTCAACGGCGAGCCGCAACTGAGCTGCGCCACCTTCCTGACCGACTACGCGCCGGGGCCGGTGCGGGTCGAGCCATTGCGCAACTTCCCGGTGATTCGGGATCTCGTCATAGAGATCACCGACTTCATGCACAAGCTGACCGAGGTCAAGCCCTGGCTGATCAGGGCGGATCAGCGGCCGCTCGACGACGGCGAGTACCTGCAGACACCGTCCGAAATGGACGACTACCAGAAGTACAGCATGTGCATCAACTGCATGCTCTGCTACTCGGCCTGTCCCGTCTACGCGCTCGATCCCGACTTCCTCGGTCCGGCGGCGATCGCACTGGGCCAACGCTACAACCTCGACTCGCGCGACCAGGGAGCCGAAGATCGGCGCGACGTTCTCGCATCGGCCGAGGGCGCATGGGCCTGCACCTTTGTCGGCGAGTGCACCACCGCCTGCCCCAAGGGGGTCGACCCGGCCGGCGCGATCCAACGCTACAAGCTCACCGCGGCCACGCAATCGCTGCGAGATTTCCTCATGCCCTGGCGGGCACGATGACCACGACACCCCGGTTGTACCGAAAGCCGGTCTCCACGTTCTGGTGGATGCGAAGGCGCTCGTACCTGATCTTCGTCCTGCGCGAACTCAGCAGCGTGTTCGTCGCGTGGTTCGTGGTGTATCTGCTGCTTCTGATCAACGCGGTGAGCTCAGGAAGCGAGCAGTACCAGCGGTTTCTGAGCTGGAGCGCGAACCCTTGGATGGTTGCGCTGAACATAATCGCCCTGCTGTTCGTGCTCCTGCACGCGGTCACCTGGTTCAACGCCGCGCCCAAGGCGATGGTGGTGCGGGTGCGGAGCAGGCGCGTCGCGCCGGTCGTGATCCTCGGGCTGCACTACCTGCTGTGGGGTGTGCTGACGGTAATCGTGCTGATGGTGGTGCTGCGATGACGAAACGGAAGTCCCTGGAGCCGTTGGCGTGGCTGCTGTTCAGCCTCGGTGGGATGGCCGCAGCGCTGCTCATACCTGTGCTGCTGTTCCTGTTCGGCATCGCCTTCCCGCTGGGTTGGCTTTCCGCGCCGGACCACACGTACCTGCTCTCGGTATTGCGCCATCCTGTCACCCGGCTCGTCCTTTTCGGACTCTGCGTGCTGGCGCTACTCCATTGGGCACACCGCTTCCGGTACATGCTGTACGACGGCCTGCGGCTCGAGCAGTTCAGCGTGTTGATCATCCTGGCCTGCTACGGCGCTGCCGTCATCGGCTCGGCAACGGCCGCCTACCTCCTGCTTCGCGTCTAGCCCGCGTGAGCGTGGCCTGCCCACCACAGCTTCGCCGTCGGATCGGGATCCCCACCGGGCCGCACGGTGGCGACCTTGATGATGTCGTCGTGCTCGTGCACCTACCGGTCGTAGTTGCCATTCGCCTCGAGCGCCTTGATTGCTCGAACCAGATCGGCCTTCTCGGTCGCGGTGAGACGGTTGACGTTCTTACGAACCGCAGCATTACCCGCACCCTCTCCGTGTGCGTCGCGCTCCTGGCGTCGCGCCATGAATACCGGTGAGAGGTCGGCGATGCTGCGCGCTAGTTCGTCCACTGAGTCGTACTCGTCGAAAATATTGAACATCGGAGCCGATATTCGCCCACTGGGCTCCCGCCGAACCATGAGGTCGATGCCATCTATCAGGACCGTCGGAAGCGATCCGTCGCCGGGCTCGGTGATCTCCACCTGATGCCCGCGGTGCTCGAATCGCCGAATACTCGTGCCGGAGGAACCCGAACCTGCGTGCTGAGGTTGGCCCTGATGTGGATGGCCGTGCTGGGGAGGCATGATCGTCCTTTCACTCACGACTCACTCGCTGACCCTGATGGTGTGTCCGTGGTGAAATCCTCCCGCCGTTCAGTGGCGAGCGAACGCGTAGCGCACTACCCGAATTCCGTCGTCAGACGCTCGAAGATCCGCAGCGACCAGCTGTGGGCACAACGAGCGGACCCGGTCATTCACCCTTCACGGGAACGCCGCGTCAATTCGACGGTCGCCGCACGCAACTCGCCCGCTGAATCGATCGGCGTCACATAGCCCACCCGTGTCCGCGCCACCCCGCGCGGCGTCACGACCCGCAAATCCAGTCCATACCGATCGGCTCGCTCGCAACTCGCCTCGGTCGCATCCGGATATCCGCCCAACACCTGCGCCATCGATAACAGCGCGTCCGCGTGATCGTCATTGAGATGCGTGATCGCCCGCCCCGCCACCGGAATGACCGGATCCGGCGCGGCCGCCAGATACTGCTCGGCGCTCGCCGAATCCATCCGCCCATACCCGCCGACCCAGCGAATCCGCCGCACCCGCAACACCCACAGCGCGAAATCGCTGTAATCCACGTAGTACTTCGCCGCCGGCACCGCCGCCAGATGCGCCTCGCGCGCCGCGATCGCCTCGTCACCGACCGGACGCTCCGCCACACCGGCCAGCGTGATCCGGGATCCGGCCAGCGGATCGGCGGGCAGCTCCGGCGACACCACCGACAGACTGGCCCGCGGATCGGCCGCGAGATTGCGCCCGTGTTCGGCCATCCGCGATACGCACAGCACCGGCTGGCCCGCCAGCAGTCCATAGGTGACGAACGACGCCCACGGTCCGCCGTCCTCGCTCAAACTCGCCAATGTCGCGATATTCGTCGACGCCGCAACGGTTCTGGCCTCCTCGGCCGCCGACGGCCGGGCGGGATTCACGACCTGCGCGGTCGGCTGCGGAATCGAAGGCGCGTCGCCCGGATCACCGTGATCGAGAGTCATACGTCCATACTGGCAGGCACCCCGTGAGCGCCGGTGGCGCGGCGTGATCGCGAGCGTCGACATCAGGCGCCGAAACGCCGACGACCGGATATCGAAGCCATCGATCGCGCGCGCAACGGCGGCCGATCGGCCAGACTTGCGTGCGTGACCCGATACGCATTCGACGCCGACCGCAACGCATTGGTCGCCATCTGGGCGACCGGACGCGGTGATCGCGTGACCACGGTGGCCGAGCTGCCACCGATAAATCCCGACCAGGCAACGAGTTTGGCGTCGAATCTGACCACTCTCTCCCGCTTCCAGTGGCGCACCTACACCCATCCGGCAAGTGCCGCAGGCGATCCCGACGTCCCCAATAGCGAGGCCTGGCGACGCGCCGAGGAGCGCCGCAATTTCAAGGAAGTCGAGGCGGGGATCCGGACCCCGAACCTGCCGACAGACCACGGCCTGATCGTCTCCTACAGCGGTGTGGTCGAATCAGCGCACCGCGTCGGCCGCACCCTGCACGCCATCGACGATTCCGCCTTGCGCGACACCATCGCGGCCGAGGTCCGCACCGAACAGGCCGCCATCGAATCCGCCGAACTCGGCGACCTTTCCGGCCGCGCCCGCCAAGCGGTCGAACTGTCGCGCCCGGATGTCTCACCGGCCCAGGTGCAGGCCGCCAACGATCTGTTGCGCGCCGATCCGCTCGGCACCGTCGAACTGTTCACCGAACTCGATCCCGCATCGGCCTCCGTCGCGGCCGCACATTGGCTCTACGCCGCCGCCGAAGTGGCGGGCGATCTGGCGGGTGTGGCGACCGCCGACGTGGTCGTCGAGGCCGACGATATCGAGGCACTGCAGGTCGAAACCCCGACCCTGGTGCTCGAGCGCCTCACCACCGGAGAGACCCCGACCGAGGTCGTCGTCGACCTCATCGCCGAGGCCATGTCCGTCTCCGAAGGGCATGTGCCAGCGCCATGGGCCGTCGTGGCCCGCGTCGCCGAAATCGAAGAGCAGGCCCGCAAATTCGACCTCGACAGCGCCACCCGCGCCGCCCTCCTCGACGAATTCCGCATCAGCCGCCTCGACCCCACCCGTCCGGCCCTCGACCTCCTCGAAGACCTCCTCGACGGAATCCGCGGCTGCCTGCTGCTGTACGCGGCCCACACCGCAGGGGAGGACGCGCAGATCGAATCCCAATTCGCCGCGGATGTCCGCGGTGAGGCCGATACCCACTCTGACCAGTTGTTCTGACCCAGTCCGCAGAGCAACGCGGCGACGCCGGCCAATCCGAATGCGGTCGATACCGGAACCCGATTGGCTGGACCGTCCCCGCCGGTCTGCGGAATGCACGGGAGGAGGCGCTGCGGTGTACCCGCTGGTTCAACCGCAGCGCACCGACTCCTGGTGCACATCGTGGGCGAGCCAGCGGACCAGCGCCGCATAGACGGCGTCGTGGTTCAGCAGGG
Source organism: Nocardia nepalensis (assembly GCF_048910785.1). Lineage (NCBI taxonomy): Bacteria > Bacillati > Actinomycetota > Actinomycetes > Mycobacteriales > Nocardiaceae > Nocardia > Nocardia nepalensis. Next base: position 214,220 of record NZ_JBKBET010000028.1, on the reverse strand, counting down.
TGAAATGGTTGGCTCCGGGGATGTGCAGACCGTTGGCGTCGTCGAAACCGATGCGGCGGGCACGGTTTCGGCCGGAGCCGCTGGCGGGGAGGACGAGGCCGTCGCCGATTATGCGGCCGAGTGGGTGGCGAGGACTGCGGGTGACGGTTGCCGTGACGAAATAGTGGTCGGCGCAGTCGAGCAGCGGGACCTCGCGAATCGCTCTGCGGCGCAAGGCGTCCGCGTCCAAGCCGTGCCAGTCCTCATCGACGAGCGAACCCTGGCGCAGATCACGGATGCCCGCGCTGCGGCGGCGCAACAGCCGCCCGAACGGCCGGGTCTCCGGCACGCGCACCAAAGCCGCGGATGCATAGTGGACGAGCTGTTCCAACGGTGCGCCCAAATGCGGTGACCCCAGACAGACGATATGCCGGACCCGGCGCACCCACGGCAGGTCGGCTTGGTCGGCGTCATAACAGGCGCCACGCGCGATCAGCCCACCCATGGAATGGCCGACGAGCGCGATCTGCTCGACCGCGACCGGCCAGTTCTCGACCAGCCGCCGCAACATCGCGTTCAACAGGCGAGCGTTTTCGGAGATGTGCAGCCCACTGTTGTAACGGACCATCAGCGCCGTGCAGTCGAGATCGCCTTCGAGCCGCTCGGCATAGCTGGGTCGCCCGCCGAGCCGCCACGCATGCTCGGTCTCCACCAGACCGTGCAGGAAGACCACGATCCGCGGGCGCGGGTTCGACACCGCATCGCCCACCCAACCCGGCGCGACCGGTTCACCGTTCACCCGAAACGTCATCGGCCCGGCCAGAATCGGGTGGGCATCCTCGAGGCTGTCACCGATCAACCCCTGCAACGCCGCAAGAAATCCGGACCCGTACACCGTCCGCGACAGCACCGGCGCGCCCGGCACATCCAAGGCCTGCTCCGCAAGCGCCCCCGCCGCGACCGCGGCACCACCGACCAGCCGATACACCCCATCGGTAAGCGCATCGTGCACCACCTTGACCGGCTGCGCCGCCGGCCCGACACCCAACCGCACCGCCGCGAAAACCCGATCGGAGACGGCGCGATGCACCTCCGCGATCCCGTCGACCGCCCCACCGATCTCATCGCCCGCCAACCGCGCGAGCGCTTGAATCTCCGCCTGTCGCTGTCGCCCACCCGCACTCATGCTCTGAGTGTACAACTGTGCACTGAGAATTGCGTGTCGGTGGAATCCTCACTGCCGTCCGGCAATACGCGCGCAGCCGGCGGACCGGCCGATCTCGGGCGGCCTGTGATCGATTCTGGTTACCAAGGGCGGCCGGCGGTCGACCAGGCGGCGACAGTCGAGGTGGTGCGCTGGAGTCGGCTCGCCGCGCGCTGGTTCGCCTGATTCGATCGCGTCCATCCGGTTCGACCGCGCTGACGAACGACGCAGGCTGCCCTACGACGGCACGTGACTCACGGCGACGGCGGATTCGGTGAGGCTGCCCAGGTACAGGGTGCCGCCGTGTTCGACGACGCCGGTGACCATCGCGTAGTCGGTGCCCTCGGTCTGCAGGTCGTGCACGATCTTTCCGTCGAAGTCGACCGCCAGCACCCACACGGTGCGCGGCGGCTTCGGCTGCAGCCATTCCGGCAGCGCCCAGACAATGCGACGCAGGATGCCGGGCAGGGGGAGTAGGCGGTCCAGCAACGGGTTTCGCGGCGAGGGCAGCGTGATCCAGACCAGGCCGTCGCTGCCCAGGGCCATATTGTCCGGGAAGCCGGGCAGGTTCTCGATCAGCAGGTCGTGGGTGCCCGCTCGGGGGCCGGTGAGCCAGTAGCGGGTGACACGGTAGGCGGCGGTTTCGGCGACGAGAACGCAGGAACCGTCGGGGGAGAGGACCACGCCGTTGGCGAATTGCAATCCGTCGATGAGGGTTTCGAGCTTGCCCGACGGATCGAGACGGAACAGGCGGCCGGTGCCGGAATGCTCCAGCAGATCGCCGCGCCACTGATGCAGGGGATACCGACGCGAGGACGCCGAGAAGTAGATCGTCCCGTCGTCGGCGCGAACCACGTTGCTGGCGAAGGGGAGTGGTTCACCGTCGACCTCGTCCACGAGCACCTCGAATGTGCCCGTGCTGTCCAGGCGCAGCAGCCCGCGCTCGAAGTCGCAGATCAGAATCGACCCGTCGGCATCGGCGTGCATGCCGAGCGGTCGGCCGCCGGTATTCGCCAGGAGGGTCACGGTACCGTCCGCAGGGTCGATGCTGTAGATCGATCCGTCATCTACTCCCGCGATGATCCGGCCCTCGGCGGTTCGCACTACATCCTCTGGTGCGGCACCGGGGAGTTCCAGTCGAGTGACCGAGGGAAGTGGTGTCGCGCTGTGTGTTTCGCGAGCGCGGGGTGGGGCAGGGGGCGGTGTCCAGCGCTGCGGCTGCATTGTCGATCCGGCGACCATGGCTCAGCGTATCTCGGCGCCGACAGCAAACCGGTCGGAACCGGCCATTCAAAATCAACATGTCCATACGTAGATATGCGCATCTAAACATGTGTCCCTCCGCTTGACCAGCCAACGTCGCGCCGGCTTCGCCGGACGCGGCATGGAAGGGAGAGTCGGGGCAGCGAGAGCGTTGGTGGCGACGGTGAGCCATCGGATGGTCGACCGCGGTTGTGCGCTCCCGGCCCAGTTGTTCAGCGACGCAGAGCGGTCTCGTGCTGCAAACGCGACAACTTCTGGGGATTGCGCACGGAGTACAGCCCGGTGATCAGGCCGCGGTCGATGCGCACCGCCACGACGGTGTCGATCTCGCCGTCGAGCCGCAGGATCAGCGCCGGGTAGCCGTTGACCTGTGCCCACTGCAGCGACCTCGCGGCGAGGTTGCCGAGCCCGGCGGCCAGCACGCCGACCACCGCGTGGGCTCCGACGATGGGTGCCAGGGCGGCTCGCGCTACTCCGCCACCGTCACCCAGGAAGACGACATCAGGTGCGAGGATGTCGAGCAGATGTTGGAGTTCGCCGGTTTCGACCGCCCGCTGGAACGCCTCGAGTGCGCCGCGGGTCTCGGCTGCGGAAACGACTCCGCGCGGTCGGCGTGCCGCGACGTGTGCCCGTGCCCGGTAGGCGAGTTGGCGGACCGCGGTCGGGCTCTTGTCGACAGCCTGGGCGATCTCCTCGTATCCCAGATCGAATACCTCGCGCAGTACGAATACCGCTCGCTCGATGGGCATCAGGGTCTCCAACACCAACAGCATCGCCATCGAGACGCTGTCGGCCAGCTCGATGTCCTCGGCCACGTCGGGTGCGGTCAGCAGCGGCTCGGGCAGCCACGGGCCGACGTAGGACTCCTTGCGGCGGCCGAGGGTGCGCAGTCGGTCGAGCGCCTGACGGGTGGTGATCCGGACGAGGTAGGCCCGCTGATCCTGCACGGTGTCGAGATCGACGCCCGCCCATCGCAGCCAGGTCTCCTGCAGGACGTCCTCCGCGTCGGCCGCCGAGCCGAGCATCTCGTAGGCGACGGTGAACAGCAGGTTGCGATGGGCGACGAACGCCGCGGTCGCGGTGCCCGGGCGACTGTCTCCGCTGACGCCGCGATCGTCGGTCTGCGCCGTGCCGGTCATGGGTGGCTCCTGTCCTCTCGACTGTGTCACCCACCAGACGCCGCGCCCCGCCATTTCGTAACACCGAATCCGTAGTGGCACACGTCACTCGAGTGCCCCGTTATGTCGATGGGGCGGCCGCCGTCTCATGGTCGTTCAATTCAGCACCGCAAGTGAGGACGAAGTCATGGAACCCCGTTTCAACCTGAACGACAACGAGCTCGGCGCCAAGATCGGCAAGCGGTTCGCCAACACCAGCCTGGCGATCACGCAGTCGCAGCTGCCCAAGCCTCTGGCGGAGTTGGTGCAGCTGCGCGCGAGCCAGATCAACGGCTGCGGTTTCTGCGTCGACGCCCACACCAAAGAACTGGCGGCCGCCGGTGAACCCGCGGTGCGAGTCAACCTGGTCGCCGCCTGGCGCGAGTCCACCGTGTACACCGAGGCGGAGCAGGCCGCGCTGGCGCTCGCCGAGGAAGGCACCCGGCTCGCCGACGCCAACCACGGTGTGTCCGACGAGACCTGGGCCCAAGTGCGCAAGCACTACGACGACGACCAGATCGCCGCGCTGGTCTACCTGGTCGCCATGATCAACGCCGCCAACCGGCTCCTCGTCATCACGCAGACCAAGGGCGGTTCCTACGAACCCGGTACGTTCGACAGCGTCGCGAGCTGACTCGCACCCGAATCTGGGCCCGGCTCAGGATCATTCGATCCCGGCCGGGCCGAGACGAACACCCGCCGAGCCTGCCACGAAGCCGGGGGAGAGGGGGCCTTCGGATAAGTGCGAGGCCGCAATCCGGGACAGGTGGGGAAGGTAGGGCAAGGATTCGCTGCGACGGATGCCGACACTTATCGCCGTCGGTATCAGGGCTGGTAAGCAGCTGCAAGCGGCCATGTGCATTGAGGAGATCCGCCAACTCGAGTCGCTGCCAGTAGTCATTTCAGTATCTGGATATGCGAATCAATCTATACAAAGCTCAACTGCGCGCTGTGTCGCAATCCAACAGCACCTCAAAAGCAGCAGGGACACGGAGGGGTCCCCTCGGCTAGGAACACAGGCTGGGGGGAGCCAAGCTCACGCGTATCGGCCGCGCCATCGCCGACGGGCTGGGCGTCGATGGCGCGGCCGTCGTCGTCGACCACCGCTCGGAGCGAGCCGCGCAGCGGACTCGCCGGAGACCGATCACCTCGGTCCCCAACGCACCGACCCGCTACGGATTGACAGCGAACACGTGCCACAGCACAGCAAGCGTCGCCAACGTGAAAAGCGGTGACAGGATCCAGGTTTCGACCTTGTTCCCGGTTCGGTCGATGACCGGCACCCGGGTGCGCAGGGAGAACGGCCAGAAGAGTCGGCACCCCTTATCAGTGAGGCAGTCACCGGCGAGGTGGGCCAACGCCCCGAGTCCCACGCAGAACGGCAACCAGGCCGGTTTATCGGTGATCCAATGGTCCATCGCGAACGTTCCCGCCGCGGCCAGGATGATGACGGTGCCCCAGGCCTCGATGCCCTCGCCGGAGGGGCACAGATGCAACGCTCGCACCGCCAGTGCGAGCAGGAAGAAGACCAATCCGAGAGTGAAATATCGTCCGAGCCAATGCTCGCCCGCCCAGGTCCCGTACGCGACTGCGATGACGAAAGCGAACGAGTGCGTGGCGTGCCGGTGTCCGCCGGAAATCCAGGAGATCAAGCGGCACAGGTGATAGGAGATCGGACCGAGCACATGCGCGATGGTGCCGTTCGGGTGATCCGCATCGGGCAGCAGCGCGGCCCCGGCCGTCAGGAAGGTGCCGAGCAATATCTCGACGGCGCCGAGATGTGCGTCCCCACTGGGCAATACCGGATATACCAACGCCGAGATGGGCAACGTCGCCGCTGCCACCGACCAGGCGAAAGCGCCGCTGGTCGCATGTGAATGTCCTAGCACCGCATGAACGTTAGTTGACCATAAGCCGTTTCAAACAAACGCGACTATCCGGTAGGTGAAAAGGCGCCGGGGGGAGCGGATTTCACCGATAGCGGCCAGACGCGGTCGGTGACTGGCGTCATGGAGCATCCGCGAACGGTGCATTTATCCGGATCGCCGAGAACGCGGATCGACAATGCGGTTGAGGGCGTGCAGGTCCGATTCCAGCGCGTAGAACACGCGCAGCGCACCGACGAACGCGAAAAGGCTTACGACGCAAAGGATGACGATCGGACCGATCACCATCTGCTGCTGCGCCGCGTCCAGATAGATCAGACCGCCGGCGACGCCGATCAGCGGCACCGACGCCGCGATGCCGAGATAGATCCGGCTGCGTCGAGCCAGCCGCCGCAAGCGGACCGCGTCGTCGGGGGAGGTCTGCCCGGAGCCGACCAAGCCGGGGTAGTACCAGCGCAGCACGAAGAAAGTGACCGGGAAGTAGGAGTACACAACCGCGACCGCTGCCGCTACGAGGTGGGACGCGATGAGGTTGATCGTGAATCCGGTGGACAGGTCAGCGGTGTAGTGCAATTGGGTCAAGAAGATCACCAGCGATAACACCCAACCGGTGAATCCGACCACCGCGATGCGGTCGCCACAGGACAGGGTGTCGGCGCGCGCACGCGCCAGGGTCTGCTGGTCGAAGTGTTTACCGCGCCGCAGTCCGTCGGGCACCAGGAACACCAGGCGGCACCAATACAGCAGCGCGACAACGCCGACGGGGTAGCCGATCGCACCGAGCACGGTCGCCAGACGTTGGAGTTGGGCGCTGGCGTCGGGGGTGAGCGCGGCGTCGAGTAGCCGAGTGTTGTGCGCCGAGAGGTACAGCGCGCCGAGGAACTGCCCGAGCACGCTGGCCAGCGTCACCACCGGCATCGGCCGCATCCGGAGTCTGGCACGGATGCTGCGTGACGGCGGATCGATGAGATCGCGGGCAGTGCGGTCGAGCGTGAGCTCGAGCTGGTGGGCGAGTTCGGTGCCGGTGGCGAATCGGTCGGCCGGATCGGGGGATAGGCAGGTGAGCAGGGCATGTTGCAGTACCGGTGGGCAATCCGGCGGGATGTCGGCCGCGAGCCGGTCGCCGATCGGCCGACGGCGCAGTTCGATCATCCGCTCCAATGAGGTATCCGATTCGCCCGCACTGCGTTCGTCATCGAAGGGGAGTCGGCCGGTGAGCAGTTCCCACAGCACGACGGCGAGCGCGTAGAGGTCGCTGCGGGTGTCGAGGTCCGCGGCGGTGGTGGTCATGCTCGGATGACAGGCCTCGAGCTGTTCGGGGGACATGTAGGCCAGTGAGCCGCCGAAGTAGGCGGCGGGACTCGCGCCGGGGATGTGGCGGCTGAAGCTGATATTGAAGTCGGCGAGTTTGGGCTGCCCGTCGACGGTGAGCAGCACATTGGCGGGTTTGATATCGCGGTGCAGCACGCCAGCGTGGTTGGCGTAGTCCAATGCCGAGGCGAGCCGACTGCCGAGCCAGGCAACGGTTTCCGGCCAGCTCAGGCGCGCGAGCTCGGCCCGGGTCGCGGAGGGTTGCGGTTCGAGCACCCCACCGTTGGCGGCGGCCTGGTCGACGGCCTCGAGCAGTAGTCGGCCGGTCTTGCCTTCGACCCCGGTGCGCCGCAGCAGCCGCAGTACGCCGAGGAGGGTGCCGCCCGGCACGTACTGCATGTACATCAATTTCAGGTGCTGGTCGGCGATTTGGCGTTGGTCGAAGACGCGCACGATGTGTTCGTGATCGAGTTGGGCCAGCGTCTGGCCCTCGCTACCGCGGTCGTGGGAGATCTTGACCGCCACCAGCCGCTGCATCGAACGCTGTCGCGCCAGGAAGACCCGCCCGAACGCGCCTTGGCCGAGCAGGATCAACATATCGAAATCGTCGACGGTCGCACCGGGATTGATGGTGTCGAGGGTCGCCAGCGCGGCCGGATCGGTCAGCAGTGTGCTCCGGAAGTGATCGGCATCGAGCCGGTCGGCGATGCGCGCCATCTGCTGCGAGTATTGCTGCTCGTATTCGGTGAGATCGACGTGCTTGTCGAGTTGGCGGCGCGCGGTGATCTCCTCATAAATCAGATCCGGCGGCAGTGGGGCAGCGTCGAGTTCGGGGAATTCGGCCCGGTACTCGTCGAGGCGCTTGCCGACATACTTGCGTACCGACCGATGATGCAGATCCACCTTGATCAACTCGATCAATGCCGACCGTCGCAATGCACCCTCGGCCGGGAGGTGCGCGGCCAGTTCGGGCGGTTCGCCCGCGGCATCCCACGCGCCCGCGAATTCGGTCACCGCCTGTGCCAGCACGGCCTGCGTCGCCATCGCGCGTTCCCCACCGTTTTCCGGTGGTACAGCGCCGAACTGGGTACTCATCGTCGGCTCATTCGATCAGGTTGGTGTCCCGGACAGACCCCGAGAATATTCGATTATCGACGCCCGTTGCCGATCTTCGCCAGCGATGGGTCGCCGGGCTGGTCCCGTCGGTCGATTCGTAGTTGAGTGATCGTGTGGACAAGCCCCTCGACCAGCAGGAGGAGACCTTCATGAGCACGCTGCAAGATCGACCGAACACCGCCTTGATCGTGATCGATGTGCAGAACGGTGTTGTGGGCGAGGCGTATCAGCGGGATACGGTCATCGCGAATATCGGCGCGCTCGTCGAGAAGGCGCGCGAGGAGGGGGTTGCGATTGTCTGGGTACAGCACTCGAGTGAGCATCTCGTGCCGGGAAGTACGCCGTGGGAGTATGTCCCGGAGCTGGTGCGTGCGGAGTCGGAACCGTTGGTGCACAAGAAGTTCGGCGATTCGTTCGAGGACACCGAGCTGGCGCAGGTGCTGGCGCGGGCCGGTGTCGGACGCCTCGTGGTGACCGGTGCGGAGACCGATGCCTGCATCCGGTCCACCATCCACGGCGCCTTCGCGCGGGGATACGACGTGACGCTTGTCAGCGACGGGCACACCACCTTCGACAAGAGCCAATGGGGTGCGCCCTCGCCGGAGCAGGTCATCGCGCATACCAACCTGTACTGGCGCCACCAGACCGCGCCAGGGCGCACCGCCGCGGTCGCGGAGACGAAGGAAGTCAGCTTCACCGACTGAACGCACGGCGCCCCGCGAACTGTGACAGTTCGCGGGGCGCCGCACATCGGCTATCAGACCAGGTCGAACCGGTCCAGGTTGGATACCTTGACCCACGCGGCGATGAAGTCCTGGACGAACTTCTCCTTCGCGTCGTCGGTCGCGTAGACCTCCGCGAGCGCGCGCAGCTGCGAGTTCGACCCGAAGACCAGGTCGACGCGGCTGCCCGTCCACTTGACCGCACCGGTGGCGCGATCCTTGCCCTCGTAGGTCTCGTCGTCGGGCGAGGTCGGCTCCCACTTCGTGCCCATATCGAGCAGGTTCACGAAGAAGTCGTTGGTCAACGACCCGGGGGTCGAGGTGAACACGCCCAGCTGCGACTGCTTGTGGTTCGCGCCGAGCACGCGCAGACCGCCGACGAGGACGGTCATCTCCGGAGCGGTGAGGGTCAGCAGGTTCGCCCGGTCGATGAGCAGGAATTCGGCCGGGATGCGGCTGCCCTTGCCGAGGTAGTTGCGGAAGCCGTCGGCAGTCGGCTCGAGTGCGGAGAAGGACTCCACATCGGTCTGCTCCTGGGTGGCATCCGTACGTCCCGGCGTGAACGGCACCTCGACGTCGTACCCGGCGTTCTTGGCGGCCTGCTCTACGGCCGCGGCGCCGCCGAGCACCACGAGATCGGCGAACGACACCCGGGTGTTGCCGGTCTGCGCGGAGTTGAACGACTCCTGGATGCCTTCCAGGGTTCGCACCACCTGTGCGAGTTCGTCGGGGCTGTTGGCCTCCCACCCGGCCTGCGGCTGCAGCCGGATGCGTCCGCCGTTGGCGCCGCCACGCTTGTCGCTACCGCGGAACGACGCGGCCGCCGCCCATGCGGTCGAAACAAGCTGTGCGACAGTCAGACCCGAGGCCAGGATCTGCTCCTTGAGTGCGGCGATATCGGCCGCCCCGATGAGGTCGTGGTCAACGGCCGGGACGGGGTCCTGCCACAGCAGCGTCTCCTGCGGCACCTCCGGTCCGAGGTAGCGGGCCTTCGGACCCATATCGCGGTGGGTCAGCTTGTACCACGCCTTGGCGAACTCCTCGGCCAGCTCTTCGGGGTGGTCGAGCCAGCGGCGGGTGATCTGCTCGTAGACGGGGTCGATGCGCAGTGAGAGGTCCGTCGTCAGCATCACCGGGGTGTGGGACTTCGACGGGTCGTGGGCGTCGGCGACCGTGCCTGCCCCGGCACCGTCCTTGGGGATGTACTGCCACGCACCGGCGGGGGACTTGGTCTTCTCCCATTCGTAGCCATAGAGGGTTTCGAGGAAGCTGTTGTCCCACTGGGTGGGGGTGGGCGTCCAGGTGCCCTCCAGACCGCTGGTGATCGCGTCCTTGCCGACTCCGGTGCCGAAGGCGCTCTTCCAGCCCAGACCCTGCTCCTCGAGCGGGGCCGCCTCGGGCTCGGGACCGACGAGTTCGGCATCGCCGGCGCCGTGGGTCTTGCCGAAGGTGTGGCCGCCGACGATGAGCGCCGCGGTCTCGACATCGTTCATGGCCATGCGGCGGAACGTCTCACGGATGTCGGTGGCCGCGAGCACGGGATCCGGGTTGCCGTTGGGGCCTTCGGGGTTGACGTAGATCAGACCCATCTGGACGGCGGCCAGGGGGTTCTCCAGATCCCTTGTGCCGGTGTAGCGTTCGTCGCCGAGCCAGGTCTGCTCGGGACCCCAGTAGACGTCCTCCTCGGGCTCCCACTGGTCGACGCGGCCGCCGCCGAAGCCGAAGGTTTCGAAGCCCATCGACTCCAATGCGACGTTGCCCGCGTAGACGATCAGGTCGGCCCAGGACAGCTTCTTGCCGTACTTCTGCTTGACCGGCCACAGCAGGCGGCGTGCCTTGTCCAGGCTCGCGTTATCGGGCCAGCTGTTCAGCGGCGCGAACCGCTGCATACCGGCACCGGCACCACCGCGGCCGTCGTTGATGCGGTAGGTGCCCGCGGCATGCCAGGCCATCCGGATGAACAGCGGTCCGTAGTGGCCGTAGTCGGCGGGCCACCAGTCCTGCGAGGTGGTCATGACCTGCTCGATGTCCTGCTTCACGGCAGCCAGATCGAGGGTTTTGAATTCCGCGGCGTAGTCGTAGTCCGGGCCGAACGGATTGATTTCGGCGGGGTTCTTCTGCAGGATTTTGAGGTTGATTTGGTTCGGCCACCATTCACGGTTGCTGCTTCCGCCCTCGGCCGGGGACTTGAGCCGACCGGATGTAACGGGGCAACCACCGGCGGCGGGTTCCGTACTTGCCTCTCCGATGGGCGGATGTTCCTCAGGCACGGCATTTCCTTTCGGGGGAGTGAGTGAAACGGGCTGTGATCACGGCTGTGATCCGGACATGGGTGATGTCTTGCAGTCGGGGCACAGACCCCAGTAGATGACCTCGGCCTCGTCGAGGACGAAACCGTTGTCGTGCGAGGCGGTCAGGCACGGTGCCTCGCCGACGGCGCAGTCGACATCGGCGATGACGCCGCACGACCGGCACACGACATGGTGGTGGTTATCGCCGACCCGCGTTTCGTAACGGGCCACCGAACCCATCGGCTGGATGCGCCGGATCAGCCCCGCGGCGGTCAATGCGCGCAGCACGTCGTACACGGCTTGATGCGATACCGCGCCGAGTGTGTCGCGCACGCGACCGAGGATCGAGTCCGTATCGGAGTGCGGATGCTCGTGCACAGCGGTAAGCACGGCAACTCGCGGCGCCGTCACACGCAGAGCGGCTCCACGCAACATACGCTCGAATTCCGAAGTCGTGGACACATTCAGAAGTATGACTCATTCCAGTCTCGGTCGGGAGGGTTTCGCGAAACCTCGAGACGATCGCACAACGGGATGCCTTCTTCGGCGGTCCCGAGTTTGGTGAACCAACAAATCCGCCGGTCAGCGGCCGGGCAACTCGAGGTGTCGGGCGCAGCACAAAGTCGATATCGGTTGCGCTCAGCGTGTCAGGAAGGCACGCAGCGCGGTGATCAACTCGGCCGGATTGTCCTCCTGGACGTTGTGGCCGGCGTCCGGTATGACCACAAGTTCCCCGTCCGGAATGCGCTCGACGAGTCGTTCGGCGGCGACTTGGGGGAGTACCCGGCTGCGTCCGCCGCGCACCAACAGCACCGGCACCCGGCTCAGCTGATCGGCCAGCCGATCGATGGCAGCGAGAATAGCGGGAAAGTCGGGTGGGCTCGGATCGGCCTTCGGCACCCAATCGCCATCGGGCGCACGGCGAAATAGTGTGCTCATGCGGTAGGCGACGGCTGCGCGGTTGGCGCGCGGGTTGACCCGCATCGCGGTGTCGACAATCGTCTGGAGTTCCCGGACCGGACCGAGCCCGGTGATGAATGCCCGCACTCGCCGGGTGCTTTCGAAATCCACGCCGGGGGCGACATCGATGAGTGCCAGCCGATCGACTCGGTCTGGCCACGCCTCGGCGACGTGGGCGGCGACCACGCCGCCGAGGGACATTCCGACCAGACCGACCCGATCGAAGCCGAAGTGGTCGGCGGTGGCGACTACGTCGGCCGCCAGGGTGTCGATGCTGTAGTCGTCGGACCAGTCGCTGTCACCGTGGCCGCGCAGATTCAGCGCGACCAGCCGGGCATCGCCGCGCAGGCCGAGGCAGACGAAATCCCATGTGTGCGCGGTCAATCTGCCGCCGTGCAGCAGCAGTACCGGGGATCGGGTTCCGCCCCAGTCGAATCCGTGTAACCGGCAGCCCGCGTGGGAGAAGCGAACCTCGCGGGGCGGCGTCGGATCGTGGATCGAGACGCCCAGTGTCGCCGCCAACTCGGTCATCGCCGGAATCGTGGATTGTTCGTGCACAACGCCGCTCTCCTTACCTTGAGCATCCAAGGTAAGCGATATTACCTTGACTAGTCAAGGTAATATCGGTGTGTGGTTGCCCGAGTACGACGTACACCCGATGACGCCAAGCGGATGATCCTGGAGGCGGCGAGCAGGCTACTGGCCACAGGTGGACTGGCCGCGGTGCAGGTGCGTGCGGTCGCCGCCGAGATCGGGGTGTCCGATGCCGCGGTCAACCACCACTTCGGCACGCGGGACCAACTGCTGGAGGCGTTGCTGCGATTCGGTGGGACCAAACTGAAGACCGAACTGCACGCCGTTCTGGGCGCGTGGACCGACGGCCCGATCGACCCCGCCGAGTTGGTGCATGCGCTGTCGGCACTGTACGCCGACGGTTATGCCGAACTGGCGCTCGCGCTGCACCGGTCCGGTTGGCGGGATACCGGCAGCGGGCTGCTCGATGAGGTGGTGGACCGGCTGCATGCCCAGGCGTGTGAGGGCTGCGCGGCCAGCGGGCGAACGCCGCCACCGCGCGAGACGATCCAGCTGACGGTGGCCGCATTGCACCAGGCTGTTGCGATGGAGCCGTTGTTCGGCGAGGAATTCCGCCGCAGCGTCGGCCTGGACGCGGCCGCGCGGGATCCCATGCTCGACTGGTGGATCGAGACCCTGCGCACGACCGTTGCCGGAGAGTAGGGGGCGCCTCGCCACCTTGGCGGTACGTCAGATCAACTGGCACCGGACAGCCGGGGCATGGGAGAGCGGTTGATCAACCAAGCGGCCACCGATACGGACCTTACTTAACATAATGTCGATTATCGGCGTTACAACGGAGGTGCTGGGAGTGGGTGGCGCTTGTTGTATCGCGTTGGCGTGTGCGTAGTTTCGGGCTCTTGGGTGGCTGATGGGCTCTGGCCGCCGTGGTTAGGTGCGGTTCGGTGTGCGCGTTTGTTGTGTTGCTGATCGTCTCGGCGCACAATTTGGCTGATGTAAATATTCCGGCTTGACTCGTTTTTTGTCGGATAATTGTTGGGCCGCTTGGGATTCGGAGTTTGGGTCGTTCAGTGGCAACTCCCCCTCGCTTGCCCCTTCAACCCCTTAAAACGTCACAGTGACGATTTGCGGGGCTGTGGCGGGTTCGGTGGGATCGGATTCATTACTGGGCATGAGGCCGGTTATGGGGCCAGTGATCGGTGATTGGCTCTGTATCGAGGGGCCAGTTGTCGGCATGCTGGGCTGATGTTGGTTCGGCGGCTGGTGGCGCTCTATGTCGGGTTGTGGTTGTACGGGTTCTCGATGGCGGTGATGATTCGGGCGGGTCTCGGGTTGGATCCGTGGGATGTGTTCCATCAAGGGGTGGCCGGGCATGTGCCGATCAGTTTCGGTGCGGTGACGGCGGCTACCGGAGTCGCGGTGCTGTTGGCGTGGATTCCGTTGCGGCAGTGGCCCGGTCTGGGGACGGTGAGCAATGTTGTGGTGATCGGGGTGTCGGTCGATGTCGGGTTGTGGATGTTGCCGGTGTGGGACTCGGTGCCGGTGCGGGTCGGCGCGATGGGTGCCGCGGTGGTGTTGAATGCGGTGGCCACGGTGCTGTACATCGGTGCGGGTATGGGGCCTGGGCCGCGTGATGGACTGATGACTGGACTGGTTCGGCGGACCGGGTGGTCGGTGCGGTTGGTGCGCACCGGGATCGAGGTTTCCGTGCTGGCGACCGGCTGGCTATTGGGCGGCAGTGTCGGTGTGGGAACCGTGGTGTATGCCTTCGGGATCGGCCCGTTGATCCAGGTGCTGATTCCGTTCGCGAACCGGTATCTTCCGGGATTTCAGCTGGACCGAAAGGCTGAACCCGCCGCGGTCGCTGTTTCGCCGTGACGGCTAGGGGCGCAGATGGCCGAAAATGTTGATTTCCTGGCCGCGGCGCTCTCTCACCAACTCTGTCGGCGTTCATACAGTTATCGACATGACTAGCACTCCGTCTGTGCTCATCGTCGGCGCTGGCTTCGGCGGGCTCGCGGCCGCACTGGAGCTCAAGCGCCGCGGTTACGACGCGTTCACCATCATCGATAAGGCCGATGGGCTCGGTGGGGTCTGGCGGGACAATACCTATCCGGGTGCGGCCTGTGATGCGCCGTCGGATCTGTATTCGTTCTCCTTCGCCCCGAATGCGCACTGGCCGAAGCGGTTTGCCGAACAACCCGACATCCTCGCGTATATGCGCGATGTCGCGCGGCGCTACGACCTGGACAGGCATATGCGTTTCGGTGTGGAGGTCGCCTCGGCGGACTTCGACGCGGATCGTGGCGTGTGGCAGGTGCGCACGAGTGCCGGCGAGGTGCTCGAGGCGGAGGTGTTCGTGCCTGCCGTTGGTCAGTTGTCGCGTCCGGTGTGGCCGAGCATCCCGGGTATGGATTCCTTTCAAGGGGATGCGTTCCATTCGGCGCGCTGGGATCACGAGGTCGAGCTCAGCGGTAAGCGGGTCGCGATCATCGGCACCGGTGCGAGCGCGATTCAGATCATTCCGGCGATTCAGCCGAAGGTCGCGCAGTTGACGGTGTTCCAGCGGTCGGCGCCGTGGATCATCCCGAAGATCGAAAGCTATTACGCGCCACCGAAGCTCAACGCGCTGGACAAGCTTTCGATCACCACGAAGTTCCCGGTGATCCAGCGCGCGGAGCGATTGGGCTGGTATTCGTTCTACGAGTTGGTGACCTCGGGGCTGGAAGGCAATGGGCGCATCGCGGAGGTGATCTCCGGATGGGCGGACCGGCATCGTGCGGCGCAGATCTCCGATCCGGAGTTGCTGGCGAAGATGACGCCGGATTATGAGGCGGGCTGTAAGCGCGGGCTGATGGCGAGCAACTACTACCCCGCGGTGGCACAGCCGAATGTGCATGTGGAGACCTCGCGCATCGCCGAGATCACCTCGACCGGTGTGCGCACCGAGGACGGTGTGCTGTACGAGGTCGATGTGATTGTCTACTGCACCGGATTCAAGGCCACGGAGTTCTTGGCGCCCATGGCGATTCGCGGGATCGGCGGCAAGGAGCTGAGCGAGGTGTGGTCGGGCGGTGCGCGCGCCTACAAGGGGCTGACCGTGCCGCATTTCCCGAATATGTTCATCATGTACGGGCCGAATACCAATCTCGGTGCGGGCTCGATCATTTATATGCACGAGCGGCAGGCGCGGTACGTCCGCCAGGCGGTCGAGCATCTGCGTGGTGTGGGCGGTTATCTCTCGGTGCGGCCGGAGGTCGAGGCCCGCTTCGATGAGGAGATCCAGGGGCGGCTCGAACATACGGTGTGGACCAAGTGCACCAGCTGGTATCGCGAGGCGAGCGGGCGGGTGACGACGAACTGGCCCGGCCGGATGAGCGAATACGACAAGCGGACCCATTTCGACGCCCGCGACTACGAGCTGGTTCGCACCGGAAGGTATGGCATATGACGCACTATGACGTGCTGGTGATCGGCTCGGGTTTCGGCGGCAGCGTCACTGCGCTGCGGCTGACCGAGAAGGGTTATCGCGTCGGCGTTCTGGAGACCGGTCGCCGCTTCGCCGATGAGGAATTCGCCGAGAACTCCTGGCACCTGCGCGAATACCTGTGGGCACCGAAGTTGGGTTGTTTCGGCATCCAGCGGATGACACTGCTCAACGACACCTTCATCATGAGCGGCTCCGGTGTCGGCGGTGGTTCGCTGGTGTATGCGAATACGCTCTACGAGGCGCCCGACACCTTCTACGGCGATAAGCAGTGGGCCCATATCACCGATTGGAAGTCCGAGCTCGCGCCGCATTACGACCAGGCCAAGCGGATGCTGGGGGTGACGATCAATCCGGCGACGACGCCGTCGGATCGGGTGCTGCAAGAGGTCGCCGAGGATATGGGCATCGGTGATACGTATCGTCGCACGCCGGTCGGAGTGTTGTTCGCGGACAAGGAGACTCGGCCCGGGGCGGCGGTCGCCGATCCGTACTTCGGCGGTGTCGGGCCGCAGCGACGCTCGTGCACGCACTGTGGTGAGTGCATGACCGGGTGTCGGCATGGTGCGAAGAACACCCTCGTCAAGAACTACCTGTATTTGGCCGAGAAGGCGGGTGCGGTCGTGCATCCGCTGACCACCGCGGTGGCGGTGCGGCCGCGGTCCGGTGGCGGGTACGCGGTCGATACCGTGCGCACCGGGCGTTGGGTTCGCAAGGTGAAGCAGACCTTCACCGCCGACCAGGTGGTGTTCTCCGCGGCCGCGCTGGGCACCCAGCAGTTGTTGCACAATCTGCGGGATCGTGGTGTGTTGCCGAATATTTCGCCGCGCCTGGGGCATTTGGCGCGCACGAACTCCGAGGCGGTGCTCGCGGCCCGATCGCGGGATAAGGATTCGGATTTCACCAAGGGTGTCGCGATCACCTCCTCGATCCACCCGAACGCACATACCCATGTCGAGCCGGTGCGCTATGGCAAGGGCAGCAATTTCATGGGTCTGCTGACCACTGTGCTGGTCGATGGGCAGCAGGGTAAGCGACGCTGGGTGCTCGGCCTGCGTGAAATGGTGCGGTATCGGCGGGATCTGGTGCGGATGCACAATCCGGCGCACTGGTCCGAGCGGATGATCGGGCTGCTGGTCATGCAGAACGTCGACAACTCGATCATCACCTATAACAAGCGCGGACTGCTCGGTAAGCGGATGACCACCAAACCTGGTGCGGGCCAAGCGCCTCCGGCGTGGATTCCGGAGGGCAATGAGGTCACCCGGCGGGTCGCGGAGAAGATCAACGGCATCCCGCAGGGCAGCTGGACCGAGATGGCGAATATCCCGATCACCGGCCACTTCATCGGCGGCTGCGCGATCGGCGACTCCCCCGACACCGGCGTGGTAGACCCGTATCAGCGGCTCTACGGCTACGAGGGTCTGCATATCGTGGACGGTTCGACGATCTCGGCGAACCTCGGGGTGAACCCATCGCTGACCATCACCGCGCAGGCCGAGCGCGCGATGTCATTGTGGCCGAACAAGGGTGAACAGGATCAGCGTCCGCCGCTGGGTGCCCCGTATCGGCGCATCGATGTGATCGCGCCGAAGAACCCGGTTGTTCCGCAGGCGGCCCCTGCGGCGCTTCGGTTGCCGATCACGCCGGTCTAGTGGCGACGCCTTTGGGTTCGCGCTGGCTCATGAACCCGAAGAGGTAGCCCGCGATGCGGCGCATCTGGATTTCCTCGGCGCCTTCGGTGATGCGGTAGCGGCGGTGGTGTCGGTAGATGTGTTCGAACGGGGTGTGGCGGGAGTAGCCGAGGCCGCCGTGGATCTGCATGGCGCGGTCGGCGGCTTCGCAGCACAGGCGGTTGGACCAGTAGTTGCACATCGAGACCTGTTCGGAGGCGGCGAAGGTGCCGTGGCGATCCATGGACCAGGCGGTTTGGTGGATGAGGGCGCGCAGCATCGCGCATTGGGTGTGCAGTTCGACCAAGGGGAACTGGATACCCTGATGGGTGGCCAGCGGTGTGCTGAAGGGCTTGCGCTGTTTGGCGTATTCGACGGATCGGTCGATGCAGTATTGGGCGGCGCCCAGGCTGGATGCGGCCTGTCGGATGCGGTTCTCGTTGAAGAAGTGCTGAACGACGGCGAGCCCGCGACCCTCGCCGCCGAAGACCGCGGTATCGGGTACGCGCACGTTGGTCAGCGTGACGTGCGCGTGGTCGGTGGGCATGTTGAACGTCCACAGGTATTCCTCGACGCGGAACCCCGGGGTGTCGGTCGGCACGAGGAAGGCGGTGATCCCCGCCGCGTCGCCGGGATTGCCTGCGGTGCGGGCGAAGATGAGGTCGGCGTCGGCGATGTGGACGCCGGTGTTCCAGGTCTTTTCGCCGTCGATCACCCAGTCGGTGCCGTCGCGGACGGCGGTGGTCGCCATATGGGTGGCGTCGGAGCCGTGGTCGGGTTCGGTGATGCCGAAGGCGAAGAAGCGGGTGCCCGCGGCGAGGCCGTCGACCCAGTCGGCTTGTTGTGCGGGTGAGCCGTATTCGAGCATGAGCAGCAGGCCGACGTTGTTGGCGACGATGGCGTGCTCGTTCTGCAGATCGCAGTGCAGGCCGAGGCCGCGGCGGGCGAGGTGTTCGCGGATGACCGCCATGCCCAGGTTGGTGCCGTCGCGGCCGCCGTATTCCGCGGGGAAGGCGTAGCGCAGATGTCCGGCGGCGTCGGCGCGGCGACGGACCTCGGCCAGCAGCGCTTCCCATTCGGCGCGCGGAAGGCCGCCGCGTTCCCAATCTGTGCGTGCGTGTTCGCGACGGTGATCGAAGAAGCGGATGTTGTCGTCGGCCTGTTCCAGGGGAACGATCTCGCTTTGGATGAATGCGTCGAGTTCTAGCAGATAGCCGGCCAGTTCCGTCGGTAGCTCGAAATCCATTGCGGCTCCTGTCTTGTCGCGCGAATGCCGTCGTGTCCGTATCGAGCATCGGCACCAGCCGACCGCGGTGCGAAGCGTTGTCTATGTCGCCGGGCGTATCTGCATCAACAGGTCCCATTCGATCTCGCTGATGCGCCGGCCGCTGGCGGCCATCACGATATTGCGGACGGTGCCGTCGAGGTGGGCGGCGGCTTGGCTGGCCAGGCCGATGCCCCACCAGAGCGTGCTGGCGACCTTCCACCAGCGGAATCGGTCGGCGTCGAAGACGCCGCCGGCGCGTTCGTAGCCCGCGATGAACGCGGGGCGGGTGGCGAATCCGCCGATTTCGCGGGCGTCTTCGTGGAAGCGCCACATGCGCAGGGCGGGCCAGGCGGCATCGCGCATGGGGTCGCCGAAGCGTTGGGCGCCTTCCCAGTCCAGGATCGCGCGGACGCCGTCGGCGCCGATGATGAGGTTGCCGTTGCGTAGGTCGGTGTGCAGCAGGGTGCGCCGTTGCGGCGCGGGCGGGAGGTGGTCGACGAGCCAGCGCAGGGCGAGGGTGAACACGGGGCGGTCGCGCAGCAGGGTGCGGACGCCGGTGATGAGTTCGGTGAGGGTCTGTTCGGCTGGGTTGACGGTCGGTGCGCCGGGGAGTTGGGATGGCGCGAGTTGCGGGTCGATGGTGTGCAGGGTGGCCATGGCCGAGCCGATCTGTTCGGCGACCAGGTCGCCGATTCTCTCTGCGTGGACCAGGCGTAAGACCTTGCGGGGCACGGTCTCTCCGTCGATTCGTTGCGAGAGCAGGAACGGTGTACCGGTGTAGGTGGCGTCGGTGCAGACCGCGATCACCGGTGGTATGGGCACGCCGTGCGCGCGGGCCAGTTCCCGTACGTCGGCTTCGACGGTGACCGGTGTCAGTTCGATCGTGCTCGGTACGAAGGTGGCGACCAAACGCAGGGTGCGGGTGGCTGTTTCGGCTTCGAAGGCGATGTTGGTTCGGCGTGCGCCGGTGGATAGCGCGCTGATATTCGATACTTCTACTGGTTGGCCGAATTCCGTGCGCAGAAAGCGGGCGAGCCCGGCTGCCGTATCCGCCCTCACGCGCCCTCCCATGCGTCGTAGCCGGGTTTGGCGATCCGCAGATCCGCCCGCACCACCTCGACCAGGGCCCGCCACAGCGCGCTGTCATTGCCGTCGGGTACCGCTGCCAGCAGGTCGCGCTCCTGTTGCGCCGCAGCGTCGCCGAGTTCGAGTTCACGCTGCACGATGCGCGCGATATTGGCCCCCACCCGGGCCTGATGCCGCAATGCCGGGTCGAGCGCGGGCAGCAGGGTGTCCTCGAGTAGTTCGGCGAGGGCCGCTAGCAGTTCGGCGGCCGAGGGATGGTACTGCATCGTTACGAAATCCGTTCGCGCATAACAACTTCCGAAGTATCGTTGGACACCGGCCGGGTTTGGCGGCCCCTGCGGGCCGTGATCGACGCTACTGCACCGGTTCCCCCACCGATGCCGAATGGGCGGGCGGGTGTGCCGCCGCAACCAAGGGATGCATGCGCATGGCCGGGCCCGCACCGAATGTGCGGCGTCAGGTTCGCGACCGGCAGTCCGGGCTCGGCGGGAACGGTGTGCCCGATGGGGTGGCCCCGTTACGATGAGACGGTAACTCTCTCAATGGTGTGGAGGAACACGGATGAGCACAGCATCGACGGGTGGGCGTGCTGCCACCATTGCTCGGCAATGCACGTTGTGCGAGGCGCACTGCGGGATTCTGGTGACCGTGGACGGGGACCAGGTCACCCGGATCGAGGGCAATCCGGATGACGTTCTGTCGCAGGGGTATATCTGCCCCAAGGCGACGGCGATGGGTGGGCTGCACCATGATCCGGACCGGTTGCGCACGCCGGTGCGGCGCGTCGGTGACCGATTCGAGCCGATCGGATGGGATGAGGCGTTCCGGGAGATCGGGCGGCGGCTGCGGAAGGTGCGTGGCGCGTACGGGCCCAGCGCGATCGGGATGTATCTGGGAAATCCGGCGGCGCATAGCTCTTCGGTGCTCTACGGCGCGCTGTTGCGCGCGGTGTTGCTGACCCGCAACTTCTATTCGGCATCCTCGATCGACCAGTTTCCGCAGGAGTTCGTGGCGTGGCGGATGTTCGGGTCGAATGTGCTGATGCCGGTGGCCGATATCGATCGGACCGATCGGCTGGTGATCATGGGCGCCAATCCGGCGGTGTCGAACGGGTCGGTGACCACGATGCCCAATGCGAAACAGCGCATTCGGCAGGTGCGTGAGCGCGGCAAGGTGGTCGTCATCGATCCGCGGCGCACCGAGACGGCGCGGCTGGCCGACGAACATGTGGCCATCGCACCCGGCGGTGATGTGTATCTGCTGCTGGCGATGTTGCAGGTGCTGGTCGGTGAAAACCTGTGTGACGAGGGCAGGATTCGCGCGCAGTGCACGGGTTGGGACGAGTTGCGCGCGCTGGTCGCCGAGGTCACCCCGGAGGTGGCCGCGCCGCTGGCGGGTGTGGATGCCGAGACGATTCGTCGGCTGGCGCGCGAGCATGCGGCGGCCGAGTCCGCGCTGCTGTATGCGCGAATCGGGGTGTGCCAGCAGGTGACCGGTACGCTCACCCATTGGCTGGTCAACACCATCAACGCGGTGACCGGGAATCTGGATCGGCCCGGCGGACAGATGTTCGCGACCCCGCCGATCGATGCGGCGCGGTTCGCGAAGTATCTGCCGATGGGATATGGAGCGTGGACCGACCGCTCCGGGGTCTACAAGTCGTTCCGCTCGGAGTTGCCGGTCGCGGTGCTGGCCGATGAGATCCTGACCGAGGGGGCCGGGCAGATCCGCGCGATGATCACCTACGCGGGCAATCCGGTGCTGTCGACACCGCAGCGCGGCAAGCTCGACGCGGCGCTGGACTCGTTGGATTTCTATGTGGCCGTGGACATGTATGTCACCGACCGCTGACCCGATAGTGGTGCGAATTGCATCCAGAAAAGCCGATAGATCAGCGCAGGACAGCTGCTGGCGGTCAAAGACGGCGGCGAGCAGCTGCTCGAACGCGAAGCCCTCGAAGGCGACCGCGACGTCCTCGTCGGACTGACCCAACGGCCAGCACGTCGGCCGCAACGGCCGGTTGCTCCGGCCGGCGCCCCATGGCGCGGAACGCATCCAGCGCCACGACATTGCACGAGCCCTCCCAGATGGACATCAACGGCGCCTCCCGATACAGGCGCGGCATGCCGGACTCCTCGACATAGCCGTTGCCGCCCAAGCATTCCAGCGCCTCGGCCGCATGCCGCGCCAGCTTCCCACTACTACGCCACCGCATCCTGCTGGCCTAGACCGCAACACCCGCCACCGGAAGTGCACCAGAGCCGTTGTTTGCACAGTCCCGTCCCGGGGGCTCACGCCATCTGGGATTGACGATCCACATGCGACAGATGTTGGTCTGTGTTGTTGCGGTGTGGGCTATTTGAATGACTGCGCAGCGCGATCGTCGTCTCTAGGCTGGGCTTTGGTTTGCACGCAGCGCTCTAGGCCGCAGTATCGGGTGTCGAGGTGTGTAGTTTTCGTTTACAGATTGCCTGACAACGGTGACGTTGGTCCGTAGTGGGATGACGAGGCGAGCGGGCAGAATACAGGGGCCAAATCGACAACAGTTGGGGACGCCGTGATGCGATCGCGATTGCCTGCGTGGCGCGATGCCTGACAATGAGCATCTGGCGCACGCGCATACCGCTGGACTATGCCCGGACGGTTGTCATTCCGGGTGTGGGGTGCCGCGGATGGGACACCGTGCGCCGCGCGAGGCAGGATGACCGATCGAGATGCCGCGTTGGCGGCTGTTCGATACCGGATCGAGGATGCCGCCACACGTGGGGACGCCTCGGAGCTGTTAAGTGTCGCGGCGACGAACGATGCCGCAGCCCTCGCCGCTCATTGTGATCTAGATACCGATGTCGAGGCCGCATATGCGCTGGGTTGGTTCCACTGGCTACCTACGGAAATTGGCGGCACTGCGCTGCTGTCTTCGGATGAACTCGCCGTGGTGGTCAGGTACTTTGCGGTCGTTTATGACCAGGATCCTGACGCCGTTCCGGATGCCATCCGACGTGGTCTGGAGGATGCCAATCCCCCGCGGGTACGTGCACTCGACCAGCGAGCGGAGGCACTTTACGGCCAATACCTGGAGTCGCACGACATGGAAGTTCTTCGGGAGGCGGTCGATTCAGCCAGGCAAGCCGTGGCCGCGACACCCACCGACGATTTGTTCTCCCCAGGGAGGCTGTCTACGCTCTCGACGCTGCTGCTCGCACTTTCGGATGCGGATCCGACTGACGACCTGCTGCCTGAACTGCTGGACGTTACCCGCGCAGCGGTAGCGGGCTCCGCCCAGGTGGGGATCCGATATGCGGCTGTGGACAATCTGCCCGGGATCCTGTGGCGTATTTATGTAAAGACAGAGGGTGTCGAATATTTGGAAAGGGCGGTGATCGCCGCATACGAGTTCATGCGCTCGGAGCCGGAAGAGCTCCGGCTTCTCGACATGCAGGAATACGCGAATCTTCTGGTAGAGCTGTTCGATCGCACGCAAGATCCCAATGTCGGTGTCAACCTCGCATGGATGTTGATTGAGCTCGGAAAAATCCGTCCACCAGATAATCCTCGACTCGCTGCACACCTAGCTGCGACCCTGGCCGCCCAACTTGATCGTGCGGTCCGTCCCAACGGACGACTGGACGTCCAGGAGGCCATCGTTGCACTATTGAGCTGCGCAGTCGAGGACGCAGCCTCTGATCCCGCACTGGCCGCCAGGTGTCGGCGACTGCTGGAATTAGCGCAAGAACTACTCGCACGACTGCGCCACGCTCTTTTCGAAGGTGGGGTCGGCGAACACACACCCGGTCAAACCTTCATTGCGGCGGTGCGCGATACCTACTATCTGACTGTCCCGGTGGACGATCCAACATATGGTAGCCGCCTGATCAATTACAGCCACTTTCTAGCAACCATCGCATACGAGCATCAGGGGTTTCCCGAGTTGCTTGATGAGGCGGTTCGAGCAGCGGAGGAGGTAGCAGCCCGTGCCCAAGCCGGTGAAGAGTTCAAAGCCGCTCAGGGTACCGTCGCGATTGCACGGCATCGGCGGTTCCAGGCCGCCGGTCGACCCGCCGACTTGGACGGCGCACTCGACGCATTGAATCGAGTCATCCACGAACTAGCCCCAGATGATCGGGGACGACAGGAACTCGTCCAGTATCGCAAAGCCGTCACAACGACTGTGCCTGAATCTGTGCCGCCCGGATGGCCCGACAATCCTGCTGCGCATCAGTGGGTTTCGGCGATCGACAGTACCGACGAACCCAATCGATTGTTCGGCTTGATGCATAACCTCTTGGTGCGCGTGCTCGAGCTCGATGATATCGACGCGGCTGAGCGGGCGATCGGCTACGGGCTTCGCGCAGCCGAGCTGTACCCCGATGGTCATCCTCGGCTCGCCGATACCTTTGGCGCGATCAGTTCACTTCACGGCTTGACGCGGTCAAAAGGTTTGGGTGCTGCAGACGCCGCAGTCGACGCCGCCGAGCGCGCGCTCACGTACACACCCGAGCACGATGTACGGCGACGCGCTGAAAACTTGGCCACCCTATCCGTGGCGCTGCAAGCTCGGGGGAAGCCCGGCGACATTGCCCGTGCGGCAAAGTCAACCCGTGAGAGCTTAGAACTGTTCGAGGGCAGTGGACCGTCAGAGATACAGGCCGTGACCATCTCTAACGTGATCTACACAGGGTTTCTGGCAGGCGACCGTTTGGAGATGGCGAGCGCTCTCGCCGACCTCGATCATATCTTCGAGGCCGTGATCGATACACCCTCGTCCGCCGGACACGACGACCTAACGGTTAGCGTCGCGTTGCTGTGGGGCGAGGCCGCCGCCGAAATACCACTGCCTTCCTATCTCGACAAAGCCACCAACACTGCGCAACGCGCCGTTGAAATCTGTGTGGCCAGCTCGAAGATCGAAGTCCCGACGGTGCTGGAGCTCGCGCGCCTCGCCTGGCGACGTGCACTGAAGCCCCTCCTACGCCCAACGGATTTGAGTATCGCTGAAGTGGCAGTGCGATCACTGCTGAGCAGGTCACTGAATGACACCGAGCGCGCCGAGTGCCAATTCCAGCTCGGACAGGTACTGCAACTGCGCTACGCGAGCAGCATGGATCTAGAGCTGCTCGATGAATCGGTCAGTCTGCTGCGCGCTGCGCTGCAGTCGAGCCTCAGCGAAGCACGCAAGCGGCAGCTCCTACAGCCCGCGTTGGCACTGTCGTTGCAGACCCGGGCCGAAAATGAACTCGATGATCACAATGATCTCGATGAGGCAGTCGCCCTGTACGCCGACGCTGTCGCGGATCGTTCTGCGGCACAACCAGATGTCCCAGATATACACGCACGCTTGCTCCACGGGTACGGCAACGTGCTATGGCAGCGATATCAGCGCAGCAATGATATTGCGGATCTGAATGCGGCGATCACAGCCCAGGCGTCGGCAGTGGCCGAACTTCCCGAAGACGAACCCCATCGTGCAGAGGTGCACGGCGATCTGGCCAAAGCAGTGCACCGGCGCTTCATCGACATGGGTGAACATGCCGATCCTGACGACTGGGAGCGCGCACGGCAGGCGTGGCAGCGTGCGTGGGACACCCCGGGCGCATCGTTGGATGCGTTGATCAGCATCGCACGCCGTTGGGGAACCGCGACCGCACAGGTAGGCGACCCTGCCGCCGGCGCCGACATCCTTGCCCGCGGCGTATCCCTGTTGCCTGCGCTGGCCTGGCGCGATATGCATTGGGCAGACCGATGCGAAATCCTGCATTCTGCCGGTAAGGGGCTGATTCAGAACGCGACCGCTGCCGCGATTGCAGCTGGCCAACTCGAGCGCGCAATCGAACTGGCCGAGAGCGGGCGCGGGATACTGTGGGCCCAGATCAGCCAGATCCGAGCGGATCTTACCGGATTACGCGCGGTGGCGCGGGAGCTGGCTGACGACTTCGACCGCTATGCAGCACTTCTCGATGGCCGCCAGGCGGAATTTGATCAGGAATCAGTCTCCGCCAACATCGCGGATCTCCGTGCCGAATCGGCGTACCGCTTCGAGAACCTACTGACCGATATTCGGCAACTTGCACCTTCTGAGAAGTTTCCCCACCCTAGCCGATTCCTACTTCCAAAATTGCTGCCCGACCTGCGTCCGAATGGTCCCGACGAATGGATCGTACTGCTCAACTCCAGCGAACTCCGCTGCGATGCTGTGGCATTCAGCAGCGACCGCCTCATTCCGATCCCTCTGCCACACCTGAC
The DNA here is from genome assembly GCF_048910785.1 of Nocardia nepalensis. Taxonomy (NCBI): domain Bacteria; kingdom Bacillati; phylum Actinomycetota; class Actinomycetes; order Mycobacteriales; family Nocardiaceae; genus Nocardia; species Nocardia nepalensis. The sequence goes on along the minus strand of NZ_JBKBET010000028.1, from coordinate 188,044 downwards.
GGAGGCGGAGGTGACCCGTCAGGCAGAGCTTCACGCTGCGAGCCTGCGACGATTCGCTACCAGCGCACACAACACTACCGAGGCCCTGTTGTTGGATGCGGGTTTAACGAGAACGCTGGAATGGTTGTGGACCGAGATCGCCGCCCCGATCTTCAACAAACTCGGTATCACCACCGCGTCCACAGCGGGACCCTGGCCACGAATCTGGTGGTATCCGACCGGGGTTCTTGCAACATTGCCGGTCCACGCAGCCGGATACCACAACGACGGCATGGGCAACACGGTGATCGATCGTGTCATCTCCTCGCGCGCGACCTCACTCACAGGGCTCGCCGATGCACGAGGGACAGTGTCGCCACCGACGCCTGCCGACGACATGGCCGTCGTCGCGGTTCCAGACACTCCCGGAAGATCGCCATTGCCTTCCGTCATTGCCGAGGTCGGACTTCTAGCGAAACTCATAGGCGCAGAAACCCATACAGTGCTGATCGGTGAGGACGCCACCAAGGTGGCGTTTCTGAACGCACTGACCGATCACCGATGGCTCCACATCTGTTGCCATGGATATCAGGACCTGTTCGATCCGCGAAAAGCTGGACTGTTTCCGCACGACTGGCAAGACGCCGGCCTAGTCGGCATCGAGGACTTGATCGGAAACGGTTCCCATCGTGGCGAATTCGCTCTTCTTTCGGCCTGTGACACCACCGCCGCGGGTGCACACAGTCTCGACGAATCTGCCACCCTCGCTGCGGCATTGCAGAGCCGCGGATGGCGCCATGTCATCGGGACGATGTGGGAGGTCTGGGATGACGCCGCGCTACACATCTGTGAAGGGTTCTACCCGCGCGTGCTCCGCACGGGGCTACTCGAAGCCGATAATGCTGCCGCTGCACTGCATGAAACGATCCGCACCTTGCGTGATGCAAACCCCCAGAGCCCCCGTAGCTGGGCACCTTTCGTTCACCTCGGCCCCTGACCGATACCCCCTCCGAAAGGAGCACTATCAGTGCCACGCAACGTCCCCGACGATCGAACGGTCCGTGCCTGGTGGTGCGAGAATCTATCCACTTTCACCACTCTCGCCGAGCAGTTTCGCTGGCAACCCCAACTTGCATCAGCAATGCGTGATATTGCCGCTGGCGTGTCGATCAGCCGGGCGATCCAGCGACACCGACTTCCGCTCGATCCCCGCGACGCGGGCCGTACCGCGCCCGCTGACACAGGTACGCGTGGTGGCCCAGATCCCAGCGACCTTGAAATACTGGGGCTTCGGGCGGTTGCGGTCAGAGGCATGTACGCCTGCCCGACCGCAGCATGCGACCGCCACGCGAGCGCGGACCGCGACTCCGGCCACAAACCGCGGTGCAACATAGACGACGTCGAGATGACCCTTCGGTTGCCGCGACTGGGTGGCAGCCGATGAACGACATTCTCGTCGCCGTCGGCAAACGGCTGGGCGAACGTTGGATGACCATGATCGCGCTGCCCGGGCTGGCGTATGTCGGCATCTCGGTCTGGGCCATACTGTGCGCTCAACGTCACGCTCTCGATCCCGCATTCCTAGCAGCCCGGACCCGGGCACTGACCCACGACGGACGGGACCTGGCAACGCTGGTGCTGTCAGCGATACTGGCACTCGGGATCGCCACGCTGGTCGGATCTATCGCTGTGATGGTCGCCGAAAAAGTAGTACACCGATGGTGGATCCGGGAAGCGTCGACTGCAGCCCGGACTCGGCTGCAAACAGAAGCCCGCGCCCGCTGGCAAGCCCGCACGCCCATGCCACCGACACGTTACCTCCCGACTCGCGCGACGGCGATCGGTGAAGCCTTCCGGCTTCTAGGCGAACGCGCCGACGTGGAATACGGCCTGTCCCTGGTGCATGCCTGGCCTCGACTCTGGCTGTTGATCGACGCCGATAGCCGAAAAGTCCTCACCGAGGCCCACCGACGCTACTTCGCCGACGCTGCGCTCGTCTCCTGGGGCATGCTGTATCTCCCATGGGTGATCTGGTGGTGGCCAGCCGGGATAATTGCAGTCACCTGCATCACCACAGGCAGGTGGCGGGCGCGGGACAGCTCCCGTGGCCTAGCCGCATTGTTCGAATCCGCGCTTGACATTCATCAAGCTAAACTAGCTGCAGCCCTCGGAGTCTCGTTACCTGAAGGACGGATTACCGTTCCGCTTGGAAACCAGATCAATGACATACTCAGCAAGCGAATGTAATTGGCCTCGCGGTTACGCTAACAAGCCTGAGCCCCTTGCTGCGGCGGAGAACAGGACGACCGCTTGCCGCCACGAGCCGAGACCTTCCTTGGTGCGGTCCCTCGGAGGACACGGTGGCACCGTTGCTGGTTTCGGCCTATCGACAAACGCTGGGGCTCGGTGTGGGCCTGGCATCGCACGTTGGACAGTTCGATGTGCAACACGCTGTGGGAGATGGCGTTTGGTGCGTATGTCCTGCGACAGGAATGCAAGCGCCATGCCGCCTAGCTGTGCGCTGGGCGAGATCCTCATCTGGTTCTGGTGATGAATCGCGATCCGTCTGTCGACGATGACAACTACTACGACGTGTTCCTGTGCTACAAGTTCGAAGATCTCCGGATCGCGAATGCGATACGCGCGGAACTGGTTTCGCGAGGGATGCGAGTGTTCCTAGATGTGCTTGAAGGCCAGATCTGGGCGCCGCTGATAGCGTCGATCGCCGACGCGCTCGCCAGGTCACGGACTCTGATCGCGGTGATGACTCCAAACTTCCCAGCTAGCCCCCATTGTCGCGACGAGCTGCATGTCGCGTTGTGCGCGGCATACCGCCTCGATGGCGGGCAGACCTCGCGGGTAATGGCCTTGGCGCATGGCATCTCCGCCGACGAGGTGCGGCCAAAGGAGTTGACTGTGCACCGGCTGCCCTGCAGTGAGTTGCTGCCGACCGTATTAGTAGACGCCATCGTTTCCAATGTTGCCGGCCACACTGGAGTATTCGGCGACGCACCCACGTTGATGCCACCGCGCTGGTTTCCCCACGAGCGCCCCACCGAACGCTTCTTTCGTGGGCGCTACGCCGAATTATGGGAGCTGCATTCGGGTTTGCGGTCCCGCGCCCGCAGTCGTGATCGTGGACTGCCAGTGGTCGCAGTGACCGGCAGCGGAGGGCAAGGTAAGACATCGCTGTGTCTGCATTACGCGCGAGTGTTCGCCCACGACCACCCCGGCGGTGTGTTCGTACTCGACTGCGGAGGTAGCGACGGCCGGATCATCAGCACCCTGGAGCTCGAAACACGACACCGCGAAAACCTTGAGTTGATCGCGCAAGGGTTGGGCGTCACTAGAACGGCGATCCCCGCAGCCTTGGATAGAATGGGCCAGCCGTATCTATGGATCCTCGACGATGTCCCGTCCACAGCGTCCCCAGAGACGGTGACGGCCATGTGTGCACCCACCTCAGCGGGACGAACACTCATCACGACACGCAACCGCGAACGGTATGCCTCGGCCGCCATCTCGTTGGGCCCGCTTGGTGTACACAGCAGCGCCGACGTCCTCACCTCCTACCGACCAGCACAGCCGGGCGAGGAATCTGCGGTGCTTCAGATCGTGAACATCCTCGGCCAGCATCCACTCGGTCTCACCATCGCCGCAGGCTTGACGTCAGTCGAGGACTTCACCGGCTATCACAGGTTGCTCGACCAACTGTCGAGCGCCGAGCCCGATGAACTGGAAGCCGCCCACACGGCACTCGGGCTTCCTGCTGGGTGTGTACGACCGTTCAGCCGGACGCTATTGCGCTCATTCGCCTCTTTGGCCCCTGCGGGGCAAGAGGTACTCTGCGCGGCCAGCGTGCTGGCGCCAGCACCGATCCCCCGCGCGCTGCTCACCGCCATAGTCAGTGCGGTGACCGGAATGAGCGAACAACAAATCCTAACGGGAGCTCAGGCGGCGGCCACACGAGGCCTTATCTGTATGAATGAACACGACTTCAGCATGCACGCGCTCGACGCGCGCGCCCTGCGGGTACTCGTGAAGCCTCAGCGCCGGCACCATCGGCTACGCGACGCGGCCTTGAGCGAGCTCATCGCAGCAGTCGACTGCGATGGTGACCGTTCTCGATCGGAAGGAATCGGTGCCTACCTCGCGCACGTGCGTGCGGTGGTCGATCTCCCACCGGCAGGCGACCGGTGGGAGATCGAGGGCCAGGACCCGCTCAACGAAACTGGTCGCTTCCAGATCGAGACCAATCGCCGCGCGCTTGACACCTATGCACGGCTAGTGCAGGTGTGCCCGATCGAAGTAGTCGGTGCGCTGACCCACGCGGTCGCCGTCAACGGGCTAGCGGTGGCCCATGAATATTCAGGCGACTACTCCCACGCCCTGGTCCTCAAGCAGCAATTGGTGCAGACACTGTCCGGAGCGCTAGGCGAGGACGCCGCCGAGACACTCACCGCAACGAACAACCTCGCGATCGCGCACGCGAAGCTGGGTCACCACATTCAGGCATACCAGCTCCAACTAGAGGTGTATCGCCGTCGACGCGAGCACCGATTGTTGGGACCCACTCATCGCGACACCCTAATCGCGCTGAACAATCTCGCGATTGCCCGCGGCCATTTGGGCAGCACACCCGCTCAGCAGAGGTATCACCGTGGCGTGGCTCACCGGTTGTGGCTCGCGGCCGCCGATCGCTGGCCGGTGATCGCACGCCCCGAAGACCCGGACGCATTGGATGCGCTGCACGGATTGGTGCGTAATCTCCGCGCGCTCGGCATGCACGAGCAAGCACTTGAGACTCTCACCGACGTGTACGCCCGTTGCGTGGTCGCGTTCGGTCCGAACCATCCCGACACACTGGAAGTACGGGAGAACATGTTGATCGTGCAGGCGCAGATCGGTTCACGATCAGTCAATGAGGACCGACCAGAATCGCAATGAGAGCAGCACGTCGTGCTGCGAGCAGCGGGTCAACGGTTCGCTCCTCGACGCGCCACTGTTCCGCCGGGTGCGTTCACTCATCCCGCGGAGTGGCTGATCGAGCGGCTGCCATCGGCGGCATGCAGGTCAACTCTGTCGGGGCTCATGCTGTCTGGGATTGACGATCCTCATGCGACAAATATTTTCTGTGTTGTTGTGGTGTGGGCTATTTGAATGACTGCGCAGCGCGATCGCACCTGGGCTCAGGGCCTAATGCAGACAGGCTGGCGCGCAAGGCGGATTGTCAGGCCCACAATGCAGGTCAGGTACACACTCAGGTTCGCCTTCCACACTCCCGACGAAGCCAAAGAATGTTTGCGCGAGGACGTGTGGGCGCGTCTCGACGCCGCGCTGCACGTTCAGGAAAGCCGCACCGGTGCGATCGCGATCCCACACGGCTGGGGACATCAAGACCCCGGTGTCGGCTACCGGGCGCCAATGTGAACCTGCTCCACGATCCCTCGCTCACCGACACCTTCTCCGGCTGTTCCGCGGTCAACAACACGTGGGTGTCAGTGACCCCAGCGCCCACCGATCCCGCACTAGTGGGCCCAGATTCGACGCAGTACATCAGTTGACCCGGCGCCACAGCGACCCTGCCGGCCGCGTCCCATTCGGTCTCGACGCCACCCGTCTATAGTCCTCCGAAGTATGCGTGTGTCGGCCTGAGTCCAGAGAGTTCTGAGAGCATCCGTCCAGCTGTGGGGGAAGGGGTGCACGTCCGTCCAAAGCCGGGCAACCTCGCGAGGCCACTCCAGTGGGTTCGGTAACACAGTCCGAAGTAGACAGGACGTCAGTCTTGTTACACGACAACCGATTCGGTCTTCTCGTCGTCAGCTGTCACCGGTATCGGCGGCTCTGTCGGCGTCTGTCGAGAAGCTCCTGCTCGTTGTTTCTGAGCCACACCTCTGAGGTGAGCCCTTCCTCCTTCGCATCGGCAGTGACACGTTCGGCTGCAGTCCGGCAATCAAGACACCACGGTTGCGACACTGCGGAAGAGGCTGGGACTCCTCTGCCGTGGATGAACTCGATCCACTCGTCACCGTGTTGGTCGGATACGAACCGCGGAGTTACGTGCCGGCAAGCTTCGAGGCTCGCCCAGTGCTTGACCGTGGACCCTGGAGCCATCGCCTCATCGGGTAGTTGCACGCAATAGACCTGGGCGTCGCCAAAGATATTGGGCATCACGTAATGGTCTGCTACGCCGCCGCCGCACAGGCCGCAGCAGCTGCTCTTCCCGAATCGCTGGTGCACCGCGTCGGCGGCCTTGGCGACCAGCACGGGAACGCGGACGGCGAAGTCATCGCGGAGCGGCTGCCCAAGCGGCTCCCGCGCGAAGTCTCCTGGGTAGCCGGCCGGGCCGTCCAGCCATGGAAGCCAGTCCTGATGGATCGGCGACCACTTCAAACGACCCCGTCGATCAGGTTCGATCACGGCCGCCCACAGCTCATCGAAAACTGCCGGAATTTCCTCGTTCCGAGATCGCAGGTTCACCGGCACGTCGTCTCCGTCAGGCACGTATCCACTCACTTTCGTTGTCCATCAATGTGATTCGTGGTCACGCCTCTTGTGGATCGGCGACATCCTCTGCTCGTATTCCGCCTTTGCCTTGGCAACCTGTCGTGACAAATTGGCTCGGTCGGTATGCAATGAGCGGGCCAGCCGGCCACAGTCGAATGCGGCTTGCACGTGGCGTCGGGGATGGTCGTGGCCCACAGTGCGCTCTCGAGAACGAATTTCGCCTGATTGGCGATCGCCTCTCCCGCCTCCAGGTACAAACAAGCCTGGGCAACCTTGGGGACGTCCCCGCCAGCTACCTTCATCACGGTTTCGGCGTACCGCGCGAGCCCGTCCATGGCGCCCCAATCGGTGAGATGACAATTCGGCCGTCGTCGTGGGTGTGGAAGATGGCGAAATACCCTTCGCTGCACGACTGAGGAATACACACTCGTCTTCCCAGCCACAGTCCTGGGTGCAGACGTCGCGTTTCAGTACCGAAGCCAAAGCGATACGGCGGGTGTCGAATACGGCATCGGCATCATTGGCGTAGCCTTCGTAGTCGGGGTGGCGGATCTTGGATCCGACGCCGAAGTCTCGGATCGGTCCGGCGTGCTGGTTGCGCCAGCAGATGTAGTCGCCGATGGCGGCGTCCTGGTCGTCGTGGCTGCGGTGGTCGGTGCCGTGGAGGGCTAAATACCGCAATGCGGCAAACTCGCATTCGATTCGGTTCAGCCAAGATTAATAGGTGGGCAGGAATACCAGCTCGACGTCGTTGTCGGCGCACCATTTCCGAACTTCGCGCCGTTTATGGACCGAATAGTTGTCGCAGATCAGATACAATCTCTCGCCAGGCCAGCGTGCCCACAGAGATTTCAGGAAAGCCAAGACTTCGTCCACCGTTTCCGGTCACGGATCCGATAGTACAGCTGCCCGGTCCGCAGATCGAGCGCCCCGAACATGTGCCGAACATCTTGTGCGCGACGGTAGGTGGCCCGCTGCCGGTTCGGCGCGCGGTGGGCGAACCAGCCACGCCCCCGGGCGCGGCGTGACACCCACCCGCCGCACAAGGTCCTTCTCCGTGCGCGAGAACGCCATTGCACTCGCCCCCAGACCCAACCGCTGGCTCACCCAGGCCGAGTAAGCAGTGGCACAAGGCATTCGGGCGTGGCGGACGAGCCCACCGGTGCCACTGCTCGACCCCGAATCCACTCCCATTGTCGGCGAACTCCTACGCGCACAACGCCGCGAAGTGCCCTACCGGCTGCTGATAGACGAGTACCCTCGCTCCAGGATCTGTATGTAGAACAGATATCGGAGTCGGATGCTGAGGCCTCCCAAGCCGTCCCGGCCGGCGTCCCGCAACCGCTGGTGACCGCACTGGCGGAACATCGCAACGTGGTGTTCACCGCCGCGGAAAAGTCCACCCTGTTCCACCATATGACGGCGGAATCCGCGACCTGGTGGGCCGCCGATCCCGGCACGCGGTCAGCACAGCCGGGCGTAGCGGCACAGTATGCCGGCGCGAAGGAATCCTGGGGATCAACTTACCCTTGCATGCCAGATTGTTTACACAACAACATATTTCGTCACCCGACCCCGTCTTAGGCGTTCGCTTTCCGGTAGACCTTGATCACGTCCACGGATCCGACGCTGCGACCGGTTCAGCCCAGCGCTCAAGCAACATTCCAACGCGCAAATGATCCACCTGCCAGCATGCTTCGTGGTTGAACCAGGAAACCGGCTCGAGTTGACTCGGGATTAGGGTCGGTGTGTGATCTCCATTCGGACCGTCTTCGGGACGATATATGTCGCCGTCGCGGCTCTGCTCACGCTGCTGATCCTCGTCCCGCAGGTTCGGCTGTATCGGGATGAGCAGCCGCGTACCGATGTGGTCGCCCAATTGCGGTTTCTCCGTTCGGAATTGGGATCGGGACTTGGGGAGGAGATGCAGGGCATGTTCCCCGAGGGATACTTCTTTACGCACGCCTTGTACGGGTTGGTATGGGCCGATGTCGCGCGCAGCGACCCAACGTATCGGGACGAGGCGCTTCGGGAGACTCGCTGGGCGCTGGAGCGCTTGGGATCCACTTCGGGGCGAGCGGTTTTCGATGCCCGCCTGCGCCCGGCATACGGGGTCTTCTACGTCGGATGGTCCAGCCGGTTGCGCGGGGCCGTGATCGAACTCGCTGGTGCCGGCGCACCGGAGACGGCTCAGTTCACCGCGGATTGCGAGGCACTCGCGGCGGCCTTCGACACCGACGGGCCCTTCCTTGCGGCGTATCCAGGCCAGGCCTGGCCGGTCGACAGTGTCGTGGCTGTGACCGCGCTGAGGTTGCACGATCGTATCGTCGGATCGCGTTTCGAACCAGTGATCGCCCAATGGCTCACCTCGGCTCGCACGCGTCTGGACCCAGCGACCGGTCTACTGCCGCACCAAGCGACACCCGTGAACGAGGGGGCGCGCGGCTCGTCACAATCAATGATCCAGCGGTTCCTACCCGAGATAGACCCCGCGTGGGCGAGACAGCAGTACGACACATTCCGCCGATTGTTCGTAGATACCCCACTCGGCCTGCCTGCAGTGCGGGAGTATCCGCACGGCCAAAACGGCGCGGGTGATGTGGATTCCGGACCGCTCGTTCTCGGTGTCAGCGCCTCGGCCACAGTGGTCGCCATCGGCGCGGCCCGAGTGCACGGCGATCGATCCCTCGCCGGTCCGCTGACCAGCCTCGGCGAAAGCCTCGGCATACCAGTCACTCTCGACAACTCGAAACGCTACGCCTTCGGCGCCCTCCCCATCGGCGACGCCTTCCTGGCCTGGTCCTTCGCCGCACCGCTGCCCACGACCGCAACATCGTTCCCACCGGTGGTCCCGTGGTGGTGGCGGATACCCTGGCACACGCTGGCACTGACGTTCCTCACCCTGCTCTGGCTCCCGATAGTCCGCGAACTCCTCCGGCGACGGCGCACGGCCCAGCCCATCAGCCCGGCCACCCCGCCATCTGGTGATGCCGGCGGGAGTGTCGTAGCGGAACGGACACAATAGTTTTCGATCGGCGCGCCGAGCACGACGCCAGAATCGACGAGGCACTCAGCGTCACCGTCGGCAACGCGAGCAGCGCAGTGGCCGACCACGACAAGGCAACCCGAAGTCGACTTCCGGGCGACTCAGCGGAACCGTCGCGCTGCGGCGAACCGCGAAACTGCCACATAGGTCTCCTGACTGCATCACCGGCCACTGCATGGCCAGTTCAGCGCGGATTGCGACTCCGATTGTCGGAAGCAGGTAGCTGGCAGGGTCGGAGCGATCGACCGCAGGCGTGAGATCTGATCGACGGTTTCCTATGCCGCCAGGGCATTCACGCCCACCCAGAGACCCGCGATTTCACGACCTTGGCGTAGGTGAATACGGCGCGCGCGCAGAAGCAACGGCCCTGTCCGTGCAGCCCGTTATCCTCGCATCATGGGAGCAGGGATACGGGTCGATGGTCGGGGTGTGGCCGAGATAGCCAAGGCGGCAAGGGAATTCGAGTGGACGTGGACACGGTCGGGCGTCGAGGGGTTCCTGACACAGGCGTGGCCGAGTGCCCGGATTTCTGGCACCGATGATCGGGTGGACCACATTGTCTTCACGGTCGCGGATGCGCGCGAGCTCGACGAGGGAGATTGTCGACCCGCGTTGGCGGCCGCCCTGAACGAGGTGGGCGTCGAACTGTGGCGGCTGTGGGGCGCGCCCAGCGGTGTCCGAGTAGCGGGGGAAATCGGTGAAAGCTGGACGTTTTCGAAGGTCGTGGTCGGAGTGACGGTCGGTGAGCGGTCGGTCGACCTGTGGCTGATCAACCCCGCCGAACAGTGGCGATTGGCCGACATCGAACAGCGGGCGGTGGCCGAGTTCATTGCCTCGGAAGAATGGACCACTGTTGTCGCGGCGGTAGGGGTGTTGGCGCAGGCCGACCCGGACGCCTGGTCGCGTACCGATATGGACCGCGCATTCGGCGCGGTCGCGTGGGCGCTCGAGGAGGACAGCGAGTCTGGGACTGTCCGGGCCAACTCCGGCGCAACTGCCCTGTGCGCCTTTCGCTCCTCAGAATTTCAGCGCCGATACGGCTACGGCGAATTCCAGAGCATGTGGCTGATGGCGCGACTGCCCGAGCAGGTCCTCGACCTGGCCTACGCGGCCGCGTTGGCAGAGTGCGTGCGGATACTCGGCACTCCGTCGTTCGTCGGTGGTCCCAAGGCCTTCGCCACCTGGCGGCGCAGCGCAACGACACTGATGCTGTCGCGGGGTGCGCGGTTGGAGACAGGTCTGCTGGAAATGGATCTGTATCCGACCGAGGCGAAGGAGAACGAGGATTATTCCAACGCCAAATGGGACGAGGATTGGGAGCCCTCGGAGTGCTGGCGGATCCGACCGGATGCCACGACGAGTCGCGCCGATATCGACGGGATGTGGTTTCCGTCGGATCCGAAGGCCACCGACTGGGAGTCCTTCGATCGTAATGTGCAGCGGCTGTTCGCTTCACTCGCTGCCGATTTGCCGGTGCTGCATCCATACGCGACCGGCGTCGTGTGGGTGATCGTTCCGGCGGACGAGCAGGGTTTCGTCGCTCAGGGGTGGTTCGAGGCGACGCGCAGCCGGGTGGAGACCATAGAGGGTGGCGAGATGGTGTTTCGTGACTTTCCGCCGGGTGTCGCCGCGGCCGAGGAGATCATCGCGATCACCCAGGCAGCGGTGCGGGTGGCGGCCGAGGCTCCGGACGGATTGCGGTATTACGCGTTCGCGACCGCGAAACCGCAGCGCTTGATGGACTTCCGGCTCGGTCTCGCCGACAGCGTCGACAGGTAGCCCGACAGGTTGTCGACATGTCAATAACCCGGCACGCTTGTCTCGACAACGCCCGATACGTGCCGCGCCTGCACTCGCCATGACTTCGGCGAAAAGTCGACAGCGACCGCCCGCATTACCCAAGAACCAAAACATGCCAAACGTCGCTTTCCTCATCCTCGGTTCGGCAGCGATCTGCCTGAACATTCCTCTCGGGCCAATGAGCACCAACATCTGCATCTAGCTGAGCCCACCTGTCCGGAGGCGCACGATGTGCATCGACGCGGCACCCGTCGGTATGGCTATCGGCCCCAACCTTGTCGGTTCATGCGCTCGAAGTAGGCGTCGTCGGCGGCCTGGATCTCCGCTTCGGTCATCGTCTTCGCGGTCGGCACAGGGTTGGTTTCGCCGAATGTTTCGCGAATCGCCTGCATTCCGGCCTCGACGCGTTCGTCGCCGATGAGGGGGCGCATCGCCTTCTCGGCTTTGGTCGCGGCGTCTTGCTCGGCCGCGGCGGTTGCTTGAAGGATCATACTCGCCAGCCGATCGCCCCGTCGTAGCGCTTCGGAGCTGATTTTCAGATCGCGCAGGTGTCCAGCCGAGTCGACGGTCGCGGTGATCGCACCGTTGCCAGCGGTGCCGATGCCACGGATCTTGGCCATCGCGCCCTGCACGGCACGGGTTTTGGTTCTCATCTCCTCGATCGCGGCGTCGATGTCAGGGTCATCGGTCACAGCAGGTCCGCGAACTCGGCTTTGATGTGGGGTTTGTTGGTGGTTTCGTTGATGAAATGCAGCGGGCTCTTGGGCCCAAAGTAGGTTTTGATCGTCTCCCGCCGGGGATCAGCGCCACGCGCCCGCAGCACGCGGATCGTGGCCACCGGGTCCCCGCCGGTGGCGGTGGCTGCCCAGTAGATCGCGGGCATACCCTTCTCGGTGAGGGCGTCGACATCGGCCCCGGCATCCAGCAGCCGTTCCACGGCCGCAGGATTGGCTTCCTGTGCGGCGAAATGCAAAGGTGTCCAGTCGTCGTTGTCGCGGACATTGACGTCCTCGGTGGCGAGCAGAAGCTCGATGGCGTCGAGATCACCATGCAGGGCGGCGTAATGCAGTGGGGTGCGGCCCCATTCGTCGCGTTGGGTCATCTACTTCTGTTCCCTTCTGCCGCTTCGGTTTCCGGTTGAATCCTCGACGTGGAACCAGTCAGGGTGGCTGTTGACCTGTTTATCCAGCTGTTCCTGAGTCCAGCCGTTGGTTTGTGCGTCGGCGATCAGTCTCCGGTTTTCGTAGCCGCTGTTGTGGCCGAAATCCCAGCCCGGTTTGACCGGATATCGGACTCCGTTGGCTTCGTCGATGTAGTACTGCCCCTTGGGATCTTTGGGTAGCTGGGTGATCTCCGGGTGCTTGTCATAGGTCTTGTCGATCGACACCTTGATGTCAGGCTCGGACTTGACGGTATAGAAGTCCTCGGTGGCATCACCAGGTCTTTTCCACTTGTCGGTGTTGTTGACGATCGTATCCTTGGTGGGTTTCCACAGATTGGGGCGGCGAAGCTTCGCCCAGGATGTGAACGGCCCCGGAGCCACTGCGCCATCGGCAACCGCGAGTGCCGGTCGCGCCTCGATCAGCGGAATCAACAATTCCGAGCCACGGGCGAGGGCCTGTGACACCGCCACCGGAACGCGCACGGTCTCGACCACACCCACCAAGGCACGGATCATCGTCGCGATGCGAGCGCCGTAAACGCTGATCGCGATCGCCATCCCGCCCTGAGCAGCGAACGCCGATCCCCCGCCAGTGAACGGGGCCGCGATCCAGCCGAAGGCTTGATCCACCGCCACCAACGCCACGAGTTCGACGAGTGCGCGTTTGATCGCGCTCTTGGTCTGCTCAACCGAATTCGCGTACGAGTCACAGGAAGTCGCGAGTTCCTCACACACCCCCGCCAGCGACTCGAACTCACCTTTGACGATGTCGGCCTGCTCGAGCGCCTGCTCAGTCTCCGGACTCTGCTGCGCCTCGATCAGCTCCCGCGCTGTCGGCAGCGGGGCCGCCGATACGCGAAGACCATTGGCCATCGCCCGCCACGCCGCAGCCATCTTGCGCAGCACATCCGGGTGACCATTCGGCCACACCTCGCCCTGAACCCAGTCACGGACCAAGGACCAGCCCGTCGGCTCTGCATCGTGACCGCCATACGCGGCCGGAGGCTCGGGCGGATTGTAAACCTTGAGGGTTCCCGGCGGAAATACCAGGTCATTCGGGCTCGGTTCCGGTGCGGACTGCGAATTAGCGTTGGCGTGGTTGGCGGCGGTGAACTGCAGCAGGTCGTGCATCTGCCCGACCGCCAACGCGAGATCACCGAGCGCGTCGACGGTGCTCCACGCGGCCGGGTCGTAGTCGTTGGTCCATTTCCGCCCGGCGTTGTCCGAGCCCGCGCTCCCACCCGCTGTGGCCAACACCTTGCTCAACGTGTCGACGTTGTAGGTCAACGCGTTGTGCACGCCCTCGTACACGCCGGCGGCCTTGGTGAACCCCTGCGGATCCACCTGCACAGGAGGCGCCATCAGGGCCACATTCCGGTGTTGGTTTCGATTGCGGCACTGTAGTTTTGGTGCGCGGTCTTGGCGACATCACGGAGTTCGTCGAGGTTTTCCCGCATCTCGCCGACACCGGCCACCCATTTGTCATGCGCTACGCGCTGCGCTGTCGCCGCCTGGCTCGACCACGTCAGATGCAGATCAGCGATATGCCGATCGACCTCGCCCAGCCAGTCCTCCACACTGCGGCCGAACTTGTCCATCGTGTCGATCGCGGCATCGAGCTGCTCCAGATCGACCCGGTAGCTGTCCTCACTGGTCACGGCAGATCTAACCCCTGCAACCCAGTGATCGCGTCCCGGTTAGTTGCATCACGCAGCTCGTACTGGGTCGCAGCCTCGGACAGGCTTGCCGCGGACTCCTCCAACGCAGCGATCACCGTCTCGGCACCGTGTTTCCACTCCACCCACGACTCGTCATACGCGCTGGCAGCTTTCCCCTGCCAGCCATCTACGAGCAGCTCTTTGCCGATCGTGTCGTCGAGCTTGCTGAGTTCGCCTCGGATGGCTTGTGCTTTCCCGGCGGTAAACCGCGCCGCCTCACGTAGCCGGTCTACCTCGACCTGGAGTTCCCCGGACACCCCCCGCCTCCCTCCGTCGTGCAGCTCGCCCCTGAACTATATGACGCAACGCGCAACCGCCCGGCTCCACGCCGTTGCCATTCGACAACCCGCCCTCGATCGAGCATCCGATTGTCCGGACAAGCATTGGACATCCACATGCCACCGGAGTGGCGCGCCAGCCATGACAGTCCTTCCCATCGCTCGAAAATGTTGCAGGCCAGCCTTTTACACCAATCCTACCGGCGGACATCTTCGACAGTTTCACGCTTTATCCATGGCAAGCTGGCTGACTGTACTGCTGCGCAGCCTCTTTCGAGGGTCTGCGATCCGCTTCCTTTGCCTGCCTTGCCATCCGGCCCATTTCGATTCCGCACCGAGGACAGCAGTCGCACCGGGGTCGGCGCCGACGCACGCCACGCGATCTCCGCAGCGGGGATGAACCCCATCGATCGTTCGCGTGCTAGCTCATGGACGATGGCGCTGCGGGATGTGACGGTGGGCGGCATGGAGTGCGGGGATCGGTCCGGGGTACCCGGTGCTGGCTTTCCACGGCACGTCCTGCTCGCACGTGGAGGCTGTCGCCTTCGCCGACGTTCCTGCGGCAGAGGCGGGACTGCGCCTCATGGAGCAGGAGCAATCCCGCCACTGCGGTCCGGGCCTACTCAGCGATTGACCTGGTCGAGATGCGTTGGGGCGCTGGATGGTTGGTCGGTGGTCGGTGTTCTGATCTTGGAGTGCTGAGGGTCTTGTTTCCGCATCTCGGCCGGGCTGGCGATCGGGACGGTTCGCGCTGTCGGTTCCACGGTGCACATCGACGCAGCCACGCGTGGCGAACCGGCGGCTTGTCCGAGCTGACCACCGTGATCACGACAGACCAGACCGTTCACTGGCGCCCGCGGTCTCAAGGAATTCGCCGGCTCCGCGCCCGTCACCAGGGCATCCGGACGCAGCACCAGCATCAGCCGCCGTCGAGTGAAAGCACATAGACTCGCCGCTGTCGGGCTGCTGCGTCTACACGCCGGCGTCTTCCAGATCGGTGAGCAGGGATTCGACAGTGTCGCAGAGGTTTTGCATCGTCGAGAGCATGCCATGAGCCTGGCCATTGGTGTTGGGGATTTCAATGGCTTCGGTGTAGCCCACTTCGGAGCGAAACTGGGCGACTTCCCAGCCGGTGACGGCGCGCTTGAGCCGGAGGTGAGCGCCGCCAACGACGGCGCCGACATCCATGACCTTGTCGGTGAACGCAAGTTTTTCGACAACGTCGAACAGTTCGGTATCCACCGACAGGTTGATCTGCATCGTCGCGTAGTTGCTGACGATCAGGGTCCGATGCTTGTCACAGTTCACCAGATCACGTAACACCGCGAGTGGATGCCATTGCGGTTCGGTCGCCCGGTAGGGCTGGCTGTCGTTGACGACTTGATAGACAGGTCTGGTGAAGAAGCGCGTCTTGTTCTCGAACTGCGCCCGCGTGTTATGGATGGGATACTGGATATCCCTGTCCGCCATGTTCGGTCGCTGACGACGAATGTGCGGGTAGACCGCGTGGTCGAGGGCCGCGCGCAGGTTGGTTAAGGCGTCTCCGACCACCAATGGCCAGGTGTCTGGAATATCGTGGGCCTGTGTAACGACGACACGGATGAACACATCCGGTGTGCCTGGCTCGTTCGGCTTGCACTCCGGCCTGAATTCGTAGGGGTGGCTCTGGCGAAACCGCTTCACAGCGGCATCGAGCATGTCTACATGCTCACGCGCCCGCATCAACTTCAGCTTCGCGCCAGCAACTCCCGATGTCATGGCGCCGAATAGTAGCGGTCATCTATTAACAAACCCAGCGTATTTCGGCTACGACGACCAGTTGGGGTCTTTCCAGAGCCGTTGGTCGTACAGTCCGGTTCTCGACCGAGGAACTGTCATGACACCATCGTGTGGAGCCCAACATCGACTATCGGGACTGACGGCGGGCGAGGCGCCGGAACCGCCTCGGGCGCGCCGATGAGGAGCGGCCCGTAGATAGTCGCCCCGGCCTTGTTGTGGCGATCGGCTTTTCGGATCTTCGCGGATGATTGACCGTGCCTCGGCCGACGCCCGCCCGCCCGCCGATGGTCACCGACGTATGTGGGCCGTTCTCGTCGGTCGATCTTCGAGGCCGTTCCCCATGATTTGTACGTCCATGAACCATGGGCGCGAAAGCCGTTGACTCCAGCCAGGACACGCCGAGAACGAGTCATCTGAGAACACCACACTGGATGCCTCGCAGCTGGCGATTCGCCGGCTGGTCTCTGCGACACGCGCATCCGAGGGCGCGATCGAATAGGTCACCCGGATCATCAAACCCGTCGTGCAGGATCAGCCGACACACCGGTACCGACTATCAGCGAGGGGAAGAAGATGGGGCACCTGACCACAGATGCACGACTTCGGTTCGAACACGAATTGCCGGAGATAGGACCGCCGCCCGGTGAGTCCGACGCCGCGGGAGCAGGGCCGCGATGCCAGCTCACCGAACCCGCGGTGACGACCGGGACTCGCGCGTCGCGCGCGCAGCCGATAGATCCCACACCGATGGGGTTCGACGAATTGTTTCCCATAGCATCGCCGCGTACGGTGCCGCACCGGTTTCCTGGGATTCCGTTTGCGTTCCCGGGCATGGTCACCGACACGCCGATCGGTCAACTGCACTGCGCAGCCGGAACAACCGACGATCACGGCCGGCTATCGGATCGGTCGGCACTCAAGCACCTGGGCTGGCTGGCCGGACAACACCTTTCGTTTCAGGGCGACCATCAGTTCATCGTCGCCCAGCCTGCACGACATGCACGATGGTCGATCCGACGGTCGGGGTACCTGTTCATCCCCGCTGCGTTGCGGCACCGCTGCAACATCAACCCCGGCGATCGGGTCATGATCGCGGCCGCAGCGGCACACGATCGTCTCGTGGTCATCCCGGCAGCTGTCGTTGCCGCCGCTTTGTGGGCCTACCGACCCGAGGTCTGGCACAAGACCGCATGAGCAGCGACGTCGACGCAGCACTACAACTCATCGCCTCACGCTTAGGCCTGGACTCCTCCGCGCTCGCAGGAATCCGGGGAGCCACCCCCGTGATGCCAACCTTCACCGAATACATTGCGGCATTACGTGCATCGGTCTCGGCGACAACCATGCACAGCTATGACCCCTACTGGCGCATCGTCGAAAACGCCTGGGGCAACAGGTGCCTGGATGAGCCGACGCCACTGGAGATCGAGGCGCTGGTCGAAACGCACCGTTGCCAGGCGCAAGTCCGAGCCAACTCCCGTGAGGGCCGTGGCGCAGTCACGCACATGATCTCGGCGATCCGCTGCATCTACCGCCACGCCGAACTCGACAACCTCATCGCACCCGCCCGCAATCCGGCCAGCAGGGTCACCAAACCCCGTCAACTACCCAGCCCACGCCACGCGCTGACCCGCGAGCAGATCATCGCGATCGGCCACGTCGCTTCCACCACCGGCAACGACACCGAACTCGACGCACTCATCATCCGACTCCACATCGAAGCGGCATGCAGACAAGGAAGCCTCCTGCGCCTGGAACTGACCGACCTCGAGCCCGACAACTGCCTTATCCGCTTGCGGGACAAGGGCGGCACGCTGCGCTGGCAGCCCATCTCCCCCATCCTCATGACCAAACTCATCGCCCACGCCGCCGCACGCCACGGCACATCCACCACAACCCGAGTACTCCGGTATCGCACCGGACGCCCGATAGGCCCCAGCCGCTACACCTACCTGACCGCACGAATCCATCAGTATCTGCCGTCGGCAGCACGACTCCGAGTCAGCTCACACTGGATCCGCCACACCACACTCACCTACGTCGAACGCGAATACGGCATCTCCGTCGCACGCGCCTACGCCGGACACACCGACAACGCTGGATACCAGGGATCAACACCTACCTACACCAAAGCAGGCATCGTCGAAGTGGCCGAAGCTCTTTCGGCCTTGACCGGGCAGCCACATCCACTGGCACGGACTTCACACCATCCGCTGGCCCCATGGCAGGACCGGTCCGGGTAACCTCGGTGCACCAACCAGCCCGGCTAAGACGAGATGGACAGCGAACCCTGACCGGACACCGCCGCCGTCGATTCCACACCAACTCGGCGGGGTGTTACAAGTTCGGTGAGCATATAGCCGAGGCAGATTGGCCAGATAGGTTGCAGGCAATGATGGTCGATAATTCGGCCACCACCAGACTCGTCATCGCGCATGGCCGACCGCGCACCGATTCCGCTCCACCAATATCGTTGACATCCAATCAAAATTCGCTTTAGATTCGCTTCATGGGTCAGAGAGCTCGGCAACCACACCGCAGCGATGCGCACCGTTACCGCTGATCCGCGCGCATACCTAGCGATGCCGCGCCATCCTGCTATCAGCCAAGTGTGCTGCTGGACAACACATCCCGGCGACGACTCAACGATCCATTCCTTTCCGGGTCTTGCCGAGACAATACCCACCGCGCAAACCTATTCCACCACAGCCACAATCGACGATCCACCCGCCGGACCGTTCGGTACCCGAGCGCCCGGAATGCAAGACTACGCAACGAATCTCACTCGCAGCCACTGGCTCGTCGGAGAGGCGCTTTCGATGCCGATGGCGGTAATCTCTAAGGCTATGAACACGCAAACGCTGCGAGTTCGCTTCAAACCGGTCTCTAGAACACCGAGATCACTGATTTTTGCCGCGAATTCGCACCGGAAATCCCGTAGATCACGAATCCATGGGCCGCCGAGGGCCGTGTGTATCCGAGGTGCGGTCGTAGGGCCGCGCACCCTCGTCCCCTCAGGGCAGATCCCACCTCCCACCGAGGTTTCTCCGCGCAGACGCACGGGGTCATCGGTCTAGCAGGTCCCCTGAGGCGGGCATCCATACCATCCCAATTCGTGGCCGGCGCCCGTGCGCTCAGAAACCGATCGATCAAACACCGCGGATTGGAGGGCGCGCTGCTCTTCGGCCACTTCGCCGCCTATCTGGCCGCACTGTTCGCGGTTCTGCCCGCCGACAAAGCCTTCGCGTTCCTCGCTGTCCACCAAGCGCTGTTCGGCCTGTACATGGGCTGCATCTTCGCCCCGAACCACAAGGGCATGCCAACTCTGACCGGCGACGAGCGCCCCGACTACCTACGCCGGCAAGTGCTGACCTCCCGCAACGTGCGGGGCGGCGTGTTGACCGACCTCGCCCTCGGCGGACTCAACTATCAGATCGAGCACCACCTGTTCCCGAGCATGCCGACACCGAACCTGCGTCACGCCCAGGTGATCGTTCGCGACTACTGCGCCGAAATCGGCGTGCCATACCACGAGACCGGGCTGATCTCCTCTTACCACGAGGCACTGAAGCACCTGCACCACGTCGGCGCACCCCTGCGCACCACCGACCGACACCAGGATGCCGGATGAACCCTTCCCCGGCCGGGCCGCGGCGACACGAGAGCGCCGGGCCCGAGAGTTGGGTGCGGACAAGGCCAGTCGCTGATACTCAAGATATGGCTCGACGCCTTGGCCGGCATTGCCCTCAATGTCGTTGCCGCGGGTGTTGTCGATACGCCCAAGGCCCACTTGGATCTCCGCTGATTACGACGTGCGTAAGGCCGTCGAAGCCGCTGCGCCGCAACCGTTCGGTGGATTCCCGGGCCGGCCGGAATCGGTTGCCGAGCTCAACGTGCCGGGGCGGAATGCGGCTCAGCGACTTTGGGTGACTGGTCCGCCCCTCCGGCCCGGATTCTCCTGCGCCGAGGGGTAGTTCGATCCCGCGCTGGCGAACGACCGATCCAGTAGCGGTCGCGATGCGGCCTTGTCGGAGCGGCCGACCGTGCCGGTCAGTCCGCACCGCTGTCAGGAACAAAACCATCTGGCCACCGGGTTCGCTCGTCAGAACGGACGCCGGTGAGGTTCGCGCTCGTCAGATCCGCGTCGGTCATGGTCGCACCGCACAGATTCGCACCGGACAAATTCGCATCGGTCAGCTCTGCATCCGTCAGATTCGCAGTGGTCAAATTAGCGGTTGCCAAGTTCGCTCCGGTCAAATCGGCACCGACCAGATTTGTGTCGGGCAGGTTCGCACCGGTCAGATTCGCCGACACCAGCACCGCGCCGCCCAACCTTGTGTCCGCCAGGTTCGCGTACGCCAAAGTGGCGCCCGTCAGCCTGGCATTTTCCAGAATTGCGCCGCGCAGATTCGCGCTGCTGAAATCAGCGTCGGTTAGATTCGCGGCGGGGAATCTGCTGTCGGCCAGATTCGCTTCGACGAATCGGGCATCGGTCAAAGTCGCCGACTCCGCGTATACACCGTGCAGATTTGCCTGCTCGAAATCGGCTCTCGGCAGGTTCGCATAAGTCAAATAGGCGCCGTGCAGGTCGGCTTCCTTGAACTTGGTGTCGCCGCCTTCGACGGACTCGAGGTGGGCTCCGCTGAGATCGGCGCGCTGAAACCAGGTATCACCGAGTTTCGCTGCCAGCAGATAGGCATCGGTCAGCCGCGCTCCACGCAGATCGGCCTCGAACAGATCCGCGTCCCGGAAATCGGCTGACCGCAGGTCGGCGTGGTACAGCACTGCTTGCCGCAGGTCGGCGCGTGGCAGATTTATTCCGGGCAGGGTGACACCGGCGAGTGCGATCGGCGCGTCGACCCCCCGCCGCCACAAACCTTTCGATGCGAGGATCATCATGGCGTCCTGGACCTCGTATGGGACGATCGCGGGATTCTCCACACCGGTTTCGCTCGGGGAATTCCCGACAATGAGGCGAGGCGATTCACTTCTACCGGCGGTAGCCGGTGTCGGCGATTCGGAACTCTGTCGCACGAATGCGACCAGCACGTGCGCGACCGGGCGGGTGAAACGCCGGTCTTCGCCGAGTTGCTCCAACGCGTACACCCCGCCGAGGCGTACCGCGCTTTGCGCAGCGCCCAGATTCTCGACACTTTTGGTGAAGCGATCGGTCAACTGCCCGAGTCTGCTGACGACGATCTGCCGCCAGGCGAAGAATCCGGTGGTGAGAAATGCCGCTCCGGCGATTGCGCCGATCAGCGTGGTGCGGACCTGATTCCTGGCGGCTGCATAGTTGATCTGCGCGGCGACGCGCTGATCGGGATGCATCGCGGCCAGATCGTCGGCATTGAGCGGAGAGGTCAATTGGCCAGGGGCGAACCAGATCACCCAGACGACGAATCCCGATACCAGCGCCACGGCAACACCCCAGGCCGTGATCGGTTTCCACTGTGACCGCGTGAAGCCGCGCAGCGGCTGCCGGTCGTCTTCGCCCAGCGATACCGGAAACCGATCGATGAGGGCGCGGCGCGCCGCGACGCGAACGTCTTCCGTGGCCGGATTACTCATGGCAGGCTCGCATCCCGCGCCAGTGACGCGCCGATCCGGTAGGACTCCGCCAGATATGCCCTGTCGAGCACATCGACGAGGACGATGACGACCGCCAGCACCGTATGGTCGGCGCGGCGCATGAGACCGCTGTTGTGCAAGCGCGGCGATATGCGCCACGCGGGTGTGTTCACATAGCTCGCGCACAGCTTACGGTGCCGATCCTCGAGATAGGCGGCCAGATCGTCGGAGGACCGGCACCACTCGGCGGGCTCGGTATCGGAAACCAAACCGAGTGCGCGCCTGAGGATCCGGTGGTCGCGTTGCCCGCTGACTCGTTTCACCAGCTGTGATTCCTTGGCTAACAGCTGTTTCCGCTTCTCCGGTGTGATCCGGCGCGAGCCGTCGACCCGCCGTAACGGCTGTGCGACGAAGTCACGCACGAGTGAGGAAGTCAGCAGGCCGCATGCCTGCTGCAGTCGGAAGTGGCAGTTCTTCGGGTGCTGTTCGGTCCGATATGCCGTGCGCAGCGTGTCCAGCGCGTCGAAAGTAGGTCGCAGGTAGGGTTCCGCCTCGTTGATCGACCCGATTCGACTGTCTCGGCGCATGATCGCATGGTCGCACGGCGATGGAATCCGTGTTGCGGATTCAGGGGTTTGCCGGTGTTCCGCCGCGGCCAACTCGTTCAGGATGGCTCGGGTCACGCCGGGGACGGTTGAGACTGGGGCCGACAGGCCGACGCCCAGGTCGAGGCATTGCGCGTCGATGGCGATGACGACCAGTTCGCCCGGGACTTGGCCCAAGGCGCGGCCGAGTGGGAGTGCGCCGGGGATGCCGAGCGCCGTGTGAGCCTTGCGGTGCGGGTCACGCGCACGACCTCGGCGTCCTCACCGCTCCCGCTCGCGCGCCCGCGATTCCTCAGCACATTCTGCAGATCCCCGACCCGGTCGTTGCCGACACTCTCGGCTACCACCACATCACCACCAGGCTTGCCGCCGAGACTGCGGCCACCTAGATCCGATACGAAACCGCGCCAAGATTCCGCCCGCCCACCGGTTGGAAACCATCGACTCCCCGCGATAGTTGAATACGCAAGCACACCAGTCCAGGATCCCGATTCGGAATCTATCTGCGGTATCGGGGTGGGTTGGAGGGTGGTGTGATGGAGCAGGTTTCACTTTTCGAATTCGTTTGCACTGGCTAAGCGCCTCACCCGATGACCCGATCATCCCCGCTCAAGAGGACATTCTCTTACACCGCCGGACACCGTCGGTGGATCAGGGCTGACACGGGGGCATTGACAGAAGTTTGGTGCGGCGTCACGCTTCGTCTGTGGACCCGTGGTCGACTGTGTGGCGCTGGCTGAAAGTCGTGATCCTGGCCCTAGTCGGGTGTTTAGTGGTATTTTTTCTCAGTTTTTGGCTGGTTGAGCGATACCTGCATTGGTCTAGGGCGGATGCGCTCGGGATTGCGGCGCTGCTCGTGGCCATCGCGGCTGTTCCATTCGGCTGGCTGTCGAATTTGGCGACCCGCCGCCGTACGGCTTCTGAGCCAACTACCTCCGTGCAGCAGACGTACGGAGACAATTCGCCCGTGCAGCAGACGCACGGAAACAATTCGCCCGCTGTTTGGAGTACAACCAACTACGGCCCGTTCTATTTCGTCGGACCTCCACCGGACGGCGCTGCCCGCGTGAGCGCATTGGAAATCACCCGGGAGATTATCGGCGAGGTGGTGGACGCGGAGCCGCTGACTCGGGCTGAACTCTCGTGGTTCTTGTGGGGCAAACCTGGCAGCGCCCCCGACGACACCGGGATCCACCGCCGCCGGAGGGCGGAGCGGTTGATGGCGGTGAATCCCGATGTTCGATACCACCTTGATTCGGCATTGCGGCTGGTGCCCTACTGCGACTGGACCGCTAGGGATCTGGTCGGCCCAAAAGCAAGACGCGTCGGGTTTGTCCGCGCAAAGATCAGAGTCGATGTGAAGATCCGCAACACCGGCACGGAATCCTCGGGCATCCGCCTGAAGCGACCAGTCGAGCCCGTCATGCACAAGTACTCACTGCGCGAAGCGGAGCACTCACTGACCTACTCGATCCTCGACATGGACGAAACACGAAAGGAAGTCGTCCCCGGCACACCGGTGACAGTCCACGCTTCTGTGGAAGTGAAGATATGGTTCGACGGCTGGGCCAAATACGACCCATTCGGCTACCTGCGAGTCACCCGCGACTTGGCTCACTGTCTCTGCCATCCGATTGACTTTGTCCGCGTCACCGGACTACTCGACAACGGCCAGGCAGTCGCCTCGGATCTGCTTGTGACGATCCCCGAGCAGGAGCAGTGGTTCGAGATTGAACCATTAGATGTAGACGAGCTCAAGAAACACATCGACGCGCTCGATGCCACGATCGGCCATATCGACGCACTTGTTAATACGCAGGTGGACTCACTGAATGAGATCAAGGCGCTTCGTGCTGAGCGCCCAGGTGAATTGACCGACGAGAACCGCCAACTACTCGCCACGGCCGCTGAGCACCTCGCGCTGGTCGCGACCGATCTCGACCACGCGTTGGGCGGACCCACCGATGCGCAGCTGCGCTTACGGCGGCGCGGTCACTGCACGACATCGCTGCCCAGGGCTCGCAGCGCGACATTCGCCAGAAAATCGAAGAACTTCTGGAGGTTTTCTAGGCACCCGCGTAGCGGATAGCCAGGCAACTGGATGAGGATCCGGAAGGTCGAACTTACTGCCACGCCAGCTTCGCTGGGCTTGCCATCGACATTCTTTCGGGCGTGTAGCTGCGTGTCTTTCGCGGTGTCTTTGCGGGTGCAGACTCGCCGGGCTGCTGGGAATGGTCGAGGTACTCGCGGGCGCGATCCTTGAGGGCACGGTCGTGGTCGGTCAGTTCGTCAAGTCACTGTGGTTCGGTGAGGGCATTGTCGAGGTGGCGCACACTGCGATCGAGGGAGGTTCGCGCCTTGCGTCGCTGGATTTCGGCGATGCGGATTTCGCGAGCGACATCGTTGAGCTCCGCATCCCGGCCGTCACGGTCGGAGCACACCTACCAGGTGCTGACCAAGCGGCCCTCACGGGCCAAGCGGCTGGCCGAGCGCGGCCTGGCGTTCCCGCCGAACCTGTGGCTGGGCACCTCGGTCGAGAACGGTGCGATTATTGGCGTTCGGCCGATAAGCTCGCCACAAAGCTGGAGCCGGACTCTGGCAGTGTTGGACCGATGCGGAGTGAAGACTCATGAGCGCGACCACGATTGCCCGCCAGTGCACCCTGTGTGAGGCTCATTGCGGGATCCTGGTAACCGTCGAGGGCGAACGGGTAACCCGGATCGAAGGCAACCCCGACGATGTACTCTCCGCCGGGTACATCTGCCCGAAGGCGACGGCGATGGGCGGGCTGCATCACGACCCGGACCGGCTGCGTACTCCGTTGCGCCGGGTGGGTGACCGGTTCGAACCGGTCGGCTGGGATGAGGCGTTCCGGGAGATCGGGCAGCGGCTGCGCCGGATCCGCCGCGAGCACGGTGCCAGTGCTGTCGGGATGTATCTAGGTAATCCAGCCGCGCACAGCTCCTCGGTGATCTATGGTGCGCTGCTGCGAGTGGCGTTGATGACTCGCAACTTCTACTCCGCGTCCTCAATCGACCAATTCCCGCAGGAGTTCGTGGCGTGGCGGATGTTCGGCGCGAACGTGCTGATGCCGGTGGTCGACATCGACCGCACGCACCGGTTGGTGATCATGGGCGCCAATCCGGCGGTGTCGAACGGGTCAGTGAGCACTATGCCGGGCGCGAAGCTGCGCATCCAGAAGGTGCGTCGCCGCGGCGGCAAGGTGGTGGTGATCGACCCGCGGCGCACCGAGACCGCGCGGCTGGCCGATGAGCATGTCGCGGTGGCGCCTGGCGGCGACCCATATCTGCTATTGGGAATGCTGCATGTGCTGGTGACCGAAAAGCTGTGTGACGAAGACCGGATTCGTTCGCAGTGCACCGGATGGGGCGAATTGTGCGCGCTGGTCGCCGATTTCACGCCCGAGCGGGCGGCAGCACATGCGGGGGTGGACGCGGAGACAATTCGGCGGCTGGCGCGTGAGCACGTGGCCGCACCCTCGGCGGTGCTGTACGCCCGGATCGGGGTGTGCCAGCAGGTAACGGGGACTTTGACGCACTGGCTGGTGAACACCATCAATGCGGTCACCGGGAACCTGGACCGGCCGGGCGGGCAGATGTTCGCCAAACCGGCTGTGGATGGGGCACCGCTGGGTCGTTTCGTGCCGATGGCGCACGGTGCGTGGACCGATAGCTCGGGCCGGTTCAAGTCTTTCCGGTCGGAGCTGCCGGTGGCGGTGCTCGCCGATGAAATGGAGCAGGGCCACATCAAGGCGATGATCACCTATGCGGGCAACCCGGTACTGTCCACGCCACAGCGCGGCCGGCTCGGTGCCGCACTGGACGGGCTGGAGTGCGTCGTGGCCGTGGATCTCTATCTGACCGAGACCGCCAGACACGCCGATTTCGTGCTTCCACCGGTCTCGCCGCTCGAGCACGCCGATCTGGATTTGGTGCTGGCGGCCTTCAGCGTGCGCAACAACGTCCGCTTCAGCGAGCGGGTCTTCGAGCCACCGAAGGGTGCGCTCGAGGACTGGGAGATCCTGGCCCGCCTGATCACCGAGGTGCTGCCGCTGCCAGCCCGGTCGATCACCAGCCGGGCGCTCAACGCTGTGTTCGATCAACTGAGCCCGCTGCGCATGGCGATGGCCGCGATCGCCGCCGGCCCGTACGGAGTGCTGCGGCGCGGCCGCAACGGTTTGACCTTCGGCAAGGTGAAGGCGGCACCGGGCGGTATCGACCTGGGCCCGCTGCGACCGCGGTTGCGTTCGCTGATCGCAACCAAGGATCGCAAGGTGGCGCTGGCGCCGCAGGATTTCCTCATCGGCGCACGGACTTTGATCGACGACACCTCCGATCCGGTGGCACCGACAAAAGCACCCGAGGGCTTCGATCTTCGGCTGATCGGCCGACGGCACCTGCGCAGCAACAACTCCTGGCTGCACAACCTCCCGCCCATGGTGAAAGGCCGCGACCGATGCACCGCGCTCATGCATCCAGCCGATGCCGCCGAACGCGGCCTGTCCGACGGCGAACCCGTCACCGTCACTTCACCGATGGGTTCGATCGTGGTGACCCTCGAGGTGAGCGACGATATCCGCACCGGTGCGATCGCGATCCCACACGGCTGGGGACATCAAGACCCCGGTGTCGGCTGGCGGGTAGCGGCGCAACTGCCCGGTGCCAATGTGAACCTGCTGCACGATCCCTCGCTCACCGACACCTTCTCCGGCTGTTCCGCGGTCAACAACACATGGGTGTCGGTGACCCCAGCGCCCACCGATCCCGCGCTAGTGGGCGCAGATTCGACACAGCACATCAATTGACCCGGCGCCGGAGCGACCCTGGGGGGCCGTGTCCTGTTCGGTTTCGACACCGCCCAGTGTGAGCGCGGCACGCAGCCTATGGGAGCGAAGTCAAGCTGGTGGTCAGCCCCGACCGGGCACAGGCCGACGACCGGGACCATCTGCGCCCCGACTCTCGCCATACCCCAGCGGTGGGGTGCGCGTCGGATCGCGTTCGAGCTCGGGTGGCTGGACTGGTGATCCTCGCACTACCACGGCAAAAGTGACCGTCGCCGCGAGCGGATTCAATGGACTTCACCGCGCCGCGCTACCTGATCGGCGACAGCACGATTCCGGCGGCACCCGCATCAGCCGGTCTCGATTCCGACCCCGAATCACTGAACTCGCGCCCCGCCAGCTCGGGTACTGCAGCTTGAGCGTCGATGGCATTAACGAGGCCATCCCTCGCGCAACCGGATTCGAACCAATCGGCTGCGAAGCGATGAGTGAGCCCTGAACATAGAAGAAGTCGATTTGTCGGCGCTGCGCGCTAATTCCGCGCAGAATTTAAATGCTACGGAAGTTCCTCGTATCGGCTGCTGTCGGGGTCGAATGTCATTGCTTGCCAGCGCCCGGCCTCGGCCGCGAACAACGCGCCCAACGCCAATGACACCGAGACCGGGCCGCTGAGAAAGACGGCGTGGCGTCCGTTCCGGGCCACCGGAGTCAGTTCGGCGCTGCGCCATTCGCGGACCGTCTGCGCGACGACGGCGGTGAAGGTATTGAAGTTTTCTTTCAGGGTCTGCGTCGGGCTTTGAAGCACCAGCAGGGTGCCGATGCCGCGCTCAAGGCAGCTGGCCTTGACGGCCTCGACGAAGGCGTCCCCACGATGCTGCAGATCCAGAGCCAGCGCCGCGGTTGTGGGGTCGCCGTTGGGCAGGGTGATGAGCGGGTGGACGTCCAGAGGCGATCGGCGGGGTGTGCCCGCCCTCAACGTGGTGGCTTCGAAATAGGCTCGTTCCCCGTTGCTTTGGTGGATTTGGTAGACGCGGATCTCGCGGGCGTGCGTGTGGCCCAGGCGTAAACCGAAGCAGAATGCGGCGTGTAGCGGCATGGTGGGTATCAGGTTGAACCTCGTGGCGTCGGGCGTGAGCCGCATGGCCAGGGACAGCGCGGTGAGGGTTTCGTCGGCAAGCTGGGTGATCAGGGTGGAGGTCGGTCGCTCGCCTTCGCTGGTCGGCACCTCGGCTTTCAGGGTGACGTTGCAGCAGGTCTGGGCGAAGGTCTCGGCCTGCTGGGTCAGCTGTGTCGCTCGTGCGATCCCGCCGCGGCGGGCATCGGGTGCGGTGACCACGATCGCGACCCGCGCGTTCCGGCGAGCGCGGCGCCGCAGCCACCACGCGAGACCGAGAAGTTCGAGCCCTGCCAGCAGGCTAGCGATTAACCAGACCCGTCCTGCAGTTTCGTTGGCAGCGAACGATTTTGCGACCTCGGTGCCGAATCCGCCGACGCCCATCAACCCGACCGTGTGGACCACCGTCCCGTCACTGACGGCCTGCCAGCCTCGGTTGGTCTGGGGTGTCGCAGTTCCGAGGACGTCGAGGTGTGGTCGTCGCGAGTTCGGCTGGGTCACGGTGCTGGTGCTTTCTGTGTCGGCGGTTCTTGATCGGTGGCGGAGGGCTGTTCAACAACGAGCGGGCGGCAGGCCCAACCGCGGCAGGCCCACGCCGCCAGGACCCAGCGGCCACCGGCGTCCGAGGACGGTGCGGCGATCAGGGCGAGGAAGTCGTGGCTGAAATCGAGTTCGGGATCGGTCGACAGCGCGTCGTAGGTCGCTAGGTCCCGCGGGCTCGGGATGGGGGCATGTACGGGGTGGGTGTGCCATTCGCCGACCCAGGCCACGCCATAGTGGCGATAGCATTGTTCGGCATAGACGCGGGTGTGTTCGAGGTCGCGCAGAAAGAAGTCGTGGCGGCGGATCGCGTGCGGGCCCGGTGTGCCCGCGAAGCGCACGCGCACGCTGCCATCGCCACCGTAGTCACCGAGAAGGATCCCGCCGGTTTCCTTACCATCCGACATCGACGTGCGTGCCTCGCGGCCGATCGTGCGCGCGGCGCCGTAGCTGAGCTTCACGACGTTCAGGTGCTCGGCCGCGGTCATCCGCACGTGCACGTCGGGCACCCTCCGCGTGGGGGCATCGCTGGCAGCCAACGCACTTCACCGCAGCGGCGCAGATCGTAGGGAGCCGGCCAGGACGGCGAGGGGCGCAGCGCGACGATGAACTCTTCGCCTGGCAGACGCTGGTCGGGCTCACCTTCGGCTTCCAGCAGCGTCGCCACCGCGATCTTCGCCGCATGCTGACCGATCAGCTGCAAATCGCTGCCGACTGCGGTCATCGGACGGTGAACGGTTGCTTCACCGTAGGCACGATGCAGACTCGGCTCCGGGTCGAATGCGCCTGTGTCCTGGAGCGTTTCGCGGCGGCAGGTCAGGCAACCGTGCGCCGGCCACGGCCGAAGTCGTATAATCTCGCCCAGCGCGCCACCCTCGAGGACACAGGCCAGCACCGCATCGGTGCGCGCGCGGCGTGCGAGGTGAGTGACGACCCGGCGGGGCTCGATCCCGTCAGCCGCGCACACAACGAGATCCGCTCTGGCCAGCACCTGGCGGACGCGGTTTGCGTCGGCCACGACATCGAGGGCGAACGGTTGGACAGCGGTGTGTGGGTTACCTTCGCGCAGCTCGATCGCCATGGCCTCGACCTTGCGTTTGCCGACGTATTTTGCCGAGGAGGTGTGGCGAATCAGGTTGTGGGGCAGGAGTCGATCCGGATCGATGAGATCCAGGGCACCGACCCCGCTGCGGGCCAGAGCGTGCGCTGCGGCCGATCCGATGCTGCCGAGTCCCACCATGGCGATCCGCTTGCACTGCAAGATCTCGACCGGCCAATGACCCTGCAGTTGAGCGATACCGGTGCTGGCGGAACAGACCTCGGCACGGACGGGCATCACAATGTCTGACTGGACATGCCACGCGACGATCGACGGAACGCCCACATACTCCGGTGAGACGTCCGGCGCGTAGGTGATGACAAGATGGGCGCCGTCGCCGGGAGAGCGGAAGCCCGCGGGAATCCGCTCGCGAAATGCGCTGAGTTCGATGCCGATCCCCCGCAGCGCCGCGTTAGCCCATATGACATGCAGATCCTGGTTCACCCGGTGCCAAAAACCGATCGGACGGTAATCGGCCACCGCCAGAAAATGGGTGTTATCCCATGCGCTGACCGGGCGCCGCGCGTCATCGCCGTTCGAGATGGCGATAACAGCCGCGACACGGTCGGGTTCGGAGACCCGGCAGCTCAAGCGGCCCCAGCGCCCGCCGCCGGTCAGGGTCTGCGCTGCCTCGGTCGAAAGCAGGACTAGAAAGTCAACGGTCATCGGCGGCGCTCCGCCCCTGGGCCGTTTGCTCGATCAGAGCATCGAGCACGTCGTCGCTGACGATGCCGTTGTCGGTCATCGACTCCAGCACGCCGGCGACCATCAGTTCGTATTCAATGCGCCAGCCAGCCGCTTTCAGCAGCAGATCGCTCAACGACATCCGATTGGTCCAGCGCGTCGGATCCGCCAGCAGACACAAACTTCCGTCGCTGTTGACGTGCCAGCGATGCAGCAGGCGCTGGTGCAGTCCCGGCTCGGGGTCGAGCGCAAACAGCCGCGGAGCTACGACTGGATATGCCTGCCCGCACTGCACCTGCAAGCGCAGGCCCCGTCCGCCCAGCCAGGCCTCCAGGCCTGCCGGCTGCGGCCGGTCGAACGGCCACAGGGGCAACTCACCCTCCCATTGGCCGGAACCCTCGGGAATCCACGCCAGGCCAGGGAATCTCCGAGCCATCTCGTCACAGTCGGCGTCGAATCGCTGGGGTTCGTGCACCCACCAGTCCTCGCCGCCAGCCTGCCCCACCCCCTGCTCGACCGTCATCCTTGCGGGGCGTCCCTGATCAGCGGGGGCGGCGCAGCGCTGGTGCGGCCCTTGGGCTTCTTCGGCGGGGCCGGGAAATCAGGACCGAACAGCTCCTGCCACACCCGCAACGCGCCGTCGATGTCGTTGCGGGCGGCCAGATCACACGCCAGGTCAGCCTTGTCCGCGGCCTCCTCGAGCCCCGAACGAAGCCCTTTGACATCCAGATCCGGCTGGATCAGCCCGCAATAGCCAGCGGGATCGGACACACCCCAGTTCACCTCAACCGCCGCGGAGGTGAAAAACGATCGCAATGCGCTAGGGCGGGTGACATCCAACGGAAGGCATTCCAACGCAAGGACTTCCATCACCAACGACTTGATCTTCCCCTCGACCTGCACGTCCTTACGCCAGTCTTTCAGCACGCGGACCATGGGCCGGAAGTACTTCCATTCCCGCTGCCGCTCAGCGACCTGCCCGATCAGGAACTCCGGATTCGCACTCGACCACAGCTCGTCTTTCGTGCTGGGCAACAACAACGTCCCGTCGGCCTGCCGTAAAACGGGCATGACGTCAACGGTGAAGGCATGTTCCTGCTCGGGAGGATCGATGAAGCACTTCACCGCACGGTTGCGGTCCAAAGCAAGACGGACCAGCTGCTCCACCGACCCCTGCCCGGTCCCCAGACGCGAGACCACCAAGTCGTGGACATGCTCGAGCGCTTCTGCCGAGGAGGCTCCCGGCTGTCCCCAGCTCGGGTGCTGCTCACCGTCGAAGACGACGATCAGGTCGACATCATGGATCGGCTCGAGCTGTGTACGACGTTGTAGCGAACCAGATTTGACGACCTCGACGACACCGTCAGCGTTTCCCAACGCGCCAACGAAGATATCGCGGCGCTCGCGCGCCAACGCGACGTGAGCAGGATCGGCATCGACCGTCTCTTGGTAGGCGTCGAACGCGCTGAGAATACTCACTGAGCAACCTCCAGGCTTCACTCCTCAGATGAGGAAAGGCACGTGTAGAAGATTAGGGCTACCCTCTGACAACTTTCATCGACGCTGGTAGCAGCGTCGTTACGCACGAGAGCCGGATCCGGCGCCTATGGCTGCCACGATCGTGGTTGAGCTAACTAGTCGGTTGTTCAACGATCGAGATTGCCGGCGGACCGGTGTCATACGCCAGCGCCTGCAGAGCCGAGGGTCCTCGTTTGTAGGCACCGCGGTGGTGTCGCCCACCGATTTTGGCTGTCGGACGTGTCGGCGTGGTCGGATACTGTTCCGCCATCTCCAGATTCGCTCTGGACGAGCGTCACCTTAAGGCAGGGACTTCGATGGGTGGACAGGCCGCGGCACGCGGATTTGAATACCAGTACCTCATCACGTTGGAGTACGCGCTGGTCACGATGCTCGCATTCGATTCGGAGCTTACCGATGTGCAGGTCGAAGGTGTACTCACGTCGAATCTGAAGGCAGACCAAGAGATCGTCGACTTTTCGTTGGCTTCGGGGCCCTGTGTCCACACCGTCGCACAGGTCAAGAGCGGCGGGCCGGGAAGCACTCTTTCCGCTGCTGATGTGATGGCGATTCTGCTGAGGTTGTACAACCTCGATGCAGATAGGTACTTGGTAGTCACGAACCGTGCGGCACAAGACAGCCTCGTCAAGCTGCTGGAGTTGATGGCGGTCGGCGGTACACACATCCGCGCCGAGATTCTCCCCCTGGTGTCTCGAGCGAAGGTCTCAAGCGATCTTGCAGCGTCAGGGGAAGAGTTTTGGGAGCGCTTGCGGCGCACAGAAATCAGACTCGACAGACGCGACATCGAACAGGTGAGGGTCGAGGTTCAGCAGTTGGTCCGCACTGCCCGCCATCGAGCCGTTCCAGCGTCGGTGGGGTGGGATGCGACTGGGCTGTTGACCGGCTATCTGGTGTGGGAGGTGATGGCGCGAGCCTCCGGGCCGCAAACGGCGGTACTCGCCAGGACTGAGTTATTGGAGGCATTGTGCATCGATGCCGAAACGGTGAAATCGATAATGCATCAACGGGACTGGGCCATCCACGTCACACCGCCGCCACGCACCACCGACGTCGCCCGCCCGGACCTGCTGGCGGAATTGGCCCGCCGTCTGCCCATCCCTGTCCCGCGCGACGCAGCGCCGGTATGTCTGGTCACTGGATTATCGGGAACTGGGAAGAGTAGCCTCGTCGCGGCGTGGGCGGACGAGAATGCGTATGCGTACTGGGCGATCATCTGGATCGACGCCACGAACGAACGTCGAGTGAGGCAATCGTTCAGCATCGCTGCGCGCTGGCTCGAGGACAACGGATTAATCGGCTGCGACCAAGCCGTGCCGGTCAACGAGCGAGTCTCTGCGGCGCTGGCGCGCAGCGCTAGACCGTGGCTGATGGTGTTCGACAACTGCGGCGACCAAACCGTTGTACGCCGCTGGATTCCACGGCGAGGGCATGGACACGTCATCGTGACCAGCACCGACCAGACCCCACTGTCGGGGCCGAATTCCTCGAAGATGGTCGTGGAGGGCATGGCAGCTACCGAGGCCACTCGCTTGCTTTCCCTACGTCTACTCCCTGAGCGATTGCCAAGCAAGAGCGAGCAACGGGCGCTTGATCGGCTGGCGATCCGTCTGCACTGCTGGCCGCTTGCTCTCGAACTGGCCACCGGGTACTTGCTGACCACGCACCTCGACTACGACGACGATATCCCGCACGCGGTGGCAGAGTTCGAGCATCTGCTGGAGCGGGCCATGGACGACCTGTCCTCGGTGCCTGTCAGCTACCGTGAGTACCCGGTCACTGTGGTGGGCGCCATCACCATGACGTGGGCACGGCTCACCGCTCGAACAGGGGCCGCTGACATACTGGCGGCGACAGCCCTGCGCACAGCGGCCTTCCTCGCGTCACGACAGATTCCCGTCAACCTTCTGCTCGGGTGTGCCGGCGACACTGTCGACCAGCAGTTTCCGCACTATGCGATCGGCGATCCACCTGCGGGTGAGGTGCTTCGAGCGATTAAACGCGATTGCCTTGTCACCCTGGACGAACAGATACCCATCTCCCGGGCCGGCGCACGCGGCCCAGCCAGAGTGCTGGACGTTACGGTCGCGATGAATGACATCGTGCAGTCCATTGTGCGGCAACTGGTCGAACTTGAGGGCCAGACCGACCTCGCTCTGTTCCGCGCTGCCTATTCCACACAAGCGTGGATGGGGTTCTTTGCCGCCAAGGATGACACGCAGCTAGCCGCCAGCCTCGTCCAGCACGCCATCGCCGTGTCGGAACTCGCCAATGAAAACAACCCGCTCAGCCTGGCCAATGCACAGCTGTGGGGAAACCTCGCTGGAACCCTTGGCTCTCTTGGCAAATGGGGAGAAGCGGTCTACTACCTCTGCATGGAGCAGGCTTGTCTCGAAAATCTTCCAGACCGTGACGTCAGCGGCTTATTGATCCAGTCCCTTGCATCCATGACCCGTGCGCTGTACCAACTCGCTGACCACTTCCACCATGACGCGTCCCTCATCGTGGAATACCTGGAGAGACTGATTGCGACGATTCCTGCAGCCGCGGCCTTTCACCCCGAGGCCACCGGCGAGTCGATCCTGGTTGCATCTGACACGGTCCGCGATCTACTACGTGACGGTGCGAATCATCCGAGGCTGGAGGCCCTCGGCATAGCGTTGCATGACTTTCAACGGATAACCCCGCCGTCTGGGTATGGCAGACTCATGCACCGCGATAGGCCTACCCGGAAGCATTGAGCCTCAGCTAATTCCGTATCCATCCAAAAATATGGCCGGGAGCCGGTGGCGAAACTCGACAAGTTCGCGCAAGGACTCGCAGAGCGCGAACACCCCCGAACGTCTACCGACCTGAGCAAGGCGCCCTACGCGTCGGTGGCGAGGGCGAACGCCGTACACATCGAAAGGGCACCGACCAGCTCGCGCTGGTAACTCAGCCCGGCCGGACGGCCGATATCATCACTCAGGCCGCTACCGCGGTAGCGGATATGTTGATGCGCGCCGACGAACAGCAAGGCGAATCCGAGTCCGCAGTTCATTGAACCGGTGTAGGCCGGGGGTGGGATGCAAAGGCCTCGCAAACCACCGCAATTCCCATGCGACGCAACCTCGTCGACCCTATACC
The DNA here is from genome assembly GCF_048910785.1 of Nocardia nepalensis. Classification (NCBI taxonomy): domain Bacteria; kingdom Bacillati; phylum Actinomycetota; class Actinomycetes; order Mycobacteriales; family Nocardiaceae; genus Nocardia; species Nocardia nepalensis. The sequence continues at coordinate 152,702 of NZ_JBKBET010000028.1, read as the reverse complement.
GCAGTACACGCTTTCCGCTACGACAGTGAATAATGCTGAAATGCCGACGTTGATCCGGCGTGAGCGGGGTTTCGAAGTCCCAGACCGGTAGTGCGATCTGCTGGATCTATCCCAACCAGACGAGGCTGCTTTCACCAACATGGTTGGCCATCAACCACTTCCGGAAACCGTCCAGCTCCGTCTCACCGCGTTGGCGGGCCGCCGCGTCGTAACTCTCCAAGAAGCACTTCACGCCGCGCAAACAGGTGTACCCGATGTACATGCCAGGGCGCGCGGCAAGCAGTTGCAGATATTCACGTTCGGTGTTGTTCGGTTCCATCGCACCGTAGTTCGCTCTCGCCCGAGCGGCGAAGTCTTATCAGGCCAGGATTCGTCATGCGCCCACTTCGTCATGGCGGCACCGACAGTCGCCAGCGGTGAATTTCCAGGTGACCCGTGGTGACTGAGCTGCTCATCATCGCGTCAATGCAGGCCCGCTGTTGGGGCGGTCGGCGTCCCGAAGCAGAACATCCTGGAATCGGTATGAGGGGCGTTCCGCGAGATCGCCTGTCGGACAATGGCTGTCCCTGGGCAATTGCCGGAACGCGGCATTACACGGCCGACACCACAGCCTGGCGAGTGGTGGGTCCCACCACCCTGTAGCAGGCACTCTCGTGCCGGTACGGTGATTAAAGCAGGCCTACGATTTGGAGAACGTCGCTGAGCGTTGGATCTACTGTCGTATGACCATGCTCGAGGCTCTTGAGGACCACCGCACCCTGCGGCGCCCTTTCGACATGGAACGTCGACCAGTTCCGGCACACCGGACAATCCCTACCGATTAGGTATGGCCGTAGAAGATGTAGCCGCTGTTCGGGACCGCGCAGGTAGAGACTGCCGACTTCCAACTCGTTGTCCGTATGTTCGGACGAGCTGACCGGTACCACTGGGTGGTCACCCATCAGCTCGCGGTACTCAATGTAGGAACGCCGAGCCAGCGAATCGCGCCGCACCGCTGCCACCTGCACAAGTGGCCAGTCGGTCAGGAATCGGGCGGCGTCGAGGAGGATTCTCAAGTCTTTGGCGGCGTCTCGCACCGCATCCGGCAAATCGGCTGCGTCGGTGTGACGCATGTGTGCCTGATCGTTGCGTCGGTCGGCGAGCCGTTGCCGTGCACCATTGACCGCGGCGCCGACGAGCAAGCCACGCAGATCACCGAGCGGATGTGACGGCGTCATGGATCGGAGCCGCTTACTGGTGGCGGCCTCGGTCAGGACTGCGGTCCATTCACCCAGACCTGGCCCCGTGCGGCCGGTGCGAAGTTTGGCCCGGAGCTCGCCTGCGGAGCCGAGTTCGATTCCCTCCTGGCGGGTCAACGCCAACGTCACCAGCGCGCTGTAGCACAGCAGGATCTCGGTCGCGTCCAGAATTGCTCCGTAGGCTTCCCTGGTTGGTTCCGTGCTCTGCAGTACCTCGGCGGTGCGCCAGCGTGCGGCGACCGGGTACGGGAAACGCGTCCGCACGGTGTGGCCGAGGTCGTCCAACAACGAGGCAGCCTCGACACGTAACCGCAGGGTACGGCCGGACTCTATGACGCGTCGCCGAGCTTCCGACGGTGTGTCGCTGCGGAATACCGAGGTGAGGATCTCATCGGCCTGCGCCTGCCATCGTTGAAGGCGCTCCTTCGCTGCGTCCAGACCATCCAACGCGTCGACCAAATCCTTATCCGGCCGCGGAACAACCATTTCTGTCAACGGCGCCGCCGAAATTTGCACCATTTCATGGGCACTGCTCAGCGTGGCGTTGAGCAGCGTCAGAGCAACAGGAGTTCGGAGGAACCTCAGTGCGAAATCTCTGTCTCGCGTCGCCTGCTGGTCACGCGGTCTCATCACCAGCAGGTGGTGCGTGACCACGGCGGGAGGGTCCTCCGGGCGAACGGTGGCTAGCACCAGTCCGCCGGAATCGTTGCGACGGTATATGCGCCGCACCAGTACGTCACCTACCGCGAGGTGGAACTGCTCGGGTATGCAGGCCCCACGGGTGTCCTCGCTCGGTGCTGCCAGGGTCCCATCGCGGCCGACGTCCCGGCCCCGCAGAACCCGCGCCGCGCCCGCAGCATCGGGTGCACATTCCATTTCTGTTTTCAGCCAGATCCTGGGTGGGAACTCGTACAGGTCGCCCAGGCGAACCACACCGCCGAACCCTGACAGGCTTGCGCGCTGCTGCTCGATAGCAGGATCGTGAGCGTCGAAGTTGAGCCCGATGTCCGCGTCTGGTCTCTCGCGCAAAACGTATCCGAACTTGCTGCGGCCTCCGCCTTGCTTGAACAGATGCGCGAGGTCGGATCTGACAGCGTCGGCGTCGGCGTCTGTCGGAACGCGGAACATCCTGACAGGGGGCGCAGGATCAGCCTTGGCCCGGAGCACGACAGCTGCGACTCGCATGCTGTGATGCGCAAGGGGGTGAACATTTCTGGCCTCGATCACCGCAACCACGTCCCAGTGTGCATACATGTTCTGCCGCATCGTCACCGCCGACCGGGAGCTGAGTTCCCCCGCAGGCAAGAGGACTACCAGACCCGAATCACGCGAACACGGCCGAAGCTCCTGCAGGTGCTGGTCGTAGTGTGGTCGGCGCGACTCGGCGGCGCGCTCCCACCAAGGAATCCATACGACGCTGGGATGTGTTTCCAGCAGTGCCGACAGCATCGCTGGAAGATTCTCACCAGCGGCGTAGATCGTGCCAGGTCCCCAGTCTGGCGAGCGTCCGGCTGCGTCTGGACCCTCCTCAACGAGCACAGCTGGCCCACCACCAGCCGAGCGTTGCAGAGCCAGTGCCAGCAGCTGCAGAAGTGCTCCGAACGGAGTATCGGCAACTACGAGTTGCTCGTCCATGGAGAGTCCTCCTGCCTCCCTGTCGATCTCGTATCCTGCACCACAGCCGACGCGCGAACAACCGCTTATGAACCCCTGGCAGCGCGGACCTGACCCGCATCGTTGGGCCAGGCCATCATGTCCCCTTGAGGGAGGCTCTGGCCTCCAGCTGTATTTCCGGCTCAACACGGATTTTCGGCGGTTTGGCGCGAAAAGTGCAGCTGTAGAACGGTTTGGACGTGTGTCCGGTCGAACACGCTGGTAGCAGCAGGGTTCCCGAACGCCCGGATATTGGCATGTGCGTGCGTTGGGTTGTCATGTGCCGGAGGCCATGTAGGCGGCAAGGATGTAGTTGGGGTGGCGGTCGAGGTTGGTGCGGGCGGGGTCCTGACCGGTGCGAACCTGTACGACGCCGACCCAACCCAGGCGGAAAGGAGCGACGGGACAGTAATTGGCCCGGTCGACGAGATCGCCGGGGACACGCCGTCGCCGGAAGAGCTGGAGCCGACGATGCGGTCGGTGGATGTGGTATCGCGCGGACCTATCGCTGTGATCGATCCGCTCCCCCATGACAAAATATGCGGCTACAATTGAGTTATCGCCGGTTGCCCCGTAAGGAATCGGTTATCGGAAAGCCTTGGGATACCGTTGATCTGGCCCATGGAATGGCTGGTGTCATCGGCACCATCGGAGACGCAACCGGCACGTACCGTTGAGATCTATTACCAGCACGCTTGGGCGTGAGCGCCCCGACTGAACGACCATCGGCACACCGTCCTTGAGACGTCGTGGCAGCATGTGACGCGATTGCAGCGTCTCCCGACAGGCCAATCATTGAACTCATCTGGGGTGTTCAACAAGCACTCCGCGCCCGGGGAACGGCACCAAGGAGGGGATGCAGATGGGCGATCTGGCCGCAACACCGCATTCTTGCGTGCGGACAACACCCGATGCAGGCAATGCGCCCATTCACTTCGATGCGTCTGCGATGAGAACGAACACATCTGCAACATCTCCTGCTCGGCAAACCTTTTCCAGACCGAGTCGTCCGGTATTCCGGTTGGGTTTCGATGAGTTGTTCCCGACGGGCACACGGCGCGGTGCACCCGGCCGACATGACGGTCGCGAGGTGCCGTTCGCTTTCCCGGGTGTCGTCGAGGCAACCCCGATCGGTGAGCTGTTCTGCGCGGCAGGCACTATCGACGATCACGGTCGCGTGTCGGATCGTTCGGCGCTCAAACACCTTGCCTGGTATGCGGGTCAGGCGCTGGGGTTCGAGGGCGATGATCAGTTCGTCGTGGTCCGGTGGCTGCGGCAGGGCCGGTGGTCGGTGGGGCGATCGGGGTATCTGCTTATTCCGGCGGCTTTCCGGCACCGCTGCAACCTCGATCCGGGCGATCGAGTGCTGCTCGCCGCAAGCCGGGACAATGATCTTCTCGTCGTCGTCCCGCCGGCGGTAATGGCGGCCGCGTTATGGGCCTATCGGCCCCAGACATGGCAGAAGCCGGTATGAACGCCGACATCGACGCGGCCTTGCGACTGATCACCGCCCGCCTGCACGTCGACATGGTTGATCGGATACCGGTGATGCCGACCTTCACTGGATATCTTGCCCGGTTGCGGGTCGCTGTTCCGGTGACCACCCTGCGCACCTACAACCCGTATTGGCGCATCATCGAAACGGTTTGGGGTGACCGGTATCTCGACGAACCGACGCCGCTGGAGATCGAGGAACTGGTCGAATCACATCGCAGTCGCGCCCAGGTGCGGGCCAACACGCGCGAAGGTCGCGGCGCCGTCATCGCGATGATCTCCGCGATCCGCTGCCTGTATCGCCACGCCGAACACGACAACCTCATCTGTCCCGCCCGCAATCCCGCCAGTCGGATCACGAAACCCCGCCGACTACCCAGCCCGCGCCATGCGCTGACCCGCGAACAGGTCATCGCCATCGGACACATCGCCTCGACCACAGGCAACGACACCGAACTCGACGCCCTCATCGTGCGCCTGCACATCGAAACCGCCTGCCGCCGCAGCGCAATTCTGCGACTGGACGAGACCGACCTCGAACCCGAGCATTGCCTGATCCTGCTACACGAGAAAGGCGGAACCCAACGCTGGCAACCGATCTCACCACTGCTGATGACCCGACTCGTCGCACACACCGACCATCGACGCGCCAAACCCGCCACCACTCGGGTCCTGCGGTATCGCGATGGACGCCCCCTCGGGCAAGGCCGATACGACTACCTACGCAAGCGAATCCACGCACACCTGCCGTGGGCGGCGCGGATGCAGGTCACCCCACACTGGATACGGCACACCACACTCACCTACGTCGAACGAGAATTCGGACCCTCGGTCGCCCACGCCTACGCCGGACACACCGACAACACCGCCTACGAAGGATCGACACCGATCTACACCAAAGCCGGCATTATCGAAGTCGCTCACGCACTTTCAGCTCTGACCGGGCAACCACACCCACTCGCCCAATCCCCATACCAACCACTCTCGCCATGGGAGCAGCGGTGGCGCAACACCTCGCCGGACACTATCGAGAAAACCAGAGTGCGAGAATAGCTTCGCTCTCCCCCACTACCGTTGACATACGGTCGGAATTCGCTTTAGATTCGCTTCATGGGGCAGGGAAGTCGGCAACCACACCGCAGCGACATCCGTCCCCGTCGAGCGATCATGTGCCCGGAATGCGCACCGGGGCAACGAATCTCACTCAACGCCGACAGTTCGTCGCAGAGGTGCTGCGAATGCTCAGCAGCAAACGTCATCCGTTGGCGCGCCAACCTGTCACTCCGAGAGGGCGTCGATGCCGGTAATCTCTAAGGCTATGAACACGCAAACGCTGCGAGTTCGCTTCAAACTGGTCTCTAGAACACCGAGACCACGCGGCACGCGGATATCATCCTGCCGCCGATTTCACCGCTGGAACGCGAGGACGTGAACATCCTTTTCCCGGTGTTCAGTGTGCGGAACAATCTTCGCTATGACGCGCGTGTCTTCGAACCGCAGGCCGATGGGCTCGAGGACTGGCAGATCATGGCGCGCTTGATCACCGAGCTGGTGCCGTTGCCGGCGCGCCGGTTCACCACGCGTGCACTGAATGCATTACTCGCACAGTTCAGTCCGATCCGGTTGACCAGGCTCGGGGTGGCCGCCGGTCCGTACGGGGTGCTGCGGCGCGGTCGCAAGGGCTTGACCGTCGCGAAGGTGCGTGCCGTGCCCGGTGGTGTCGATCTCGGTCCGCTGCAGCCGCGATTGCGGGAACTGATCGGAACCAAGGATCGCAAGGTTCATCTGGCGCCCGAGGATTTCGTCACGGCCGCACGCGGATTGCTCGACGACGCGCGCCGCGGCAAGGCGGTGACGGCGCCCGCCGACGGCTACGACCTCAAACTCATCGGCCGCCGCCACCTGCGCAGCAACAACTCCTGGCTGCACAACGTCCCGTCGATGGTGAAGGGCCGCGACCGCTGCACCGCCCTCATGCATCCCGCCGACGCCGCCGAGCGCGCCCTCACCGATGGCACACCGGTCGTGGTCACCTCCCGCACCGGCTCGATCGTGGTCACCCTCGAGGTCAGCGACGATATCCGCCCCGGCACCATCGCCATCCCGCACGGCTGGGGCCACCGCGAACCGGGCGTCGGCTGGCAGGTGGCCGCATCCCTGCCGGGCGCGAACGTGAACCTCCTACACGACCCAGCCCTCACCGACACCTTCTCCGGCAACGCCGCAGTCAACAACACCTGGGTCACGGTCACCCCCGCCTCACCCGCATCGACGGCGGCCGATGTCGATCGCCAACCCGCGACGACTCAGTAACCGCGCGCGGCATATTTGTTCGGACCGTGCGTTTTGTGCGGTTGAGCAATACCTGGGTCCTGGTCGCGCCGGCAGCAGGCCACGGACAGTGTTCACCTCGAGGCGGCGACCGAAGTGGCCGAGCGTCTCACCGAACTCGGCGGTCTGGCACCGAATATCGTTCGGTTGCGTTCCCCGCAGGGCGCTGCGTGTTGCCATGATGGACGTGTGCGTGTGCTGATCCCGGTTCCCGATACCGATTTCGACGTCACCGAAGTGGCCGTTCCCTGGCGCGTTCTCACCGACGCCGGGCACCAGGTCGTGTTCGCGACCGAACGTGCCGGCACTCGGCCCTCGGCCGACCCGCGACTGCTCACCGGAGTGCTGTTCGGTCAGTTGGGGGCCGAGGATGAACCCAAGCAGTACTACTGGCAGCTCACCGACGCGCCAGAGTTCGCCGCCACCGTCGCCTGGTCCGATCTGGACGTCACCAGCTTCGATGGGCTCATCCTGCCGGGAGGACACGCGCCCGGCATGCGCCAGTATCTCGGCTCACCCCTCCTCCAGGAGCAGATCGCCCGATTCTGGTCGCTGCACCGCCCGGTCGGCGCGATCTGCCACGGAGTGCTCACGCTCGCCCGCACCCGTGATCCCGAGACAGGACTGAGCGTGCTGGCCAACAGAACCACAACATGTCTTCCCAAGTTCATGGAACGCACCGCCTACTACCTCACCGCATGGCGGCTCGGCCGCTACTACCGCACCTACTCCGCATACGTGGAAGACGAGGTACGCGCTGCCCTCACCGATCCGGACACTCAATTCTGCAGAGGCCCACGGGAACTCACCCGACGTGGGACGGCAGACGACGATACCCATGCCTTCACCGTCACCGACGGCAACTACGTCTCCGCTCGCTGGCCCGGTGACGCCTTCCTGTTCGCCCGCCGCTTCCGCGATCTACTGGAGGCACCGGGTCAGCAGCCGTCGGCATCCACCGACACGAAATAATCCAACGATCGAAACGTCGAAACCGGCCCTCTTCAACCGGTAAGGCAGGCGTATTCGAAGCCCTGGAATGCCTGCGGGATCACGCACAGGAGCCGATTACCTCGTTGCGACCGAGATGATCGCGACCACTGCCAGGGTGAAGACGCGCATGCACACGGTCGTGCGCAGCGTCGCTCCTCAGCTCGTCATAGCCCTGTGTACCGTCTTGCCGAGTTCCGATCACATCATCGCCTTCTCTGTTCCTTCGATGTGGCTGTCGGATCCACTGCAGCACAACCGAATTCACAGATCACGAAGGCTTGCGGTGGACCGAGTCGCATTGCGCGGAACCGAGGTGGATCGAGAATCCTCGAGGTCGACGCAGACCTCGTGTCGGCGCGACACCCGCTGCGCCAGGCACTTCGACGTAGAGGAGCTGCCCGAGGGGACAGCAGTTGCGGAATTCAGTGTCTGCCGCACCAGTTCACGCAATGCGTGTGGAACCCGGGGAGGTATGTGTGCGTGATGGCCGGGGCGACGACATCGCGGAGAGTCAGTGCCGCGGAGCAGGTCCGTCAGGCCGTGGAGAATCGGGATCACCGCTACGGCCACTGCCCTGATCACCGTCGGCGCCGGATCCCTCGCCTGCACTAGGTGCAATTCTGCGCGGCGGTCTGGCCATGCGCCGAATGCCGACGGCCGGGGTATCGTCACCAGCTCGTTTCCGCCGCAATGCGCCGAGATCGATGACACTCCCATCATGCTCGGCTCTGCCCGGATCATCCTCCGGAGCGCGGTGCCGCGCCGGGCCGGGGTCCACCGGCCACCACCCTGTATCACGCTGCAGTTCTGACCGCAGCACGGGCCTGGTCGGAGCGGGATCGTAGACGGAGCCGCCTTCCGAACGCCACGTTTTGTGGGGCCGCTCGCTGGCTTGTTCCGTCATGCGCCGCGGGCGACGCGGCAGCCGGGTGATTTTCGACGTGCCGTCTCCCTCGTCGGGGGAACCGGTCTCGGCAGCCTTCATACCTTCCAGCTTCCTGCGTAACCGTTCCACCGCATCGAACCTGTTCCCGCCGGGCCCCGGCGAGGATCCCTGCCCCGGCACTTCCCGGTCCGACATCGCGCTAGCAGCCGGCGGGTGCCGTGGCACCCGCCGGCGCCACGACCGCCGGTGCCCCGAGCTGATCTCTGAACTTCTGCCTGCTTGCGTCGCTCACGTCCGTATTCTCCCTCAGGATCCGTCACGCCGCTCACGCTACGAGCTCAACTTTCGTTGAGGTCAAGCATCGCCTGACTTCAGGCTGCGGCATCCATGTTCCTCGTGCTTGGTCTCGGTGAGTACCTGGCGCGCGCCGTTCCTTGTCGACGTTGCTCGCTGCCACGATTCCGGCGTACATCCGCGCCGGACCTCAAGCGCGACTTGGGCGATCCGGAAAGAGCGGCAGAATCTGCGCCAGGATCAGCTCGCAAGGAGTCAGGGACTGCTGGGCGCGCGCCAGTACCATGGCGCCCTCGAGTGCGCCGAGAAGGAGCATGGCCAAACCGCTGGCATCCTCAGCAGACGTGACCCCGTAGTAGGTCAGGCTTTCTCCCAAGGCCGTCAGAAGCACGTGGTAGGCCTCGCGGCAAGCTGCGGCGAGCGCGGCGGACCCGGGCACCGAATCCAGTGTCACGGTGGTGATCGGCAGGCCTTCGCTGAAACCGGTCTCCTGCAGGTGCTGGGAGAAGTGCTCGGCCATCGAGGCGACCCATGCCCGTGCGGTGGGGCTGGACAGGCGGGTGGCTTCGATGAAGCTCGCCGAGTCCGCTGCCGCGATACGAACAGCCTCGACCGCGATCTCTTCCTTCCCTCCTGGGAACAGGTAGTAGACCGATCCCTTGGGTGCGCCGGACTCCTCGATGATCTGCGCCAATCCGGTCCCCTGGTACCCCTGGCGGCACAGTAGCCGGTGCGCGCTGTCGAGGATTTTCTGACGCGAATCGGATTTGGGTCTGGCCACGAGGTAAGTATAGTGATCGGTATAGCTATACTGATTGTTATAGTTTGGAAGGAAGTGCAATTGTGGCTACCGTCTTTGTCACCGGCGGCTCGGGGTTCGTCGGCGGTCGGTTGATCACGCGCTTGATCGAGGACGGGCACGCAGTGCGCGCGCTGGTCCGAAGCGATGCCGCCGCTCAGAGAGTCCAGGGCCTCGGCGCCATCCCAGCACGGGCGAACCTCGCAGACCCCGAGGGGTTGCGCGTCGCTGCCGCAGGGGCCGAGCTGGCTTTCCACGCGGCCGCACGCACCAGCGTCGACGGCAGCCGCCAGCAGTTTCAGGCCGACAACGTCACCGGCACCGCCAACGTGGTGCACGCCGCGCGTGAAGCCGGGGTGAGGCGATTCATTCATGTCGGAACCGAAGCGGCCCTCATGAGCGGCCGGCCATTGGTCAACGTGAACGAAACTGCGCCGCTGAGGCCGGACTCGCGCGCCTACTACTCCGCCTCCAAGGCGGCCGCCGAACAGCTTGTGCTCGAAGCCAACGGAACCCGGATGGAAACCGTCGTACTACGGCCGCGCTTCGTCTGGGGCGCAGGAGATACAACACTGCTGCCCGAGCTGATCAGCATGGTCAACGCAGGCCGCTTCGCGTGGCTCGGCGGTGGCCGGCACCTCACCGACGCGACCCACGTCGACAACGCGGTGGAAGGACTGATACTCGCGGCCGAGCGCGGCCAACCGGGTCAGGCGTACTTCGTGACCGACGGCTCGCCGGTGGTCTTCCGCGAGTTCCTCACCGAACTGCTTGCCACCCAGGATGTCGCCGCTCCAGAGCGTTCCCTGCCCTACGGTATCGCCCGTCTCGTTGCCGCGGCCGGCGAGACCCTGTGGCGGACAGTGCATCTGAAGGGCGCACCCCCACTGGACTACATGAGCGTCTGGCTCTCCGGCCGCGAGTGCACCATCGACATCACCAAGGCGCGCACGGAACTTGGCTACAAGCCGATCAAGACACGACAGCAGGGACTTGCCGAACTGCGTTCACAAGCAGGTTGACGTTCAGTCCATGCTGCGGTCGCGCGTACCGGCTAGACCGCGGCCCTTATCGCGAAGGTGCCTCCCGACCGGCTAACGCAAGTCGGGGCGGTTCGTCGACGCGTGGTGAATCGGCGCCGAGGCAGCGGGCTATGCGGTTTGGACGGTGATGCGGTAGCCGAGGCGGATCTCGCGGGCCGGGTGGGCGGCGGCGGTGAGATGGAGCCAGCGGTGCAGGGCGTCGCGGGGGTCGGGGACGTAGGCCGCGCGTGCGTGGGCGACGCCGAAGGGGAAGTTTCCGGATGCGGTGGTGGCGGTGGCGGTCATCAGGTGCATTTCCGCCCAGAGTTGTGGTTCGGGTGCGTCCTCGGGCAGGGGGCGGGTGTTCGGGAGGAAGAAACCGAACTGTTCGGCGGGGGCGTTGGAGGTGTGGATGAGCATGCCGGTCGTGAATAGTCGTACGGTTCCGGTGTGCACCACACATTGCGGCGTCAGGTGCAGGGGTGGGGCAGGTTGCAGCTCGAGCTGGAAAACCATGCGCCGACTCTACGGTGTCCCCAGGTGCCCGAGAAGCACTGGAGCATTATGAGGTTCACTCAGGTGCTGGACAGCGTGACCCGCGCATGGGCCGAGCCGGGGATCCAGCGACAATAAGCCCACAAGCCGGAGCGGAATCCGTGAGGGGAACCGACGCCCGCCACCGGGCGCGTACAGACCGGCGGTTACGCGTCGTGCAGCGGTTCGATGCGTGCGGGAACGTGTTTGTGCCATGGCGTTCCGGCAATGGCGTCGCGCCAGGCGGCATCGGTGAGTTCGTTGGCGGCCACCCCGGTGCGGGTGCCGTCGGGCAGGTCGAGTCCGAGGCCGTTGGGCAGGGACGCATGTCCGGGTTGCATGCGATCGTTGATTTCGACGGCGGCGACGGCGGTGCCGCGGCGGGTGGTTATGCGAGCGTGGTCGCCGGTGGTGAGGCCGAGGGCATCGGCGTCGGCGGGGTTGAGGCGCAGTGCGCCTTCGGGATCGCGGCGGCGCCACGTGTTGTCGCGGAAGATGGTGTTGGCGGTGAAGGAACGACGTTCCCCGGCGGCCAGGACGAACGGGAATTCGGCGGTGGTGTGGGTGGCCGGTGTGCTGGGAAGTTCGCGCAGGGCGTCGAGTAATTCCGGAATTGCCAACGGGATTCGCCGCTGCGGCACATAATCCCAGGCGTCCGGATAGTCGTCGACGGTGAAGGTGACTCCCGAGCGGCCCGCGAGGATGGCATCGAAGAGGGCGTCGGCATTCGCGTGGCCGGCGCGGCGCATGGCGGCCGGGTGCACCTTGGCGACACGCTGCGCGAGCGCCCACAGCACGGCGGCGGAGCGAGCGCCATCGGGCAGGGTCGGGCCGAGCGTCTCATAGAGCAGGAATGGTGCGACTCCGCCGATCTTCTTGTCCAGGGCCAGCAGTGCGGCGAAGGCCCAGGTGTAGGGGCGGCGGCCGAGTTTCGCGGCGGTGTGCAGAACGGCCAGTTGGGTGCGGCCGACGGTGCCGAGTTCGCGGATCAGGCGTGCGTAGATCTCGGGTTCGGGCAGGGTGCCGGGCAGCGGGTCGAGCACCGGCGCGCGCAGGTGAAAAGTATTGTGCGGGAACTCCAGATTGAAGAAGGTGGCCTCCCACTTCTCGAACTGGCTGGCCGCGGGCAGCACGTAGTCGGCGTGGCGTGCGGTTTCGGTGAGCGCGACATCGATGACCACGACCAGATCCAGCGCGTCGAGCGCGGCGCGGAAGCTGGTCGAATCGGCCAGTGAGTGTGCGGGATTGGCGGATTCGATGATCATCGCGCGGAACCGGTCGGGGTGGTCGGTCAGGATCTCTTCGGCGATCGAGTTGCACGGGAGCATCCCGCCGAGAATGGGTGCGGCGGTGACCGGGCTGCGTTTGATATCGCGGCTGTAGCCTGCCAGTGGGGCCATCCACGAATGCGGTTGCATGGCACCGGGTTTGGCGAAATTTCCGGTGAGCAGCCACAGTAGCTTGTTCAGATACGAGATCAGGGTGCTGTTGGGGCCCTGCTGGACGCCGAGGTCCTCATAGGTGGCGACACTGCCCGCGGTGCCGATCCGGTGCGCGGCGCTGCGCAGGAGTTCGGCGGGGACGCCACAGGTTTCGGCATAGGCGGCGACGTCGATATCGCGCAGTACCGCGGTGACGGCCTCGACCTGGTCGAGGTGTTCGGCGAGGAAGGTGTGATCGAGCAGATCGTCCTGGACCAGGATCGCCAGCATCGCGGCCAGGCACCACGCGTCGGTGCCGGGACGCACCTGCAGGTGGATATCGGCGAGGTCGGCGGTTTCGGTGCGCACCGGGTCGAGCACGATCATGGTGCGGGCCGGATCCTTGGCGATCTGCTGCAGTACGGTGCGCGCGCGTGGCACGCCGTGCGACTGCCAGGGGTTCTTGCCCAGGAACACCGAGACCTCGGCGTGTTCGAAGTCGCCGGTGGTGTGGCCGCCGGTCAAATGCGCGTCGACCCAGCCCTCGCCGGTCTTCTCCTGCGCGAGTGCGGTGGAGCGGTAGCGGCTGCCCAGTGCGCGACGCAGGGCGCCGCTGTAGGCGCCGCCGAGGTGGTTGCCCTGTCCCCCGCCGCCGTAGAAGAAGATCTTGTCGCCGCCGTGGGTGTTCTTGACCTCGGTGAGCCGTGCGGCTACCTCGGAAATCGCGGTGTCCCAATCGATTTCGGTGAAACTGCCGTCGGCCTCGCGGCGCAGCGGCGAGGTCAGGCGGGTGCCGCCGTTCTGATAGTGGTCCAGGCGCAGCGCCTTGTTACAGGTGTATCCGGCCGAGGCGACGTGGTCCTTGTCGCCGCGGATCTTGGCGAAGGCGCGCCCGTCGAGTTGGATCAGCAGGCCGCAGTTGTTCTCACACAGGATGCAGGCGGTCTTGTGCCATTGGCCTTGTGCGCCACCATCTTTGGTGTGCCTGTGCTCGGGTGACCCACCGACGAGATCGGCCGGTTGGACTCGGCTGGCTTGCTGCGCGGCGGTGCTCATCGCTGCTCCTGTGGGGTGGTGTGGATAGCGGAAGCGAACCGCCTGTCGAAAACTGGAGTCGGGAACGCACATTGGATGCGCGGCGTCGGTCCCGTGCCGTTGTGCTCATCAACTGGTCTGGTCGACGCGGGTGCCGTCGACCCATGCCTTCGGTTCGGCGAGGAACGGTGTGTCGCCGAGGCGGGCGAGATCGTCGAAGAAGGCGTCCTGGGTTCGGGTGGCGGCCTTGCTGCTGCCGGTCGAGAGGAAGGCGGCGAGTTCGTGATTCAGACTGCGGGACAACGACTTCTCGGTGCCGAAGTAGATGGCGCGCTTGAGTTCGGAGATGACCACCGGGTTGCGCGCGGCCAGGCGCGCGGCGGTGGCCCTGGTCTCGGCGAGCAGATCGTCCTCGCCGGTCAGGCGGTGCACCAGCCCCAAGCGCAGGCCCTCCTGTGCGCTGAGCGGCGCGCCTTCCAGGGTCAGTTCGATCGCCTTGGCCGCGCCGATCAAGCGCGGCAAGCGCTGGGTTCCGCCGCCGCCGGGAATCAGATTGGCGATCGATTCGATCTGGCCGAGCTTGACGTGTTCGGCGTCGACGGCATAGCGGATATCGCAGGCCAGGGCGATCTCATGGCCGCCGCCGAGGGCGGGACCGTTGATGGCGGCCAGATAGACCACGCGAGATCGGTTCATTCGCATGGTCGTTCGCTTCCAGCGATAGCCCCACACCATGCCGATGCCCAGGCCGCCGCCGAAACGCTCGAGCATCTGCGCCGCACCCGGCACCCGCAGGCCGGTGTTCAGCACCGGGATCAGCGGCGCGACCGCGCGGGCCGGGATGAACGGATGCGGCATCGCGAGCATGTCGGTGAGGGCGCTCGGGTCCGCATGGGTGAGGAAGCGTCCCGGCAGACCGCCGGTGAGCACGATCGCGCCGACCGTGTCGTCGGTGTCCGCGGCCGAGGTGAGCAGGTCCAGGTCGCGCACGACGGCGGGGGTGACGAAGTTCAGCGGCGGCGCGACGATGGTCGCGGTGAGCACTCTCCCGCTCTGGGCCAGGTCGATCGTCTCCAGGTCGAGCTCGGCTGCTCGCGACATCGGCGTCTCCTCGGGTCGGTGCATCGGTGGGCGGGCGCGGTGAAACCTTCTTCCGGCACTGATTATGGTCTCCACCATAATCGCGATGTCAAGGTGTGCCGGGGTCGGACACTGAATCGCGCGAGTATTGCAGCGCCACGTCGATCACGGGAATGGCTCTGGGCGTGCACTTTCGCGCGAGAGGCTGCTGATTCCGATTTCATCGGATGCAAGATTCCGGTCGGTCCGCACGCGACGGCTCGAGGTCGCCGCGAAAAGACCTAGGGAGCCCCAGCCTTGAGGAGGAACAGGCCCGCGATGGTCGCGTCCTTGTGAAAGGTCACTCGGAACTCGCCGGGGGCTCGCTCCATGGTCAAGGGCACATTCACAACGGTCAGATCGCCCTGCGTGACGTTCTGCGGATCCCCGTGCGATTGGTAGCGGCCGAACTCCTTTTGATACGCCGCCCAGCCCGACGCAATACCGTCCGGGGACAGTTTCTTCTTCATCGCGTCATCGAAATGGGAGGTTGCCGCGGTGAAGTCCGCGCGCACGATCGAATCCAAGGTTTGCAGGGCGAGCTGGTCGTCCCGACTCTGCGCCTCTTTCGCGGCAGGCGTCGCGGTCGCTGATGTCACCTCTTCGCTCGTACGCGTATTCGACCCGCACGCGCTCACCAGCGTCAGCGCGCCAATGATCAGCACGGCAAATGTGATCAAACGATAGTCGGCACCAACAGTGGTGGCCTTGTTGGATCTGATGACCATGGTTGCTCCAGATTGTCTCGGAAATTCACTTCGGTGACGATCCGAATCAGGGCACTGGCATTCCTCGGCGATCCGCGCCCGGCCAATCTACCACCAGGAATCTCCTGTAGGCGGCGCTATGACGCGGGGCGCTGCAGGCGGCCGCAACCGTGAATTCCCGAGCGACGCTGCATGGCGCAGGGGCAAGAAGCCGAATGAAATCGGCTACACCGCAACCTTCGAGCAAATCGAGTGCAAAGCCCCTCGCCGGTCCGCGGCACAAGTCGCGAACGCGGGACCGGTCACACACCCTCGAATTCAGCTCCCTACGCATGGCCCGGATTCGGACCGCCGCGGGAGGCAAATGCAAGACAGCCGATGGGGCGGCGTCGCCGACCGACTGCTCGGTCCGACCCGCCGAATCGCCGAGCGAGTAGCGCAATATCCAACGGTGACACCGATCGGCGCTGAAGCGCCCGCCGACGGGGCGCTCCCGGGTTCGCGACTATTCGGCGGGAGTGATGGCTGCGGCGAGATGAGATTGGAGTTCGCCGACCGCGTCCTCGAGCGGTGCGGTGTCGCGTTCGACTCGACACAGCGCGATGGCGCCCTCGACGGCGGCAATCGTGAGGGTGGCCAAGCGGCGGGAGCGGGCCGGGTCCAGGCCGTGGCGGATGAGCAGATCGGTCAGGGCGCTATTCCAGCGGGCGAAGATCGCCGCGGCGGCCGTGGCGAATTCCGGTGCGTCGTCATTGGTTTCGACGGCGACGGCGAAGATCGGGCAGCCCGCGCGGTACTCGCTGTCGATGAGGGTCTGACGCCACAGGGCGACGAACATGTCCAGGGCGACCATCGGGTCGTTGTCGCGGGTGATCGTCTCGATGAATTCGGACATCGAGCCACCGGCCGCGGTCAGGGCATCGGCGATCAGCTGGGTGCGACCGCCGGGAAAGTGGTGGTAGACCGACCCGCGCGGCGCACCGGTATTGGCCAGGACCCGGTCCACACTGGTCGCGCTCGCGCCGTGGATGCGCAGGGATTCGATCGTTCCGTCGATCATCCGCCGCCGCGCATCGCGCACCCGCGGGCGCACTGGAGCATCCTTATCCGATCGGCGTGTCGCTGCCATGTAGCCATGGTATGGGATACCCCATAACGAGGTTTCGCGCTACGGCAGCGACGACCGCCTACACCTGGCTCGTGTGGAATTCCGTGACCGCGGCCAGGGTTTCCTCGGGGGCTTCGAGCTGCGGGTAATGGCCGACGTTCGGCAACTCGACGACATCCGGATTCGGGATCAGCTCGCGGTAGCGGCGGACCATATGCGCGCCCGACACCGGATCGAGCAGCCCGTCGATCAGCCGCAGCGGGACAACCGTATCGCGTAACGCGCCCACCCAGCGTTCCCGATTCGCCCTGCGTTCGCCCATATAGCGAATCAGCTTGTGCCCGTTGCTCTTGCCGTGCTTGCTGCACCACAGGATCCAGAACTGGTCCAGCTCGGTGTCACTGGGCCGGGTGCCGGGTCCGAAGACCGCGGCCAGGCTGCGGCGGAAGACCCGCTCGGTGCCGAACACCCCGACCAGCGGTCCGAGCGGACTGGCCAGCAGCTTCTGCACCGGCCGGGCCCGGTGGGTCTCCGGGAACAGTCCGCCATTGAGCAGGCATACCGATTCGATGACCAGCGAGTCGTCGCCGTCGGCGCGGCGTTGCGCGTCGCGGGCCAGCAACTCCTGGGCGACGGTATCGCCGTAGTCGTGGGCCAGGATGTGCACGCGTGAGATCCCCTGCTCGCGCAGTAGGTTCTCGTGGATATCGGCCTGATCGGCGATCCGATATTGGTAATTGCGGGGTTTGGCCGACCAGCCGAAGCCGATCATGTCCGGTGCGATCACCCGCGCGAAGCGCGCGCACAGGCCCGGCCACACGGCATGCCAATCCCAGGACGCGGTGGGGAATCCGTGGATGCAGAGCAGATTTCCCTCGCCGGCGCCACCGCCAGCGGCTGCTCGCATGCC
Organism: Nocardia nepalensis; assembly: GCF_048910785.1. NCBI lineage: Bacteria > Bacillati > Actinomycetota > Actinomycetes > Mycobacteriales > Nocardiaceae > Nocardia > Nocardia nepalensis. The sequence goes on along the minus strand of NZ_JBKBET010000028.1, from coordinate 135,158 downwards.
GCTCGAAACGGCACTGCTGTCCTGCCAGAAGATCTGGTGGCCGCGGTGGGTGTGGCGTCGCCCGCTCGCCCGCCAGGACGCAAACTCTTCCATGTCTACCTCCTTTGTGCCGACAACTATCGCGCGCGAACGCTACCGCCACAGGCGTTCGGGGGAACCGATCTGACTGTCCGTGTCACATACCGTGTGGTCTTTTCGAGCCGGTTGTTTGCTCTGCGAGAATGCCATCGTGCATGTCGCGATCGGCCTCGTTGTTCTAGTCGCGTCGGCGGCCTCGCTCGCGGCGCTGGCGCGACGGTTCGGGATATCCGAACCGCTGGTGTTGACGCTGTCCGGGGTGGTCGCGTCGTATTTGCCGCACATGCCCGAGATCCATCCGGATCCCGAGATCATTCTCCTCGGATTCCTGCCGCCGCTGCTCTACACCTCCGCGATCCGCACCTCCCTGGTCGATTTCCGGGCCAATGCGCGCACCATCGCGCTGTTATCGGTGGGCTTGGTGCTGTTCAGCACGTTCGTGGTCGCGGCGGTGGTGTGGTGGCTGGTGCCGGTGCCGTTCGCGGCGGCGGTCGCATTGGGTGCGGTGGTCGCGCCGACGGATGCGGTGGCCGCGACCGGGATCGCGCGGCGCATCGGCATGCCGCGCCGGATCGTCACCATCCTCGAGGACGAGTCGATGTTCAACGACGCGACCGCGCTGGTGACGGTGCGCACCGCGATCGCGGCGGCCGCCGGGACGGTGTCGGTGTGGAAGGCCGGTGGTGACTTCCTGCTCGCCGCGGGCGGCGGTGCGGCGGTCGGCATCGTGGTGGCCTATCTGCTGGCGATGCTGCGACGCCGGATCACCGATCCGGTGCTGGACACCACCCTGTCGTTTCTGGCGCCCTTCGTCGCCTACCTGCCCGCCGAAGGCATCCACGCCTCCGGTGTGATCGCGGTGGTGACCTGCGGCATGGTCCTGGGCCATGGTGCGCCGGTGTGGCAGAGCGCCGCCTCCCGGATCGCCGAGCGCACCAACTGGCGCACCATCCAGTTCATTCTGGAGAGTGTCGTGTTCCTGATCATCGGGTTGCAGATGCGCGCGATCATCGAGGGCGCGTGGGGCAGCGGACTCGACCACCGCACCCTGATCGTGGCGGCGGTGGCGGTCATGTTGGCGGCGATGCTGTCGCGGCCGCTGTGGGTGTTTCCGGTGTCGCTGCTCTCGCGCAAGCTCGGATTGTCCAATGCCGATGTGCCGCTGAGTCATCCGCTGGTGGTGTCGTGGGCGGGGATGCGTGGGGTGGTCACCCTGGCCGCGGTGCTGCTGCTGCCCGACAGTCCGCAGTTTCAGTTGCCGGTGCTGAAACTGTTCGCGCTCGTCGTGGTCGCGGGAACGCTACTGCTGCAAGGGACTTCGCTGCCGTGGGTGGTGCGGCGGCTGCATGTGCGCGGGCCCAGTCGCGCGGAAAACGCATTGCAGAAGGCGAATCTGCTGCAGCAAGCGACCGCGGCCGGACTGGCCGAACTGGAGAAACACATCACCCCCGATACGCCGCCGGGGGTCGTGGAGACCTTGCGTGACCGGGTCACCTGGAAGACCAACGCGGCCTGGGAACGCCTGGGCCGCTCGGAATCGGAACTGGCGACACCGACCGCGGAATATCGGCGGCTGCGGCTCGAGATGTTGCGCGCGGAACGGGAAACGGTTCTGCGCGTACGGGATTCGGGTGGTGCGGACTACGAGATCCTGCAATATGTGCTGTCTCGGCTCGACCTCGAGGAATCGATGATCGACCGCTACGACGAAACCGAGGAGGAGCGCGTCGAACCGCTCGCCGCGCCCGCGGCCGCGGCCGCCGACTCGTGCGCGCATCTGCAGGCCGCACCGCTGGTGCTCGAACCGACCGAACCCGACGAATGCTCCGAATGCATAGCCGAGGGCCTGACCTGGGTACATCTACGAATGTGCCTGTCCTGCGGTCACATTGCCTGCTGCGACTCCTCGGTCGGCAACCACGCGAGCAAGCACTACGCCGACACCGCCCACCCCGTCATGCGCAGCGTCGAACCCGGCGAGGCCTGGCGCTGGTGCTATGTCGACGAACTGCTGGGCTAATCGAATGGTGGTTATCGAGGGTGTTGACCGGCGCCTTTCGACTCCCCTGGGCGGTTGAGTCAGCGCCGGGCGTGGGAGTAGATGAGGCGGGCGTATTGGGCGAGCAGTTTGTCCAGGGAGATGTTCTCGCCGCTCGCGGCGATCTGCTGGTAGCCGATCAGCATCGACATGCCGAGCGCGGTGACGACCGCGGTGGTCTCGTCATCGCCCACAACGCCTTTGATCGCCTTGTGCACGGTGCGGCGGCGTGATTCGTCGACCCGCTTGAGCGCGAGATTCACCGATTCATCATTGGCGGCCCAGGCGCGGATGGCGGCCTCGGCGGCATGGTGCAGGCCCGAGGCGAGATCGGACATGGCGCGGATATCGTCGTCGGGATTGCCCTGGTTGAAGTTCAGCGTGCGCAGGATGACGACCTGGCGGTTCTCCCAATGCTCGAGCAGCGCGTCCACGAAGCCCTGCCAGCTGCCGAAGTGATGGTAGAACGAGCCGCTGGTGACCCCGAGGCGGCGGCACAGCATGCCGATATTGAGGCCTTTGAAGCCGAGTTCGGCCAGGACCTCCAGAGCGCTGTCGAAGTACTGCTCCTTGGTGACCACTCGTGACATTCGCAGGCGCCGTTTCTGTTCGTGCGGGCAGGGCGGGAGGACCAGACAGTACCTCATCGTATTGCCGTCTCGCTGGAACGTAGCGAAGTCTACGAAATGGCGTTGCCGCGCCGCGAAGGTACCCGTGACCGGGCGAAACACGCAGTGCCAGAGTGGAACAGAGTTTGCCGGTGCGATGCGGATCCCCCCGGGCGAATAACAGAGCAAATGCTCTGTTATAGTTGTGTCATGCCCCGCCCACGGACCCACGACCCCGACACCGTGCTCGATGCCGCGGAGTCGCTGGCCGTGCGCTCGGGTCCGGCGGCGGTCACCATTCGTGCCGTCGCCGCCGCGACCGGAGTGTCCAATGGCGCGATCTATCACACCTTCGGCTCGCGCGCGGAACTGCTCGGGCGCAGCTGGTTACGCGCCGCTCGGCGGTATCTGACGATGCAGTCCGACCTGGTCGAGGCGCACCTGGGCGGATCCGAAGCGCGCACCACGGGTTCATCGAACCCCCGCGACGCCGCGCACTCGTCGCGGGTCATCGAGGCCGTCGTCGCCGCGGCCGAGACGCCGGTGGAATTCGCGCAACGGTTTCCCGACTCGTCGAAGCTGCTGTTGACCGTCTCGCGCGACGAACTGCTCGGCGACGAACTGCCCGAACAGCTCGCGGCCGAGCTCGCCGGAACCGACGACGCGCTGGTGCGACTGATCATTCGGCTCGCGCGCGCACTGTGGGGCCGTGGCGACGCCGCCGCGGTCGATGTGATCACCACCTGCGTCGTCGACCTGCCGACGGCCATCCTGCTGCGTCGCGACCGGATCGCCGAACCCATTGCGCGTCAACATCTGCGAGCCGCCGTTCGCGCGGTGCTCGACGTAGGCCCACCCAACCCACACTCCGACGAAGGAACGATATGAGCACCCTGAGCTACCACGACAAGATCGCCGTCCTCGACCTCGGCGACGACGAAAACCGTTTCACCCCAGCCTTTCTCGAGGCCGTCAACGCCCACCTCGACACTGTGCTCGCCGAGGACGCACAGGGTCTGGTGACCACCGCGAGCGGCAAGTTCTACTCCAACGGCCTGGATCTGGACTGGCTGCTGGCCAACGGTGATCGCACCCAGTGGTACATCGGCCAGGTGCAGGCACTGTTCGCCCGCGTGCTCACCCTGCCCATCCCCACCGCCGCCGCGGTGCCCGGCCACGCCTTCGGTGCGGGCGCCATGCTCGCCCTCGCCCACGACTATCGCGTGATGCGCGCCGATCGGGGCTACTTCTGTCTGCCCGAGGTCGACATCCGCATCCCGTTCACCCCCGGCATGGCCGCGCTGATCCAGTCCAAGCTGACACCCAAGGCCGCCGTCGCCTCGATGACCACCGGTCGCCGCTTCGGCGGCGTCGAGGCCCGCGACCTCGATATCGTCGATGCCACCGCGGCCGAAGGCGCGGTCACCACCGCCGCCGCCGCGATGCTCGCACCGCTCGGCGGTAAGGATCCCGGCACGCTCGGCGCGATCAAGCACACCATGTTCGGCCCCGCGGTGGCCAAGCTCACCGACACCGGCTCGTAAACCGCTGCGCCCCGATAGGTTCGGACACATCTCGACCGAGGAGCCCGATATGACCGACGCCGCCATCCTGCACCGCCAGGGCCCCATCGCGATCATCACCTTGAACCGGCCCGAGGCGATGAACGCGGTGAACGCCGAACTGTCGATCGCCGTCGGCGCGGCACTCGACGAGCTGGCGGCCGATCGGGAACTGCGGGTCGGGGTGATCACCGGAGCCGGTCGCGCGTTCTGCGCGGGCGCCGACCTCAAGGAACTGGCGCGCGGCAACGGCATTCACGATCCGCGGCATCCGGAATACGGATTCGCCGGACTGGTCCAGCACTTCGTCGATAAACCGCTCATCGCCGCGGTCAACGGATTCGCCCTCGGCGGCGGCACCGAGATCGTGCTGGCCTGCGATCTCGCGGTGATGAGCGCGCAGGCCGAACTCGGACTGCCCGAGGTCACCCGCGGTCTGTTCGCCGCCGCGGGCGGAGTGCTGCGGCTGCCACGCCAGATTCCGCCCAAGATCGCCCACGAGATGGTGCTGACCGGGACACCGATCGATGCGGCGGCGGCCGCGCACTGGGGGCTGGTCAACCGGGTCGTCCCGGCCGAGCAGGTGCTGCCCGCCGCCGTGGAACTCGCCGAGACGATCGCCGCCAACGCGCCGCTGTCGGTCCGCGCCTCCAAGCGAATCATGCACCGCGTCAACGAGTTCGGCTCCGAGTGGGACAACCCGATGTGGGAGATGAGCTTTCGGGAAGCGGCACCGATCTTCACCAGCAAGGACGCGCTCGAAGGTCCGCGTGCCTTCGCCGAGCGGCGTGCGCCGCAGTGGCGCGGGGAATAACGGCGGTCGAATACGCCGAACCCGCGGCGCGCCCGGCGGGTTGGGAGTTCGCGCTGACGAGCCAGCCGAGCTGACCAGCCAGCACGAACGCTGCCCCCTACCCCGAGCGGCCGGCCGAATCAGCGTCTGGCGCAGTGCCCTGCGGTGCGTCCGTGAGGTACTTGTCGAAGAACGCGAAGATGCGATGCCAGGCATCACGGGTCGCGTCCGCGTCGTAACCGAGGCCGGTGACCCGCAGGACCGGGTCGATGGCGAAAACATTCGCGAAACCATGGGTGGTGCCCGGATAGGTCTTGATGTCGTGTTCGACGCCGAGTTCGGTCAGTGCGCGGTCGAGCTTGCGGCCCGCGCCGATCAGTGAGGGATCGAGCTGGGCATAGCTGGCCACCACCGGGCACGCCCCTTCGAGCTGGGCGCGGTAGTCGCCGTAGAGACCCGGATAGAACGGCGCGGCCGCATCGAAACCCATGGGCGCGGTGAGCAATGCGAAACCGCCGCCCATGCAGAACCCGATGACCGCGGTCTTGCCGGTGCAGCCGGGATCGGCCACCAGCCGGTCGCGGGCGGCCAGGATCTCCCGGATCGCCGGGCTCGCGCCGGTCAGGATCAGCGAACGCATCACCGCGCGGATGCAGCGCACCCGGCCGTTGGCGAACAGGTTCGGGGCGATGGTGAGATAGCCGTAGTCGGCCAGCATTTCGACATTGCCGCGAATATCGGGGCCGAAGCCGACACCGTCGTGGATCACCACGACACCCGGCCACGGCCCGTCCCCGGTCGGGCGGGCCAGGATCGCCTCGAGAGTGCCGTCCGGCGCGTCGAGCTCGATGGTGTTCATGATCAGAATGTATGCCTCTGTCTCAGACGTGTACAGCCATCGGTGGTTATCGCGTGGCGCACTCTGCGAATTTTTGGCGTTGATCGTGAAACGCCGATCTCGGCGCGCCGGTTGGTTTAACCTCAGCGCGTTATTCGAGCGAAAGGTGACCTGTTCATGTCTCGGCCACCATGGCGAGCGCTCTCGATCGCGATCACCCTCGCGCTCAGCGTATTCGCGGCCTGCACCCTCGTCGCGGCCGATAGCGGCGACTATGCGAGATTCGATCCCGACCCGACCGGCGACGCGTATCTCGATCAGCATTTCCAGACCGATGGCCTGGCCAACGGCACCATCATGTCCTCGCGATCGGTCAAGATTCTGCCGCCGCTGGCGCTGACCTCGGACTTCGACGCCTGGCAGGTGTGGTTCAAAACCACCGCCGCCGACGGCTCCTCGATCGCCGCGATCACCACCATCATGAAACCGAAGGTGTGGAACGGGCGGACCGTCAGCAACAATTACGCCATCGACAGTGTTGGGCTCCGGTGCAATCCGTCCTACCAACTGACCCATGAGGTCTCCATCGAACAGCCCGATATCACCCGCCAATTGCTCGCGCGCGGTTACGCGGTCGTGATGACCGACTATCAGGGACCGAAGATGGCCTACGCGCACGGGCCCACCCAAGCGCGCGAGGTGCTCGACGGAATCCGTGCGGCACTGGCGTTTCCGACGGCCGGTCTGGCGGGCAGTCCCACCACGATGATCGGCTACAGCGGCGGCGCGATCGCCACCGTATGGGCGGCGCAGCTGCAGCCGACATACGCCCCCGAGTTGCGGATGCTCGGCGCCGCCGCGGGTGGCACGCCCGCCGATCTGAGCCTGCTGCGCAAGACGATGGACGGCAAACCACCCGCCGCCGCGCTGTATCTGATGGCGGCGCTCGGCGTGGCTCGGGTGACGCCCGGTGCGCTGGATCTGCTCAACGAGACCGGGGTGCGGACCGCGCAGGAGAACAAGAACCTGTGTTCGAGCGCCGCCCTGCTCGGTGTCGCGCCGATACCGCTGCGCTCGTTGACCACGGTCGACCCCTACCAGGCCGAGGTCACCCAGCGGATCTACCACGAAACCAAGGCCGGTGGATCGACGCCGACCATGCCGATCTACTTGTGGCACGGCATCTTCGACGAATGGATTCCGGCGGCGGGCGCGCAGGCGCTACAGCAGCAATGGCAGAGCGCGGGGGCCAACGTTTCCCTGACGCTGCTGCCGTGCGATCACATCACGTGTGCGTATACGCCGGGGGCGATCGATCAGATCGACCAGTGGATGGGCCGCGCCTGACAGTTGCGGTTTCGAGTTGCGGCCTCATTCGATCAGTGCTTGCGGTTGTGTGAGCGCGAATTGCCTTGCGGCGGTGGCTTGTTCGCGGACCTGAGGGGCCCGTCATCGGCCGGGAGCAGCAGACTCCAGGGGCCGGCGCCCATCCCCGGTATCGCGGCACCGTACGGTACGGCTACTGTCGACGGTAGCCGCGAACCGGTCCGCGCCCGCCGCGACCGGTGTGCGAATCTCGACTCGACATTCTGGTGAAAGGGCTGCTCGTGACGCTCGGCATGGTCCTCGGGGACTGCTCGGCTCGCGCTTCGACGCGGGGCCGCTGACCCGTCCTTTTCCGGCCTGCCCGGCTACCTCGGGTCGATCTCCCGCTTCTCGTCGAAGTGCGCTCCGTGTCAACGCACGTCCGATCACGAGGAGCACTTCCATGTCGACCATCCATTGGACCGAAGCAGATACCGACCACAGCGCGCAGTGGCATTCCGAGAGCGCCGCGCCGATGCCCGCACAGATCACCGTCATCGATGACCGCATGCGCGCCGATACCGCCTACCGCCTGGCCTGCGAGGGGACGGCGCTGCTGTGGCGCGGCGACTTCCACAACGCGCGCCAGCTGTTGCGGGCATTGAGCCGCCGCATCGATCGCAAACCCGTGCCGAAGGGTGACGGCGCTGCCGAATCCTTTCACCTGTATCGTCGGGCGCGCGGCTATCGGGCCCGGGTGCTGGGCAAGCTGATCGTGGAACTCGCACAGGATCATTCGCTGGCATTGCGGCGCGCACCCGATGTGCGGCAGGCGTGCACCGAGGCATACGGGGCGTCGCGGGAGCCGATGGTGGTCGCGCTCACCGAACTGCTCGGCGCGATCGGGGCGCACGAGTGGCGCGAAAACGGGGTCGTGGTACCGGCTCTCGGCGCGCGGATCCACCCGCACTACGGGGTGTTCTCCCCGGTGCGCGGCGAGTACGTCGACCTGGTCGCCCAAGCGCCGCTACCGGTCGAGCACCACACCGCATTCGATCTCGGCACCGGCACCGGCGTGCTCGCCGCCGTGTTGGCGCGCCGCGGCATCGACCACGTCATCGCCACCGACATCAACCCGCGCGCTCTGGCCTGCGCCCGCGACAATATCGACCGGCTCGCCCTCACCCGCCGCGTCGATGTCCAGGGCCCCAGCCTATTTCCCGACCGACGCGCGCACCTGGTCGTCTGCAATCCGCCGTGGCTTCCGATCCGTCCGACCTCGGCGGTCGAACAAGGCGTCTACGACCCGGACGGCACCATGCTGCGCGGCTTCCTGAGCGGGCTGTCCGAACACCTCGAACCCGGCGGCGAGGGCTGGCTGGTGTTGTCGGATCTCGCCGAGCGGGTAGGGCTGCGAACCCGTGCGGAACTACTGGCAGCCATCGAGTCGGCGGCCCTGCGCGTCGTGGATCGACACGACACCAAGGCGCGCCACTGCCGCCCGAAGGACGCCACCGACCCGCTGCACGACGCCCGAGCCGCCGAAGTCACCTCGCTATGGCGGCTGATCCCACGGTGAGGCCGCCGAATCGGGTAGCGCATCCGCGGCAGGCGGTCGGGTCGGTGGTGGTGTGCCGAAATCGGGTGAAAACGGCGCGCACGGAGCGTGTGGCACCTTACGGTCGGGGAGAAAATCCGGCCGTAGTGATTGTGATGTGCGATGACCGAACCGAATACCTCCTGTGCCGCGTTCCAGCGCGTTGCGGCGATCGATCCCGATGCGATCGCGGTGCGCTCCATCGGCGGCGGGCAAGCATTGACCTGGCGCGAGTACGCCGAGCAGGTCCGCCATATCGCGGCGGGATTGCACGGGCTCGGGATCGGGCGCGGGGATACGGTCGCGCTGATGATGGCCAATCGGGTCGAGTTCTATCCGATCGAGGTGGGCGCGCAGCACACCGGCGCCACCTCGTTCTCGGTGTACAACACCCTCGCGCCCGAGCAGCTGAACTACGTGTTCGACAATGCGGGCAACCGGGTGGTGATCTGCGAGGAACAGTATGTCGAGCGGGTCCGCACCTGCGGCGTACCGATCGAGACCATCGTCTGCATCGACGCCGAGCATGCCGGAACGATCAGCCTGGCGGAGCTGAAGGCCAAGGGCCGCAACGATTTCGACTTCGAGGCGAGCTGGCGTTCGGTGCGTCCCGACGATATCGCGACGCTGGTCTACACCTCCGGCACCACCGGCAATCCGAAGGGCGTGGAGATTACCCACGCGAATCTGAGCGCCGAGGCGCGCGCGTTCAATGCCGTGCTCCCTGTCGAATTCGGTGACCGGCAGACCTCCTACCTGCCGACCGCGCATATGGCCGACCGGTTCACCGCGCTGTATCTGCAGGAGTACTACGGCACCCAGATCACCGTGGTGCCGGACCGCAATCAGCTGCCCGCGGCACTGCTGGACGCGCGGCCCACGATTTGGGGTGCGGTGCCACGGGTGTGGGAGAAGTTCAAGGCGGCGGTCGAATTCTCCGTCGCCAATGAACCCGACGAATCCACCAGGGCCGCACTGCAATGGGCGCTGGGTGTGGCCGCCCGCAAGGCCGTCGTGCTGCTGGACGGGCGGACCGTCGAGGCGCAGTTGGCCGCCGAATGGGCCAAGGCCGACGAACTCGTGCTGTCCAAGTTGCGCGCCAAACTCGGTCTGGACCAAGTGAAGTGGGCGATGTCGGGCGCCGCGCCGATCCCGCCGGAAACCCTCGGGTTCTTCTGCGGCCTCGGCATCCCCATCTCCGAGATCTGGGGCATGTCCGAACTGACCTGCGTGGCCAGCGCCAGCCCGCCCGCCGAGGCGCGTCTGGGCACCGTCGGGCGAATGCTGCCCGGGTCGGAGGCCAAGATCGCCGAGGACGGCGAATTCCTGGTCCGCGGACCACTGGTGATGAAGTGCTACCGCAAGGAACCGGGCAAGACCGCTGAGGCCGTCGACGCCGACGGCTGGCTGCATACCGGCGATATCCTCACCCGTGACGCCGACGGCTACCTGCGCGTGGTCGACCGCAAGAAGGAACTCATCATCAACGCGGCCGGAAAGAACATGTCCCCGGCCAATATCGAGAACACCATCAAGGCCGCCACCCCGCTCGTCGGTTCCATCGTCACCATCGGCGACGCACGCCCCTACAACACCGCCCTGATCGTGCTTGACGCCGAATCCGCGACACCCTATGCGACCCAACGAGGTCTGCCCGACGCCTCGGCCACCGCACTCGCCGGCGATCCCGGCGTCATCGCCGAAATAGCGCAGGGCGTCGCGGCGGGCAACGCGAAACTGTCTCGGGTGGAACAGATCAAACGCTTCACCATCCTGCCCGCGTTCTGGGAACCCGGCGGCGACGAGGTCACCCTGACAATGAAGCTGCGCCGCAAGCCGATCGCGACGAAATACGCCATCGAGATCGAAAACCTCTACGCCCCAGACCTGTCCGGCACCGTCCACGAACCAGCCACCCAGGTCGCCTCCGAGGTCTGACCAGGCGCACTCCTCGCCGTGCGCTGTTGGCGGCAAGCGTCGAGCGCGACCTAGCAGCAGCGCACGCTCGGCGGGGCTCAGTCGGTGGACGCCTGCAACGCCTCGACAGGGCAGGTGTCGACCGCGAGCCGAGCATCGGCACGGTCGGTTTCGGACACCTGCTCGACCAGCACACGCACCTTGCCGGTGTCGTCGACCTGGAAGAGGTCCGGCAGCAACGCCTCACACATGCCATGGCCCTGGCAGCGGGCCCGGTCGGCGATGATCCTCATGCGGACCTCCGGCTTTCGACGCGAGCGTCCAGGCGTTGCAGATGGATCGGGAGGCCGTCGAGCGGGATCGGGCCGGTGGCCCACCCCATCGGCGGCACATACCCAGCGGGCACCGACCATCGGTAGTGCAACAGCATCCGATGCATGATCGCCTTGACGGTCATGCCACCGAAATACAGGCCGATGCACTTGTGCGCGCCGCCACCGAAGGGCGCCCAGGCGTAACGGTGGAATTTGTCCTCATGACGCTCGGCGGTGAAACGCTCCGGATCGAAGACATCCGGATCGCGCCACCAGCGGTCGATCCGCATCGCCGGATGCGAACCGATGATGACGATGGTGCCCGCGGGAACGAAATGGCCCTGAAGCGCGGTGTCGCGCACCGTCTCCCGGATCTGCTGGCCGACCGGGGAGTACATCCGCAGGATCTCCTTGAACACCAGATCCAGGGCGGGCAGCCGGTCGAGATCGTCGTAGTCGAGCCAATCCTTGCCCAGCGCTTGCGATTGCGCGCGCAGCCGGTCCTGCCACTGCGGATGCAGGCCCAGCTGATAGCCCATCATCGACAGCGCGATGGTGCTGGTGTCGTGCGCGGCCATCAGCACGAAGATCAGATGGTCGAGGATGTCCTGATCGGTGAAGGTATGGCCCTCATCGCTGGCGGTATGGCACAGCACGCTGAACAGGTCATCGCCGGTACCCGCGCGCCTTGCCGGCATTTCCTTGCGGCAGTAGTCCTCGAGCACCTTGCGCCCGCGCAGGCCCTTCGCCCACACACCCCCGGGCAGATTGGCGCGGACCAACGCTTGCCCGCCGCGCACCGCGTCGATGAACGCCCGCTCGAGGCCGGCGGCCTCGGGGCCGAGGCGGGCGCCCATGAACACCTCCGACGCCATGCGCAGCAGCAGATCCTTGGTCGCCGGGAACAGTTGGAAGTCAGTGCCGGGCAACCAGTCCCGCATGCCGCGGGCGATCGCCGGAGTGGTGATGTCTAGATAGCCGACCAGTCGTGGCCGGGTGAACGCCTGCTGCAGGATGCGCCGGTGGTAGCGGTGTTCGTCGAAATCGCGCAACAGGATGCCGCCACGGAAGAACGGTCCGATGAAGAAGCCGTAGCCGCGCTGGGCGGAATACGCCTTGTCCCGGTCGGCGAGTACCTCCTCGATCGCCTCCGGGCTCACCACCATCACGACCCGCCGCCCGAGCAGCCCGGACCACTGCACGGGACCGTATTTCTCGAACCGCCGCCGGGCGAAGTCGAGGTTGTCCGTCATGGCTGGGAGTGCGTGCCCGATCATCGGTAGCCCGTAATCGCCTAGTATCGGCCGCAATTCGCTACCCGCGGGCGGTTCGGCCAGACTTCGGGTGCGCGAGGGATAGTGCTCGGCAAGAGCGGATGCGGCGTATTTTGCCCGTCGGCCCATCGTCGACATCATGGTCGTCCTCTCGCGCCCTCGCCGACCCTTCCTGCAAGCAGTCGCTGCGGGCATCCTGTGATCTGAACCATACCGGAATCAATCGTTTCCGTAAACGGTTGTTTCCTAATTGCGCTGCGGCATACTGACCCTGTGACACGGGCAGCGACCGGGATCTACCGCGGCACCTCCGCCGAACAGCGGCGCGAGGAACGCCGCCGCCGTCTGATGGACGCGGCCCTGGAGATCATCGGCACGCAGGGCTGGGCCACCACCACGGTGCGCGGGGTCTGCGAACAGGCCAAGGTCGGCCCGCGGTTCTTCTACGAGAGCTTCGCTGACCTCGACGCCCTCGCCGCGGCGGTGCACGACGAAATCATCGACACCGCCATCCGCAGCTCACTCGACGCCCTCGCCGCGGCGCCCGAGGGAATTGCGGCCAAGACCCGCGCGGCGGTCACCGCCATCCTCACCTCCGTCATCGACGACCCGCGCCGGGCCCGCATCGCCTTCGCCGAGGCGCACGGCAGCGAAACCCTGATGCGCCGCCGCGCCGCCGCCATGCGCACCATCGCCGATGTCGTCGCCGATCAGGAACGCGCCCTGCTGGCACCGCCACCGGGCAGCGACACCCTGGTGCGCGCGGTCTCGCTGATGATCACCGGTGGCGCCGCCGAACTGGTGCTGGCCTGGCTCGACGGCGGCATCGACGTCAGCCGCGACGAACTCATCGACCTCTGCGTCGAATTCGTCCTCACCTTCGCCGACAACCTCGCCACCATGGCCGCGCGCCTCCCGCCCAGACCTGCGCACTGACGCGGGTTACAGGGGGAAGGTCAGGCGCTGGGGGCTGAGGTAGTCGAAGGGGTCGTGCAAGGGGCGCAATTCCGGGCGCTGGTCGGCGGCGATGCGGGCCAGTTCACCGCGCAGGGGTGCGTCGTAGGTGGCGGCGGAGGCGGTGAGGCCGGGCAGCCAGTTGTCGTGGTGGGTGGGAACGAACAGTCCGGGCCGGATCGCCTCGATGTAGCGGCGGGGGTCGCGCAGGCCGTTGGTGATCTGGTTGAAACCCTGGACCGCGCCGATCTGCAGGTCGGTGGGCGGCAGGTCGGCGAAGACGTCGAAGACCTGCGGGGCCCTCTCGGTGAGCGGGCCCGCGGAATCGTGCCACACCAACGAGAAGCCGGGCACCCGGAATTGATACAGCAGGCTGCCACCCTCCGGGTCTTTCAGCCGTGGCGCGCTCTGCAGCACTCCGGCCAGCGTGGGTGGATACCGCACGAGCGTGCGCAAGTCCGGGATCGGAAAGAACGGCGCGGACCCGCCGGGTCGCTCGGGTGCGGTCGGCGCGGAGTGGAGGTGACGGACCGCGGTCACTTCGACCGGTCCCACGGTGAACTCGTGTCGCTCCCCCGGCAGCGAATTCGCGTCCCCGAGCGCGACCGTGCCGAACGTCGGATCCACCACTTGCGCACGGATATTCGCGCCATGATCGGCGGTTCCGTATACGACAGCGCCGCAGGCCTGCGCGATCCGCCCCGCATCACCGGCGTGATCGAAATGCCCGTGCCCGATGAAAATCGCCTCCGGCGCCAGATCCGCCAGATCCTGCGCGGTCGCGGGCACGTAACCGGTGCTCGTCAACCGCGGCACCCACGCATCCAGCAGAAAGACCGACCCGGCCATGGCGAACGCATAGGTCGTGCACCCCACCCACGACAGCACCACCCGATCCGCGCGCACCGCACCCGTATCCGGATCCACCATGTCCGATCCGAAAAACCGGGCGCGCGCCGCAACGGTCCGCGGATCCCCTTGCGCGCCACAGGCTTCCAACCGCCCAGCCGCCAGCACAACCCCTGCCCCGATCACCCGACCGAGCGGGGACCGCCGACCGACCAAGGCACGAGGATGAATGCTGCACACCGATGTACAACACCACGGATCGACTCCCTGAACAACCCATTCCCCGAACCCGCCTGAATCCGGCCGGATCAGTTCGCGTGTCGGCGGTCTCGACGGCAACGGCATGCTCCGGATCAGCGCATGGTCGATTCGGGACGAGACCGACAACGAGGTTCGGACTACAGCTGCACGCCCAGCAGTGCGTCCACGGCGGTGCAGACCAGAGCCGGGGCGGTCGGGTCCTGGCCGCCGTAGTTCAGTGCCTGGGTGGCCCAGTTATCGACGGCGGCAAGGGCTTTCGGGGTGTCGAGGTCGTCGGCGAGGTGTTGGCGCAGGCGGGCCACGGTGTCCTCGGCGGCGGGACCGGAGGCGAGGGTGGTGGCACGGCGCCACAGGTCCAGGCGGCCGGTGGCCTCGGCGAGGACGGCGTCGGTCCACATGCGGTCCTGGCGGTAGTGACCGGCCAGCAGGCCGAGGCGGATGGCGGCCGGGTCGACTCCGGCGCGGCGCAGCTTGGAGACCAGTACCAGATTGCCCCTGGACTTCGACATCTTCTCGCCGTCCAAGCCGATGAGACCGGCGTGCACGTAGTGGCGGGCGAAACGGCGGCCTGCGATCAGCGCCTCGGCGTGCGCGGCGGAGTATTCGTGATGCGGGTAGATCAGGTCGCTGCCGCCGCCCTGGATGTCGAATTCCGGGCCGACGCGATTGAGTGCGATCGCCGAACATTCGATATGCCAGCCGGGGCGGCCCGCGCCGAACGGGGCGGGCCAGGACGGCTCGCCTGGACGCGCGGCACGCCACAGCAGCGCGTCGATGGTGTCGCGTTTGCCCGGACGGTCCGGGTCGCCGCCGCGCTCGGCGAACAGGCGGTCCATGGTCGCGCGGTCATAGCCCGATTCGTAGCCGAACTGTTCGGTGGCATCGGCGCGGAAGTAGATATCGGGATACTCGGCATCGTCGACGGTGTACGCCGCCCCCTCGGCCAGCAGCTTCTGCACGAATTCGACGACCTCGTCGACGGATTCGATGGCGCCGACGTACTCGCGCGGCGGCACGATCCGCAGCGCGGACATATCCTCGCGGAACAGATTGATCTCGCGGGTGCCCAGATCACGCCAGTCCACGCCGTCGCGGGCCGCGCGCTCGAACAGCGGGTCGTCGACATCGGTGACGTTCTGCACGTAGTGCACCTCATGGCCCGCGTCGCGCCACAGCCGGTTGACCAGATCGAAGGTCAGGTAGGTTGCGGCGTGCCCGAGATGGGTGGCGTCATAGGGGGTGATCCCGCAGACGTACATGGTGGCCGTCGGGCCCGGGGTTACCGGGCGGACCTGCCGGTCGGCGGTGTCGTACAACCGCAACGGTGGCCCTGCTCCGGGAATGGTGGGGAGGGCGGTATCGGACCAGGACTGCATGATTCGAGGGTAAAGGTGTGGTGGCGGCCATCGCGCCGCACCCTGCCCCGAGCGGTAGGGTCGATGCCGACAACGCTGGATCTGACCAGCCCCGATGTCACAAAAGTCGGAAGTCAATGTTTCCGCTCTCGCAGATCGAATTGCCGCGAGTGGCGCAGGTCACTCCCGCTTCCGCAACGCAATGTGCTCACCCAGCCCGCAACTACACCGTAGGCAATGTGTACATCGTGGCTGCGGTCACGCCGTAAACGAACGGGGAGCCATCGCATTCGGCGAGGAAGTCGGCCCGAAATCCGCGCCGAGGAGGCGGTATCGCACGGGGCAAGTCTCGGCTGGGGCCGAGACCTGCCCACGGTCATCTGCGGCGAGAATGTTCGGAGGTCACTGAGTCGACCTCGTGTACTGCGCGAGGATTGCGGCGCCGACCGGTTCCGCCGACCGGCACTCGAGATACAGCGGCGGCTGGTTGGCGGGGAAGAGTTGATCGCCTGCGCCGAGCACCGTCGGGAAGATCAACAGCCGGTACTCGTCGATGAGATCGTGGGCCATCAGCGACTGCACAATGCCGAGACTGCCGGTGATGATCACGTCGCGATGCTCGCTCTTGACGGTCGCGACCGGGTCGCTTTCGATGATCCGCGAGTTCGACCACGCCGAGACATCGGTGCGCGTGCGTGCGGCGACCAACTTCGGAATCGCGTTCATTCGAGCCGAAAACGGGTCGTCGCGTTGCGGCCAGATGCGAGAAAACAACTCCCATGTCCGACGGCCCAGCAGCATCACGCCGTCGTCCATGGTCTGTCCGAGCCGAAACTTGTCGCCGGCGACGGTCTGCGGGCCGTGCCGGAATGCCCAGCCGCCGGTAGGAGTTCCCCCGCGTCCGTCCGGGTCGGTGACTCTTCCGTCGAGCGTCATGAACTCGATGACGATCACGCTCATGATCAATGTTCCTTTCGCAGCGATCGATGTTTCACCGATATGTACCGGCGACATCGCGCCGACTCATCGCGGCCGGCGCAGATCGCTCGCGGAAATTCTGTCCGGCAGCCCGAACAGCGGGAACACGCCTGGGTCGGCGAATACGACATTGCGTGCTATTCGGCCGCCGATCACCGTGAGGACCTGCAGTGTGTGCAGGACATGGCCGCCGCCCGGTTCCGGCGCGTATGCGGCGAGGGCGGGCTGCCCGTTGGCCGACAGCTGCCGCATCCGCCAGCCGCTTCCGCGCATGTCGAAGACGCGCCGCATGAACAGCCCGTAGTCCCCGCTGCCCAAGTACCACAACGGCACCGGCGGCATCTCCAGCACCGCGTCGTCGGTCAGGAGCCCGACCAACGCCGCGACGTCGGCCGCCTCGAACGCGCGCACGTACCGGTCGACCGCCGCGGCCACCTCGGGATCCGCCGGTTCGGTGACCTCATCGATGTCGGCAATATCGGCCAGCGCCGCATGGACCCGCTGCAAGGCGCTGTTGACCGCGGTAAGGCTCCAACTCCACGCCCGTATCCTGCACCGCTGTTGGTCATTGTTCGCCTCGAGCTATCGCCGGCGCGTAAGGAGACCCGGTCGCGGACACCTCCAGATGGACCGCGCAGCCTCTGGGTGCTGGGACGAGGTGGCCGAATCCTGCCGGGGCCGAAGGGGATCGCGCTAGGTTGGACCGGTGACTGTTCTCGGTGCCGTGTCCTTGCCCCAGCTCTCCCCCGAACGTTTGGCCGCGGTGGCGGCCGCGGCCGAAGACAGCGGTCTCGAAGAGTTGTGGCTGTGGGAGGACTGCTTCTGGAGCGGTGGAATCGCTACTGCCGCAACGATATTGGCACGAACAGAGCGGCTGCGCGTCGGCATCGGGGTGATGCCCGTGCCGCTGCGTAATGTAGCGCTGACCGCGATGGAGGTGGCGGCGCTGCTGCGGCTGCATCCGGGCCGGGTGCTTGCGGGATTCGGGCACGGAGTGCAGGACTGGATGGGGCAGGTCGGTGCGCGCGTCGAGTCGCCGATGACGCTGTTGCGTGAACAGTTGGGTGCGCTGCGCGGGTTGCTGAACGGGGAGAAGGTCAGCACCACCGGCCGATACGTGCGCCTGGACAATGTTGCCCTGGACTGGCCGCCGACCACACCCCCGCCGATCGCCGCCGCCGCGACCGGCCCACAGACCCTGCGACTGTCGGGCGAACTCGCCGACGCCACCATCCTCACCGCACGGACCACCCCGGACGGAGTCCGCGCCGCCCGCACACTCATCGAGGAGGGCCGGTCGAGGGCCGGACGCACCGAAGCGCACCGGGTCATCGCCTACGTGCTCACCGCCACCGGACCGGACGCATCCGAACGCCTCACAGCCGCCCAGCAGCGCAACAGCGGCGAGCACCCCGCCGAGGCAGGCGTCGCGGGCGATGCGCAAGCCATCGCCGACACCGTCCGCCGCTACGCCGACGCCGGCGCGGACTCCGTCGTCCTCGAACCCACCGATGACGATCCGGACCTGATCGAATTCATCCGCTTCGTCGGCGCCGAAGTCCGCCCGCTGCTGCGCTGAGTACGCCGTAAGCGCATGGCCCTAGCCGAGGAAGCTCCTCGGGAGAATGCCTCGTGCGCCAGGCCGCCCGAATGCGCTGGTCGGCACACCCCGTGCGATCGACGGCATCGCCGAGCTTCGCGACCGGCCCACAGCGCGGCACCGCCGCACCTCGGTCGCTGACGGGTCAGCGGTTGACCAGGTCGGTGATCGTGTCCGGTTCGCGGGCGAAGGTGCGGGATACCGGGCTCGGTCGCAGCGAATGCGAGTTGGGTGAACTCGCCTCGGCCGGTATCGAATTCGAGTTCGCTGCAGGCGACGGCGTCGGCCGACGACGGCAGTCCCGGACGGCGCCGACCTCAGCTCAGAACGCGGGCCACGGAATCGGTCGCGACGTGCGCGGCACCGGCATCACCGGATTGTCCAGCAACTCCTGCGTGCGGTCGGCGAGCGCCTCGATCTCGGCATCGGTGAGATGCGGCGCGAGACCATCGGCGACCGCGCCGGGTAGCTTCTCGGCGAACACGGCGATATCGGCCATCAGCCCGTCGCAGATAGGTTTGCCCGCCCACCCCCACAGCACCGTGCGCAGCTTGTGCTCGCTGTGCAGGCAGATGCCGTGGTCGACGCCGTAAACCTGCCCGTCGACACCTTCGAGCGCATGCCCGCCCTTGCGGTCGGCATTGTTGAGCAGTACGTCGAGCACCGCCATCCGCTGCAGGCGCGGATCGTCGGCATGGATCAGCGAGACCTCGTTGCCCGCCGGGTCCTGGGCGCGCAGCACCTCGCAGAACCCGTCCGGCACCGCACCCAACGGAACCAGATCCACCAGATCGAGCCGATTGCCCTGTTCGGTGTGGTTGTCCACCGACTCCACCCACCGCTGCACCATGCCGGGCCCGTACGGACCCTCACGCAGGATCGTCTCCGGAATGACGCCCCAGCCGAGTGCTTGCGACACCCGATACGAGGCGACCTCACGCCCGGCCAGGGTGCCATCGGGGAAATCCCACAGCGGCCGCTCACCGCGCACCGGCTTGTACACCACCCGAACCGGCACCCCATCGGTGCCGTCCGCATCACAGACCAGCGTGACATTGCTCGCGGTCGTCACCCGCCCGATCACCGTCAATTCGGCGGTGTGCCACCGAGCCTCGGCCACGGACTACTCCTCTAGCTCAGCCGCGCCGAAAATATCCCCGCGCTTGTATCCGTTGGTTCGTACACACATATGCCCACGCGACGATAGTGGCTCCCCGCACAGCGGGCACGGCGGCCGCCCGGCCGCGATCACCCGCGTCGACCGCAACGCGAACTCCCGGGCCTGGATCGGCGTCAGGAACACCCGCACCGCGTCCGGACCCTCCTCGGTGTCATCGAGCACCACCGACTCGTCGACCTCGGTCTCGGTGATCGCCAGCAGCTCCACCACCACCGCGCCCGCGTCGGCGTCCCAGCCCAGGCCCATGGTGCCGACCCGGAATTCGGCATCGATCGGTGTCACCAGCGGATCGCTGTCGGAGATGTCCTCGGCCTGCGGCGGCACCTCGGCGCCGAAGCGGCGCGCGACCTCGTCCAGCAGCAGCCCCATGCGATCGGCGAGCACCTTCACCTGCTGCTTCTCCAACAACACGCTGACCACCCGAGGTTCCTGCACGGCCTGCAGGTAGAACGAGCGATCGCCCGGCTCACCGACGGTCCCGGCGACAAAACGATCGGGGGTGCGAAATACATGGATTGCGCGAGACATCTGCACCTCCTGATACGTGACCCTGATCGACTACCCGCGGCGCTGGACTCCGCAACACGCCACCTACTCGTTTACAAGGAATCTCAAAGCTCCGCATTCCCATTATCCGCACTCGGGGTACCACCTAGCTCGCCACCGGGAACCGGGCCCGACGTATCCACCGGTTCGGCGTCCGGCGTCCGGGAATCGGATGCGGGCCGTTGCGGTCTGGTTGCCGCCAAACCGGACAGATCCGTGCCCGTGTCGTTGAGCCGAACCACATACGGCGCGGTCGGGGTATAGCGCACGACACTCATCGAGGCGGGCTCGACCACGATTCGCTGGAAGCCGTCGAGGTGGATGCCGAGTGCGTCGGCGAGCACGGATTTGATCACATCACCGTGCGTGCACGCCACCCACAGCACATCGTGCCCGGCCTTCTCGGCGAATCTTCGATCGTGCTCGCGCACCGCCGCGACGGCGCGCGCCTGCACCTGCGCGAGCCCTTCCCCGCTCGGGAAGATCGCGCCGGAGGCGTGCCGCTGCACCACCTTCCACAGCGGTTCGGTGAGCAGATCGGCGATCGCCTTGCCGGTCCAGTCGCCGTAATCGACCTCGATGAGCCGATCGTCGTATTCCGGTTCCAGACCGAGCTTTTCCGCCAGCGGTGCGACCGTGCGCTGACAGCGCAGCAGCGGGGAGTGCACGATGTGCTCGATAGGCAGCGCGGCGAGCCGCTCGGCGACGGCGCGGGCCTGGGTGTTGCCATGTTCGGTCAATTCGACACCGGCACTGCGCCCGGCGAGGGTGCGGGCGGTGTTCGAGGTCGAGACACCGTGCCGCAGCAGGATCACCGTCATGGCACCAGCCTAACGATCATGTCGCCGACACCACTCCGCCCGCGAGCAGGCCCATGACGGTCAGGCCGAGCACGATGCGGTAACCGACGAACCAGTCCAGCGAATGTTTACCGACGAACTTCAACAGCCACGCGACCGAGGCGTAGCCGACGACGAAGGCCAGGATCGTCGCCACCAGCAGCTGCGGACCGCTGGCATTGAGACCCTCACCCGCCGGTTCGAACGCGTCGGGCAGGCTGAACAATCCCGACGCGGTCACCGCGGGAATCGCCAGCAGGAACGAGAACCGCACGGCCGCTTCGCGCTCCAGCCCGAGGAACAGACCCGCCGTCGCGGTCGCACCGGAACGGGACACACCCGGTATCAATGCCAGGCATTGCGCGAAGCCCATGATCAGCCCGTCGCGGGTGGTCAGCTGCTCGATCGGGCGGATCTTGCGCCCGTAGTACTCACCGGCGGCGATGACCAGCGCGAACGCGACCATCATGAACGACACCAGCCACAGATTGCGGGCGCCGGTGCGGATCTGATCCTTGAGCAGGAAGCCCAGCACACCGATCGGGATGGTCGCAATGATCACATACCAGCCGATGCGGTAATCGAGCTCACGCTGGGCCCGCTCGTCCAGGACGAGCTTGTAGTCGGCGGTGATGACCGGAAGTCTCGTGGTGGGCTGATCGTGCAGCGGCAGGTCCTGGCGACCGCGGGTGGTCAGGCGTTCGCGCAGGCCAGCGAACCACGCGACGATGATCCGCCAGATGTCCTTGGCGAAATACACCAGCACCGCGGCCTCGGTGCCCAACTGGGTCACCGCGGTGAACGAGGCGCCCGCGTCATCGCCGAAGAACACCGCCGAAACGATGCGCAGATGCGCCGAGGAGGAGATCGGCAGAAACTCGGTGAGCCCCTGCACCAGACCAAGTACCAAGGCCTGCACCCAGGTCATCGACTCACCGACCACGAATCCGCCTCCACTTTCCGCCCGAAATACCTGTTCCTACTGGGCAATTGGTCCGGCGGCCGGTCGCATCACGTGACCATCGCCGCAATCACGCAGCGACAGTACAGTGTCGAGGCTACGACGGCGTGTCCGGCTGTTGTGCCGGGACCGAATTCGCCGACTCGACCTCGCACCGATGCGACCCACTGTGCTGGTGGGCGTCGAGTTGGGTATCCACACTCTAGGCTTGGCGCCGTGACGAATGCGCGGACACGGTGATGGAACAGCGGACGGTCGGCCGCAGCGGCCTAAGGGTGTCCCGGATAGGACTGGCGACCCACACCTGGGGTGCGCATACCGATACCAACGAGGCGGCGGTGCAGTTGGTGGCGTTCGCCGAGGCGGGCGGCACCCTGGTCGACACCTCGCCCGCCTACGCGGGCGGTGTGGCACAACGGATTCTGGCCGAGCTGCTCGGCGATCTGGTTTCGCGCGACGATCTGGTGCTCAGCGGCTGCGCGGGTGTCGCGCCGCGGATCACGCCCGCGCCCGCGGGACCGACCGTGCCCACACCGGAGCCGGTGCGTCCGGCCGTGGACACCTCGCGTCGCGCGCTGCTGCGCCAACTCGATCGGACGCTGCTCGAACTGGGCACCGACTATCTCGATATCTGGCATGTCGCGGCCTGGGATCCGGCGACCCCGCTCGACGAGGTCGCCGCAACCCTGGAATTCGCGGTCCGCTCCGGAAAGGTCCGCTACGCGGGGGTGCGTGGTTTCAACGCCTGGCAGGTCGCCAGCATCGCCGCGGTCGCGCCGGTCAGTGTCGCGCAGACCCCGTACTCGCTGCTGGCCCGTGAGACCGAGACCGATTTCATCCCCGCCGCCCGCCACCACGGTGTCGGGCTGATCGCCACCGCGCCGCTGGCCGGGGGCATCCTCACCGGCAAATATCGTGACGGTGTGCCCGCAGACTCGCGTGGCGCGGATGAGGCGACCGCCGCCGAGATCCGGCACCGGCTCGATGACCGGGCGACCCGCGTGGTCGATGCCCTGGTGACCGCGGCCGACGGACTGGCCACCTCACCGCTGGCGGTCGCCCTGGCCTGGATTCGGGATCGCCCGGGCATCGCGAGCATGATCGTCGGCGCTCGCGATATCGGGCAGCTCACCGGGGTGCTGGCCGCCGAGACACTGGAACTTCCGCGCGCCATCGCGGCCGCGCTCGACGACGTGAGTGCACGCACGGAATGACGGAGGCTAGCCTTACCTGCATGAGGTTTCTCGACCGTGTCCGATCCGGCGGGGCTCGTTGCCTCCTGGCCGCGCTGGCATTGACCCTGCTGGTCGGTTCGGCCGCCTGCGGCACCGATGGCGACGCGGCGACCTCCGGCGGGCGCGGGCCGGTCACCGCGAAACTGGAGAATCTGGATCCGGTGCCCATCGGGCCCGAACCCACACCTGCGCTGCCGGTGACCGTCCGCTCGTTCGACGGGGCCGAGGTCACCGTGACCGATGCCAGCCGCATCATCGCCGCCGACCGCTACGGCACCCTCGCACAGACCGTGTGGGCGCTGGGCATGGGCGCAAAACTCGTCGGACGCAGCACCGCCGCCGCGTTCCCCGCGGTCGAGAATGTGCCGAACGTGACCGGCGGCAGCGGCTCGCTGAATGTGGAATCGATTCTGGCGCTGCGTCCTTCGGTGTTCCTCACCGACAGCACCAGCGCCGCCCCGCAGGTGCGTGAGCAGTTGCGCGCGGCCGGGGTCACCGTCGTCTACTTCGATCCGCAACGCACCATGGACGGGGTGGTGCCGCAGATCGAGGCGGTCGCCGCCGCACTCGGCATCCCCGAGCGCGGCCGGGCCCTGGCCCAGCGCACCCGCGACGAAATCGCCGCCGCCAGCGCCGCGGTACCCAAGCCCGATAAGCCCCTCACCATCGCCTTCCTCTACCTGCGCAGCACCGCCATCACCATGCTCGCCGGACCCGGCTCCGGCGCCGACGCCCTCATCACCGCCCTCGGCGCGCGCGATGCGGGCACCGCGGCCGGATTGACCGAACCGTTCGTCGCGATCACCAGCGAGGGCATGATCGCGGCCGCACCGGATGTGCTGCTGGTGATGTCGGACGGACTGAAGTCCGTCGGCGGTGTCGACGGGCTGGAGAAGGTGCCCGGCATCGCGCAGACCCCCGGCGGCCGCAACAAGCGCGTCGTCGACATGTCCGATGCGGTGGTGTTGAGCTTCGGCCCGAATACCGGCCGGGTGATCGCCGCCCTCAGCGAGGCCGTGTACGGCACCAAGCCCGCATGAGCGAACGCAGTGAGCGAATCATGTGGCAGCGCGCATCGCGCATGCCGGAGCCCAGCGCCAGCGAGGCGCAGGCATGAGCGGCGCAGCACGGCGTGGTGTGACCGAGACGCGGGCAACGGTGACCGATTCGGCCATGCCGCACAGTCCGCACCCGGTCGCGCCGAAGTCGCGGGGACGATCGCGGACGACGATCGTGTTCGCGGTGGCGGTGACCGCTCTGGTGGTGCTGGCGTTGGCGTCGGCGGCGATCGGGCAGGTGCCGACGACGCCTGCCGAGGTGGCGGGCAGTGTGCTGCATCGGATCGGGCTGGATTGGGGGCCGATGCCCGCGCATCCGGCAGGTGAGGTGACGCTGTGGCAGGTGCGATTCCCGCGGGTGGTGCTCGCGATGCTGGTCGGGGCGGCGTTGGCGACAGCGGGTGCATTGTTGCAGGGGGTGTTCGCGAATCCGCTCGCCGAACCGGGAGTGATCGGTGTGTCGGCGGGGGCCGCGGTCGGTGCGGGCACGGTGATCGTGGTGGGCGGGGCGTTCGTGGCGGCGTGGTCGGTGGCGGGGGCCGCGTTCGTTGCGGGGCTGCTGACGACACTGCTGGTGTATCTGCTGTCGCGGTCGAACGGGCGCACCGAGGTGGTCACGCTCGTGCTCACCGGCGTCGCGATCAATGCCTTCGCGGGCGGGTTGATCGCGTTCCTGCTGTTCATCGCCTCCCCCGCCGCCCGGGACCAGATCGTGTTCTGGCAGTTGGGCAGTCTGAATGGAGCCACCTGGGAGGCGGTGCGCGTCGTCGCCCCGCTGACCGCGCTCGGCATTTTCGCCGCGGTGCTCATCGCACCCCGCCTCGACCTGCTCGCCCTGGGTGAATCCGCCGCCCGCCACTTGGGTGTCGACGTGGAACGGTTGCGGCGCAACGTCATCGTGGTGGTCGCCGTGCTCGCGACCGCGGGTGTGGCCTTCACCGGCATCGTGCTGTTCGTCGGCCTGATCGTGCCGCATCTGGGCCGCATGCTCGTCGGCCCCGCCCACCGCATCCTGATCCCATTGAGCGCCATCGTCGGCGCCGTCGTCCTGCTCGCCGCCGACGTCGCCGCCCGCTCCCTGGTCCACAACGCCGATCTCCCCCTCGGCATGCTCACCTCGCTCATCGGCGGCCCCTTCTTCTTCTGGCTCCTGCGCCGCACCCGCGCCCGCGCCGGAGGTTGGGCATGAGCCACCGATCCGCTTGCGGCGCAACGGCTTCCCGTGCACGTCGCGCATGCCGCGAGCGCGGACAAGGCCGCACGAGAGCTGCCCTCGCAGATGCGCACGGTCCGAACACGCCGTTCGGATTGATACACACACCGACGACGGACCCGCACCAGCGACTGGGGCACGAATCACTCTCGGGCACAACGGATTTCCATCCACACCCCACGTGCGGGCGCGACTGCGCAGCAGTTGCGCCTGGAACCTGTGTCGATCGACCGATCAGCCGCCCCCTTTGCGGTGATCCGCACCCGTTATGGAGCCTGAATTGCGCTCGACCCACTGAAGCGCCGCCGGTCACGGCCGGCCGAGGACACGCGGAGCGTCAGCGCCAGGTGGAACGCCGAGGACGCGCGCCCGAGCCCGAGAGTGGCGAGGTGGAGGAGTGAGCGGGGTGCTGCAGGGGTTGAGTTCGGTGTTCGCGCGGACACATGAATTGCCGGCGCCACCGCAGCGCGGCGCGGTGACGTTGCGCGCGACCGGTGTGAGCGTGGATCGGCGTGGGGCTTCGGGGGCGCATACGCGGCGGGTGCTCGAGGCGGTCGATTTCGATGTCGTGGCTGGTGAGATCGTGGCGCTGGTCGGTCCGAACGGTGCCGGCAAGTCGACGTTGCTGGCGGCGCTCGCGGGCGAGCTCGAACCGAGCGAGGGGGTGATCGAGCTCGACGGGCGGACGCTGGCGCACTGGTCCCATCTGGATATGGCGCGTCGTCGCGCGGTGCTGCCGCAGAGCCACACCGTCGGGTTTCCGTTCACCGCCCGCGAGGTGGTGGCAATGGGCCGAGCGCCCTGGGTGCGCACCGAGCGGCGCGAGCTCGACGACGAGCGGATCAGCGCCGCCATGGCCGCGGCCGACGTGGAACACCTTGCCGCCCGGGCGTTTCCGACGCTCTCAGGTGGCGAACGCGCCCGCGTCGCACTGGCCCGCGTGCTCGCCCAGGACACCGCGACCCTGCTCCTGGACGAACCCACCGCCGCCCTCGACCTCGGCCATCAGGAAGCGGTCCTGCGCCTGGCCACCGCCCGCGCGGCCGCGGGCACGGCCGTGGTCGTGGTCCTGCACGACCTCGGCATCGCCGCCGCCTACGCCGACCGCGTCGCCGTCCTGGAATCCGGCCGCATCGCCGCCGACGGCCCGCCCCGCAAGGTCCTGACCACCGAATTGCTCACTCGCGTCTACCAACATCCGGTCGAAGTCCTCGACCACCCGATAACCGGCGCCCAACTGGTCCTCCCGATCCGCCGCTGACCTCGCTCAGGCCTGCCGCCACAGCAATCGCAGCGCGCCGTTCGCCGCCCACAGCGCGAAGAACACGATCCCGGCCACCGCCGTGCAGGCCAGGCCGATCAACACCGCCGCGCCGCCGAACCACGCGATCTCCAGCAAGGCCCGCCACGGGCCGGCGAGCGGGTACCGTGCGTTCTTGCCGCCGCCCGCCGCGAACAGTGCCCACACCAGGATGAATACCGCGGGTGCACCGATTCCGGCGATGACCCGCACGATCGGGTTCGCATCGAGGGTGCAGCCCCAGACCGCCGCTCCGGCGAGCACCCCCAACTCCAACAGAAACATCAGGGCCAGATTCGCGCCCTTGACCACGTTCATCCGATCCTCTCGCCGCAGCCCTCAACGCCAGATCAGCTTCAACACCGCGGGTGTCAACAGCATGCGGACCACCGACGCGTCCAGCACCAGCGCCGCGATCATCCCGTAGGCGATGTACTTCATCAACACCAGATCGGAGAAGCCGAACGCGCCGGTCACCACGATGAGAATCGCTGCCGCCGAGGTGATCACGGCACCGGTGTGGGCGATGCCGTAGCGGATGGCCTCCGGCGCGGACGCGCCGTCGGCGCGGGCCTCGGCCATCCGCGACAGCAGGAATACCTCATAGTCGGTGGACAGCCCGAATACCACCGTCACGATGAGCGCCAGCACCGCGAACATCAGCGGTCCGGGCGTGAAGTCGAAGATCCCGGCCCCGTGTCCCTCGACAAAGACCCAGGTGAGCACGCCCAGGGTGGAGGCGAGGCTCAACGCGCTCATCACAACGGCCTTGAGCGCCAGCACAATCGAACGAAACGCCAGATACAGCATCCCCAATGCGGCCGCCGCCAGGATCGCGACCAGCAGCGGAAGCCGCACCAGCAAGCCGTTGATGCTGTCGCGCTCTAGTGCGGGCACCCCGGCCACCATGATCTCGACCCCGGACGGTTCCGGAATCGCCCGCAGCGCGTCGATCACCGCGTCCGCGTCCCCCTTATCGGCGAGACCGGCATTGAGCACATTGATCCCGTCCTTGGTCGGCGCGCCCGGTTCGAAACGCCCCGTCAGACCAGGAACTCGGCTGGCCTCGAAACGAATATCGCTGAGTTGCTGCGGATTCGCGCCCACCACGACGAGTTTGATCGGTTCGGTGCGGAAGCTCGGGAACAGCTGATCGAACCGTTCCTGCGCGACCCGCGCCGCATTGTCCTTGGACAGATACCGTTCACTGATCCCGCCGAACTCGATATTGCGAATCGGGATGATCAACGCGAGCAGTCCGAGCACGATCGGCACCACCACCGCCCACGGCCGCCGCATCGCCCGCTGCGCCAGCCGCGAGAAGAATCCGGCGTCGATCTGCGCCTCGGACTTGGTGCGCGAGAAGCGATGCCAGCCCCACAGGTCGATCCGGCGCCCGACGATGCTCAGCACCGCGGGCAGCGCCGTCACCGACAGCACCGCGGCCAGCAGCACCGAACTGATGCCGCCATAGGGCACCGACCGCAGCACCCCGTTCGGGAAGATGAACAACGCGGCCAGGCTGATCGCGATGATCGCGGCCGAGAACAGCACGGTGCGCCCGGCGGTGGCGACGGTGCGCGCCGTCGCTTCCTCCACCGTGTGGCCGGCGGCCAGCTCCTCCCGGAACCGGGTCACCGTGAACAGCCCGTAGTCGATCGCCAACCCCAGACTCACCAAAGTGACCACCGCACTGGCGAATACGTTCACATCGATGTGCTCGGTGAGCACCCGGATGGTGCCCTGGGTGCCCAGCACCGTCATCGCGCCGATCAGCACCGGCAGCAGCGCCCCGATCACCCCGCCGAAGACGAAGTACAGCAGGATCGCCACGATCGGCAGCGCGATGATCTCGGCGCGGTGGATATCGTCCTGCATGCCCTGATTGATGCCCTCGACGATCGGCTGCAGCCCGGCCAGTTGCACCGTGGTGCCGCCCGGTCCGCCGCCCGCGCGTCCGGCGCCGAGCTCACCCTTGATCGCGGTGTAGTTCTCGACGGTCGCGGTGCCCTCTCCACGCAGTCCGACGCTGGCGAAGGCGTGGGTGTGCGAGGCGTCGGTGGCCTGCGCGGCGAAGGGGCTGTCCCAATAGCTGTCGATCTTCTGGACCCGGTCGGGGTGGCGGGCCAGCAGTTGTTTCAACGCGGTGGTCACCGCGCCGCGCACGTTCGGGTCGTCGACGGTCATCCCGTCGGGTGCGGTGTAGAGCAGGATGATGTCGCTGTCGGTATCGCGGCCGAAGGTGGCGTCGGCGAGCTTGGACGCCTTGACCGATTCGCTGCTCTCGTCGAACCAGCCCTCCTGGGTGAGCCTGCCCGCGAGGTCACGGCCATACCAGCCCGAGAGCAGCACTACCACGACGGCGATGCCCAGCACGAGGTAGCGGTGGCGGTGGATGAACCGTCCCCACCGCAGCGACCCGGATTCGATCATCTAGCCACAGGCCGGGGTGCGGTAATCGGCGGAGCGCAGGATGCCGCACAGGTCGGTGCGCGAGATCTTCCACTTGCCGTCGATCAACACGAAGTGCACGACGGTGGTGCGCACCGCGGTGCCGGTGCCGTCCTTGTCCAGCCGCATGGTCGCGGTCAGGGTGCCGTCGCGATTGTCGAATACCGGATCGGTGACGCCGTAGATGGCGCGCGGATTGTCCCGCAGCGCCCGGTACATGTCCGGGATGGCGTCGCGAAAGGCGTCGCCGTCCTCGATGAGGTCGGTGCGTTCGGAGTCGGGCAGCGCCGGATCCAGCGCGCGCTTGATCTGCGCGTCCAGTTCGGCGGCCGTGGGCAGCGGGCGGTGTGCGGCGCTGGAGGAGGTCGCGATCGAGGAGGACAGGGACGCGATGGCCGAGGACCGCGCGGCGTCGACCGAGGCCTCGTCCGGTCCCGTGCTGCATGCGGCGGCCACCGCGACCAGGGCGGTCGCGGTCAGCACGGAACGGGCGAATCGTGTGGTTGGCATCCCCATCTACATACCATCAATCACGGCGCTGATCCGCCCCAGCAGGGTCCGCACGGTTGTCACGTCACGATCCGGCGCCGTTTCGACCGGTTCGGCATCCGGGATCATGTCCCGCACCAGCGCCACCACACTGCGTTCGTCGTCGAGATCGATATCGGTGACCCGCGCCTGCGCGATAGCGACGACATCCTCCGGTCCCGGCACGTCATTGTCGAGGTCGGCGCGATAGATCTCGAGCACCACGGTGGATCGGACCGTGCGGAAGGCATAGGGCCTGCCATCGGCCGTGGTGCCGAATCCGTGAGCAAACGGACCAACGGTTATGTCATCGATGGCAAATCCCGATGGATGGTCGGCTTTCAACCGGATCTCCCTGAATTGGAACTGTTTCAACTCAACGGTAACCCCGATCACCGACATTCACCGGTAGCGACCACCCCGGTAGGTCGGGAAGGTGCGCCATCATGGTCAGATGGTGATGTAGCCGAGGATTCGTCGTAGTAAAGGAGTTCGGTGGATGCGCCCTCGTGGCTGGCTCCCCTCAGCGCTGGCGAGCGTGGCGGCGCTGGTGCTGATCGCCGGATGTTCCACCGAATCCGATAGCGACAAGCTGCAGACGCGACCCGCGGCCACCGCGGCGGTCGCCCCCACACAGACGGCCCCACCCACCGGGGACGTCTTGCGCCTGGCGAATCCGATCGGCGGGTTGCTCGCGGAGACGGGCACCGGAGCGTTGGTAGCGCTCGATACCGGCCGCGACGCGGGCGCCACGCTGTTCGTCATCGATCCCGCGACCCTCGCGCGCGACGTGCGCACCCTCATGCTCCCCGCGCGCGGTGTCGGCCTGGCCCAGGGCAAACCGGGTGAACTGCTGATCCCCGCCGATCACCGGATCATGCGCGTCGACATCGCCTCCGGTGTCGTCACCGAGGTGTCCGTCGACGGCGACGTCAGATCGGTGCGCTACCGCGACGACGGCACGTTGTTCGTCGGCACCGCCGACGGCAAGGTGCGCGAGTTCGCCCCCGACGGCAAGGTCACCGAAACCATCTCCGGCCTCGCCTCCGCCGACGCACTCGCCCTGACCGGCGACCACGTCTCGGTCCTGGACCGCCGCCAGACCTCACTGACCCAGCTCGACCTCGGCAAAGACCGCCTCGGCCTGGCGCTGCGCGCGGGCGAGGGCGCCACCAATTTGATCACCGACCCCTTCGGCCGCATCACCGTCACCGACACCGCAGGTAACGAACTGCTGGTCTACACGGCCGGACCGCTCGTACTGCGTCAGCGATTCCCGGTAGGATCTTCGCCTTACGCGCTTGCCTACGATCAGCGGTCCGACACCGTGTGGGTGACGTGCACCCAGAGCAATGAAGTCGCCGGATTCGACCTGTCGACGGGTATACCGAAAGAAGTGGGCCGTTACCCGACGGTGCGGCAGCCGAACTCGGTGACCATCGACGAGCGCACCGGTGACCTGTTCGTCGGTTCCGCGACCGGAGACGGTCTGCAACGGATCCGCGCGGACCAGCGGAAGGAAGGGCAGTGATGGCGCCACAATCACGCGCAGCGTTACCGGCGAGCTGGGAAACCAGCAGCGACGACTACGAATACGTGCCGCTGCGGCTACCACCGGAGGTGACCCGGGTGACGGCGTCGATGCGACTGGCCATCCAGGCCGAATTCGGCGGCTGGGAACTGTCGCGGGTGCGGGCCTACACCGACGGCAGCCGGCGGGTGCTGCTGCGCAGGCGAAAAACCGCACTACTACCCCAGCCCGAACCGGGAATGTGAGGCCATGTATTCACTGCTGCTGCGCCTGATGTTCCTGCTGCCGCCCGAGCGCATCCATCACCTGGCGTTCACGGCCATGCGGCTGGCCGCCCGGTTCGCGCCGTCGCGCTGGGCGATGACGAGGGTCTTGACCACCGACGATCCGATCCTGCGCAACCACGCCTTCGGTATCGACTTTCCCGCGCCGCTGGGCCTGGCCGCCGGATTCGACAAGAACGCCGACGGTGTCGACGCCTGGGCGCCACTGGGATTCGGTTTCGCCGAGATCGGCACCGTCACCGCACAGGCCCAGCCCGGCAATCCGGCGCCGCGACTGTTCCGGCTGTCCGCCGACCGTGGCCTGATCAACCGGATGGGCTTCAACAACCGCGGCGCCGCCGCAGCGGCCGAACAGCTGCGCACCCGTCGCGGCGGGGTCCCGATCGGTGCGAATATCGGTAAGACGAAGATCGTCGAACCCGCCGACGCCGCGGCCGATTACGCGGTCAGCGCCTCCCTGCTCGGCCCGCTCGCCGACTTCGTCGTGGTCAACGTCAGCTCCCCCAACACCCCCGGTCTGCGTGACCTGCAGGCCGTGGAATCCCTGCGCCCGGTCCTGCAGGCCGTGCTCGACAGCGTCGAGGTCCCGGTGCTGGTGAAGATCGCCCCCGATCTGTCCGACGAGGACGTCGACGCGGTTGCCGATCTCGCCGTCGAACTGGGCCTGGCGGGCATCGTCGCCACCAACACCACCATCCGCCGCGACGGCCTGCGCACCGAT
Organism: Nocardia nepalensis; assembly: GCF_048910785.1. NCBI lineage: Bacteria > Bacillati > Actinomycetota > Actinomycetes > Mycobacteriales > Nocardiaceae > Nocardia > Nocardia nepalensis. Next base: position 102,990 of record NZ_JBKBET010000028.1, on the reverse strand, counting down.
CCCGCCGAGGTCGCGGCCATGGGCGCGGGCGGTCTGTCCGGTCCGCCCGTGGCCGAGCGCTCCCTCGAGGTCCTGCGCCGGCTCTACCGCCGCGTGGGCGATCGCCTGGTGCTGATCTCCGTCGGCGGCATCGAAACCGCCGACCAGGCCTGGGAACGCATTCTGGCCGGAGCCACCCTGCTGCAGGGCTACACCGGATTCATCTACGGCGGCCCGTTCTGGATGCGCCACATCCACCGCGGCCTGGCACAGCGGCTGCGCGCGGGCGGTTACCACTCGATCGCCGAGGCGGTCGGTGCGGAGCACGTCGCACACACCTGATCCCGACCGGTCGTTTCGCGCGGCCGATGTTATGTTGCGGGACATGCCATTTCGCGTCCACGCGGCCTAAGCTGGTGTGCGGCAAGACAAATCAATTGCAGCACCCAGAGGGGGCGGCGCATGGTCCACTCGATGCCGCCGGATGACGGTGCCGCCGCGTCGGATCGGCGAGCCGCGCGGGGAGTGGTCACGGTCATCGGTGCCGCCGTTGTCGACCACATCTACCGGGTGGAGCGCATTCCTGGACCGGGTGAGTCCGTCCCGGGGGTCTTCGAGAGCCATCCGGGCGGGAAGGGACTCAATCGCGCCGTCGCCGCTGCGCGGCTCGGGCTCGCCGTCCGGCTGATCTCGGCGGTCGGTGACGACGACAGCGGCCGAATGATTCTGGACTATCTGCGCACCGAAAACGTCGACATCGATCTGGTGAAGGTCATTGCGGGGGCCCGGACCGAGGCGACCGCGGTGATGATCACGAGCACCGGCGCCTCGGCCAATATCGGGTGCCAGCACGATCGCATTCGGCTCACCGCGCACGACCTGCGTCGTCCACGCGTACATGCCGCCATCGTCGAATCCGACGCCGTGCTGCTCACTTTCGAACCACCGGTCGCGGTCATCGAACAGGTACTGACCACCTTGCGGCGCCTACGCGACCAACCGCTCTTGATCGTGCATCCGGCGCCTGAACTCGTTCGGCCGCAATATCTCTACAACAGTCTCGGAGTCGTCGACTATCTGATGGGCTCGACCATCAACCTACGTGCGATGATGCCCGACAGCTCGGACTCGACCGAGGACATCGCCCAGCGGCTGCGGGTACTGGGCGTGCGGACAGTGTGCGCGGTCGAGAACTTTCGCTGCCGTGTGTGGTCGGATCCGGTCTACATCGAGACACCGCCGTTCCCGGTGGTGCTCGAGGGCTCCCCTGGCGCACACGCGGCATTCGCCGCGGCTCTGGTTACCCGAGTGCTGTCATCGCGCCGCCCGGCCGACGCGCAGGACTACACCTGGGCCTGTGCTGCGATGGTCGCGACACAATCGTTCGGGGAGGTCCCTCGCGCCATGCCGCGCATCTCCGACGTCGACGCTATCGCCCGGATCATCACCGATGGGCCCTGAGCAGCTCCCCTCCTGCTGCCCGAGCCGAGCCATCATTCGCTTGGACAACAGGATCACCGCGTGCTCCCAGATGATGCCCAACGTGTCGGCACGAGCGCTGGCGTCGGCATGGGCGCGGCGGTCGTGCACTACATCCGGGTCGCTGAGGATCTCGTCGAGTTCCATCCCGGCCATGGCTTGTTCCCAGGTCAAACGACGGTCGGGCAGCCAGCTCAGCCGCCAGACCCTGGTACCGGGGCCGATCTCGCGGTACGCCGATTCAGGTGATAGATCGCTGATGATCGTCCATTCTGTGGCGTGAATGGTCATTGCTGCCTCCGCTGCAACAGTTCGAGTCCGATGTGCTCGAGGGGTATTCCGAGTTGGCCGGCGCAGCTGCAGGCTCTGGATCGAACCGTTTCGTCGTGCCGGAAGTCCTGGGTGCTGAAGATCTCGGCGAGATCCATACCCGCGAGTGCCTGTTCACGAGTGAGCAGGCGGTCGGGCAGCCAGCTCAGCCGCCACGACTTGGACCACCTCTCCGCCAGCCGGTGGGCGGATTCGGCGGTGATATCGCTGGTCATCGACCAGCGAGTGATGTGAATGGTCACGAATGCCTCCTGTCCAGCATCCGTCGATGCAGCAGGCTCAGCGCCTGCGTCACGGTGATACCGAGTTCGGCCGCCAGCGCCTGCGCGGTATCGGCCGATGCCGGGTCCGGGTGAGTCGGCAACTCCTGCAACGCCATCCCGGGCCGTGCCTGTTCACGGCCGAGCTGGTTGGGCAGCCAGCCCAGCCGCCATGCTGGTTCCTCGTCGCCCACCGTCCGCCACGCCCATTCGGGTGTGCGGTTGCTGGTCGCGAAGGAGTTCGCCTAGACGGTCACCCAGTTCGGTTCCAGTTCGGTATCCGACTCCCCAGGCCTATGCTGTCTGCGTCGCCGGGCATGTCGTATCAGAAGAATCACTCTCATCACCAGGGCCCTCCCGAGTCATCTGGTGGGGCGAGTCGAATCGCCAAACCTAGTGTGGCATTTGCCCTTCATTCGGGTCAATTGCCGATGTACGTTGGTAATTGCCGGTTCTCGCTCTCGCTAAACCCGCCGACCCGGGCAATCGCGACATCGGCACAACGAATCGGCAACACACATGCGGAGGGGTGGATTTCGCCATGGCGCGGCAAGATGAGCGCACGGTCGCCATACGCGGCATTCTGATGCGACTGTGCAAGCGCTCGGGCCTGAGCTCGGATCGATTGCGCACCACCGAGATCGACGTCTCCCCCCTGCTGGAACTACTCATCGTGCAGCAACACGCGCACCGCACCAGGGTATCGCCGGAGGAGGCCGTGCTGCCCGTGGTCCGGGATATGGCACGACAGCTCGATCCGACCAATCGGCTCATTGTCGACGCCGCGCTGTCGCTGGGGCTGTTGCGCGAAAAGCCGCCCACCGGTATGGATCTCGGCAGCTTCTACGCATCCGATCTCGGTGAGCGGCGCGAATATCTGACAGAGCATTGGCAATCGCTGCACGAGGCGCTGTGGACCGACCGGATTCCTCCCGCTCCCACCGTGCGATCACTGCGAGCCGCCCCCGAACATCGTGCCTTCACCGCGCTGGCGGAAAATCTGACCGCTGGTTCCGCACTCCCGTCCGGCACCATCCATGCCGGCATGTCGACATCGAAACCACTTGTGGTGCTGCCGCATTCGCAGTCACGCTCCGGTGTGATCACGGTCATCGGTGATGCCCTGATCGATCACACCTACCGTGTGGACCAAATGCCGGGACCCGGTGTATCGGCGCGCGGCCGATTCGAAGAGAGCCTCGGCGGCAAGGGACTCAATCGTGCGATCGCAGCGGCTCGGCTCGGCCTGCAAGTCCGCTTCGTCACCGCGGTCGGCGATGACGCCGCGGGCCGACGCATCATCCAGTTCTTGCGCCGCGAGAACGTCGACACCGAACTGGTGAAGGTGGTTCCCTACGCCTCGACTCCGGTCGCCGCCGTCATCACCACTCCCAGCGGCATGGCATGCACAATCGGGCGCGAGGAAGATGACGAGGTCAAACTCAATCAAGAGGATCTGCGCCGACCAGAGGTGCAGACGGCGATCACCGGATCCGAGGCGGTGCTGCTCACCTTCGAACCGCCGCCCGCGGTGATCGAGCGGGTGATGGCGATGATTCGTGCCGCACCCGACCGGCCGAAACTGCTGGTTCAGCCCACCCCGCGGGTGAAGACGCCGCAATACATCTACGAATACCTGCGCATCACCGACTACCTGATCGGAACCCTGCGGGAACTGGCCGAGTTGGTGCCCGACATCTACCGGACCCCTGGTGTCGACGATTCGGCCGAGACCGAACCGGACTTCGACGGGGTCATCGCGCCGCGGCTGCGCGCTCTGGGTGTGCACAATGTATGCGCGGTCGAGGGTTTCGAATGTCGCGTCCGTTCCGCGGCGCTAGATCTGGATATCCCCCGGCCGCCTGCCGCCATGCTGGAGGACTCCGCGGGTGCGCGGGCCGCCTTCGCCGCGGCGCTGGCCTATCGCGTGGTGACCAAGCGTCGTCAGGCCGATCGGGACGATTTCGAGTGGGCGACGGCGGCGGCCACGACGACCCAATCGTTCCGCGATGTCGCGGCCGCGATGCCGCGCGCCAGCGAGGTCGATCGCATCGTGCAACTTCCCCTGGACGGGACAACCGGGGGCAGTTCCTGACCAGGTCATCAGCATGTTTGGCGGAGCTTGTCGCAGGAGTCGCAAAGTTGTCTCGACTGATATAATGTCACGTTCCATCGGGTCGGGAGACGATCTTGTCGAGCGACCGGCGCGATGGTGCCCAGTTCAGTTTCTCGCTCTCTCGCGTTGCCGTGTCACATCACCTGCAAGGCTGTCGATCGTATGCATCGGAGGAGCATGACTACTGCGGCGTCGAGCCTCGCTGAGACCGGACATCGGCTGACCCGCAAGGGGCGCGAAATGCAGGTTCGAGTGCTGCGTATTCCGGACGACGTCGACGGCGGGCACGCTCTGCTCATCGGCGAGGTATCCAACGGCTGCCTGGTTCGGATCCACTCCCGCTGCCTCTACGGCGATGCGCTGCAGTCCGAGGACTGCGATTGCGGACCAGAGCTGGAACGGGCCATGGATCTCATACAAGCCGAGGGCGCCGGGATCCTGGTCTATCTGGAGCAGGAAGGACGCGGCGCCGGGCTGATCAACAAGGCGCGCGGACTACGGACCAGCGAGCTCTGCGATCTCGACACCTTCGACAGCTATGTGAAACTTGGCGTAAGCCCGGATTCCAGATCGTATAAACGGGCTGCCGACACCCTCGCTCAACTCGGACTGACCTCGGTTCGCCTGCTCACCAACAATCCCGACAAAGTGCGCGCTCTGCGCCAAGCCGACATCGAGGTCGAGGTCGAACCGCTGCACACCTTGCCGCGCAGTGAGCGCGCGCGAAAGTACCTCGAGGCAAAGCGGATCCGCCGCGGGCACATGATCCCGATCGAAACGATGATGGCGGTGGGGGCAGTCGGTGCGCAACTCGTGCGTGAGCGCCGGTGGCGTTGGGTTCCGAAGCGGCGCGGCAACCGGATCCGCTAACGGTCGGCGTTTCTGTCGCTGCACCGGCATCGTCTGCTGGACGAACGTCGAGCTACCGGCCGCGTCGACGTGCGGTCGATGTTCGCTTTCCCCTGCTGAAATGTGTTCGGGCGTTGCTGCGGGCACCGACGCATCCGACTTCCGTCGCTGGCGCATAACGGCATTCGCAAATCATCAGCGCTCGCGAATGACTGTGACATGAGTCACTTTCTGACTGATAGATGACATGGCAGCATTCGTCTCAGCTAGCTGCCTCAGACTCACTGAAGTCTCACGGGGACAAGCGAAATGGGAGATGCGGACTGCGGACAGCTATCGGTTGCCGGGTCGGCGAGTCCTGTCGATGGGGCGGTCCGACGTGTCGAGTATTTGTGGCGCGCACACGCGGAGATCGCTTCAATTGATCTCGAAGTACCTTGCGACCGCGGGCGTATGCGGTTTCACCGGCGCGGTTTGGTTGTCACGTCACGGCATTCGAATATCTCCCCCCGCACTGGAGGCGACTTGACCACGGCATCGCGGAATGACATCGGGGTCCAACACTGGCTGACCCGAAAGGGCGGCAGGCTACGGGTCCAAGTCGTGGAGTTGCCCGGCGGCCGGACCGAGGGCTACCTGCTGGTGCTGGGTCGACTCGTCGAGGATCCCTTGGTGCGCATCCATTCTCGGTGCCTATATGGCGACGCACTGGGATCCGAGGATTGCGACTGTGGTGGTCAGCTCGAGATATCGATGGACAGAATGCAAGACGAGGGCTCGGGTGTGCTGCTGTATCTCGAACAAGAGGGGCGCGGCGCGGGTCTCGTCGGCAAGGCCGAGGGGTATCGCGAAAGCGAGCGCACCGGCGCCGATTCGTACACCAGCTATGAGAATCTCGGTCGCCCAGCCGATCTGCGGTCCTATGCGAGCGCCGCCACAGCACTGGCGGGCCTCGGTCTCACGCGGGTGCGGCTGCTCACCAACAACCCGGACAAGGTACGTGATGTGGCGTGTGCGGGCATTGTCGTGACGTGCGTTCCCGTCGTGGTGCCGCCGCGTAGCCCTCGAGCGCGCGCCTATCTCGAGGCCAAACGTCTTCGTGGTCATGCGATCCCGGAGGATCTGCTCACCTCGAGGGTGGAGCACGATGCGCTTTCGCGCGCGATAGTGGGCGTGGGAGACATCTGGCGCGCAGGCGATGGTTCGGTTCCGATGCCCGCCGCCGAATTGAAGGGTCCGGCCGCGCCGCCGTCGCCCCAGATGCTGCCGATTCCGCACTTGGCGCTGCCGCGCGATCCCGATGTCGTCGTGCTACGCGAGGCGGGATTCGAGATTCCCGGCCCTGATCTCGACACCAGGCCGAGTCCGCAGTAACAACCGTCACCCGCGCCGGATCTGGCTACCATGAGTGAGCCGCGCCACTCGGTACTATCTCACCGCGTGACACGATGAGATAGAGTCGCCTGCAATCTATCAGTAGCAGCGGGTCTCGGGCCGTGTGGGAACCGCACGGTTGCGCGCTGGGCGCGGTTCACGCCAGAGATATCGGGAAACGGGAAGATGACGACAACAGAAATCGGTTTCGCACACGAGTCCGGCAAGACGGTTTATACGGTGCCCGAGGCGTTCCAGGAGACCGTGAAGCTACGGCCGGATCAGGTCGCGTTGCGGACGGTCGGCGGCACCACAGAGATCAGCTGGCGCGAGTACGGCGAGCGGGTGAAGGCGCTGGCTGCGGGGCTGGCCGGACTCGGGGTCGGCCACGGCGACACCGTCGGCATCATGCTCACCAACCGGCCCGAATTCAACCTGATCGACACGGCCGCACTGCATCTGGGGGCCACCCCGTTCTCCGTCTACAACACCAGCTCGCCCGAGCAGATCGCCCACCTGTTCACCAATGCCGAGAACAAGGTGGTGATCACCGAGCGCGCCTTCCTCGATGTGATCAAGGGCGCGGGCGTCGCGCTCGAGCACATCGTCGTGGTCGACGGTCCGGCCGCCGATACGGTCAGCCTCGCCGACCTCGAGGCCGATCCGGCCGCCGACTTCGATTTCGACGCGGCCTGGCAGGCGGTCACCCCCGACGATCTCGCCACGCTGATCTACACCTCGGGCACCACCGGCCCGTCCAAGGGGGTGGAGATCACCCACCGCAATGTGATGGCCCAGATCATCGCACTGGTCAACGGCCCGCTGCGGGTCGGTTTCGACGACCGCGCCATCTCCTACCTGCCCGCCGCGCACGTCGCCGACCGCATCTCCGGGCACGCCATCAGCCTGCTAACCGGCATTCTCATCACCTGCGTGCCGGATCCGCGCGAGATCGCCGCCGCATTGCCGGACGCGCGTCCCACCATCTTCTTCGGCGTGCCGCGGGTGTGGCAGAAGATCAAGGCGGGTATCGACGGCAAGCTGGCCACCGAACCGAGCCCGGTGAAGAGGGCGCTCGCGAACTGGGCCATCGGCACCGGCATCGCGGCCGCGTGCGCCGATCTGGCGGGCAAGGGGCGCGGCCCGGTGCTCGCCGCGCAGTACAAGGTCGCCGACGCGCTCGTGCTCTCGAAGCTGCGGGCCGCGCTCGGTCTGGACAATCTGAAGGTCGCCGCCTCCGGCGCGGCCGCGATTCCGGCGGAAACCCTCGAATACTTCCTCGGACTCGGGTTCACGGTCAGCGAGGTGTGGGGCATGTCGGAGACCACCGGCGTGGCCACCTACACCGAATTGGCCAAGCCGCGACCGGGTTCGGTCGGGCGCGCCGTCGAGGGCGTCGAACTGCGGTTGGGCGAGGACGGAGAGCTGCTGGTGCGCGGTGCGATCGTCACGCCGGGCTACCGCAAACAGCCCGAGAAGACCAAGGAGGCCCTCGATGGCGACGGCTGGCTGGCCACCGGCGACGTCGCCACCATCGATGCCGACGGATACGTGCGCATCGTGGACCGCAAGAAGGAACTGATCATCAACGAGTCGGGTAAGAACATCTCCCCGACCAATATCGAGAACGCGGTCAAGGCGGCGTCCTCACTGATCGGTCAGGTGGTCGCGATCGGTGAGGCCAAACCGTTCATCTCCGCGCTGATCGTGCTCGATCCGGACACCGCCGCCATCCGCGCCAAGGAGATCGACGCACCCGCCGACGATCTCGCCGTGCTGGCCACCCGCAAGGAAATCCTCGACGAGGTATTGGCCGCGGTCGTCGCGGGCAATCGCAAGCTGTCGCGGGTCGAGCAGATCAAGCGGTTCACCGTGGTCGGCAAGCCGTGGGAGCCCGGTGGCGACGAGCTGACCCCGACGATGAAGCTCAAGCGCAACCCGATCGCGGCCAAGTACGCCGAGGAGATCGGCACGCTGTACACCACGCCGCTGCCCGAGTCGGTGGTGAACGTCTCGTAATCTGTTGAAATGATTGTGGCCCTGAGCTTTTCGCTCAGGGCCACAATCATTTCGCGCGGCAGGTGCTCTACGCGACCTCGTACTTGGCGACGATGGTGGCGCGCCCGAGGGTGTGGAAGAACAGATTGAAGCCGAGATAGGCGGGCGTGCCGTTCTCGTCGATCTCCAACCGCTCCACATCGACCGCGTGCACGACGATGAAGTAGCGGTGGTACCCGTGCCCGGCCGGGGGCGCCGCGCCGACGAATCCCGGGAACGCGCCGTCATTGCGCAGCGTGACCGAACCCTCGGGCAGCACACCGCCCTCGCTACCCGCGCCGCGCGGCAGCGAGGTGGTGCCCACCGGAATATTGGCCACCGCCCAGTGCCAGAAACCGGCGGCGGTGGGCGCGTCCGGATCGTAGACGGTAATCGCGAAACTCTTTGTCTCCGCGGGGAATCCGGACCAGGACAGCTGCGGCGAGATATCCTTGCCGCCCGCGCCGAAGACGCCGCTGACCTGATCGTTGGCGAAGGTTTGGCCATCGGCGACATCCTCCGAGGTCACCGTGAAGCTTGGCACTTGGGGCAGTGCGTCGTACGGGTTGTAGGAGTAGTCCGGCACGATGGTGTCCTTTCGGTCGTCAGCTGTTCAACAGGAAGTGTTCCAGCACCCGGGTGCCGAATTCGAGCGCCCGCACCGGAACGCGTTCGTCGACACCGTGGAACAGCGCGGTGAAGTCCAATTCCGGTGGCAGCTGCAGCGGTGCGAAGCCGAAGCAGCGAATGCCCAAGCGGGCAAAGGCCTTCGCGTCGGTACCGCCGGAGAGCATATAGGGCACGGTGCGGCCCTGCGGGTCGTGGGCGAGGATGGCCTCGTTCATCGCATCGACGAGATGCCCGTCGAATGTCGTTTCGTAGGAGTCGAGTTTGGTGATCCACTCGCGCTCGACGTCGGGGCCGATCAACTCGTCCACCTCACGTTCGAACGCGGCCTGCCGTCCCGGCACCACCCGGCAGTCCACCACCGCCTCCGCGGTCTGCGGAATCACATTCGCCTTGTAACCCGCCTGCAGCATGGTCGGATTCGCGGTATCGCGCAGCGTGGCGCCGATGATGCGGGAAATGGTGCCCAGCTTCGCGAGCTGACCCTCGATATCGGGGCTGGACGGGTCGAACTCCAACCCGGTCTCCTCGGCGACCGAGGCCAGGAATTCGGCCACCGAATCCGAAAGCACCAGGGGGAAGGTGTGTTTGCCAAGTCGCGCCACCGCCGCGGCCAGAATCGTGACCGCATTGTCCTCGTGCAGGAACGAGCCGTGGCCGGCACGGGCCTTGGCGCGCAACCGCATCCAGCCCAGCCCCTTCTCGGCGGTCTCCACCAGATACAGCCGACGTTCGGTGCCGTCCGGGCGCGGAACCGTCAGCGAGAAGCCGCCGACCTCCCCCACCGCCTCGGTGATCCCCGCGAACAGATCGGGTCGGTTCTCGACCAGCCAGTGCGACCCCCATTTGCCGCCGTTCTCCTCATCGGCGAGGAAGGCGAAGACGATATCGCGCGGCGGCACCGTGCCCTCGATCTTGAACTGCCGGGCGATGGCCAGCATCATGCCGACCATATCCTTCATATCGATCGCGCCGCGCCCCCACACGTAGCCATCGCGCACCGCACCGGAGAACGGGTGCACACTCCAGTCGGCGGCCTCGGCGGGCACCACATCCAGATGTCCGTGGATCAGCAGCGCACCGCGACTCGAATCGGCCCCCTTCAACCGCGCGAACACATTTCCGCGCCCCGGCGCTCCCGACTCCACATACTCGGTCGTATAACCGGCCTGATGCAGCTGATCGGCTACCCACTGCGCGCATTCGCGCTCGCCCTTGGTGGTGGCCAGATCCCCGGTGTTGGAAGTGTCGAAGCGGATCAGCGTACTGACCAACTCGACCACCTCGGACACGGCACGAGATGTGGTGTTCGGACCGGATACTTCGCCAGTTGCAGACACGTAACCTTTCCTACCACTTGATACCGCGCGCGCGGCGCCACGGCTGTGCTCGCCACGCACTCGTGGTCGTCGCGAGGTGCGCAATCGCCCATGGGTTCGTGTCGATTCACGGTGATCGCAATCGCCCACGCGGTGTGGTCGCGACTTCGCTGGGTATCTCTCGGCCAAACCCTGATCGGAAAGCCGTCCCCATGAAGTTCCCGCACCCGCCGTCCCCGCCGATCGACCTCGCGACCGACTGGGTCGCCGGGCAGGTGCGAGCGCGGATTCCCAAGGCGGATATGAGCAACCGGGATCCCGCGTTCATCGCCCGCACGGTCGGACCGTTGTGGCGGCTGGCCCGCGCGTATTTCCGTGCGGAGGTGCGCGGGATGGAGCGGATCCCCGAAGACGGACCGATACTGCTGGTAGGCAACCACTCCGGTGGCAACGTTTCACCGGAGGCGCTGGTGACCACCCTCGCATTCGCGCGCTATTTCGGACCGGAGCGACCGTTCTACCAACTCGCCCACAATCTGGTGATGGCCGTGCCCGTCCTCGGCTCGTTCCTGGCCCACTTCGGCACGGTGGCGGCCGATCCCGACAGCGCCAAGGCCGCGTTGCGCAGTGGCGCGGCGGTGCTGGTGTATCCCGGCGGCGACTGGGAAGTGCATCGCCCGACCTGGGAGGAGGACAGACTCGACTTCGCCGGACGCACCGGATTTCTGCGGCTGGCCTGGGACGAGCGGGTGCCGATCGTGCCATTCGTGAACTACGGCGCCCAGCAGAACGCGCTGATGCTCACCCGCGGCGACCGACTGGCCCGGCTGCTGCGGCTGGATCGGGCACTGCGGCTGAAGGTCTTCCCGATATCGCTGGCGTTGCCGTGGGGGCTGAACATCAGCGACCTCGCTGGGCACATTCCGTTGCCAGCGAAGGTTACTGTCGAATTCCTGCCGCCGATCGACCTGCGCGAAGTGCTGGGGTCGGAGCTGGATCTGGATCGCGCTTACGACTACGTCACCGCGATCATGCAGCGGGCGTTGTCGCGGCTGGCCGAGGAACGGACGCTGCCGATTCTCGGGTGAGCGTTCAGGCGGGCAAGTGGACGCGATCGGCGCCGATGCGGTCGATGCGGCCGCGACCCCACGCGCCCAGCGGTTCCAGTGCGACATTGAGCGCGCTGCCCAACTCGGTCAGCCGATATTCGACCTTCGGGGGCACCTCGCGATAGATCTCGCGGTCCACGATGCCGTCCTCCTCCAGTTCGCGCAGCTGCTGGATCAGCATCTTCTCCGAGATTCCCGGCAGACCGCGGCGCAGTTCGCCGAATCGGCGCACGCCGTGGTTCTCCAGTTCCCAGAGGATCAACGCCTTCCACTTGCCGCCGACCACATCCATCGCCGCGTCGATGCCGCAGAAGTATGGTCCGGATCTCTTTGTGCCCATTGCCTGACCTCGCTACCTGTTCACAAACGTGGCGGTAAGTACCCGACCAAATAGTAGGTACTTGTCGACATATCGGGCAAAGAGCAACCTTGGTCCCAGCGCGCTGACCACCACGTTCTCAAACCTCAAGGAGATGACACCCGCGATGTCGGACACTCAGCACACCCCGGTGACGGTGCTCGGACTCGGCGCGATGGGCCAGGCACTGGCCGCGACCCTGGTGCAGGGCGGCAGGGCCACCACGGTGTGGAATCGGACGCCCGGCAAGGACGCCGCGCTGGTCGCCGCAGGGGCCGATGGCGCGGCCACGGTTGCCGACGCCATCGGCCAGCACGGTCCGATCATCGCCGTCCTGCTCGACCACGCCTCCGTGCACGCCACCCTCGACCCGGTCGCCGACCAACTCTCCGGCCGCCAGGTGATCAACCTGACCAGCACCGCCCCCGAAGAGGCCCGCGAACTCGCCACCTGGGCCGCCGCCCACGACATCGACTACCTCGACGGCGGCATCATGGCCGTTCCCGCCATGATCGGCCGGCCCGGCGCTTCCATCCTTTACAGCGGTTCGGCCGCGCTCTTCGACGAACACCGCGAAACCCTCGAATTGCTCGCCGCCGCAGACTATTTCGGCACCGATGCCGGACTCGCATCGATGTACGACTTCGCGTTGCTGTCGAATATGTACGCCATGTTCACCGGCTTCCTACACGGCGCCGCGATGTTGCGCACGAGCGGCGTCCCGGCCGCCACATTCGCCGAACGGGCGGTCCCGTGGGTCACCGCCATGGCCCAGCTCATCCCCGAATACGCCCGCGTCATCGACTCCGGCGACTACACCGCCCCCTTCCAGCCCCTCGACTTCCACAAACCCGCCGTCGACGCCATCGTGCGCGCCAGCCGCGACGCCGGAGTCGCCCTCGACATCATCGCCCCTATCAAGAACCTGCTCGACCGCCAGATCGCCGACGGCCACGGCCGCCTCGCCTTCGAACGCACCGTCGAGGAACTGGCCTGACCCCCTCCGCGCGCCGTGCGCTCCCCGAGCGCACGGCCCCGGAAATCACCAGCTAAACCCGCGATTTGGTCAACGAGGCCACATCCGATAACCTTGCTGAGCACACCGGTCCGGGTGGCGGAATGGCAGACGCGCTAGCTTGAGGTGCTAGTGCCCTTTATCGGGCGTGGGGGTTCAAGTCCCCCTCCGGACACAACCATTACACCACGTCACCCGCTTTACCTGCGGTTATGCAGGAGCGTGGGTGTTTTTTCGAGCCGAATCATTGCAAAACCGCAGGTGGTGTCCTGTGGGGGTTCAATACGGGTTCAGCTGAGAGAATCCTGAGAACCGGCAGTCGGCCCGATGGATCGTAGACCGCCAGATCACGAATATCGTGCCAGCCTACCGATATCGTCAAGGGCCTTCCTTGTATACTGCCCCGCTCGCCACACCAATTGGAAGATGGCTTCATGTACAACGCTTACCCGCTCGGCTCCTCGATCGAGACCGCCCAGTCGACCTACTCGCACCTATCGCACGACAACGTGAGCTCAACCGAACTCGAAGTCATCGTCCCCAAGGATCGCCCCGACCTCACGCCGGCCGCTGCTAGAGCCCTGCTGCACCTCATCCAAGAAGCTGCGGCACGGCAGCAATAGGCGCGGACGTCGGAGCATCGAGCGCAAACACACAGCCCGACAATGCATTTACATGGATTCACTGCGCGGGCGTCGCCACCACAGGCTGCGCCCGCCGTCTAACCTGGCAAAGTCGTAGTCGATGGCCTCGACCATCTCCGCGGCCTTGGGATCACGCAGGATCGGTCTCCGCTTGCCGGTTTCGACGGCCGGACCGTAGAGCGGAATGAGCAGCGATTTCTGCTGGCTATGCTGGAGATCCCGATCAGGGTGAAGTCGCCCTCCTGACATGTTATACGGCTGCGTATAACATCTAGGTTAGGTCAGTTATACGGGTGCGTACAACCGGTTCGGCCGGTGAGGTGGGGCACAGTGATCACGCGACCGGGACTGTCTCACCCCACCTTGGTGGCCCACAGGACGACGTTCGTCCCGAAGAACCTCCTGCGCCAGCCGATATCACGGAAACCCATGCGGCCCAACAGATCAGCGACCTGGCTCGGCGATTCGAAAGCGCGCGTGCTGGATTCGAGATAGGCGTAGGACGAGCGGTCGCCGGACACCACCTGCCCCAGCAGCGGGACGATGATGCGCATCCCCCACTCCACGATCGGCCGGACCGGCCCGCTGGGCGGGCAGGTCTCGAGAACGACGAGGCGGGCCCCGGGCCGGAGCACCCGATGTTGTTCGCGCAGCACCCCTTCGAGGTCGTCGACATTGCGCAGCAGGTACCCCTCGGTGATCGCATCGAAGGATTCGTCGCCGAACGGCAGGTCGGCGGCGTCGGCGTGTCGCCACTGGATGGCGTCGGCTCCCGGTTTCACCTTCGCGTGCGCCAGCATTCGCTCGGAGAAGTCGGCGCCGACGACGGTCGCCGCGGGATACCTACGGGCCACCTCCAACGCGATCGCACCCGTACCGGTGGCGAGATCGAGCACCTGCCCGTTCTCGGGCGGGACCGCGCGCTCGGCAACCTCACGACACCACCGGCGATGACGGCCAAGGGTCATGAGTCGGTTCATCAGGTCGTAGTAGCCCGCGATCTTCTGGAAGATCCCGTGTACCTCAACGCTTTTGCCGGATGTCGTGCCACCGCCGGCCATCTCACGCACCCGCCGGACGATTCAGGATCAGGTCGCCCGCTCGCGCGATGACCTCTTCCCGGGTACGGTCGGGGTGATCAGCGGCCAGGAAATGGCTGCCGATAGCCGCGCAGAAGGCGAGCATGCTGCGGGCCTCGACCTCGTCGGGGTCCGAGCAGATGGTGCCGATCGCGTCGCGCAGCAGGTCCATGCGCCGGTTGTCCACCCGGCGCAGGCGTTCGGCGACGGCGGCGTCACGGCGCGCCCAGTCACGGATGGCCAAATCGATGGGTAGCAGCCGGTCACCGGAGAAGGTGAGATGGCCCGCCAGCCGAGCCTTGTCGAGCACGCTGCCGTCGGATCTCGCGATCTCGTCGAGCACATTGTCGACGGCTTCGCGCTCCCAGGTGTCGAGCATCGCCGTCAGCAGCGCGTCGCGGTCGGCGAAGTAGCCGTAGAACCCACCCTTGGTGACACCGAGGGCCTTGGCGAGGGTTTCGACGCGCACGGCGTCGACGCCTCCGGACGCCAACGCCGAAAGCCCTGCGTCGATCCATGTTTCGCGTGGCGTGCGCAGTGCGCCCATGCCGTGATCCACCTCACTCCAGCGTTGTACGGAACCGTATAACAGATCTAGCCTTCGATTATACGCAACCGTATAACCCACGGGAGGACCGTGTCATGTCCAATCGACTCCCCCGCACGGCATATACCGAAATGCCTTGGCGGATCCATCAAATCGCGGCCGACTTCCACGTGCAGGACGTCTGGACCTTTCGCGCGCCGGGCGCCGGACCGGATGATTTCCCGCTCGCCCTCGCCACCCTGCGCGGGGGCGACGGCCCATCGGCGGGTTCCACGGCGAGCCGGTTCCTGTTCGCGGTGCGATGGCGGCTCGGGGCACTGCTGGGCTGGGACCGGCCCGGCGCGGGACTCGGAGGCCGGGTCCGGTCGTTACGGGAGCGGCTGCCTGACGATCTCCAGGATTCGACGGGGTCCACCGTGTCGAACGACGGCCCGTTCACCCGGTTGTACGAGCTCCACGATGAGGCAGCGCTGGAACTGGCGAACGAAACCGTGCACGGTGTGGCGCATTTCGGCTGGGTGCCGACCTCCGACGGATACGAGCTGCGCATGACGGTCCTGGTCGAACCGAATGGGCTCTTCGGCCGCCTGTACCTGGCGGGTATCGAACCGTTCCGGCTCCTGATCGTCTACCCCGCGATGCTGCGGCGCTGGAATCGCGCATGGCGCCATCGTGATTCGGCCGGACGCCTCGGCGCCGTGCACGTCACCGGGGGCGTCCGATGATCGCGTGGGCGGGCCGGTTGATCGTCATCTTCGGCGCCGCGCACACGATTCTGGCCTTGACCTTGATGCGGGCCGCGCGGTACGCCGGGGACTGGTTCAGGGGCGCGCTGTGGCACGACGACCTGGCCGCGATGAGCGCCGCCAACAGCGCACTGTGGTTGTCGCTGGACAGCTTCGGCGTCCCGCTCGTCCTGGTCGGAATGACCGTGCTGTGGCTGGACCGTCGCGGCATCACCCCACCCCCGGTTCATCGTGTGGACGCTCGGACTGTGGACTCTCTTCGGCGCGGTAGTCCTGCTGCTCACACCGTGGCCGATCATGGCGGTCGCAACTGGCTTGCTGATCGCGGGCAGCCGACGAGCCGCCCGGGTTCCGGACACCGTCGAAGCCGTGTAATCGCCGTTGCGAAAGGGTTCGGCGGCAAGTCGTCGAACCCTCTGGAAATCGCGCGGACGCCGTCTTCGCGGTGGCGGTGAGTACTCGACGCGACCGCGGAGCCGTCGGCGAAACATCGTTGCCGGACAGGCATTTCCGCAGATAATCAGTAGCGCGCACAGCGGAGATCCCGGCGTAACTCAGCGTTAACTCAATAATTCGCCGCGTAACGGCGCGAGCACGCAGCCTGGCCTCATGCACGATCATCGACAGCATCGAGCGCACGGCGCGGGTCTGGGCGACCGGTCCGGTCGATCGGCCCCGCGTCACCGCGCCGACCGGATGACGTCCGGGGCCACACCATTGGCGGCGCGGCGGGTGCGCGACCTGCTGCGGGCCGAGATGCGCCGCGGCGCCTTCGCCGACGGTCGGCTCCCGGCCGAACCCGAGCTGATGGCGCACTACCGGGTGCCGCGGGAGGTGGTGCGCGAAGCGCTCGACCTGTTGCGCGGTGACGGCCTCGTGGAACGACGGCGAGGCGTCGGCACCATGACCGTCCGCGAGGAGTACGTGGTGCCGGGTGTCGTACCGCCGCAGGGCAATCCGTTCGAGAGCTATCTGGCGGACGGTCACATCACGCCGCGTGTCTTGCGTTGGGCCTGGATGCCCGCGCCGACCGCGGTCGCCGCTCACCTCGACGGCGTCGCGGTCGAGGACGACTGCCTGTGCATCGATTACGTGTTGCTCGTCGATGACCGGCCGATGGCGGTCTTCACCAACTACCTGCGGTCCCCCGAGGCGTCGAGAGTCGATCAGCTGCGCTTCGAGACCGACTTCTACTCACTGCTGCACGCGGGCGATGTGGCCGTCGCGGGCTTCGATCTGTCCGTGCAGGCCGCCGCGGCGGACGGGTACACCGCCACCCTGCTGGACGCTGCGCGCGGCGAGCCGATCCTGCTGTGGGAACAGATGATTCGCAATTCGGACGGTCAGGCGGTCGACTATGCCCTCGGCGCTCTCCGGGGTGACGTCGTCATGAAGTTCAGTGACATTCCCCGCATCGATCTGACCCGATCCCTGACCCCGTAACCCCCGCCGAGGAGGACGCCCATGACCACGACCACCCGAATAGCCACCCTCACCAAGGCCGCGGCGGCACTGCGCCGCGGCGAGATCAGCGCTGGCGAACTCCTCGAACAGTGCCTGGCCGCCGCCGACGCCCTCGACGACCGCGTCGGCGTGTATCTGGCCCGATTCGATGATCACGCCCGCGACCGCGCCGCCCGCGTCGACGCCAAACTCGCGGCCGGGCAGCCGCTGGCGTCGCTGGACGGAATACCGTTGGGCATCAAGGACATTCTCGCCAGCGCACACGGATCGACCACCGCCCAGAGCCTGGTGCTCGACCCCGCCTGGGGCGCGGCCGCGGGCGATGCCGAGGTGGTGCGACGTCTCGAGCGCGCCGGTGCGATCATCACCGGGAAGACCACGACCATGGAATTCGCCGTGGGCGTGCCGGATCCGGACAAGCCCTTCCCGATCCCGCGCAACGCCTGGGACACCCGGCGCTGGGCGGGCGGGTCGAGTTCCGGTTCGGCCAGCGGCGTCGCGACCGGCATGTTCCTGGCCGCGATCGGCACCGACACCGCCGGGAGCATTCGAATCCCGGCCGCGTTCAACGCAATCACCGGTCTCAAGCCGACTTTCGGCCGGGTGCCCAAGTCCGGCGTGGTGCCGCTGGGCTACACCCTGGACCATGTGGGGCCGATGGCCCGCAGCGCGGCCGATTGCGCCCTGCTGCTGTCGGTCATCGCTGGACACGACCCCGCCGATTCCTACAGCGCGACCGCCTCGGTCGACGATTACCTGGGCGCGCTCACCGGCGATCTCGACGGCCTCACCATCGGAGTCGACAACCTCGACCGCTACGCGAACGCGGGCATCGATCCGGCCCAACCGGAACGGTTCACCGCCGCCCTGGACGTCCTCGCCGCAGCCGGAGCGCGCATCGTCCCGGTCGACGTGCCGATGTATCCCGAGGTGGTGGCCGTCGATGTGGTCGTCATGCTGGCCGAGGCCCATACCTACCATCGTTCGGCCCTGCGGGACCGTTGGGCGGACTACGGACAGGCCACCCGCGTCATCCTGGCGTCCGGATCGGCCGTCTCCGCCTCGGATTACCTACAGGCACAACGTGTCCGGCGAATCGCGGCGGCGCGGATGAGCGAACTGCTCGGCGACGTGGATCTCATCGCCACTCCGACCGGACATCTCGGCGCACCGCGACTCGACGCCATCGACCAATTGCAGCCGCTGAATGTGCTGGCCTCCCTGCACACCCCCTACTGGAACCCGCTCGGCAACCCCACCCTCGCCCTGCCGATCGGGCTGTCGGCGGACGGCGTGCCGCTGTCGATGTCGATCAGCGGCAAGCACTTCGACGAGGCGACCGTGCTGCGCGCCGGCGACGCCTACCAGCGCCGCACCACCCACCACCTGGCCGCCCCCACCATCCGCTGACACCGATTCGGAGCCGACCATGACCGAGCCGACGACCTGGTCCCCTGACCATGCCGAGAACACCGCGATCGAAACCCTGGGCCTGGCCCTGCGCGCGATGACCGAACTGCTGTACCAGGTGGACGACGCCCGATACCTGGACCCCGCAGGGGGTTTCGACAGCCGTCGCTGACGGCCCGCCCCTGCCGGAGCGGCCACGACCGGATGCTCGACGACCTCGTCAGCGCAAGTGCGCGGACTCCACGACGACATCCGAGATCTCGCCGCCGAGCGCGTCACGCACGATCCGGTCGACGGCCACCGCGGCCGCGGCCGGGTCGGCGTCGGACTTGCGCGCGCAGCGCCGCACGGCGGCATAGGGCAGCTCGATGATCAACAGCGCCAACCGTTCCCGATCGGCGCGACTGCGATAACCCAGCCGATCGCCGAGTTCTTCTACCGCGTCGTCGATTCGAGCCTGCTGCGCGGCGGCCGCGTCCCGGGATTCCGCGTTCCACTGCCCGAACCCGAAAGCTTCCGGGCCCGAGAGCAGGACCGCGACCTCCGCCGGATGGCGGCGCGACCAGTCGATCACGTGATGGGCGGCCCTGATCGCGGCCTCCCGCGGGGGATCGATACGCAGGGCCTCGAGAAACCCGTTCTGAAATCGGTCGATCGTGCGCAGCCACAGACCCGCCAGCAGCGCCGCCCGGTCGGGAAAGCGGTAGTAGACCGAGCCGCTGGGCGCGCCCACCGCGGCCGCGACCGCGCTCATGGTGACCGCCGCGGCGCCGTGGGCGGCGGCCAGATCGGCGGCGGCGTCCAGCAGCGAGTCCAGGGTGTGCGTGGGTTTCCTTGACACCTATTGGAGATTACCCTCTAATTGAAATTAGAGAGCAATCGCTAAATGAAAGGTCCTGATGATGGTGAGCAATATCCACAGCCGGGTGATCGCAGCCGATGCCGAGGCGGTGGGTCGCCTGCTCGACACCCTGTCCAGCGACGACGACCGGCTGTGGCCGATCCAGCATTGGCCCGCGATGCGATTCGATCGACCGTTGGGAGTCGACGCCGCCGGCGGTCACGGACCGATCCGCTACACCTGTGTCAAATACGTGCCCGGGCGCGAGGTGAAGTTCCGCTTCCACCGCCCGGCCGGTTTCGACGGGACGCACGGATTCATCGTGGAGGAGCTGGATTCCGGGCACACCCGCCTGACACACGAGTTGATCATGCGAACCCACGGTAAGGATCGATTCACCTGGGCCCTCGCCTGGCGCTGGCTGCATGACGCCGCACTCGAGGACTCCCTCGACCGCGCCGAGACCGCACTGGTTCCGGGCACCACGCCCCGCAGCCAGCACAGCCGCTACGTCCGCTTCCTTCGCGCGCGAATCCACAGCGACCAGGTCCGCAAGAGCAAAGTGCACCAGTGATTGCCCCGGCAAACCCCCTGCGCCCCAACCACACCGACACATCCGGAGCCGCCCCATGACCACCACCGTCCCCTCCCCGAGTCGGCTCGCACCGTGCTGGCCGTCCAGCCGTTCAGCGCGCTGCTCGGCGCGGAACTGACCGCCTTCGACGCCCGGCGGCGCCACCTTGGAGATCCCCCTCCGCGATGATCTGCGCCAGCAGTTCGGCTACGTCCACGGCGGGGTGCTGGCCTATCTCGCCGACAACACCATCACCTATCCCGGTGCCGCCCTGGGCCCGAATGTGCTGACCGGCGGGTTCTCCATCACCTAGCTCCGCCCCGCCGACGGCGTCCGCCTGCGCGCGGTCGCCCGCGTGATCGATGCCACCCGCCATCAGGCGGTGTGCGAATGCCGGATCTTCGCGGTACCCGCCGAGGGCGGACCGGTGCTGTGCGCGACGGCGCAGGGTACGGTTCGAGCCATCGAACGGGAACTCACCGAGCTGGACAGCAACTGACAGTAACCGGTTGCGGTGCAGCCGAATTCGATGCGTTCGCCGTCGCGTAGGGCTGCCGTTACTCCTGCGGCGGCAGCCCGATGAGTTTGCAGTAGGCGTCGGCGATCGATGCGGGATCCAGCGAGCCATCCTGGTGATACCAGCGATGGCTTTCGCTGACCATATTGAGAATCGCGAAGGTGATCACCGAGGACGGTGCGTCCGGAAGCTGCCCCAGCGCCTGCACCTTTTCGACGACACCGCGGACGGTGGCGACGAATTCGCGCTCATCGCGCTGCACCTGCTCGGCCACCGTCGGCTCCAGCCAGCGCTGCTCGCTGCGGTAGACGGCGAAGGTCAGATGGTTGGTGATCACCGCGGAGGTGAATCGGGTGATGATCGCACGCAGCTGGATGACCGGATCGCTGCCCGCCGACAGGCCGTCGCGCAGCGCGGTCGTCATATCCCGATCGACCTGTAACGCGATCTCGCGCAACAGGTCAGCCTTCGATCCGACGTAGTGATAGATGGATGGCTGGCTCAGGTCGAGCTGGGCAGCGATCTCCCTGGTGGTGCCCTTGCTGTACCCACGCGCGGAGAAGACGGCGGCGGCGCCGTCGAGAATGCGCCGCCGTTTGTCCTCCCAGGCCGATTCCCCTTCGACCGGCGTTGACGCAGCCACGCGCGGGCCTCCCACCAGTAGTTCCTTCGAAGTCGAACAGTCAGCTTAGCCCGCACAACGATCCGGAAAGCGCGCCGAGGGCCCGACGGGCGACGGCCGACCCTCACATCTCCGACGCCATCCTGCGCAACGCGACCCGATCTATCTTGTTCGCAGCCGTTTTCGGCAACTGCCCCAGCATGCGGATCTCGCGGGGTTGTTTGTAGTGCGCCAGATTCGCCGCGCAGAAGTCGGCCAGCTCCGTTCGGTCGATTACCACGCCGCTGTCGACGACGACGAACGAGATGGGACGCTCGCCACGCCGCTCGTCAGCAACGCCCACGGTGGCGGCGTCGAGGATCCCCGGGAAATCGCAGAGGGTTTCGTCGATCTCGCGCGGGTAGACGTTGAACCCGCCGACTATGAGCATGTCCTTCTTACGGTCGACGATGAACAGGAAGCCGTCCTCGTCGAGATACCCGATATCCCCGGTATTGAGCCAGCCACCGGTGAAAGCACCGTCATTGTGTGCCGGATCGTGGTAGCCGATGGTCATATGCGGTGCCCGGACCTGTAACTCACCGACTTCCCGGGCATTCCTGAACCGATCCGGCGCATCCGGATCCGTCACCCGAATCTCGACCGCGGCGGCGGACCGACCGACCGAACCCGGCCGCACGGGCGTGTCCGAGCGATTGCAGGTGATCGGCGCGAGTTCGGTCATGCCGTAGGCCTCGCGGATCTGCACACCGGTGCGGCGCAGCCAGCGATCGTGCAGGGCGGCCGAGAACCGTGACCCGCCGCCCGGGCAGACACGCACGGTGGACAGATTCTCGCGATTGGTGTGCTCGCTCGACAATAGACCGGCGTAGATCTCGGCGGGGCCGCCGCCGAATACGGTGACTCGGTGATCACGGATGGCGGTGGCCACCACATCAGGTTTGAATCCCTGGCAGATCACCACCGTGGCCCGACCGAAGACCGGGTTGAGGACGCCCATCAGCAACCCCCAAATATGAAACGAGGGCGCCACATTCAGCCAGACCTCGGCGCCGGGCCGAGTCGGCCAGCAATCCTCCATGCCGAGAACGGTGAGCATCAGGGTGCGGTGGGTGTGATCGACGCCCTTGGGCACTCCGGTGGTGCCGCCGGTGAACATCATGGTCGCCAACCGATCGGGTGGGGGCAGCTGGTCATCGGCAATGAGGAGAGTCTCGTCCCCGTACCAGGATTCGAGGGCCAGCTCGCCGAGGCCGACCACCATGAGCCCGAGCCCGAGCGACCGCGCGGCACGGGAAACCTGATCGGCGACGCCGGGCGCGGTGAGCACCGCACTCGCCCCGGATCGTTCGAGCAGCAGGCGCAGTTCCCGATCGGTGAAGCCGGGGTTCATCAGGGCCACCTGGGCGCCCGCCAGCCAGGCGGCGAAGACCGCCGCCGACAGCTCGGGCCCGTTGGGCATGATGACCGCTATGGGGCGTCCGGCCACCACGGAGCCGGACAGCCGCCGCGCCAGACCCACCGCCGAGCGGCCCAGTTCGGAGTAGGTCAGCGTCCGGTCACCGCAGACGATCGCGGTGCGATCGGGCGCCTCGGTCATTGCCCGGCGCAGGCATTCGACCACGCTGGCGGACGGCGCGCGTTCCGGGCGAGCCGTCATCTCCTCGGTAGTCACAGCGGCCACCACAACCTCCAGTAGAGCAAAGATAGATCTTGTCGAGTTCTTGCGGGTCGATCAATGGACGATGGGAGCGGTGGAAGACGCGAAGTCCGCTCGCAAGCCCGCCAGCGCCGCGTCGTATTCGGCGCTGAGTGCGGAGACGACCTCGGCGACCGATTCCCGGCGCCGGACCGCGCCGACTCCTTGCCCCGCCGACCACACATCCCGCCAGGCCTTGGAATCGGCGATCGCCCCGGAGAAGTCGATGCCGGTCGGGCCGCCGGACACCGCCCGATGCCGGTCCAGGCTCGCGGCGAGCCAGTTCGCGGGTACCCCGGTCACGCTGTCGGAGGTGGTGATGTCGGCGATCGTCGCGTCGATCACCATGCGCCGATGCCCCTCGGCGGCAAGGCTTTCCGCGGTCGCGAGCAGCCGGGTGCCGACGGTGACGATGTCGGCGCCGAGCACGCGCATGGCCAGCACGCCCGCGCCGGAGGACACCGCGCCGCCGGCGAGCAACGGTCCGTCCCAGAATTCTCGGATGGCGGCGATCAGGGAGAAGGGGCTGTATTTTCCGGTATGGCCCCCGGCTCCCGAGCACACGGCGGACAGGCCGTCGGCGCCCGCGGCGATGGCTCGGCGAGCCTGCTCCGGAGTGCTGATGTCGGCGAAAACCATTCCACCCCAGCGATGTACGGCTTCGAGGGCGCGCCGGGGAGTTCCGAGCGCGGTGATCACCAGCGTCGGCGCGGCCTCGTGCAACAGGGCCAGCTCGGCGTCGAGCCGGTCATAGGTGCGGTGCACGATGAGATTGACACCCCACGCTCCCCCGCCGACGCCCGCGGTGATGTCCGCGACCATGCCGCCCAGATCCCCGAGGGTGCGTGCGTTGGCGACAGGGAAGGTGCCGATGACGCCGGAACGCGCCGCGGCGGTGACCATCTCGGTGCCCGACACCAGAAACATCGGGGCCGCCAGCACCGGGATGCGCAGCGACTCGACGAGGTCGGCGAAACGACGATTACCGGATTCAATCTCCCGCTTTCGATTCGTCATTGCGCCACACCGATTTCCGGTCGATCCGCCAGGTCCAGCGCCTTGCGGGCGCGTCGCACCACATGCGGCGCGTCGAGGGCCAGAACGGCCACCGGCCGCCCGCCGCGGGTCCACGTCACCGCCCGGCCGGAGCGCGGGTCCGGACGGATCTCGGCCTTGTCCGCCGGGCCGTGGCGGCCGATGTAGTGCAGGCTGTGGCCGAGCTGATGCGACCAGAAGTAGGGCAGCGGATCGTAGGATTCGTTGGCGCCGAGTATGTTTCGGGCGGCGATCTGCGCGGAGTCGGCCGCGTGGTGCCAGTGTTCGAGACGCATCACGCAGCCGTAGCGGGCCGAGGGCCAGGCGATCGCGTCGCCCGCCGCGTAGACGCCGTGCAGGCCGGTGCGCAGCCGTTCGTCCGCGGTGATGAACCCCGCCGGATCCAGGCCGATCGGTGACCGGTCCAGCCATGCCGTCGCCGGTGCTCCGCCGATCGCGGCGACCACCAGGTCAGCGGCGCGACGGCTGGAATCGCCGAGTAGCACTCCGGCGGGGGTGGTTTCGAGGACCGTGACCCCGGTGGTGAGCCGGATACCGCACTCGTCGTACCAGCCTCGGATCTCATCGAGCGCCGAATCGGGTACTCCGGCCAGGGCCGGGCCGAGGTCGGGGCCGATCACCGAGACCCGGCAGCCTGCGGTCGCGGCGGCCGTGGCCACCTCGGCCCCGATCAGCCCCGCGCCGACGATCAGCACCCTGCGGCCCGCGACCAGTTCGGCACGCAGCCCCACGGCGTCTTCGACGTTCCGCAGGACGCGAGCCGATGGCGCGCCGGGTCCGCTCGGCAGTCGGCGCGGCCGGAGCCCGGGGGCGAGCACGGCGGCGTCGAAGGGGAATCCGCCTGCGGTGGTGAGGATTTCGCCCGGGCAGATGCCGACCGCCACGGTCTCGGTGTGCAGTTCGATGTCGAGATCGCGGAGGCCGGGGCTCAGTGCGGGCTGAATCGGCCGTCCCGCCAGCAGCTCCTTCGACAGCGGCGGACGATCGTAGGGGCCGGTCGGCTCCTGTGTGATCACCGTGAGCCGTCCCTGGAAGCCGTACGAGCGCAAGGTCACCGCCGCGGTGTGCCCGGCCAGGCCGCCACCCACCACGACCACGCGGTCCGGGCGCGTCATCACGGCTGCTCCAGGGCGGTCGGGCGCGCGGCCCGCCGCCCGCGCACTTCCAGCCCGCCGTCGCTGGGCAGGACCGCGCCGGTGACGAATCCGGTGTCGGCGGGGCAGGCCAGTGCGACGTAGAGACCGGTGTGGTGTTCGGGCTCGCTGACGAATCCGAGCGGGATCGTCTTGGCGATGCCGTCGAGCAGCCCGGTCTCCTCGCGCAGGCGGCGGTCGCCGCCGAGGGCGGCCACCCCGGTCAGACCGGTGCGGGTGGCCCCGGGCGCGATGCCGTTGACGCGCACGTCCGGTGCGAATTCGTAGGCGAGTTGGCGGACCAGCCCGACCACCGCGTGCTTGGACGCCACATACAATGCACCGCCACCGCCCGCGTACGATCCGCTCGAGGAGCCGGTGAGGATGACCGAGCCCCGGTTGGCGCGCA
The DNA here is from genome assembly GCF_048910785.1 of Nocardia nepalensis. Taxonomy (NCBI): domain Bacteria; kingdom Bacillati; phylum Actinomycetota; class Actinomycetes; order Mycobacteriales; family Nocardiaceae; genus Nocardia; species Nocardia nepalensis. Next base: position 77,397 of record NZ_JBKBET010000028.1, on the reverse strand, counting down.
GCGCCGAGCTCGCCGCCCGCACCCCCAACAGATAGCCGAGCACGTTGGTGGCGAAGAGCTCGTGGAAATTGCCCGGCAGCTCGGCGAGTTCGAGATCGTCGAGCTTTGCGCCGTAGTCGTACACGCCGACGTTTCCGACATAGGTGTCCAGCCGTCCGAACACCGTGAGCGCGCATTCGGTGGCCGCGACGTGCGTGGCCGGGTCACGGGCGTCGCCGATCACGGCGGCGACCCGTTCCGGGTAGCGCTCCTCGACCTCTTCGGCGAGCCGCTTGTCTCGTTCCAGTACAATGACTTTCGCGCCTTCGCGCACGTACCGCCCGACCACGGCGCGACCGATGCCGTCGCCGCCGCCGGTGACGAGGGCGACCTGTCCTTGCATTCGTCCCATTCGGATGCGTCCTCAGAAGAAGGTGTTGATGTTCTTGGCGGGCAAGGTGGCGTGGCCGAGCACGACCTTGCGTGCCGCGATGCGCAAGTGGCCGTCCACGCGACGCAAACGGTCGATCCGCCGCCCGTAGAGGACCGCCGAGTCGTTGCTGCCTTGGCCGCGGTAGTTCACGAAGACCGAGCGCACCGTCAGTTCGCCTGGGACGTCGCAGGATTCGACTTCGATATTGGAGATGACATGCAGATGCCGGGTCGCGGGATCTTCCGCCCAGGCGGTCGGCGCGGTGAAGCGGTCCACCCGGTGCCGCAGATCGGCGATGGTGTCGTCGAAGTACGCCATGCGGTGTGGTGCGTGGGTGCCGGAAGGGTCGTGGCGGCCGCGGTTCTCGATGCCGGGCACCCAGTAGGTCGCGTCCTCGGTGAACAGCGCCAGCCATTCGGGATAGCGTTCCTCGTCGAGCAGCCGCGCTTCCCGCGCCGCGAAGGCCATAACCTCGAGATGCACTGCCGTGTCGACCTCGAGATGCACTGCCGTGTCCACGGTTTCGGCCGTGCGCGGATCGGTGGTCGGTGTCATCGCGACCCCTCCCGATCCAGGATGCCGTCCCAGCCGGTCGAGTTCATCATCTTCGACCATTGGCGGTAGAACGCGCGTTGATTGGCGTCGTTGATCTGCCCGCGATAGACGTTGCCGGGCAGTTCGGGGTGCTCGATCCGGCTGTCCAGGCCGAGGCCGTAGTGCAGCGGCTGCTGCCTGGTCACGAATCCGCGATTGCTGTGCGTGGACCCTTCCCAGTTCTCGCCGTCGTCCATTTCGAACACACCCGACGGGGAGAAGGTCAGCATCGCGCCCTTGCGCCAGGCGTCCTTGACCTCTTGCGGCGCATTGCGATTCACCAGGACCCAGGTGCGCAGCTCGGTTTTGTGCGGGCCCAGCGGCTGCCACGTGCGGAAGGTGTTCTGCCCGGGCAGGAACGAAAAGTTGGGGAAGACATTGGCCGAACTCACCGACCCCACCATCTTCGCCCGGGTCGCTCCCAGGCGGGCCTCGAACGCGCCGCGCTGCTCGCGCAGATAGTTCAGGATGCGTTTGTCGCCGAGCGTGGCCGCGTTGCCGAGACCGTCGAGGTTGAATTCCCAGCAGTGGCCGTTGATATTGACGTGGTAGCTCTCGTTGGCTTCATCGCCGAGCGAGGCCACGGGCCCGCCCAGCATGGCCTCGGCCCCCGAGGCATGCGTCCACCCCGCGTGCAGCGCGTCACCGGCGAAGTTCTCGGCGGCGATCTTCCAATTGCAGCCCAGTATCGAGGAGATGCAGCCGCCCGCGAATTCGGTTCCGCCTGGATCGTTGTCGAGCATGACATCCAGATAGAAGGTGAAGTCGCCGAGGAATTCGGTGAGCGGCGGCGCGCTCGGGTCGAACGTCGCGAACAGCAGGCCCTTGTAGCCGTCGAGCTGGGCGACCGGGGTCAGTCCCAGCGCGGACCGGTCGAAGCCGGGTTCGCGGTCGTAGGAACCGGATTCGTGCATCCCGCGCAGCGACCCGTCCAGACCGAACGACCAGCCGTGGTAGTTGCAGACGAATCCGCGTGCGTGGCCGACCTCGGCCGAGCAGACCCGGTTGCCGCGGTGCGGGCAGCTGTTCAGGAACGCCCCCACCCGGCCGTCGCGGTTGCGGACCACGATCACCTCGTCCTCACCGATGCGGGTGGTCAGGAACGAACCCGCCTGCGGGAGTTGACTTTCGTGCGCGATGAACACCCAGGCGCGGGCGAAGATCCGCTCCAGCTCGAGCTGATAGATCCGCTCCGACCAGAAGATCTCGCGCGGTAACCGGCCCTGGTCCAGCAGACCGGGGTCGATGACCGCCGATGCCGATTCACTCATAATCCTTGTCTCCATTACCGCTTTTTCGATGGACGTAGATCTGGTCGCCAACGACTGTCACCGCGAAGGTCTCCAGGGCGCGCGTCGCGGGGAAGCACAGCGGATGGCCTGTGCGGATATCGAATTCGGCCCAGTGCACCGGGCACACGATCGTGTGGCCTTCCAGTTCGCCTTCCGACAACGAGGCGGTCGCGTGGGTGCAGATGTCGGCGGTCGCGTAGATCTGGCCGTCGACGCGGTAGATCAGCAGCGGCGGCCATCCATCCGGCGTCATGCGCACCATGTCCCGACCATCGAGAACACCCATCGGCCCGAGATGACAGCTCTGCGAGGTTTCAGTGGTCATGACGGGATCGCTTCCGTCACCCGGTTCGGAATGAGCTCGGCGAAACCGAGGCCGGTAATCCATTCCGGCACCGGCTCATACGCGATGACATTGCCGGTGCATGGACCGATCGCCGACATGGCGGCGACGAAGTTCCGGATCTCCAGACCGCCGTTGCCGCCGTTGGCGAGAATGTAGTCATCGGAGAACGAGGCGAGTTTCTCCACATCCCCGGCGGTCACGAGATCCAGCACCCTGCGATCGAATTGCTCGTTCACGCGGCCCATGTCGTCGGTGCCGACCCAGTGGCTGATGCCCCCGCTGCCGATGACGACCACCCGCTCGTCGCCGTCCCAGCTCTCCACGGCCGCCTTCAGGTTCCGGCCGATCTGCGCGGCCCGCCGCAACGGCAGCAGGGGTTCGACGCCGCAGGCCAAGTAGATCGGAATCACCGGAATGTTCGCGTCGACCCCTACCCGGAAGTATGGAATGGCGATCGAATGGTCGACCGTCAAGGAATCGGCTACCGCCCAATCGATTCCGGTGTGATGCCCGTGGCTCACCAGGTGCCGTGCCAGCGCCTTGTTGTCAGGGAACGGCCGTCTGCGCATACCGGGCAGACGCTCCAGCGGCCCGTCGACATCCCCGCTGCCGATCAGCGCCTGCGGCAGGCAACCGGGCCCGAACAACAGATAGTGGTCGGTGCCGATAATGATCAACGTAGTGGCGTCGAGTTCGGCCACCCGCCTCGCCACTTCGGCGTATGCATCGCCGATCCGCTCCCGGATCGCCTCCGAAGGCGCCTGCGGATCGGTGAGGACCATGGGGTCGTGCGGCATCAGGAAACCGCCCACGAGCTCAGCCATTGTTGGGGTCCTTCCGGATCGAGAGGGTACGGCCGCCTTGGAGTTCGGCCAGATAGCCGGGCAGGCTGCGATCGCCGAAGGTCATCCACAGCCCCCACAGCAACATGGGATTCGCACCCCGATCCCGCAGCGCCGGCAGGTCGATGCCGCCGACGGCCGCGCGTTCGTCCGCGTCGAGCCGATAGCGAGCGAGGAATCCGGCCGTGTCCGAGACGAAGCCGTCGCGCGCCTGCTTGCCCGCGACGATGTCGTAGAGCGCCTTGTCCAATCCCGATCGGCTCATCGCAACCTGGCCAGGAACTCCCGTACCTCACAAAGGAATTCGCCGGTGCGCTCCAACTGCACCCAGTGGCCGCACCGCGCGAACAGCTTCAGATCGGCGTTCGGGATGTGATGCGCGGCCCGCCAGGCCAGCTCGGCCGGGATGACGCTGTCTTCTCTGCCGTGCAGAATGAGCGTCGGCTGAGTGATCGTGCGAAGCGACTCCTCCGGCACGCCCTTGATCGGTGTACCCGCCGGACCCGGCTCGGGAATGAGCCGCCGGTAGGCGTCCTGCGCGCCGGGACGGGCGCTGGCCTCGTACCGCTCACGGACCATCTCGTCTGTCACCAGGGCCGGGTCGTAGGCGAATGTCTCCAGGATCCGGCGCATTTCCGCCTCATCCGGCTCGTAATGCCAGCCCGACCGCAGCCCCTCGGTCATCTCGAAAGTGCCCACCGGTGTGCCGAGCAGGACGAGTCCGTCGACCCGTTCGGGATGTTTGAGCGTGGCGGCGAGCGCGAGGCCCCCGCCGAAACTGTTGCCCAGTAAGGTCGCCGACGCCAGCCCGAGCGCGTCGAGCAGCTCGATGAGCTGCCGCACCCACAGCTTGATCCCGTACTCGGTGCCCGCGGGCCCGACCGAACCTCCGAAACCCGCGATATCGGGTGCGATGACCAGGAAGTCCCGGGCAAGTTCCGCGATCACGCCGGACCAGTTCGCCTCCGCGGAGACCCCCGGAGCGGAACCGTGCAGCAGCACGATCGGCCGACCCGATCCCGCGATCAGCACCTTGGTCGGAATTCCTCCGGCCTCGACGACACGCGTCCGCGTGCCCTCGAGGTCGGTAACGCTGTGCGACATGGACGCAACCCCTTCCAGACGTTCGATCAATCAATTGATCAATTGATTGATCGAACGATAAGACCAGCCGTCGCCGGGAGTCAAGGGGCGGAAGGGGGTTAGCGGGAGTTCGACCGCGACCGGCGAGCGAGGATGGATTCCGTGCCGATCGCTGCGGCGCGCACCGCAACGACGTGGTCGACGGGGCGAAAACGCGAGGTCGGACCGGTGACCGAGATCGCGGCGAGGGGGCGGCCGTCGGCGCCGAGGATGGGGGCGGCAACGCAGGCAATTCCGGCCGAGGATTCCTCATATTCGAAGGCGACTCCCCCGTCGCGCACCCGGTCCAACTGCGCGCGCAGCAGGCCCGGTCCCACAATCGTGCGCGGAGTGCGCCGAATCAGACGGCCCGACAGGATGCGGTCGACGGTCGCCGCGTCACAATGCGCGAGCAGCACCCTCCCGATTGCCGTGCAGTACAGCGGCATTCGACCACCGACCCGGGAGGGCGCGGACACCTGCCGGTGGCCGCCGATCTTGCTGATGTAGACGACCTCGTCACCGTCGAGCACACCGAGGTGGACGGTCTCGCGGGTGCGGGCATACAGGTCCTGCATGAAGGGAACCGCGACCTCCAACAGCGTGCGCTCGACGGACGCGCGCAGACCCAGCTCGAACAATCCCCGCCCCAGGCGGTAGCCCGCCGGAGACGGGCTGAGCAAGCGCGCGGAGACCAGGTCCTGACACATTCGGTGCACGGTCGCCTTCGGAAGCCCGGTGCGCCGGGCCAGCTCCGACAGGCCGACCGCCTGATCGTCGACCGCGAATGCGTCCAGGATCAACACGATCCGTCCCAATACCGAGCGCGAATCCAAGCCGGAAGTCATGGGAGAGCCTCATTTCCTGCCACCGGTCCACTCACCGGACCGGATTTACTGCGCGGGCCCCGAGGGCCGAGGTGGACTGATCGCGCCTTCACAGTACGACAGAAAGGAGGTTGTCATGTCATCTGCCGACGAGGCGACCGTGGCCCGCGCGGCGCAACGCCTGGCGGAGGCCGCGGCCACCCGCCGCCCGTGCGCACCGCTGCGCGATCTCATCGACCCGGACGACGTGCACACCGCCTATCGAATCCAGGAGCGATTCAACGCCGTGCGCATCGCCACCGGCGCGACGGTGGTCGGGCGCAAGATCGGCGCGACCTCCGAGGCGGTACAGCGGCAACTCGGCGTCGATAAGCCCGATTTCGGAGTCCTGTTCTCCGACATGACCTTCGGACATCGCGACGAGATCCCGACCGCGCGACTACTGCAGCCGCGCGCGGAGGCCGAGATCGCCTTCCTGCTCGCCGACGACCTCGCCGATGGGCCGCTCGACAATGCCCAGTGCCGCCGGGCCGTCGGTGCGGCGGTCGCCGCACTGGAGATCGTCGACAGCCGAATCACCGACTGGGACATCTCGTTCGCCGACACCGTCGCCGACAACGCGTCCAGCGGCGTGTTCGTCCTCGGCACCGAGCACCGCAGTCTCGAGGAACTGGAACCGGCCGCGGTGACCATGCGCATGGAGATCGACGGCGAGGTGGTATCGACCGGCACCGGGGCGGCCTGCCTTGGCGACCCTTTGCACGCACTGTCGTGGCTGGCACTGACAGCGCGCGACTTCGGCGATCCGCTGCGGGCCGGGCAGGTGATTCTGTCGGGCGCACTGGGTCCGATGCGTCCCGTCCATCCGGGCGCGGTCGTCGACGTGCGGATCCACGGACTCGGCTCGGTGTCGGCATCCTTCTCATGAAAGGCAATCCCTTGAGCGACAACACTGTTCGCACCAAAGTCGCGATCATCGGGTCCGGGAACATCGGCACCGATCTGATGTTGAAACTGCTGCGGCGCTCCCGGCACCTCGAACTCGCCGCCATGGTCGGCATCGATCCACAGTCCGACGGACTCAAACACGCTGCGGCCCTGGGTGTTCCGACGACACACAAAGGCGTCGAAGGACTGCTGCACATGCCGGGCTTCGACGAGATCGACATCGTCTTCGACGCGACGTCGGCGAAGGCGCACGAGCACAACCACGCGCGGCTCGCACCGCTGGGCAAACGCCTGATCGATCTGACTCCGGCCGCGATCGGGCCGTTCGTCGTGCCCGCGGTCAACCTCGGCCATCACCTCGACGCCCCGAATGTGAACATGGTGACCTGTGGTGGCCAGGCCACCATTCCGATCGTGGCCGCCGTCTCGCGCGTGACGCGTGTCGCCTACGCCGAGATCGTCGCCTCGATCGCGTCCCTGTCCGCGGGGCCGGGAACGCGGGCCAATATCGATGAGTTCACCGAAACCACTTCGCATGCAATCGAAATGGTGGGCGGCGCCGAACGCGGCAAGGCGGTGATCATTCTCAATCCCGCCGAGCCGCCGCTGATCATGCGCGATACGGTCTACTGCCTGGTGGAGGCCGCGGACATCGGCGGTCAGAAGCGGATCCGGGAGTCGATCGAGAAGATGGTCGGCGAGGTCGCGGCCTACGTGCCCGGCTACCGCCTCAAACACCGGATCCAGATCGACCCGATCCCCGCCGACGAACCGGTGCACACCCTGCTGGCCGACGGCGAGCGCCGCGTGCCAACACACCGGGTCTCGGTCTTCCTCGAGGTCGAGGGCGCCGCGGACTACCTGCCCGCCTACGCCGGGAACCTCGACATCATGACCTCGGCGGCCGTCCAGGTCGCGGAGCGAATCGCGCAGTCGCAGAAGGAGCATGCCCGATGAGCCGGACGAGCCTCTACATTCAGGACGTCACCCTGCGCGACGGCATGCACGCGGTCCGCCATCGGATCGCCCCGGCGGACGTCGGCCGGATCGTGGCCGCGCTCGACGCCGCGGGTGTGGATGCCATCGAGGTCGCGCACGGGGATGGTCTCGCGGGCGGCTCGGTCAACTACGGTCCCGGTTCCCACAGGGACCGGTCCTGGCTCGAGGCGGCGGCCGCCAACATCGGGCGCGCCCGCCTGACCACGCTGCTGCTGCCCGGCGTCGGCACGGTCGACGACCTGCGCCGCGCCTACGATCTGGGCGTCCGGTCGGTGCGCGTCGCCACCCATTGCACCGAGGCTGACGTTGCCGCCCAGCACATTTCGACGGCGCGCGCCATGGGCATGGACGTCGCGGGCTTCCTGATGATGAGCCACCTGGCGCCCGCCCCGCAGCTGGCCGCACAAGCCAAACTCATGGAAAGCTATGGCGCGCACTGCGTCTACGTCACCGATTCCGGCGGTCGGCTCACTATGGACGATGTGGGCGCACGCATTCGGGCCTACCGTGACGTTCTCGACCCCGACACCGAGATCGGCATTCACGCCCACGAGAACCTTTCACTGTCGGTGGCCAACTCCGTCACCGCCGTCGAGCACGGCGCCATACGCGTCGACGCCTCGCTCGCCGGACACGGCGCCGGTGCCGGAAACACGCCGATCGAGGCATTCATCGCCGTCGCGAACCTGCTGGAATGGCGGCACGGCTGCGATGTCTTCGCTCTCCAGGACGCGGCCGACGACCTCGTCCGCCCGCTCCAGGACCGGCCGGTCCGCGTCGACCGCGAAACACTGACCCTCGGCTACGCGGGCGTGTACTCGAGCTTCCTGCGGCACGCCGAAGCCGCCAGCGCGCGATACGGCATCGACGCGCGCACCCTGCTCATGGAAGCCGGTCGACGGGGACTGGTCGGCGGCCAGGAGGACATGCTCGTGGACATCGCCCTCACCCTCGCCGCAGCGCGACACCCGGCCTGACACCGGACCCGGTCGACGGTGGTCGGCGGTCCGCCCACGACCGGCTGGCCACCCAAAGCCCTAGCGGCACAGGCAACTTGATACGCCGCCAAGGTGCCGTTTGCCACACCTCCAGCGTCTATACGGAGGCGTATATCCGAGCCTAGACTTCGAGTTGTACGGTACCGTACAACTCCCCTTGGAGGGTTGACATGGAACAACAACACGGCAATCGAATGATCACCTGGGCGAGCGGCATCATCGCGGTCATCGGTGCCGGACACCTCGCCGTCGGGCTCCTGCTGAGTTCGGCGTACTTCGGGGACTGGGTGTCATTGCGGCTCTGGGGTCACTGGTGGGAAGACACCAAGGCGGCCAACGCTTTCTGGGCGAACCCGGCCGGTTTCGGCCTGCCCCTCGTGCTCGTCGGCGTGCTCGCGGTATGGATGAATCGGCGGGACATCGTTCCGCCGGAGTTCCTCGCCTGGACGGTTCTCGCATGGAGCATCGTGTGCGCCGTCAGCGTCGAGCCGACCCCGGCACCGCTGGTAGTGGCCGCCGCCATCCTGCTCCTGCGCGGCATTCGCAGCGCAGCCTCTGAAAATCGTTCCCCGCTTCAAGTCCCGGCCAGGTAGTCCCCGGTTGGGCCAGGGCGCCGAAACCTCTGACAGTGAAGGAATCCGAGATGAGAAACAAGCTCAGCGGGAACCAGTTCGCCGCCTTGGCGTGTGGTGCGGCCGTGCTGCTCGCGGGCTGCGGGACCACCACGACCCGCACCGGTGGGGCATCGACTGCGCCTCAACAGGTTCCGGGTGACGGTGCCGCCACGACACCCACGACCACCGCACGAGAAACGCGCGCGCCTGCTCCCGGCACAGCTGAAAATACCCCTACTACTTCGGTTTCCACGACCGTCGCGGTTTGGGACGCGTGCTCGCTGTCGGAATCCGCGCTCTCCGCGGCCGAACTGGACACGGCGACCCGCGAGCGTATCTCCAATGCCACGTTTCCAGCGTGGCGCGGTTGCAAGTGGCAATCCGCCGACCGAACTTACGAATTGTTCATCACTTCCTACGACAGGCCGCTGGAAGTCGAGCTCGAACCCGCGCGATACCAGGATATCCGCAGGACCCAATACTACGGCCGCGCAGTGGTCCAGTATCGAGCCGCGCAGGACACCCACAAGCAGGGCTGCTATGTCGGAACAGCGGCCGCGTTCGGCAGCATCGAGTTCCTGGTGCACAACACGCGCGTCCAGACCGACGTGGGAGACCCCTGCGCCGACGCGAACCGAGTCGGCGCCACCCTGTTCAAGTCACTGCCCTGACCACCGTTTTCGACGACGGAATCGGGAAAGTGTCGAATCGTCGCCGAAGACTTCGACAAAAGATTGAGGGCGGCCCTGGAACCTACCGGCCAGGTCCGCCGGTTAGTAACGGGGACAGGATTTGAACCTGCGGCCTCTTGGTCATGAGCCCAGCGTTGGCCGCCCAACCCCGCCTCCGGACAGCCCCACGACCTCCGCGTTGAAGAAACGTCCCTCGTCCTCACCGCCACCACTCTCTTCGCACCCGGCCGGTTGACCCTCGACATGCTGTTCGCCGAGCGGATCCCGCCACCACTGGCCCACGAACGTCTGGGGGACGGCGGCATCATTCTGGTGATCGAGAACAGCGACACCTTCGAAACCATCCGCACATTGCTTGCCGGACGTTGCAGGCAAGTTGGCTACATCGCATTCGGCAGTGGGCACTTCTTCGAAGCATCCGTCGCACGAATCGCGAAGCTGGACGGCGTAACCGAGTGTCGCTGGAGCGTCGATGCAGGGTGCGGTGCTGGAGCTCGCCACGGTCGCGGGCAGCAATCTCTCCGGGGCATGGCTTTCTGTTGCCAATTTGTCAGGGGTGATCGCTTCCCGAGCCAACTTCCAATACGCGAACCTGTCTGCTGCCACCATGCGTAGGGCGATATTGCTGAACGCCAATTTCGACTACGCGAATCTCGGTCATGCCCTGCTCCAGGGTGCAAACATGTCCGGGGCAAATCTCGCAGACGCGAACCTCACCGCCGCCGACCTCACCGACGTCAAACTGGACGACATCTTCTACAACGCGAATACCGTGTGGCCTCAGGGATTCACTCCTCCTCCGAGCCCGTCCGACCTGGTGAACCACGAGGCCCTGGCCGGGCAACCCAGAACCCGGACACCACCGGCGGCAACTGCTGCCTCCTGCGACGACTGGTCGCCCAGATCCACGGCGTCATCGCATCACCGCCGACGTCGTCGAAACCGCCCGCAGCACCCTCGTCATCGGCGCCACCTGACACTGCGAAAACACCGCCACCTACGGCTGCGAGTCACACACACCGCCCCAGGGTGGCGGGGTGTTCGAAAACCGAACGCTTCTCAACACTCCAGCGTCGTGACGGACCTGGGGGTCCGGGAACATTGACGAGAAGGAGTTACCGCATATAGCCGCAGCTATGTGCGGTAACTCGAACAGCGATCTGCGCATATGCACCCGGCAGGTGGTACCGACTCGGGAAACTATCTGCGGTGGCGTCTTACCGCCGGATCCAGCGGACGTGGACCCCACGCGCCGTGGATACGGCCGCAGGTGCCTGCTGGCGACCGGCCGCACCAGGGGGCCCGGTCAGTCCGGGACCCCTGGCTCACGGCTAGTTGAACCAGCTCAGGTTGTTCACCTGGTTGCCTCGCAGATTCCCGATGAAGTGGTAGCAGACCGCTCCGTTGGAGCAGTCGTATATCGCAGTTCGGGCACGATATCGCTTCCTTCCAGGTCACGCGCAGCCAAATGTAGCTGAGCGCGTGCGAATTCGAGCGCATCGAACTCCCTGGAGCGGTCACGCCGATCAGACTATCGACATAACCGGGTGCTGCTGCCCGAAATTCCACTCCATTCGCCGACCGCATCATGCACACGCTCATCCGGAACTCGCCCAGGCGAACCCCGACCAACCGAACCCCTTCCGAGGTTTGGAACCGTGCCGCGAGGCGAACGATAGGTCGCGATGCCGGCCTGTCATCAGTCCAGGACCAGCAACTTCTGCTGGTGAAGGGCGTGTGCGTAGTGGTCAAGTCCCCCTCCGGACACCAGTGCTAACCACACACGGGTTGGCTGACACTCTGGCGATTTGCCGTTGATGGTCGTAACTGATCTGGACGTTCATCGCGGTATAGAGCGCGATCTTGGTCCACCCACGAATCCACCGTGCGGACCTCCGCATCCAGTGCCAGATATCCCGCCGCGACCAGCGCCCGCAGCCCCGGGTTCTCGGCAGCGGCGCGCATCGCATCGGGGAAGGAATCGACCAAGCGCACCTGTCCGGTGTGCTTGTCGGCCTCGGCTTGAGCATCGGTGCCAGAAGGACCCAACGTGACGATCGGTGCATCCACACGAAACACCGCTGGTGGCTGCTCGCACACCGTGATTGCCTCGTTCGGGCAGCACGCAGCAACCGCACGCGCCTGTTCGATCCCTATCGTGGTGCCATCGACGACGCGGGCGGCGCCATCAGCGAGCTGTAGATGAGGGCTGGCGATCGGCAAGCACACTCCGGTACCCGCACAGCGGTCGCGGTCGATGATCAGTCTCGCGTCCATGCCACGTCCAATCGTTCGAGGGAACGCCCCACGCGCCCCTGCCGCCAGATCCCGCCGTCGGCGGGATCGGCCAGGCGCAGCCCCGGCAGCCGGGTGGTGAGGATTTCCAGGGCGGCGCGGGCTTCCAGACGGGCCAGGCCCGCGCCGACGCAGTAATGGGTGCCGTGCCCGAACGCCAGATGCGCGGTCTTCGGGCCGCGATCGAGCATGAGGTCGTCCGGGTGCTCGAACACCTTCGGGTCGCGCCCGGCGGCGTGCATCGCCGGAATTACCGCGTCCCCGGCCCGCACCAGCACCGGCCCCAGCTGCACATCGGCGGTCGCGACCCGAGTGAAGCCGCCGCCTACCCCGACCGGCACGAACCGCAGCAACTCCTCTACTGCCGCTGAGATCGCGTCCGAATGTTCGACGAGCCACTGATAGTGGCGCGGCTCGCGCAGCAACGCGAACAGCGCGCTCGACAAGAACACAGTGGGTGATCCTCGGCCGCCGATCAAGCAGGCGATGATCAGGTTCAGCACTTCATCATCGCTGCGCGCGGACTGTCCGAGCATGCTGAACAACCCGTTCGGGCTCTCGACACCGATCGCGCGTGCCAGCGCCTCGCACTCGCCCCGCGCAGCCGCCAGGGTTTCGGTGGTGGCGTCACGCGCGGTGAGCGCATCACCGAGCGCGAACACCTCATCACGAAAACGCATTGGTACACCAAACATTTCGCATACCACCGCAGCCGCGAACGGCTCAGTGAAGCCAGAGACGATATCGGCCGGTTCCCCGGCCGTCTCCAGCTCATCGATTAGGTCGGCCGCCAGCGCGGTAACGGCCGGAGCCATCGACGCGACCTGGCGTGGGGCGAACATGCCCGCGATCCGGACGCGCAGTTCGGTGTGCTGGGGTGGATCCGTTGCCAAAATCGCCGACGGCGGAAGCACTTCGGTCGAAAGGCGCGCTACCTGCGGCTCGTTCGCCTGTTCCCGCGAGAACAGAGGATCGGCCAGCACCCGCCGCACCAACGCATGGTCGGTCACCAACCATGCTCGCGCGCTGCTGGGTAACTCGATCGCTGTGATCGGGCCGCAATCGCGGTAGTCCGGTTCCAGATCCAGCGTGTGGGTCTGCCCGAACGGGTACCGCAGCGGACACTGGGTTTCCGGTTGATCGTGGTTCATCAGGACACACTCCTGGCGGCGGTCAGGGGAGGCCGGAGGCTTCGGCGCGTGGACGAGGTCGGATGCGGCACTATCGCCTCCTGCTCGAGCTTCGGCGAGTACAGCGCGACTACAGGTCCGTTCAGGCCGCTCGGTCCGGATCGTTGTCTGACCGGGCATCGCAGCGAGGCAGACGATGTGACATGGCGCGTGGGCGCTGGCGGGGCCATAGCGGCCATGAGCGAAACCCTCGAAATCTTGTGGCGAGTGGTTCCTCCCGGCAGCGAGGACATCGACGTCGGCCCGCTGCCGGGAGTTGATAGAGCATTCGGCGCGTGCGGGCCGTCACCTGTGGCCAACCGTCCGCAGCGGTCACCGGCCAGAGCACCCGCTGTGCACTAATGAGCGAAAGAGGCATTGCCCCCGCTGAGCTTGGGTGTTACACAGGGGCGGAAGGTGGTAATGGTATGGCGGTTGCCGGGCGCGGGGCGAACACCCGCCGCACCGTGACCTCACCGGCTGAACACTTGTACAGTTCATGCCTCTGCTGCCTCACCGTTGCCGGGACAGTCCTCATGAGGTCGCCTAGCAGATCGATGTGTGCTGGCAATAACGAACCTGGAATGCGTTGCGGCAATAAGTCGTTCATAACGAATCTCCTGCCATTGTCTTTCGATCTGCGGAAAGCGTTGCTAATGAACAGCTTTCACCAGCGATCGGCTCATCGAGCCGAGGTCAGCGCGTCGCCTCGTACTCGTCGTCCATGTCGATCGGCCCCGGTCAGTGCTGAATGGAAGGCAGCTCAAGCCCCGCCGGATCGGCCGGTACGGCGAGACGGTTGAAGGGCCTGAGCGCCGACTCCGACGCTAGAGCTCAGATAGCTCCGCTCACAACGATGTTGCTTCAAATTGCTCGAATTCGTCTTTGGGATAGCCGATTTCCTGCGACGATTGGTGCGTCCGACAGCTACACTAAGCAAGGAACGAACTCACATGCAGACTCGTCTACTTGGCGGACCTACAGGGGGCAACGGCTCACCCCGAGTATGGGCAACCGACCAGGGCTCAGACCTCATCCAGGGATGGCCCACCAATGAACCCGGACGTATCGAGATTCCACACCAACTGCTCGGCTATCTGGAGCTCGGCACGTTCCTGCGAGCGGAGTTGCACGACACCGGGCGAGGCACCTTCACTCTTATCGGCCGACCCGTCACCGATCCGGACGTGTTGGCCACCATGGCAATCCCCGCACACGAGACAGCGATCGAAGTCGATGTCGAGAAAGCGAGCTACCCGCATGCTCTATCGGCCCAAGTTCGATGACCTCTACCGCACCCACACGCGAGCCTTTCATCTAGAGGTCCAGGACTCCTACGGCGTGGCCTCCGAGAACGAGCAATTGCAACGCTTCGTAAACGGTGAGCCGACCAGCTATCCGGAGGACTGGCAGCAATGGGATGCGTTCGTGAAGGAGGTGACTGACACAGGCACCAGTATCCAACGGCTACGAGTGGTGACCGAACCGCACACCGATTACACACGGTTCCTGCTGCACCACACCGACCGCAATGTCGCGGCCGGAGAACACGTCCGATATCTGCCCCGCCACCAAGTGCGCCCCGACGCCTACACCCTCGATGACTGGTGGTTGTTCGACGACACCGTGCTCGCGTTCTCGGTGTTCACCCCCGAAGGGGAATGGGCGGGCGGCGCGATCACCGAGGATCCGGTGTTCGTGTCACGCTGCGTCGAGGTCCGCGACCGGTTGTGGCCGTTGGGCATTCAGTTCGAAACCTATCTTCGTGGCCAAGATTGACGATGCGCGGCAAGCACTCGGAGTTCGCCTACGCGAACTCCGGGTGTCAGCCCGTATGAGTGGACGTGGGCTGGCTGCCGCTGCGGGGTGGGAGCCGTCCAAAGTCTCTAAGATCGAGCACGGCAAGCAACTGCCGTCCGAAGACGATTTGGCCATCTGGTGTCGGCTCACGGACAACAACCTGGCCTTGCCGGATCTGGAAGCCACCTTACGCAACGTCAACGCCGCATACATGGAATGGCGACGGATCGCGGCAACCGGACACGCACGCCGCCAACGGCAAAACATCAAGACCGAGGGAGCGGCCGGACTCGTACGCGGCTATGACTGTCTGGTCCCCCCAGGACTCCTGCAGACCCGCGACTATGCCGAAGCGGTACTCGGCCGATGCATCCGGTTCCTGGGCGGCCCCGACGACATCAGCGAGGCCCTGGACGCGCGCATGGAGCGCCAACGAGTCCTCCGCGAACCCGGACACCGATTCCACTTCCTCATCGGCGAATCAGCGCTCTACACGTCCATCGGTGACGATGAGATCCGACGCGCGCAACTTCACCACATCCTGGATGCGATGAGCCTGCCCCAGCTCCGCATCGGTGTGGTTCCCAACACGGCCGAATTCTTCTACGAGACGACGAACTTCCTGTTCTACGACACGAAGCTAGTCCAAGTCGAGACGATCAGCGCCGAACTGTCCATCCGGCAGCCACGCGAACTGGTCCTCTACGAACGCGCGTTCAAGGTACTCACCGATCAGTCGGTGTCGGGAGACGACGCCCGCACGCTGATCCTGAAAGCGATAGGTGAAGCGGCCGAATGACTGGCGGCACGAGCACAAGCATCAGAAAGAGGTCGAGATGATGACTGATTTGCAATGGCGGCGCTCCAGCGCGTGCGGCAATGGCAACTGCGTGGAAGTTGCCGCCATCCCGAACGGAGTGCTAGTCCGTAACTCCGCGACCCCGGACTCCGCGATTAAGAACTCGCGCAGATAGGCGTGGGGGTACCCGTGGCAGCAAGGCAGGCGCAGGTCAACCGGACTGGGCGATGGCGCGCAGAGCGTCGAAGGTCTCTTGTTCGTCCTGCTGGTCTCCGTAGTCGCTGAGTTTCACCACGACGGTCCTGCTTACGGGGTCGACATAGATGTACTGCCCGTATACGCCGAGGGCGGAGTAGTCCTTGCCGTTGCCGCCGAAGGGATGCCACCACTGCGCGGAGTAGCCCCAGCCGTCGACTTCGTGGGGCGCTGGGGTGGCGATGCGTTTGATCCATGCGAGGGGGATGATCTGTTTGCCCTGGGCCCGGCCGTTGTCCAGGACGAGCTGGCCGAGCTTGGCGTAGTCGCGGGGGGTGGCGTTGATGCAGCAGAACGCCTTCTCGTCGCCGTTGTCGTGGTCAAGGTTCCAGGTGGCGCTGTCTTGTGCTCCCATCGGTGCCCAGATGTTGTCCGCCAAGAGGTCGGCCAGCGATCGTCCTTGAACTTTGGTCAGGACTTGGCCGAGGAGTTCGGTGTTGATGCTTCGGTAGGCGCCTTGGCTGCCCGGCGGGAACTGCAGGTCGCGATGGTCCTGCGCGAAGGCGGGCAGGTCACGGGTGAGGTACATCCGGGCGGTGCCGGTCAGCGGGTAGTACTCGTTGTAGTTCTCCGGGACGTCCACGCCCGAGGTCATGTCCAGCAGGTCGCGCACGGTAATGGCGTCGTAGGCCCCGCCGGTCTTCAGCTGGGGCAGGATGTCGACCAGTTGGTCGCCCTCCCGGAGTCTGCCCTGCTCGATGGCCTGCCCGGCGAGAAGGGACACTACCGACTTGGCGGCCGACCAGGAAGACAGCCGAGTGGTGGGGCCCACCCCGTCGCCGTACCACTCGTGGGTCAGCCGGCCGTCTCTGAGGACCAGGAACGCTTTGGTGCGGGTGGCGGCCAGGAACTTGTCGACGGGCACCCGCTCGCCCTTCCATGGCACGGTGGCAGGAAGCGGCTCGTCGTGGACTGGCAGGGGCGCCGGTGTGGCCCAGGCGGGGATCGTGCGGGTGGCGAACAGGTCGCCCTGCCGCGAGGGCTCGGTGGTCAGCAGTTGGACCAGCGTGGGCGGGGAGGGGATGTCGAGCAGCGCGGTGGCCGTGTAGGAGCCGGCCACCATCAGGCCAAGCGCCACCGGCAGCGCGATGAGGGTGCGCCGTAGCGCGCGCCGTGCCCGCGGTGTCGCAGACCGCGAGGCGGCCGGGGTGTGGTCGGTCGGCGCGGCTGCCCGGGTGGTCGGATCGGCGGCGGGTGCGGGCCGGTGGTTCGCTGCCGACGGCTCGGTGACGTTGCCCTGCGGGGCCTTCTGGCCTGTGTCGACAGCCGCGTCGGCGGCTTCCTCGGTGGGGTGGTGGTCAGGCACCGGCGTCGTCCTTGGAGGTGCTGCGGGCGGTTGCGTCGACGGCCAGCCAGAATGCTTCCATCAGTGTCTGGAAGACGGCCTCATCGTCCTGCGCGGCCAGGTGGGGCAGGTGTGTGGCGATGGCGGGATAGCGCTCGGGGGAGATAGTGGCGTACGCCCCGGCCCAGGCATGCTCGTCGGCGGCGCGCACCTCCTGCGGGAGCGCGGCGTACCCGGCACGCATGCCCGCGTACGCCAGCACGGTGTCGGCGAGCATCCGTTGGTACCGGGCCACATTGCCCTCGTCCAGACCGATCTCCTTCAGCGCCCCGAGCATCGTCTCCATCGCGGCGAACTCCCCCGGACCGCGGGTGGTCCGGCACGCGACGGCCGCACCAACGTAAGGGTGGACCTCGAAGACCTCCACGAGGGAGCGTGCCAGCCCCTGCAGCACCTCTCGCGGCCCGAGAGCGTCGGGCACTCGCTCCACGGCCATGGCCAGCAGCCGGTCACCCACAGCCAGCAGCAGCGCGTCCCGGTCCGCGAAATGCCGCCACACTGCCGACCGATCCACGCCCAGTTCTTCGCCGAGAGCCCGTCCGGTCAGCCCGTCCGGTTCCGCCCGCGCCGCGATCCGCACGGCGGCCTCCACGATCAGCTCCGGCGACAACCGCACCGCCCGGCCCTTGCTCACAACCATGTCCGCCCCACGCTCGAAATCATCAGTGCTGTCATCAATGATGACAATGCTGGGGTGGGATGGTCAACTCTGGAGTGCGACCATGATGCGGCGACGTTCAGGAAGGGCCTCAGTCGACGCAGGCCGTCGAGACGATCGCCGCTGCCAGCCCCAGCGCGACGCTCTGCGAATCACCGGGGAGGACCTGTGCCTGTTCTTCCGTCATGGCTGACCGAACCACTGTGGGGCCAGTTCTCGGCGTTGCTGCCCGAACGGCCGCTCTACCACCCGGACCATCCTCTGCGCTGTCACCGTCCGCGCATCAGTGACCGGATCGTGTTCGACAAGCTCCTGCAGTTGCTACGGTTCGGCTGCTCCTACGAGGCGATCGCTGACACCAACTGCTCGGCCAGCACCATCCGCAGTCGTCGCGACGAGTGGATCCGCCTGGGCATCTTCAGCCAGTTGAAGCAGATCGCACTCGACTCCTACGACCGCGTCGTCGGCCTGATGCTGGATCAGATCGCCATCGATGGCTCGATCACCAAGGCACCCGGCGGCGGCGAGGTTGCCGGGCGCTCTCCGGTCGACCGGGGAAAACAGGGCCTGAATCGCTCCGGCATGACTGACGGCTACGGAATCCCGCTCGGCCGTGTTCTGGCGGGGGCGAACTGCCACGACTCTCCGCTGCTGGCCCCGACCCTGGACCGCCTCACGGACCTCGGGCCGCTGCCCGATG
Source organism: Nocardia nepalensis (assembly GCF_048910785.1). Lineage (NCBI taxonomy): Bacteria > Bacillati > Actinomycetota > Actinomycetes > Mycobacteriales > Nocardiaceae > Nocardia > Nocardia nepalensis. Next base: position 58,690 of record NZ_JBKBET010000028.1, on the reverse strand, counting down.
ACATTACGGTGCCCTGGACGCTGGCTACGACTCGAACAAGACCCGCGCCTTCCTCGACGAACGCGGGCTGCACGGCCGGATAGCGCACAAGGGCGAGAAAGCTCCGATCCCGGCAAGCCGGCGCTGGCACGTCGAGCGCACCCACGCCTGGCAGAACGCCTTCAGCCGCCTCTCCCGCTGCTACGAGCGCCGCGCCGTCGTGATCGACGCCTTCTTCGACCTCGCGGACACGATCATCACCGTCCGCAGCCTGATCCGACGCGGGGCACCGCGATCGGCCGGCCGTTGCCGGAGACCCAGGCACTGATGACACTGATCGACATCACTCGCCCCGCGCTGGTGGCTTCGCTGCACAACGCGGAATTCAGCGGCGGATTCGCCTACGTCACCGGCGGCGACGGTGACTACTGGGGCGCGCTCACCGGGCACATCACCGGCAACGGATTGCCGTTGTACCGCGGCGAACCCGATGCCCCCGGTGCGGAGTCGCTGGCCGAGGGTATCTTTCGGATGCCGAGCTTCGAACGGATGTGTGGCGCGATCGAGGCCGGTGGTGAGGATCCGCGGGCCCTGTCCGGTGGCAGCAGCGGCCACTACGCCAGACAGTACGGTGGCGCCTACCTGGTCAGCGAATTGCCGCTATGGACCAACCCACGCCTGGCCGACCACACCGCCTCCGAGATGTCCGTGGCCGAATTGAATGATGCGTGCGCGGCATCAGCCCAGGAAATCGCCGACACCGCAACCGATGTGCTCGCGCGGACGGGCGACCTGCTGAGCCGGACCAATCCCTTCCGGACCCTGGTCGAAGCGTCCATTCCCGCGGCACGAGCCACGGCCGCGGCCAAGCGTGCGGCCCGCGCACCCGAGCGGCAAGCGACCCGATCCGAGGTCGCCACCGAGCTGTACGGCTGGTCTGCCATGCTGCGATTACGCATCGCCGGCCCGCTCGCTCGGCTGCTGCGTGCGGAGGCGAGCCGCAGCGGATCGCCCGAACTCCACGCCGAGAGTGCGCGTTTCGACGCTGTCTTCGATCGGTGGTGCGCTGAGATCGAACGTGATGCACCCGGGGAACTGGTTCCGCTGAATCGACTGGTCACCATCCAGGCATCATCCGTCCTCACGGCGGTGACACGGTTGCGCGATCAACGACCGGTGTAAGCGGGCCCGTAATGTCGGCCGAACCAAGGTCTCAGCAGAAAGGACGAGGACACCGATGCGCCTGACCCGGGCCGAAACCCGTCAACGAAAGCGGGAGTCCTTGATCGACGCCGCGATCGCCGAGATAGCGGCCAAGGGCTACACGGCGGCACGATTGGACGACATCGCCGACCGCGTCGACATGACGATCGGCTCGATCTACTCGATTTTCGGCAGCAAGCAACAATTGCTCATGGCGGTCGTGGACCGGCTCGGTGCCGAACTCATCGCTGCCACAGCCGATCTGGAGGATCCGGAGCTGTCGTTGCAGCAGGTGCTCCACGGTATCGGTGCCGCATGGTTCCGCGCCGCCACCGCGCCGCCGGCGCGCCAGGCTTTCGCATTCGAAATGGAGCTTCTCAGTACGGTTTTGCGTGACCCGGCGGTCAGTTCCGTTCTAGGCGAATCGATCAGTGCACGCGACCACGCACGATTCGCACAGCTGCTGACCGATCGTGCGATCACCGAAGACCCCACCGGACCCCGCACAACCAACGACCAGGCACGCCATCTCGCCCTCATCCTGACAGCGTGGATGACCGGGCTGGCACAACAGGCGCAACTCGTGCCCGAGACGCTCCAAGAGGACGATTTCGTCCGATCCGCGGTCGCAGTGGTTATGTTGCTGCGGTAGCAGGCCTACCGTCACCACGGAGCTCGACTGCATAGCCTCCGAGCCATGACTGCCCACCGGGCAGCACAGAGGACGAACGAACTGTCATGCAGCGGTGCCGCGTGGGTCGACCTCGTCTCACTCATGCCATCGCTGCTCGCCAATGGGATCGACCCCGACCCCATCCTCGCCACCCATCCAGCCACTGTTGATGCCAACCCCGCCGCCATCACCGCGTTCGTGTGCGCGCTGTCGGGCTACTGGGCCCGCAACAGTCGACTCCCCGCGCCAGCGCGGTCACCGTATCTGCGCGTCCACCAAACCGAAAACGCCCGCATCTCCCGAGAATGGCTGACCAGGCGAATCACGACACCGGGGCGGTAGGTGCGGCACCGTGAAAATCCGTCGACGACAACAACATCGGCAACTACGGTGCTGGCTCATGGCACCTGTTTCGCGAACACCGATCCCCGTGGAGGCGGTTCGCCTGCGCCCATTGCGGACATCGGACGAGGCAGTCGTCCGCGCGGCGCATCAGGCGATGTCGGAGGACAACTTCACGTTCGGCTTGGGACTGACCCCAGACATGGCATGGTCGCACTACCTGTCCACCCTCGAAGGCCAGCAACGAGGGTCGTCGAATCTGCCTGACGGCATCGTCGCCGCCACGTATCTGGTGGCCATCGCAGACGGCCAGGTGGTAGGTCGCACGTCGATCCGGCATACACTCAACGACTCACTGCGCCGCAGAGGTCACATCAGCTACGGTGTTCTGGCACAGTTCCGACGCCGCGGATACGGCACCGCCATCCTCGGTCACAGTCTCACCATCGCCCGCGCACTCGGTATCGACCGCGCACTCATCACCTGTGATGAGGACAACGTCGGTTCACAACAAATCGAATCCTGCGGCGGTGCACTAGAATCGGTCGAACCACACACCGACGGCACCCTCATCCGCCGTTACTGGATCGACTGAATTCCATCTTGCGTTGGGCATTGCCGCGTGGCGCACGGTAACCGTGCCTCCCCAGATCCGCGCTGTCAATCCATGATTTCCATTGCCTAGGAGGGGATTACGCTTGATGCCCCTCGTCACCGTTTTCGGTTTGGGCGGCACCATCGCCATGACGACCGCCTCTTCCGGTGGTATCGTGCCCGCGTTGTCTGCGGACCAACTCCTCAGCGCTATCCCCGGTCTGACCGACACCGGCATCACCGTTGACGTAGTGGACTTTCGCCAACTACCAGGCGCATCGCTAACTATCTCAGATGGGTGCAGCTCGTTCTCAGTGACGGTTGATCATGCTGTGAGCTGGCGAAATGTGGTCAGGGCTGTTGCAGTGGCTGTGGGGCATTTATCGTCGGTAGCGGAGGCGGTGATGGTGTCGTGGTGCCGGCCATCGCCCGGCTTGTGCAGGCGGACGACGACTCGGTGCGGGACGTGATCCACCGTCGGATGAGGTCGGCCGGGCCTGCCTGGTTTTCGGGTGGGCGGGAGGCCGTCCCCGCCTCCTCGGTACTGACGACGAGGACTTCGTCGTCCAGACGGCCACCACCCGCCCGACCCGGCACGGCCAGCCCTTCACTGGCTCGGAGTGGCTCGGGTTGGCCACCGCCCCCAGGTCTGGGGCCAGAGCGATTCAGCTGCCCCAGGCGGGGCTGGTGTTGGGTGGGTAGTTAAAGCTGGAGGCGCCATTCACCCAGCCATTCACGTCCTGCCCGTCCCATTCCAGCAGTGTCTCGGCGTTGCGGATGCACATGTCGTAGTCGAGACTTCCGAACAGGCGGCTGACGGTGATCTGCTGATTGAGCTGCTGGTACCCCTTGCCTGTCTTGTACTCCATCTGCACCGTGGTCCGGAGCAGCCCGAGGCGCAGATCCCCGTTCACCACGGTCAGGACTCCCTGCTGCACGTTGCTGTCCTTCTCCTGCAGCCCCTTGTTCTGGACCGCCAGCTGGCCGATCTTCTTGAGGGAGTTGATGATTCCGGTGAGCGTGTCCGCCGTCACCAGCCCTCCGACCAGCTCGGTCACCGCCGAGATGGCCGGCGACAGGGACAGGGACGAGATGGACACACTGCGGCTGTCGCCGGTGATGTTGACCAGGAACGGCATCGTTTCGAACTGGAGTGCGAAGATGATCCATTGAAAGACATCGAAAGTCGTGGATGACTGATCGAAGCCTGCGGAGTCCTCGGTCTTGCGCAGGATGGTGGCGGCCACGGACTGCCATGAGCCGAAGGACGCCAGCGGTCCTAGGCTGGGCAGCCCACTGTTGTCCCAGCCGTAGGCATTGCCGACCCCTGTCTCCTGGTTGCTGTCGTCGAGCTCGCAGCCGTCGGGGCCCCGCAGCCCGAGCTTCGCCAGCATCTCCTGTGGCGGCGCCTGCCTGCCCTCCGCCCACATGGCGATCTCCAACGCTTCCCGCCGCAACTGCTCTCGAATCAGAGTGCTCACGGTCCTCCTTCCTCCTGCACTCAGGATGCGTGCGCGGCGTACTGCTCGCGCGACTCGCAGATCAACCGCTCGATGTCCTGCACCGTCTGCACCTGGGGGATGGCCTGGAAGCCCAAGTTGACCTGGAAGCCCAGCTCGACCGAGCCCAGAAGGCTAAGGAGTCTCATGGAGTCGACCCCTGGCAGCTCTCTCACCATGGTGGTGTTCATGATCTCCTCGCGACACTCCGTGCCGCTGAGGTCCAACTTCTCGCGGATCAGGGAGTACAGCTGCTCTCGCTCTTGGGGGGTCAGATGGGTGTTCATGGCTGCTCCTCGTGGGTGTATGGATGGTGTCCAGCTGGCCCGGGGGAGCGCTCCACAGTCCCTCGAGATATTGCTGCCGTGTTTTGCGTCGCTTCACCTTGCCGCTGGAGGTCTTGGGCAGCCCCCCCGGCGGCAGCAGGATGATCTCCGCCACGGGCAGGGACAGCTTCGCCTGGATGTGGCCTCGGACCTGCCGCGCCACCGTGGCGGCGTATCCCCTGCGGAGCTCGGCGACGATCACCACCTCCTCGGTAGCCCGGCCTGGCCGGGTGAAGGCCGCGACGTTGCCCTTGCGCAGGCCGGGCACCTCGGCCGCGGCCCACTCCACCGTCTGGGGGTCGTGATTGCGCCCATTGATGATCAGCAGGTCCTTCTTGCGACTCGTCACGTAGAGGACGCCTTCCGCCAGGTATCCACAATCCCCGGTGCGCAGGCCGTGAGCTGTGAAGCTCCGCCGGGTCGCCTCCGCGTCACCGTGGTAGCCCGCAGCCACGCTCGGCCCCTGGAAGACCACCTCGCCGATGTGCCGCTCCGGGAGCGGATTGCCCGCATCGTCCACGATGAGGATTCGGTGACCCGCGATGGGGCGTCCGCAGGGCACGAACGCCACCTGCTCCCCGGGGGCCTCGGTCTGCGAGGCGGGCCGCGCGAGGCCGCTCGCGTGGTAGGGCTCGCCCTGGATGACATCCAGGGCGAGCGGAACTCCGATCTCGCTGAACGAGATCGCGAGTGTCGCCTCCGCCATGCCATAACACGGCACCACTGCCCCCGGCCGCAGCCCCGCCGCCGCGAAGTGCGCCGCGAAAGAGCGCAGCGTCTCCGGGTGGATGGGCTCGGCGCCGCAGCCCACGACCCTCAAGCAGGACAGGTCCAGCCGCTCGAGCTCCTCCGCCGAGGTGTGCTTGACAGCCAGCGCCAGACCGAAGTTGGGCGCGAAGGTCACGGTCGCCCGGTGACGGCTCACCGTTTCCAGCCACAACCTCGGTGAGAGCGCGAAGCGCAGCGTCGGCAGGAAGCTCACCGGGCAGCGCACGATCAGCGGTGCCAGCACGAAACCGACCAACCCCATGTCGTGGTACATGGGCAACCAGCTCACGCCCCGGTCTCGCCCGCGCTCGAGGCCAAGGGCGCCGATGATGGCCGCGCAGTTGGCCAGGACGCTGGCGTGCGTGACCCGCACTCCCTTGGGGGCCGCCGTGGTCCCCGAAGTGAACTGCAAGAACATCACGTCCTGCGGGAGGATCGCCTCGGGCTGGGGCGCACTCCCCACCAGAGGCTCGGCGAAGAACTCCTCCGCGACGACGGACTGCAGGCCCTCGACCGCTCGGACGAGCGGGTCCAGCAGGTCCGCCAGGCTCCGGGGCATCAAGAGCACACGCGCTCCCGCCGCGCGCAGGATGCCGGCGGCGTCCTCGCAGTACGCCTCCAACTTGCCGAAGCTCATAGGCGGGTACAGGGGGACCGGGACGACGCCCACCGAGACCGCGCCCAGGAAGGTGAGAACGAACTCGTGCTCCTCGGGGACGATGAGCGCGATGCGCTCGCCCTTGCGCAGGCCGCTGCGAAGCAGCCTGCGCCCCCGGAGCAGGGCCTCATGCGACAGCTCCGACCAGCTCACGAAGTCTTCGCGCCCGTCCTCTCGGACGAAGGTATAGCCACTGTCCGAGTGGCCGAGGTTTTCGGCAAGGACCTGGGTGAAGGTCGAGGCCGTCGCGCCCTCAGGCAGCGCTTCTTTGGAGAACATGGGACCTGCCCCGGGGGAGTCCGGTGGGTCGATTGCAGAACGGACCTCGAACCGACTTACTGGTTCCAAGCGGGGCTATTATTGGGCGGCATCGAGGCGCTGGCCGTCCCGCCCACCCAACCAGACACGTCCAGGCCATCCCAGTCGAGCAGGTAGCTGGCGCTGCGCTTGCACTTATCGAAGTCGAGCACGCCGTAGCCTCTGTAGACTGTGAGGTCCTGTGTCAGCTGCGAGTACCCACCCTTGCCCTCCGTGTACTTCATATTTACCTCGGTCCGGACGGCTCCGAGGTAGAGTTTGCCGCCATTGCACGACAGAAGCCCGGTCTGCTGTTTGGTCTGCTTCTCCTGCGTCCCTTTGTTCTGGAACGCCAGCTGGCCAACTTTCTTGATGGTCGTCACGATTTCATCGAATTCCGTCGACGTCACGATGCTCAGGACCAGGTCACTCACCGCATCGACGCCCTTCTCCAGAGAGAGCGACGAGATGCCCGCTGTACGGTTGTCAGCATAGAATGTTCCCCCCTGGAAGAACGGCATCGTGGAGAACTTATAGAGGAAGTTGGCCCAAGCGACCGGGTCGTAGTCCGTGATGGCTGGGTTGAAGTTGCTGATGCTATAAGCCTTGTTCACGATAGTGGCGGCGACGTCCCCCCACGTGTTGAAGCTCTGCAGAGGCCCCAGGTCGGGCATCGAGCTGCCGTCGTCCACCGCGCTGTTGCCCACCGCCAGGTCCTGGCTCCCAGAGTCGAACTGCGAGAGCACGGACTTCGTGGCGGCGTCCGGTTTGGGGCAAGGCATCTGCCACAGCGCGATCTCCACGGCCTCTTGGCGTAGCTGGGACTGACTGATCTCGGTCATGACTGACTCCTTGTCTGCGAGTGAGGTGCTACACAGGGTGAGGTGCCACAGCGAGATGAGACGATGTTTGAAGAGAGGCTGAACTATTCCAGGCAGGGCTGCCATCGGGCGACACTGCATAGCTGCCAGTGCTGCCGACCCGAGCATTCACGCCCCGGGGACCTTACGCGAGCATCGTACTGACGTTCCGAACACGATTGTTGAACTCGGGTTCGCCGTAGCAGCGGTAGATTGAGAGTCCTGCTGCAATGTAGCGTAGCCAAGTTTGATCATGTTGGCCAGGACTATCCCCAATGGGAGTAGCACTTTCACAGGGAGCCTCTGAACTGCGGTAACAGGTTTGGGTCTGTTGTGGTGGGCGTGGTTCGGCTTATCGTCGGGTCGGGGGTTCGGAGGCGGCGATGGGGTCGTGGTTGGAAGAACTCGGGCGGCGGGAAGCCGATGCCCGGAAGCGGGCCGAGGGGCTGCGGGAGAGGATCTCGGAGTTGACCGAGCAACTGGCTGTCGAGGAGCGGCTGTTGTCGAAGTTGCAGGTCACGCGGGAGACGATGATCGAGATTCTCGGTGCGACAAGTGATCTCGACGAGCCGGTGGAATCGGGCGGTACCGGCAGCGATTCGCCGGAACCAGAGCCGGAGGCCGTGAGCGGCTCGCCGATCGGGGTGGTGCTGGTGCCGCAGCACGGGCCGGGAATGGATGTGTTGGTGCTGCCGCAGGACTACCAAGATGTTGTGGAAGTGCTCACCGACGCCGGACGTCCGCTGCGGGCCGGGCACATCGCCGCCGCACTCGGGCTCGAGATCGCACCGGCGAAAGTCGAAGGGCTGCGCTCGAAACTCAAGCGCCTGGTCGCGCGGGGCTGGCTGGACGAGCAGACTCCCGGGCTGTTCGCGATCATTGAATAAGGTTGGTACATAGCGTTATTGACGGGCTCTTCCCCGTAGTTTCGAAGATGCCACTCAACAGAAACTCCGGAAAGAAGAGCCCGGTGACACGCTACGGCACGGGCGCGATTGCTGACCCCTTTGACGAGTCGAGAAAATCGTTCGAGACCTTGGTCGCCGACCTCGCGGGTCCGGCGACCACGACGATTGCGCACCATCAGCTCGAGGATCTGGTGCATGAGCGAGGCCGGGAGGTGTTACGGCAGTTGCTGCAGGACCATCTCGATCTGCGCGCGGCGCGCGAGGAAGCCGAGATGACCGAGCGGCATCTGGCCGGCCCGATCTCCGGGCGAAATCGCCTGGAGCACGGCCATACTCGGCAGCTGGCGACGGTGCTCGGACCGGTGACGGTCCGCCGCTGCGCCCTGCGCATGCCTGGGCAGCGCAATCTCTATCCTGCTGATGCGACCCTGTCGTTGCCCTCTGGTCGTCACAGTTATGGCCTGCGCCGTCAGGCGGTGCTGGAAGCAGTGCGATCTTCCTATGACACAACGCGATCGGCGATCACACGATGGTGCGGTCCGGTGGCCGGCAAACGGCAACTCGAAGGACTCGTGGCTGCCGCCGCGGTCGATATCGATGACTTCTACGCGAGGAAAGTTCCGGCACCAGCCGCCGCGGACACGTTGCTGGTGGTTTCGGTCGACGGCAAGGGCATCGTCATGCGGCCAGAAGCACTTCGTGAAGCCACCCGCCGCGCCGCCGACCGCGCGAGCGCAGCATTCCGGACCCGGCTGGCCTCGGGAGAGAAGCCTCACCGTAAACGCATGGCCACTCTCGCTGCGGTCTACGACGCGCGACCTGCTCCGAGACGGCCCCACGACGTGATCGCGGTCCCCGGCGGGCCGCGCAGCAGCGACCGCCCACCACGTCCCGGTCCACACGCGACCGATATATGGCTGACCGGGTAGTCGGTCACCGTGGGGTTGAACGTGCCTTGGAATACGCCGTTGGTGGAGTCGAGGTGTGCATACTGGCCCGAGTTGGACGCCTGTTTGATCAGGTCGAACAGTCCGGGCCAAGGAGCGGGCAGGTTGTTGTCGGAGTAGAAGGTCTTGGCGCGATCGATATCGTCGGGGTTCCAGACGTTCGGGATGACGTCGAGGCTGTTGGCGTAGCGCCGCACCCGCTGCAGGCGTTGGGTGGTATAGGCGACGAATTCGGGATTGCCGAAACTCGGTCCGGCGGTGGACAGCACGCTGACCCTGGCTTTCTCGGATGGGTCCCACAGTTGCTGGGTGTCGCGGAGCAACAGGGCCAGTGTGGGTGACAGGACACCAGCGAGGCTGTGGCCGGTGACGGTCAGGTCGATATCGGTGTGATCGAGCGCGCCCAGAAACGCGTATAAGGTGCGACCGGCGCCGGGGCGGTCGCCGGAGGGGGTGATCTTCGTGAGGATGTTCACCCCGATGGCCGCGCCGGTCGTGTAGCGGGCGGCGGGATGGGCGAGCCACGGGATCTGGCCGATCAGGAAGTTCTCGACGAGCCAGTCGAACGGTCCGTTTGTGCTGCCGGCCACGGCGATCACGTACCGGGAGGGGTCGTCGGTGCTTCGCACCATGTACAGGACGTTGAGCGCGTACAGGTCGGTGGTGAACACTTCGATCCCTGGGCCCCAGACGATCTCCCATCCCCCGATGACCCCCGGTTGATGTCGAGATGGTCCTGGATCCGCTGCTGGAGCAGGTGCTCCAGGTTGCCGTCGTTTTCCTCGCCGTTGATCAAGTTCGCATACAGCGACAGCTGGAATGTGACCTTGTCTTGCAGGGTCGCCTCGTTGCTCGTCGTGGATTGTGCAGTCATGTGCCGCTCCTTGTCGAATAGAAGTTTCATCCGAACAGAGACAGAGTTGAAGCGGTGACGCGGATTCGCGGGCCTGGTCCGCAGCGGGGACAGATCATCCTGGACCGCAAGCCGTGGAGGCGAGTCCAGACCTCGGTCCACCAGACATGCGGGCCCAGCGTTCAGCTTCGCCGAATTGGGCGGTTGACCATGGATCTGATGGGCCGGATCCGGTCGAACCGCTGGCCGCTCGATTCGCTCGGCTGGTGGGCCCGCCCTGGGCAGTTACGGCCTTCGTCGCCTGCCTGGTCTGTGCCGGCGCGAGCCGCCTGCTATCTCGTGGAAGCCGTGCCGGGCGACTTGCTCATTTCGGAAGCGCAGTGACGCATTCGTAGTGATGGCCGGCTTCAGAACCAAATGGCGCGATGCTCCACAACATCTCGCACTCCTCCTGCACAGAAGATACCATTCCGCCGTTTGTGTTGTAGTACACAAATGCGGTTCCACCAAGCGCGTCACCAGATGTATTCAAACTGCCGGACATCTTTTCTACGAACGCGGAGAAACGCGTCGAGTCGCTTGTTGCCTGGTCTGCTGTCCAACCAGCGGACTGGGACCAGTCATTGTATTGATTGATAAGCGAATCGGCGGGTTTAGGTGCATCGGACGGCAGGGCGATCGCGTCGTAGGTACGCGGCCTGTCGCTGAACTTCTGCATCACCCAATAGATCGAAGACGTATCTCCATGGTCAACACTCGAGGGCTGGCCCGCTATATTGTAGACGCCACAGCTGTGCACATTCAGTTTCAAGCCCCACTTACTCACATAGGTTGGCAACTGGCTACTGAATATGTCGAAGCATTTCACGTCGTCTCCTGAGCCGTTTTCTTCCGCCTCAACGGCAGCCTGCATTACCGCTAATCCGAATAGACCGGATGTGTCATCGTGGCCTCCGTCAGAGGCAGGGATGTACTTCTTCACGGCCTCTGACGGGTTTTGCAGCTCGTCACGGGAAGGCATCTCAGATATGCAGAGCTTGTGCATTTTGTCATCCTCCTCAGTTCTTGATCGCTTGGCGCACGGCTCCAGCGAATCGTTCAACGGCGGACTGCGCGACGAAATACCTCAACATCAGCAGCTTCGGGTCCCACTCACCCGGGCTCGCGTCGTAATCAGCGGCTGGAAGAACGAATACAACCACCGGCGAGAACATTCCGCGTTGAGCTACCAGACCCCGGCCGGACACGATAATGGCTTGATCAGCAGTGGTGGTGGCATGCCTGCGGCCGGGACTGATTCTTCGACACCAGGTTTCGCGTGCCGTTCAGACGATCGGGACGGTCGGGGAGTCGGGATCGGCTCGACGATACCGAGCACTCGAATGCGAGGTTCTCGCCGATCCCGCATCCCTATCAATCAACCGGTGAAGTCACTCACTCTGTTCCGCCGGCCCCCCGCCACTCCTCCACTCCAGCTGAACCAGTAGGTGAACTCGGACCGGTCGTCCGGCCACCACAGGATTTGCTGCTGGTGGCCGGAACCTACGTCCATGATGGCCGCGTAGGTTCCGCGATCGAAGGAGCTGCTGGTTTCGCCGGGGGCCAGCGTGATGATGCTTACCGGGTTGCCCGCTTCCCCCTCTTGCAGGAAGACCGAGACGTGGCGATCGGTGTCGTTGTACACCGTGTACGGGGCGACCGAGCTTCGCTCGGCAGGCTTCTGCATCTCCGATAAAGGCACGGTCACTTGCTTGAGCTGCGCGTCGGTTACGGTCATCGCTTCCTCCTGTAGCTCGTTGCGCTGGCCACGCGGAATCGGTGACGCGGACTGGGCCAGACTGGTTGGAGCCCGCGCTTTTCCAATGGAAGCCGGACGACAGGTCGCCCGCGAGCAGCGACCCGCGCCTCGACACATAGAAGCTCCTGTTCGCACGGTGCAGAGTGTGAGCAGCAGCCCCAGGAGACGTGATTCACCACCCAGGAGGAATCACGTCTCGTCGGGCAGTCTCATCCACAACGGTTCGGATTGGGGTGCGGGGCTTCAGCGCGGAACCGCCGCCGGGCGGCGTGGTGACGATCGGATACGTGCCATCGAATTCAGCCATGGGTGCGTCCTCACCGTGTGAACAGGGCGCCACCGGATGTCCATCCACCACCGGTCACGCCACACTGATCTCGTAGTCGGTCTTCCAAGGCGAATCTCCGGATCAATTGAATCAGGATCGCGTCGAGACCGGTTCTGATTCCGCACATTCGCCGACCGTATCGACAGCCCAGCCCGTCGCCCCCGGGCCGTGCGCGGCGAACACACCGGTCCGGCCCCTGCCGCCGGCGGAAGCGGTGAGAGCTGCCGAAGAGCCGGTCGAGAAATCCCCAGCAGGTCAGCGGTGGTTGGGCGGGCTGCGGGGTCTTTCGAGGGTTGCGGTAATGCTTCATGCTCGACGTGCGGTTCTCCTATTGAGAGAGCCCGGGCGAGGTTGTGGCGGTGCGGGATTGGGTCGTGGCCGCCGCAGCTTCGCTGCTGGGTAGAAGATGCCGCCACCGGCGGTGGCGACACCCTTCACGGTGGGCCGAGCAGGGTCGGTCCGGAAACCAGTGGAGCGGACCGGCGAGGACGGAATGGGTAAGACACCGAGCCCGAAGAAGCTGGACCAAGTCCGGCGCAAGGGTTACCCGACTGCGTTGTAGGAGCTGTTGATCCGGCTGTTGGAGCTTTCGGTCGAGGCCGGCTTCCAGCATCGCGAGGCTGCGGCGTTGGTCGAGCCCGGCGGCGTCCCCAAACTGCACGATCGGACTGCCGATGGCCGGTGGGTGGTGAGTGCCCGGCTGGTGTCGGCCCAGTTGAATCCTCGTAGCGACAATCCACGCCCACCGAGCCCGGAGCTGGTCGAGGCGTTCGTGCTCCTCTACACACAGCGCGGCGGCCCCAATTCGCAGACGGTCCGCCGGGAGGTCAACGCGCTGTACGCCGCAGCCGATCGCGCCTGCCGAGAACACAGGAACCGGGCAGCGAAACGGCCACCGACACATGCGGATCTGACGAAGCTCGAGCAGGTGATCGCCCAGTTGCGCGAGGACATCGCCGCCCGTGATGCGGAGTTGAAGCAGCTCCGGACAGAGTCCGAACGGAGCATCCGCTTTCGGGCGCTGTCTATGTCGGCGTGCTGGTCCTGCCGGTGATCTGGCTGCTGTTCATCGCCGCTGCAGGAACTTTGGACGTGCTGGCGCACGAACCGGTGCTGATGGTCGGCTGCGGTCTGGGGCCTGTTTCCGGTCCTCAGTGACAACAACTTCGGCGCGGGACTCGTCGTGGTGGCCATCTTCACCAACATCGCCCTCATGGTTCTGCTCGCCCGGATTCTCGGCAGCGACGTCCCGGATTCGTGGATCGCGGATCACGCAGATCTCGACGGCTTCTTCGACCACGGTCCGCGCAAGCTGGCCTACGGACATCTCCGGGAAGACCGAACCTTCGCAGCGATAGACATGTTCGAAAAGATCGCCTCCGCCACCGAACGAGCCAGAGGCCGTGACGATCGCAGCACCCTGTCCGCCTACGCCAGCCTCGGTTTTGCCTTCGACATGAGCCGCCAACACCGCCCTGCGATCAGGCTGTACAGGCGGCTGCTCAACGACAGCGAACGCATACACGGCTCGGACAACTACGAGACCATGTTCGCGCGAACGAGCCTCGCTTTTGCCTATCTCAACGCGAACCAGATCGGCAGAGCTGTCGAACTATTCGAAAAGGACGTGCTCGATCACGAGCGGATGCGTGGGCCGAGCGATCCTTCAACCCTGGGCTCGCGCAACAGCCTCGCCCACGCCTACGAAAGCGCCGGCCGGATAACCGATGCCATCGCCCTGCTCGAACGCAACCTCGCCGACTGCCAGCGATTCCTCGGCGAGGACGCCTCAATCACCAAGACCACATCGCTGTCCCACCGCCGCACCCACCATCGATCGGCGGCGAAGAAGCCAGCGCGCCGCCGACCCTAATTGTGAAGGTCCGATCCGGCGCCGCCCTAAAATGCGCAGACATGACCGGCGCGAACCTGGCCGCGGTGAGACGGGGTCCCGACTGGTGTCGGATAGTTCGGGCCTGCTGGGCGAGAGGCTTCGACTCCCAGTTGTATTCGCACTCAGGGCATGAGGGTCGAGAGCACCACTTCCAGTGCCTTGCGCATATCGTCGGCCTCGATGCGCATCAGGGTTTCTTCGTCGAGGGCGCGGTGGTCGAGGCTGTCGTCCATGGCTAGGCGGTATTCGCGCTCTTCCTCTGCGCTTTCGATGACGTTTCGGATGAATCGGCCGTTGCCGGCGAGGTCGACGCCGCGGCGGGGCAGGCCGCTCTGGTCGGTGCCTTCGGTGGCGTAGAGCGTCGCGCACGACTCGCGCAACAGTTCGACCGCCTCGTCGGCTACGGCGGAATCGCGTTTGGCGGCGATGAATTGGGCTATCTCGCAGAGTTCGCCGGGCGAGTAGGAGTCGAACTTCACGCGCTTGGCGAAGCGGGAGGACAGGCCGTCGTTGCTGGCCAGGAAGCGGTCGATCTCGCCGTCGTAGCCTGCGATGATGACGACCAGGCGGTCGCGATCGTTCTCCATCCGCGCCAGCAGGGTGTCGACGGCCTCGCGCCCGAAGGCGTCACCACCGGACAGTCCCGCCTGGATCAGGGTGTAGGCCTCGTCGACGAACAGCACACCGTCCATGGCCGAATCGATCAGCTGGTTGGATTTGATCGCGGTCGAACCCAGGTGCTGGCCAACGAAATCGGACCGTTTGGCCTCCACGACCTTGTCGGTCTCGAGCAACCCGAGCCCGCAGTAGATCTTGGCCACCACCCTGGCGATGGTGGTCTTGCCGGTGCCGGGCGGGCCGGTGAAGGCGAGATGCTGGCCGCGGGGCATGCTGTTGAGGCCCTTCTCGGCCCTGATCTTGGCCATCATCGCCGAGGACTGCAGCTTGGCGACCTGCACCTTGACCGCACCGAGGCCGATCTGCGCCGCCAATTCCGCGCGGGCGGCGGCGAGGATCACCTCGGCCCTGTGATGCTGTTCCTCTTCGGCCGCCTCCGCCAGCGACGGCGCCGACGCCGGATCCCAACGGTCGGTGCGTGATTCGATCTGTTCCTTGGTGGTCACCATGATCCGGAACTTGGGATCGCGCATCGCGGTGGCGTTGGAGGCGAACCCGGGGACCTGCGTGTAGACGGTCTCGAACAACGCCCGCGCCTCGTCCTCGTGGCCTTGCTCGCGCAACGCCAGCCCGCGGCAGTACATGGCCGCGGTCCGGGCCGCCGGAATCGGGCCGCGCTCGGCCAATTCCAGCCGGCGGGTCGCCTCGCCGAAGAGGCCGAGGTGGGCGCAGGCGGTGCCGACCATGACGTGCGCCCCGGCCGCCATGTATTGGTCCTGCCAGTCGGCCGACCCGGCCAGCACGCCCATCACCTCCGGCCACAGTTGACCGGTGAAATAGAGCACGCCGCGCGCGTAGGCGCAGACCTTGTCGTCGACGGCACGGTCGGGATCCTCGGTCAGCTGCCTGCGACGCTCGTCCAGCTCGTCGAGAACGCGTTCGGCCGCATCGAAATCCCGATCCTCGACGAGGTGCATCGCCCGGGCGAGCCAGATCTCGGTGAGGCTGGCGATCGGATAGTCGATGTACTGGCCGATCTGGAACCGGCCGGCCAGTTGCCGCGGCGGCAGACCGAGCCGGCGCTGCTCACGCAGATGCGAAGTCGTCGAGGTGCGGTGTAACTGGCGTAGCACTTCCTGGGTGGCGTCCCCGGCGGCGACGCGCCCGAGCCAGGCGTCGCACATGTCGGGATCGAGCTCGGTCGCCCGGCGGAAGGCGACCTTGGCGTACTCGAGATTCTTCGCGGCTTGCTGGCCGTCGACCATCAGACCGAGCGAGAGGACGCCCGCGTCGAAGACCTGTTGCGCTTGCCGAATCGCTGACATGCCCGGAAATTAGCGCGAACTCGGCTGTCCGGCCCAGCGAACCCGGACGCCGAACACCGGCCATTCACGGACAGTTCACCCCGCTGCGCGCGCTCGACGCGATAACCGCATGTCGTTGCCACACTGCGGGTTACGACAAAGCGAACTCCGCGTCGGGCCACTGCCGCGGGGCACCGTGATTGCTACTTTCCCGATCGTCGTAACCAGGGAATTCGGGAGTCATCACGTGATCGAGTCAACGGCGATCGAGCCGCAGCTGTGCAGAGTCTCGGTGATCGGCGGGAACACTCAGGTCGATGTAGCGCTGCCCGCCACGATCCCGATCGCCAATTTCATTCCAGATGTGGTGACACTCATCGCCTCTCGCAATCCGGACCTGTCCGAACACGAGGAGGACGGGCCGCTGGCCGCCCGGCATTGGACGCTGTCCCGGCTGGGCCACACCGCGATCGATCCGGTTCGGACGCTCACCGAGGCCGAGGTCTTCGACGGCGACCTGCTGGTGCTGCGCGCGGTGGATTCGGTCGACTCCCCCGCGCTCTTCGATGACGTGATCGACGCCGTGGCCCGGCTGACCGACAACTCGTTTCGCGGGTGGACCGCCGAGTCCGCGGGTCTGGCCGGGCTCGGCGGCGCGATCGCCGCGGTCGCGAGCGCGTGCCTTCTGTTGCTGTACGCGGCGGGACACGGGACCGGCGGATGGGCCGGTGCGGCGGGCGTCGGGTTCGGGCTCCTCGTCCTGGTCGGAGCCGGGCTCGTCGCCCGTTGGTATGCCGCGACACTGCCCGCCACGGTCCTCGCGCTGTGCGGGTTGCTGCTGATGGGCACCGGGGCCGCGGCGCTCGTGCCCGGTCGGCCGGGCGCACCGCACGTGCTGCTGAGTTGTGCCGTCACGATGCTGCTCGCGACGATCGCGATGCGGGTGATTGCAGTGCGCCCAACCATGTTCACCGCCGTCATCACGATCACGGCGTTCGGCCTCGGCGCCGCGGGGACGACCACGGTGTGGCAGGTGGCACCGTCCAAAACCGCGGCCGGAGTCATCTTCATCGCACTGCTCGGCATCACGCTGACGCCGCGGATCGCGGTCGCGGCCGCGCGGCTGCCGGTGCCGCCGGTGCCGACCGCGGGCGGAGTGATCGATCCGCGTGACCATGAGCCCCGGCCGACCATCGAGGGCATCGGCGCGATCGGCGCGACCTCGATTCCCTCGGCGGCCGGGCTGGGCGAACGGTCCCGTCGGGCCAACGAATATCAGTCCGGGATGATCGCCGGGATCGTGACGGTGACGGTGTTCGCGACGATCATGGTGGTCGCGGCGGCCCGGGACCACCTCTGGCAGACCGCGTTGCTGGCGGTGGCGGTCGGCATCGTGCTGGCCCGACGCGGGCGTGCCTTCTCCGACCTCACCCAGGCTGCGCTGCTGGTGCTCGGCGGCTGCTCGGCGCTGATCCCGCCGATGGTGCTGCTCGGCACCCAACTCACCGATGCCGCGTTGCCCGCCGCGGGCGCGCTGCTCGTCGTCGCGGCACTCGCGCTGCTGATCGGGGTGGCCGGGCCGAAGCTCGAGATCTCGCCGGTCGTGCAGCGGGCCGGTGAGCTGCTGGAGTACCTGATGATCTGCCTGATCGGGCCACTGGTCTTCTGGATCATCGACGTCTATGCCCTGGCCCGCAATGCGTGACCACGCACGATCGGCACCGGCCGCGCTCGCCGTCGCGGCACTCGCGATCACGGCGGCGTTGCTGCCCGCCGGTCCAGCCAGGGCCGTCGCGCCGCCGGGGGTCGATCCGGGCCTGCTGATCACCGGCGCCCCGGTAGCCCCGCCGGAACCCTCGCAACAGCGACTGCTGTGCTCGGAACCCAGCTGGACCGGACCACGTCCGGCCGGGGTGCCCGCCGCGCAAAAAGCGCTCGGGCTCGCCGCTGCCTGGGAATTCGGTCGCGGGGCGGGACAGGTTGTCGCGGTGATCGACACCGGAGTCAATCGCCATCCGCGGTTGACGGTCGACGCGGGCGGGGACTACGTCTCCGATTCCGACGGCACGACCGACTGCGACGGGCACGGCACCCTGGTCGCGGGGATCATCGCCGCGCACCCGTCCCCGGACGGCGGCGATGGTTTCGCCGGTGTCGCGCCGGGCGCCACGGTGCTGGCGATCCGGCAGACCAGCCTGGCCTATCAAGCCAAGAACAGCTACGGCAATGACCGGCCGGATGGCATGTCGGCCGGTGGGTACGGCACCGTCGCCACCCTCGCGCATGCCGTGGTCCGCGCGGTGGATCTGCACGCGACGGTCGTCAACATCTCCGAAGTGTCCTGCCGGCCCGCCGGTGCCGGCCCGGTGGACGGGATGCTCGGCGCCGCACTGAAATACGCTTACGACCGCGATGTCGTCGTCGTAGCGGCCGCAGGAAACCTGCAATCGCAGGGCGCGTGCAAGGAGCAGAACGGCGCCGGCTGGGATTCGGTCAGAACGATCGCGACGCCCGCGTGGTTCTCGCCCTATGTGCTCTCGGTGGCCTCGGTCGAGCCGGACGGCTCGCCGTCGCCGTTCACACTGTACGGGCCGTGGGTCTCGGTGGCCGCCCCCGGCAGCAACCTGATTTCACTCGACAGCAAGCCTGGTGGCACCGGCCTGGTCAACGGCACCCCGCAGGCCGACGGTCAGGTATCGCCGGTGGCGGGAACCAGCTTTTCCAGCGCCTACGTCGCAGGCCTGGCGGCCCTTGTGCGCGCACGCTTTCCGCAGCTGTCCGCCAAAGAGGTGATGGATCGCATCATCGGCACGGCGCATGCCCCCGGCGACGGCCACGACGCCCGGATCGGCGCGGGCATGGTCGACCCGGTAGCCGCGCTCACCGCCGTACTGCCGAATCCGCCGCTCCATGATCCGGCGGCCCGCGAACAGATCGCGGGCCCGACCCCGATCGCACCGGTGAACCCGTGGCCGCGGCGCATCGGCGTGACGGGCGCCGCGATCTGTCTGACCCTGCTCGCCATCTTCTCGACGCTGTCGATCCCCTCCCGCCGCAAGCAGCGCATGCCGCTCGTTCTGCCCGGCGACGACTGAACGGAACAGCCATGAGTACACAAGGTTTCATTCGGCTGGCCCGGATCGCTCCGCCGCGGCCGCCCGGCGGCGACGTGGTGCTCAACGCACCGCCGGAGATCACCGCGCCGGTGCCCGGCCCGCTGTGGCAGCGCCTGCTTCCGCTGGTCATGGTGGTCGCCATGGTCGGCATGATGGCGCTGATGTTCACCATGAGCGGCCGGTCGATGCTGACCAACCCCATGGCCATGATGTTTCCGATGATGATGCTGATGTCGATGGTCGGCATGTTCGCCGGTCGCACCGGCGGCGGTGGCAAGAAGGCCGCCGAGCTCAATGAGGAACGCAAGGACTATTTCCGCTACCTCGATCAATTGCGCCGCGACGTCCGCGGCACCGGCACTGCGCAGCGGGCGGCATTGATCTGGAGCCACCCGCACCCGGTCGACCTGCACGCCCTGATCGGCACCCGGCGGATGTGGGAACGCCGGCCCGGTGACCCCGACTTCGGGCATGTCCGGATCGGCGTCGGCAGCCATCGCCTCGCCACCAAGCTGGCCAGGCCCGAGACCGGCCCGCTCGAAGACCTGGAACCGGTGGCGACGGTGGCGCTGCGCCGGTTCGTGCGCACTCACTCGGTCGTGCACGGCCTGCCGACCGCCATCTCGCTGCGCGCGTTCCCCGCGGTCAACATAGAAGGCCCGCGGGAGCACGGGCGCGCTCTGCTCCGGTCGATGCTGATGGAACTGGCCACTTTTCACGGTCCGGACTTCATGATCTTCGCCATCGTCACCGCCGACCCCGACGCGGAGACCTGGCGATGGACGAAATGGCTTCCGCACCTGCAACATCCGCGCGATCGCGACGGGATCGGCTCGGCGCGCATGGTTTACGAGTCGCTCTCGGAGCTCGAGAGCGCATTGAGCGAGGACCTGCTCGAACGAGGCCGGTTCCTGCGCAACGCACCGCCGACCACGGGGCGATTGCACGTGGTCGTCGTCATCGACGACGGCTATGTCAGCGGTTCCGAACGCACGATCAGCGACGCGGGCCTCGACTCGGTCACCGTATTGGACCTGACCGCGCCACCAGCCGGGCTCGCGGTCCGGCGCGGCCTGCAATTGGTCGTCGACGAGGACGTGATCGGCGCGCGCACCGGCGGGTCGGTGGAGAATTTCGCGGGTCCCGATCGGCTGAGCCCCGAGGTGGCCGCCACCTTCGCGCGCGCCATGGCTCGGTTCCGGATCGCCACCACCGCCCAGATCGTCAATCTCGGCGACGACGTCTCCGGCGATCCCGGTCTGATGTCGCTACTGTCGATTCCCGACGCCGCGACGATCGACGCCGAGTCGGTGTGGCGGCCCCGATCCGCGCGCGAACGCCTCCGGGTTCCGATCGGCGTCACTCCCGACGGCACGCCCGTCGAGATCGACATCAAGGAATCCGCGGAGAGCGGCATGGGCCCGCACGGATTGTGTATCGGTGCCACAGGTTCGGGCAAGTCGGAGTTCCTGCGCACGCTGGTGTTGTCGATGGTGACCACCCATTCGCCGGATCTGCTCAACCTCGTCCTGGTCGACTTCAAGGGCGGTGCGACCTTCCTCGGTCTCGACCCCCTTCCCCATGTTTCCGCGGTGATCACCAATCTCGAGGAAGAACTCTCGATGGTCGACCGCATGCGTGACGCTCTCGCCGGTGAATTGACCCGCCGTCAGGAACTGCTCCGAGCGACTGGGAACTTCGCCAACGTCACCGAATACGAGAAGGCGCGCACCAACGGAGCCCAGCTCGATCCGCTGCCGGCACTGTTCATCATCGTCGACGAGTTCTCCGAATTGCTCTCGCAGAAGCCGGATTTCGCGGAGCTCTTCGTGATGATCGGCCGGCTCGGGCGATCGCTGCGGGTGCATCTCCTGCTGGCATCGCAGCGCCTCGAGGAGAACCGGCTGCGCGGTCTGGACTCGCACCTGTCCTACCGAATCGGCCTGCGCACCTTCTCCGCTGGCGAGTCCCGCCAGGTGCTCGGCATCACCGACGCCTATCACCTGCCCGGTCAACCCGGCGCCGGATATCTCAAGAGCGATTCCTCGGACCCGCTGCGGTTCAACGCGACCTACGTGTCGGGTACCTATGTGCCGCCCGCCGGTGACCGTGCCGTCGCCGAGGCGACCGGCACAGCGGGCGCGGTCGACCTCTTCACCGCCGCGGCCGTCGCGGTCCGCACGGCGCAGCCGGTCCCGGTGGAACTGCCGGACCTGAGCGAACTGCTCGGCGAAACCGCGACCGAACCCCTCACCCCTACGCACGAGCAGTCACTGCTGCAGGTGGTGGTCGAGCGGTTGACCGGGCACGGCAGACCCGCGCACGAAGTCTGGCTGCCGCCGCTCGAGATCTCGCCCACCGTGGATATGCTGCTGCCCGAGCAGGATTGGCGTTCGGAGAGCAACCGCAACGGCAATCTGTGGTTGCCGATCGGCATCGTCGACAAGCCCTACGAGCAGCGGCGCGATGTCCTCACGATCGATCTGGCCGGCGCCCAGGGCAATATCGCGGTGGTCGGTGGGCCGCAGTCGGGCAAGTCGACCACCCTGCGCACCATCATCACGGCTGCCGCGGCCACTCACACCCCCGAGCAGGTGCAGTTCTACTGCCTCGATTTCGGTGGCGGCACACTGTCCGCGCTCGCCGGTCTCCCGCACGTCGGGTCGACGGCAGGTCGCCTCGAGGGCGACCGCGTCCGGCGGACAGTGGCCGAGCTCAGCATGCTGTTGCGGCAGCGTGAACGCCGCTTTCTCGACCTCGGCATCGAGAACATGCGCGACTTCCGGAAACTGAAGGCGCAGCTCGCCGAGCTGCCCGAGGGCGAACGCGCGGCGCACCCGCTCTCGGCCGACCTGTTCGGCGATGTCTTCCTGGTCATCGACGGCTGGGCGGCGTTCCGGGAGGATTTCGACATCGTCGAAGGCCAGGTGCTCGGTTTGGCCGCGCGCGGTCTGTCCTACGGCATCCACCTCGTGCTCGGCGCCAACCGGTGGGCCGAGATCCGGCCGGTGGTGAAGGACCAGATCGGCACCAGGATCGAACTGCGCCTCGGCGACCCGTCGGACTCGGAGATGGATCGTCGTGCGGCAGTGGGCGTTCCGATCAATCGCCCGGGCCGCGGCATGACTCCCGACAAACTGCACATGTTGATCGCGCTGCCCCGCCTCGACACCGACGTCGACCCGGGGACCCTCGCCGAGGGCGTCGCCGCGGCCAAGGAAGCGATGGTGCGGGTCTACGGTGACCGCCACGCACCCCCCGTGCGTCAACTCCCGCTGGAACTGGACCGGGCACAGGTGCTGGAAACCGCACGGGCGCAGGGCCTGCGCCTGGACAACAAACGGGTCCTGATCGGACTGAGCGAATCGGAACTGGCGCCGATGGTGCTCGACTTCGAGGAGCAACCGCACCTGCTGGTCTTCGCCGACGTCGGCTGCGGCAAGACCACACTGCTGCGCAATATCGCGCAGGGAATCGTGGAGAACTCCAGCCCGAACGATGCCCGGGTCATTATGGTCGACTATCGCCGCACCATGCTCGGCGCCATCGATGGCCCGCACCTGGCCGGATATTCGACCTCGGCGCAAACCTCGGTCCCGACCCTCAAAGAGGTCGCGGGATTTGTGTCCCAGCGGATGCCGGGCGCCGACATCACCCCCACGCAGCTTCGGGAACGCAGCTGGTGGACCGGCCCGGAGGTCTATGTGATCGTCGACGACTACGACATGGTGGCGTCGAACAATCCGCTGCTGCCGCTGATGGATCTGCTCCCGCAGGCCCGCGATATCGGCCTGCACGTGGTGATCGCGCGGCGAGCCGGCGGCGCGTCGCGTGCGCTCTACGACAATGTCCTGGGCCCGCTCAAGGACATGTCGGTCGACGGCATTCTGATGAGCACCCCCAAGGACGAGGGTGTGCTGCTCGGTGACGTGCGCCCGGCGCAGTATCCGCCGGGCCGGGGCATGCTGGTGTCACGCACGCGTGGGCGCGAGCTCGTCCAGATCTGTCAGCTGCCCGCCCTGTGATCCGGTCCGATCGGAAAGGCCTGTGATGAACGAGCCGAGCGTCCCCGAGCACCTGCCGAGGATCGTGGCCGAGCGCGGCGATCGAGCTCCGGTCGTCGCGGTCGGCAGCGTGTGCATCGTGGTCGACGCGCGCGTGGTCGATGCCGCGGGTCGCTACACGGTGGCGCCGGCTGATCTCCAGGTGCTCGCCGTGGCCGCACTGCTCGCCCGGCCGGGCTTCACGCGGCGCGACGAACCGGTACCCGACCGGCTGCTGACGCCCGAGCACATCGCCGAAATGCGGTATCAGTCAAAGGCTTTCGAGGAATTCCCGTTCTGAACCACGGTCGCTGAGCCGGCGCACGCCAGCTCAGCGACCACACACTCAGGTCGCGACGGCGACCGCCGCCTTGACCGCACCGGCGAGCAGCCGCATCGATGCGGGAGCGCCGGGATTGATCAGGACATCGATGCCCTCCTCCGGCAGCGCCGCGGCGAGTTCGGCCATCGAGACCTCGGTCCAGCCTTCGACCTGCGCGTGCCGGCGGTGCTCGGGCGCCGAGGTCACCAGCACGCAGGGGATCTGATCCGGGGACGCCGCGACGACCGGATTGCCGTTCTCGTCGACCGCGACACCGACCACCGCACCGCGCAGGGTCGCGAGCAGCTGGCCCGGTTCGGCCCGCTTCTCCAGGACCAGCCGCAATGTCGCGTCGATCGGGTCGATGAACGACCCCGCGTCGGCGGGGCGATAGTCCGGGTTGGGCTGGAATTCGCCTGCCGTGCCGTCGGTATCGACGAACCAGCCGCCCAGCACCGCGTGCGCGGGCGGGCGATCGTCCTCGTCGGCGGGCTGCCAGCCCGGATCGATCAGGAACAGCCATTCCGCGTCGTTGTCGTTGCTCTGCTCGGTCATTGATGAGCCCTTCTCGATCAGTCTTCTCAGCTGGATTCGGTCGAATCGGGGTGTGGCGGTGGGTGCCGGGTATGGTCGTGCCGGATCTGCTGGCCGTTGCGATAGGACATCCAGCCGGCATTGTGGCTCGCACCCAGCCAGCTGATCCGTATCGGCGGCCCCTCCTCGTTGTCGACCCGCAGGACATGAGTGTTGATGGTGCCCGTGCTCGCATGGACCGGGCGCCCCGGGAACGCCCTGCCGAATACCTCGGCGAAACCGGATCCCGCGTCGCCCGCCGCCACCTTGCATGCCATCAAGACGAAGGATTTCGGCGTCCCCAGCGCGGCGGCGAGCCCGGAGGCAAGCGCGTCGCCGAAAGGGTGCGCGGACCGGACGATCGAGGCAAAGGTCCGCCCGTCGACGTCGATGGTCACCCCGGACCGCAGGCTGATTTCGAAGACGTTCGCATCGGCGTGCGCACTGATATATACCGGTCCATTCTTCCCGTGCGCATAGTCCAGGGCCCACGGCGCACGGACGTTTTCGGTGCGAGACGACCCTTCCTGCAGGATTCGTTGTACCACCACACTCAAATCGTCTTCGCCGTCGCGCATTCTGGTGACCACGTTGTGGAAATTCTCCGTCCGCGCCCACAACAGCTCGTCCTCGAGATGGCCTG
Organism: Nocardia nepalensis; assembly: GCF_048910785.1. Taxonomy (NCBI): domain Bacteria; kingdom Bacillati; phylum Actinomycetota; class Actinomycetes; order Mycobacteriales; family Nocardiaceae; genus Nocardia; species Nocardia nepalensis. The sequence continues at coordinate 34,144 of NZ_JBKBET010000028.1, read as the reverse complement.
GCTGATGAAAATTGACGCCGATCGTAGTGCCTTGGTGATCGAGCATCGGGTTGACGAGTACGTCCGCGCCGAAGAAGCCGATTACCCGGTGGTCGCTGGTCACCGCGAAGTACGGTTCCTCACCGAAAAATCGCTCGGTCGACCGCAACTGCTCGACCCAGTCGCCGATATCGGTGCCATTCGCCGTCTGTTCGACGAATGCCGCCCTGCCATCGGTGGCCGGAGCGTCGTACCTCGTCGCGGCGTGGTCGGTCGCGACGGCGTTCAGGTAGGACATCCACCCCGCGTTGTCGCCGGCGGCAAGCAGGCCCACCCCGTGACCACTCTGCGCATGGACATCGACATCGCCGCGGGACCCGTAGATCCGGCGGTCGGGGAAATTCTGGTGCAGTGCGGCCGAGAACTGCTCGCCCGCCGGGCCGTTCGCTACCGCGCAGGCGATCATGACGACCGACCGCGACGGACCCGATGTCATCGCCGCCGCAAAGGCCGGCGACGCCTGCACGATAGCAGCGAAGGTCGTACCGTCGACGACGATCGACCGCCCGCCACGCGACCGGACTTCGAAACCGCGGCTGTCGGCGTGCACCGAAATGTAGAACGGACCCGGCTTGTCCTGCTGGTACTCGGCCTCCCACGGAGCCGGGACGAACCGGTCCAACCCGATTCGATTCCGGTCACCGGCGAGCGCGGCGGTGCCGGCTTCGCCTGGCCGAGTGCGAAAGACCATCCCGTGGCCGTTCGGCGCCTTGCCCCAGGTACGAAGCACCTCCAACTCGTCGGGCCCGTAGAGGAAGGTGATGCCCACCGTGCGGCCCTGGTGATCGAGGATCGGTTCCTGGACCAGATTCTTGGCGCGGAACCGCACAACGGTGTGATCCACGGTGCCGGACAACTTCTTTCCACCGACCAGCTGTCCGATTACACCGAGGTGCTTCTTCCAATCGATCGGATGCGAGACGTGCGCGACCGCTTGTCCGTCGACCTCGTCGGTGGCAGGCAACTCGACGCCGAGAAGCTCGGTCTCGTCGGCGATCTGCGCCGGTTCCGGTGACTCCGAGTGAGTTCCGACCAGGTCGTCGGCGCCCGGCGGGGCGAGCCGGTCGAGTCCGAACAGGCCGCGCGCACCCGGACCACAGACCGCGAGGGTGGCGAATTTGTTGAGATGCCGCAGCTCCACGTCCACCACACCGTCGGCCCGGAAGGTGATCCCCGGCAGCGGAGGTTGTGCCGATCTGTTCGTGCCCCACGGGTTGCGCAGCCGCAGCGCCACCGGGCAGCCGTCCCTATCCCGCTGCACGCCGAGCGCCGTGTAGCCGTGATTGCCTGCCAGGCCTGGGAATTGCACTGTGTCGTCGCGACCCCAGTTGCGCGTACCCAGCATCACCAGATCGCCTCGGCCCAAGGCGAAGTCGACGCGTTCGGCGATGTGCCTGCCGGTCTGCTGGTCCAGCTCACGGGTGCGCCAGGACGCCGCCCGGTCCACGGAATCGACGAGGCGCTCGATGTTCGAAGCCCAGCGCGTGCGCTGCTCCGGGCTCAACTCATGGTTCAGGAAGCGCCGGAACCCTTCGGTCGAGCCGGGGTTGTCCGGCCGGATCAGCCGGTAGAACTCACGCACGGCCGCCCACACGTTGTTCCCGTTGCCGGCCACCAGTGCCAGCACCTGTGCGCGATCCGCGTCGGCGCCCATCGGATTCGCCTCGCGCGCGCGATGATCGCGCACCCGATCTTCCCACTCGCCACGCAATGCGGAGACCGCGCGAGCGAACTCGTCATCGCTCCCGGCCAGGCTGCGGAGCTCGTCGATGTCCATGCGCATCGGATGATGGAAATAGGCATCGGTGACCGCCCGGGACGGCTGGAACCGCAATCCGCCGGGCAGCGTGGCGGGCAGCATCGTCGCGGCGGTGGTGCCGGGACTGCCGCCGTCGAGTCCGGCGTAACCGAATTCACCGACGAAGACCGCGTAGGCCTTCTCCAGGACTGCGGGCCACAACACACCCAGGTCGGCGGCGTAGCGAGTGCTGTTGTCGCCGTTGACATAGAGATCCTTGGAGACCCGTACCCAAGCCGCGTCACCGTTCTTGTCGAAGAACCGGACGGCGACGGAGTCACCGAGATCGGTCATCATCTCGCGGAGCAAGGGCAGCGGGCTGCGGGCCAGCGCCATCATGTTGGCGACCAGGAAGCAGTTGTCCAGCGCGCCCTGCCGCACGTCCGACACCCGGGGACCGCTGATCTCATCCCAGAGCGGATTGTTCGCCCGGCGCAGCTCGGGGACGAGTGGACCGAGGATGTCGCTGTCCAGGGTGTGCCAGGAAGCGGCCTTCGGGCGCCCGAGCATCGTCCGGCTCGGATCCGGTGTCCCATCGGGATGGTGCGCGTGTTTCACCGCCACAACGGCACCCGGAGGTAGCCAGACCGGGGTGTCGCCGGACCCTTCGATTCCGATACCGGCACGGGCCAAGAAGTAGGTCGTCTCCCAGAAGAACGTGGCGGCATTCTCCTCGAATGCCTCGGCGAGCAACGTCTTACGGATCCGGATCGGACTGGCATCGTGCTGCTGATCCAGCGGAACCAGCCCGATGTATTCGGCGCCGGTGCCGGGATGGCTGAACGTTCCCTTCACGGCGCGCCAGCCGCTGCCGACGTCGAGCCGGTGCGCGGTGCCGAGTCCGTCGATCAGCACGCATCGATCGCCGCGAACGAACGCCTCGGCGGCCGGGGCGACGTGCAACGGCAACGCCCCCAAGGTTTCCGTGGTCGGCGGGTGATGCTCCGCCGTCGCAGCGGGTGGGCTCAGCGCCGTTGCCGTCGAGCCGGCGTCCGGCTCGGCGAACAGCGTGGCGAGTTCGTCATCGCTCCACTGGACCTCGGCGGTATCGGCGAGCAAGCCCGCGCCCGGCGCCGGGTTCCACGCATCCTCCGACATACCCTCGAGATCGGACAATTCCTCGAGATCGGACCCGTCGCGCAGCCTGCGTCCGCGCACCGCGTGGTCGAAGGCGTCGTCGAACATGTTGCGGGTGAGCCACTTCCACAGGCGAGCGTCGTTCGCGGCCGCTTCGGCGGGGGTTACCGCCGCGACCACCTCGGTGGTTTCCTGGTCCGAGGAAAAACGCAGCGGAGCGCTGAGCGCGCCACCGATGGTCGATCCGGAGCCGACCACGCCACTCGAAGCGGCGGTCGGGGCGAGGTAGCGAGTGGATGCGTGCTCTGTTCGAGTGCCGTTGTTGTGCAATGTCACCCAACCGGCATTGCGGTCCGCCGCGAGCAGGCGATAGTTGACATTCGGCCGCGCCGGATAACGCATGGTCGACTGCCAGACCGAGGTAGCGGCGGCATGAACCGGCGCATGCGGGAAATTCTGGTGCAGCGTGCGCGCGAAATCCGTTGCCGCCGAACCCTTCGCGGGTTTGCAGGCCAGCAGGACGATCGAGGTCGCCTGACCGGTGCTCAGCGGGCCTCGCAGTCCCGGTGACCACTCGACGATCTTCGCGAACGTCGTACCGTTCACCTCGAGCGTGGTTCCGGTCCGAAGCCGGATCTCGAACGTGTTCGGACCCGCGTGGGCGGTGACGAAGACCGGTCGGTGTCCGGTCCGGGTGAACTCGGCAACCCACGGCGCGTCGACCACCTCCTGTCCGACCCTGATCGGACCATGGAAGGCCTGCTTCCCGGTCTGCGCCGGCTGGGTGCGCACCACCTTGTCGTGCCACTCCGTCGCGGCCGCCCAGCGCCGATTTACGTCGAGTTCCAGATCGACGTGCTGGAAGCAGAGGCCGGTCAGTGCTCCGGTCGGTCCGAACATCTCGTGCGCGACGACGTCGGCGTAGGTGAAATTGACCGGCAACTCGAAGGCGTTCTTGCCGTGCAGGACGTCCGGATCGCCGGATACCCGCCACGAGTTCAGATACGTGCGCCAGCCACTGCTCACCGTGGGGCCGACGAGTGCCCCGGACTGCGCGGTGGTGTCGGCCACCGTCTCCTCGGCCACCTCGCGCACCGCGCCGGTCCGTGTCCCCGTAGACCGCCCAGGTGTCCCGCCCATCGCGGCGGACGCATGCTTGATCGTGTTCTGCTGCACCACCTTCGCGCCATCGGAACCGATGGTGACCCAGCCCCGGTCGTTGTTGACGCCGAGGGTGGCGAAGGTCTTCCCCGCCTTCTTGGCGCTGACCATCACCACGCCCGCGCCCGCGTGCACCGGGGCGGTGGGCAGCAGATCGCGCATCGCCAGCGCGAAATCGGTCGCCGCCGTCCGTTTGCCCGCCTTGCACGAGATCAGCACCAGCGACCGGTCCGTCGCCTGACCACCCGTCCGCAGCGCCTCCTGGAAGTGCCCGGCGGCCTTCACGATCTTGGCGTAGTTGGCACCGTCGACCTGCACCGACCGAGTCGACTCCTGCTTCGTCCCCCTCTTCCAGATGATCTCGACCATGAACCCCTTCGAGTTCGCATGCGCGTCGATATAGACCGGACCCGGACCGTCCTGGGCATAGTCGATCTTCCATGGCGCGTCGACGACATTCTTGCCGAATTCCAAGCGCCACTTGGTGACCTCGTCCACGTCCTGACCGGTATCGGTCAGCACCACCATGTCCTGCCCGGATGCCGCGCGCGCCCACTTGATCGCCTCGCGCTGCCCCTCCGACTCGAGGACGAACGACACTCCGATCGTTGTGCCGCTCTTGTCGAGCAGGGCTCGGGTGAGTACGTCCGAGACTTCGAACTCGGTGTGCTGCTTGTTCGTGCCGCGCACGCCTTCCGCCGTGGTCGTCGTCAGCGGGGAGCTCACCGGTGGATCGAGGACTTCTTTCCATTGCCGCACGATCGGATTGCGGCTGGAAGCCAGTGAATTCGACCCGGCGAGCTTGGTTGCGGCGGTGGTGGACGATCCGGTCGCGCCGGTGGGATAGCGGGTGCCGGCGTGCTCGACCCGGGTGCCGTCGCTGTGCAAACTCACCCAGCCGGCATTGTTGTCGGCGGCGAGGTAGCGGTAACGAACAGTGGGCGCGGCCGGGTTGCGCCAGTTGGAGATCCAGACCGCGCTGGCGGCGGCATGCACCGGCGCGGCCGGAAACCTCTGGTGCAGCGTAGCCGCGAAATTGGTTGCCGCCGAACCTTTCGCAGGCTCACACGCGACCAGCACGACCGAGCTCGGACCACCGGCGGCGCGCGCGGCTTCCAGCGCCGCAGACTGCTCGACGAGCTTGGCGAATGTCGCGCCGCTCACCTCGAGCGTCGTTCCGGTTCGCAGCCGGATCTCGAAGGTGTTCGGACCAGCGTGGGCGTTGACGAAAATCGGTTCCCGGCCGACCCCGCCGTATTCGGCCGCCCACGGCGCCGCGACGACCTCGTGCCCGACCCTGGTCTGACCAGCGAAGACATCGTTGCCGGTTTGACCGGGCCGGGTACGCACCACCTTGTCGTGCCACTGTTGCGCACCCGCCCAGCGCTCGGCCCCCTCGATCTCCGACTCGACGTGCTTGTAACTGACGCCGATCGGCGTCCCAGCCGGTCCGATCAGGTCCTGGGTCACCACGTCGGCGTAGGTGAAACTGACCGTGACACCCAGGAAGTTCTTGCCGCGCAACGCATTCGGATCATCGGATACGCGCGAGGAGTTGAGATAGGTTTCCCATCCGCTGCTGATCGCGGGGTCCACCTGCCCCGGCTTGTTCACTATCGGCAGGTCGGTGTGCTCGAGTACCTTCCAGGGAATTCCGGCTGCACGGAGCTGATCCCGCAGGGCTGTTTCCGGCTCCCACTTGAAGACCACATGATCGATGTCGGCACTGGTGACGCCACCGTGCACCTGCGCCTCCACATACCCCCACTTCCGGAAATCCGAATGCGTCAGGTCTCGCCGCAGACCGACATGGGCGCTCGGCAGGCCGGGCCTGCGTGGCGGGTAGACGCCGAAGGACTCCGGTGCGGGGTCCTCGAGGCTCGAAGGATAGACATTGAGCTGATCCCCGATGGAATCTCCCACGCACACCGTCGTCCGGGCCCGCACCGCGGACTTCAGGACGACCACGGCGTCGCCGTAGACATTCAATCGTTCGTCGTGCAGGTCGCCGACCGGCTGTTCACCGCCGACGCGAACGTACCCGTAGACGGCCCGCTTATCGATCGGATGGTCATTCCGGTCATGGCCGAACCAGCGGGCTTCGAGCAGCGCTCGGTCATCCATTCCGGTGCCGGTGTCGCCCAGATCGAAGATCGTTTTGAACCGGCCCTCCTGCAGTACTTCCAGCAGCGAATCCTCGGAGATCCGCACGGCGATATCTTTGCCCGCGAGCGCCGCGACCAGCTCGGCCTTCATCTCCGCGCGCGCCGTCTCGAGCGAAATCTGGTGCTCGGCGGCAAGTTTCACCGTGTGCCGATCGATGCTCCCCAGCTGCATCGCGCGTGCCACAGCGATGGTGCGCTGCTCCATCGGCAGGTTCGCGAAGTGATTCTCCAACTCGTCGTGCAATGCCGTCCGCCGCGCGGTCAACTCGGCACGCAGTGCGGAATCGTTGCGACTGGCTTTGATCTCGTCGGCCAGCTCCGCCAGTTGCCTGCCCAGCACACGACTCCGCGGGTCCGCGAACAGTACCGCCGGTGCGGGTCCGTGGCCGTTGACAAACGCCGCTTCGGGGACATCGTCACGCTGGAGCGGGCCGGTTGCCCGGCGCGCCGTCACGCCGATCCGATTCGCGTCCACGGACAACCAGCCGACAGTCGACCCGCCGTACAGCGTGAACTTGGTCGAGTCGAGCGGATCGGGACGTCCGTAGACGGATCCGGCGGGCAACATCGACGCGGCCCCGGCGGTGACGACATGCGCCCCTGTCGCCGTCGAGCTCACCACCACCGTGCCGTCATCGCGCGTCCGGGTGGTGAAAAGCTCAGCCACCAGGGCGCTGTCGAGCACCACCGGACCGGAAACCGGATGTTCGATCTCGTGCACGAGGTTCTGCTCGTGCGAATAGGTCCGCACCACCGGCATTTCCTCGGTCCCGAACGCGACCAGATGCCCGGTGGTATCGGCTACGAACAGGCCTGGGAAGTCGACGACGGCGAGCGGCGGCACCGGCGGACCGAACTGATCGTCGCCGAACAGCTGCGGCGGTTCGGCACCGGTCAGGTCGTCCCAGAACGAACCGGTAGCCGCCTGGGAGACATCGGTTTCCGGCTGCACGAGGTCCGCCTGCTGCTCGGGTATCGGCGACGGGATATCCAGGTCCCGCGCGGGTGTGTGCTGTGCCGCGCTCGCGGCGACGGCGATCGGCGGCGCCACGGTGCGGCCCATCCGCCGTGCGGCGTTTTCCGCTTGCAGGTTCGACGCCGCGGCCCGCACCGCGGTCTCGGCGGCTTCGCGTTCGGCCGTTGCCGCTTGGTGCGCGTCCCGCGCGACGGCGTAGTCGTCGAAGGCCGTGTCCCGGACCGCGCGGGTCCGCGCGGTGCTACCCGCGGCATCGGCGCTCTCCGCGAGATCCCTTGTAGCCCTTGCCTCGTCGAGCCGGACCGTCGCGTTCTCGTGGCTGGTGACCGCGTCGGTGTAGCGGATGATCGTCTGGGCGTGGTGCGGAGCGCCGGCGAACAGCGCGTCATCGGCTGCGAGGAAGTATTCGACACTGCCTTTCTGACCGTTGCGCGCGGCGCGGTTCTCGGCCTGGATATCGATGTCACGCACATCCGACTTGCCCGAAATGCTGACATGCAGGCCACCGACCGCGTTGACGGCATCGCTGATCTCGATATCGACGCCACGGCCGCCTTGACGGTTGATGATCAGGATCTCGCCGAGCTGACCCGCCTTGTCGAAGATCGCTTTCAAATCGGCTTCCGCAGTGGGGCCCCGGTCGGCGAACCACCGAGCATCGACGACCTCGTGCGGAATATTCGCGAGCTTCAACCGGGCCGAGATCTCGGCGACCTCACTGTTGCGGTTGGTGATCACCAGCTCGGGACGCGCCTGGGCACTGTGCCGACTGATGAGTTTGTCGGCGATCGCATCATGCTTGGCCAACTGGTTCGGAGCCAGATTCGCCTCGAGAGTGTCCAGTTTCGATTCCGTGAAGCGCGGAACCGTGACTACCGGCTTCATCCCGTAGTTGTCGACCAGGTGGCCGGACACCCCCTCGGCCGTGCCCGAAGCGCCCGAGAGCCATTCGTACCGCTCCGCGAGCATGGTCTTGGCGGTGAGGCTTTGTGAAGACACCGAGTCGCCCCGGATCGTGATCCCGTGCTTGGCCTCGATGGCCTGCGCCAAACCGCCGTTCCACCGGCTCTCGGTCGAGGTCGCCGGATCGAACATCACCTTGTGGGTGGTTTGGTCGATGATGTAGACCTTGTCGACGCCGTCGCCACCTCGGTGCACGATGTAGTGGTCGTTCTCGACGAACTCCCAGTGCGCCGAGGCGGCGGAATTCACCCGGTCGATCTGGACGGCGAGCTCGTCGGGGCTCGCGCCGGGATCCTCTTCAGCGAGTAGTCTTCTGACCTTCTCGGCGCCCTCGGCGTTGAGCTTCGCCGGGCCGCCGATCTGCCCGTCCGTTCGATCGAAGTCCGCGGGGCTCAGATCCCCGGAATTCAGCCGATTGTCGAGAAAGTGCCGAGCCGCCATGATGCGGGAGGCGATATGCGGATCCGCGGCCAGGCTGGGGCCGTCGGAGATGATCCAGGTGGTGTCGGCGTAGTACAGCGCCTCGTCGAGTTCGTCGATGACCGCGATATCGCCGCGCATGAACTTGCCGCGGAGTTGCCCGAATGCCGCATCGTCGAGGGTGCCGATATAGATGGTCGGCTTCGCCGGATCGAGGCCGGACTCGTCGGCGCCGTTCGGGTTCATCCTGACCACGTTGAACACGTCCGGGCCGAGCACCCCGAGAACCTGTTTGTACAGGTTGACCGCATCGTTGGCCAGAGTGTCGCGAGTGGTGAAGACGTGCACCGAGTCACCGGCGGCGGCCTTCAGAATCGAATCGGCAAGAAAGACGAACGTCTTACCCTCGCCCGCGTCCATATTGATGGGGCCCTCGCGCATTCCCATCGTGCCCATCACCTGGGTCCAGCGCAGGACCTTGCCCGGCGACACCTCCGCACCGTCGTCGTCGAACTTCGTTGTCCCCCGCCGGATGGTTTCGACGGCGGCGGTCACCGCGCGGTGATATTTCGCAACGCTTTCCGCGTCGCGCGCATCGTGGTGGACGCTGCCCCGCAGCGCCTCCCGCAGGTCCTCGGGTGTGGCGTTCTCCCAATCTTCACGCTTGTACATCCGGGTGATATCTTCGGCTTCCCGGAGGAAGTCCCGCTGCGGCTCATCGGAGACGGCACGGGTGAACGGCTCGGGGCGCTCATTCGAATCATCTTCTGTCGCAGGGCTTTTTCGCGAAGTCGGCGTCGGTTCGGCGGCCTGCGTCCAACCCTCCCGATCGGAATCGGTGTACTTGCGTCCCTGCTGGTCGTAATGGTCCAGATCGCCGTAGATCCCGAGCTTTTCCAGCGCGGCTTTCACCCGGGTCGGCGAGGGCTGGTACGCACCTGCCCAGTCGTGCACCGCGACCATTTTCCCGTTGACGAAATGTGCTTGGAAAGCCACGTAAACGCCCGCGTTGTGGAATTGCTCGTGGTGCAGGTTCTTGCCGACGTACCAGTTGCCGTCATGGTCGCCGACCACGGTACGCATTGCGGGCGCGGACATTTCGGCCCAGCGCTGCAGAATCGGGCCCTGGCGCGGCACCTCGATCGTTGTGGCGCCCTTGCGCGGGATCACGTCCGATTCGGGATCCGGCTTACCGTTGGATTCCGAATCGGAGGCTTTGGACCAGAGGCCGTCCTTGTCGATCGTGTACCGGTGATCGGGCAACTCGTCGGTGTTGAACCGGAACACACCACGGGAGTTCCGTTCGTCGTAACCACGGACGCCGCCGCCCGCGCCCTCGCCGAGACCGTCGGCAGCGTCGGCCGCCTTCTTCTGGCCGAAGCCAGGGCGCATCGGCAAGTCACCGTCCTGGAATGGCCGAAACAGGTCCCGGCCTTCGTGCGGGGACTTGTTGCCACGGAGCATCTGCATTGTCTGCTCGAAGCCCAGGACTTCCCGGACGAAAGCCTTGCCACCCGGCCAGGCCGGATCGAGCAGCGATGTCTCGACCAGCCGCCAGCGCAGGCCGGTGGCCTCGTCGATCTTTCCCACGAGAGCCAGGTCGTCGCTGACGCCCTTTATGCCTTTGGCGCCCGCGCGGGCCCGCGGTTCGGCCACGGGCGCGGCCGAGGTGTCGCGCGCCGGAGCCTTCTCCCCTTTGTCGCCCTGGGGTTTCGGAGCACCGGCTGGTTCCTTGACCGGCGTTGTCCTGTCGGTTGCCGCGGCCGAATTCTCGGGGTTCGGCCGGGTTCCCTGCGGAGCATCCGGCCGGTTCGGGGACACCGAATCGATCTCGGGTTGCGCGGATTCCGCACGCCGCTGTACCGGGGACGACGACACCTCGTCCGGCCTGGGCGCGACGGTCGAGTCGACTTGTTTCGCTTGAATGGACTCCGGAGCATCGAGTGCGCCACCCGCCCGCGGTTGCGCGCGCGCCGAGTGGTCACCGGATACGTCGCTCTTCGGTGCCGTCGTCAGGTTGTCGCGGCTTGCAACAACTTTGGTGTCCGCGCCACGTTGGGCGGATGGCGACGAACTCGTGGACTTGTCCCCGCCGCTCGCGTTCGACGCCGGCTGCTGGGATGCGTTTGCCGCGTTGTGTGGCTGCGGTACGAGCTGACCGCCGTCGTGCTGCTGCGGCGCGGGCTCGGCCATATCGGAAGACTGCTGCTGCGCAGTCGATTCCGATTGTTCATGGTTCGCGGGCGCGCGACCGGTGTTCGGTGCGGAAGAGTCGTCACCACCCGATTTCGCGGACGACGCCTGCTGCGACAGGTTGTCCTCGGCGGTGTTCCGGTGCGGTGAGCTCACGGTCGAGTCGGTCTGATCACCGCCGTGGTCGGATGCCGAGGACCCACTGCGGTATTCGGACAGCGATTCGTTCGGCTGCGCGCCACTCCCCTTCCCTGCGTTGACATTCGGCGAGTCCGAAGCACTCTTGGGCGCAGCCGCGGGTCCGGTATCCGAGGCCGACGGCGGCACTTTGGTCGGTGGTGTCGATCCGGCCGGACTGCGCGGGCCACCGACCGGATCGACGTGCACTTTGCCGCCGCCGGCGCCGGCGCCGCGCCAACGTCCCGCGCCGCCGCTGAACGCGCCCGCGGCACCGGCGCCGAGCATCCGCGGGTCCAGTTCGAATTCGCCACCGTTGATGACCTGGTTGGCGATGCCGCCGCCGACCATGCCGCCGACACCACCGGCGCCGCCCTCGACGGCGCCGCGCATGAGCTGCTGGAACCGGCTGTCGAATTGCGAACGGGTGATCTTTCCGCCCAGGAATTTGAACAGATCACCACCGAGCTTGCCGAACATCGCGCCGAACGCACCACCCAGCGCGCCGCCCAGCGCCGCGAACCACAAATCCTTACCGTTGACACCATCGCGATGTCCGGCCGCCATTTGTCCCAGCTGGATCAGGAGCGTCAGAATCACCTGCTGGCCCATGGCTTTCAGCGCGGCGACGAGCATCTGCCGCAACAGCTGCTTCAAGTATTGGAAGACAATGCGGTACCACCCGATCAACGCCGCCTGAGCCGGGCCGGCGGTCGGCGGGAACAGCCACGCGAGCGCGATCTCGTAGACCAGCTGGACGAGGCCGACGATGATCATGATCTTGTTCTGCTGAATCGCGCAACCGACCTGATCGCACGAATCAGCAAGCTGACCGAGCGATTTGGCGATAGCCTGCAACGAGGCCTGATCCGACTCATCGGTGAGGTTCTGCAGGGTGCGCGCCATGGCCGAACCCGCACCGGCCGACGGATACGCCGAGAGAATCTCGTCCACCGCGTCTTCGATGTTCGAGACCAGCCCGGTCAATCCCGCCGAGGCTTCCGACCAGGCGTCAGCCAGGGCGAACATGCCGTTCTCGCTGCCCTCCGGCCACGCGCTACCGGCGACCCAGCTCAACCACCGCAGGTCCTCGGGCAGGTTGATATCGGATTGCCGGACCGCATCGGGAATCGACATCACCGGCCGCCGTCTCGCCGACCGGGCCCATGCCACGGGTCGGCAGCGTCGGGCTCGGGCTCGAACTGTTCCTCGACCGGCGGCTCACGACGCTCTTGCCGCTTCTCCTTGCCCGGGACCGACTGACCACCACTTCCCATCGCGGGCGTCCCCGGCATCCCCGGCATCGAGGCCTGGGGTAGTACGCCCGCACGCGACTGGGCGCCGATGCCACCGGCTTTCGGCACCAGCTTCTCCCCGTCATAGGCCGCCCCGAGCATCCGCGGCAGCGGCGCCGACGGAATGCCGCCACCCTTGCCGCCGGTCGTCGGACCACCGGTCTTGTCAACCGGCACAACCGTTCCCGGATCGGCCGCGCGGTACGCGTTCGGACCGAGAGCACCGGGGAACGCGGGGACGCCGGGGTGTGCCGGGATGCCGCCGAGCGTCGGTCCCGGCGTCGCGAGTGCGTCGATCGGGTTCGAGGAGGAAGCCTTTACGCTCAGTGGCGCGGCAGGATCGGGAGTACCGGTGGCCGCGAGATTCGGCGTAGAAGGCCCGTTCGGCCGGTCGGCATCCGGGTCGCCGGCCGAGGAACCAACGGGATTAGAACCACCGGAATTCGAGCCACCGCCGGTGGATCCACCCGAATTCTGTCCTCCTCCATTGCCGGACCGCTGGTCCTGATCACCCGGCGGCGGGTCGGACGGGTTGTTGCTTCCGGTGTTCTTGCCGAAGTTCGGATCGGAGCTGAGCGGGCCCTTGTACGGACCGGGGTCGCCACTGGCGTTCTCGTCCACGTAGTTCTTCAGGATCCACTGGGCGTAGAGGTCCTCGCCCGCGGCAAATGCCTTGCCCGCCTGCTCGATAGTGGTGCCATAGTTGACGAGCAACTGTCCGAAGATCGGAATCGCCCCGGTGGCGTCCGACCCCCGGCTCGCATTGCCCACCAGCGCTTCGGCCGACGCCGAATAGCCCGTCGCGCCCTCGGCGAACTGTTTACCGAACTCGTCTGCGCCCCATGGATTTCCCAGCCGCTGCAAGGAGTCGTTCAGGGTGCTGAGAATGTCGAACAGACCCTTCGGCGCGCTCGGCAGTTCCGCGAGCCGCTTACCCTTGTTGATCAGATCCTGCGGATCGACCTTGATCGGGCCGCCACCGGAGTTGTAATTGGCCGGGCCGCCGCTGTAGGGGTTGCCGCCGCCGTTGGAGTTCGAACCGCTGTTGGGCCTGCCGCCAGTGTTCGGGTTCCCACTGCTCGGGCGGTTGTTGCCGGGTGGACCGCCACTCGGCCCCGCACCGCCGCCTTTCGGCGCGGGCTTACCGGAGCCACCCTTGTCCGAACCGCCTCCGGGCGGTGGGGCGGGATCATCCTTTTTGCCGTCTTTGTCGTCCTTATCCGTGTCCTTGCCGTCTTTTCCGTCTTTTTCATCTTCGGGCTTGCCTTCGCCGTCGAGATCCCAGGGAAACCCGGACGATTGCCAGTCCCCCTTCAGATCCACGAACGACAACCCCGCCGGCAACCCGAATTGCCCCGACTCACCGATCAGCGAAAGGAACGGGTTGCTACCGGCGTCAGGGTTAGGTGCCACAGGGCGATCGTTCCGTCGCCCTCGTGCCGCTCGCGCGGCACGCCGACGGAGTTCACCAAACCTTCAGGCGTTCACCTGGATGTAAGGTTCGTCGCGACCGAAGCCGGAAAGCTGGCCGTGACGACCAGACCGCACGGGTCGGCTATGTCGACGAAGAACAATCCGCCGTACTGGGTCGCCATGGTCGCCGCGATAGGCAGACCGAGACCGGAACCGCCGGCCGTCGCCTGTGCTCCGCGAAAGAATCGGGTGGTGAGCTGATCGAGCTCGTCGGGTGACACCCCGACGCCGTCGTCGCGCACCGACACGACCACCGACTCGCATTCGTGGCTGACGGTGATCGCGGTATGGGCATCGCGGCCCGCGTAGCGCGCGGAATTACTCAGCGCGACATCGAGAATCTGGGCGAGCACACTCGCCGGAACGCCGGCCTCGGCGACCTCCGCGGTCGCATCGAGAGTCAGGGTCATCTCGGCGCGCTGGAACGCGGCATGCCACGCGTCCACTCGATCCCGTGCCACCGATACCGCGTCACAGCTCGACGTGTTCGGGCGCACGGTCGCGCCGCCGTCCTTGGCATCGGCCACCGCCGAGGTCAGCAATCCGTCCAGCAACTCGGCAAGCCGGTCCACTTCGCTCACCACACCGGCGAAGGTGGCCGCCGCGTGATCCTGGGCGATCATCGGCTGTAGGGCCTGCAGCCGAACCGCGAGCGCGGCCAGTGGATTTCGCAGCGAATGCGCCGTATCGACCACCAGTTTGCGCTCGGCCGCGGCCAGGTCTGCGACGGCCCGGGTTATCGCCGCGACACCGACCGCGAGTTCGACGATCTCCGGTGGCCCCTGGCCTCTGGACCGGGGGCCCTGCGGCTCCGCGCACCGCACGGGCAAGGTCGAGGTCAGCGCGTCGACATCGCGGCGCAGCTTGGACACCGGTCGCAGGATCCACCCCGATACCCCGAGCGCCACGCCGCCGAACGCCAGCAGAGCGGTGGAGGTCACGCAGGCGAGCTGAATCCAACTGTCGGTAATGCCGCGGCGAGTCGCCGAGGTCGAGATCGCGATGACGACCACACCACCGGCTTGCTGCGAGGTTCCTATGGGCTGGCCGACCACCATCGGGTGCGTACTCCACGGATACAGCGTCTCCGGCGGTACGAACCGGTGTGCGTTGTTCGATACCTCGATGACCCGTGCGTCGGCGCGGTCCACCCCGACGTCGACCATCACCCTGCCGCTGCCCGCGATCACCAGGACACCATTGCCGGTCTGCTCGAAATAGGTCTGCGCCTCCCCCTCGAGGCGTGCCGGATCAACCGATGCCGTCGCCGCGAACTGGTTGGCGACCTGGATCCGATCGATCACCATCGCCTGGGTCCGGCTCGACGCCAACTCCATCCCGATCCCGATCCCGAAGCAGATCATGCAGATCGCCGCTAGCAGCGTGAACACACTCACCAACCGAACGCGCATCCGGCCAGGTCACCTGGTCCAGCGGTAGCCGAAGCCGTGAATGGTGGCGATCAGTCCGGGACGGTTCAGTTTGGCCCGCAGCGCGCCCATGTGAACATCGAGCGAACGAGACGTGGACGGGGTTTTCTCGCCCCAGATCTCGTCCATGATCGTGTCCCGGCCCACCGCGGTGCCCGCGCGCTCGACCAGCACCCGTGCTATGGCGAATTCTTTCTGGGTCAGCTGGACCGGCAGACCGGCCACCTCGACGGCACGAGCCCCCAAGTCTACGGTGACATCACCGGTAACCACCACGGCCGGACCGGATTCGGTTGGCTGCCTGCGTCGCACGACCGCTTCCAGGCGGGCGGCGAGTTCACCGAGCCGCGGCGGTTTGACGATGTAGTCGTCGGCTCCGGCGCGCAGGCACGACACCACCGCCAACTCGTCGCCCTCGGCGGTCAGCATGACCACCGGAATCGTGCTGACCTTGCGGAGCTGGCGCAGCACCAGATAGCCGTTGACGTCTGGCAGCCCGAGATCGAGCACGACCGCGTCGTAGCCGGCGTGCGAAGTCAGCAGGTCGAGCCCGTGTGACAGATGGTCGACGTCCGGGAAACCATGGGCTCGGAGGCCTTCGACAACAGCACCGGCAACGCCCGCGTCGTCTTCCACCACCACCACACGCACGAACCCGGTCCCTTCCACAAGTCCAGGTCCGAGCCTGAACACGAGGTGAGACTACAGCAGCCGATCGCGCCTGCCGTCGCGGAGTGGAGCATCGCCGATCGGTGAACGTTGTTGTCCGGCAACGGCACTCACCGAGGGGATCCGAGGTCAGGCAGTCGCCCGGCCGGCACCGGCGCGCGGCTCGGCCTGCGTGGCCGGTGCGACCGTGATCGGCGGATAGCCGGTCGGCCGAGGGACGGGCGGCAGGCTGGTGAACCGTCGACGCAGGTTGTTCAGCTGCCGATAGACCTCGCGCTGTTCCTCGTGCAGTGCACGGATCTCCTCGTGTAACAGTTCCGCCTGATCGATGAGCTGGGCATAGAAGTGCCGGCCCTGCTCGAGCTGTGCCCGTTCGGCTCGCGCCCGGGTCAGGATCTCCTCGGCCGAGGTTCGCGACGTAGCCGGTCGCGCCGTTCCAGCACCCGGCCGAATGCGGCGCCGACCGGGAGTGCCATCGCCAACCTTTTTCACGACAACCCCAGCCTCTCAATAGTCCGTGCGCCCCGAAATGAATTATGCGCACCGCATCGAAAGCGTCAACCTTGCCGCGAATTTCTTGATATCGACTTTGCAAATATTTATATTTCCCGCGTATTCTTTGGAATCTCTTGATAACTCGTGAAATTCCCGGCACTCCGCAGGCGGGCGCGGGCGGTCAGGACGCCGATTACGAGCATCATCACGACGACCACCACGATGGTGGCGAGCAACGCCTGCCGGTAGCCGACCAAGAACGCGTTCTGCACCGCCCGGGCGAGCGGCCCACCGAGCGTGTCGCCGACCGAGGCCGCCGTTGCCACGTTCATGCCGAGCGGTTGCCCGGCCGCGACGATGCCTTCGTGCGCGGCGACCTTGGCCGGAATGACAAGCCCCGCTCGATATCCCTGGTCGACGAGACCACCGGCTACCGCCAAACCGAGCAGGCTGCCGAGTTGGACGACGGCCGACTGCGCCGCGAACAGGACGCCGTTGCGGGTCGACGGCAGCGCGGTACCGATCGCGTCGAGCGCGACCGCCATCACGATGCCCATGCCCACGCTCATCACCGCGACCATCCCCACGATCCGCTCCAGGCTGCCCGCCGCGTCCGCGGTCAAACCGACAGCCAGGCCATCCAGCACCATCGTCAAGCCGATGATCAGCGGAATTGTTGCGCCGGTACGGCGTTGCAGCACCGCACCGGCCTTGGCGCCCGCTGCGGAGGCCACGCAGGCGGGCAGGAAGATGAGCGCGCCGGCCACCACTGGGTGGGTACCACGCACCGCCTGCAGGTACTGGATCGTCACGAAGACGATGCCGAATTCCGCCACGACCGCCGCGGACAGCGCGAACATCGCGGGCTGCGCCCGCGGATCGGCCCGCAGCAGAATGTCGTGCGGCAACTCGCCGCCACGGCGGGTGGCCGCCGCCAGCACCAAGAGGACGGTGCCTGCCCCCAGCAGCACGATGACGGGAACGGCGGTCCAACCCCAGTCGGGCGCCTTCAATAGACCGAGCGCGACCAGCCCCGAACCTACCGTCGCCGCAACGACACTCGGCCAATCCACGGGAGCCTGCGGATCGCCGGGGCAGCGCGGGA
The DNA here is from genome assembly GCF_048910785.1 of Nocardia nepalensis. Taxonomy (NCBI): domain Bacteria; kingdom Bacillati; phylum Actinomycetota; class Actinomycetes; order Mycobacteriales; family Nocardiaceae; genus Nocardia; species Nocardia nepalensis. The sequence continues at coordinate 16,708 of NZ_JBKBET010000028.1, read as the reverse complement.
CGAACCTGACGATGCCGGCCAACAGTGCCACCGCGACCACGGCGTCGGCGAGGGCGACCCGGGGCCACCACAGATTGTTCAACAGCAGGCCGCTCACCAGCGGAACGACTGTCACACCCGCGGCCAGACAGCCTGCCCACAACAGCAGCGCCTGGGTGCGTTGCCGACCGGCATTGCTGACCAGCACGAGGATCGACAGCGACGCGGGGACGATAGCGGCGACACCCGCACCCATCACTATTCTGGCCACCAGCAACGGAATCGAGGTCGCGGCCAGCAGCATGTGGGCCACCAGACCCGCGAGAAAAGTGACATACCCGGCAACCAGCACTCGTTTGGCGCCGCAGCGGTCGGTGAGCACACCACCGATGAGTAGAAACACGATGAGCGACAGCACATAAGACTTCGGGATCCACAGCGAGAACTCGAGCACGTCCCGGTCACCCAGCTGCTGCAGCAGGGTCGACACAGCGACGCTGTGCAACGAAACGTCCTGGCTGATAAGGAATCCGGTGGCGCCGATGAGCGACAGGACTAGTGCGCGCCGCCCGCGGTTCGACGGCAGCGCCGGTTGCGCCCGGATCACTCGGCCTGGACGGGTGATCTCGACTGCCATGGTGCGCCCTCAACTCGATAGCTCGGCCACCCCCGATCGGAAGTCTCGACTATCGGTGGCGATCTCGCCAATCGACACGGCGCCGGCCCACCGCGGTCGGCATCAGCCCAAGTGATCGCGCAACGAGGTGATGGTGGCGAACAGGTCGTCCAGTCTGGGCGCCTCGGCCTGGTCGACGTCGAGCGGCGCCATCAGTTCCTTGGCCTTGCGCGCGACGTCGAGCACGGCCGCCCGCGACGCCGCGGTGACCGCGTCGGCGAGTTCCGCCGGGGTCAATTCGCCGATCGCGCCGGAAAACTTGATGTCGGTGGCGATTCCGTCGGCATTCACGGTGACGCGCACCCGCCGTCGCGCAGTGGTGCCTACGCCGAGCAGTAGCGCACGTGCGGCTTGCAGATCGGCGATTTCGGCCACCTTGGCCTGAAATCCCTCGACAGCAGCATTGAAATCGTCATCCATGGTGGCGGGTCCTCTCGTCGCGCTGGAGAATTCGGTGGGGCGGCTCATCGGTCCAGAATTCGATGACCATCATTTCGACGATCGTTCAGCGTGTTTTCCGACGGCGGAGTCAGCGGTGCCGGTGTGTGCCTCGGCAGTTGCGCCCGCAGCTCGGCCAGGCCCGCGAACAGATCCTCGGGCTTGGGCATTCGCGAACGCAGCTCGGCTGCCGGGGCCAGGAGCGTTTCCTGCTTGGCGGCCACCTTCGCGGCCGCAGCCTGCGCCGCCTGAACTGTCGCGCGGGCGATTTGGCCATAGCTGAGTGTGTTGATGTCCTCGGCGTAGTACGTCTCGATGATCGAGCCGGAAACATTGACCACGACGGTGATTCGGCCGTGTTCCACGGTAGCGGACGCGGTCAGCGCGTCGCGGGCACCGCGCAGATCGCGCATCTGGCTCAGCGCCCGGCCCACGGCATCGATCAGATCAGCGGCATCGGCCGCCGCGCTCGCGTTCTCCGGTCGTATCACTGTGCCGCCACCTCTGCCATCGCCGCCCGTTCATCGAATTCGACCCGTAGTCCGGCGTATCGCGCCAGATACGCGATCACCGCCACGGGATCTTGCTGGCCGTCGAGATCGGGCAGCAGCACCATGAACCGGGCCGGGTCCGGGTCCTGCTCCCCCACCAGCGCGATCAGCTGCCCAGTCCGTAAACGCAAGACCAGCAACGCCTGATCGTCGTCGGGAACCTCGGCAAAGCCCGCCTTCACCGCCCACTCCAGGGCCGAGATGCCGATATCCACCCAGCCGATGAGCCTGCTGGACCCCGGGGTCGGCCAGGTGTGCGGGTCGACCGCGACCGTGACCGGATCCGGCCAGGGCCGCCGCCGATCCAGCTCCGCCAGCAGGCGGCCGAAGAAGCCCAGGATTTCGTCCCGGTCGACGCCGCCGGCCGCCTCGACGGCGGGAGCGGGCACCGTCTGCGCCGAAACCGCTTGCGCCAGTGACGGATAGAACTCCTCGACCGTCTCGGCATAGCTGACGTGGTCGATCAGGTCTTCGGCTGCCGCGGCGACGACCTCGGCGGCGGACAGATCCTCGACGTGGGCCATCGATGCGCAGAGCTGAACCAGCGGCGCGGACTCGTGGTCGGTGAACTCGAGCGCATCGGACGGCGCGACCGGTGCGGGCACGGGTTCGAGTGAGAAGAACGGGCGGTCGACCTCCGCCACGGCCAGACTGTTCGGATAGTCGTCCCCGGTATCGGGTCGATAGCGTAGGTAGAGTTCGGTTTCGGCACCGCTCAGTCCGGGCCGCTCACTGTCGCCTAGTTCGCCCTCGACGAACCCGACCTCCCAGGCCAGGATCGCTGCGAGCTGCGCCGCCGACAGCAGACCGGCGGGCATCGGCTCGTCGGTAACGGTGCAATCGGCGTCAGTGGCCGTGGCGCTGACCAACATCACCCGCAGTTGTTCCGGCGGGGTCGCACAGTGTCCGGCGGCGTCGAGGGCGTCGGATCCGACGATGACACACACCCCGCCGACAGCGACGACGACGCCGCCATCGTTTCGCCTGCCCACAATCCGCGGCATCAGCAAGTCCCCTTCGCGTTCGACTGCCCGGAAAGTACCCATCCGACGCACGGGCGGCGACCGGGCACGATCTGGTCGCCACAGCCGTTCACCTTCTCGTCACCCGCGGACACCGGCTACGACCCGTCGGTGCGGACGACATCCCTGGCGATGAGGGCGGATTGGCGATCCAGCATCGGCCCCGCGGGCAGTTGGCTGATGATCTGCCACGGCACCAGCTTCGGCTCGGCGGTCTGGCCGAGCATGGCTGCAGTCGCGGCGTCCGGAATACCGAATCGAACGCCGGTATCGGTGACATAGAACAGGCCATCGCGCCGGGTGCTGTCCAGCTCGATACCGGTGACCTGCACGAATTCGCCGGTGCCTGCGGGGATGTAGGCCGCGTGGGCGGCCTCGCCCCCGACGAGCCGCACCGGGGTCCGGCCGGACGCCAGCGGCAGTTGCCGGCCGACGAGCAAGCGCAGGGTGGCGGTTTGATCGCTCGCGCCACGTGCCCAGCTCGCGCAGGCCACCGGATCGGTGTCCATGGCGACGATGGACGGGACGCCGGCCGGGAACTGCCCGATCGGCAGGGTGTCCAGCACCGGCAGACCGCCGATCGCGTCCGGGGACAGCAGCGGAATGACGGTATGCCCCATCGAGTTCGACGCGCGCAGTACCTGCGCGGTGAACTCCGAAATCTTCTGCACCCCGTCGGTGAGCACCACATACGGCTGCGCGCCGTTGACGCCTTGGACCCGAATCACCGACCCCACAACGACATTGCCGCCGCGCACGGCGCTTGGCGCACCCGCGTCGGGGATCGCCGGAGCGAGGAGTTCGGGGGCGGCGACGGTCGCGTTGAGCAGTCCGGCACCGATCGGCCGCGGCCGCATCCCGCGAATCTGCAAGGTAGCCACGACCGCATCACTGCTCATATCGATGCGAGCATGCTTGCCGTCGTAGATCAGGTAGGTGGCGCCGTCATAGGTCGCGAGCACCGCCTCATCCGGTGTGCCCGGCCGGATCCGCGGGCCGAGCTGTGGCACGCCGTCGAGAACCGTACTGCGCAGACCGTCGGTCGCGTCCTCGCACAGCGTCCACTCGGAGCGATCGCGATCGACCGCCCCCGGCAGCGATGCGGGGGCGCCGGGGATGCCGAGCAACGGTCCGCGCGGCACCGAGGCCAGCTTCGAATACTTTACCGACGTCGGTGATTCGCTGGTACCGGTGATCAGTCTGGCCGAAGCCAGATTCAGCACCGGGTGCATGGTCTTGTCCACCATGACGTAGAGGGCGCCGCTGTCGCCGGCCATGATGATCTTGGCATCGCCGAGTTGCCCCTGCGGCCGCAGGAACGCCAGGACGCCGCAGCCGGCGGTCACCAGCACTGCCAGCACCAAGCCCGTCAGCAAGGAACGGAATTGGATGCGCATGGGATCGTGCAGCATTCGCACATCGCGGCGAACCAGCGCGTGCTCGAAACGCTGCAGCAGAAATCTGTATCCATTGACCTGCGCCCGGGTCGTCAATTGTGCCGGCATTTCAACTCCTCCGTGCGCGTGAACACGTGCGCATGAACACCGTGTGCCTGAATGCGCAAACTCGTCTGGCGTGTGAGAGGCTACCGCACCACACAGGTGCGCGCCGAATGGAGATGTGCTGAATGAATAGCGAGACAATGCCGCCGGAAAATACTCGGGAATCGTCGGATCCGCCACCGCTGAGTTCAGGTCGGAGCGAACTGTTCACGCGGGTTCCGTTGTCCATCGTGCTGCCCTCGGCGGCCGCGGGAACAACGGCCGCCACCATAGCCATCGTCCTCGGCGCAGATATTCGAGTGGCGCTCGGCGTCGGGATCGCAATTGCGTTGCTCGGTGGCGTCCGAGTTCGGAAAACTAATGTTTGGCGAATTCTGGGAATGCGCGGCTCGCTCTGGTGGCGCAATCGGCGCGGTAGTGGTAGTGAACCACGCCAGGAGCCGTTCGATGTCGATATCCCGGACTCCGCCGGCGCCCGCTGTGGCATGCGCTGGGACGGCAGCCACCTGATCACCATGGTCGGGCTCGGCCGCACCGCGGTGCGGCCGACCCTGCTCGGATCGGCGCGGATCGAGGCGGGCGCGGCCATCTCACTCGCCGATGTGGCACGGTGCCTGTCCCAGTTCGACATCCGGCTGGCCGCTGTCGACGTTGTCACGCTCGGTGTCCGTACCCAGGGCCCGCACAACGTCGTCCGGGTCTACGAAAGACTGCTCGGACCACTGCCTGCCGCCGCTACCCAGAACGTCTGGCTGGTCCTGCGTTTCGACCCGCTCGACAACGTCGGCGCGATCGACAACCGGGGCAGCGCACAGGAAGGCGTGATCCGCGCCGCCCTGGTCGCGACGCGCCGGGTCGCGGGTCGCATCGCCACCAGCGGCGTCGGGGTATCGATCCTCACCGCCGACGAACTGGCGGCCGCGGAGGCCGCCGTCCTGCACGACAACGACCCACAGCAGTGGGCCGAGGATTGGCAGGTCTTGCGCGGCGGCGGCATCGAATTGACCGGGTACGCGGTCCGGCCACAGCTCCTCGAACCGGAGGTGCTCGCGGCGGTGTGGACGCTTCCCGGCAAGTCGGTGCTGACCCGCTTGCGCATGACACCGGCCGTCGAATCGGACTCGCCGGGCCGGCGCGGCGCCATGGTCGCGCTCAGCGCGGTCGTGCGGCGCGACCTGGCCGGCGTCGGTCATCACGACGCCGAGGAACCGCCCGCCGAACTCGGGTTGCGTCCGTTGCGCGGCCTGCAGCGCCGGGTCCTGCTCGACGGCGGGCACCTCGAGCTGTCTGCCGCGCTGCGCGGGGTACCAGCGGCGATGTCGCGATTCACGGTGCCGGCCGCGGGGTGTGGTCAGGTGATCGGCGCTACCGATGACGGGCTCGGTGTCGCGGTGCCGCTGTTCGGGCCCGCGGTCCGGCGGGTGGAAATCGTCGGGTCGCTGCGGCTGACCCAACTGATGGTGCTGCGCGCGATCGCGGTGGGTGCGCAGGTGATCGTGCACAGCGTTCGCCCCCGGGAATGGGAATGCCTGGTCGCGGCGGTCGGCGCGCCTGCCGCGCTGTCGTTGCCCGCGCCCGGTAGCGCGCGATACACGGCCGCGGCCACGATGATCGTTTACGACGGTGTCGCCTCGGCCGGACAGGTGTCGGAAGCGACGGCCGTCCATGTCCGTTCGCCGCGGGAGTCCGCGGAGGTTCTGCTCGGCGCCGATGTCGCGCTGATCGAATCGGCGGACGTGCCCGGGCGGGTGCACATTCGCAGCGCGGGCCAAGAACTGACCGTCCAGGTGGTCTCGATCCGGGAGGAAGTCGAGTACCTCGAGGGCGCTCGAACCGACGCCGAAACCGAGGTCGAGCCGCAACCGGAGCCGGCCCTGCAATCCGCATGAAAACGGGGGCCCGCGGCCAGTTGGCGGCGGGCCCCCTGGGCCTCCTCGGTGCCGGATCTACCAGACGAAGTCGTCCGCGACGTGCTGATCGGTCGCCCGGGCCTTGTCCAGCGCGGCCTGCACGTTGTCACGTCCCTTCTTCAGCAGTACGAGCAGGTCGTCCAGGTCGGCGATCAGGGTCTTGTGCTTGGCCAGGAACGAGCCGGCAGCGCCGCCTTCGCCGCTCTGCCAGCCCTCCCGCACCAGCGAGGTCGCCGCGTTCTGCGCGTTTTCCCGCTCCGCGGTAATGGCCGTGTGGTAGTTGTCCATATCGGTGATCAGCTGGATGACGCCCGGCGGGTTGTACAACATTGTGCTGGTTCCGTTCTCAGAAGTGGTTTCGGTCGGTTCGGTCAGAGGTAATTCGTGTTCAGCGTGGTGAACCCGCCCATGCTCTCATTTTCGGTTGCCGCGACCTTCGTTTCACCGGTACGCAACGCCTCCGCGACCTGGCCCAGATCGACATTCACTTTGCGGATCTTCGCCTGCAGTTCATCGGCGAATTTGGTGAACGCGATATTGGCTTCACCTTCCCAATCCTTCTTCGCGGCGATCACCGTCGCCTCGAGGTTGTCGACGCTCTTGTCGATGGGCGGAATCACGTCGGCGTACGCGTTCGCATACTTCTGAAAAATGGCGAAATCAAGGTGGAGAGCATCTGCGCCAGCCATTGACATTTCCTTTCGGATGATGATGTGTTGAGAATTCCGGAGAAGTGACTCCGGACGATGGGTGGATGCGCGTACCGATTACGGCATCCAGCGGCCCTCGGGCAGCGCTTCGATCTGCGCACCGACGACGTGGGCCAACCGGCGATCACTGCCGGGGGCCAAGGTCGTCCACGGTTGCCCGTCAGGGGCCATGCTGCCGCCGCCGATGATCCGGCCGGCCGCGGTGTCGTACACGGCGACGGCGGCGGGCGACCGCACCGCGCTGCCGTCACGGTGGGAGTAGCACACCAACTCGGCGACCGAAATGCACTGGCGCAGTGCGACTCCCAGGGTCAGCGCGTCCGATTCGGACATGCCGAGCTGGTAGGCGGCGCTGGCCTCGGTGGTTCCCGCGTCGTCGAGCCGTCGACGCAGTTCGGCGGTGGGGGCGGTGAGCGCCGGGATGTCCGCGGGTGGACGGGCGCCGAGTGCGGCCAGCAGCGGCCGGCTCAACGCCACCGGATCCTCGTCACCCCACACGGTGCCGATCTGGATTTCGTCGCCCACTCGCACCGCCACCGCGTGGTCCAGGCCGCGCCGGGCCAGGCAGATTCGATGCACGCCGCCGCGCCGGATCCGCAGGGCAAGTTCCCTTTCCGGACGGGCCAGGGCGAACAATGCCGTGGTCAGCTCCCCGTCGAGGACGTTCCCGTCCTCGTCGAGCACGCCGCGCGCACACAGCTCCGCGACAGCGGCGACGCGGGCGGCATGGAAGTCGGCGTGCTCGCGGTGCCGTGGGCGCAGGGCGAGAACCATCGGAAGGGTTTGCACGCCGAGCTTTTCGGCGACGACGAGGGCGGCATCGACGGTCAGGGTCGTCACTGCGACGCCCCAGCGGTACGAGACTGCGCTACGCCGCCCAGAACTGGTGGCGCGGTGGCGAACCCGGCCTGGACGACGATCTGCTCGCCGAGAGCTCCGGCCTCGGCTGCCACCGCCCGCTGACCGGCTTGCGGCGACACCGGAACCGGCGAATTCGTGGGCGGCGCGAGCATCGACGGTGGCGGTACCTGCGCGGCCGATGCCATGACAGGAGCGCCGGCCGTTGCCGCCACGACCGGTGCGACGGGTTGCGGGATCGGCGTGAACACCAGCGACTCACCGCCGACCATCAGGGTCGGCGTCGGCGCGGCAGTCAGCGCCGACAGGTCGACGACCGACGAAAACTGCAGTGCGGGAGGGGAAACGGCCTGCGCGTCCGGCGGCGGCCCCGATGACCCGCCGACGACCGGCTTCGACGTCTGCTTCTGCTCAGCGAGTAGGGCGGCTCCCGCGGAGACGGCAGGGGCCGTCTCTTGCTCCCACGCCGCAGACAGCTTGTCACTGCCCGCCTCGTAGGTGCGCATCACCTGGGCGGCGTGGTCGCGCAGGGCATCGACCTGATGCTCGGCAGTGTCGAACAGTCCGGCAAGCGGTGCGCCGAGCAGCGTGCCGCTGACCATCTCCTCGGCCATCCGCACCGCCGCCGCCACCTCGTCCACGTGCGGCATCGTGAGCTGAGCGATCTCGTAGGCCGCGGCCTGCTCGGCGGCCGTGGCGGCATTGTGCTGGGCGGCGGTGGTGATGTCGTCGAACCAGTCGGCCAGCTGCGCCAATTGGGCGATGCCCTCCGCGCTGGAATCCGATCCCCACGCGTTCCCGACAATGGCGAGGATGGCGCGATACTCGGCACCGGCCTCCCCCAGGCCCAGCGCGAGCGCTGCGTAGGCAAGCCCCGCCTCGGCCATCGGCACGACGCCGGGGCCGGTCGTCAGCTCGCGTGCCAACTGCTCGGCCGGTACGGCGTCCCACATCGTGCCGGTGAAACCGGCGTGCGGAAGTTCGACCATCGCGTCACTCCTCGTCTCGGTGTCTGCCGCGCGGTACTACACCAGGCGCTGGAACGACTGCACGGCTTCGTCGTCGGAATCCCCGACGAGGTCTGCATGGGAACGCAGGTTCGCGGCGATCTTGCGCAGTTCGTCGATGCCACCCAGGTAGGACTGCTCGAACGAATCGCTGACCTGTCGCAGCACCTGCGCGGTGTGCCGCGACACCGGGTCGGCGGCGCCCGGCACCGGACGCAGCGCGTCGCCGCGCTGCAGTAGCCCGCTCTCCAGGCCGTCGGCCAGCATGTCCAGCCGACCGGCCGCCATCCGGGCGAGTTCGTGATCTATCGCGATACTGCTCATGAAAGTTCTCCTCCTACAGGCTGAATGGGGTATCCGGGTCGCCGGTCGATTCCACGCCGATGACGGGTGCCGCGGTCTCGGGCGGGTGACCTCCGACCAGTTCGTCGCCATAGCGGGCATCGACCGGCGATTCCGGTCGGCCGCCCGCCGAGCGGGCCCGCTCGTCGCCGGTCGAGCCGGCGCCAGGGGCGAAAGGCGGGAGTACTTCATGCGAGTACGTCGCGGTCGACGCCGATATCAGCGGCGTGCCAACCGGGCTCGCGGTCGCCGCGATGACGCCTTCGGCTTGCCACTCGCCCAGCGGAGCCGCCGCCGGGGCGACCGCCGCTCCCCCACTCGTCGACCCGACCGGCACGGCTGCCGTAGCGGAGCGCGTCGGAGCCGGCGCCGCGGGGTCGGCGGCAGGCTTGGCCGGGAACTGCGCGGAGACCTCTGTACCGATGGTCTGCGCGACCGAGATCAACGGCGTCACCACCTGCTGCAATTGCGACAGCAACTGCGTCACGGTGGGCTGGTTCGGCGAGGAGGGCGCGACCCCGGCGGTGGCAGAGGCCGATCCCGGGGAGGACAGCGAACGGACCGCCGGCACATCCGGCGCCGAGGGACTGGCCGCCGAAACCGTTGGGGTTAGCGAACGCTGGACTTTGCCGAGGTCCGCACGTTTCGGGCTGCGAGTCGGCACCGGCTTGCCCGCCTCGGTCATCTCCGCTGACTGCGCCAGCAACTGCGCCTTGGTCTGGGCGGTGATCGCCATCGCCTCGGTGCCCGCCTCGATGGCGGTGGCCAGCAGCGCCGCCTGGCCGGGCGGCGTCACCAGCGTGGGCCCGAGCGCTGCGGTGGTGAGCGCGAAACGCGTTGCCACCGCCGCTATTTGCGCATATCCGGCAGCGACGGTGCCCGCGGCGCCACCGGTGGTCAGGTTGATCCGGGCGGCCTGCTCGGAGATCGATGCGGACGTCGCCACGGTGTCGACCGCCGCCGCGGTCGCCGCCGTTGCCCCCGAGCTCTCCATCGACTGCAGCAGCTGAATGCCCGTGGAGGTCAGCTGCATCGCGGTGCGCACCGCGTCGGTGACATTGCGCATCAACGTTTGCGGATTGAACTCCCCCGCGTCCAGATTGCCGTTACCGTAGCCGCTGATCAGGTCGGTTACCGGTTTGAACAGTGCCGCCGGGTCGAGCGGTGGGAGGACCGGCAGGCCCGGCAGCGGCGGGAGAGCGGGAAACTGCGGCAGCGCGGGCAAGCCGATGCCGGCCAGCACCTGCTGGGTCGGCTGATCGAGAAACGGAGCGGCCGGCGTATTTCGTAGCGCGTCGAGAACGGTCGGATGTAGCGGCGCCGCAAGGGGTTGCGCGGGAGTCATTGTTCGGTGCCCGTCAGCGGAGCGAACGAAGCCACGCTGTGCTGCTCGGTCAGTTCATAGGAAGCCGCGGCCACCCGCGCGGTTTCGGCGGTGGTGGTGAGGATTTCGACGAGCTGGGTCAGTGCGGCGAAGTGGTTGGCCTGGGCGTAGGCGAAACTCGTCAGGAATTCCTGACCGATCAACCCGAAGGTCGGAGCGATGGCCGCGATGACAGCGGCCTGGTCGACGGCCCCCGCGACGGCGACCGTCGCCGCCATCCCGTCCGAAATCTCGCCGTATCGGCGGAATGTCTGCGGTTGCACATTGAGGACGTTCATCGCGGTACCCTCCTGGGCTGGTCTGTGATCTCGATACCTAGACGGCTGCGTCAGAAATCTAATTCGGGCCGCGGTGTCCGCAAGCGGTGCGCGAGCGGCGGCCCCTGCTGTTCACCTGCCCGTTGACTCGGCCGTGCCGGCAGGGCAGCGCTAGCTGTTCACCTGACCGTTGAATTCCTCGATCAGTTGTCCGCGCGTTCCCAAAGCCCGCCGCACCGCCGCAGCGGCGGCGGCAACGAGCACCCGTTCGAACTCGGACGGCGAAAGACTCGAAATCCCCTGTGTCAGACGGACATCGAGCAGTCGGCCCACCCCGTCGACCGAGACGGTGATGGTCCCGTCGGCATCGGTGTGGTCGACCCGGACCGCGGCGAGATCCGCGGCGAGCCGTCGCATCCGATCCAGTCGTGCGCGAGCACCCGCCTCGAGGGCAGCGAAATCTGTCACCACGAATCTCCATCCCGGTCGAGCCAGCTGTGCGGTTCGTACCCGTGCTCCAATTCCGCTGCGAGCTCGTAGTGTTCGACCGCGTCCCGGGACGGCAGTTCGAGCAGGTCCAGCGCCGATTCCGGGACACCGATCTGGGCCAGGTACGCACGCCGGAGCAAGCCGGCCCGGTTGGCCGCGAGCTTGCACAGCCGCAGAATGTCGTCACCGAGATCATCCGGGTCGCGCCGGAGTTGGTCGGCGGTGAGCCGAACCGCCAGCGGCACAGCCGAATCGGTCGCGGTCACCACGATGTCGCCACCGCGCAATGCGGCCTCGCCGGTCGAGTAGGGCGTGAAATCCGATTTCGGTGCTTCCAGTTCCGGCGCGTCCCGATCGAGCGTCGTCTCCGGGTCTCGCCCGGCCTCGGCCCCGTCGAAGACCGGGCTCTCGTGGATCGTGGCGCCGAACATCGAGTCCGCGGACCACTCGGCGTCGATTCTCGGGGGTTGTTCAGACACGTCGCTCGTCCTCCATGGTCTGTGACACGGTCGCGATATCGGCGGCGATCATGGTCGCCAGCGCCGTCCGGTCGACCGCGGTCGCGACCGGTCCTGCCGTCTCGGCGACGGCGTAGCGGCCGTCATCGACCAGATCTCGCCATTCGATGCGGTAGGGCGTGATGCCGCGCGGCCCGAAGATCGAACTGCCCATACGGGTTTCGATCACTCCGAGCCGCTCCGCGGGCCGTCGCAGCCACGCCGCGCTGGCGCGATCGGCCGCATAGTTGTCGTAGACCGGAGACCGGCCATAGTGGTGGTCGACCTCCGCGCTCGTCGGGCTGGTGATCAACGGCGTATCCGGCCCCCGCCCGGCCACCCGAGCGGGGAGCGCGCCGACCACCGCACCGGCGAGCCGATCGGCATCGCCACTGGTGATGACATAACCGCCACTGTGCCAACGGGTTTCGCCGGGAAGCTGGCGAATCAGGGTCGCCACGTCGCCCTGCCGGGCTCCGACCAGGCGAAGCTGGCCAGCGGGGTCGCCGCAATCGCGCGGGTCGAACGCCACCGCGGTGACCCGGATATCGGCGTGGGCGACCCGGGTGAGGGCGTCGTGCAGACCGCCGTCAGCCGTCTCGGCCAGCCCGGCCAGCGCCGCCGTCGCCAGTCGCGCCCAGTCCCGCGTGTTGTCGCCGCGATTCAGCGCGAACAGCGGCGACGGTAGCCGGTCCTGAAAGAGCCTGTCCCACAGCGCGATCAGTTCGGTATCGGTGAGCTGCCAGGTGCGGCTCACCGATCGAGCACCGGTCTGATGCCGCGCCCGGGCTGCCCGAGCGCCTCGTCGAGATGCTCGGTCGAATCCAGCAGTTCGGACCGCTTCTTCTCCTTCTCCTCGCCATTCGGGCGGCCAGGGTGACCGCCGAACGGGACACCCGGTTCGCGCCCACCAGCGGGCCCGGCCCGCCCGGGCAACTTCTCGTCCGGAACGGCGGTGAGGCGGGGGAACAGCTTGGCCTCCTGGCTTTTCAGCTGTTCCAGGGCGAATACGCGACCGGTCCCACCTCCGCCGCCACCGCCCTTGCCGACGAAAGGGACGTTTCCGGGCGGCAGGAGGGCGGAATTCATCAGCCACGGGGTGCTGCCCGATTTTTCCGAGGTCAGGTCGTCGGGCAGGTTGCTCAGCGTCTCGAATGGTTTGTCCTCCAGCCCTTCCGACAGGTTCGGGGTGTTCGGTCCCGTTTCGGGTTCGGGATTCCGGAGCCCGGAGGAGGGATCGTCGCCGTCGACGGGCTGGTTTTTACCGCCCGTCGGATCGTCGCCGACGGGCGGTGCGTCACCGCCGTTGTCGTCGGAGCCGGTCGGCGGCTCATCGCCGGACCCATCTGCACCGGGCGTGTCGAGCGCATCGATCGGTGTCGGCGCCGTCCCGCCGACGTCCAGGCTCGGCGTCACCACCTCGTTCGGCTGTGGTAGCGCCACGATATGGGTCGTCAAATGCGTGTAGTTCTCGGTGTAATGCGTCTGGAAATGCTCTTGGAACCGGAGCAGGTCGGCGTCGTTCTGCGTCTGCTGTGAGGTGGTCGTCGCGGGCGGTGGTTCGGGGGTCTGCGGCATGCCGTTCTTCGTCTGCTGCAGCCAGCCCGAGCTGAACACCAGCGAGTCACCCAACAGATTCATATCCGTCGTGAGCTGCTCGGAGGCGAATACATACTGCGTCGTCGCCAGAATTGCCGCGTCCGCACCCGAGCCGGTCCACTGATCCGACGCACCGGCGATGGTGGTCCGCAGGGTGTCGAAACCACGGTCCAACTCCTTGGACAGCCAATACCACACACCGCCCGCGTCGGCGACCGCCTGCGCATTGATCGACTGGCCGACGTTGTACAAAATCGACCAATCCAGCTGCGAGCCCGCCTCGGGCCAGAACAAGGCCGGGTCGTAGAGCGTCGTGGTATCCGGCTTGTTCGAATGCCGGGGAATCTTCACCGATTTGGGCGCTCCGCTGGGAGGGGTGCCCGGCGGGCTGTCGAAGGAGATTCCCTCGAAGCTCACGGCCGAGTTGTGCTCGGTGAGGTCGTATTTCTTACCCGCGGCGAGAAACGTGTTGCCCATATTGGTGAGGATGTTGCGATGCCGATCCATGCGTTCCAGCAACTCGGTGGCGATCTTCGAGTTGAACAGGGCCCACATCTGCACCCCCGATACGCACGCGGCGAACACCGGACTCGCACGTTCATAGTTGCCCTGCACCCAGGTGTGCACGCCGACAACGACATTGAGCATGTCCTCGACGTGCTGCGCGCACTTCTGCGCCGTGCCCGCCTCGAGCAGTAGCTCCGCGCCGGCCAAGCTCGCCCATTTGGTGTTGTCCGAGACATCGGAATCCAGTGCCATGTCGAAACTCCAGTCAGCACAATCGGTTCGGAACGGTCATCTCAAAGCCCGTCGTCGTAGACGCTGACCCGGGAGATTCCACCCCGCGACTCGTCCCCCCGGACGCGCCGCAGTTCAGCGCATTCCCGTTCGATGAGCCGCACCAGCCGCTCGGCATCGGTCGCGACCGCGGCCACCGGCGGCCCGGCATCGACGATGTAGCGGCCATCGCCGGGATGGTCTTCCCAGAAGATCCACTTGGTCACCTGCCCGCTCGGGCCGAAATTCGAGTGACCGTGCGTGATCTCGATCCGGCCGACCGTGGATTTCGGCGCGGCCTGCCACCCGCGGCTCCGGGTGTCGACATCGCCGTCGCCTTCGTCGAACAGCGAACTGCGACCGTGCCAGTGATCGAACGCGGGCTCGGCCGTCGAGCTCAGCAATTCGATCTGCGACTGGCCGCCCGCCGCCATCGGGGGAAGCTTGTCCACGATCACCCGTGCGAGCTCCACCGCATCGCACTCGGTGATCACCAGTTCGTCGTGACTATAGGGCGACCGCACGCGGAATCCCTCGACCAGAACCGCTCGGTCGCCGAACAGTTTGCCCGCCATCGTCCACTGCCGGGCCAGATCATGGGGCGCGCTCTCATCATTGGCGAGCACCGCGATCCGCAAATCGGCCTGCATCGACTTCACCATGACCTCGGCCAGCGCGGGGTCCCACGCGGCCTGCAGCTCACCCCAGACCCGAGCCTTGACGAATTGGAAGTCGAAATGTCCCTTCACGTCGGCGACGTAGGCGAACGGCCAGCTCGTGCGGCGTCCGACCAATCGCTCACGCAGCACCAGGTATTCGAGGCCGGTGAGCCGCCAGGTCCGTTCCATCAGTTGCCACCCTCCGCCGTGATATCCGGGACGCCCGCCGATCCCGGCTCGCCGACGACGTCATCGGTCGACCTCGCCGTCGTGAAATCCTGGAATACCGCGGGCTGATTGCCCGCCGCACGTCCTAGTACCCCCAGCTGAAGTAGTTCTAGTGCCTCGTTCGGGCTGGGCAACAGCGCCCGCGATTCGACCGGACCGGTCGCACCCGGTGGGAGGAGTAGCTCCTCGACCTCAGCTATCTCCTCGCCGATCCGCTCGGCAGCCTCGGCCAAAGCCTGCTTCACCGTCAGTGTGCCGTCTTCGACAGCTTTGGTCAGCGCCTGCAATCCCGGGCCGAGTTGCGCGGCAAGTTGATTGCCGAGTTGCGCGAGAGTCGTGATGCCGGAAGTGATGAGCTGCAACACTTCCGAGAACATGCTGAGCATCTCGGAGGCGGAGAGAGCGCCGCTGGCGCCGGTGCCGGGGGCACCGCTCGGACCGGTGCCCTGGCCGGGATTGCCCGAGGGTGCGCCGCTCGGGCCGCCGTTTCCACTGGACCCGCCGTTTCCGCTGCCCGAACCCGCGCCTGATCCGTTGCCGCTGGCTTCGTTGCCGCTGCCGCCGCCGGTGCCGCTTCCGGATCCGCCGCCGGTGCCACTGTTTCCGTCTGCGCCGGATCGGCCGTTGTTGCCGCTCCCAGCACCGTTGCCGCCGTTGTTGCCTCCGGTTCCCCCGCCACCGCCTGTGCCACCATTGTTGGCGGGTGCCACGGTATTCGGGTCGACGAATTCGGGGACCTGGCCGATGAGTTGACGCATCTCGGCGACGAAACCTTTGTTGTTACTGGTGTCATCGCCCTTGTCCCACCACTGCTGAGCATAGGTTTGGGCCTGATCACCGGACCGGCCGCTCTTGGCGACATAGTTGACCGTGCCGTTGGTGTTCAACTTGATCTGGTCGTAACGGGGAACGTGACCGTAGATGAACGCCAAGAAGTTGGCGGTGTTCCCCACGACATGAGACATGTCGACCATGCCCGCCCGCAACGTTTCGGCGGTACCGAGGTATTTGTCGAGCGAGGCGATCGCCCGGTCGGCGCCCGCGCCCTGCCAGTGCCCCCGGGTGAACACGGGTTTGATGTTCTTGGTGAAGGTATCGATCGAGTTGCCCCAGATCTGGGACAGGGCCAGCCACTCACCCGACAACCACAGCATGTCACCACCGACCGAGCCCACGAGCATGGCGATGTTGGCGAAATCGTAGAGGTGCAGGGCGCCACCGAGTTCGATCAGCGGATCGATTCTGCCCTTGAGGGAGTTGTCGAAACTCACCCCGGAACTGGCGGTGGTCGACAAACCCGGCCCGTTCGCCCACGACACCGAGGACGCCGCATGATATTTCGAGATCTCGGGCCAATGATCACGCGCGTTCGGTGCGACGAAGGTGTTCGCGTTCTGTCCCTCGGTGATCGAGTACTTCTTGTTCGCCGCGGTGAAGGTGTTCGCGATATCGGTGACGATCGCTTGATGGTTACCCAGGATGTCGACCAGTTCAGGGTTCGCTTTGTCGAAGAACGCGTCCGACAGATGTTTCATGCTCAAGAACTGATAGGAACTGGCCGGGAACGGTTTCGGCTGGGCAGGCCGTTTCGGATCGGTACTGGATTGATTGTTGTAATACCAGTCGAACCTCGGTGGCATGTTCTTCCCGGTCACGAAATTGATCAACCCGAGGATGTCGGCGACCAGATCCTCACAATATCCGGTCAGTTTACCCAGCGCGGCACTGTCGACATTGAGGAGTTGGAGCTGACCGTTCTGGGCACTCTTCAACAATCCAGCCCAATCGGTCTGGTCGATACCCGCCGCCATCCTGCTCCTACC
>NZ_JBKBET010000027.1:0-14138 GCF_048910785.1 Nocardia nepalensis | reverse complement strand
CGCCGTCCAACGGCCGTGAACTCTCGAATTCCAAACTGGTCTGCGGGTTCAGCGAATCGGTCAGGCGCATGCCGCTGCCGACGAAGAACGGTAGGACCACGAGTTCGAGTTTGTCGAGAACGCCGAGGGCGCGGTAGGTCTCGATAGTGCCGGGGCCGCCGATGAGGTGCACGTCGCCGCCGCGATTGGCCGCGCGGATCTTCTCCAGCAGCCGCTGCGGATCGTCGTCGACGGTCACATCGTCTGGAGTGCCCTCGGGCCAGTGCGAGCCGAGCACGAAGACGTCCAGGTCCGGCCAGGGCCAGCGATCGGCGGTGAGGGCGGGTTCAAAGGTGGTGCGGCCCATCAGGGCGGCCTCGCAGGTCTTCAGGAATTCGGCGATACCGTGACTGCCCGGGCCGTGCACCGGATCGATGACCTGAGGTGGCCAGCCGTCCGGAGTCGTCACATAGCCGTCGGCGGTCATACACAGGCGAGCCAGGATTTGCACGAGTTCGTCCTTTCGTCGAGTCACAGAGGAGACGGCGCCTGCTGCCGAAACTCATCGGCGGACGCAGAAGAGCATGACCGGGATCGTGCACCAGATCCTGGACTGTATTCCGGGCCGCCCGATCGGCAACCACGCTGCCGAGCAGGTCGTCAGCGCAATCGGCTGCGTCGGATCCGGTTGTGCTGCATGGTGTTCGGTTTGTGACCGACGAGTTGTCGAAACGTCTTGTGCCGGACGAGTTGTGGACTCTGGCCGAGCCATTATTGCCCGAGTTCACGCCGCGCCCGCAGGGTGGTGGCACCGCGCCGACCGATGAGCGGGTGGTGTTCACGGCGGTGGTGTTCGTGGTGACCAGCGGCTGCGCTTGGCGGATGCTACCGCCGTCGTTCGGCGTGACCGTCCCGACGGCGCATCGCCGGTTCAGCGTGTGGACCGAGGCCGGTCTGTGGCGGCGTCTACATCGCGCCGTGCTGGACGAGTTGGGCAGCGCAGGCTTGATCGACTGGTCGCGGGCGGTGATCGACGCGGCGTCGGTGCGAGCGAAAAAGGGGGATCCATGACCGGTCCGAGCCCGGTCGACCGCGGTAAGTCCGGCTCGAAGATCCACGTGTTGTCCGACCGTGCGGGAATCCCTCTGTCCGTGGGGATTTCGGCCGCCAACACCAACGACGCCGAGGCATTGAAACCGCTCGTGAAAGCACTGCCCGCCATACGATCGCGGCGTGGCCCGCGTCGGCGCAAGCCCGGCAAGCTGCACGCCGATAAAGCCTACGACACCGCGGACCTGCGGCGATGGGTGCGTGACCGGGCCATCGCGGTACGGATCGCACGAAAGGGCATCGAATCGTCCGAGCGCCTCGGCTGTCACCGCTGGGTGATCGAACCGACGATTTCCTGGCTGACCGGATACCACCGGCTCAACATCCGCTACGACCGCAAAGCTACACACTTCCTCGCCTTCCTCACCCTCGCCGCCACGCTCACCTGCTACAAGAAACTCACGAGGGCGAAATCAGCGACATGAGACACGGTCTTAGCTCCACTGCGATGAGCGGGGCATCACCGCGGGACTCCCCGGTCACAGTCTCGAACTGGGCGGCAAGGTTCCCTTTGTAGTGCTACGGGATTCGAACGGATGGACTGCTACTACGCCGTCACCGACCTGACGCCGTCGTAGCTATTGCTGATTTGTAGGTTTTGATGACTTCAGCAGTTTTTGACGAGAAGGATCATGATCTGCTGTCATCGCCGATGACCTTCCAGGTTCCGGGATCGCCCGCGGTCCGTTCGGCGTGGTGTACTGCGACTGCAATCGCCGGGAGCGCTGGCGCTGATCGCGTTCTCCATGATTGCGCGTGTGTACTGATCCGTCGGCATCTGTCGGATGCCCGCGCCCGGACTCGGTATTTTCGTGCCATGTCTTCCATACAGCCTGTGGCTGAACAGGTTCCGATGCGGCTCTGTATACAGAGCCGGGAGTGCAGTCCGGCATTGCTGGAGCGTTTGGCGGGGGCGGTGCTGTTGCCGGAGCGGCCGATCGGGGCTGCGATCGTCGCCGCGCTGCACCGGCCGGGAGGGTCGGTCGTCTGTGCTCACGGCGCCCGCGATGGCGGACGCGGAGGACCAGGTCGAGTATTTTCTCCGGCTGGGCATGGCCACCACCGCGCAGGAGATCACCGGGCCGGTTCGGGAGCGGGTGACCCTGCTCGCGATCGAGGATCGGTCCTCGCGCTGGCTCAGTGAGAAGCTGGTCGATCGTGAGCACCAGGATGCCATCGCCGTCCGGGAACGCTTGCGGGACATCGTCGAGTTCGAATACCGCGGTGGGCGGCAGGTCATGCTCGCCTCCTTCGAACCATCCCGGACCCTGGAGGATTTCGCCGACCGGCTGGGTGTGGGGACGGATCAAGCACCCTCGTGGGCCATTCCCTGGGGAACCAAGACCGCAGGGCGCGAGCTGTTTCGATCCCTCGACATCCCCGTCGCCACGGCAAGCGGACTCGCTATGAGTGTCGACGAATTGGCTGATGCCCTGGTGCCGCTGGTGCGTGCGGGCCATCGCCGGTTCGTGCTGAAACTCGACAGCACCGAGTTCGCGGGCGCGGGCTTGGGCAACGCGCTGTTCGAAGTCGACCACGGCACCGCGGCTGCGGCGGACCTGTCGTCGGCCATCACGGCGAGCCTGCCGCAGGCGGCTCCGATCGACCCCGAGCTCGACTGGCCGGGATTCGTTGCCGCGCTGGCGAAATCGGGTGTGCTGGCCGAGGAACTCCTCACCGGCGACGAATTCCGCAGCCCCAGTTTCCAAGGTCGACTCACGCCCGACGGTCCACGGGCCGTGTCCACCCACGAGCAGTTGCTGGCCGCCAATGGACAGACCTATCTCGGCTGCACCTTCCCCGCAGCGGAGTCCTACCGGGCATTGCTGGTCGAATATGGGCTGAGCGTCGGGAAGGCGCTGTGTGACAAGGGGATCGAGCGCGGCGACTATGGCGTCGACTTCATCGCGGTCGTCCGCGAGGGCAGGTGGTTCGTGTACGGCTGCGAAGTGAACATGCGTGCCACCGGCACCCGGCATGGTTTCGATCTGTCCACGACGTTGCTCGGCGTTACTCCGGACGCCGACGGTGAACTCCGCGTCGGCGGCGAACGCCGCGTTTGCCTCACCGCCGACAGTATCGTTTCCGACCGCTACCGGGCCCTGCGGCCGCGCGATCTCATCGCCGCCGTCGAGCGGTCCCCGCTGCACTACGACCCGATCCGGAAGCAAGGCGTCGTACTGCACCTGCTCAGTGCGCTGCCCGCATACGGCAAGTTCGGCGCGGTCTGCGTGGCCGATCGTCCCGAGACCGCGCACCAACTCTTGGCGGATCTGCGCGTCCTCGCGGACAAGGCTTGCGGGACAGCGGCATCGGCGGTTTCCGAGATCAACACTGCGGACGGCGATCACTTGCCATGATGGATGTGATTGTTCCCCGGACTGGAGGTCGAGTATATGCGTCTCAGTGCGGATCAGGAAAACCGTTACCGCACAGAAGGTTTCCTGGTGCTGGAAGAACTGTTCAGCCCGGCGGAAGTGGAGACCCTGCGCGCGGGGTACGAGGCCGACGCCTCAATTGCGGCGCCCCACCGGTTCCTCGAACCGGATTCCGGCCACGTCGCGACCCTGTTCGCCCTGCATGATCGACTGCCCGAGTTCGACGCGCTGGCCCGCTCACCTCGTCTTCTCGAACCCGCCCGCCAACTGGTCGCCGACCAGCTCTACCTCTACCAGATGAAGGTCAACACCAAATCCGCGTGCGGCGGCAAAACCCAAGGCTGGCATCAGGATTACATCGCCTGGCGACTCGCCGACCAACTCCCCGCACCCCGCATGGTGACCATGGGGATCCTGCTCGACGACTCGACCGAATTCAACGGCCCGCTCATCTTCATCCCCGGCTCACACACCGCCGGACTGCTTCGCGACGACCGCGCCGAGGGCAGCGAACCCGACGCGTTCGTCGACTCCAACGACGTCGCACTCACCCCCGAAATCCTGGCCGAACTGGTCGAACACCGCGGAATGCGCAGCATCCAAGCCCCTGCGGGCTCAGCGGTGATATTCCACCCGGAGGTCGTTCACGGATCGGCCCCCAACATGTCCCCCCACCCACGTCGACCTCTGATCCTCACCTACAACGACATCCACAACCTGCCCCGCAACCCCACACCGCGCCCGCACTACCTGGTCAACCGCGACACCGCCCCGCTCAGCGCATACCAACCGGCAGGGCGGGGCTGAAGCGGGTGGGCCGCGACCGATAGACCGAGAACAACTGCCGCCCAGCGACCGCGGGGGTCAGGGGTGACCCCACGTCGGGTGCGGCTGGGGCCGTCGTGCGCGCGGTGCCGGCGTGGCGAGATGCGCCCGCACGAACGGGAGGGCGATCGTTTCGAAGCCGCGCTCGCCGGTCAGGACCGGGTGCACGTTGACCTCGAAGACCCGTCCACCGCTTTCGGCGGCGAGGTCGACACCGCCGAAAGCGAGCCCCAGCGCCCGGGTGGCCTCGATCGCGAGAGTGGCGAGCGGCCGGGGCAGCGTCTCCGGTGGCAGCAGCGCCGAGGAGGCGCCCTGGGCCTCGTTGCAGGGCCGGTCCGGATCGGATTGCACATGCTCGCAAACACGGAGAACCCGATCGCCGAGCACCACCACCCGGTATTGGTGGCGGCGGCCGTACTCGTCGACATTGCGGGCGTCGCGGGTCAGCAGGAACTTCTGTCCGGTTGCCGCGTACTGTGCCGTGGCACGCTGGAGCTGCTCGTCGTTGGTGACGTGGAAGACATCGCGGCCGCCCAGGCCGATGGCAGGCCGTGCCCACACGTCGCGGCCCAAGCGTTCGAACGCCTCCCGCGCAGCCGATATGGATGGTCGCTGCACCACAATCGATTCCATCTGCCGGATACCCGCCGCCCGGAACCGCTCGACAGCGTGCTGCTTGTCGGTGGCGGCATGCCAGGCGGCTGCGGCAGCGCCCAGGCAGGCGACGCGGCTGAGCTGGACAACTCGCTGGAAACGGGCCAGCCGGTGCCGGTCGTCCGGTGGAATCTCGTAGATGATCACACTCGCTGGCCGGACTCGGAGTCCGTCGGCGGGCACCTCGAGGATGGGCGCCACCCCGTCCCCCTCGACGATTCCAGCGCCCCCGTCGTAGAAGTGGCGGGCATCGATCACCACCGGCGTCCGACCGGTCAGCCGTTGCACCGCGCGGGTCAGGAACGGGAGACTGCCCTCGGTGGAACCGAAGTCCGTCATCACGACCACATCGTCCACTGTTCCCCCCTGGACCATCGTTCGACCGCGAAAAGCGCTGTCACACTTGGATAGTACGGGCCGAACGGGTGTAGCCGGTGCCGGTTATCCGGTGAGCTTCTCGATCAGTGTGGCTCCGGTCAGGAGGATCAGGTCGGTGCAGGTGTCGATCAATTCCTCACGGGTGAGGGGCGAGTTGCCCGGTGAGCCAGCTGGCGCAGCACACCCTCCCCACACCGATCCGAGCGTCACCGCTGGCCGACGACAGCCTCCGCTCAGCCGAACAGGCTACATCGAATCGTTCAACGGCCGACTTCGCGACGAATGCCTCAACATCAACAGTTCTGGTCCCTGACACAAGCCCGCGTTGTGATCAGCAACTGGAAGGACGAATACAACCACCGCCGAAGACATTCCGCACTGGGCTACCAAACCCCAGCGGATACGCTGCAACCTGCATCCACCGATAACCGGCTCTCACCCCCGGTGGACCGAACTTCGGGGTCCCGTCACCAGGCCGGCGAGGGTTTCGGTGTGTCGAGCTACCGCGATAACAGCTTCACCGGATGCCAGCGCCTGAATCGCGAGCTCGCGTCCGATGCCCGAGGAGGCGCCGGTGATGAACCAGACCCGCGGGGCATGTCCTTCAAATGCCTGGCCGCGAGCTGCGGTATCTGCTCCGCGAAAGTCGTTTGCCACAATCGAAGTTGTCACAGAACAGTCTGCGGATCCGCAACCCGATCACGACGTCGCGGCCAGTGATCGAGGTGTCCGACAACCGCCGCCGGTAACGGCTGTGAACCCCG
The DNA here is from genome assembly GCF_048910785.1 of Nocardia nepalensis. Lineage (NCBI taxonomy): Bacteria > Bacillati > Actinomycetota > Actinomycetes > Mycobacteriales > Nocardiaceae > Nocardia > Nocardia nepalensis. Next base: position 8,050 of record NZ_JBKBET010000027.1, on the reverse strand, counting down.
CCGGACAGCATCCCGCGGCCAGGACAGCCGACCGGACCCTCACCGGTAGCAGCCTCGGCCCGCACCGTCGAACCCCCCGCGCGGATCACCTCGATCCGCAGACCGTCCAGATGCGGGAACAGCACCCTCATCGGTCCAAGATCAGAACACCCGCGACACGATGAACTATCAACCGCCCCTTCGCATCCCGAACGGGTCAATCATGTCTTCGGTCGGGACCGGAGGAAGCGTCAGAACATGCGCACAGCCGAATCGCCGCCGAACAACGCATCGGTCTCCTTGATCAGTGCCGTGAAGCGTAGCCGACTGCGAGCATCCTGCCGCCGGTTTTCGACGCGTGTCGAAAGAGCCAACCTGCCGGCGGTCGGTGGCGGCACCCCTCGCCGGAGTTTCGGAAGAAGGTCGTGAAACACCCCGGCGCCCACGGAGAATCCGATGAACACGGTGTCGTTGAGGCGCCGAAATATGAGGGGTCACAGCATGTCTCGGCGATTTGGTTGGCAATCCTGGTCTGCATCCGCCTCGATCGGGCAGGATGACTGTGTGACCGACTTGGCTACAGCGCAATTGTGGATCAGGACGGCAGTGGGGGGTGACGAACTTCGATCGCTCCATGATTGGCTGCTACATGACGACGGGTTACGTGGACAGGTACGCCTCGTCCACTCCGGCGTGGTGCCAGGGCAGATGGGCGGTGTTCTCGACGCGCTCGTCGTCGCGGTCGGCTCCGGCGGAATGGGTGCGGTTCTGGCTGGGTCTCTATCCACATGGATATCGCAACGGCGTTCCGATGTGAAGATTACGGTCACCAACCCGGACGGCGTCGAGATCGAGTTGGACGGTAAACGCGTCGACGCCGAGACCGTTATACGAGAGGTTGGCAGGCTGCTGTCTTCGGAGGGGCCGCCACAGTGAGCAGTCGTTTCCCGGATCCGGATACATCGCGGGCGGTTTTGATCGGCGCGAGCCGGTACATCAACGGGGCGGCTCTGCCCAATATCCCTGCGGTGGAGCGGAACCTGATCGCTCTGGAGGCGGCACTGACCGATGCGCCGACGGGGACTTTGGCATCGCAGCATTGCACGGTGGTGTCCGAACCTACTTCCACCGCGGAGTTTGGCGGCGCGATCGCGACGGCGGCTGCCGAGGCAACTGACCTGCTTTTGATCTATTACAGCGGGCACGGCCTGGTCGATGATCGAGGAAGGCTGCACTTGGCGCTGTCTTCGACCGACCCGGCCCGTCCGCGGTGGACCGCGCTGCCGTTCGAGGTGCTGCGGGAGGAAATCATGTCCAGCCCGGCGACCACCCGAGTGCTGGTGCTGGACTGTTGCTTCTCTGGCCGGGCGATCGAGGCCATGGCCGACCAGCAGGGCGTCATCACCGGCCAGATTGACGTAGCGGGCACCTACACCCTCACCTCGACAGCAGCCAACGCTCTCGCCCACGCGCCCGTGGGTGCGACGCATACGGCCTTCACCGGTGCGCTGTTGGCCACATTGAGCGCTCCTGGTCCTTTGACGCTCGATGATCTCTTCCAGCGTGTTGACCGTCACCTCATGGCCAACGCGCATCCCCGGCCGCAGCGCCGCGCAGTCAACGCAGCAGGCGACCTGGCGCTGTTCAAGAGTTCGCCCGATGGCCCAGTTCCCGACCAATGGCCGCCGGAACCTAGGAAACCGGCACCACAGCGCAGTCCGGTAGGACAAATTACGGTCCCCGGCCGCCTGCTCGTTGCGGCCTACCTCGCCGTGCTGCTCGCGGCCTCGAATGTCTTTGTCGGTGCCGACGTGTGGTTTCCGACCCAAGTTCGCCCTCCGGAGTACCTACCGTTCACCCCTCCGCCCATACCGCGACTCGCGGGCAGCAGAGACATCGCCGAAGCGATGAGCAACTCCTATCGGGGGCTGGCTTGGTCTTTCACGGCATACATGCTCGCCTTCGGTGTGACGACTGCACTCGGTGAGGTGTATGCCGACCGCGTCAGTCGCCGATTAAAGCTCGCCGCGGGAATAGCGGTTTATACCACTGGTACTGCCCTCTGCGTGTTTTCTTCGGTGGAGTTCGATATTTTCATCTGGGCTCGTGCCGTTCAGGCTGCAGGCGCAGGCCTGATTTATCCACAAAGCCTGGCTTACATCACCGGCCCAGTCTCTGCTGGTCAGCGACGTACTGAAACAGTCATCTGGAACGTTGCGGTTGCCGCCGTGTGTGTGTTGGGTCCGTTGGTCGACAACACCATCGCCGAGGTCTCATCCTGGGAGTGGGTCTTCCTGGGACAGGTGCCCCTTGGGCTCCTTGCCTTCCTGCTGGTATTCGGTCGGCTGCCCGAACATCAGAAATACATTCGTGCAGGTCACAGCGTCGATCTGTCCGGCTTCATCCTGATTGCAACTGGACTGCTCGCTCTCGGGCTGGGAGCGGTGATCCTCGAACTCGGTTCAGAGGTCAGCAAAGCAAGCTTTGCGCCGCTTGTGGCCGGATTCGTGCTAATCGGGGCTTTTACGGCTCGAAAGTTCTTTTCCTCAGATATCTCAGACCATGACAAACGTCCGGAACCTGGAGCGCAGTGAGATCGCCTACTACTACGGCCTGGCTCGCTGCGACGAAACCGTTGTCGCAAGGGGGGACTCGCCGACGGCGACGACAACATGATCGCACTTACGCTATCGGAGATCCGCCGTCTGCTGGTCGAGTTCGTGCCGACCCGATACGGCTACGCGCTGGACAAACCCGGCGGTCGCCCACTGACCTGATCCGGATTTCCGGCCCCCGTCAGAGTGTTCGGGTTGTGGAGCATTAGGCCCGCCACCACTTGCGCCAACAACCTGACTTCTCCCTACGTCGCGCGCAGCAAACTCGAAAGGGGGTGACTCGCCTTTTCAGCCAATTTCGGGATTGGTGAAAACACCGATGCGGAACCGGATCCCGTCGATGCGGTGCAGAGCGAGAGTGTGACTGGACACTTCCAGCGCGACCGCGGACACACCACTCGCGTGGAAGGCTGCCAGCGTTTGTTGCAGTTCGCTGGCCTCGGGTGTCGTCCGTAGAGCTGGACGCTCGCCCCACGGTCCGCGGATGGTGACGGCGCTGATCAGGCCGGTTTCGATCCCTGCTCCACACAGCCCCGCGTTGAGCAGTTAGACCGTACTGGTCTTGCCGTTGGTTCCGGTGACGCTGAACACGTCGAGTTCGTGAGAGGCTCGCCGTAGATCCACGAGGCAAGTGGACCCAGCACGCGTCGAGGGTCGTCCACCACGAACGTCGGTAGCTCGGTACATGGTCGGTCGCTGATCGCCGCGACCGCGCCGCGGGCTGCCGCCTCGACCCTCGCCTTTCTGGCCACGATCAACCAGGTGCGCGGTATTGCGCTGGGGGTCAGCACATTTGGCCAATCCGGATCGCTTGACGACGTCTACAGCTACCACGGCATCGACACCGACACCTCGTGCGCGCGCCCCTCGACCTCACCGACTGACGGTAGCCGCTCTCGCGCCGGGGGGTCGCGCATCAGTCGTAGCGGCTCGGCGCGCATGAGTTCGCCGCCCAGGAGCATCCGGTCGACCATGCCGTCGGACGGGATTCCGGCTTGGAAGCAGGCGCGTGCGCCTGAGAGCTCGCCGTGGGCGAGGGCCACCTGGAGCAGGTCTCTGGAGTGATGGGCGAAGTGCCGCGCCTTGCTGCCGCCGACCTCGGCGACTTCTTCGGCTCGGGCCAGCCAGCTCTCGAAACTCGGATACGGGTAGTGCAGGATCATCGGCGCGGTCACGGTGCCGTGCACGCCGTCGAATCCGGTGAAACCGTACTCGTCCACCGGTGCGACAGCGGGGCCGAGACGGACCGCGCTACGGTTGGCCGGGGTGTCGAGAAAGGGTGATCGACCGCTGATCCGGAACACGGTGCACTCGTGGATCGGATCGGTCACCGGCACGGGGGAGGGGACGGCTTCGTGTCCGATGAATGTCACCTGCCCGGCGCCGGGAATCTGCCAGCGGCGGCGACCGTCGTCATAGAAGACCTCGTCGGGGCCGAGCGGTAGCAGCCATTGCATACCCGCCGCCTCGGCCGTTGCGGCGGCGTCGGCGATGTTGGCTACCTCGCGAGGAACCGTGTCGTCGTTGGGTGTCGCGTGGTCGCGAAGGATGACGGGCCGCTCACCGCGTACTGCGCCCAGCGCGGCCCGGACATCGGGATCATCCGTGTAGATGATGGTCAATTCCGCTTGCGCGGAGTGGAAGTCGAACCAGTCGGCCAGCTCGGGGCGCCACCGGTCGATGGTCACGCAGATCGCGGTGGGTTCGAGGGTTCCCGCCGGCCGGTCGGGTGCTCCGACGCCGCGGTGCACGCGCGGCGTCAAGTCGCTGATGTCGTGCGTGACCAGGTATTCGCAATACTCCGCCCACGTGTCGATCCCACTCGCCCGAGCCGCGGCGTAATTCGGCCCGCCGACCGGTCGGGTGTGCCGGACCGTTACGGCATCGACGATGGCGATCGATGTGGAGTCGGTGATGAATCGCGGCCAGTGGAAGTCCAGACCCCAGCCGGTCTGGGTGGCGTCGAAGGTCGGCAGGCAACGGCGCAGGAATTCCCGGCTGAAACAGGGCGCCATGATTTCGACGAAGTTCGTGTGCCGGAGGACGAATCGGCGATCGACGAGCGTGATCTCGTGGGAGTAGTAGCTGTCCTCGGTGAGCGCGGGTTGGGTCAGTGCGAGCCGGTGCTGCGCCGCGTATTCGAACAGCTCGTTGATGCTGGAGGTGTCGGCGGCCAGGTCGTCGTCGGGGAGCCAGACGTAATCGTATCGGTCGAGCACATCAGCCAGGTCGATCGTCAGGACATGGTGCAGGGCAGGCCATTTCGGGCCTTTGCGATCGATTCTGGTCACGTCCGCGACCCGGTAGCGGTCCGGGTCGTCACCGAAATAGCTCACCACCAGGTCCCAGGTGCGTGGATGCGGCCCGGCCAGCCACTGCTCGTGCAGTGATTCGTCGCCCGCCCGCAGCACGACCAGGTTCCGGCGCCCCGATTCCGTCAGCACGGTAGGCCTCGTGTGCGCCCGCGCCAGTGTTCCCGTCACAGTGACCTCCTATGTCGCGTACCAGCCTTCGCCCCACAGCGTGAGTAGGCGTTCGAAATACGCCTCGTACTGTGGGGCGACGACGTCGGTGGAAAATTTCGAGATCGCGTAGTCGCGGATTCCGCGATAGTCGAGTTTGTGGACGGCGTCAGCGGCATCGCAGAACTCGCGCAGCGTCCGGCAGCGAAAGCCCTGCACACCGTGCTGCACGGTTTCGGTGAACACACCCCAATCGGTGGTGATCACCGGGGTCCCACACAGCATCGCCTCGGCGTGGACGCCACCGAAAGGTTCGAGATAGAGCGTCGGCACGAAAACCGCACGGGCCCGGCTCATCAACTCGCCGCGGCGCGTCGAGTCGACTACACCGACGTATTCGACGCAGTCGGCCTCGGGGACTTCCCCCGCGCCGGCGACGATCAGCTTCACACCGAGCCGCGTGCAGGTGTCGATCGCGATCTGAATGCCTTTGGCCTCGACCATCCTGCCGACGAACAGGAAGTAGTCGTCCTTTTCCTTCGAGAACGGGAAGTCCGCCACGTCATAGTAGTTCGGGATCACGGCGTCGTAGAACTGGCCGCGGGCGCTCATGACACCGGGAACACTCGCATACGAGCCGTAGACAGCATGCATCCACGCGTAGCTCTCGAACACCCGGTAGTTGGCGAACACCCCGCTGTAGCCGATGCCGAATTCGACGGTCATCAGCTCGGGAAAGGTATCCGCGATGGGCTTTTGGCAAGTGCCACCGAGGATTCCGATGAAGTCGTGCTTGCCTTTCCGCTGGGCGATCTCGGTGACCGCACGCTCGTTGGAGATCTGCCAATGCGCATCATGGGGACTCCACGTGAGATTGATGGGGTCCTTGTAAAGATCGGCACCGCCGAACCACTCGGATTGCTCGGCTCTGGTGATGATCGGGACGAATTCCGTGCACGCCGCGTCGTTCTCCTCGCCGCCGTACAGGAACACCTCGTGACCGAGCTCGGTCATCATCGAGGCGAAGCGCCGATTCTTCTGCGTATACGCGCACGGCTGATAGTGCCGGGTGGTCTCGGTATTGGGGAAATTCACGATATGAAAGCGCATGGTCGGCCGCCTGTCTCAACGATCGATGATGGGCCGGACCGACAATGGATCGTCGCCGACGGCTTCCTCGAGGTGCTCGGGACCGTCCAGGTAGGCGGCACGTTTGCGCTCCTGCTGTTGTTGCTGACCTTGTCCGCCCATGCCGCCGCCCATACCTCCGCCCATCGGGTAGCCGCCCATCCCCATCGGGTAGGCGGCGTTGGTTTGGGTTGCGGTGTCCGAGATTCCGGCGCGGCCGGTGTTGGTGGGGGTGCCGGTCCCGGGGGCGCCGGCGCGAGGGAACAGGTTGTCGTCGACCGGACTACCGATCCCGGCTCCGCCGCCGGCCGATCCGCCGCCGAGGCCCGCCGGACTTATTGACCCGAACGGACCCGATGCGCCCCATGGGCCGGACGCACCCCATGGGCCGGTCGCGCCGAACGGGCCGGGGGGTCCGCTGAACATGGGGCCTGAATTCAGCTGAGCCAGCATGTCCGCGAGCTTGGACAACGGCCCCGAACTGCCGAGCGGGCTGGTCGAGTTGGTCGGACCGGTCGACCCGGTCGGCGTCGGTTGGTTGCCCGTGGAGTCCAAGCCGCTTTTGGAGGATGAAGGTGGAAGGCCGCTGGTGGTGGGAGGGTTGGCGCCGTTGCTGCCGGGCTGGGGAGAGTTTCCGTCTGCGCCGGATCGGCCGCCGTTGTTGCCTCCGCCGCCGCTCCCAGCACCGTTGCCGCCGTTGTTGCCTCCGGTTCCCCCGCCACCGCCTGTGCCACCATTGTTGGCGGGTGCCACGGTATTCGGGTCGACGAATTCGGGGACCTGGCCGATGAGTTGACGCATCTCGGCGACGAAACCTTTGTTGTTACTGGTGTCATCGCCCTTGTCCCACCACTGCTGAGCATAGGTTTGGGCCTGATCACCGGACCGGCCGCTCTTGGCGACATAGTTGACCGTGCCGTTGGTGTTCAACTTGATCTGGTCGTAACGGGGAACGTGACCGTAGATGAACGCCAAGAAGTTGGCGGTGTTCCCCACGACATGAGACATGTCGACCATGCCCGCCCGCAACGTTTCGGCGGTACCGAGGTATTTGTCGAGCGAGGCGATCGCCCGGTCGGCGCCCGCGCCCTGCCAGTGCCCCCGGGTGAACACGGGTTTGATGTTCTTGGTGAAGGTATCGATCGAGTTGCCCCAGATCTGGGACAGGGCCAGCCACTCACCCGACAACCACAGCATGTCACCACCGACCGAGCCCACGAGCATGGCGATGTTGGCGAAATCGTAGAGGTGCAGGGCGCCACCGAGTTCGATCAGCGGATCGATTCTGCCCTTGAGGGAGTTGTCGAAACTCACCCCGGAACTGGCGGTGGTCGACAAACCCGGCCCGTTCGCCCACGACACCGAGGACGCCGCATGATATTTCGAGATCTCGGGCCAATGATCACGCGCGTTCGGTGCGACGAAGGTGTTCGCGTTCTGTCCCTCGGTGATCGAGTACTTCTTGTTCGCCGCGGTGAAGGTGTTCGCGATATCGGTGACGATCGCTTGATGGTTACCCAGGATGTCGACCAGTTCAGGGTTCGCTTTGTCGAAGAACGCGTCCGACAGATGTTTCATGCTCAAGAACTGATAGGAACTGGCCGGGAACGGTTTCGGCTGGGCAGGCCGTTTCGGATCGGTACTGGATTGATTGTTGTAATACCAGTCGAACCTCGGTGGCATGTTCTTCCCGGTCACGAAATTGATCAACCCGAGGATGTCGGCGACCAGATCCTCACAATATCCGGTCAGTTTACCCAGCGCGGCACTGTCGACATTGAGGAGTTGGAGCTGACCGTTCTGGGCACTCTTCAACAATCCAGCCCAATCGGTCTGGTCGATACCCGCCGCCATCCTGCTCCTACC
>NZ_JBKBET010000026.1:0-3719 GCF_048910785.1 Nocardia nepalensis | reverse complement strand
GCCGCTCCCAGCACCGTTGCCGCCGTTGTTGCCTCCGGTTCCCCCGCCACCGCCTGTGCCACCATTGTTGGCGGGTGCCACGGTATTCGGGTCGACGAATTCGGGGACCTGGCCGATGAGTTGACGCATCTCGGCGACGAAACCTTTGTTGTTACTGGTGTCATCGCCCTTGTCCCACCACTGCTGAGCATAGGTTTGGGCCTGATCACCGGACCGGCCGCTCTTGGCGACATAGTTGACCGTGCCGTTGGTGTTCAACTTGATCTGGTCGTAACGGGGAACGTGACCGTAGATGAACGCCAAGAAGTTGGCGGTGTTCCCCACGACATGAGACATGTCGACCATGCCCGCCCGCAACGTTTCGGCGGTACCGAGGTATTTGTCGAGCGAGGCGATCGCCCGGTCGGCGCCCGCGCCCTGCCAGTGCCCCCGGGTGAACACGGGTTTGATGTTCTTGGTGAAGGTATCGATCGAGTTGCCCCAGATCTGGGACAGGGCCAGCCACTCACCCGACAACCACAGCATGTCACCACCGACCGAGCCCACGAGCATGGCGATGTTGGCGAAATCGTAGAGGTGCAGGGCGCCACCGAGTTCGATCAGCGGATCGATTCTGCCCTTGAGGGAGTTGTCGAAACTCACCCCGGAACTGGCGGTGGTCGACAAACCCGGCCCGTTCGCCCACGACACCGAGGACGCCGCATGATATTTCGAGATCTCGGGCCAATGATCACGCGCGTTCGGTGCGACGAAGGTGTTCGCGTTCTGTCCCTCGGTGATCGAGTACTTCTTGTTCGCCGCGGTGAAGGTGTTCGCGATATCGGTGACGATCGCTTGATGGTTACCCAGGATGTCGACCAGTTCAGGGTTCGCTTTGTCGAAGAACGCGTCCGACAGATGTTTCATGCTCAAGAACTGATAGGAACTGGCCGGGAACGGTTTCGGCTGGGCAGGCCGTTTCGGATCGGTACTGGATTGATTGTTGTAATACCAGTCGAACCTCGGTGGCATGTTCTTCCCGGTCACGAAATTGATCAACCCGAGGATGTCGGCGACCAGATCCTCACAATATCCGGTCAGTTTACCCAGCGCGGCACTGTCGACATTGAGGAGTTGGAGCTGACCGTTCTGGGCACTCTTCAACAATCCAGCCCAATCGGTCTGGTCGATACCCGCCGCCATCCTGCTCCTACCACTTCGTCGCTGCTGCGGGAGCACCTAATCACGACGGTTCCGGGTTTTCGAGTCGGACCCGACGGCGACTACTGATTGGTTACTCGCAGTTCACCTCGGCTAGTGCCGCGCACTTCAAGCCTCGGTCGGCCACTGCGTGCGCCTCCGGCCCCGCCCTAGCGGGGGAAGATCGAGGCCTGCCGCTCCAAGCCGGCGAACCGAATCCCGCGGCGCAGCACCTGCCGGATCGACAGGATCACCGCCTCCGCTGCCTCTGAACTTGTCGCCTCGAGCGAGCCCTTCTACTGCGTGGGTACAGGACTTGCTGCCAGGCGCGATTCGCGGTGGTGCTCCCGCAGTCTGTGAGCTCGAACCGGTTCCCGATCGTTCTCGGTGGTAGGCAGATCGGTTGTCGGGGCTTCGGTGAACAGCCGGTGTACCGACCGCTCGGCGGTTGCGCGGGCGCGCGCCTGCCTGTGCGGTGGTCTTCGAAACACAGTGCTGCGCAACGGAGTAACGGTAGGGGCGGACGGCCGGTGCACCTGGTCAAGACAGTTCCAGGCTTTCGAGTCCGGACTCGACGCTGACTGCCGATTGGGTTACTCGCAGTTCACCTCGGCCAGCGTATGAGGAGCGCGGCCTGTCCTGGCCGGCCACCATGAATCCGGCGCGCTGAGCCCGGCGGCGGTCCCGGTGACCAAGTACCTGAACGCCAAAGCCGATGGCGGACAGTATCTCCCTTGCCTGCCGGTGGTGGACCGGCCGATGACCTACATCCCCGCCGCCGCGGTGGACGACGCGGTCGCCGGCCAACTCCGCACGGGCGACTACATCGACGCCTACACCGACCCGTCCGGACTGGACGTCACTCACGTCGGCATCTGCGTCCAGACGCCGAACGGCCCGGTGTTCCACAACGCGTCCTCGCTGGCGGCGAACGACAAGGTGGTCGACTCACCGTTCTTCGAGTACGCCCGCACCGTCCCGGCTTGATCGTCCTGCGCCCGCAGTAACTCAGATCGCGCCCTGTTCGCGGGCGCGGGCCACCGCCGAGGTCCGTGAGCGGACCCCGAGTTCGGCGTAGATGTGCACCAGATGGGATTTCACGGTGGTCTCGCTGAGGAACAGCTCCTTGGCGATCTCTCGGTTCGACTTGCCGTCGGCGACCAGGCGCAGCACCTCGATCTCGCGCGGGCTCAGCGTGGTGTCGGATGGGCTGCGGTGCCATCGCGGCAGACAGGCCTGCGGGGCTTCGGTGAACAACCGGTGTACAGACCGCTCGGCGGTTGCGCGGGCGCGCGCCCGCCTGTGCCGATGGTGTTAGAAACACAGCGCTACGCAATGGAGTTGACGGTAGGAGCAGGATGGCGGCGGGTATCGACCAGACCGATTGGGCTGGATTGTTGAAGAGTGCCCAGAACGGTCAGCTCCAACTCCTCAATGTCGACAGTGCCGCGCTGGGTAAACTGACCGGATATTGTGAGGATCTGGTCGCCGACATCCTCGGGTTGATCAATTTCGTGACCGGGAAGAACATGCCACCGAGGTTCGACTGGTATTACAACAATCAATCCAGTACCGATCCGAAACGGCCTGCCCAGCCGAAACCGTTCCCGGCCAGTTCCTATCAGTTCTTGAGCATGAAACATCTGTCGGACGCGTTCTTCGACAAAGCGAACCCTGAACTGGTCGACATCCTGGGTAACCATCAAGCGATCGTCACCGATATCGCGAACACCTTCACCGCGGCGAACAAGAAGTACTCGATCACCGAGGGACAGAACGCGAACACCTTCGTCGCACCGAACGCGCGTGATCATTGGCCCGAGATCTCGAAATATCATGCGGCGTCCTCGGTGTCGTGGGCGAACGGGCCGGGTTTGTCGACCACCGCCAGTTCCGGGGTGAGTTTCGACAACTCCCTCAAGGGCAGAATCGATCCGCTGATCGAACTCGGTGGCGCCCTGCACCTCTACGATTTCGCCAACATCGCCATGCTCGTGGGCTCGGTCGGTGGTGACATGCTGTGGTTGTCGGGTGAGTGGCTGGCCCTGTCCCAGATCTGGGGCAACTCGATCGATACCTTCACCAAGAACATCAAACCCGTGTTCACCCGGGGGCACTGGCAGGGCGCGGGCGCCGACCGGGCGATCGCCTCGCTCGACAAATACCTCGGTACCGCCGAAACGTTGCGGGCGGGCATGGTCGACATGTCTCATGTCGTGGGGAACACCGCCAACTTCTTGGCGTTCATCTACGGTCACGTTCCCCGTTACGACCAGATCAAGTTGAACACCAACGGCACGGTCAACTATGTCGCCAAGAGCGGCCGGTCCGGTGATCAGGCCCAAACCTATGCTCAGCAGTGGTGGGACAAGGGCGATGACACCAGTAACAACAAAGGTTTCGTCGCCGAGATGCGTCAACTCATCGGCCAGGTCCCCGAATTCGTCGACCCGAATACCGTGGCACCCGCCAACAATGGTGGCACAGGCGGTGGCGGGGGAACCGGAGGCAACAACGGCGGCAACGGTGCTGGGAGCGGC
>NZ_JBKBET010000025.1:0-46603 GCF_048910785.1 Nocardia nepalensis | reverse complement strand
AGATGCTGGATGTCGCGGGCGCATCGTTCGAGGATCTTCCCGTCGTGCAGGGCATCTCGGACTCGTCTTCGGGTAACGGCTCCGATGTCTTCGACGTCTTCGGTTGCGATATCGAATGCGATCGGTATGGTCACCTCGGCTTTGTACAGGTCGGCGATGTCGTAGACGAACGATCGGTGATGGCCTGTGTGCACGAAACCGAGGGCGGGCGAGCATCCCAGCGCGACTATGACCGAGTGCACAACGCCGTACAGTGCCGAATTCGCTGCTGAGAGAGCCTGATTGACCGGCTCACCGGCATCCCAGTCCTCGACGTCGTAAGTGCGCCGGTTCCATTCGACTCCGGTCCGCTGCGAGTGCTCGCGGTAGACCGCGCGCACGCGGGCGCCCTCGCGCCCGCGTAACTGTTGCATCGATAGTTCTGAGATATTTTCGCCCGGAAAGCGCATGGCATACATCGCCCGCGCGACCCGCAACCGCGACCGCGTGTTGGTCACGGCCTCTGCTTGTGCCTCCAGCAGACGGGAGGATCGCGATAGCCCCACGCCGTGGGCGTAATACCGGACGCCGCGTTCTCCTACCCACACCACCGTTGATCCACTGTCGGACATCAGTGAAATCGCTTGATGGGTGATCGTGGTTCCCGGGCCGAGCAGCAGCACGCCGATTGAGGCGGCCGGTACGTGAACGGTGCCGCGCTCATCGGTCGCGGTGATGGCGTTGCTGTCGCGGTTGACGACGCATCGATCCAGGTACAGGAACGAGACGCGGTCCGATATGCGTACCAGCTCTTTGGATTCCGAGGGTCTGCGCCCGATCGTGCCCACAGCTATTTGTCCGTCTGCGTTGGGTAGGCCAGTGTCAGCAGGCCGCATCCATATGATTTCGCTCGTCCGATTCCGAAGCTGAGTGAATGTCGTAGTGCGGCAACGTCGGTTACCTCGAGGATGCCTTCGAAGGTGGCGGTGGAGATGGTGACGCGTGTGTTGCCGCGAGTGAACCGTCGTACTGAGCGGTCGGTGATGGCGAGTTCGAATTCATTGTCGGTCGCGTCGGGTGCCTGTCGTGGCAGTATTCGGATTCCGATGCGGTCGGCTCGGTCGAGTAGCCATTGTTCTTGTTGGCGGGCGGTGACGTGGGCCAGGGGTTTGGTATCGGCCCAGCCGTCGCGTCTGCCGGAGTGGACGGGGTTGGCGGTGAGGCGGAATTGCCAAAGCTGGCCGACCGTGAGCCGGTCCAGGAGACGGTCGTAGGGTTTGGTGTCCCATGCTTGGGTGGTTGGCCATCCGGCTTGTTCGACGATGTGGGTGAGATCGGGTTTGTCCGGGCTGGCGATGTAGAGCAGGACGCGGTGGGGTCCGTAGTTGTCGAGGCGCCACAGGATTCGTCCCTCCTCGGTTGCCGCGGCCTCGGCGAATCCGCTGCACACCGCGGCGTGTAGTGCTTGTGGGGAGGACAGCAGTATTCGGGCGCCGCGGCGGCGGGGGTTGATCGGCATTCTGGTCAAAAACATCTCACACCTCCAGCACCGACATGGCGTCATGTTCGTCGCCGGGTTCGGTTGTGCCATGGGGATTGGGCACGGTGACGTTGCCGCGCACGACCGAGCGCCATTCGTACTGGCGGTGGTTGGGGTCGAAACTCACCGGTGTGTCTCGGATCATTTCGCCGTCGTCTTCGCCTTCGGCGGCGTCGCGGACGGTTGCCAACCGGACCATAAGGTCGCGGGTGCGGCGCTGGGTCCCGGTGCTGGCAAGCCAGGGGCGTTGTGCCAGCGCGGTCTGCAGGTCCTCGTCGAAGACTCCGAGCGCGATGGGTCCGGCGGGTGGGCAGGATCGGCGTCCGAGGTAGAGCGGGAACTCGGGACTTCGCACGGCGGCGTCGATCGCGCTGATGAGTCCGTGCTCGCCTTCGAGGACTGCGAGATAGACCGCGTCGGAGATGTAGTAGCGATACGACAACGGTAGCGAGGTCCAGGTGGTGGATCCGTCGCGTTCGCGTTTGGGCCGCTGCGCGGTCTGGAAGTCTCGAACCAGCTGCCCGGGTTGGTCGATGCGGACACCGAATCGCAAGCCCAGCAACGTTTCCAAGGGGTCGGTGCGGCGCAGGCCCTTCGCTGCCGCGATGAGCCCGAGCACCCCACTTTTGGTTGGCGCGATCTCGGTGCCTCGTCGCACGAATCGGCTACTGGCTCCCCACGATTGCAGCGGCCCGGCCAAGCGCAGGGCCACCACGGTCATTGATGGTCCCCGAGCCTGGTCCCGACCAGCGCACCTACTTCGGCGACGAGGTCGGCGAATGCGACGTTGGCGCCCAGATCGTCCAAACCGGCGGTATCCGAACCGAGTCGGGTCACCCAGCTCGCGACCGGTGTTTCGGAGTAGGCGCGTTGCACCTCGTGTGCCTCCTCACGCAACAGGTCCGCGGCCCTTTTGACTCGACCACCGGTATTCGATTCCCGCACCGGGCTTTCGAACGCGCCCACGAGGTTGATGGGTTGGGTGTCGCGCACCAGAACCACCACGGCCTCGGGCAGGGTGCGGTTGGCGAAGGTGTTCTGTTTGCCGGTGGGCATGGATCGCACGAAGGACATCAGGAACGCTTCGACCGCGCGGCGGGTCGCTTCCTCGTCGCCGAGGTTGTCGTTGAGCCGATTCACGTCGATGGTCGCGTACCGGTACAGGGTGGAGGAATTGAACTCGATGGTGCCGATCATCCCGGCCCCGGTCTCGTGGTCATCGATATGATCGTCGACGGCGGTGAAGTAATCGAACTCGGTCTCCACCGGATGCACACTGATGGCGTGGGCGACCTGGACAGCGGCGTCGACATTCAGGTCGGCTTGGTCGGCGACCATGCGACCGAACAAGGCGATATCCACCGAATGGTCACGATCGGCCAAGTCCTTGACCTTGGCTTCCCGCAATGCTTTTGCCACGTCCTCGGCCTCGGCCGCGGCGACCGCCGCCTCGGCCAAGGCCCGGATTTGATGGCGGCTGAGGAAGACCAGATATCCGGCTTCGTCGATGGCGTCTTTTTTCGGTGGTTTGACCGTGATTCCGATCGCCTTCATCACCTCCGACGCCAACGCAAGGCTGCGATCCGCCAAATCCTGTGACTGCGTAGTGATCTCAGCTGCCAGCAGGTCGACGACTCGTCGGGTGCGCACGCCGAGTTCGGAGCGATCCAGGTGCTCGTCGAAGGCGGCGCGGGTGGCGCGTTTCCACGCTTGGCTCGACACTCGCGCACGCCGCACACCGCCGTAGATAGCGGTCTTGGGGCTGCCGGTGTCGTCGCGGTTGAGGTTGCTTGGCGGCACGGTCTGCAGGATGTGGAGGTCGATCAGGGTACGGGTCATCGGAGCTGGCCTTCCGTGGGTGTCATTCGGCGGGTTCGGGGTCGGTGCTGTTCGGGGTGCGGTAGAAGTCGCGGCCCCAGACAAGCCGCACGCGTTGGGCGCGGCCGGGGGTGAGTAGATCGCTCACGTCGTCGGCCAACCGTGCATAGTCGAATCCCTTCTTGGCGGTGCGTAATTGGGTGACCAGTCCGCGGATGTGCACGAGCACCTCATCGATGGACTGCGCGGTGGCCACCGCCATGAACCTGCGCGCAACCGCGTCGGTGCTGCGGCCCTCGGTCTGTGCGAGCAACCCGATCGCCCGGCCGAAAGACACCTCAGGCACATGCGCGCGGCCGCTCATCGACTGCTGGTGCAGGGCGAACAAGGTGAGCACCGAGTGCGCGGCTTCCTCGGCGGCACTGGGCGTCCCGTCGTCGAATCGGTCATCGGCATGCAGGGACGCGGGCACCGCGGCGATGGTGAGATCCCAGATCTCAGGGACACTGCCCGCGGGTTTGCCCAGCCCGCGACGTAGTTTCGCCAGTTCCGCACGCGCTGACGATGATCCCCGCAGGTACTCGTCCTGCAGTCGGTTCAACCGCCATTCCAGGGCAGCTCCCAGACGCCCCAAATGCCGCTTCGGCGCGGCCGCAGCGGTTGGTTGCTCCTCGACGGTGCTCACGCCACCACCTCCTTCGATATCGAGCTATCCGATCGTGGGTAGGCCAGCGGCAGCAGCTTCCGCAGGGCGGCATTCAGCCACATTTCCGCTCGCGGGACGTTGAGTAGCTGACCGCGGACCTCTCTGCCCACCCACGCCGACGGCGGTGCCGCCGAAATCAGTTCCGCGGTAACCGGATATGTCGCATCTCGAACGTGACACTGCCATTGCCTGCGGGCCTGGTCGAGGTCACATCCAGGCGCCAGCGAGGTCAGCCATTCCCGGTAGGGGGCGTCCAATGCCGCGTACAGGCGCTCGCGGGCCCGGTCACCGGCACCGGATTTCGGCTCGGCGCCACCGGCCGCAGCGAGGTTCTCCGCGAAGCTCCACACCGAGGACGCGGTGCGCTCGGCATCATCCACCGCATTGGTCGCGGTCTGCCCGGCGGCGGGGCGATCCTCCCGCAGCAAAGTCACCGACATCGGCAACACGTCATCGACAATTTCGGCGAATGTCGCACTCTGCGAACCATATTCGGCACCGGTGATTCGAATCCGAGGCGTATAGCGTGGCGGCAGGACACCGGCGGAACCCAACTCGCCGATCCACTGCAATATCCCTGGCGCCAACCGCGGTTGCGGGTCCCCGCCGTTGTGGTTTGCGCGGCGACCGGAAGTCGCTGGCAGCATCGCGCCGATCCCCCGCCACACCGAACGCTCCGGATCATGGACCAACGGCATATAAACATCGGTCTTGTGCTTTTTCGTCTGCGGCTCGCTGTAGCGCCAACAGGTATGCGGGTCCATCCCGTGGCGATTCTGCGGCACGATCCTGTCCCCGTTGGCCAACACCACCCCGCTCACCCCGCCACGATCCCCCACCAACCGGATCCGTCGGGTCTGCCACGTATACAGGTCGATAGCCCCGTTGGGTGGGCGCTCCTCCCACACCGCGGTGTAACAATCCCGCTCCCATGGCGGAACATCAGCGACGCCGCCGATACGCACGTACGGGTTGTCCTCGTAGGCGACGAGATTCAACAGCAGCGTCTCCCGCAGGTCCTTACCCTGCGGCAGCACTCCCCCGATCTGCCCCGACCACCCCGTACCGATCGGATACCCCTTACCGTTCTTGACCGTCGCATCGCCCACGGCACCAGACTTGATCCCGGACGGATCGAACGCGTGCGCATGCACCAACCACCGCGCCGCCTCCGCAGCATCGATGCGGCGCAGATCAACCGCGGATCGAGTGGTGAACAGAGGTTGCCCGTTGGGCACATCGGCGACGATCTTCTCCAGCCCCGACACCTCATCCTTCGCCGTCCGCAAACCCGCGACCTGGAAGAACGGCCCCTGGGCGTCGAAGAGATCGAACCGGTGCCGCAGCGGCCCGACATACGCGCGAATACGATCCGTCGGCAACGCATCAGCGGCCCACAACTGCTCCCAGGCATCCACATCGGTCGGACCGTCGATCGCCCGATGCAGCACCGCCAGCAACATCCGCGTGATCGCGAAACCCTGCGTAGGAACCTCCCCACCAATCCGCGTCAAATCCCTTGCCTGCTCGAACAATTCAAGGATCGACAACTCGCGCTCGCGGCCATCGACGCCGAGCGCGATGATCCATGGTTCGTCGAGCAGGTTGAATCCGTGTTCATCTGCTGTACTCATCGACGGTTGCTCACTTCTGTTGGCTGACGGTCGGTTTCGGGCGGCTGTTGGCTGGTCGGCGACACCTCGAGCCCTCGATCCGGGGTGTAGCGGATTGCGCGTCCAGCGATTTCGCCGTTACCTTCGCCGTCGATGACCAACACGGGCAGGCGATAGATAAGTGGGGAGAACTCCCAAGCCTCCGGAGTACCCGCCCACAGCGCACTCTCGGCGCCTTCGTTGCTGAATTCCAGCGGCAGCCGCAATGAGCAGGCTGCGATGATCTCGGCCACATCGTCTGACGGAGTCACATCCCTCGGCACGGTGCGGCCGCCGTCTCCGTCCGCCAGCCACGCCGGGGTGAACCACTCGCCGGTCGTCGATTGCTGAACGACAACAACTTCCAAGCTGGGGGCGCCGTCGCGGACTTGGCCCTGACCATGCGAATCATCGTCAGTGTCACCGACATTCGCCGCGACCCAGCCGAGGATCGCCTTACCTGGGCGTGACGGCTGCTTGAGCTGGAACGTCTCGGCTTTCGCGATCCGGGTGGCGGACTTGTCCAGCCAACGTTGCCGCGCGTGCTCCATAGCCTGCTGCCACTGCGCGGGCCCCAGTTCCCCCGCCCCGTAGGCATCCTGCACCAACGGGGCGATGTCACTCGGCAGGTTGATCGTGGCGCCCAGCTTCGGTAACAACACCGCCGCCGCACGCAGCAATACGTGCTCACCGTAGATGTAGCGCGCCGCAGCCGATTCCAGCTCAGGCACACCGTCGGTGAACTCGACACCACTGATAAACGCCTGAGCCGTACGCACTTTCCGCGGCCGGTCGACCTGTTCTTCGCCGCGTTGATGGCGATGTAGCCTGCCCATGCGTTGCAGCAGCAGATCGATCGGCGCCAGATCGGTGATCAACAGATCGAAGTCGACATCCAGGGACTGCTCCACCACCTGCGAGGCGACAACGATATGCCGCTTGGGCCGCGCGAGGGCGCGGGTCGGGGATCCGAATCGGTCGAGCAGATCGATGTCCTTGCGCATCCGGTCAGCCGCGATGAACCGGGAATGCGCGATGCTCACCTCACCGGGGAAGTGTCGCTCGAGGTCGGCGGCTGTTTCCAGCACCCGGCGCACGGTGTTACGGACAATCAGCGCGCACCCACCCTCGGACAGTTTGTCCAGCAACAGAGTCGACAGTGCTTCTCGATCGTCATCAACCTCGCCGCCCAGCGCCCCGACGTGCACGCTCGTGCACCGAGCTGATGGTTCGACCGCTCGCGTGCGCACATCGTTGCCGCTGGTCCACGACACCATCGGATAGCCCACCGCGTCGACGGCTTCGCCGACCCCGTCACGAACGAAACCTCGCCGATAGGCCTCGAGCAGCGCTTGCCGACGATCCGCCGGCAGAGTCGCCGACAACGCGATCACCGGAACCTGGTATGCGCCAAGCCAAGTCAGCACCATCGTGAGGTAGGAATTCATGTAGGCGTCATAGGCGTGGACCTCATCGAGCAACACCACCTTCCCGGCGAGCCCGAGATGCCGCAACATCAGATGCCGCGATTTGAGACCCGCGAACAACAGCTGATCAATGGTGCCGACCGAGAAGTTCGCCAGCTGAGCCTTCTTACGACCGGACAACCACGAATGGGCCACGACCGCGTGAGACGCGGACACCGCGACGCCCCTCGCTCGATGGCCCTGGGATTCATCGCAGCCGATCTCGGCGTCCCGCATCCGCCCCGCGCGCACCAAACCCTGGAACAACCGATTGAACCGGGCCTTGCCATGACCGAGCACGATCGAACCACCGACCTGTTGACCATCGGCACCCAAAGCGTCGAGCCACTCGACCACCCGATGAAACATCGCATCGCTGGTCGCCTGCGTCGGAAGCGCCACCATCAAACCACCAGCGCCCCAACGCTCGGCCAAGATCTCCGCCGCCGCCAACGCAGCCTCGGTCTTGCCCTCCCCCATCGGCGCTTCGATGACCAACAATCCAGGTGTGGCCATCGACCGCGCAACCTCACACGCCGCGATCTGAACCGACCGCGGCTGCGCTCCCTCCGGCAACGAAAACCTCGACGCGAACAACTCCGGCACAGCGACAGGAATCCGCGACGGGGACCACGGACGTGGCAACGACAACGCGGCCAGCGCCCGAACAGACCGCCCGGAATCGGCAATCTCCGCTGGCAATCGAGCAGTGTGAAACGGGAAAAGCTCCTCGTTGCTGGCGATCCAGTCCGAAACGACCACGATCCCCGTCACCAACACCTGGAACCGCGCGGTCAACTTCAGCTCACGCCAACCACCCAGATACCTCAACACACCGGTGCGTTCTGCAATGCGGCCCAACAACTCTCGCTGCACCTGAACCCACACGCCCGCACCGAACAGATCCGGATACTTATCCGGAAACAACGGATCATCCTCATCCGGCGGCGCCCCATGATGACCGCCTAACACAACACCCCACGGCACCGCCCACCGACGAGTCCACCCCTGATCCACCAGCCACCGAATCAGCAGATGATGCCCCGCGACCGTGTGGTGCGCCAACTGCCGGTCCACCAATTCCTGCCGCACCATCGGCATATACAGGCCATGCTCACGCATCCGCTGAGCAAGACCCACATCCTGAATCGCGAACGCCGGCGTCGCTTTCCCGAGATCATGCACACCGGCCAAGAACCGCACCACACACCGGGCCGCCTCACGATCACCACCGAACTCCGCCGCCAGCAACCCCACAACATTCGGCGCGAGCCACTCATCGAACAAGTGCCCGGCAACATCAGCCGAATCGTCCATGTGCTGCCACAACGGAAGCCATCCCCCCGAACCGTTGGGCGACTTCGCCCACACCGCACGCGAAGCCTCGCTCAGCGCCAACATCCACCCCTAAACGATGGTCATCAAACTCCCGCCACGAGAGATGCAACCCAGCCTTGCACCCCCCACCGACAAGCTCTCCGGCCACAAACCCAAAACCGTGACCGCCGAGGAACTTTCGGCCACGCTACGCGCGACCCCAAGCCCACACACGCATTTCGCCCAATTGATCTCAACAACCCCAGCGGGCCTGAACCTGAACCACGTACACCGATCGTCGCCCATGTCCCCGGAAGGACAATCCGCCGAGCCCGCTATGTCGCCTTAGCTGTGGATTCAACCCCGCCGTGCGCGGGGACCACCGGGCGCGGAATTCGTCACGTTCCAGCCCCGCCGGATCATCCCCGCGTGCGCGGGGAGCACCAGCTGCTCGACGACAGCCAGATCAACAGCACCGGATCATCCCCGCATGCGCGGGGAGCACCGCACGGCCCCGAAAGCCGTTGCTGGGTACGACGGATCATCCCTACATGCGCGGGGAGCACGACCACGCGCGCTCATACAGCGCCGACCCGGTCGGATCATCCCCGCATGCGCGGAGAGCACTGCTTCGGAGGGTCCTGGATTACGCCGACGTCCGGATCATCCCCGCATGCGCGGGGAGCACGCGGTCAAGTCTCGGCCCGCAAGACGCTCGGCCGGATCATCCCCGCATGCGCGGGCGGGGAGCACGGGCGCGCGCCAAATCTGTTGTGTCGTCTACGAGGATCATCCCCGCGTGCGCGGGGAGCACCGCACGCTTCGCCGAAACGACCTGATCGGAACCGGATCATCCCCGCATGCGCGGGGAGCACGGCGCGGGCACCGCGCGGGGGCACATCGGTGATGGATCATCCCCGCATGCGCGGGGAGCACGCCCGAACCGGTGACGTGCCGGAATCCGAGCCCGGATCATCCCCGCATGCGCGGGGAGCACCTGCCCAGGCTGGCGAAATGGGCCTGACCGAGGGGATCATCCCCGCATACGCGGGGAGCACTCGAAAGTATTCGGCAATGTTGACTGTCAGCACGGATCATCCCCGCATGCGCGGGGAGCACGAGGTAGCCCAGAAAATCCAACGCGAAGCGTCCGGATCATCCCCGCATGCGCGGGGAGCACGTACGTAACGGATAGGACACGCAGGACAGAGACGGATCATCCCCGCATGCGCGGGGAGCACGATGGCCACGCCGAGGTCAATGTGGTCTTGCTGGGATCATCCCCGCATGCGCGGGGAGCACAAGATCGGCCGGTTCCATGACAGGCATGTGCGGGGATCATCCCCGCATGCGCGGGGAGCACAGCCAGGACTGAGCACACCGGCTAGACCATGGAGGATCATCCCCGCATGCGCGGGGAGCACGGTCACACCGCGGCATCTGCCGCGCCTGGCCTACGGATCATCCCCGCATGCGCGGGGAGCACATGCGGGAACTTTCGGACCCGACCGGGGAACGCGGATCATCCCTGCATGCGCGGGGAGCACCATAGGTCGCGTCGCGCTGTTCGTCATCGGTCAGGATCATCCCCGCATGCGCGGGGAGCACCGGATCCTGGGCCAGCGCCGTGGTCAGGTTTCCGGATCATCCCCGCATGCGCGGGGAGCACGAGTGGCTCGGTGACCCGAAGAGGGTCATCGGCGGATCATCCCCGCATGCGCGGGGAGCACCACTCCAGCACTGCTGTGACGCTGGTGTAGTGCGGATCATCCCCGCATGCGCGGGGAGCACATGTTCCTGCTGTTCGGGTCGCTGGTCTCGTTCGGATCATCCCCGCATGCGCGGGGAGCACCACTGGGCCATCAGAATGTCGATCGCGGGCAACGGATCATCCCCGCATGCGCGGGGAGCACGAGGCCCCGTTGCTCTACGGCTTTATCCAGGGCGGATCATCCCCGCATGCGCGGGGAGCACGGTACCAAGTCGGCCGCCGCGCTTCAGAGGGTCGGATCATCCCCGCATGCGCGGGGAGCACCGCCTTGTAGCGGGTCACGCTCGTGCGGGCACCGGATCATCCCCGCATGCGCGGGGAGCACGCGAGCCGGTAGCCGAACCCAGTCTCGACGAGCGGATCATCCCCGCATGCGCGGGGAGCACATTCGCCAAGGCTCGCGAGAGCGTACGCGACAAGGATCATCCCCGCATGCGCGGGGAGCACGGCGAAGTTGCCGTTCGAGCCGGTTATCGTGGCGGATCATCCCCGCATGCGCGGGGAGCACGCCTGGGACAACGTCGTCCACGCCTGGGACAACGGATCATCCCCGCATGCGCGGGGAGCACTTGGTGACCCACGAAAACACCTGCGTGATCGGCGGATCATCCCCGCATGCGCGGGGAGCACATCGAGACCACCGACGGCGATTACCGCGACGCAGGATCATCCCCGCATGCGCGGGGAGCACATCGGTCAGCACCTCGCGGGCGACGGTCGAGGAGGATCATCCCCGCATGCGCGGGGAGCACAAGAAAGACCAGGAGCGAAAACGCTTCCCGGTCGGATCATCCCCGCATGCGCGGGGAGCACACTTCTTGACCTGGCTTTTCCTTACACGATTCGAAGAATTTCAATCGGTTTGTTCACGTTGTCATCGCATCGGTTAGCTCCTCCAACAAGGCAGGGACAGCCGGGCACTCCAACGACGATATGCTGCTCGATGCGCACATGTCCGATCTCTCGGCTTATCGTCGGCTCGACAGCCCGCGTCCGAAAGCTGTCAGGATGGCATTCGGACACTGGCCTGTGCAGATAGCTGGCCTAATTGTGTGTCGGGCCAGGGCAATTCGTCGCAGCTGCCGAACCTGCAGTGGGATAGAGGGTGAACACATGGTCGCACTCGAGGTTGGAGAAGTGGCAGAACCCGGTGTCAGCGCCGCGCAGCCGCCGAATCGCCGAGACGACCGGCTCCAGTTTCACTCTGCGATGCGCGCCGCCGCGCACCCACACCACTGCGGCGCCGAGCACGAATCGGCGTATTCGTCGGGGGTGATCGCCCATGCCGGTCCTGCATCGGATAGGTTGGCGCGCTGCGAAATCCGACTGGGTGAGATCCGGTAACCAGTGGTGGCGGTCTGTTTCGTGATCGATGAGTCGAAACAGGGGACGAAACTGATCGCGTCCACTGCGGGGGAAGCTCGACAGATAATCCAGAACAGCGGCTGCCCGGCCGCACGGCAGGGGTCACCGCGGTGATGATGCCGACATTTCGGCCGCGCTCAACCGCATCGGTCCAGTGCGGCGACGATGGCAGGGTAGATTTCCTCGCCGTCGTAGCCGACGCGCCAGATGTTTCCGCGGCGGTCGCCGTCGAGGGAGATCCCGACCCGCAAGTAGGGATACACCTCGTCGAACAGGTCCAACCACGAATCGTCCAGGCGGATTCCGTTGGTTTGCAACGTCGCGCGTTGCACCAGCGGCTGTTCGGCCAAGGCGGAGAGCACCTCACGCAGGTAGGGCTGCCCGGCGCTCAGGGGTTCCCGCCGTGCAGCTCCACCACCAACCGACGACCGCCGAACAGCTGCGGCAACCGCGCTATGTCCTGCACACCGATACGGGCGCCGCCCAGGGATTCCTTGCGTTTCTCATAGCAGTAGAGACAGTCGATGTCGCAGGTCTGTCCGCGCAGCTCGAGGATCACCGACACCGCTGTCTCGGTTCCGGTTTGCGTCATCGTCAAGTACGCGCTGTCGTTGTCCCCGTCCACAGGGCTCACTCCCAACCAGAATCGGTGGCTTGGTCTGGCTCAGTCGACGAGGCGGCCGAGCAGAGCGCCCTGTCCCGATTGCAGGACGTGGGCCGCTTCAAGCGGAATCCAGAAGCATTCGAACCGTGTCGGCTCCGCCTCGCCGTCGTGGTCTTCCTGGCTTGCCCACCGGTCCGTCGCGTCCTGGCACACCTCCAGCTCGAAGAAGTGCCGGTGCTGGATCTCGAACCGGTAGGGGCTGATGTCGTACTCGGCTTCTCCGAGCTTGCGTACGATCTTGAACTCCGACAGCCCGGTCTCCTCCCGCGCCTCGCGCAGCGCCGCATCCTCGGGCGTTTCCCCGGCGCGAATGCTGCCGGCGGGCACCTGGATCCCGACTTCCTCCCACGAGTAGTCGGTGTGCCGGAACACCAGCAGCTTGCCGTCGCCAACGACGTAGACCAGTACCTTCTCCTTGACGACCTTCTCAGGCATCAGGGGCAAACCTTCCTGCGAATCATGGAATCAAGGTGGCGTGCAATAAGCGAGCTGCCAGACCGAGCCCAGCCCTGCGACGGCATGTACGGTCGTCTCCAGCCAGGCAGTCTAGTAGCGGATCCCAGGTGGTCACCCTGGCGCCACACCGTCGGTTCTGTCGTCAAATAGCCTGTGTTCCAAACATTTTCGCGCGGCGCGGCCAGCGAGCAGTAGTCATCCAGGCGACGACTCGAAGGATCTGTCCAGTGAGATCGTTGGCGGCGCCATTTCTACGGCCATGCCAGCCGTCGCTTCAGCCATGCTCGTGACACCTGCGCCGAGTGTGCTTGGTGGCGGCGAAAATTCGGTGATCGTGGTGGGGCGGGTTGGCGGCTGTTGTGCTCCCAGTAGCCGACCAGCGCACAGCTGACGGCGGCTATCGCCGCTGACTCGACATCACGAGTCGACGGATGCGCGGCAAGGATGGGGTCCGGGTCGACACCGCTGGCCGCGATCGATGGAGCCAGCGCGACGAGGTCGATCCAGGCTGCGCCGCGGCACGGCCACGACCAGTCGATCACTGCCACTGTGCCGTTGCGGCGCAGGACCATATTGTCCGGACGCAAGTCAGTGTGTAAGAGAGCGGCTGCGAACTTGTTGCGCCCACAGTTTTTCGGGGCCTTCACGATCTCGCCGCGGCCCCGGACGTCGTCGTCACCTGGGGGTCGATCGCTCGCAGCGTTTGACAGCCCTTGGCCGACGCCGGACAGCACCGGCTTGTGTGCCGGTGTCGGTTCCTGCGTCATCACCGATCTCGCAATGCTGGTTCTGGGCCTTCGATCCAGGTGCGGCCGGTCACCAGCATGCGGTACTCGCGTTGCGTGGCAACGACTCGGCGGCGGGCCAGGGTAATCCACCGCTGCCAGCCATCGCAGCGCACAGTTCGTTCACCGTCGGCAGTACCGACGGTATCGGCAGCTGCGGTTTATGGTTCTCGGTCTCGTCGTCGAAGTCGACGCTGGGGATCGGGTGCATTCCTGTCCTCCTGATTCGGTGCTGAGCAACTTCGGGCGAATCCCCCCACCCGTCTGCAGCTCATGGCTGAATTGCGTTGTCGTGTAGAGGGTCCGTGCGGGATGCAGGCAAGTCCGTCGTGCCGTCGACCGGCCCGGTTCGGGCGCCGGACCGGTCGACGGCGGGTTCACGCGGTGTGTCTGTCGGCGGCGCTCGCGCCGTTCCAGATCTGCCGGTACGGCTGCATGTAGTCGCGGGCGAACAACGGGGCACCGGGTAGCCTGGGGATGTCGAAGGCAGCGACGAGTGTCGGAAGGGAGTCGGCCAGGATGCCGCGGTGGCGGGCCAAGTCCTTGCAGACCTGTTCTGCCCCGGCGGTGGTCAATAGACCGTGCGCGGTGTACCAGCCGCCGCGTTCCCAGATCCGGTCCAGCGCATAGGCCGTTTCAGCGGAACAGATCAGCTGACCTGCGGGCAGGTCGGTCGCGGTGGACCCGGCCATGTGCAGGGCGGTCGCCGCGAGCCGTTCCCCGGTCGCGGTCGCTAGTTCGGCGGCTGCGGAGTCCGCGCCCCATACCGGACCGGCCGCGCCGAAATCTCCGCGGTGCAGGCCGTCTGCGATGGCGTGTTCGCGCTCGGTCAGCAACTCGATATGTGTGGGCAGGTGTTCGGGTGTACCGGGGAGCCGCAGCTCGAGCAGAGCGCGGTATTGGCGTCCCGCCGCCTCTCGCATGATCTGGTCGTCGCCCTCGGCGGTCGAGATGCGGTCGGTGTTGGCGTTCCAGTCGGGAATGTAGTTGCTGCGCAAGGTTCCCTGAGCACCGGCGCGGCGTCGGCAGCTGACCAGCACCTGGAAAGCGATGCCGGACAACAACGGTTTCGCCACCATCGGCCACAACGAACACCAGGTCGGTGCATCAGCGGCACGCAGATCTCGAAGTCGGCGGCCCAGGACGCTGGCTGCCCAGACCGCGGCCACCCCGCTGGCCAGGTCGCGTTGGACCGGGCCACGGTCGATCATCACTGTCCTGCCGGGTCGGCGTTGAGGCGCGTAGTTGACCAAGCCTGCCAAAGCCGCACGGGCACTGGCGATGGCGGCGTTGGGCAGGTCCAGGCGGCCGTCGTCGAGCACGGCGCT
This sequence comes from Nocardia nepalensis, assembly GCF_048910785.1. Taxonomy (NCBI): domain Bacteria; kingdom Bacillati; phylum Actinomycetota; class Actinomycetes; order Mycobacteriales; family Nocardiaceae; genus Nocardia; species Nocardia nepalensis. The sequence goes on along the minus strand of NZ_JBKBET010000025.1, from coordinate 31,756 downwards.
GGTGCGGGCGAACCGTTCTTCCAGCGGCACAGCACAGTGGAATTCCCCATCGTGGCTGATACCTGCCCAGTCCCCACCCAGCAGTGCCTGGCGGGGTAGTAGACACTGCTCGGGGTCGAACCGAATCAGCGCGTGATCCATTGCTGGGCCGACCGTCTCGGCCAGCGCCGCGACCTGCACACCAGGAGCCAACTGTCCGTCCGCGCCGCGCAACGGCAGCAGGAACGGCAACACCCCTTCATCGTGGTCACCGATGTGCAGGCGTGCTGTGACCACGACGATCTTCGCGACCGAGGAGTCCGCAACATTCGGCATGAACTTGGCGGCGCCGTCGGTGGGCGTCGCTAGCCGGAACCCGCCCGCTGCGGCGTCCCAGGTGGCGGTTGTGCGACAGTTGGCGCCGTTGGTACCGGCCAGTTCGGTCAGTGCCAGCACTCCCACCGCGGCACCTGTGTCGAGGTCAGCAGCGCATCGGCGCACGTACTCCGACTTGCCCGCCGCAGCGGCGACAATGGGCCCTACCAGGTTGAAATGCCCGCTGGAAACCGTCAGCACTGTCGGTGCCGCGATGGCAGCCCACTCGAACATGATGCCCCGCACGCGCGGGTCACTGGCGATGTCGAGCGCGGACCCGCCCATCGTCTCAATCATCACACGTAACAGATCCGGTGCGCGACGGGCTTGTTGGGCATACGTGAGTCCGAACCTCGGCACGTCCCCCACCTTGAGCACCGCCTCGCGCACCCACGCGTGCACAGGGCCGTCGAAGCCGACCAGCACCGCCCGCAAGGCGTCGACCACGGGATCGGCGTCGACCGGATAATTCGGTGTGACCATGGGATGTGTTGTCATGGCTTCCTCACCTTCGGGTTCTACCGCCAGTGACGCACTCCTCGCGCGGGTGTGCCGAGTTGCGTATCACCGAATATTTCTGTGCTGCACGACCTTTCGTGTCAGGCCGTGCAGCGTGCCTGTGGTAGTGCCGGGACGGACGCAATATCGACTGTGGGCCCGCGGACCAGACCTACCGCGCACAAGGCGTCGTCGCGGTCGCTGATCCAGTACCGGTCGATCGCGTCGAGGACTGCGAAAGCCTGTGCCGGATGCAAGGATTCGCAGAGCGTAGCGAGTGAGGCGAAGGCCACGCCCCACCGCTCGCCGTGGTGGGGATCTTCGGCGGCCCGCGCGCGGACCTCCTCTGCCATACGTCGGCCCGGCTCGAGCAACCACGAATCTTCGGCGTACGCCACAGGGCTTTCGAAGACATCGCAGAGAGTCAACGCCTGCATCTCGGTCAGCGTGACGGTGGACAGCTGGCGGTCGAAGAACGCGACAGCGTGAGCGTCGAGGACGGGATGCGGGACAGGACGGTAGATGGTGGTCATATCGTTCCTAGGCGGCGATGGGCAGAGGCGGGGATTTGGGGAAGGCGACGGGAAGTTCAACCAGGGCACGGTGGAAGGGCCCGGGACGCCAGACCAACTCCTCTTCGGGCCGTGCCAGCGTCAGTTCGGGCAATGCGTCGAACAGGTAATCGATGGCGATGCAGACGATTTGGATTACGGCATCGCGTGCTGGTTTAGGGCAGGCGTGCTTGCCGGTACTGAAGGCCAAACCCCAATCCGTGGTGAGGAATTCGCCGTTGTTGACCTTGGGGTCGTTGTTGCAGGCGGCCATGCTGATCACGACCGGCTTGTTCGCGGGCAGCCACACCCCGCCCTTGTTGATCGGTTGCGGCGGGTAGGACAAGCAGTAGTTGGCCATCGGCGGGTTGTAGATCAAGTTCTCCCAGACCGCGTCGATGGTCGGTGCACCGAATCCTTCTGCACCGCAGGCGAATCGGTCGTCGGTCAGCATCATCAACAGCGTGTTGACGATCAGGTTCACCGTCGGCTCGATACCCGCGCCGTACAGGGTGACCAGCTGGTTGATCAGTTCCTCCTCCGACAGCGGGGGTTTATGAGTGAGCAGCCTCGTGGTGATGTCGTCGCCGGGCTGAGCACGCTTCATGGCGATGAGTTGGCCGAGTGCATCGCCGAGCATCTTGTTGACGTGTTCGGTGTCGGTGGATTCGAACATCGCGGCCATCGCCGCTCGCACGTTGTTGCCGATATCGTTCGGACAGCCCAGCAGCCTGTTCACGACCGAAAACACCAGCGGCAGTGCGTAGCCGCCGATCACGTCCACAGTCCCGATACCGCAGAACGTGTTGATCAGCGGCTCGGCAATCCCGATCACCAAGTCACGCAGGGCCAGCTGATCGATACCGTCGAGAGCGGCATGGTTGGCGCCGCGATAGAAGGAGTGGATATCACCGGAGTTGCGCAGCGCGTTGGGCCGCCACCCCACCATCGGCAAGATCGGGCAGTCTGTGGGCACGGTGCGTTCCCATACACGCGGGTCCGCAGGGAAACGCTTGTCATCGTCGAGAATTTCCACCGCGAGGTGGTAGCCGATCACCAGCGTCGCTTCCACACCCGGCGCGAGCTCGACCGGCACCAGCGGCCCGTATGTACTGCGCATGTGCCGGTAGGCTTTGTGTGGGTCTTGCGCGAACTCGGGGGTGTGGAGGAGGTATCGATCGCCGGGACCGATCTCTTCGATGGGCACCAGCGGCGTGTCCGCTGTGGGAGCCGCAGGGGTGTTCTGCTGCACGGCTGAGGTCTCCTCTATATAGGCAGCGGGAGCGGTGCTGATGGCGGGAAGACCGCAGGTAGCGCCGCCGGTGCACGATGGAATGCACTGGGCAGCCATGCCAGCTCCTCGGCGGGCACGCCCAAGTGGATGTCCGGTAGTGCGTCCAGCATCTGAGCGAGGGATTCGTGCGCGATGAGCGTTGCTATCTGCTGTGCTGGGTCCGGGCATGCATGCTCGCCCGCACCGAAAGACAAATAGGATCGGTTACCCCGACGGTTATCGGTGCGCTCAACGTCGACCGCAGGATCGGTGTGACACCCCGCGAGGCTGATCAGAACCGGCTGGTGTGCAGGCAGGGTGTTGTCAGCGAGGAGCTTCATGCCCGTCGGAAAACGTGGGCACGCGTTGGCCAGCGGCGGATCGTTGAACAACACTTCGTCGATCCCGTCCTGGGTCGAGAGCGCACCGTCGAGCATGTCTCCGCCGAACCGGTGGTCGGTCATGAACAGCAGCAAGGTGTTCGCGATGAGGTTCCACGTCGGCTGTGTGGCGATCGCGTACAGCATGGCCAACTGCTGGGGTTCGGTGCCGCTGTCGCGGCTGTCGGTGTGCTCGAGCAGCCACGACGTCACATCCTGGGCAGGGGTGGCGCGTTTGACCGACACCGCGGCGGTCATCGCCTCGAGCAACATCTCGTGGCTGCGTTCGACCGCTTGTGGGTCGACCGCGCCGCGCATCGCCATGATCGCGTCGTAGGCATGCTCGGCTGTTTGCTGCGACAGCCCGAGCATGCCGTGAATCACATGGACCACGAGCGGGATCGCGAAATGGGTGAGCAGATCGGCCTCGCCGGACGCGCAGAAACCGTTGATCAACGCGACCGCGCAGCGTTCGACCGACCGTCCTAGCGCGTGCTGATCGACCCGTTCCAGGGCAGCGAACACCGCGCGCCGCAACCTGGTGTGCTCCTCACCAGTGCTGTGCAGCGCGTCCGGTCGCCACCCCAGCACCGGCAACCCTGCAGCGGGGGCCTTGCGCTGCCAGGCGCGAGGATCGGCCGAATACCCGGGGTCGTCGAGCACCCGCAGCGCAGCCCGATAGCCGGTGATCAATGTCGCCGGTGTTTGCGGCGCGACCTCGACCGGTGCCAGCGGCCCGTGATCGGTCCGCATGGCTCGGTAGGCCGCGTGCGGATCGGCAGCAAATGCCCTGCCGTACAGCAGTACTCGTGGCGCATCAGCGATCGGCGGGCCACTAACCAAGAGAGCACTGTCCTGGGGCGAAGGGGTCGAGGCAGTCAAGCGTCACTCCTGATTCGGTCACCGTGACCCGAGACGAGCCACGCACTGGTGACCGCCTTCGGGCATGGGAGGTGCATCGGAAAACCCGATATCGGCGATCGGCCGGGCTGTGCAAGGCGTCGTGATCACAGCGGCGACACTGGCCTGGCCGCGCGGGGATACATTGGCGCTCATGGTGCCGACCTCACTCGACGCTTCGGCGAGGACGTGTTCGACCAGTGTGCGTACGACGGCGGCGGTTTCGACAGAAAGAGCGCCCCGTTCCGCTGTGGCGTATCCAACGACACTGGTCAGTAACATCGCACTGGCGCTCTCCGGTGCTACGGCCGGTTCCACTCCCGCTTCACCCATAGCGGCTTCTATGAAAGCCGTTGCCATATAACGGATTTCATGCAAACGGTCACGGGATACGGCCTCTGGTGCGGCGGCGCCGAGATCGAGTTCGAGCCGCACCCATCCAGGGTGCGCGGCTACGAACAGCACCCATGCGGAGATGGTGGCGACAAGGTGACTGTGATTGCGGACATGGTAGCGATGCACACGAGCATGAGCGTGGCGAAATAGCTGCTCCAGCACGGCGTCGGCGACGGCAGGTTTGGTCGCGAAGTGCCGCGCGATCGCACCGTGGGTAAGTCCGGCGCGTTCGGTGATCCGCCGAAGCGATACCGCGGCATAGGAATCGGTGAGAAACAGATCGGTCGCGGTCGCCAGCAGACGCTGACGGGTCAGTTCGGAGCCGCGGGCGTGTGCGGTCCTCGTTGTGAAGGGTGCACTCATGTTCGACGCGCCTTACTGGTTGCGAGGGCAAGACGGTGCTGTGAGCTACGCGTGTCCGGCGTGGCTGCCACCAACTGATCGGCCGACGGCGGTGCCACCGGATCGACCCCAACAGACACAGGGGAATTCGATACAGCCGACCGCGGTGCCACGGCCACTTGCGGCGCGGAGTTCACCGGTTCAGCTCCGTTGCGGGTTGCATCAGTACGTTGGCACCGATCCGGCTCCGCACTGCTCGCAATACCATCGTGCGCGACGGCAATACATGTTCAGCGCCCATTCCATGCCTTCCTCCTCGTCCGGTCGACCTACAGCCCCAGCGGCGGCGATCACGTCCCCTGAATCGGTTCGTTCACTTCGGTCCGCGAAACTGGGAATCGCGTTGTGCTCCAGCGCCGGATGCTGTTTCACATTCGCGTAGCGATGTGGTCCATGGAGGGTTCGCAACTAGTTCTTTTCGGCCCACATATGGGCCATTTCGTGCCCGCCCCTCCCAGCACAGAGTGAAATGGACATATGTTGGCGGTGGGTGGAGGTGGGCATGAGCGTCATGGATAGGCAACCGCGTACTCGCTTGGAACAGCTCGTGATTCAGCGTCGGCTCGGTGTGGCCGATTTTCTGCGTGAGTTCGCCCGCAAAGCAGAGGATATCGGCGAGGATGTCGCGGTCTCTCGGTCTGCGGCGAAGCGTTGGTTCCAGGGCGGCGATGGTAATCCGCGCATAGCGGCGCGGCGGGTCCTCGAATCATGGTTCGGTGAACCGATCGCCGACTTGCTCGGTCCACCCGTGTCCCAGTCTCGACAAGTCACTGAACAGGAGCTCGCGGTGAACGCTGCACATGAATCGGTGAGCCACGCGATCGAATCGGCGGCGGCGCTGGATCCCTCGGCGTTGGAGCACCTGCATGCAGCTGCAGGCGCGGCGGCGCGGGCGTATTACATCACTCCGCCGTTGGAGATGCTGACCGATTTGGTCGCGTTGAGAGACACCATCTACGTGCAGCTCGATCGGACGCACAAACCGCTCCAGCAGGCTGAGTTGTATCTGCTGGCGGGCCAGGTGTGTGGGCTTTTGTCCTCGGTGTCTTGGGATCTCGGGTTGCTCGGTCCGGCTGAGGAGCAGGCACGTGCCGCGCACACCTACGGCAATGTCATCGATCACCCCTCGTTACAGGCGTGGGCTCGCGCGTTGCAAGTCACCGTGGCGTTCTGGTCCGGGTACCCGCGGCGGGCCGCCAAGATCGCCGCCGGTGCGCTCGAAACTGCGCCGATCGGGACAGCACGCGTGCGATTGCACAGTGTCAACGCCCGAGCTCTCGCACTGCTCGGAGCTCGCGGCGAGGTGCGCGATCAACTCGACGCTGCCACAACCGAACTCGACCGAGCCGGCAACGACCCCTTTCTCGACGAGATCGCTGGCGAGCTGGCGTTCGATCGAGCCCGCCGCGGGCTGTGCGCGGGTGCGGCCTACGTCGCGCTCGGCGATGGCGATCAGGCCGAACACGAAGCTGCAGCTGCGGTCGAGCTGTTCGCCGGTATCCCGGCTGATCAACGGTGGGGCGCTGGTGAGCTGAGCGCGCATGTCGACCTCGGTGCGGCTCGCACGCTTCGCGGAGACCTGGCAGGCGCGGCGGCCGCGCTGCAGCCAGTGTTCGCACTTGTGCCCACGCGCCGCACCGAAGCGATCGCGCAACGGCTCCATCTGCTCGCCCGGGTGCTGGGCACCTCGCGATACCGGGGTGCCACCGAAGCACTCCAACTTGGTGGGGCCATCGAGGATTTCACCTCGATCTCCTTGTCGCGCACGACGGCGATGCGGGCGTTGCCACCGCCCTCGTAACGCTCTCTTCTATTCGCTGCCGCAGTGATCGAACTGGGCGGCATCCCACAGCCCGAGCAGTGTTTGCTCGCGCTGTGGTGAGATCCCTAGTTCTCCAGCGCGTTCGTGTTCGATGGCTGCTCCACCATTGGTGAGCCATGTCCAGGTATCCGCGACAGTGTCTGCTACGGGGCGGCTGATGAACCCGGCCTCGACCGCACGATGAGAGTCGACCGCCCACGCGCCCTTGTAGGTTCTCCACAACGGGAGTTCGGTCCACTGGCGAATTCCTTGTGCCACAAGCCATTGCTCGTCGGTGACCCAGTCGAGGGTCGCGTTGCCGCCTGTAACGTCCAGGCAAGCGCGCAGCAGGTCGTCCATTGTTTCGTTATCTGGCGCTGTGAGGTTGAAGACTCCGGTCAGCTCTGGTGTGAGCGCGAAGGCTGCGACATCTCGCACGTCGACCGGCTGAATCGTGCGGTCGGGCCGACCAGGGGCAAGCACACGCCCGCCTCGGTCCATGCGCCGTAGCCACCATTCGAGTCGGCCGACGTATTCTCTGGGGCCGAGGATGACGCCGGGCCGCAAGAGAGCTGTTCGAGCGGGTCCGAACGTCTCGATCACGGCGCGTTCGCAACCGGCTTTGCCGAACCCGTAGGTTGAGGGGCCGGGGTCGCCGTCGTATCCGTAGTCCGGTCCGGCGTCCGAGGGGCAGTCGAGTACTGCTGATTCCTCGCTCAGCGGCTCGATGGGCCAACCCTTATACACTGACACAGTCGAAACCAGCACATAGCGATTGGCGACCGGTTCGAGGGTGCGTGCCAATTGCAAGGTTTCGCGCGGAACGAAGCTGGATGTGTCGACGACAAGATCCCAGGGACCGGCCTCGGCCAAACGCACCAAGTCGTCAGGGTTGGTGCGGTCGCCTCGGACGACGGTCACTCCCTCTGCGTCGGTGCCACTGTTTCCGCGCCGGAACGTTGTGACCTCCCATCCGCGCCTGACCGCCTGGCGGGCGACCTCGTGCCCAAGGAACCAAGACCCGCCCAGAATGAGAACTCGCGTCACCATGCCATTGTGGGGCATCGGTCACGCGGGGGTCGACCGTTGCCCCAGCCGATCGAGCAGCGCGGCGAGCAGCGCGGCACGTTCGGGCATCGCGTTGACGTCCACATGTTCGTTGCGGGCGTGCGGGTGCCCGCCGAGCGCACCGAGCCCGTCCAAGGTGGGAACACCGATCGCCGCGGTCAGGTTGCCATCGGAGCCGCCGCCAGATCGCACCGCATGCAACGGTGCCAACCCGAGTTCGCGTGCCGCAGAGGAGGCTTCGGCGTACAACCACCGCGCGATCGGCTCTTCGAACGGGGGCCGGTCGATCCCACCGGACACGGTCACCACAGCATTGGGCAGGCGCGGTGTGAGGGCATTCATCGCGCGGTCGACACGTTCGAGGTCCGCTGTGGTCCAGGACCGCGCATCTACTTCGCACCGTGCGTATTCGGGCACCGTATTCACTGTCGTGCCCGCCGCCAGGACGGTCGGAGTCACCGAGGTGTCGTTGGTGGCCAGATCAGCGATCGTAAGTATCTGGTGCGCGAGCTCGACGGCGGCATTCACGCCGAGTTCGGGCTCGAGCCCGGCATGGGCCGCCTTGCCGGTGACCTCGACGCGATAATTGGCGATCCCTTTCCGTCCGATCTTCACCGCTCCACCATCAGCGCTCGGTTCACACACGAGCACCGCGCCGGCCTTGCGTGCCTGATCTTCGATCAACTGCCGCGACGTGGTCGAACCGACCTCCTCGTCACTGGTCAGCAGAACACTGACATGCGATGAGTCGGAAAGGAGTTCGATCGCGGTGATCGCCTGAACGATCCCCGCCTTCATATCGAACGTGCCAGGGCCAGAAGCAATCCCGTCAGTGACCGAGAATGGCCATTCTTCGGTTGTGCCGACTGGCCAGACCGTGTCGAAATGGCCCAGCACCAGCACCTTCGGATCCTCGGCCTCGGCCACCAGGTGCACGTTCTCGCCCACACGCTTGAGCTGAACGGGCCGATCCAGCGCGGTCGAGAGCCATGGATGCAGAAGCGTGGCGCACGATTCCAGCTGGATTGGAGCGTTGGACGGTGACTCGCAATTCACCAGCACCTGAAGCCGGTCAAGCATGGTCGCAAACTCGCCGCGGGCCGCTTCCAATAAGGCGCTGTCGATGCTCACCTGCTGATCTTCCTACGTCGCGACATCGTCGCGACACCGGGTGTCAAAAGGGAACGCCGCAGTCGGGCCGGGGACTGTGGATTTAAGGGTGTTTCCGGCCTGATTCGCTGAGCGATGCTCAGCGGGAAGGTGCCGTGATGACGACACTTGATGCCGTGACGAGGAAGAAGGAGCCGGTGCAGGCTTCGGCTGAGGAGTTGGCGGCCCAGGAGCTGGTCCGGATGGCCAAGGCCCAGGGGTTATCCCTGACCGGGCCGAACGGGTTGCTCAAACAGTTCACCAAGACTGTCCTGGAAACCGCGTTGAACGAGGAGATGACCGAGCACCTCGGCTTCGACAAGGGCCAGGCCCCGACTGAGCGGGAATCGAACAATGTGCGTAACGGGTCTCGTTCCAAGACGGTGTTGACCGAGGCGACCGGTCAGGTGCAGATCGAGGTGCCCCGCGATCGTGAAGGGACCTTCGAGCCGCAGATCGTCAAGAAACGCCAGCGACGATTGACCGGCGTGGATGAGATCGTGTTGTCGCTGTATGCGAAAGGGCTTACCACTGGGGAGATTTCGGCGCATTTCGCCGAGATCTATGGGGCGTCGGTGTCGAAGGAGACAGTGTCTCGGATCACCGACAAGGTGATCGCGGAGATGCAGGAGTGGTCGAGCCGGCCATTGGATGAAACCTATGTGGCCGTGTTCATCGATGCGATCGTTGTGAAGGTCCGAGACGGCCAAGTCGCGAACCGCCCGATCTATGCCGCGATCGGTGTCACCGTCAACGGCGAGAAAGACATCCTGGGGTTGTGGGCCGGCACCGGTGGTGAAGGCGCGAAATTCTGGATGAGCGTGTTGACCGACATCCGCAACCGTGGTGTGAAAGATGTGTTCTTCCTGGTCTGCGACGGGTTGAAAGGGCTGCCCGACGCGGTCGGGACCGTGTGGCCGCTGGCCACGGTCCAGACCTGTGTCATCCATTTGATCCGCAACACTTTCCGGTTGGCCGGCCGTCAGCATTGGGATGCGTTGCGCCGGGATGTGAAACCGATCTACACCGCACCCAACCCCGCTGCGGCACGAGCGGCACTCGACGAGCTCGCAGAGAAGTGGGGCACGAAATACGGTGCGATCGTGCGTCTTTGGGAGAACGCGTGGGAGGAATTCATTCCGTTCCTCGACTACGACATTGAGATTCGCCGGGTGATCTGCTCCACCAACGCGATCGAGTCGCTGAACGCGCGCTACCGGCGCGCGATCAAAGCTCGCGGGCATTTCCCCACCGAGCAAGCCGCGCTGAAATGCCTGTATCTGGTGACCCGGTCCCTGGACCCGACCGGGGCGGGTCGGGCACGATGGACGATGCGCTGGAAACCCGCGGTCAACGCTTTCGCGATCACCTTCGCCGACCGCTGGCCCGACGCCCAAACCTACTGAGAGAAACCGCCGGAAACACCCTTGGCGAGATAGTCCCTCGGGCCGGGCGGTGGTGCGCTCAGCCCGCCCAGCTGTGCCAGACCGATCGGATTGTGGTGCTGATGAATTCCTTCATCGCGCTCGGGCGCAGATCGGTTGTCGGGAGTTGGGTCGTTGGCATCCACTCGAATTCGAGATGCGCTTCTTGGCTGGAGGGTTCGTCTTGCAGTTCGGTGTCGAACACGAGATTGATCTCGTGGTGAGTGGTCTCGTTGTCGTCGATGTAGCCGTGTTCGACGACGGCGATAAGGCCGACTATTTTGGCTCGGGCACCCAGTTCTTCGGCGATTTCGCGGACGAGCGCGGCTTCAACCGGTTCGCCGGGTTCGACGTGTCCTCCGGGGAGGAAGGCCCATTGCTTTCCGCGTTCGCGGGCCACGAGTAGCCGCTCGCCGTCGCGGATGACTGCTCGGGCGATGAGTTCGGTTGTGGCGGTGCCCATCTGGACCTTTCTGTCGGATGGTTCTCGTACCGTGTGGGGGTGATTTCGGAGCTCACTGCTGATGATATGGCGCTTGGGGTCGGGCAGGTCGTGGCTGGGATCGGTCGGGTGTTTCCAGTCCGGCCGTTGCGGCAAGGACGCAATCATGTGTCGTGGGTGATGTCGTCCTCGCGTGGCTTGCTGGTGTGCAAGGTGCTCGTCGGGCTCGGTGGGTCGCTGGCGGCTCGAATGGCCGAGCACCGCCGCCTGTGTGAGTACCGCGTCCCGGTCGCACCGTTGCTGGCGTTCGCTGAGGCGTGCCCGGCGGTCGGTGATCGGCCACTGGTGGTCCTCGAGTACGTATCGGGGATCGACGCAGAGGAGGCCGCCCCATTGTTGCCCGCTCCTGTCATGGTGGAGGTGGTGCGCAGTACCGGTGCCGCGGTTGGGCAGCTGCACCGTGTACCGGTGGCAGGGTTCGGTGATCCGGTCGTGGGGCTCGGGTCTGGGCCGCGGACGTGGCCGGAAGTGGTCGAGGGACGCACTCGACGGTTGTTGAAGACCTCCACGGCGGACTCCTCAGTCGCTGCGTTGCTCGGCTCGGCCACTGATCTGGTGTGCGATTTGGCCGCAGCGCTGACCACGGTGCACCCAGCTTCGTCGCATCTGGATGTGTACCTGCCGAATATCCTGCTCGATCGTCAGGGTCGGTTTCTTCGACTATTGGACCTCGAGCATCTGCGGTGGGTCGATCCGGTGCTGGACTTTGTGAAGCCCGCGATGTGGATGTTCGAGGATCGACCTGAATGGGCGGAAGCGTTCGCCAGTGGTTACACGTCGGTGGCGGGGTGGCCGCAGTTGTGGGAACAGCGGATATCGGTGGCGACGGGGCTGGAGTTGATCAGCGGGGTCGATTATTGGGCGCAGGTCGGCGACTGGGACATGTTCGAGGACTACTCGCGTCGGTTGGGGGTGTGGCTGGATTCTGATGGAGCTGAGCATGTTTGGTCTGCTTTCAGGTAAGAATGATCTTCGCGGCTTGGGTGGCGTAGCCGTCCCAGTCGCGGTCGGTGGTGTCGATGACCGTGCACGGCAACGGTGAGGTGCTGACCCACGACATCAGGCGGCGCTGGGCGTGGCAGATGTATTCGGCCCGCGAAAGATCGGTGTCACCGAATCCTTCAAGGTAGCGGGCCCATTTAGGGCTTCGATGTTGTCGTGTCGATTCAACGCACTGTTCCTGGATCCGGGTTTCGGGTACCTGCAGTGCTATCAGGTGCAGGCCCAGGTCGGCCAGACGCTGTTCGTGGTCGAGCAGTTCATCTCTATCTATCGGTAGGCGATAGACGGGCAGGTCGAAGGCCAAACATTCCAGGACAGCGGTCGGTGTCCATTGGGGGGCGAACCGGTGATCGGGCAGGGTGCTCGCGTGGAATCGCCGGTCGACCTGCTCGAGGAATCCAGTTAGCTCGTGCAGCCAGGACAGAATTCTGGCGATGTGGCTGTCGTGGTCGCCGCTGGTATAGGTGTGGGTGGTGATGGTCGCTGCCTGTGGCACCGCGACCATCGACTGGCAGTCCGCGGAGAGCAGCCTGGTCAGGATTCGCTGGTACACGGTGGTTTTGCCCGCACCCCAAACACCGGTCAGGACGCAGCCTCTCATGAGTTGATCCATTTGAGGATCGAGTCGCCCAGGTGCGGCAGTTGCTGGGGATCGGTCCAGGTCAACGCCAGTACCGGCACAGATGCCGCGAGCCGCGTCCACCACAGGTTCTCAGATGGGTGTGCGTGGTTGCCGTTGTGCGGGAACAAATTAAGCCAGTCCTCGCCGAGGGTGTCACCGCGACCGAAATCCATGTGTCGGCGCAGATACCAGCCGTCGACAACATCGGGTGGAGGTTCCGGCGAGCGGTCCACCACCACGATGCGATGCACCGGCGCATCCGAAACCGGTGCGCGCCCGAATATCTGGCCGACCTCGTCAGGGGTGAGTTCGGCCTTGCCTTCCACCAGGACACGCCCGCGAGTAGGGGTCATTGCGGGCCACGCCTGCCCGAGAAGTCGAGAGCCGCCCAGCCCCTCGGGGGTGAATCGCCACGCCAGCGGTACGGCGACTGCCCGCCAGCCCGAACTGTCGGCGATGACCATGGTCCGATCGCCGGATACTGGCGCCGCGCGTCGTTCGAGGAGTGCGGTGAGCATGGTTGTCTTCCCGGATCCGGCCTGCCCGCCGACAAGCACTCCGTCGGCGCCGACGACAACGGAGCCTGCGTGCAGGCTTGCGCCGCCGCGGTTTTCGATGCCGCGCATGACAAGCTGGCGAATAACCCTGGTTCCGATCGTCGCTGCGACGTTGCAGTCGGTGCCAGTGACTGTGATAGTCCCCGGTGCGGTCTCGACCACATGGTCATGGGTCCACTCGGGCAATAGAACTTCGTGGTTGTCGACGATCCACACCAGGTAGCGGTTGCCCGGGTGGGCGGTACGGCAGTCGATCGGTGGCCGTGTGTTCAACAGTTGGCGGCTGATATCGACGGCACGCGGATTACAGGCGATCGACACCGTTACATCCGGCCGCTGCCCCGAATCGCTAACGACGAAAGGATCGATGTAGGCGCGCATCCTTTCGGTCACAGCGTTGCTCGCGATCACTGCGCAGCTGCGACTCGTAAGGTCGAGTATCAGCCCGGTCATCGCGGGCCGCTCTGTACTCGTTGCCGGGTGAGGTGCACTGCATGTCCGGGCTTTGTGTGCCGGGGCGTACCGAGCGCGCCTTGGACCGCGTGCTCGGTTTTCCAGCGCGCTACGGCCATCGGGCCGAGGTCGACTGGCGACATGGCGCGCGTGGGAATGTCCATCCAGCCCTGACAGCAGCGCACCAGCTGAGTAGCGATGTGCTGCCAGGACAGTTCCTCGTCCACGACATCGCGCCCTGCCGAACCCAATTCGTGAAGCAGGATCGGGTCATCCAGTAAGGCACTTATCCGGGCGGCCCACTGGTCGAGGTCGTCCTCGATGACCACGCCGCGGTGATCTGGCGGCAGACCGGACGCAGCCTCGGAGGTCGCAAGGACGGGCAGTCCTGCGGCCATGTAGTTGACAACCTTCAACTTTGAGCCCGCACCCGCTGTGAGCGGTGCCAGACCCAACGTTGCATTACGCAGCGCCACACCGAGCGATGCAGCAGGTCCGCAGAATTCGAGTCCATCAGTCTCACGGGTAACCTCTGCAGGCCCACGACCAATCACTTGCACCCGCGCACAAGGGCGCAGTTCACGCAGGCTCGGGACGATATGGTCCCGAAGATGCTGCACAGCAATCTGATTCGGGCGATAGAACAAATTCCCCACAAAAACCAGCCGCTGCGTGTTGCATACCGAGCCCCAGCAGAACGAGTCGGAATCCGCCCCATTGGGAATGAGCTCGACACGTTCGCCAGGGACACCGGCACGCAAAGCGAGCATCAGTTCACGTTGCGCACAGGCAATTACCAGGTCGGCAAGGTCGAGAGCTCCCTGCTGCAATTGGGCTGCACAAGCGACAGCGTCGGGCGGTTCGTTCAGACTGCGGGCCAACGCGGCATCATCGTCGTGCACGTCGTATAGCAAGTGAGCGTGCAGAAGATCGGCCAATGGTCGGCCGACCGCTATCAGGGTTTGCGCCTCGCACACCGCGACAATGTCGACCTCCGCATCGAGTACACCGGCCACTGCTGCAGGGTTGTAGTAATCGTTCGGGTGCACCAGCACGACCTCGACGGGCCAGTCTGCCGCAGTACCGTAGTCGTTGCCGCGGTCGCACAGCAGCACTGTCACCTGGGCACCTACTCGCCGGCTGTGCTCAGCCAACGAGAGCACTCGTGCTGGCGTGCCGGCCAGCGCGTATCCTCGCTCGACGTTTGGCGAATCGAGCATGAACAACAGGTTCGGAGTCAGCACACTCAACGCGTTTCCTCAGTTGGTTGAATTTCGATCGCCATTGCACGGTCAGCTGCCCTAGAGGGCTTTTGGCCACGTGTCGGTCGATTCGGTGGTCAAATCGCCTGAGCTGCACCAAACGCGATGCGTCAGACGGGACGTCGTCAGTCCGCGCGGGAGGCGGTGGGCAGACACAAGCGTCGGTCACGGATCAGCACCTAGGGTGGGTGCTGTACCCCAGGGTCATTAGGGGCGATAGCAAGCCGAACTGCGTGTTCGTCGATCAAGGCCGCCAGTTCGCCTTGACCTGCAGTCGATTCCGTTCAGTTCGGTCCCGCCATCGGTGTCTCAGGCTGCCTCGGATAGCTCATTCGAACCCATTAGAGATGAGGCCCGAACAGGCGGCAGGGCTCATCGTTCACCCCACGACAGTGGAAACGGTGGCCAGCGCCGAGAGATACTGCTTGCACTCACCCCCATGCCCTGAATGCAGGCTCAGAACAAACGGTGCCCGTTTCCGATTCATGATGATGGGTTGAGTTCGGCAATCGCGATGCTCGATGGCCCACTGATCGCGGACATCCGACGAGACGAACAAGGTGTGCCTCCCCTGGTGGTGGACGGGTGCACCGCGGTACCGACCAGCCGTATCATGCCGAAACGGGGAATTGCGGTTAGGTCCGCTGGTTTACGTCAACCGAGACAACGGGAAGTCGTTTCGTACTCCGGCACCGGGTGCTGTTTCACCTTCGCGCGGGCAGGTGGTTCATGAACGGTCCACAACCGGTTCATTTCGGTCTACTTGTAGCCCATTTCGGACCGGGCTCTCACCAAAGTTGCAAGATGACTCGCCGTGATGTCGGTTCAGGCAGCCCGCGGCTTCGGTGAGCTGGTCCACTCCTCCTGCTTCGCCTCCTGCGTGCTCGGCAACGCAGGGGCACAACAGTTTCCGCGAACCCAACACTGCCCGACACACGGGCCCAATGCTGTTAACCAAACCACACCCATGATCATGAGGAGACAAAGATAATGAGTGAACCGGCTTCGACACGACCGGGAGCATGCAGCTCGGGCCCTGCGCCCCGTTCGCGCACGAGACCATCGAACGAGAGGCCAGTGCCGATACCAGTTGAACGTGTATTGGCGCGCACCGGGGATGTCGTCGCAGCGTTGGTCGGTGCTCGTGCCTACTGCGAGGGAATCGAGCTGTCGTTCCACCTTTACGTCCGGCCCGGAAGCGAACATTCGGCGATCAGCGGCTTCGGTAGCCATCCCAACGGCGTCAAGGACCAGTTTCTGATCGGTGTCGAATTCTCCGACGGACGCACGGCGACCAATATCGATCGCTGGCGCCTCGACGACGACGCGGACACCGCGATCCTGATGAGCGGCGGCGGCGGTGGGACCGATGGATTCAGCTCCACCACCTACTATCTGACACCACTTCCTCCGCCCGGACCGCTGACAGTGATCGCAGCCTGGCCCACCGCCGGGATCGCTGAGCAACGCGTCGAGCTCGACACTGAGGCGTTGCGGCATGCCGCAGAGCGTGCCGAAGTGCTGTGGCCCGCCGACAGCGAAACGAAATCGCGACAGGCGCCGCGCATCGTTCCTGATTTCGCACCTGGCGGTTGGTTCGAACGTGCCGTGAACTGAATTGATCCCCCAAAGTCGAGGTCGACGCTGCAGGTGCGTTGATGCGGCGGAGCTGAATAAGCAGATCGGGGCTTTTGACCTCGTGGCCGACGTGCGGGTCGCACAGATGCGGCTCCCGGAGACTGCGAGGGATGGGTTCCCACCGACGACGATTCGCTCAGACCGATCTGCCGTCAAACACGCTGACGTACCACCAGCAGACAGGGCGGATCGCTGATGGCAGACCCGTTCAGCCACATGACATTCGTACACGCTGAAGGCACGCTCGCGGAGTACCTGTGCCAAGTACACCTGATGGAACTCACCCCCGAGCGTGCACGGCAACTCCTCAAGATCCACCGCTACCACCATCCAGACGACTGCACCGTGCATGCCGAGGCGGCGTATCTGCTCGTGGCCGAGAACGAATCCTGAACGATGCCAACGCTGCTCGTCGCCATCCCGCGCAGCAGCTCCGTCATTTGCCAGTTCGCCGGTGAAGGCCGGGAAACAATGGACCTCGCTCCTGGAAGAGGTAGCAGACTCAGCGGGCAGGTCGATCCGGCCGGTCCTCGTGGCAGTTCTCGACCTGCAACGCAGCGCGGAGGCGCTCGACCGGCACGACATCGAAAAACTCGCTGTCAACTCCGGTTGAATTCAGGCGGAAGCGACACTCGCCGTCGCGCGCACGGTCATCAGCGCCATAGCCACACAACCTCGAAAACCCATGCCCATACCGAAGTTCAGTGACCCGACAACCTCGCCTTTCTCTACCGGGCGATTTGCCGAGCTCACCCCCATAACCGGTGATTTTGGGCCGCGCCCATTGATCCGCCGGGCAAGGTGCGCGATTCCGGGCTGGTGGAATCACAGAACATCCGAAGCAGCAACTCCCTCGAGGCGCACCAAGGGCGCTATCTCGGCGAGCGTTAGATCCTTTGTCCTACAATGAATTGGCCGCATTGCTGGTTTGTCGCTCGCGGATGTTGTGATGGTTGCGCCGAGCTGCATCGGTCGGTCGCGATAGCCGAGCGCTTCCCAGATGTGCGCTGCGAGGGTCGGGAGAATCGGGCCGGTGAGCAGGGCGATACCGGCCAGCCATGTTGCGACTTCGTTTGCTTCGTGCGGGTTGGTACCGAGCATCCACGTCTTCGCGAAATTCGTTGCGGCTGCGAGGTCCACGTGAGGTGGTGTGAGTCGACATTGTTGTTCGTCGAGTGCCTGCCCGATCCGGACGTGATCAACAGTCACCTGGGTCTTCTCCTCCAGAGAGCGCAGAGCCGGCGCGAGAATGCGGGTCATCCATTGCCGTAGCTCGTTGATGCGCATGAGGAGAGCTGCGGGAGTAATGTCGCCGATCCGCAGATCAAGTGGTTCGTGTGCGAGGCTGTAGCGCAGTTCGTCGGCAGTGACGCTGGTGTTGTCTATCAGGTCGCTGATCCAGATGCCGTGTTGTTTGCTGGTGGAGCATTTGGCGCCGTCGAAGTGGAGCATGTGATTGACCACGGTGTGGTCGAACGGTTTGTATCCGGCGGGTTCGGCCAGGACGTGGGGTGCGACGAGTCCGGCGATGGAGTTGTCGCTGCCGAACAATCCGACCACCGTCACCGGTGATTCGAGGTCGAGGGAGTTGGCGTGTCCGCTGGTATGGAGGAGTCCAGCGTAGAGGGCGTAGCCGTAGTAGGTGTTGGCCAGCACGTGCCCTGTAGGGAGGTCGGTGCTGGTGATACCCCAGTCGCCGGGTTGGGAGAGCCGGATGCGGGTGTCGGCGCGGTGCAGGAAATTGCGTGGCGCGGTGAGAAATCGGTCCGCGAGTCCTGTATTGGTCAGCGCCTCAAGAATGCTGTGTGGATCTGCGGGGCGAGCGAACCAGCTGTCGCAGCGTTGCCAGCGGATTGCTTCGTTGGTCAGGCGGCTGCGCGGTTGCTGGAGTTGGTCGGGGTGGAAGTGGTCACCGCAGGCGGTGCAGGTGTTGCCGCCCGCCGGGGCGCCGCAGGTGGGGCAGCGGCCGGCGATCCACACGCCCAGCATCGCCCGGCCGCTGTCGGCGCCGACCGGGATGGATTCGGGTTCCAGATGCGCCGCACCCTGACGCCGCAGCGTGTCGAGCAACTGTTCGTGCAGTTGGCGGTATCGGTTGCGGTGTTCGTCGGCGAGAGGGTCGATCCAGTGGTCGAATTCGATGCCGAGGGCATCGAGATCATGCTTGATGCCGGCGTGGTAGTGGCGGCAGATCTGTTCAGGGGTGCTGTCGCCGGTGACGGCTGCGAGGACCCAGTTTTCGTAGGCGTCGGTGCCGGTGATCACGGTGGCGGTGTCGCCGGTGCGGCGTAGTGCGCGGGCGATCACGTCGGCGCGCAGGTAGGGGCCTGCACCATGGCCGATGTGCAAGCGTCCGTTCGGTGTCGGGCACATCGGGATCAATAGCCAGTCGGCCACGGCGGAGCCCCCCTTTTCTGATGGTTGTCAGCGCACGGTGACGGATTTCGCCAGCGAGCGGGGTTGGTCAATTTCGCGTCCGAGGTCCAGGGCGCAGTAGTAGGCGAGTAGCTGTCCGGCGACCAGGTTGAGGATCAGGTCGGCGATGTCGTCGCCGTGGTAGGGCAATGGCAGGTATTCGGCGAAGACACCCAGGTCGTCGGCGGGAATGTCGGCGGGTCCGATGCCGATGACCGGGCCTTTGCGGGCGGCGATCTCGCTGACCGCGGCCAGGGTTGCCGCGTAGCGGTCTGGGGTGCCGGTATGCGAGGGCAGCAGTGCCACGGTGTAGAAGTGCTCGTCGATCAGGGAGATGGTGCCGTGTTTGAAGAATCCGGCGGCGGCGCCCTCGGCGTGGTGGTAGTTGACTTCTTTGAATTTCAGCGCGCTTTCGCAGGCGGCCGGGTAGAGGATGCCGCGGCCGAGGAAGAACCAGTCCGCGACGTGACTGTATTTGACGGCCAGCGCCTGCACGCTGGTGGCGGTCGTGGCGATGAACTCGGCCAGGGTGTCACCCAGGCGCGCCAGGGAGTCTTGGTAGGCGGTGTAGTGGCCGTCGGTGAGGGTGCCGTTGGCGTGGCCGGTTTCCAGCGCGAGCCGGGCCAGCAGTACGACTTGGCTGACGATGCTCTTGGTGGACAGCACGCAGATCTCTGGGCCCGAGCCTTGGGGCAGCCGGTGGGTGGCCAGTCGCTCCTGGGTCGAGCTGGGCACGTTGCAGATACTGGTGAGCACCGCACCGGCGGCGATCGCAGCGCGGCATACCTCGAGGGTGTCGAAGGTCTCCCCGGACTGTGAGATCGCGACCAGCGGGTCACCGTCGCCGAGCAATGCCAGGTATTCGGCCTCGTCGGACGGCAGCGCCGTCGCCCGTACCCCGGCGAGGCTCTTGAGCAGGTACTGGCCCATCGACGCTACGTAGAACGCGCTTCCGGCGCCGACGAGGGTCACCAGCCGATCCGGCGGCACGATGGCGCTGAACTGGTCCGCCGGTAGCGCGAGCGCGGCGCGCACGGCGGCGGGAGTCTCGTGGATCTCCTTGATCATCCAGTGCGGGTAGCGGCCCTTGTCGGCGCGTTCCTGCCGGGCGGCGAGCCGGGTGAATTCTCGCTGCACAGCTTCGGCGGTGTCACCGACAGCGGTGTAGACCTGCGCGGTGTCGGCGCGGACCGCGACGATGTCGCCGTCTTCGAGGAACAGCACCTCGTCGTTGATGCCGTCCAGGGCCATCTGGTCGGAGGCGAGGATGCCGCGGTGCCCGTCGAACGCGACGACCAGCGGGCTTTTATGCTTGGCACCCCACACCGTCGCGGGGTCGCTCGAGCTGATGACCGCCAGGGCGTACTCGCCGGCCAGCGCGGCGGTGGTGGCCGCGATGGCATCGCGCATCGACGCGCCGCGCGCGAGATGGCGGGCGATCAGATGTGCGGCGACCTCGGAATCGGTCTCGGAGGCGAACGTGATGCCCTCGGCCTCCAGCTCGCGGCGCAGCGCGAGATGGTTTTCGATGACGCCGTTGTGCACCACGGCGACCGCGCGGTCGTAGGACAGGTGCGGGTGGGCGTTGGCGGCGGTCACGCCACCGTGAGTGGCCCACCGTGTGTGGCCCAGCGCAAGTGTCGCCTCCGGCAGCCCGGACAGGCGGCCTTCGGCCAGCGCTTTGCCCACCGAGCCGGTGTCCTTGGCCACCGACAGCTCACCGTCGGTGAGGCAACCCAGGCCCCACGAGTCGTAGCCGCGGTATTCCAATACGGCTAACTGTTCGGCGGTCAGCCCGGTCACGGTGATCTCGGGCGAGGTCATCCCCACGATGCCGCACATGTTTGGTTGGTTCCTCCGTCGGTTTCCGGGCGAGATTGCGTCCGCGGTGTCAGCCGCGACAATGCGGCCCACAGTATCCCGGCGTATGCGGATGCGGTATCGGAGTCCGGATGGATCGGTCGTGCCGGGGCGAGGTAGAAATCGGCCAGCCGCCGCCACATCGCAGCAGCCCTGCTGATCCCGTGCCGATCGACCAGAGCATCGACCAGACGCTCCAGAAGATTCTCTCGTATCGGATTGCCCGCCGGGATCGGAACAAGTGTCTGCAGGATCGTGAACGCTTCCTCGAACAGTGCCGCCTCGTGATGGGGGCCGTCGTAGCCGATCTCGAAGTCGATGAGCACGACAGCGGACCCGGGGGTCACGATCGCGTTGCCCGGCCACCGATCCCCGATCACGATGCCGTGGTCGTGGGCTCGTACCACCAGCTCGTAGTGCCGCAACACCAGCCCGTTGATGATCGCCGGGTCGGTGTTCGAATCGGCCAGAACCGTGTGCAGCGCACGGCCGGGGATCCATCCGTAGTCCACCGCTCCAACCGCGTGGACGGCGTAGACGGGCGTCACCGGGACTCCGATCCGCGCCAGCGTCGCTGTCAACTCCTGCTGGGCGGCCGGACTGCGGGTGAGCACCCGCAACCCGGCGACCCGCAGTAACGCGCCCACATACTCCTCATGCGGGTTCGCCCGCACAGTCCGGCGCACCACACACCGCGCCCCCGTGCCGGTGCGGGCCTGCTCGATCGTCACCACGGTGGTCAACTCCTCGGCGGTCACGGCGCCGAGACGAGCGACCACGGCCAATCCTTCGCGGAGATCGTCGATCCCAAGCACCAGCGGTGGTTTGATCAGCAGTCGCCGGTCCAGGTCGGTGATGCGCACGAACAATCCGGCCGCAGCGCACGCGGCCACTGTCTGAGCCGCCCATGCCTCCCGCAACCGCGGGGATCGCAACGTCACGGTGGCGATCAACCCTGTGCGCCGGACCTCGAATCGATCTCTGTCGAACGCCTCGTCGAGCAGCATGGCGAAGTCGGTTGTGCGGTGGTTCATTTCCTGGCGGGTAGCGCACAGGTGGTCGAGTCCGGCCACCGCGGCAGCGCACGACACCGGGTGCCCGCCTGCGGTGAATTCGGCGTCGTTGTACTGCAGCACGGCCACCAGATCGCGGCGCGCGAGCACCGCCGCCAGCGGATACCCCGCCCCCAGGGCTTTGCCCAGACAGATGATGTCCGATCCCACTCCGCTCCATTCGCTGGCGAACAGGTGCTGACCCAGCCAGCCGAACGACTGCACCTCATCGGTGATCAGCAGGGTTCCTGCGGCGTCACAGGCTTCACGCAGCGCTCGCAGCCCAGCGCGAGCATCGGTTCCGGACAGGCCGTGCGCCACCATCACCGGGTCCAGGACCGCCGCGGCCAGATCTCGTCGGGTGGCGACCAGCCGAGCCAGCGCCATCGGATCGGGCTCCTCGGCCACGACCGTCGCGTTCGAGTCGGCCAGCATCCGGCCACGGTGGGTTGTGGCCATTCCCAGGGTCAGAAACGATTCACCGTGCCAGGCACCCGGCAGGCAGGCGATCGCACGCCGACGGGTATGCAGCATCGCCAATTTCACGGCGGTCTCCACTGCGTCACTGCCGTTGGTCAGTTTGGCGGCGACCACATCCACCCCGGCCGGGGCCACCTGGGCCAGCCTGTCGCACAACGTGAGGAACGGCTCACTGGCAAACCGCGACGACGCGAACTCCACCCGCCGCACCTGCTCGGCCACGGCGGCGGAGATCGGTGAAAATCGCTGTCCCCATGCAAGATTCAGTGTCTGGGCCGCCAAGTCCATGAACCGGCGGCCGTCGGCGACGGTGAAGAAACCACCCTCGGCCGCCACGATCGGCGGATACATCGCCTGCACAGCCGTCACGATCGTCCCGTTCATCGCCCCAGCACCTCGACTCCCAGCAGATCGCGCCCGAACTCGTCGAGCGCGAGCGAACTCATCTCCGCATGCGCGCAACCGGCCACAATGTCGCGCAGCGCCCGCTGCGCGCGGTGCTGGCGACCGACCAGACGAGCATCTCCGTAGCGGGCCACCAACGCGCACACCTCGAACGCAACCTCGCTCGCGTAGCGGGCCACCGCCCGCAACCGCCGATACGAGCTCTCGGCCACCGCACCGGTGTCGCTGGCCTCCCGCCACACCCGCGTCACAGCCTCGACACCGAGCGACCGCGCCGCGTCCACCGCCAGCCGTGACCGCGCGACCTGCGCCACCAGACCGTCCGGCACACGCCTGCTCGCGCCCCCATAGCGGTGACCGGCGTGGGCGGTGAACTCCTCAATGGATCCTTTGGCAACGCCGAGGGCGAACCCGAGATGTTTGATCGCTGCCCGCCGGAAACTGAAATGAGCGCCGCCACGCACGGGAGCCTCGACCGGATAAGGCCATACCCGCGACCACGGAATCACGACATCGGCGACTCGGTAGTCGACTGTGCCCGTCGCCGCCAGACCTGCCCCGTCCCAGCAGTCCACAACCTCGAACTGCGACGCAGGCACCACCGCAGCCAGCTGCTGGGCTTGCGGCCAGGGGCAATAAACCGGTGACGCGCATCGCCCGATCGCCAGCACCCAATCGGCGTAGGCGGCGCCCGTACCGAACGGCCACCGTCCATCCACACGCAATCCTGCCCGCGTCGGGACGACAGTGTTGCCGAATGCACGCTCCTGGAAAGCGATCAACGGAAACGGGCCCCCTGGAGGGAACACCGCGCCCACGGCGGCGGCAGGCAGCATCGATGCCGCTCGCGCGGTGCTGCCGGCCAGCGCCCAATACAGCCATCCAGTCGAGCCGTCGACCGCACTGACCGCCTCGATCAACTCCATCTCCGTCAGCGGCCCGACCTGGAACCCGCCCACCTCCCTCGGCGCCAGCGCCGCCAAAAGCCCCGTTTCCCGAAGTGCCTGCATCACCTCGGCGCCCACCAATCGCGTGTCCTCGCCAGCGTCGGCGCCCACGCGAATCACCTCGGCGACACCAGACACCGAGCTCAGCAACTTGTCACGAACCACACTGTCAGCCTCAACGACATCACCCATCACCGAACCCCCTTGCTTCCGTGCTGAATTCGCCATGATCCACTCGAAATCCTTGTCAGCCAACCAAATTAACGTCCACGAGCCCACTGTGTCCGTCGCGTCGATGCGGGTTGACCATCAGCCACCCGCGGGGAGATGCTCGCAACAACGGCCGGTGCCGCGAACAAAGGACATCAGCACCGAACCGCGACGGCGGTGAATTCCGCGCCGAAGGTGTGCATCACTAGTTGCAGGACCAGACACTGTGATGCTCAGTCGCGATAGCGACTCATCGCGCCAACCGCCGCGTCGATGGCGCTCACCAGCGTTGGTGAGGCACTCACCCAGGTTTGTCGTGTCATCAAGCTCGGATGAGGTCGAGACGTTCACGACACTGCCCGTGCCCTAGGAGCGGAGTCCTCGATGATCAGTGCTCCGCCCCACCCGCACGGCCTAGCGTCCCATGTGCGGTGTGCGCCGATCCGGTTGTCGCACACCGGGACCGAACCACACAACACCGCCGGACACGCCACACTGACCAAGCGGTTCTCCCCGTCGAATCGCGCGCGCCCACAATCGGCATACAACCGAACATGGTCATCGCCCACCGTGGTGTAGCTGGGTACGAGCGGGTGACAGGGGGAAGTCGTGCAGCCCGACAGAGAAGGCGTCCGAGGTGAATACGATTGGATCCAGCGTCGCCACTTCACAAGCACACCCCCTCATGCATCCATTCCACGAAGCCGTCGTAGTCCACCGCACACGCGACATCCATCACGCGCCCGTCGGGGTCGCGGTAGATGCGGGCGTCGCGTTCGATCCGGATCCGCTCGCGGGTAAAGGTGACGAACGGCAATCCGAGTGCGGCACTGAGGGTGAGCGGGTCGTGCATCCAACTGCCGCGCCGCCGCCCCCTTGTGCTCTGGTGCTGAAACCACGCGTCGAAATTCGCCGCCAGCAACGGCGCCCACCTCGGTGCGGTCGCTGATCGCAGCCGCGCCAGCAGTTCCCAGTCGGGGGTGACGTCGATCGCGGAGCAATTCGTGAAATCCGACAGAACCAGCTGGGGTGTGCGGACCAGACGAAGCGCGACACCTGCGGCGACGGGGTCGGTGTGGAAGTTGTGCGAAGCACGCGTCTTATCGCGGTACCGATCCAACCAACCCCCCATCTGCGTGACCACGATCCGCTCGGCGAGATCGGGAACCAGACTCAACACGGCATACAAATTTGTCATCGGGCCCATCCCGACCCACCGGATCGGGCCGTCGGTCGAAGCGCACAGTCGCACAAGGTTCTCCACGAGCCCATCGGCGCCCTCGAGAACGACGCCGCCCGGGTCGGGGATGACGGTCGTTCGAGAGGGTTGATCGATGAATTCGTCCATCACGAACCGGTGTTCGCCGCCGATATCGATTCCCGGGATAACCGCGACGCCGGGCAGGTCCATCAGATCCAGGACGTGACGCGCGAGCTGGGCGCGCCGCCCACGGGTCTCGTCAGCGGTGATCACAGCGAGATCAGTTTCGGTGTGTGCGGCGATGACCAGGGTGACGAAATCATCTGGGTCGTAACCGATATCGGTATCCAGCACCGTCAGTCCCGCCCCGGTGAGCGTGCTCGGCCGGGTCGTCTTCGACGGCTGCTCGGTGAGATCTCCTCGGTCATCGAACATTTAGCTGTACTCCTTGCTGTACGGGTTGCTCTGGTAGGTGTGGAGGGGCTGTGTCAGCGCCAGGTTTCGGGATCGAAGTCAGCAAAG
This sequence comes from Nocardia nepalensis, assembly GCF_048910785.1. Lineage (NCBI taxonomy): Bacteria > Bacillati > Actinomycetota > Actinomycetes > Mycobacteriales > Nocardiaceae > Nocardia > Nocardia nepalensis. Next base: position 6,432 of record NZ_JBKBET010000025.1, on the reverse strand, counting down.
ATGCGTCGGATTCCGCCGCGTGGATCATCGACGTCGCCGTAGTGGCGGGGGATCATGTGCAGGTGCAGGTGGGCGATGAGTGGGAATGCTGTGGGAGACAGTGCTTCTCACCAGGGCACGGCGTGCCGGGGTAGTCGGCGGATATCGCAAGCGAGTTCGTCGGCTAAGTCCTGATACGCGCTCGCGGCCTCGGCGAGCCGCAGCGAGGCGTCGTAGAACAGCGGGTCCGGGGCAGCTGCAAGCGCGATACAGGTGTGCACGGTCAGCTGCGCGAGCTGGTCTATGACCTGTCCCACCGTGTGGGTGGCCAGACGCGCGGCGGGGAACGGGATCGGCGTTGCCGCCACGACCCATCCGTCGATTGCCGACAGCGAGCGAATGCGTTGCCAGTCGATGTCCTCGACCGCGCACAGCAGTGCATGTTCGCGGGTCTGATGCAGTATCGCGAGCTCGGCGGCCGCGTCCAGCATCGGATGGTCGATCATGTTGGGGAAGCCTCGACAGGCGCCCAGCACGGCATCCTTGTCGGGGAGTCCGGAGGGGGTCACCGGTGATCCCCTAGAGCTGGAAGTCGCCGTGCCCGCCGCGCGAGGTCGGTGGTCAGATCGGTGTAGCCGTCGACCAGTTCAGCGAGCCGGTACCAGGCTGCGTGCACGGCCGGGTCGGCGGGATCGATCGTCATCAGCAGGTGGTAGGCGTGTACCTGGGCCTCGGCCAACCGGGCTATCACCGCTCCCAACGTCTCGGTGTGCATGGTCGCGGCCGGATGCGGAAGCGGCAGGTGATCGGCAATCCACACATCCACAGCGAGTACGAGTTCATCTCTGCGGCAACAACACTCACTCCCGAAGGCGGTCAGACGCCGCTGGTACATCAGACCGAACTCATGCGCCAGTTCCGCTACTGGATGGACTCCTATGTGATGCCCGCGGATCGCCGAGCACAGCGCCTCACCCGACAAGAACAGCGCTACCGCTCCAGGTTCGGAACCATCCGAAACCGCTGCGCTCGTATCCGGACTTGGAATGGCGTGCATACCTCACCGCCACACCACAGAAGACCGAGCCGGGCCGAGGAACCGACGAGCAGCCGATATCACGCTGGTGCGCGAGGGCAACGAATGCGCAGTTACCGGCTGCGCCACCCAGTACCACCCGGTCGGATGGTCGGTCATCGGAAACCAGACTCGCTCGCCGGACTCCAGGATCCGCACCCCGCGCTCCTCCAGCTGGGCCAGGGTGTGCATACCGAGCCTGCCGCCCCACGCGGGGCCGACGAGGAAGACCCACTCACGATTCGGTCGTGAGTGACTGATGATCGGCACCGACACGCACCGGGTCTCCTCGAGAAGCTCCAAACGCACCTGCTTGCCGAGACCCGCGGGCATCGACACCGCACCCAACGCTGGAGTCGCGATCAACGACACACGCTCGAACGCACACGACACCGCGAAACCCAACCCGCGATACACGTGGGCTACCTCATGCGCACTGTGGCAGCTCTCGAACATCACCGCTCCCTCCGATGACGGCCAGCAGGCTCTGGGACGACCGAGAGGTGGGATCGCGACTTCTGGCGCGCTTCCGCCGCCACACGACAACCCCGCGCCACACCGGCCCTGAAAGGCACGATGACTGACGCCCGCTGCAGCGCCTGACCATGCATCATTGGGATGTCCTCTTCCGGGAACCGATACGCAGCCCGCCTGACTGGCGTTGCTTGGGTGGCGGCCATGTGCACTCGGTCGCGGCCATGCCGACAATCTCGAGCGCGGTCAGCCCCAGTGATTGGGCGCACTGCCGAATCGCCGACAGCTCCTCGGCGACGAGCAGAGCTGCAACTGCCTGATCTTCTGTGAGTGTCCGCCCCCGCAGATAGCTGACGACCCATCCGCCATCGCCAACGCTGCGGGCGAGGTGTGCGGTGCGGTCGCTGCGTAGCACCTGCGAATCATGGAGAACCGTCATCGCTGATCCCTGTTCCCAGTCGTTGTTTGCGTTCGTGCCGCCGTAGTCCGCCTGGTTCGACACGACCAGCAATCCGCGTTGGCGGCGGGTAGCCGGATTCAACTCCAATGCATCCTCGACGACGCTGTGCCGACTCGTTTTCATGGACCTACTTCAATCTCCGAAGAAACCTCGTATTACCAGGCGAGTACGCTGAGAGTAAACTACTTGAATCAAGTAGGCAATACCCTCTTGATGACAGATTGCAGGTAACGGTGCTGTACGGTGATAGCGGGCGCAGCCAAGGGAAGGGAACAAGATGGCGCACACGTCTCCCACCGTTGCCGGGTGGGAACTCATGCTCCGCATCCGCATGCAGGCCGAGGAACGTGGAGTGAAGGCTGTCGCGGTCGCGCGGGCTCTGGACGTGAGCGCTCAGTACTGGTCACAGTTGACCAAGGGAAAGGGCACCCTCGCCGAGGACAAGCTCAACAAGTTGCTGGATCTGCTGGAGTTCGATCGCCACGACCGGGCCGAGTTGCTGGCGCTGCGTGACGTCGCCAAAGGACGTCACCCTTACGCCCAGTACTCGGCGCTGTTCACAGAACCGTTGTTGCGTCTGTTCGGCCTGGAAGACGGAGCTCGCAGCATCCGCAGCTTCGAGAACGCCGTGATCCCCGGTCTGCTGCAAACCGAGGACTATGTGCGCGTCTTGATGCGCGCCAGCGTCACAATCGGACGGCAGATCGAGGTCGAACAGCGGGTTCAAGCCCGCTTACAACGACAGCGTCGCCTCAGCGAGCCCGACCCGCTCCAGCTGTCGGTAGTCATGGGTCAAGCAGCGCTGACGTATCAGGTCGGTAGCCCCGAGGTTCACAAGGCGCAGCTGGTGCACTTGCTCGAGCTATCGGACAAGCACCCGAACACGCTCGACCTCCGGGTCATCCCGTTCGAGACCGGTGGCACGTCGATAGCCAGCCTCAACGCCGCGACGTTCCACCTATTGGATTTCGAGAGCGCACGGCTGCCCACTCTGGGCTGGATCGAGACCGCCCTCTACGGCGAACTTGCCGAGGACTCCGCCCAGGTGGGAGCGCTGGAATACTTGTACGAGCAGCTCCATTCAGTTGCTCTCAGCCGGAGCGATTCGCAGCAGTTGATCAAACGAGCTGCAAGCCAGATAGGGTAAAGACCGTGGACACGCACTTCTTCAAATCGACCTACAGCGGTGGTAACCAAAGCTGTGTAGAGGTCGCCCATCGGGACGACATCGTGCTCATCCGCGACAGCAAGTACACCGGCCCGGCAGATGACCAGCCGATCTTGTCCGTGACAGCCGCGCAGTGGCCAATAATGCTCGATCTAGCCCTGAGCAGAATGTCTGGGAAGCTGGGCGACACCATGACGGTCACAGTCCACCACGATGGTGGAGCCACCATCATTGGACCAGGGATAACCGGACAGCGCATGGCGCTGGTGTACACCGCCGACGAGTGGGACGCATTCGCCAAGGGTATCGCCGACGGCCAGTTCGACCGCCGATAGCAACTGCCGCTGCTGGTGGGCGGGCACCTGAAGCCAGCCAGTTCCGCGAGCGACAGCAAGCAGAGATGCACTTCTAGTGCGCCCCTGCCTTTTCTGCGGGGAGGGTATGCCGAGTTCAATGACGTAGGTCTTCTACGAGTTCGGCTGCATGCTGTGCTGTCGGCTTGAAAGCCGGGGCAGAGGCAAAGTCGGGATCGTTGAGATCCTTGGAGCAGCAGAAAAGAGCCATGAGCTTGCCTGACCTGGTGGCCAAGTCGGCTCGTCTTTCCCGGAAGACCTTGTCGGCCAAGGTCGGAACCATCAGCGAGTTCGTCCACAGTGTCGCCGCATCGAGACCTCGCGGGGCGAGGCCGAAGTCTTCCCAATCGAGAATCCAGCAGTCGGGCGCAGTGAGGTTGGACCAATTCAGGTCCGCATGGGCGGGCACCCACGGCTGATTGTTGATCATCGTGTCGACTTGATCGGGAAAAGCCTGTTCGATCGTCTCAGTGACCAGGGCCTGGATGATCAGCTTAGTGTCTGGCGTGGCTACGCGTGTAGTGCGCTGACGGGCAAGGCTATCCAAGGAGCTGTTGAGCGTGCGCCACCACTGCGGCGACAATTCGGGTTCAGTGAGCGGGTATCCGATCGGCTTCGCGGCCGGCCCGGTGACCAATGCACATTCGTCGGCCCGCCAGAGCACTCCTAACGATTCGTCGAGCCAGGACACCGCTCGGTACCACTGGGGCTTTGCGATGCCCTCCAGCAGGGCTGAGGCTTCGATTCCGTTGTTGACCTGCTCTTGGCTGGCCGCCTTGTCCAGTGGTCGGGCCTCGATCCGTACCCACGTGCCCCGATCGGTGCGCACACCGACCGAACGGCGCTTGCGCACGATGGTGGATTCGTCGAAACCCGTTCCGAGGCGGGCCTGTACCTCGTCGATAAGCTTGTCGACTGACTGTTTCCGCAGGTCGCCGGTATCGGCCCCCTGCGTATGACCTGACAGAGCGTCTGCCACGATCTAGCTCCTCAGCGGTGGATGTGTTGGCTGAACCCAACGGCGTTTATAGCGCGACAGGACTTGTTGCCCGCCTTCAGGTATCAGCTCGGATGAGTTCGCGGTACTGGCTGATGGCGTCGGCCGCGACGTCGACGTCGGCCGCAGCCACCAGTTCCGTCAAATGTGCCGTGTCACCCGTTCCGACCGCGATCCGCGTCACGGACGGCAGTTCAAATGCGAGCCGAAAAGCAGCTTGCGGTGTGGAACATCGCTGCTGTCGTGTCAAGAATGCGGACAAGTTCGTCGTTCGCCACACGGTTTCGGCTGTACCGCCCCCGAAGGGACTCATACCCCACCGCCCAGAAGCCGTGATCCCGAATGCCTCACCGATCTCTTCCGCTGCCGCCAACACCGAGTCCGGCACCGTGAGTCCAGCGCGGACGAGCAGGACAGTTGGAAGCCGATCAGGTTTGCTGGCCGCGAGTACGTTGACCAGCGGGCGGGGGTCCCACGACGAGATGCCCCACGCTGCACAAAAACCCGTCGACACTGCTTCGGCGAGGTAGGCGCAGGCGCCCGCCAAACGGTCGGCACCCTCGCCAGTCGAGAGGTGGGCGAGAGTGCGCTCCGGATTGTGCAAGAACACCACATCCGGTGTCCGGCCGAGATCCTCGCTGGATTGCTCGACAGCGACGCGCAACCGTTCGGGCTCAAGGGAGTGCACGGTGTGCCCATCCGGTCCCGGGAAGAATCCAACCTTGGTCGACACGGTGAACTCTGCGAGCAGGTCCCCGGCGGACTGGGCGAGCATCCGGTGTGAGGTGAAACCGCGGTAGTTGTATGCGGTGTCCACGCCACAGATGCCGAGTTTCAGGGCGTGTTCGAGCAGGTGCCGGTCGGGATCATGCCGGTATAGCCCGAGGACAACGCCACGGTCAGTTCGGCGCACACGCCCTCCTTTATCAGGCTTTCTGCAAGAACGACGGCGTCGATGCCCGTCGTCGCGGTCACGGTGGCGAGGTCGATCGGATGACCGGCCAGCAATAGCCGAAGCGCCGGTTCAGCCTGCGCGGCGAAGATCATTTTCTTGCCAGCAGCCAGCACATCGACTTCCTGTCCCCGGACTTCGATGCGTGGGGAGAAGTCCGTCAGGCACACAACGGCTTGTGGCGGGCCGAATACTCCACCGGTCGCGACGTGGCGGGGTGGTTGTCGTTCATGCTCTCGAGCGGCGAGATACGCCGAAATCGGGTAATCGGCGAGTAACTGCGCCATTCCGGCCACGAGACCGTCCTCCTGCGCGGCGCGGTCGGATGTTTCCCACCGGTGCAGATCGTGTCGGAATGGCTCGCGTTCCCTACTTCGGTCCGCCACCCAGGACATCCAGTCGACCCCAGTCCGTTTGACGAATCCGAAGGTCACGTGGAGGCTGTACCCCGCTCCGCGGTCGGTGCGAGTGGCCTGGTGCCAGAACCCGCGCGGAATATGCATCACGTCGCCGGTCCGCAGTGTGCCCGACCACAGGATCTCTTCTGGCGGAACTATGTTCGGCTCAGCGTCCCGGTACATCGGTACCGGTCGTGAGGCCGAGCGGACCTCCCATGATTTCTCCCCGCCGATCTGGACGATAATGACGTCGTGGTCGTCCCAATGGAGGGAAAACCCGGCAGCGTCGTTGGTGGTCAGATACGTATTGACCTGAACTATTTCCCGGGACCACCACTGCAATGCCCGACAGGCGATCTCCATGGTCGGGTCAAATGAGTCCAAGGAGTCCAGCACCAAGGAGCAGCCGGACTGCATGAGCTGATTCAGGCGATCCATATTGGCTACTGGAAGAACCTGTGACCGTCGGGTCACAAGCTGTGTCAGGTATGCATCGGGGTGCAGCTCATTCCCGTTCTGAAAGCATCGGAACTGTGGAGGTGACACCGTGCGCCGCATGATTATGTCGAGCAGCCT
>NZ_JBKBET010000024.1:0-20331 GCF_048910785.1 Nocardia nepalensis | reverse complement strand
GACCGAGGCTGGGATGTGGAGGGTCTGTTCGATCCCGACCCGGCCGCGGCGGGTAAGTCCTACACCCGCTCGGGTGGATTCCTGGATGCCGCAGGCGATTTCGATGCCGGATTCTTCGGAATCAGCCCGCGTGAAGCCTTGGCGATGGACCCCCAGCAACGACTGCTGCTGGAAACCTCCTGGGAAGCCTTGGAAGACGCCGGAATCGACCCCACGACACTGGCCGGCTCCACCACCGGAGTGTTCTGCGGCGTGGTGACGTCGGGTTACGGAACGATGCACGTCGGTGGCGACCCGCAGCTCGAGGGACTTCAGCTAGCAGGGCAAACCTCGAGCGTGGCCTCAGGGTGGCTGGCCCACATGCTGGGGTTGGAAGGCCCCGCTCTGACGGTGGACACGGCGTGCTCGTCGTCGCTGGTGGCATTGCACCTGGCGGTGCAGTCGTTGCGGCTCGGGGAATGCGACCTGGCCTTGGCCGGCGGCGTGACCGTGATGGCGACCCCGGCGATGTTCGTCGAATTCAGCCGGCAGCGGGGCCTGTCCGCCGATGGACGTTGCAAGTCCTACGCCGGCACCGCCGACGGCACCGGTTTCTCCGAAGGCGTCGGGGTGCTCGTGGTCGAGCGGTTGGCCGATGCCCGTGCCAAGGGCCATCAGGTGTTGGCGGTGGTGCGTGGGTCGGCGGTCAATCAGGATGGTGCCTCCAACGGGTTGACCGCACCCAACGGGCCGTCCCAGCAGCGGGTGATCCGTGCCGCGTTGGCCAGCGCGGGCATCGACGCGGCCGGGGTCGATGTGGTGGAAGGCCACGGCACCGGCACGGTCCTGGGCGACCCCATCGAAGCCCAAGCACTACTGGCGACCTACGGCCAGAACCGGCCCGCGGATCGACCCGTTTGGCTGGGGTCGATCAAATCCAACATGGGCCACACCTCGGCCGCGGCCGGTGTCGCCGGCGTGATCAAGATGGTGCAGGCGATGCGGCATGAAACGATGCCCAAGACACTGCACGTCGACGCACCCAGCCCCCACGTGGACTGGACCACCGGCGCCGTATCACTGCTCACCGAGGCACAACCATGGCCGCTGCAGCCGGGTCGGCCGCGCCGGGCCGCGGTGTCCTCCTTCGGGATCAGCGGCACCAACGCCCACGTCATCCTCGAACAAGCCGGTACCACCCTCGACGCGGCACCGGCAGGTGCACGAGATCGCGACCGTTTAGAAAGTCTTGCACCTATCGAAATTTGTGCAAGGCCCGAGATTCTGCCGTTGTCTTTTGCCCAATCGCGTTTGTGGTTCTTGGACCAGCTTTTCAGTCCTTCACCGGTCTTTAACGTCGCGTTTGGATTGAAGATCGACGGTCGACTTGATATCGAGGCGCTGAAGATGGCATTCGCTGATCTTCTCGGCCGCCACGAGAGTCTTCGCACGCTGTACCCTGCTATCGGTGGGAAGCCCCGGCAACTTCCTTTAGAGCCTCAGCAATGTGCGTTTGAACTACAGGTGACCGACGCGGCCGGATGGACGCAGAACCAATTGGAGCAGGCTATAGCGGCCGAATCCAGCAATCGCTTCGACCTAGCTAGCTCTCTACCTGTCAGGGCATCAATCTTCAGTCGTGGTGACAGTGAAAATGTGCTCGTGCTGGTAGTGCACCACATCGCAGTGGACGGATGGTCAACTTCGATACTGCTGCGTGATCTTACAACCGCATTTGCCAGTCGATGCGTGGGTAGCGCTCCGGATTGGGCGCCACTGCCCGTGCAATATATCGATTACACACTATGGCAACGCGCACAAATTGGTACCCTCGACGATCCGCATAGTCCGATTTCAAGACAACTCGCTTTCTGGAAGCAGGCTTTGGCGGACATACCCGAGCGACTCGAATTGCCCTCCGACCGCCCCTACCCAGCAGTCGCGGATTACCGCGGGGCGAACTTGGCGATAGCGTGGCCGCCGGAGCTGCAACAGCAGGTTGCTCATGTCGCTCGCGAGCACAACGTGACGACCTTTATGGTCGTTCAGGCCGCACTAGCGGTGCTGTTGTCCAGGCTTTGCTCGACAGACGATGTAGTTGTGGGATTTCCTGTCGCGGGCCGGGCGGATTCTGCGCTCAAAGAGGTCGTTGGGTGCTTCATTAATACCTTGGTGCTTCGTACTAGAGTCATGCCAGAATTGACGGTGGCGGAGCTACTGAAGCAGGTTCGAGAGCATTGTTTGACAGCGTATCGGCATCCAGATGTGCCGTTCGAACTACTTGTGGAGCAGATTAACCCTAGTAGGAATTTGTCTTATCAGCCTTTGGTGCAGGTGATGTTGGCATGGCAAAACTTTACACGCCAGGGCAACGGAGTCGCGCCTGCGGATGCGCTGGGTGATCTCGGTGCCACCCTATTGCCAGTTGATACGCACATCTCTCGTATGGATCTAACCTTCTCGTTAGAGGAACGCTGGAGTCAGTCCGGCGAGCCTGAAGGTATCTGCGGAACGTTGGAGTATCGCACGGATGTGTTCGACGCGAACAGTATCCAAATGCTCGTCGACCGCCTGCAGCGTATTATTACGGCTATGGTCGCCGACACAGATCAACGACTGTCCTCCGTGGATCTCCTTGATGCCGGTGAACACGCTCAGATCAGCAAACTCGACAATCGCACGGCGCTTTCGGCGCCAAAGGAAAATCCTGTCTCTATCACTGACGCATTTTCGGCTCAGGTGAGGCAGACGCCTGACGCGCCAGCGGTGACCTTCGATGGCCGATCCATGACTTATATAGAAGTCGACCACAGCGCAAACCGATTGGCACACTTCCTGGCCGCTAAGGGTGTCAGCCGGGGGGATCGCGTAGGGTTATTGCTGCCGCGGTCCGCAGAAGCAATTCTCGCAATGATAGCCACACTTAAACTAGGCGCCGCCTATGTGCCCATAGACCCATCGCTACCACAAGCGCGTATTGACCATATAGTCGCCGATGTGACACCTGTTGCGGTAATCACCACGGCGGAGCTAACCGGCAGGATGAGTGGGTGCGAGGCACAAATTATTGTTGCTGACAACGCATGCATAAGTGCCTATCCAGTGGAGGCGTTGCCTGCAACAAATCCCGAGGACCTCGCCTACTTGATTTACACATCAGGCACCACTGGTTCACCCAAAGGTGTCGCAACTACTCACCGCAACGCTATGCGGGAGCTCGAATCGATTCGTATCGCCACTGCACCGGGCGGAACGTGGTCGCAGTGGCACTCCTACAGCTTCGACGTCTCGGTTTGGGAGATCTTCGGTGCCCTCCTTTGCGGGGGGCGAGTGGTTGTCGTGCCAGAGTCGACGCTTCGTTCGCCGGAGGATTTTTACGCCTTGCTAATTTCCGAGCAAGTGACTGTATTAACGCAGACTCCGTCCGCCTTCTATGCCCTTGAATCCGTCGACGCGGTATCACACGAATCGCGAAAACACCTAAAGCTTCAGACCTTGATGCTTGGCGGAGAGACGGTGGATACATCGCGATTGCGAAGGTGGATGCACAATCATCCAGACCTGCCGACGGTATACAATATGTACGGACCCACTGAGGCGACCATATATGCCTCGTCGCAGGCGATCGCAGCTGGCCACATTAGCAGCGGTGCTGTCCCGATCGGACATCCGCTTGCCCATCTCGGGCTGTTCGTACTAGATAACGCATTGAATCCGGTGCCGGTTGGAGTCGTGGGCGAACTGTATGTGGCTGGCGAAGGCTTGGCGTGGGGATACTGGCAGCGCCCAGGACTGAGCGCAATGCGGTTCGTCGCCTGTCCTTATGGGCCGCCAGGGTCGCGAATGTACCGCACCGGAGATCTAGTGCGATGGCATTCCGACGGGCATCTCAACTTTTTGGGCCGGGCCGATCGGCAGGTGAAGATTCGCGGATATCGTGTAGAGATCGGCGAAATCGAGGCGGTCTTGACGGGATGCAGTGGGGTTGAGCAAGCGGTAGTTGTTGCGCGTGGCGCTGATCAGGCCAACAATAGACTAGTCGGATATTACGTTGGAACTGCGGAACCCGAGGAAATTCGTGCCGCATTGTCCGAGCGGCTCCCTGAATACATGGTTCCCGCTGCCATAGTCGGCATCGAGGCTATTCCGCTGACGATCAACGGAAAACTTGACATCCGCGCCCTTCCGGAACCTGAGTTCGGTAGTGCTGGAAAGTACGTGCCACCAACAAGCGAAACAGAAGAGGTTTTGGCAGGAATCTACGGCCAAGTGCTGGGACTTGAACAAATTGGTATCGATGATTCATTCTTTGACTTGGGTGGAAATTCCCTATCCGCAATGCACCTGGTTTCGGTAATCAGCGCGCGTTTGGGCACCTCTATTCCTGTGCGGGTGCTTTTCGAAGCTCCCACAATAAGGGCGTTGGGCCGCCGGCTACAAACGCAGGCTGATGTGCAGGCTGAGATAACGGAGCAAATAACCCCCCTGCAAATACTCAAGAACGGCGAGGGTGTCCCGCTATTTTGTATTCATCCGATGAGTGGAGTGAGTTGGCCCTACGTAACTCTTGGGCGATACCTTCGAGGTCCAGTTATCGGGATTCAGCAAAATCCATCGAGTATGCAGGATCAAGTACCGCTATCGATCGACGCCATGGCCCTGGACTACGTAGATAGAGTCCGCTCATTTCAGCCCGACGGGCCCTACAGTATTCTGGGCTGGTCATTCGGCGGTACGGTTGCCCATCAACTCGCGGTTGCGCTTCAAGAGTGCGGGCATGAAGTTGCCAATCTAATTCTACTTGATGCGCAGCCAGCGGGAGATGGCCATTTCGCTGCAGCGGAGCCGCGGGTCTATATGGAATCGGTAAGAAGAGAGATCGAGCCACTTCTTGCGGTTGATGTTAGCGACATGGAACCGATAAGAAGGGAAATTGAGTCGCTTCTTGCGGTTGATGTTAGCGACGAGGAAGGAAATCTGTCATTTTCGGAGCTAAAAGACATAATTGTGAGGCATAGCAGCTCGTTAAACTCTCAACAGATGGCCATCCTCGATGTTGTCATGCGTAACGTAGGCCGCAATATGGATTGCTATCGCGATCATTCTCCAGGCGTCTTTAAGGGTAACGTAGTTATTTACTCCGCTGTGAAGGGCAATCCTGAGGCCAGTGCATCGCTCAAGCAAAGGTGGCGGCCATATGTTACGGGAAATATTGATATCTATCCCGTGGATTGTGCGCATGAAGACATGCTGACCGATTATTCGCTTAGTTTGTACGGTCACCATATTCAGCGCACTATAGCGCCTGGAGAAAAGTAGTGCCGGGCGCGAATATATGAGTACCTCCGCCGATATCAAGGGACAGGCGTCGCCCGTGATGCTGCGCTCCACCTTCTTGGACGTCGCGATCAGCCAGGCGCCTTCGGAGCGGTACGAGACCGGTTGGAAGAACGGATTGGTGCCTGCGTTCCCCAACGGGACGTAGCCCACTTCGTCGATTACGAGGACCGGGTAGCGGCCGAGCTTGATCAGCTCGGCCTCCAACCTTCGCCTGCGGTGGGCCGCGGCAAGGCGGGTGACCTATTCGGCGGCGATGGCGAACGCGACCCATTGCCCGGGCGCGGCAGGCCCGGATCGCTAATCCGATGGCGAGGCGGGTTTGCCGGTTCCGGGCGGGCCTCGGGAACATCACATTCTCGTTCGCGGTAACGAAATCCAGGGTATCCAGATCCGCGATCACGCCTGTTTCAACCCGTGTGCGTGACCGAAGTCGAACTCCTCCAACGATTCCGGTAGGGGAACCACACCGAGCGGATGTCCCTCACCGCCGCGGGATTCGTGGGCGGAGACTTCGCGTTGCGGCAGGCGACGAGCGATTCCTCGTGGGTCTAGTTCGCGGCGCGAGTGCGTTTGGTCAGCAGGTGCGCGGGTTCGGGCAGCGACAGCGCCATCAACGCCCGGGTCTGGAAGTCGAACTCGGCGTCGGAATACGATGTCGTGCTTGATGTTTCAGAATCGGTGGTTCTGGTTCGTCCAGGTATCAGGCCATCCCCGCCTTCGATGTTGATGCCCAGCGCGGGTGTCACAGTCGGTCGGTCAGACAGCGTTGCTCGACCTGCGGCTCGTGAAGCTGGGCGGAGTACACCGATCCCGCCGCGCTGCGCGCCGCCACCCGGTCTGCGGCGCGACCAGCGACAGCCTCAGAATCGCTAGGCGCTCCGCGGTGATCCGCTCGGTTGGCGCGCAACCGAGCGCGCGCCGCGGCCGGGCATTCATCCAACTCCAGCCACTCATCGTGTTGAGGCTTGAAATCGGTTGGGCCGCTGTAAGATCACCCCGGGAACGATCGCTCCAAATGGTCATGAACCCGCTCGATCATGCCCTTCGTTTCCGGATCAGCGGGCTTGCGGACGAGCACCCTGGTTCCCAGGGCTCCCTGGAACGCTTGGCATTCGGCAGTCAGTTCGCGGCGTCCGCCACGCCAACTCCAGCACCATCGTCAGGACTGGCAGCTGTTCAGGACCGCGGACTTGTCCGGACCCGACTGGCAGATCGATCGGCGGGAACCAGAAATCGCACTTCGCGATGTCGCCGGCGACAAGGCGGTCCGCGATGCTGGATCCGGAGGCAGATACGCCGACCGCAGCTCGGCGACCCGCCCCGAAAATATCTGGATCGTACGAGTCCAACCGATCCGTTCGATGATCACCGTCGTCGGTGTCGCCGGATCGGCCCGTAGCAACTCGCGGGTTCGCGGCTCGACCGCGTCCAAGTTCGGTCCCTTGAGTGGGCGCGGCGCTGATACTTCGGTGGGGTGAGGGCTCGTCCGAGGCTAGGGCCTGCTTCACGGTGTTGCGGCGGGACAAGCCCACGAACTGGCGATCGCCTGGATCGGCATATCCTCCGACCGGCGCCAAACGACAAATCTCACCCGTATCCTCCACAGCAAGCATCCCTTCGGTCCTCCCTGGCTCGGATCGAGCCAGGGAGGACCGACCAGGTGGTCTATTTGAGGCGGCGCGCGGTGGTCATCTTTCACGTGCTGACGAGCTGCTGATTAAGGGCCGTGCACTCGGTGACAGTAGACAACATCTGGGATGAATTGCCTCGTGCCTGCTGGGCGCGTTTGATCGGGATGCGCATGCAGGTCAGGAAATGTCGGCGTGGTTTCTCGCGTCACGGCGATTGGAATTCAGACGTTGGACTGTGACGATTCCTATCCAGTCGTCGGTCGAATACGGGAATTGCCCGCCAGGTGCGTATCGCCTTGCCAGATCTGGTACACGTACGTGATCGCATTCGGTGAAATCGTACTTGGCTAACAAAGTGGTTAAACCTTTTGGCGTGAAGCCACTGCGGTATGGCTCACCACCCTGCCGGCCTGACCTTGAGGTACGACGGGCCCCGGCGAGGACATGATCACCGGTGACGATTTCAGGGTCGCCGTAGTCGAGAACTAAGCGGCTACCAGCCGCGGATAATCCCGCGAGATCCGCGACGGTGCGCTCGAACGCTGCTGGAGTCAAGTAGAAGCTGACACCAATCCAGGTCACTAAACACGGTCGTGAAGGATCGAACCCGGCTTCGGCAAGACGTTGAGGCAACGGGTCGTGTTCGAAATCGCATGGAACCCATCGGATCCGAGAATCAACAGGTATGTTTTTGCTCTCGTTAATACGAAGTTTCTTACGGAGGGTCAACGGTGCGTCGACCTCGAATATCGATACGTCAACATCCTTGATCCGTAGGCTGGTGGTATCAAAGCCTGCCCCCAGCAGGACGATCTGATCGATACCAGCGTCAATGGCTTGACGGCAAGCATCGTCGGTGTAACGGACCCGCAGAACGACGTGGGTATGAAGGCCTGTGTAGAAGCGGTCTGACGCCCGTAGCGAGGCCCGCGCAAGGGGCGGGAGAGCAAGCAGTGGAGCAAACCGTCCGGCGTACATGCGCGAGTATCGATCATCAAGCAGCCGTCGATCTGCCGGTTGAAGCGATTCTGCGGCGCGTTGTGCGGCATTGAATTGAGCCGTCAGGCTGGGTCGGTGGTCGATGCGACGCCGTTTCACGAGCCTACAATGCCACAGCCTCTGGCGGTGCGTCACGCGATAGTGTCAAATCTTGTGAATGGGGTTGTCTCTCAGGTGACGTCCGCGTCGGCAGGTGAGCCTCCGTTTCTTGGGCGTGACGTTGGACGGGTCGTTCTGGGAGTTGGCCTTTGTGGAATACCGGGCCGTTGTGGACGAGGGTGACCAGGCGCCGGACGTTGACCGCGTTGGTGTACTCGATATAGCGACGTAGCCGCTCCGTCGAATGTTCAGTACGGTGGCTTACGCTAGCGTGCAAGGGTTCTCGTTGATCGCTCGGCGCGAGGTTGCCCAAGGTCTTTTCGAGCTCGTGGCGAGTTGCTGATTCGCCGGCAACCCGCGGGCGGTAAGTTGGTAGGTTTCCCATCCGTTCGGCTCAGCGAGATCCCTGGAGGACGCGGCCTACGCAGGATCCCTCTGCGGCAAACTGCAGTGTGGAGCTGCGGATTTCGGCCTCGCCGCTGTGAACAGCTGAGTCAGCGAGCTCCGGGAGGCGGTGGGGCGGAGTGAGGATCGTGGTAATTGCCAGCGCACCCTCTGATCGCTGAGCCAGCCCGCCTGCTCCAAACACATAGTTCCTGGCGAGATCGCCGTACTCCTGGTGCAGGTGATCAGCGTAGAGCCGGACCAGTTCGGTGCTGATCGGGATGCTGCGCGAGGTCGACGATTCCATGCGAGCCCCGCTGTCCTTGTCGCGTCGACAAATCGTCAACTCACGCTCGGCGGTGAAGTCTTCATGTCGAAGCTCCAACGCTTCGCCGATCCGTGCAGTACCGCGAAAAGGAATCAGTCTCGCAGATGTCCGCAGGAGTCCGGGATCGATTGTGCCTCAGCGACGTCCAGCACGCGCAGCAGCTTCTTCGGCGACTTCAGCTCGAGCCTGGTGTGTTAACCATCCGTTCATTTTCGCTGTCTGGCCAGTCGATGGGACATGAGCATGAACGATCTGACCATGGCTTCGTGGTGTTCGGGTAGCCCTTTCGTAGTCGCGGACACAGCGTCGGCGTCGGCAGATCCACGCCAGCGTACGTTCGACCACCCACCTGCGAGAATCACTTCGAACCCCGTCGCGGAATCGGCGCGCTTTACGATCTGAAACCTGAGCGCCAGAACAGTTTTCGCCCACCGGACCAGTGTGACCGCGTAGGCGCCCTCGGCCCAGCCCAGGCTGATCGTGTCGAACATCGCCCGCAACCGAATCAGCGCGGGCCCGGCTGCGTCGCGGTCCTGGGTGTTCGCGCCGGTCACCAGCACGACCAGCAGCAAGCCCAGCGTGTCCACGATGACGTAGCGCTTGCGACCCGCCGCAGTCGGCTCGGACTCGCGCCCTTCGTCGCGGCGCAGTTGTTTACGCAGGTTAGTGTGGATCGCGTCGAGATCGCCGCTGTTCCACCAGCGAGCGAATGCGTCGTAGACCGCGTGCCAGGGCGGCAGATCGGCCGGGACGTTGCAGCCCTTGTCTGCGAGATAGAAGATGCCGTCGAGGATTTCGCGGCGGCAGAACTCCTCGGGTCGGCCCCCGGCCCCGTCGAGCCAGGCCGGCCACGGCAGCTGCCAGGCACTGCCCATTGCGCGTCGGTGGTGTCGGAGGTGTAGCGGCGAGCGCGAACCGGACGGCGGGTGCCGTGTCCGAGCCGGCATGCCACGCAGGCCCAGGTGTTCTCGGGGACGCTAAAACTGGAAGCGGGAGAGTAGAACGACATGGCGGGACCTTTTGGAGCGAAAGGTTTGTGGTAATTCCCAGTGCTACCACCAGGTCCCGTTCCACGAGAGACACCGCCGTCGGTGTCGAGGGCATAACCGCTGGGCACAGCCACCGGACCAGTGTCAATCACCCTGCTGTTCAACAGTATCGGCGATCGTGAATAAACCCGCGGGTGCTTGATCGGACAGCCTCGCGCGACGAGGCGCTTGAGCTTCGAACCCAGCCCTTCCACCTGCGCCCGTTCGGTGGTCGCGATGCCCAGCTCAGTGGCGACCTGTCCTGACCGCAAGCCGTGTTCGGCTTCGACGAGTACGGCCATGATCTCCTCGTAGTCGTGCAGGCAGCACCCGGCGTCCATCCCGTCGAGTCGCGGCGGCACCAGCACGGCGCCAATCGGCGAAACCGGTTGCCGAACACCATGTTCCGCGTCGCTACCATTCTCATCAGGCTGGGCGTTCAGCACCGGGGTCTCGACCTCGGTCTCGGACAAGATCTCGCTCACGTTTCCCGCGTGATGATCAACCGCGCCAAACGCTGCTGGCCAGACCCAACTGCGAGGTCAACTCCGCGATCTGGCCCCGCATCCGCTCAACCTGCTCCGTGACCTCGGCTTCGCGTCGAGCGAGTTCCTCACGCCACGACACCATCGCCGCCTCCCGGAATCGGCCACTTCACCGACGATAAGCCGACGACAACGAATACAACAGCCCCGCAACGATTCCCGCAGCTCGCAACCCCGCAGACATTAACCGATCAGTTTACCGACGGGCACTTACTCTGGCGGCGAACAGATGCTAGGTTCGAGGCGCCGCGAGTTCGGACCGATGAGCGGGCGAAGACAACAAGTGAGGGCGGAGCCATCCATGACGAATGAGCTTGAGCCGTGGCGAGAAGCTGCGGAGACTCCCACTGCCACGGCCGGGCTCGTGAAGGCAGTGCGACCTCGGCAATGGATCAAGAATTTCCTCGTCGTTGCCGCACCGTTGGCCACGCTTGGCGGTGGTGTGCACTACGAGTACCGAGATGTCCTATACAAGTCCGGCATCGCATTCGTAGTGTTTTGCATGGCGGCGTCGACGATCTATCTGATCAACGATATCCGCGACATCGAAGCTGACCGGCAGCACCCGACAAAATGCATGCGGCCTATCGCTGCTGGCATAGTGTCACCCGTCCTTGCTTACACTACGGCAATAGTGCTGGCTTGCCTGTCTCTGACGGTAGCGCTCGTGACTTCGCGAGCGCTCGCGGTGGTCATTGCAGTCTATCTCGCTATCCAACTAGCCTATTGCTTCGGTCTCAAACATCAGGCTGTCCTCGATATTTGCATCGTATCCTCCGCATACCTTATCAGGGCAATTGCGGGCGGCGCAGCTACAGGCATCCCGCTCTCGCAGTGGTTCCTGCTAGTAATGGCATTTGGATCGTTGTTTATGGTCGCTGGTAAGCGCTACGCAGAGCTTCAAGTCGCTGAACGAACCGGCGCCAAGATCCGAAGGTCGTTGGAGAGTTACACTGCCACCTACCTGCGATTCGTGTGGACTATGTCGGCCGTCGCGGTCGTGGTGTTCTACGCGCTTTGGGCATTTGAACGGGGTGGGCACTCCGGGCCCTGGTTTACGGTCTCGTTGATTCCCATCACCGTGGCGGTCTTGCGATATGCCGTTGACGTAGACGGAGGGATAGCTGGTGCACCGGAGGACATCGTTCTAAGGGACAGGGTGCTTCAGTGCCTAGGGGGCGTTTGGATCGCTACGTTGGGTGTAGCGATCGTCTCTGCTTGAACTGTAGCAGGACGAAAGGAAGTGAAATGTCGATAGGCTACACACGTTCTTCCAATGAGTTTCGCAACGCCATCACGGTCTACGATCGAACCACATTTTTCGCGGCTGATGCTGAACGGATGTGGGATGAAATCACGACGGGAGATCACAAATTTCTCCCTGGTGCAGAGAGTCAGTGGCGCACAAGCCGGCCTCATGGTGTCGGTTCACTACAAGATTTCAAGGTTGGGCCTTTCTCCCTTAAATGCCGGTATTACGAATGGGATGAAGCTGATCGATACAATGCTTTCTATTTAGAAAATCCCCCCTTAGGGTATCGAGATTATATCGAGGAAATTCGAGTGTCGCCAACCGCTGGCGGATCCCTTCTTTGGTATCGGATTGCATTGGTTCCGATACCGATAGTTAGACCGTTTATCCCTTTGGTATCAATAGGCATGACCATCTTTATAAGGATCTGGGGCAATTTCTTTCTCAGGCGTTATTTGAGGGCACACCTTTAACGTCATCGGATCATCGATTGCGCAGTGTTCTCATCGCCGCAATCATCGACTGCAATAGAACGCGAAGTTTATATCCCGTCTGCGGGCGTCAATTGCATACCTTTCTCTCATGGGTGCACTCCGAGGCCGGCGGGAGGAGTGGGAACTCAGGGTATTGTCGCGACACGTTAGTTGCGAGGGCTTGTTCGCAAACCCGAAAATCTTAACCAGGGACTTAAGTCTAGGAGAAACATGGCCGACCAGACCGAGCTCTCCGCGGAGCTTCTAACGTATTTTCGTGATGCTTCGCTGCGGGAAGACGTGATTTTGCGTGAGCTGCGTGAGGAGACGAAGGCCTATCCGATGGGGTACGTCATGCAGGTGATGGCGGAGGAGGGCCAACTGCTAGGGCTCCTGGTTGCCTTGATGAAGGCTCGATTGGTGCTGGAGGTCGGGACCTTCACGGGTTACAGCACGCTGTGCATGGCGAGAGCGCTCGCCCCGGGCGGGCGTCTGGTGACGTGTGACATCTCCGAGAAGTGGCCGATGATCGGCGTGCCGTACTGGGAACGGGCTGGTGTCGCTGATCGGATCGACATACGGATCGGCGACGCCAAGTCGACGTTGGCAATGCTCATCGACGAAATGGATTGTGGTGTCGTGGATTTTGCGTTCATCGACGCGGACAAGGCCAACTACCGCGAGTACTATGAAGCGACGCTCACGCTGCTCCGCCCTGGCGGCTTGATCGTGCTGGATAACACTCTGTTCTTCGGCCGAGTTATTGATGCGAAGCAACAGGATCCTGACACTGTTGCGATCCGGGAACTCAATACGTTCCTGCGGGACGATGATCGGGTCGACTTGTCGATGTTGACAATGGCCGATGGCATCACTTTGGTTAGGAAGAAGGAGCTTTGACGCCTGCCGACGCGAGATCTGCTGTGACGAGTCGCATGGTGCTCGGCAACTCCCGAGAGTCCGGCACCAGGTGCAGGCGCTGGATGTCGTCAGCTCCGGGCACTGTGCTCAGGCAGGCGCAGTCACCATCGACGAAACCGGCGAAGCGGTAGGCGATCTCCATCATCCGATTGCGTTGGGTGGCACGGAAATCGGCAACAAGGTGGACGTCTGCCCGGGCGGCTTGGTCGACCAGCCAGTTCAGGATGGCGGTCCCCACACCAAAGGAGACCACTCGACATGAGGTTGCCAGCAGTTTGAGGTGCCAGCAGTCGACCCGCTTCTCCAGAAGCAGCACGCCGATTGCACCATGTGGTCCGAATCGGTCGGTCAAGGTGGCCACCAGTACCTCATGCGCGGGGTCGGCGCACAGCTCCCGAAGTACGGTGTCGGAGTAGTGCACGCCGGTGGCGTTCATCTGACTGGTCCGCAAGGTCAGTTCCTCGACCCGGGACAATTCCGCGGCATCGGCTCTGCCGATGCACAGTTCGAGTTCCAGCGAGCGCAGGAATTCTTCGTCGGGACCGGTGAACGCCTCACGGTCGGCGTCCCGCTTGAAGCCTGCCTGATACATCTGGCGCCGCCGCCGTGAGTCGACAGTCACGTCTCGCGGGCTGAATTCGGGGAGGCTGGGCAGCGCCAACAGGTGGTCGGGCGAATAGCACCGCACATCTGGTAGGTGGAACGCGACTTCGGCGCGCTCGGCAGACTGGTCATCAATGAAGGCGATCGTGTTGTGTGCGAAGTTCAGTTTGTCCGCGATCTGGCGTATGGAGTCCGATTTGGGTGCCCAGCCGATGTGGGGGAGCACAATGTATTCGGCGATCCCGAGCGCTTCGAGCCGGGGCCACGCAAGGTCGTGATCATTCTTGCTGGCCACCGACTGCAGGATGCCGCGTGCATCGAGCGTGCGGATCACCTCCCTGACTGCTTCGGTAGCCTGGACGTGTCTGTCCTCGAGCAAGGTTCCTGCCCACAATGTGTTGTCAAGGTCCCAGACGAGGCATTTCACCAAGGTGGGTGTGTCGGTCATAGCAGACTCCGTTACGTTCACAGCGATGCGGTTAATGCGTGCTGAGCCAAGATGAGTTGGCAGATCTCGGTGCTTCCCTCGATGATTTCCATGAGTTTCGCGTCCCGGTAGGCGCGTGCGACTAGATGACCGTCCTGCGCCCCGGCCGACGCCAGCACCTGCACTGCCGCTGCGGCGCCCTTTACAGCCTGGCTTGCGCTGACGTGTTTGGCGAGCACTGTTGCGACGGCCATGTCAGGAGAGCTCGAATCCCAACAGCGGCTGGCGTGTTCGCAGATTCGGGTCGCGATTTGTTCGGAGGCCAGCAATTCGGCCAGGTGTCGTCCGACGAGTTGGTGCTCGGCGAGTGGTTTGCCGAATTGTTGACGGGACCGGGCGTGTGAGCTCGCCGCAGCAAGACAGGCCCGCAGTATGCCGACGCAACCCCACGCTACCGATATCCGACCATAGGTGAGCGCTGTTGTGGCAAGTAGCGCCAAGGACTGTTTCGCGCCGCCGAGCACATTGCTCATCGGCAACCGAACGGAATCGAATAGGACGTTGGCGTGCCCGGCCGCTCGGCAGCCCAGTGGATCCGCTACCCGCTGTACGTGTACCCCCGGGGTGGATGTGGGCACGACAACCGCGGCGGAATCGTCGCCGTATCGACAGAAGACCACGAGCAGATCGGCATAGTGTGCAGCGGTCATCCACACCTTCTGTCCGGTGAGGATGACAGAGTCGCCGTCGTCGCGCACAGTGGTGTCGATCGCGGACAGATCGCTGCCGGCTTGCGGCTCGCTGAACCCGACGGCCGCTAACTGGCCACTTGCCAGCTGCGCCAGGTACTGATGCCGCTGCTCGATATCGGCCAGGCGCTGGATCGTCCATGCCGCCATGCCCTGTGAGGTCATCACGCTGCGCAGCGAGCTGCATAGGCTTCCCACATGGGCAGTGAACTCCCCGGTGGACAGGCTGTCGAAACCGATACCGCCGTACTCCTGGGGTATCTGGGGGCACAGCAACCCGCGGGTGCCGAGGTCCCGCAGCACTTTTTCCGGGATCAGCCCGGCCAGATCCCACGATTCGGGATGTCCGCCGACAAGCTTGTCGACGATTGCGCATTCTTCGGCAAGCCGCTCGGACGTCATCAACTTACTGACGTCGCAGGACGAGCTCGGTCATGGTGTTCACCGAGCGAAAGTTCGCCAATTGCAGGTCGGCTCCGACGATTGCGATACCGAAGAACTGTTCGAGCTGGACAACCAGTTCCATCGCGAACATCGATGTGACAAGACCGCGAGCAAACAGGTCTTGGTCGGCTGTCACCGAAGTCTTCAGCCTGGCCTCAAGGAAAGAGAGTAGTTTGTGCTGGATAGTTTCCCTGGTCGCCGCCGTGGCTGCCACCGATTGTTCCGATGTCACGAGAGTACCTCTCCGTATTCATAGAAGCCTTGGCCCGACTTGCGGCCGAGTTGCTGCCTTTCGACTTTTTCCAGCAGGAACTGGCATGGCCGGAAACGTTCCTCACCGGTCCGCTCATACAGCGCGGCAAGCGAATCAACTAGGTTGTCCAGGCCGATCAGATCCGCAGTTCGCAGTGGTCCGGTTGGATGACCAAGACAGCCTTGCATGAGGGTGTCCACCGCTTCTGCCGTGGCGATTCCCTGGCCGACAATGCGCGCCGCGTCGTTAATCATGGGGTGCAGCAGCCGACTGGTGACAAAGCCGGGCGAGTCCTGGACGAGCACCGCTTGTCGGTCAAGAGCAGTTAGCAACTCTTCGACCGCTGTCATGGTGGCCTGCGCAGTGCGCGGTCCCCGGACAACCTCGACCATCTTGATGAGATAGGCCGGATTCATGAAGTGCGTACCTACGAGATCTTCGGGACGGGGCAGCCCATCGGCTAGTTCGTCGATCGGGATTCCCGATGTGTTGGTAATCAAGGGTGTTCCCGGAGGGACAGCTTCTGACACCCCGGCCAAGAGCTTGTGCTTCAAGCTGAAATCTTCAGTGACCGCTTCGATAACGGCAGTCGTGCCCATCGCGGAACCGACCGATGTGCTCGTCTGCAGCTCTCCTGGTCGTCGCTCCTGGGGGAGCGCCGAGAGCAGCTGGGCGTGCCGCAATTGCTGGGCTATCCGGTTCCGCGCCTGTCCGAGAATCTCCTCGTCCACGTCGACAAGAAGCACGGGAATGCCGTGCCCAACAGCCGTTGTGGTGATGCTTGACCCCATCACTCCTGCCCCGAGGACAATCAGCTGCTGTGCTCGTGGTCCTGCGTCCATCACTTCTTCCCCTCCGGTCCCCGTACGAAGGAGCATGCCTGTTGCGAGACGACTAGGCAAGATCTTGTTACAAGCCAAGATTCGAGCTAAGGATCGAAACAGACACAGCGCCGATCTGTTTCGCGTTGTCGAGCGGAATCTGTGAACCCCGGTGAGCCTGGTCAGGCCACGAATTCTGTGTTGATGGTCTACTTCGCTGGTTCGTTGACCCAGGCCGCGGTCGGCAGCTTGGGTGGGGTAGGTGATCGCCAGAACCAAGTCGGGTGGCTGCGTCGGCGGCCGACGGGATCGCGGCGCGTTCGGTGCAGATCTGGTGCGATGGCGCCGTGAATCGTTGCGGGCGTGTGCAATCCGATGCCGAACTGCAGGTGATCCTTGTCGGAGTAGCTGAAGAATGCCGGCCAGCATCACTGCGCTTCTCGGGGGCGTCGAACCTGTCCGGGAGCGCCGGGTAGTACTTCAGTGTCTCGAAATTCAGCTCCGAGTACGGATGTCGTTACGGACGTGCGGACGCGAGTGCGATGGGGCGATCTGCAAGTCGACCAGCAGCTTGGAGACAGGTTTGCTGACCATCGGACCGCCGTTGCGGGCAAGGATGTAGGCGCACAGACTACCGTTGTTGGCGGCGATCGAGTCCAGTTGAAATTACTTTGCCCGCCACTGGGATTCGTGTGGGTCCACCGCTCGGTGGATCACCTTGCGGGAGAAGATATTCAGCATCATCACCAGCAGCGTTAGTAGATGATGCTTTGAATGGATCGGCCAATCTCGTTGCTTCCCAACCTGGTTCGGGACGGCGGCCACACATTGGGGCATGGTCCGCGCCGGCCGGGCAGCCCGGCGTCGGCGTTCACGCACTTCGCTGTGGCCGCGCAGCAGACGGTACATCGTCGAGATCGAGACAGGTAAGTACCTTTGTCGAGCGGGATCGCCGATACCTGCACCGGGGACTTCCCGATCAACCGACACTCCGCGCGCAAGCGCGCGTTCTCCGCTTCCCGCAGCGAAGCCCGCCGCGCCGACTCGGAGCGGGTTGGCATCAGCCCAGTTCCCTTGGCGGCCACCGCATCCAAAGCACCCGCGTCGCGAGTTCTACTGTGTCTCAGCGCCCGGAAATGTGGCGTTGCCAGATCATGTACCTCTTGCTAACCTTCGTCCGAAGGTGGAGTCGGGGTCGCTCTTAGGGGGTGGATGTGCCAGGTCGAGAATCGGCGTGTTCCTGTCCTCAAGTTATCCGTTCGACTTGGCCGAGCTGCGGCGTTGGATGCTCCGTCAGCGCGACCGACAGTTAGCCGGTCCCGAATTGCCGTCCCATTGTTTGGTGGCCATCGCGGATCGCGCTTGAACGTGAGAGGCACGTTTATATGGGCGATGTTCGCGAGTCGGGTTATTCGATCGACGACGGAATTGCCATTGTCGGGATCTCTTGCCGATTTCCGGGCGCAGCCGATCCCATCGAATTCTGGAACCTTCTCGCATCGGGATCCGATGCGATTACCGAGATACCTGCAGATCGGGCCACGCTACATGAGCTGAGAAATGCGGTCGGTGAGCCCGGGGTGGGGTTGGGTGGGTTCCTGCCGTGGGTAGACCTATTCGATCCCGAATTCTTCGGGATTTCACCCGGTGAAGCGGCGGCTATCGATCCGCAACAGCGAATTATGCTTGAGCTGGCTTGGGAGGCGCTGGAAGACGCGGGGATCAAGCCGGATGGTGGTACGCCGAATATGGGCGTGTTTCTCGGCACAATGTCCGACGACTATTCCGCGCTGACTCATCGGCTTGGGCAGATTTCTTCGTATACTTTCACAGGCCTGCAACGGAGCCTGATTGCGAACCGAGTGTCGTTCGCGCTCGGTTTAACGGGTCCCAGCTTGACAGTAGACTCCGGCCAATCTTCTTCCCTGATAGCTGTCCACCTCGCGTGCGAGAGCATCCGGTCCGGATCATCGCAGGTTGCACTTGCAGGCGCGATCAATTTGAATTTCGCACCGCAGAATTGGCTGTCGGCTGCCAAACTCGGAGTTCTCTCGCCTGATGGCAAGTGCTATGCATTCGATTCCCGTGCAAATGGGTATGTTCGCGGTGAAGGAGGTGGTGTGCTTGTTCTCAAGCGCTACCAACAGGCGGTGGCGGACGGGGACAGGATTTACTGCGTCATTCGCGGTGAGAGCACTAACAACGGCGGGCAAGGAAGTGAGTTCTTAGTTCCCAGCCAGGTTGCGCAAGAAGAGTTGCTGCGATCCGCTTATCGGAATGCAGGCATCGACTGTAGTGATGTGGAGTATGTCGAGCTCCACGGTGCGGGGACGCGAGTGGGGGATCCCGTCGAGGCGGCCGCACTCGGCGCGGTACTCGGACACGCCGCTCAGCGGGACAAGCCGCTTCTGATCGGATCGGTCAAGACCAACATCGGCCATCTCGAGGGCGCGGCGGGCATCGCAGGAATTATCAAAGTCGCGCTTTCGCTCAAGCACGGATCGATACCTCCCAGTCTGAATTACCGGGAACCCAACCCGAGCATCCCGGTCGACGACTTGGGACTACGCCTGAATATCGGCTTGTCCGCGCTGCGCGGTTCCCGACGCGGTCCTTCAATAGCAGGCGTCTCTTCATTTGGCCTCGGCGGCACAAATGCTCATGTGGTGTTGGAGCAGGTTCGGGTGGAGTCGGGGCCTGATCGGGTTGGGGTGCAGTCTGTTTCGGGGGGTGGGCCGTGGTTGTTGTCGGGTCGTAGTGCGGCGGGTTTGCGGGCTCAAGCGGGGAAGTTGCGGGAGTTCCTTGCCGAGCGCCCCGACGTGGATGTGGCTGATGTGGGGTTGTCGTTGGCGACGACCCGGACGCGGTTTTCCCACCGGGGGATAGTTGTTGGTGGGGATCGGGAGCGGTTGCTTGCGGGGTTGGCTGCGCTCGCCGAAGGTGGGCCGGCGTCGAATGTCGCGACCGGCACTGAGTTGCACGGTAAGACGGTGTTCGTGTTCCCGGGGCAGGGGTCACAGTGGCTGGGGATGGGACGTGAACTGCTGGATTCCTCGCCGGTGTTCGCCGAACAGATGCAGGCGTGCGCTCAGGCGTTGAGCGAATTCGTTGACTGGTCGTTGTTGGATGTGGTTCGCGGTGTAGACGACGATGACGACGGTTCAGCGCTGGATCGTGTCGATGTGCTGCAGCCGCTGTTGTGGGCGGTAATGGTGTCCCTTGCCGAGCTGTGGCGCTCCTACGGTGTGCAGCCCGATGCCGTGGTCGGTCATTCCCAGGGCGAGATCGCGGCCGCCTATGTAGCCGGTGCGTTGTCGCTGCGGGAGTCGGCTCGCATTGTCGCATTGCGGAGTAAAGCATTGCAGCGGTTGGCAGGGCGCGGCGGGATGATGTCGCTGGGCATGGCATATCAGCAGGCAACCGAGCGGATGAATCAGTTCGCCGGGCGTTTGTCGATTGCCGCTGTCAACGGGGCCGACTCGGTCGTGGTGTCGGGTGATTCCGACGCGTTGGACACACTGCTGAGTCAATGCTCGGCGGAAGGGATTCGGGCCAGCCGGATCGCGGTGGATTACGCGTCGCATTCCGCGCAAGTGGAAGTGCTGCATGACGAGCTCGCGGCGACCCTGTCGTCGTGCAGCGCTGTCTCGAGTCGTATTCCGTTCTATTCCACGGTGACTGGCGAGCAGATCGACACCGCCGCGTTGGATGGCCAGTACTGGTACCGGAATCTGCGGCAGACGGTGCAGTTCGAATCGGCTACCTCGGCGTTGTTGTCGGCAGGACATTCGGTGTTCGTCGAGGTGAGTCCGCATCCGGTGCTGACGATCGGGGTGCAGGAAACCATCGACGCGGTCGGTGCCGATGCAGTGGCAGTGCATACGCTGGTCCGTGACCAGGGCGGGCTGGATCGGTTCAAGGCCGCAGTGGGTCGAGCACACGTGTGTGGTGTGGCCGTGGATTGGGCGACAGTCTTCGCCGGCACGGGTGCGCGACGAACACCGCTACCAACCTACGCATTCCAACGGCAACGGTTTTGGCTGGACACGGCGGCG
>NZ_JBKBET010000023.1:0-4613 GCF_048910785.1 Nocardia nepalensis | reverse complement strand
GCGGCACAAATGCTCATGTGGTGTTGGAGCAGGTTCGGGTGGAGTCGGGGCCTGATCGGGTTGGGGTGCAGTCTGTTTCGGGGGGTGGGCCGTGGTTGTTGTCGGGTCGTAGTGCGGCGGGTTTGCGGGCTCAAGCGGGGAAGTTGCGGGAGTTCCTTGCCGAGCGCCCCGACGTGGATGTGGCTGATGTGGGGTTGTCGTTGGCGACGACCCGGACGCGGTTTTCCCACCGGGGGATAGTTGTTGGTGGGGATCGGGAGCGGTTGCTTGCGGGGTTGGCTGCGCTCGCCGAAGGTGGGCCGGCGTCGAATGTCGCGACCGGCACTGAGTTGCACGGTAAGACGGTGTTCGTGTTCCCGGGGCAGGGGTCACAGTGGCTGGGGATGGGACGTGAACTGCTGGATTCCTCGCCGGTGTTCGCCGAACAGATGCAGGCGTGCGCTCAGGCGTTGAGCGAATTCGTTGACTGGTCGTTGTTGGATGTGGTTCGCGGTGTAGACGACGATGACGACGGTTCAGCGCTGGATCGTGTCGATGTGCTGCAGCCGCTGTTGTGGGCGGTAATGGTGTCCCTTGCCGAGCTGTGGCGCTCCTACGGTGTGCAGCCCGATGCCGTGGTCGGTCATTCCCAGGGCGAGATCGCGGCCGCCTATGTAGCCGGTGCGTTGTCGCTGCGGGAGTCGGCTCGCATTGTCGCATTGCGGAGTAAAGCATTGCAGCGGTTGGCAGGGCGCGGCGGGATGATGTCGCTGGGCATGGCATATCAGCAGGCAACCGAGCGGATGAATCAGTTCGCCGGGCGTTTGTCGATTGCCGCTGTCAACGGGGCCGACTCGGTCGTGGTGTCGGGTGATTCCGACGCGTTGGACACACTGCTGAGTCAATGCTCGGCGGAAGGGATTCGGGCCAGCCGGATCGCGGTGGATTACGCGTCGCATTCCGCGCAAGTGGAAGTGCTGCATGACGAGCTCGCGGCGACCCTGTCGTCGTGCAGCGCTGTCTCGAGTCGTATTCCGTTCTATTCCACGGTGACTGGCGAGCAGATCGACACCGCCGCGTTGGATGGCCAGTACTGGTACCGGAATCTGCGGCAGACGGTGCAGTTCGAATCGGCTACCTCGGCGTTGTTGTCGGCAGGACATTCGGTGTTCGTCGAGGTGAGTCCGCATCCGGTGCTGACGATCGGGGTGCAGGAAACCATCGACGCGGTCGGTGCCGATGCAGTGGCAGTGCATACGCTGGTCCGTGACCAGGGCGGGCTGGATCGGTTCAAGGCCGCAGTGGGTCGAGCACACGTGTGTGGTGTGGCCGTGGATTGGGCGACAGTCTTCGCCGGCACGGGTGCGCGACGAACACCGCTACCAACCTACGCATTCCAACGGCAACGGTTTTGGCTGGACACGGCGGCGGTGCAGGCGGGCGAGCAGCCTGCGGTGAGCGGAGTCGAACGGCAGTTTTGGGACGCGGTGGAGCGCGCGGATGTCGCGGCTGTCGCGGCAACACTGGGAGTCGACCCGGAGCAGCCACTTCGGGCGGTGTTGTCTGCTTTGTCGGATTGGCGGCGTGAGCTGCACGGACCTCTGGTCGCCAGCGTCGAGGAAACCGCGGCGCCGGCCTCTTTGATCGAGCGTCTTGTCGCGCTTCCTCGGAACCAGGTTCGAGCGGCGTTGAGAGATCTGGTCGCGGACAATGTGGCGGGATTGCTCGATGACGGGGCTGGAACCGACGTGCCCGACATGACACCTCTTCGAGAGCTGGGGTTCAAGTCGTTGGCCATGGCCGAGCTGCGGAATCAACTGATCGCGGCGACTGGTTTGCGTTTGCCGACAACGCTCGTGTTCGACTATCCGACCATAGGTGCCCTCGCCGAGCGCTTGGAAACCGAGATCCTCGGGGAGCTCCCGGACGTCCGAACGCCATCGCCATCGGAGTCGCCGAAGCTGGACACGGCTGACGATCCGGTGGTGATCGTGGCGATGGGGTGCCGCTATCCCGGCGGGGTGGGTTCGCCCGAGGATCTGTGGCAGTTGGTCGTGTCCGATAAAGATGTGGTTTCGGGTTTTCCAGTCGATCGAGGGTGGGATCTGGCGGGTTTGTTCGATCCGGATCCGGATGCAGTGGGGAAGTCATATGTGCGGGCGGGAGGCTTCCTTGACGATGCAGTCGAATTCGATGCGGGGTTGTTCGGGATCAGTCCGCGCGAAGCGCTGACCATGGATCCCCAGCAGCGATTGTTGCTGGAAACCGCATGGGAAGTGTTCGAGCACGCCGGGGTTGACGTAAACACGCTGCGCGGCAGCAGGACCGGCGTGTTCGTCGGCTGCAGCTCACAATGGTTCGGGGAGGGCTTGCATCGGTCGGAGGAAGGAGCGGAAGGCTACCTGCTGACCGGGACGACCTTGAGCGTCGCGTCAGGCCGGGTGGCTTACGTGTTCGGGCTGGAGGGCCCGGCGATCACAGTAGACACGGCGTGCTCGTCGTCGTTGGTAGCTCTGCACCTTGCGGCACAGTCGCTGTATCAAGGTGAATGCTCGATGGCTTTGGCAGGCGGGGTGACAGTGATGTCGACGCCTGGGATGTTTGTGGAGTTTTCGCGTCAGCGGGGCTTGGCAGTGGACGGGCGGTGCAAGTCGTTCGCCGATGCCGCCGATGGCACCGGATGGTCCGAGGGCGTCGGATTGCTGTTGTTGGAGCGACTGTCGGATGCCCGCCGATTGGGGCATGAAGTACTGGCGGTGCTTCGTAGTTCGGCCGTGAATCAGGACGGCGCCTCGAATGGTTTGACGGCGCCGAACGGCCCCTCCCAGCAGCGGGTTATCCGGCAGGCGTTGGCCAATGCCGGACTTTCGGGCTCGGACGTGGATGCGGTGGAAGCGCACGGTACGGGTACCAGCTTGGGGGATCCGATCGAGGCCCATGCGCTGCTGGCGACTTATGGACAGGATCGTCCGGCGGGTCGTCCGTTGTGGCTGGGATCGATAAAGTCGAACATCGGACATACCCAGGCCGCTGCGGGTGTGGCCGGCGTCATCAAGATGGTGGAAGCGTTGCGGCGCGGGGTGCTGCCGAAGACGCTGCATGTGGATGCGCCGTCCTCACAGGTGGATTGGTCTGACGGTGCGGTTGAGTTGTTGACCCGATCACGCCCTTGGCCGGAGACCGGGGATCGGCCGCGGCGGGCCGGCGTCTCGTCATTCGGAATCAGCGGCACAAATGCTCATGTGGTGTTGGAGCAGGTTCGGGTGGAGTCGGGGCCTGATCGGGTTGGGGTGCAGTCTGTTTCGGGGGGTGGGCCGTGGTTGTTGTCGGGTCGTAGTGCGGCGGGTTTGCGGGCTCAAGCGGGGAAGTTGCGGGAGTTCCTTGCCGAGCGCCCCGACGTGGATGTGGCTGATGTGGGGTTGTCGTTGGCGACGACCCGGACGCGGTTTTCCCACCGGGGGATAGTTGTTGGTGGGGATCGGGAGCGGTTGCTTGCGGGGTTGGCTGCGCTCGCCGAAGGTGGGCCGGCGTCGAATGTCGCGACCGGCACTGAGTTGCACGGTAAGACGGTGTTCGTGTTCCCGGGGCAGGGGTCACAGTGGCTGGGGATGGGACGTGAACTGCTGGATTCCTCGCCGGTGTTCGCCGAACAGATGCAGGCGTGCGCTCAGGCGTTGAGCGAATTCGTTGACTGGTCGTTGTTGGATGTGGTTCGCGGTGTAGACGACGATGACGACGGTTCAGCGCTGGATCGTGTCGATGTGCTGCAGCCGCTGTTGTGGGCGGTAATGGTGTCCCTTGCCGAGCTGTGGCGCTCCTACGGTGTGCAGCCCGATGCCGTGGTCGGTCATTCCCAGGGCGAGATCGCGGCCGCCTATGTAGCCGGTGCGTTGTCGCTGCGGGAGTCGGCTCGCATTGTCGCATTGCGGAGTAAAGCATTGCAGCGGTTGGCAGGGCGCGGCGGGATGATGTCGCTGGGCATGGCATATCAGCAGGCAACCGAGCGGATGAATCAGTTCGCCGGGCGTTTGTCGATTGCCGCTGTCAACGGGGCCGACTCGGTCGTGGTGTCGGGTGATTCCGACGCGTTGGACACACTGCTGAGTCAATGCTCGGCGGAAGGGATTCGGGCCAGCCGGATCGCGGTGGATTACGCGTCGCATTCCGCGCAAGTGGAAGTGCTGCATGACGAGCTCGCGGCGACCCTGTCGTCGTGCAGCGCTGTCTCGAGTCGTATTCCGTTCTATTCCACGGTGACTGGCGAGCAGATCGACACCGCCGCGTTGGATGGCCAGTACTGGTACCGGAATCTGCGGCAGACGGTGCAGTTCGAATCGGCTACCTCGGCGTTGTTGTCGGCAGGACATTCGGTGTTCGTCGAGGTGAGTCCGCATCCGGTGCTGACGATCGGGGTGCAGGAAACCATCGACGCGGTCGGTGCCGATGCAGTGGCAGTGCATACGCTGGTCCGTGACCAGGGCGGGCTGGATCGGTTCAAGGCCGCAGTGGGTCGAGCACACGTGTGTGGTGTGGCCGTGGATTGGGCGACAGTCTTCGCCGGCACGGGTGCGCGACGAACACCGCTACCAACCTACGCATTCCAACGGCAACGGTTTTGGCTGGACACGGCGGCG
>NZ_JBKBET010000022.1:0-337551 GCF_048910785.1 Nocardia nepalensis | reverse complement strand
TGTCGCTTCCGCCTGAAGACTGACCCTCTGATTCCGGGTGAATGCTGACCCACCCTGTGAACGATCATGAGGTGCTGAACGTGGAGGACTGGGCGGAGATCCGACGGTTGCATCGCGCTGAGGGGATGGCGATTCGCGCGATCGCTCGTCGGATGAAGGTTTCGAAGAACACGGTGAAGAAGGCGCTCGGTTCCCATGAGCCGCCGCGGTATCAGCGCAAGCCGAAGGGGTCGGCGGTCGATGAGTTCGAGCCGCAGATTCGGGCGGTGCTCGCCGAGTTCCCGGATATGCCGACGACGGTGATCATGGAACGTGTTGGCTGGCAACGCGGCAAGACGGTGTTCTTCGAGCGAGTGCAGCAGCTGCGGCCGTTGTTCAAGCCGGTGGACCCGGCCTCGCGCACTGAGTATCAGCCCGGCGAGCTTGCTCAGTGCGATTTGTGGTTTCCGCCGGTCGATGTTCCGTTGGGGTTCGGCCATGTCGGTCGTCCGCCGGTGTTGGTGATGGTCAGCGGCTATTCGCGGGTCATGGCGGCGACGATGATCCCGACCCGGCAAAGCCCTGATCTGCTGGCCGGGCATTGGGCGTTGATCTCGGATTGGGGGCGTGTTCCGCGAGCTCTGGTCTGGGACAACGAGTCCGCGGTCGGGCAATGGCGCGGCGGCAAACCGCAGCTGACCGAGACGATGAACGCGTTCCGGGGAACGTTGGGCATCAAGGTGATTCAGTGCCGGCCAGGCGATCCGGAGGCCAAGGGGCTGGTCGAGCGAGCGAACGGATATCTGGAGACCTCGTTCCTGCCCGGCCGTGTGTTCACCAGCCCGGCTGATTTCAACACCCAGCTGGGTGAATGGTTGGTCAAGGCCAACCACCGTCACCATCGGCGGTTGGAGTGTCGCCCGGTTGATCGCTGGGATGCCGACCGGCGCTCGATGCTCGAGCTGCCGCCGGTGGATCCGGTGGTCGGATGGAGGCTCACGACCAGGCTGCCTCGCGATCATTACGTCCGGTTGGACTCCAACGACTACTCCGTTCATCCGGTCGCGATCGGCCGGCGAGTGGAAGTCCGCGCCGACCTGACCGAGGTGGTGATCACCCTGGCCGGCGCCGAACTTGCTCGCCATCAACGGTGTTGGGCCGATCACCAATCCATCACCGATCCCGATCATGCGGCCGCAGCCGCAGATCTGCGCCGATCCCGGCGCCTGGTCGCGGTTCCCGCGATCGACACCGATGTCGAGCATCGAAACCTGTCCGACTATGACCGCATGTTCGACCTCGACGAGGCGAGCAGCAGCGAGGAAATCGCCTGATGGCCACCAAGACCGCCAATGGTTCACGCAACGTAACCTCCGAAATCGCTTATCTCGCAAGAGCACTCAAGGCACCGACACTCGGCAGCGCGGTTGAGCGACTGGCCGAACGCGCCCGCTCGGAAAACTGGAGCCACGAAGAGTTCCTGGCCGCCTGCCTGCAACGAGAAGTTTCCGCCCGCGAATCCCACGGCGGTGAAGGACGCATCCGCAGTGCTCGATTTCCGTCGCGAAAATCGTTGGAGGAGTTCGATTTCGACCATCAGCGTTCGCTCAAACGCGACACCATCACCCACCTCGGGACCTTGGATTTCATTACCGCCAAGGAGAATGTCGTCTTCCTCGGTCCACCTGGCACCGGCAAAACGCATCTGTCGATCGGGCTCGGGATCCGCGCCTGCCAAGCAGGTCACCGCGTCGCGTTCGCCACCGCTGCCGAGTGGGTCTCCCGGCTGGCCGAGTCTCATCACGCCGGAAAACTGCAGGCAGAGCTGATCAAGCTCGGCCGGATTCCGCTGATCATCGTTGACGAAGTGGGCTATATCCCGTTCGAATCCGAGGCCGCGAACCTGTTCTTCCAGCTCGTCTCGTCCCGTTACGAACGAGCTTCGCTGATCGTCACCAGCAACAAACCCTTCGGCCGCTGGGGCGAGGTCTTCGGCGACGACGTCGTCGCCGCCGCAATGATCGACCGCCTCGTCCACCACGCCGAAGTCATCTCAATGAAGGGAGACAGCTACCGACTCAAAGACCGAGACCTCGGCCGCGTCCCAGCGGCCAAGACCAACGACTAACCAAACCAGCAGGGGTGGGTCCGGATTCAACCGGAACGACCGGGTCACGATTCAACCGGAGTTGACAGCGGTGAAGAGATATTCGAATTTGGTGTCCCGGGTCGCGGCTTCCCATGGCTACCCCACGATCATCCATCCGATCGATGTCGAAGCGGGACTTCGTGAGATGGCGGAGGCTGAGGCCGATCGAACCGTCAAATGGGAGGCGGTGTTGCTACTCGGCTCTCCGCAGGCTGTCGAGGCGGGGCGGCGGTGGCACAAGGCGGTGGTAGAGATGAGTTGGGTCGCGAGGGGGCAGGAAGTCGATCATGTCGAGTACATCAGACGTCTGGAGGAGACAGGGCGTCGGCGCAATGAGTTCTATGACTGCGCGCGTGCGGATTTGGGGGTGCGCAGTGGGGCCTTGCCGCCGGGCGATCAGGCTTGGCTGCCGCCGACCGCCGCCCCGATCGCACCAGGGGTGTCGCAATCGGGTCCGACGGGGACCGGGTGATTCAATCGGGGACTTCGGCATACGCCCGACGAGGCGTTCCATGAAAGAGGATTACGTCGTTCTTCCGAGATGAGGCGCAGGCGAGTTCTACGAGTGCGCGTGATCGGATCTCGGGGGCAGAAGTGGCACTGTGCCGCCCGGTGATCGGCCATGGGTGTCACCGACGAACTCGATCGAAACCTGGCCTACTACTGCATGACTGGGAGGGCTCAGTGGCCGGTGTGTTTGTGCTGCCAGGCGGCCAGGGTAAGGGTGGCTACTGCTAGCAGTAGGAGGAGGATGGCGGAAGTCATCAGGCGGGTGGAGATTTGGGAGAGGCGGGTGGAGCGGGAGCGGGTGGTGAAGTAGGCGTCGGTGGGGAGGTTGTCGCCGATGAAGCAGGATTTGGCGGCTCGGGTGGCTTTGGTGGCGAGGGAGTCGGTGGCAACGGATCCGGTCAGGGCGGTGACTGCAGCCGTGACGCAGAGGATCGAGATGGTGATGAGTGCGGCGAATGGCATGAGATCCCCCGAGGATGTCGGCTTCTAGACGTCAGTGAGTGAGTGGTCGCGCTGACTACAAGAAGTGTTGCAGCAGGGTCCGACATCTTTTGCGGTACAACAAGCTGACGGCCGGATCAAGTCCACCGGGAACTGGTGGCGGTCCTGCTCGGGCGATGCCGCCAGGGATTCCCGGTGATCGTTGGTCCAGTTGGGGGCGAGTGCGACGCGGATTTGTCAGCGGCGGACTTCGGCCACGCCGACCGGTCGATTTTCGGATCGCGAAAGTTCGCATGCCTCAGCGATATAGAACGCTTCGAGTGCGTCGGCGGGTGTGCAGGGGTTGGCGAGTTCACCGGATACCACGGAGAGGAACGCCGCGAGTTCCTCGGTATATGCGCGCCGGAAGCGTTCCATGAATCCGGGGTAGGCGGGGAAAGCGGAAGGGGCATAGTCGGGTTCGACCGAAGTCAACGGTGACCGGTCGTCTAGGCCGACGATGGCGTTGCCGCGGGAGCCGAGGGCCTCTAGACGGACGTCGTAGCCTGCGCCGTTGTAGCGGCCGAGGGACACGGTTGCGAGGGTGTCGTCGTCTAGGCGCAACAACACGGACGCGGTATCGACATCGCCCGCGTCGGCGAAGAAACTCTCGCCTCGGTTGGCGCCGGTGGCGTAGACCTCGACTACCTCGCGGCCGGTCACCCAGCGGATGATGTCGAAATCGTGGACGCCGCAGTCGCGGAACAAACCTCCGGAGCGGGGGATGTATTCGGCGGGCGGGGGAGCGGGGTCGAGAGTGGTGGCGCGCACGGTATGTAGCCAGCCGAGTGAACCGGAGGCGATAGCGGCGCGGGCGGCGCGGTAGCCCGCGTCGAAGCGGCGTTGGAAGCCGATTTGGACCGGGATGGTGGAGTTTTCGATGTGGCGGATGACGTCGAGGGTGCCTTGGATGTCGGCGGCGACCGGCTTTTCGCAGAAGACGGGGATGCCCGCGTCGACGGCTCGGGTGATGAGTTCGGGGTGGGAGTCGGTGGCGGTGGCGATGACCAGGCCGTCCAGGGGCGCGGCGAGTAGTGCGGCAATGTCGGGGACGGCTTCCACGCCCAGCTTTCCCGCGGCGGCGCGGGCGCGCTCGGTGTCGGCGTCGGCCACGATGACGGTGTCGACACCGGGCAGGTGTTTCAGCGTCTCGGCGTGGGAGGTGCCGATTCTTCCGGTGCCTGCCAGGCCCACGGTGACGGTGCGTGCGGATGTCATCGGCTCTCCTCCTGGTGAAATTTGGCGATAAGGGATGACTGTGATCAGTCACGGGGTGCGGCAGTCGTGGCGCGGACGACCAGCGACGGTTGCAGGCGGCGACGCACCGGTTCGGTGCGGCCGTCGCGGAGGCGTTCGATGAGCGCCTCGATTGCCAAGCGGCCCATCTGGATTCGGGGCTGGTCGATGGTGGTCAGGGAGACGTGGCGCAATGCGGCGAGCGAGGTGTTGTCGTACCCGACGACGGAAACATCGTGCGGCACTGAGAGTCCGGCCTCTTCCAGCGCCGACATCGCACCGACGGCATTGAAGTCGTTGCCGCACACCAGCGCGGTGGGAAAGTTGTCGCGGGAGAACAGGTTCAGCAACTTCTGGACAGCGGTGATGCCCGCGGAGTCGGTGTGCTCGCTCCCGATGATCATGGGCTCCAATCCATTTCGCTCCATCGCATCGCGATACCCGCGACGGCGCGCGGCCGAGGTGAACGCACCGCCGCCGTCGAGGTGCACGATGCGGCGGTGGCCGAGCGAGACCAGATGATCGACCGCCAGTGCCGCGCCGATCTCACCGTCGTCGTTGACGGTGTCGATATCCGCGATCGTGGAACTGCGGGAGACGAGCACGACCGGGCATTTGTCAGAGGCATCACGGATGGCCGCCACGGGCAGCACGGGGCTGAGCAGGATGATGCCGCCGGGACGGAAGGACAGCAGGCTTTCCAATGCGGTGCGCTCGCGGGCGGCGCTGCGGCGACCGGTATTCAGGATCAACTCGAGCCCCGCGTCCTGCGCGGCCGTGTCCATACCCTCCACCACATCGGCGAAGAACGCATTACGCAGGTCGGAGACCATGACGCCGACAATGTTGGAGGTCCGGCTGGCCAGCGACCGCGCCATGATGTGCGGCTGGTAGCCGAGGTCTTTCGCGGCCTGGAGCACCGCGCGGCGGCGGTGTTCGCTGACCTTGGGGGAATTGCGCATGACCAGGGAGACCAGCGCGCGCGAGACACCGGCGCGGGCGGCGACGTCTTCCATGGTTGGTCGTGCCATCTCGCCTCCGTTCTCCGTTCGCCGTGCTCGTGCCGTGTCGGACGTTACAAGGTTGGCGCACGGTAGGCAATAGAGCGCTCTAATCCGACATTTATCCCATCGCCAACTCACCTCATTTGCCCTGGAAGACAATGTTTTAGCAGGCAGGAGGCGATAATAAAGCCGACGATGCAGTACTTGACACACTATGACCCACGTTACATAGTTGGAGCGCTCCAATAGCCGGAGCGCTACATGTCGATCGAAGGCCGGAGAGTCCCGATGACCGAACCTCTCTACCCGCTGCGCATCGCGGCCGCGCCGATCTCCTGGGGAGTCTGTGAAGTCCCCGGTTGGGGTCACGTGCTCGACGCGCGGACCGTCCTGGCCGAGATGGCCGCGCTCGGCATCACCGCGATGGAATTGGGCCCACCCGGCTACCTACCCCGGGATCCCGTCGAACTACGCACGCTGCTGGACGGTTTCGGCGTCAGCTCGGTCGGCGGATTCCTCGCGCTCGCGCTGCACCGCGACCCGCAGCAGGCGATCGAGGCCGCCAGGGAGAACGCCGCGCTGTTCGCCGCGACCGGCGCCGAGGTGATCGTCCTCGCGGCCGCGACCGGACTCGACGGATACGACACGCGCCCAGCACTTTCCGACTCCGAGTGGCGGATTCTCGTCGAAACAGCCGCCGCGATAAGGGATATCGCCGCCGAATACGGACTGCGCACCACCCTGCATCCACACGTCGGCACCTATGTCGAGAGCGAGGCCGAAGTAGAACGCTTCCTGGCCGATTCCGATCTCGACCTGTGCCTGGATACGGGACATCTGCTCATCGGCGGCACCGATCCGGTACGCCTCGCCGAGCGCTTCCCGCACCGGATCGGACACATCCACCTCAAGGATGTGCGCAACGCGATCGCCGACCGAGTACGAAGCGGCGCAATGGAATACAGCGACGCGGTCCGCCAGGGCATCTACGTCCCGCTCGGCGAGGGCGATGTCGACATCGAGACCCTGGTGCGCAGCGTGCACACCGCCGGATACCGCGGCTGGTATGTCATCGAACAGGACACGGCATTGCGCCCGAACGATTCGGCGGAGCTGCCGAGCCGGGATGCCGCCCGCAGTCTGAGCCACCTCGCGGGCATCGCTTCCGCTCTCGCCTCCGCCCGAATCTAGATGGGAAGTGATGACAACGATGTCTCTCGAAACACACACGGCATGGTGGCGGCGATCGCGTCGTCTGGTGCCGTGGCTGGCCGCGGCGACCATCCTCGCCGCTTGTAGCGGACCCGGCGCGGAAGCACCGGCGCCGACCCAATCCCCGGTCGCCCAGGGCAAATTGGGCTCGGTCGCGGTGGTGACCCACGGCAGCCCCGGTGACGCCTTCTGGAATGTCGTCAAGAACGGCGCGGAGGCGGCGGGCAAGGATCTCGGTGTCCGCGTCGAGTACAACTCCTCCGGCGATCCAGGGCAACAGGCCAAACTCATCGATAACGCGGTCGCGCAGGGCGTGGACGGTCTGGTCGTGTCGATGGCGAATCCGGAGGCGCTGCGGCCTTCGATCGAAAAGGCCGTCGCCGCGGGCATTCCGGTGGTGACCATCAACTCGGGCGAGAGCGACAGCGCCAAATTCGGCGCCATCGGCCATGTGGGACAAAGCGAGACGCTGGCCGGGCAGGCCGCGGGTAAGCGCCTCGCCGACGCGGGCCGCAAGAAGCTGCTCTGCGTAATCCACGAGGCGGGCAATATCGGCGCCAATCAGCGCTGCGACGGCGCGACCAAGGCCTTCGGCAATGGCACCACTCTGCAGGTCGATATCAACAACCCCACCGACGCGCAGTCCCGCATCAAGGGCGCACTGGAGGCGGATAGGTCCATCGACGCGGTGCTGACGCTGAATTCACAGGTCGCGGCCCGGGCAGTGGACGGGGTGAAGGAATCGCAGTCGGCCGCGACGGTGGCGACCTTCGACCTGAATACCGATGTGGTCGAGGCGATTCGGGCGGGCAAGCTGCTGTTCGCGGTGGATCAGCAGCAATACGAGCAGGGCTATCTGCCGGTGGTGCTGCTGCAGCTGTATCGGACGAATCTGAACTCGGTCGGTGGTGGCGCGCCGGTGCAGACGGGTCCTGCCTTCGTCGACAAGAACAATGTCGAAGCCGTCGCCGCCCGCGTGGCACTGGGCATGCGCTGAGGGAAGTGGATGAAATGACTATTGCCACAAAGGCTTCCGAGGTCACACCGAGCAGTCCGCCGGAGGGTCCTTCGCTGTTCCAGCGGTTGGTCGTGCGCCCCGAGATCGGGGCATTGCTCGGCGCCGCACTGGTTTTCGTATTCTTCTCGATCATTACCGACCGGTTCCTCAGCCCGCTCGGCGTCGCGACCTGGCTGGACGACTCGTCCACGCTCGGCATCATGGCGGTCGCGGTCGCGCTGTTGATGATCGGCGGTGAATTCGACCTCTCGGCCGGTGTCATGACCGCCTCCACCGCGCTGGTGACCGCATTGCTCGCAGTGCACGCGGGCTGGAATGTCTGGCTGGCGCTGCTGGTTTCGCTGCTGTTCGCGCTGACGGTCGGTGCGTTCAACGGGTGGCTCGTAATGCGCACGGGCTTGCCGAGTTTCATCGTCACCCTCGGCACTTTCCTGGCGCTGCAGGGCCTCAATCTCGGCGTGACGCGTCTGGTCACCGGAACCGTTCAGGTCTCGGGCATTCGCGGCGCCGACGGATACAACTCGGCCGGATGGGTCTTCGCATCGACACTGGATATCGGCGACACCCACCTGCAGGCATCGGTCGTGTGGTGGGTCGTGCTGACCGCGGTCGCCGCACTTGTGCTGGTACGCACCAAATTCGGCAACTGGATCTTCGCGGTGGGCGGTGCACTGCCCAGCGCGCGGGCCGTCGGCGTCCCGGCCGACCGGACCAAGATCCTGCTGTTCATGACCACGGCCTTCGCGGGGTGGGTCGTCGGCTCGTGCAGCATCCTGCGGTTCTCCAGCGTGCAGGCGAATCAGGGCGTCGGGCTGGAACTGCATTACATCATCGCGGCTGTGGTCGGCGGCTGCCTGCTGACCGGCGGGTTCGGCTCGGCGATCGGCGCCGCGATCGGTGCGCTGATCTTCGGCATGGCGCGTCAGGGCATAGTCTTCGCCGGTTGGGACAGCGACTGGTTCATGCTGTTCCTCGGTGTGCTGCTGCTGGCGGCGGTGTTGGTCAACAACATTTTCAAGAAGCGAGCCGAAAGGGTACGCCGATGACAACACCACTGATCGAAGCGACCGATATAGGCAAGAGCTACGGCGGTGTCGTCGCGCTGCGTGACGTCTCCACTGTGGTGAACGCGGGACAGGTCACCTGCATCCTCGGTGACAACGGCGCGGGCAAGTCGACGCTGATCAAGATCCTCGCCGGTGTGCACCAGCACGACCGCGGTGAGCTGAAGATCGACGGGCAGACGATCCGATTGTCCTCGCCCCGAGCGGCTTTGGACCATGGCATCGCAACGGTGTACCAGGACCTCGCGGTGGTGCCGTTGATGAGCGTGTGGCGCAACTTCGTGCTCGGCTCCGAGCCGACGGTCGGATTCGGTGCGCTGCGACTGCTCGACCGTCGCAAGGGCCGCGATATCGCGCGAGAAGCGTTGGCGGATATGGGTATCGAGATCCGGGATATGGAGCAGCCGGTCGGCACACTCTCCGGCGGTCAACGCCAGTGCATCGCGATCGCCAGGGCGGTGCACTACGGAGCCAAGGTGCTCATCCTGGATGAGCCCACCGCCGCACTCGGCGTAAAGCAGGCCGGTGTCGTGCTGAAATACGTTGTACAGGCACGGGATCGAGGCCTCGGAGTCATCCTGATCACCCATAACCCGCACCACGCCTTTCCGGTCGGCGATCGCTTCCTGTTGCTCAAACGCGGTGCGATGCTCGGCTCCTACGAGAAATCGGAGATCGACTTGCCGGAGCTGACGAGGCAAATGGCCGGTGGCGCCGAATTGGACGCACTACAGCACGAATTGCAGCGAGTGGTCACCCCGTGATCGGACTCGAGGTCGCGACGATCGGACAGGTCGGCGTCGCTCTGCATCCACAGCAGAGCGGCGTCGGCGCCGCCGGACTCCAAGGACGGTTCGAATGGAATTGACAATGGCGCAGGCACTGGTCGGCTGGTTGGTCGCCCAGCATTCGGAGACCCTCGACGGTCGTGAAGTCCCCCTGTTCCCCGCCGTTTTCGCGATCTTCGGACACGGCAATGTGCTCGGCCTCGGCACCGCATTGCAGGAGCGGCGCGACGAGATTCCGGTCTGGCGTGGACATACCGAACAGGGGATGGCGCTGGCGGCGATCGGGCTGGCCAAAGCCACCCACCGCCGTCAGGTCGGCATCGCGACCTCCTCGATCGGCCCCGGCGCTCTCAATATGGTGACGGCGGCGGGCGTCGCCCACGCGAATCGCCTGCCACTGCTACTACTTCCGGGCGACACGTTCACCAGTCGAGCACCGGATCCGGTTCTGCAACAGGTGGAGCACTTCGGCGACCCCACCCTCACCGTCAACGACGCGTTCCGTGCGGTGAGCCGATACTTCGACCGCATCACGCGCCCCGAGCAGTTGATGGCCACCCTGCCCCAGGTGGCCCGCGTGTTGACCGACGCTGCCGATGCGGGCCCGGTCACCCTCGCACTGCCGCAGGACGTTCAAGCCGAGATCTACGACTTCCCCGAGGCCCTGTTCGAGCCGGTCGTACATCGAATAACGCGTTCTCGCCCCGACCTTCGCGCAGTGACCGAAGCCGCCGACGCGCTGCGATCGGCGCGACGTCCGCTGCTGATCCTCGGCGGCGGCGTGCGCTACTCGGGTGCGGGCCGACTCATACTCGAATTCGCCGAGCGCCACGGTATTCCGATGACGGAGACGACGGCGGGCCGGACCCTCGTACCGCATGACCACCCCTTGTTCACCGGACCACTCGGCGTGACCGGCTCGACATCGGCCAATACCGCTGCCGCACAGGCGG
The DNA here is from genome assembly GCF_048910785.1 of Nocardia nepalensis. Lineage (NCBI taxonomy): Bacteria > Bacillati > Actinomycetota > Actinomycetes > Mycobacteriales > Nocardiaceae > Nocardia > Nocardia nepalensis. The sequence goes on along the minus strand of NZ_JBKBET010000022.1, from coordinate 327,158 downwards.
ATCTGGTGCTGGCCATCGGCACTCGACTACAGGACTTCACCACGGCGTCCTGGACCGTCTTCGCCCCCGACGTCCGACTGGTCACCATCAACGCGGCCCGATTCGACGCGGTGAAGCACGGCGCACTCGCGCTCGTCGGCGACGCCGACGCCACGGTGCGGGAACTGGCGGTGCGCCTGGGGAATTGGCGAGTGGACGCCGAGTGGTCGGCCCGCGCCGAAGGTCTGCGCACCACCTGGGACGCCCATATCGACAAGTTGCGCGCCCCGGCGCCGGGCACCCCGAGCTACGCCCAAATCGTCGGCGTCGTCAACGAATTGAGCGCGCCCGACGACTACGTCATGACCGCCTCGGGCGGCATGCCCGGCGAACTGATCGGCGGTTGGCGCGCCACCGGCACCGTCCCGACGATGGATGTCGAGTACGGATTCTCCTGCATGGGTTACGAACTCGCGGGTGCGTGGGGCGCGGCCATGGCGCACGTCCACGGCCTGGTCACCACCATGCTCGGCGACGGCTCCTATCTGATGCTGAACTCCGAACTGTTCTCGGCGGCCTTCGCGGGTCACCGGTTCGTCGCGGTCGTATGCGATAACGACGGGTACGCGGTGATCGCGCGGCTCCAGGAGGGACAGGGCGGCGACCCGTTCAACAACTTCTACGCCGACTGCCGCACCAATCACGCCCAGCCACCCCGGGTCGACTTCGCGAGCCACGCCCGAGCGCTGGGCTGCGCGGTCTACACCGCCGCCGACCTGACCGAATTCCGCGGTGCATACGCCCGCGCCAGAGCCGCGGCCCTCAGCGAGTCCCGCCCGGCCGTCGTGGTCGTGCGCACCCAGCCGTCCGCGTGGACCGAGGCGGGCGCCTGGTGGGAGGTCGGCGTGCCTGAGCATCTATCCGGCCGCGCGGCCTACGACGAGTCGAAGGCGCGGCAGGTGCGCTACATACAGGGGGTGGAGCGGGGTCTTCCGGAGTAGCCTGCCGGCATGGCTGCTCTCGCCGATGCCGAGGTCGTCGCCTTCGCGCCGTCATTGGATCTGGACCGATCGCGTCGGTTCTACGCCGACGTGCTCGAACTCGAGATCGTCGAGGTGACGCCCTTCGCGTGCGTCGCGCGCGGTGGCGGCACCACCATTCGCATAACGCACGTGAACGACCTTGTCCCGCAGCCGTTCACGATCCTGGGCTGGGTCGTGTCCGATATCGCTGGAACCATCGCCGATCTGACCGCGCGCGGCGTGAAATTCCACCGCTATGACGGTATGGACCAGGACGACCACGGTGTATGGACCACACCGGGCGGCGACAAGATCGCCTGGTTTCCCGACCCCGACGGCAATGTCCTCTCGCTCACGGAATTCACGGATACCTAGGACACCCGCCCTGGCGTACCGAGCGATCTTCCAGCGACGCCCCTGGCTGGCCCGGCTGCCCCTCGCCGGTCCGAACGCCATCGATTGGATGGACGCCGGGCCTGCGCTGCCGACGTACTGCCGATCTGGATTGGGCCGCCGAGGTCGGCGTCATCACGGTGGTCAGCGGCCACCGTCCGGCAAGCATTCATATTGGCCGGTCAACTCGAAGCGGGCACCCGCGCAGCCGCTCTCGAACAAACGCAGGTCGGGCAGAACTACGGCCGCGACCGCGTCGATCCGACACGATTTCCGGATGCCGCAAGGCTATTCGCCGCCGATATCCGGGAGCCGCCGCCCGAGGATCCGGACGCCAATTTCGCCTTCGGCCTCGAACTCGTCCTCGACGGCGTCGCCGCCGCGGTCGGCCGGGCACACCAGCAAAACTGAAAACCAACCAGTTAGTGCACATGAATGCGCGGCATCGCGTATTTTCTTTACAACTTCTTAGGGTTGGTCCGAAGTGTGTGCCGCGGATGGTTGCTGACATCGCGCACGCGGCCGTTTCGATAGCTCGAAGTGTGCGCTGACCGGCCGATCTATGCTCCGGGGCGGCATGGGGGCAGGGTAGCCAGCGCTTCGTAACCGGCTTTGCGACCGCGGCCACGACCCTGCGCCAACGTCGGCTTGCTCACAGTCACCACTGTTGGATGTGGCCGAATTCGTCGGATGATGGCATTGTTGATCGCGAGACCGGGCTCATCGAAGTGATCTGCTCGGCTCGTCAACAGGAAGTAAGAAGTAAAGAACATGGCTCAAGGCAGTGTGAAGTGGTTCAACAGCGAGAAGGGCTTCGGCTTTATCGCTCAAGACGGAGGCGGCCCTGACGTCTTCGTGCATTACTCGGCCGTTTCCGGCTCGGGTTTCCGGTCCCTCGAAGAGGGCCAGCGCGTGGAGTTCGAGATCGGCCAGGGCCAGAAGGGTCCGCAGGCCCAGGACGTCCGCGCTATCTGATTCAAGCGTGACTTAGGAGGCTCGCACCCGGCAGGGGGTGCGGGCCTCTCTCGTGTTTCGGGGGGATTATTCACTAGCCCGGCCGTTCTCCTTTTCGGATCTGATTGCAATTTGCAATCGGTTGCGGATGGCGCAAGGGGCAACTGGTTGTAGAGTGCAAGCAGTAGTCTCGGCAGAGGGAGCATCGGATGCGCGACGAGGGACGTTCGGGCTGCCCGATCAACGCGACCATCGAGGTCATCGGCGATCGGTGGACGCTGCTGGTACTGCGCGACGTGATGTTCGGCAACCGCCGTCATTTCCGCGAGCTACTGGCCCGCTCCGAGGAGGGCATCGCCTCCAACATCCTGTCCGACCGGCTCAAGCGCCTGGTCGCGGCCGGACTGCTCAGCCGCGAGGACACCCGACCCGGGCAGAAGGCCGAATACCGACTGACCGAGCCCGCGATCCAGTTGGTGCCGATCATGGCGCAGCTCGGCGCATGGGGGTTGCGGCATCGGCCGACGACCAAACACCTGCGCGTGCGAGCGGAACTGCTGGAGGAGGGTGGGCCGCAGCTGTGGGCCGAGTTCATGGACGAGTTGCGCGAGTCGCACCTCGGGATCCCCCGCCCCGATCCGGACGGTCCGACCGCCACTGAACGGCTGGCGCAGGCCTACGCCGCCGCGGTCGCAGAGACGTAATACGGACCTTTCGCGCACCGGATCCGGCCGCACCGCCAGCCGACGGCGCGGCCGAGTCCCGATGCGCTACAGCTCATCTCCGATGGCCAGGACTTCCTTGCGGAAGAAGGCGGCGGTGATCTCGCGAGCCCGATCGAGATCCCGATCCGCGGTCTTCGGGAAAGCATCTGTCGCGCGGTCGAATTCGTCCGCGATGAACTCGGCGATCGGCACAGGCACTGTGCCGCTGCCCATTTCGCGGGTGCGCGACTTGCGCTCGGTCAGCTCCGCGATCGCGGTCACCAGATCGGCGGGCAGCTCGCATTGCTCCAGCAGCGTCGGCAGATGCATCGGCGCCACCGCCGCGTCGGGATGTTCGCGCAGCCAGCGCAATGCCATGGCCGGTCGCAGCGAGTAGAACACCTTCTTCAGTGACCGGTGATGGTCGAACAGTGCCCACTGTCTGCTGCCCAGATGTAGGTAATGCCGGGCCACCTGATTTCGGTCGGCGACTTCTTCGGCCACCGTGCGCAATTCGGCGCGGAACCGGTCGTCGCCCCGGTACACGATCGGCGACATCAGCCACTCGATCAGCACGGCATTGCCCTTCACCAGCAGCTGAAGGGCCTTGGCCAAGTCCCAGCCGTTCACATCGAGCAGGCCGATCAGCGGGGTTTCGATGACATCCCTTGTCCGCCAAGGTGACACGTAGGTATGCAGACCTGCGACGTAGACGAACCGGCAGTCGTAATCGGAGTCGGGCGAGGGGAATCCCCAAGCTCGGCTGCCACTTTCGATGGCGAGCCGCACCGACACCCGATGCGCGCGCTCGACCCGATCGAGCTCGGCATCGATGGACCCGACCACCGTCGGGTCCATCGATGCCGGAATCGCGCGCAGGGACATGGTCGGTGATGGTAGTTCGGCCCGGAGACCGCGGACCACTCGTTTTCGCCGCGATAACCGCGCGCGGTCGGCGAATGCGTGCCGGACCTGAGCGTCGCGCGCGGCGAGGGGCGTTGCGGTTTCTGGCGGGTCTGATCGGGCTGCCCGTGATGGGTGGGAGTTGGCGGCCTTCGGTGTGGCGGTGTGCATGAACAGCCCTACGTCGACGACTCCGGTGCCCGACACCGGCCGCATCCGAATGGCGTTCAACGTGACCTCGACCGGAACCGTCGCGCAGACCGGCTCGGCAGGCAGCGCCGGATGGTCGAACACCCGCGAAATCACGTCGCCGGGTCGGCCAGCGCGCCGGTGATCCACTTCTTCATCAACGACAACGCGCACATCCGTCTGCTTCCGGTCCAATTTCAGTAGCGCCGCGCTTGCTGTCGCGCTAATTCTGGGGACCGTATCCGGTATATCGCGCCGACTAATCCTATTGCGATGCAACTCGGCGGCGGAACCGTCGGATATGTCCGAAGATTGCCCGGGTTGCGCCAGGTTGTCGGTCCTATATCGGATCGGTCTCGGACAGTTTCAAACCATTCTCTCAGAGATCTCTTAGAGAACATCTTTTGCGGAGCTAATTACGACTCGAAAAAGTATGCCTGACCTGCAAATGCGCGGGTCAGTGCTGATCAGGCGCATGCTGGACGGTTGTCCAGATCACATTGGAACGGCAAATGTAGTCTGCGTCACTATCCAGCGAAAATCCGTAACCGGATTTGTTCGAGCCCCGATGTGCCATGTGTCAGCCAGTTCGACTGGATTTGTTTTCGACGAAGAGGAATTTCATGATCCCCGTTATCATCGACACCGGTTCCGCTGCCCTGAACGGCCTGCTTTCCACCGGTAGCGCTGCTCTGCACGGTATTCTCAACACCCTGTGGACGGGTTCGTTCGGCGGCTGATAGCGCTGTACCGGTCGACTGAATTCGACCTTATCCGCGCCACTCGATTCGAGGCGCGATGAGGGAAGGCCCCGCACCCGACGGTGCGGGGCCTTCCCCCTTGCCGGACCCCGCGACGGCACTGACGGCGGCTGCCTGCCAGGGGGTCGGGCGCTGCGATTTCACGCCCACTAAGCTGGTCGGCGGTAAATGCCGACCCCTTCCTCCCAGGAGTAACCCACAGTGAGCCAAGCAGGCCGTCCTGTTGTTCTGATCGCCGACAAGCTCGCCCAGTCGACCGTCGACGCGCTTGGTGACGGTGTCGAGGTTCGCTGGGTCGACGGACCCGACCGCCCGGCGCTGCTCGCCGCGGTGCCCGAGGCGGATGCGCTACTCGTCCGCTCGGCCACCACCGTCGACGCCGAGGTGCTCGAGGCCGGAAAGAACCTGAAGATCGTCGCCCGCGCCGGCGTCGGCCTCGACAATGTCGATGTGCCCGCGGCCACCGAGCGCGGTGTCATGGTCGTCAACGCGCCCACCTCGAATATCCACACCGCCGCCGAGCACGCGGTCACGCTGCTGCTGGCCGCCGCCCGCCAGATCCCGGCCGCCGACGCCACCCTGCGCGAGCGCACTTGGGCGCGCAGCAAGTTCAACGGTGTCGAGATCTTCGACAAGACCGTCGGCGTTGTCGGCCTCGGCCGCATCGGCCAGCTGTTCGCCGCGCGCCTGGCCGCCTTCGAGACCAAGGTGATCGCGTACGACCCCTACGTCTCCCCGGCTCGCGCCGCCCAGCTCGGCATCGAACTGCTGAGCCTGGACGAACTGCTCGAGCGCGCCGACCTGATCTCGGTGCACCTGCCGAAGACCCCGGAGACCAAGGGCATCATCGGCAAGGAAGCCATCGCCAAGACCAAGCCGGGCGTCATCATCGTCAACGCCGCACGCGGTGGGCTGGTCGACGAGCAGGCGCTCGCCGACGCCATCAAGTCGGGTCACGTGCGCGCCGCCGGTCTGGACGTATTCGATACCGAGCCGTGCACCGACAGCCCGCTGTTCGACCTGCCGCAGGTCGTGGTGACCCCGCACCTGGGTGCGTCCACCGCCGAGGCGCAGGACCGCGCGGGCACCGATGTCGCCAAGTCCGTATTGCTGGCCCTGGCCGGTGAATTCGTGCCGGGCGCGGTGAATGTCACCGGAGGCACCGTCAGCGACGAGGTCGCGCCGTGGCTGGAGATCGTGCGCAAGCAGGGGCACCTGCTCGGTGCGGTGTCCAACGAGCTGCCGGTCAGTGTCGAGGTGCAGGTGCGCGGCGAGCTGGCCGCGCAAGATGTTGCGGTGCTGGAGCTTTCGGCGCTGCGCGGCATCTTCTCCGCGCTGGTCGAGGATCAGGTCACCTTCGTCAACGCCCCCGCGCTGGCCAAGGACCGCGGCATCGCCGCCGAGGTCACCAAGGTTTCGGAGAGCCCGAGCCACCGCAGCGTCGTCGACCTGCGCGCGGTCTTCGGCGACGGCAGCACCCTGAATGTGGCCGGCACGCTCACCGAACCGCAGCAGGTGCAGAAGATCGTCAACATCAACGGCCGCAACTACGACATGCGCGCCGAGGGCCTGAACCTGGCCGTGCTGAACTACGAGGACAAGCCGGGCGCGCTGGGCAAGATCGGCACCAAGCTCGGTGAGGCCGAGATCGACATCCTCGCCGCACAGCTGAGCCAGGATGTCGACAAGGAGGGCGCGACCGTGGTTCTGCGGGTGGCCCGCGAAGTCCCCGCCGACGTCCAGGCCGCGATCGCCGAATCCGTCGGCGCCTCCAAGATCGTCCTGGTCGACCTCTTCTGACCACCCCGGCGCCGCGCACATCGACCCGTGCGCGGCGCCGTCACATGTGCCGCGCACGACCTGTCACGCCGCACACGTGGTTGCCGGGCAAACAGTGCGTGGCATGGGAAGACGTGCGCCGCGATGCCCGGCAGCGGTGGGCTGTGCGGGACGAAGTACGGTGGCCCTCGGCAATACTGAACGGAGCATTGTTGTTATGAAGCTTGCTGTTATCGCTGGTGATGGGATCGGGCCCGAGGTCATCGCGGAGGCGCTCAAGGTGCTCGACGTGGTGCAGCCGGGGGTCGAGAAGACCGAATACGACCTGGGCGCGCGGCGCTACCACGCGACCGGGGAGATCCTGCCGGATTCGGTGCTGCCCGAGCTGAAGCAGCACGATGCGATCCTGCTCGGCGCGATCGGCGATCCGTCGGTGCCGAGCGGTGTGCTCGAGCGTGGACTGCTGCTGCGCACCCGCTTCGCGCTGGATCACCACGTGAACCTGCGCCCGTCGAAGCTGTATCCGGGCGTGACGAGTCCGCTGGTCGGCAATCCGGATATCGACTTCGTGGTCGTGCGCGAGGGCACCGAGGGGCCCTACACCGGCACCGGCGGCGCCATCCGAGTGGAGACCCCGCATGAGGTCGCCACCGAGGTCAGCACCAACACCCGCTTCGGCATCGAGCGCGTGGTGCGCTACGCCTTCGCCAAGGCGCAGGCTCGCCGCAAACACCTGACCCTGGTGCACAAGAACAACGTGCTGACCTTCGCCGGATCGCTGTGGCAGCGCACGGTGAACGAGGTCGCGGCCGAATTCCCGCAGGTGCAGACCGCCTACCAGCACATCGACGCCGCCACCATCCACATGGTCACCGATCCGGGCCGCTTCGACGTGATCGTCACCGACAACCTCTTCGGCGACATCATCACCGACCTCGCGGCGGCGGTCAGCGGCGGTATCGGCCTGGCGGCCAGCGGCAATATCGATGCCTCCGGAACCAACCCGAGCATGTTCGAGCCGGTCCACGGCAGTGCGCCCGATATCGCGGGTCAGTCCAAGGCCGATCCGACCGCCGCGATTCTGTCGGTGTCATTGCTGCTCAACCACCTCGGCAACACCGAGGCGGCCGCTCGGATCGAAGCCGCGGTAGCCAAGGATCTCACCTCGCGCAGCGGCGCGGCCTCGACCGTCGAGGTCGGGGATCGGATCGCTGCGGCAGTCTGATTTGTACTCGGCCCCCGCGCTCGATTTCGAGCGCGGGGCCGCCGCAGTTGTCGAGGTAGCCATGCTGCCCAGATTCGTGTCCACCAACTGGTGCTCGATGGCTCGACCTACCGCGCGGCACCGGTAGTCGCCTCGGGTGCGGCATTTGTCGCCGACGTCGAAGCCGATAAGACCTTCCGGGTGATGTTCGACCCGGGTGATCTCCTCGAGATCTGATCTGTTCGAAAAAAGCGGATAACGCTGCGGCGCATTGCTTTCCGCACGCTGACCGTTGACGCCTCGGCGCAGATCCGAACTACTCGCGGCCCAATGCGTCGCCGACCGCCGCGGCCATGCCGCGTATCGACTCGTAGACGGCATCGGCGATGACATCGTGGACCCGCGCCGCAGGTTCGGCGATCGGTCCGATGGCATCGAACACCTCACCGGCGATGGCTCGATGCTGCCATTCGACGGCAGTGGCCGCCGCACTGACCGATTCGACGATTGCCGATCCGCGCCTGCGCAGTTCTTCGAGTTGTTCAACGGTGGGCGGGAATTGCTCGGTCATCACGGCCGCCCAATGGCGTCGTCGGGCGCACCGGGCGCCTCATCAGCCTGCGGAACACCCTGTGTACCAATTTGATTCGCCGAGCTGGGAGCCTGCCACTGCGATGGAGCCGGTTGTGTCATCGGCCAGCGGGGTCGCATTGGCGGGGTTGCGAATCCGGGTGGTGCCGGGGGACCGGGTGGGGTTGGGGGCATGGGAATGCCTGGCGGGGTTGGGAATCCGGGCAGTGTGGGCGGATTCGGTGGTGTGGGTGGGGTCGGGGGTTGGGGGAATGGGCCCATTGGGGGCATCGGGCCACTGAAGCGTTGGAATGCGGCTTGGCGTGAGGTGCCGAGGAGGTCGCCGATCTCGGCCCAGGTGTGGCCTTGTTCGCGGGCCTGCCGGGCCAGGGTGTGCAGGATGTCGTCGACTAGGCGGCTGAGGTTTCGGGTCGCGGTGAGCGCGGGCAATACCGGCGCGCTGGGCCGTCCCTCTTCCGGGCGCAGCGCACCCACGACCAGTTCCGCATTGGCGGACAACAACTTTCCGAGCATCGCCCGCTCGTCCTGCGGGCCTACGCCTTGCTGTTCATCGGACATATGTAAAGCCTGACTTGACGCCATTACCTTGTCAAGGTCGGATTTACATCGCCACCCGATCGGTTTGCCAACCTGGCCCGGCACGCCGGAAACAGCGAGGCTCATCTCGGCGGGATCTGCTCGGTCGACGGCCGTATGTGGTTGGCGCACATGCATCGCGCCGCCCGGCGAACCGGGACGGGCGCGAATTCGTAAGGGGCCGTTATTCAGATCGTCGGTCGGTGGGAACCAGCGGGACCGCGACCATGGCCAACACGGCGGCCAGCAGGTAGGCGGCGGGGAAGCCGCTGGCCGTGATCAGGGCGCCGAAAGCTGGTGGGATGGCGGCTATTGCGAGATTCTGGCCGGTGTTCTGGATGCCGAGTCCGCGTCCACTCCAGTAGGGTCCGGCGATTTCGGCGACCGCGGTGAAGGCCAAGCCGTTATCGGACACCGTGATGACCGATGCCGCGATCAACAGTGGGATCGCAGCCCACCAGGCATGGGTCCATGCGGCCAAAGCCAAGGCGGCCATGGTGATTACGGCGGCGATGGCGACGGTGCGCAGCGGTCGCAGTCGGCTGCCGACGCGATCCGACCACGCGCCCGCGCCGATTCGCCCTAGGGCGCCGAGGATTTGGGTGAAGGTAACCAGGGCGCCCGCGACGGGCAGCGACCAGCCGACGTCACGATGCATCCACAACAATGCGAAAGTCCATACGGTGCCTTGTGGAACGCACAGCAGCACCGACACCGCATGGATGCGCCACAGCGTGGAGTCGCCGCGATAGGGGTTGGCCCGGTCCGCCGCCGCACCCGCGGGGCGTGGCGGATCGACGATCCCGACCAGGCAGCCCAGCGCGGCCGCGCCCGCCATCACCGCGGGCACCAGGATGGCCGCCGAGACGCCGTGCGTGGCCGCCACCGCCGGAATGGCCAGCGCGCCCACGCCGACACCCAAAGGCTGTGCGGTCTGCCGGATTCCCATGGCCAGCCCGCGTCGATGCGGCGGGAACCAGCCGACGATCACTCGCCCGCTGGCGCCATTGGTGCTCGCCGCGCCGACGCCGCCGAAGAACAGCAGTGCGCCGAGCACGACGTAATTCGACGCGGTGGCCGCCGCCACACCCGCGGCGAACATCAGCAATGGCCCGCCGACCAGCACCTTGCGCTCACCGATCCGGTCGACGACGTAACCCCACGCGATGAGCGTGCACACCAACCCGACCGTTGGCATGGCCACCAGCAGTCCTGCGGTCGCCAGCGGCATGCCATCCGCGGTCAGCGCTGGCAGCAGAAATGGGACCCCGTGGATGAACACGGCACTGGCGGCCTGCGCGAAGACGCCGAGTCCGAGCATCGACCACCGTCGGACCTCGCGCAGCTGCGTCACGGGAGTAGCCATCGGCCTCACCTCGAAATCTCAAAATCTGGGAATGAGTTCTCATTCTATGAACATCGGCTCTTACCGTACACCCGGCGCGCAACCTGATTTCGCGACAGTTCTGTCGAACTGCTCACACCCCAGCGGTTTACGAGCACGCCGATCCGGCGGGCGCATGACGCGGTGCGCGGTATCGGACCGCTCGGTCGGGCGCGTTCGAGCAGGTCGAGGGCGGTCGATAGACTGCGGTGCATGCGTCTAGGTCGAATCGCAAGTCCCGATGGAGTCGCTTTCGTCAGCATCGAAGGGGAGGGGAGCGAGAGCGTCGCCAAAGAGATCGCGGAACATCCGTTCGGTACTCCGACATTCACCGGGCGGAGCTGGCCGGTGGCCGATGTGCGCCTGCTCGCGCCGATTCTGGCCAGCAAGGTGGTCTGTATCGGCAAGAACTACGCCGCACACGCGGCCGAAATGGGCGGCGAAGCACCCGCCGATCCGGTGATCTTCATGAAGCCGAGCACCTCGATCGTCGGCCCGAATGCGCCGATCATTTTGCCGCCCAGCTCTTCCCGGGTCGACCACGAGGGTGAGCTGGCGATCGTCATCGGCCGTCCGTGCAAGGACGTGCCCGCCGCCCGCGCGCTCGATGTGGTGCTCGGCTATACCGTCGCCAATGATGTGACCGCGCGCGATCAGCAGAAGCAAGACGGCCAGTGGACCCGGGCCAAGGGCTACGACACCTTCTGTCCGCTCGGCCCGTGGATCGAAACCTCGCTGGACCCTTCGGATCTGGAGATCGTCACCGAAGTCGACGGCGAAGTCCGCCAACGCAGCCGCACTTCGCTTCTGCTGCACGATATTCCGAAGCTCATCGAGTGGGTGACCACCGTGATGACGCTGCTGCCCGGTGATGTGATCCTCACCGGCACCCCCGAGGGCATCGGCCCGCTGCAGTCCGGACAGAACGTGTCCGTGACCGTCGAGGGCATCGGAACCCTCACCAATCCTGTTGCCGCCAAGCGCTAGTCGAAAGAGAGCCATGACTGAAGTACGGGTCCGCTTCTGCCCGTCACCGACCGGAACGCCGCACGTCGGCCTGATCCGGACGGCGCTGTTCAACTGGGCGTACGCCCGCCACACCGGCGGCAAGTTCGTCTTCCGCATCGAGGACACCGATGCCGCACGCGATTCCGAGGAGTCCTACCGCGCACTGCTCGACGCGCTGCGCTGGCTCGGCCTCACCTGGGACGAGGGCCCCGAGGTCGGCGGACCCTATGAGCCCTACCGGCAGTCACAGCGCCGCCCGCTGCACATGGAGGTCGTGCGGAAGTTGCTGGCGGCCGGTGAGGCGTACGAATCCTTCTCCACGCCAGACGAAGTCGAAGCGCGCCATCGCGCGGCGGGCCGCGATCCCAAACTCGGCTACGACAACTATGACCGGGATCTCACCCCCGAGGCGATCGAGGCCTACCGCGCCGAAGGACGCCCGGCGGTGATCCGGCTGCGCATGCCCGACGAGGACATCACCTGGCACGATCTGGTGCGCGGCGAAACCACCTTCAAAGCGGGTACAGTGCCCGACTTCGCGCTTACCCGCGGTAATGGCGATCCGCTCTATACGCTGGTAAACCCGGTCGACGACGCATTGATGAAGATCACCCATGTGTTGCGCGGCGAAGATCTGCTTTCATCCACTCCGCGCCAAATCGCGCTCTATGCGGCGATGCGCCGTATCGGTGTTGCGGAGTTCACTCCGGAGTTCGGTCATCTACCGTTCGTGATGGGTCAGGGCAACAAGAAGTTGTCCAAGCGCGATCCGGAGTCGAATCTGTTCGTCCATCGGGATCGGGGATTCATCCCGGAGGGTTTGCTGAATTACCTGGCGCTACTCGGCTGGAGCATCGCGGATGATCACGATGTTTTCTCGATGGCGGAGATGGTGGCGGCCTTCGATATCTCGAAAGTAAATTCGAATCCGGCACGTTTCGATCAGAAGAAGGCGGATGCGCTCAACGCCGAACAGATCCGATTGCTGGAGCCGGGTGATTTCGCGCACCGCTTGCGTGAGTTCCTGACCGAACACGGTCACATCGGCGCCGACATCGACGAAAAGATGTTCGCCGCGGCCGCCGAACTTGTGCAGACCCGGATCGTGGTGTTGTCCGACGCATGGGACCTGCTGCGTTTCTTGTTCGCGCCCGCGGAAGAGTTCGCGATTGATCCGGCGGCGGGGTCGAAGAATCTCGGCTCCGAAGCCACTCCGGTATTGGACGCCGCCATTGCCGCGCTGGAGCCGTTGACGGCCTGGACCACCTCGGCCATCGAGGACGCGCTCAAAACGGCGCTCATCGATGATCTGGGGCTCAAGCCGCGCAAGGCGTTCGCACCTGTGCGAGTGGCGGTGACGGGTTCGCACATCAGCCCGCCGCTGTACGAGTCGCTGGAGTTGCTCGGCCGCGAGACGAGCCTGGATCGGCTGCGGTCGGCGCTGGCGTGGCCCGGGTCCGCGTAGAAACCGGGCGGGCCCTTTCGAGCGACCGGTGCGCAGTCGCTCGCGAATAGACCGAAAAACAGGGCGTTGACCAGCCGATTTGTAGTTGACCGTATGCGGTTTGGTACTCTTCTTCTCGGCTCGGAACAGGGCCTCGGGTCAGCCGGACACGAGGTCGAACGTCCTGGTCATTGGGGTATGGTGTAATTGGCAACACAGCTGATTCTGGTTCAGCCATTCTAGGTTCGAGTCCTGGTACCCCAGCGGAGAATGTTGTTCGTCTCTCGGTTCGCGACCGAAAGTTGTTCAGCATCCGGCGATTTGGTCGCCGAGCTTCGGTCCGCTAAGCTAACCGAGCTTCCACTGATCGAAAGATCAAACCGGAAAGGTCACCCACAGAAATGTGGGAGATCGAGTCCTGGCCCCGTCGTCTAGCGGCCTAGGACGCCGCCCTCTCAAGGCGGTAGCGCGGGTTCGAATCCCGTCGGGGCTACAACGAGTGCAAGGCTCATGCTCACACAGAGCATGAGCCTTTCTCGTTTTCGCATTGTTTTGTGGGGGTGGAACCCCCACGCCCCCACCCGGAGGGCTTCGCCCCCGGACCCCCGAGTCGGGCCGGGGGCTTCGCCCCGGATCAGGAGCTCGGGGGCGTTGTGGGGGTTTGAAACCTGCAGCCCATCCGGAGGGCCTCGCCCTCCCGGATTCTCGAGTGGGGCCGGGGGCTTTGCTCTGGACCAGGCGCTCGGGGCATTGTGGGGTGTGGAGCCCCGCAGCCCATCTGGAGGGCTTCGCCCGCGGGTCCTCGAGTGGGGGCGGGGGGCTTTGCTCTGGACCAGGAGCTTGGGGGCGTTGTGGGGGGTGTGGAGCCCTACAGCCCATCCGGAGGGCTTCGCCCTGCCGGATTCTCGAGTGGGGCCGGGGCTTTGCTGGACCAGGAGCTCGGGGCGCGTTGTGGGGGTGTGGAACCGCACAGCCGAGAGCCTCTGGATCCTCGAGCGGGGTCGGCGCTTCGCTCCGGACCAGGAGTTCAGGGGCGTTGTGGGGTGTGGAGCCCCGCAGCCGACCGGAGGGCTTCGTCCCCGGACCCTCGGGTTGGGCCGGGGGCTTTGCTCTGGGCCGGCAGCTCGGGGAGTCATTGTGCGGGTTCGGTGCTGTTCCCTCGCAGCTGTGGGCCTTTGTCTTCCTCGCAGCTGGGGCGATTTGTCGTGGCGGGTGTGCGGCTATCCACTGGTGCGCCGTCGGTGGTGCGACGCGAGTTCGTGTTGTCCGACGGGGCTGGGGGTGCTCGAGAGATTCGGCGATACGCAAAAGGCCCTCCAGGGGTTTCGCTGGAGGGCCTTTCTCGGGTTGGTGGGGCTTTATCCGCTCTTGCGCCGGAACTCGCGCTTGTGGCTTGCGCTGCCGTGTGTTGTCGACGCCTTCGACCTGCCGTCCAGGTGATCGTTCGACTTGGCGTGGTGCTGGTTCTTGCGCTCCAAGGCTTCCTTGAACTTGCGCTTGACCTCGTCGGCGCTGGAACCCGCACTGCCGTTGGAACTATCCGCTTCCGCCATCGTCTGCTCCTCGTCGTCGCGGCCGCGCGCCGCGCCAAAGGGCGTCGTCGCGCGGCCGATTCGGGTCGAACAGGGTTGACGCTACTGTGCGGGGTGCGGTGTGTCAGGCGGATATTGCCCGCGTGCCGCGATCAGTCCAGTGGTTGTGCGGTGGTGCCGCCGAGCGGCAGCTGGGGCAGGCCGAGTTTGCGATGGTCCCAGCTGCGCAGGCGATCCGGGATCACCCGGACGGCGACGCGCTTGTTGAGCATCTGCTCGACGAACGGGCGGACCTCTTCGCTGTAGGGGCCGGTGTAGCGCTCCCAGACGCTCACGCCGACGGCGTACAGCTTGTCCGGGTCATCGATGATCTCGGCGTGGCCCTCGATGGAGACCCCGCGCAATTGGTCGTAGGTCTGGCCCGCCTCCACCATGCAGGTGATGCGCGGGTCGCGGCGCAGATTCACGGCCTTTTGCGACTTGGCCTTGGTTTCGAACCAGACCTCGCCGTCGATCAGCGCGTACCACATCGCGGTCAGGTGCGGCGCGCCGTTCGGGCCGATGGTCGCCAGCGTCGCGATGCGGCTGCGCTGCAGGAATTCGGTGATCTCGGCGTCGGACATGACGATCTGCGCCCGTTGGTTTACTCCCATGCGAACCAACCTTAGATGTTCGAACTAGAACGCGTTACAGTCTCTTGTGCAGCGCGTCCGCGGCGGCGACCAGGTCGGCGGCCCAGCGTGCGCCGGGCCTGCGGCCCATGCGATCGATCGGACCCGACACCGAAACGGCGGCGATGACGTGGCCGGCGGCGTCGCGCACGGGCGCCGAGACGCTGGCCACACCGGTGGCCCGCTCGGCGGCGCTCTGCGCCCAGCCGCGCTTGCGGACCTCGGCCAGCGCTCGCTCGCCGAATACCGCGTCGGCCAGGATGGTGCGCTGCAGTTCCGGATCCGCCCAGGCGAGCAGCACCTTGGCGGCCGATCCGGCGGTGAGCGGCAGTCGCGCCCCGATCGGGACGGTGTCGCGCAGGCCGACCGGCGGCTCCAGGGCGGCGATGCAGACTCGCGCATTGCCGTCACGGCAGTAGATCTGGACGCTCTCGCCGGTGATCTCGCGCAGGCGCGGGAGAATGGCCGAGGCGGCCTCGTGCAGCGGATCGGTGGCGCCGGCGGCGAGTTCGGCGAGGGCCGGGCCCGGCCGCCACAGACCGTTGTTGTCACGGGCCAGCAGCCGGTGCACCTCGAGCCCTACGGCCAGGCGATGGGCGGTGGCGCGGGGCAGTCCGGTGCGGGTGCAGAGCTCGTTGAGACCGCATGGGTGCTCCGCGACGGCATACAACACTGACACCGCTTTGTCGAGGACGCCGATACCGCTATGCTGTCTCATAGAACGATATTAGCGTCTCGGATGTTGAGAAGGCCACTCAAGCGCTCTGCTCGCTCCGTACGTGTCGAATAGCCAAGAAATTGTGCAGCCGGGGGCCGCGCCTCAGCCCAGATCGCGCGAACCGGTTGCTCGTCGGAAAGGTGATCGAGAATGGCCGAGCGCCGCACACTGGCCGAGAAGGTGTGGGAGCAGCACGTCGTCGCCCGCGGTGAGGGCGAAGGCGCCTCCCGTGAGCCCGATCTGATCTACATCGATCTGCACCTGGTGCACGAGGTGACGAGTCCGCAGGCCTTCGACGGACTCCGCGCCGCCGGTCGCCCCGTGCGCCGTCCCGATCTCACCATCGCGACCGAGGACCACAACGTCCCGACCATCGATATAGATAAGCCGATCGCCGACCCGATTTCGCGCACCCAGGTCGAGACCCTGCGCCGCAATTGCGCGGAATTCGGTGTGCGGCTGCATCCGATGGGCGATCTGGATCAGGGCATCGTGCACGTCGTGGGCCCGCAGCTGGGTTTGACGCAGCCGGGTACGACGGTGGTGTGCGGCGACAGCCACACCTCGACCCACGGTGCGTTCGGCGCGCTGGCAATGGGTATCGGCACCAGTGAGGTCGAACATGTCCTTGCCACCCAGACGCTCTCGCTGCGCCCGTTCAAGACCATGGCGATCACCGTCGACGGCCAATTGCCGCCCGGTGTCACGAGTAAGGACCTGATTCTGGCCGTCATCGCCAAGATCGGCACCGGCGGCGGTCAGGGCTATGTGCTCGAGTACCGCGGCGAGGCCATTCGCGCCATGTCCATGGAGGCGCGAATGACGATCTGCAACATGTCGATCGAGGCGGGTGCGCGGGCCGGAATGATCGCTCCTGACGAAACCACCTATGAATTCCTCAAAGGACGCCCGCACGCGCCGCAGGGAGCCGACTGGGACGCCGCAGTGGCCGCCTGGGATGCGCTGAAGACGGACGAGGGCGCCGTTTTCGACGCCGAGGTGCACATCGACGCCAATGCGCTGACCCCGTTCGTCACCTGGGGCACGAACCCCGGACAGGGTGCGCCGCTGGGTGAGACGGTGCCCGATCCCACGCAGATTGCCGACGAGACCGCTCGTGAGTCGGCGGAGAAAGCGTTGCGATACATGGATTTGGAGCCGGGAACTCCACTTCGTGATGTATCGGTCGACACCGTATTCGTCGGTTCGTGCACCAACGGGCGTATCGAGGATTTGCGTGCTGTGGCCGGGATTTTGAAGGGACGCCACGTCGCCGACGGGGTACGAATGTTGGTTGTACCGGGATCTATGCGGGTGCGCGCACAGGCGGAAAAAGAAGGACTGGGCGAGATTTTCACCGCGGCGGGCGCCGAATGGCGTCAGGCGGGCTGCTCGATGTGCTTGGGAATGAATCCCGATCAGCTCGAGCCCGGTCAGCGTTGTGCATCGACGTCGAACCGCAACTTCGAGGGGCGGCAGGGCAAAGGTGGCCGTACACACCTGGTTTCCCCGCTCGTAGCGGCCGCGACGGCGGTCCGCGGCACCCTGTCCGCACCGGCGGATCTGGACTGATCGGCGTGCGGGCACTGTTGCGCCCGCATCGATTCGTCGCTCAGCTCGCGCAAATCGCCTAACGACCCAGGAGAATCAGCAAATGGAAGCCTTCACCGTCCACAAGGGGATCGGAGTGCCGCTGCGCCGATCCAATGTCGACACCGATCAGATCATTCCGGCCGTCTACCTGAAGCGGGTGACGCGAACGGGATTCGAGGACGGACTGTTCGCGGCCTGGCGATCGGATCCGGACTTCATTCTGAACACCGATCCCTATAACCGGGGTACTGTGCTTGTCGCCGGTCCGGACTTCGGTACCGGATCGTCACGAGAGCACGCCGTATGGGCGCTGTCGGACTACGGCTTTCGCGTCGTCATCTCCTCGCGCTTCGCCGACATCTTCCGCGGCAATGCGGGCAAGGGTGGTCTGTTGGCCGCGCAGATGTCACAGAACGATGTCGAAATGCTGTGGAAGTTGCTCGAGGAACAGCCCGGCCTCGAATTGGTAGTAGACCTCGAGGCGCGCACGGTGACGGCCGGAACCGTCGTGTTGCCGTTCGATATTGATGACTACACGCGGTGGCGTCTGCTCGAAGGATTGGACGACATCGGGCTGACCCTGCGGCGCAGTGACGTGATCGACGAGTTCGAAAAGGCAAGGCCAAGTTGGAAACCCACAACCCTTCCGGCGCATATTTCGCAGGCGTAATCACCCGGTAGTGATAGCTGTGCAGCCCTAGGGGCGGTAGCTGGACGTGTGCTAAACCACATGAATTTTGGCGTGGCACATAGACTCTTGCTCAAAGTGGGTTTACCGTGGTACCTAGTCGGTCCGACGACGGGCCATTAGTCTGCGGAGGATTCAATGAACAAGGCGGAACTGATCGACGTTCTGACCGAAAAGTTGGGTACGGACAGGCGCACGGCCACCGCGGCAGTCGAGCATGTGGTCGACACCATCGTGCGTGCGGTGCACAAGGGTCAGAGCGTCACAATCACCGGATTCGGTGTGTTCGAACAGCGTAAGCGTGCGGCTCGAGTTGCCAGGAACCCGCGCACCGGCGAAACCGTCAAGGTGAAGCCCACTTCGGTGCCCGCGTTCCGTCCGGGTGCGCAATTCAAGGCCGTCATCGCGGGTAAGCAGAAGCTGACCGCGAGCGGCCCCGCCGTCAAGCGCGGCGCGAATGCACCGGTGGCAGCGAAGAAGGCGGCTGCCAAGAAGACGGCGGCGAAGAAGACCGCCGCCAAGAAGGCGACCGCCACCAAGGCGCCCGCCAAGAAGGCCGCGGCGAAGAAGGCCCCGGCAAAGACGACCGCGCGCAAGGCAACTGCCACCAAGACGGCCGCCAAGAAGGCGCCCGCGAAGAAGACCGTCGCCAAGAAGGCTCCGGTCAAGGCGGCCAAGAAGGCCACGGCGGCCAAGAAGGCCACCGCCGCGAAGAAGACCGTCGCGAAGAAGGCGCCCGCGAAGAAGTCCGCGGCCAAGAAGGCTCCGGCCCGCCGCGCTCGCTGACGCTTCATCCGTGATCCGACGCCGCATCGAATGCGGCCGAAGATCCGGCACCGCCAGGTGATTCGGCGCCGCTAGGCGCAATCACCTGCCATACCGGCTCGAAACGGCCCCGAGGTTCGCCTCGGGGCCGTTTCGAGCGTCTGGGTCCGGATTTTGGCCCAAATAGAGACCGTATGACGGTTATGGTCCCAAAAGGGGTCAGGACTTGACGATGGCGTCCGAGAGCGACCGGTCGAGGTGGTCGGCGGCGACCAGCCGACCCGAGGCGAAAGACAGCACCCACACACTGCCCTTGCGGTTGCGCGCGGACGGCAACGTGATGCCGTCCCGATCGGCCCACCACGCCAGCAGATCGGGAATTACCTTGCCCTGACTGCACACAACGCGCACCGCGCGATCCGGTACGAGGGAAACGGCGCGTTGGCGGGCCTTGTCCGGCGCTGCGGCATAACCGCTTTCGGACAGCAACGGCTCAATGGCGATGCTCGTACCGAGTTTGTCCGCCAGCGGCATCACCGACTGGACACAGCGCACCGGATCGGCCGAATAGATCTCGGATGCACCGAACGCCAGTAGATTCGGGACCAGAGCCTGTGCCTGTGCCTGTCCGGCCCGCTCCAGTGGGCGCTGCTCGTCCGGACCGTCGAATCGGTTCCTGCTGCCCGCCTTGGCGTGCCGCACCAGCAGCAGCGTGCTGGTGGCCGCGGGCAGGCGGGCGAAGGCGCGCAGCACCTGTCGGTCCATCGGATAGGACAGTTGGTCCATCACCCGGTCCAGTGTGTACCAGGACAGCAGATCGACCTCGGAATTGGCGATGAACGCACCACCGGCCACCTCGGCCGCCCAGTAGTCCACCCGCTTCAATTTCCGGTGTCCCGGAACCGGATACGTGACGTGCCCGAGATAGCGGCCCAGACGGCAGTCCAGGCCGGTCTCCTCGCGCACCTCGCGCACCGCCGCGAGCACCGGTGTCTCGCCCGGATCGAGTTTGCCCTTGGGCAACGACCAATCCTGATACTTGGGGCGATGGACCACTGCTATCTCGATGGCGCCGGAACCGTCGGCCGCTCTGCGCCACAGCACCGCCCCCGCGGCGTGAATGTTGGCTGTTACCCGGGGATCCCAGAACGGTCCCCCGTCCATTTCGTATCCCGTCGTACCACTCACTGTTGATCCGGTCTCCGCAGTCGCATCAGGAATTCTTGGTGGTCGCGTACTCCCACGCCGTCTCGGTCGGCGCCGTCGGGCGAGGCCTGCCAGCTGCCGTCGGCTTGGAGTACCCAGCAGCGGGTCGTGGAATACAGGGCGGAGTCGAATACCGACCCCAACTGCTCGCACAGCTTCGGATCCTTAACCTGCGCCATGACTTCCACGCGCCGGTCCAGATTCCGGTGCATCATGTCGGCGCTGCCGATCCAGTATTCATCCTGGGCCTGGAAGTGCATGACTCGCGAATGTTCCAGGAAGCGACCGAGAATCGAGCGCACCTCGATGTTCTCGCTCATGCCCTCGACCCCCGGTCGCAGGCCGCAGATGCCGCGCACCACGATCTGTACCGGTACACCGGCCTGAGAAGCTCGATAGAGCGCGTCGATGACTTGCTCGTCGACAATCGCGTTGGCCTTCATCCGGATTCGCGCCGGGGCGCCTTGGCGCGCGAGGTCGGTCTCGCGCTGGATGCGGTCGATGATTCCGGCGCGCACACCCTGCGGTGCGACAAGCAGGTTGCGGTAGTTGGCCTTTCGCGAGTAACCGGTCAGCGAATTGAACAGATCGGTCAGGTCGGCGCCGATTTCCGGTGCGGCGGTGAGCAACCCGACATCCTCGTAGAGTCGCGCGGTCTTCGGGTTGTAGTTTCCGGTGCCGATATGGCAATAGCGGCGGATGGTCGCGCCCTCGCGGCGCACCACCAGACAGGTCTTGCAGTGGGTCTTGAGGCCAATGAGGCCGTAAACCACGTGCACACCCGCCTGTTCCAGCGCGCGGGCCCATTTGATGTTGGCCTGCTCGTCGAAGCGCGCCTTGATCTCGACCAGTGCGACGACCTGTTTGCCAGCCTCGGCGGCGTCGATGAGCGCGTTGACGATCGGGGAGTCACCAGAGGTCCGGTACAGGGTCTGCTTGATGGCGAGCACCTGAGGATCGGCAGCGGCCTGTTCGATGAAGCGCTGCACGCTCGTGGAGAACGAGTCGTAGGGGTGGTGCACCAGCACATCGCCCTCGCGCAGCGCCTGGAAGACGTTGCGCGGGGTTTCGCGCTCGCCGAACGCCGGTGGCGTCGCGGGCACATACGGTGCGTCCTTGAGATTGGGCCGATCTACGCCGTACACCTGCCACAGGCAGGACAGGTCCAGCAGGCCGGGCACCTGGATCACATCGCCGGGATCGACCTCGAGTTCGCGCAACAGCAGATCGAGCATGTGCTCGGTCATATCGTCGGAGACCTCTAATCGGACCGGCGAACCGAAACGTCGGCGTGCCAGTTCGCGCTCCAGTGCCTGCAGCAGATCCTCGTCGCGGTCCTCGTCGACCTCGAAATCGGCGTTGCGGGTGATGCGGAACGAGTGGTGCTCGACCACCTTCATCCCGGGGAACAGCAAATCGAGGTGCGCGGCGATCAGTTCTTCCATCGGCAGGAAGGCCGCGACGGGGGAGCCGGAGTCGTTGCGCCGCACCCGCACGAAGCGATCGACGTTATCGGGCACCTTCACCCGGGCAAAGTGCTCACCGCCGGTGGAGGAATCCTTCACCGTCACCGCGAGGTTGAGACTCAGGCCGCTGATATAGGGGAACGGGTGCGCCGGATCCACCGCGAGCGGGGTGAGGACCGGGAAGACCTGATCCTGGAAATAGCTCGAGAGGCGCTGGCGCTCATCGTCATCCAGATCGGACCAGTCGATGATGGCGATGCCCTCGGCGGTCAGCGCGGGCAATACCGAGTCGAGGAAGACGCGGGCGTGCCGGTCGGCGATCTCCTGGGCGTGCGTCGCGATCAGCTCCAATTGCTCGGTGGGCGAACGGCCGTCGGCCGAACGCACCGAAAGTCCGGTCTCCGCACGGCGTTTGAGACCGGCGACGCGGACCATGTAGAACTCGTCCAAGTTGGAGGCGAAGATCGCCAGGAATTTCGCGCGTTCCAGCAATGGCAGCGACGCGTCCTCGGCGAGGGCGAGCACCCGCGAGTTGAAATCCAGCCAGCTGAGCTCGCGGTTCAGATAGCGATCACGTGGCAACCGCTGCGCTTCCGAATCCTCGGTCAGTGGTGTCGCCGCGGGCAGCGGTGTCGGCAACAGCTGCTGCTTGACGGTCTCGGTATCGCTCATGCCCATGCCTCGCTGGCACGCGGCTCCGACAGGCGCGATGCGCGCTGGTACGGCATTCGCTCGCTTCGCTCACTCACGGTAACGATCATCCCCTACGAACCGGGCCCTGTGCAGCCCGACATCATCTTTGACGTGAGTATCACGCCCAGCGTGGCGACCGGCTAGCACACCCGGCGAACCCGATCGTGAATGCGAATCGGCCAGCCGATGTCGTGCAGCACAGCGCACGTCGAATCCCCGGTGCCGAGGTCGACGGCGCGGTCGAGATCGTCGGCGGTGTCCACGTCCAGCCGCAATCCCGGCCAGTCACCGCGCAGATCGACTGCGCCCGCGGCGATATGCCTGCCCGCGGAACCCGGCCCGAAACGTGGGTCGAGCGCGACGACGGTGTCGCGGACGAATAGCGCGGCGGTGCCACTGCCGGCGTGGTCGACGACGACCGAGCGAGCACCGATCGGCGCGGTGGTCAGCATGTCCGAGAGTTCGTCCGGGCGCACCGCGGGCAGGTCCGCCTGTAGCGCTAATAGTTCGACGGGACCGTGCCGGTGCCGCAGGGCGGTCGTCGCGTCGGTGAGCGCGGCGTTGAGACCGTCGGGATCGGCGGGGTCGATCATCGCGCGGCGAGGTTCGGGATGGACCGCCGCGCCGAGCGTGCCCGCCAACTCGGCGACCACCGGATCCGGGGTCACCACGGTGACCGTCGCGATCTGCGGCACGGCGATGGCGGCGGACACGGTGTCGGCGAGCATGGCGAGCACCAGCTGTGCCCGGTGCTCCGGGCGCAGCCGGTCGGCCAGGCGGCTCTTGGCCCGATCGAGGCTCTTGACCGCGATCACGGCGTGCACGGCATGCGGACGCATGGTCCTAATCCTTCCACGAGTGGTTCCGTGGCATATTGGGCAGATGACGAGGGCGGCAGTGCTGGGCGCGGGATCATGGGGGACCGCGTTCGCGAAGGTGTTGGCGGATGCGGGAACCGACGTCACGATCTGGGCCAGGCGGCCCGAGGTGGCCAAGGCGCTGACCACCGAACATCGCAATCCGTTCTATCTGCCCGGTGTGCAGCTCCCGGCGGTTGCGGCCACCCACGATCACGTCGAGGCGCTCGACGGAGCCGACATTGTGGTACTGGCGGTTCCGTCTCAATCCTTGCGCGCGAATCTCGAAACGTGGAAGGACGCGATCGGTACGGACGCCGCGCTGCTGAGTCTGGCCAAGGGCATCGAGACCGGCACGCTGCTGCGGATGAGTCAGGTCATCGGTGAGGTCACCGGAGCCGACGAGAGCCGCATCGCGGTGCTGTCCGGTCCGAACCTGGCCAAGGAGATCGCCGCCGAACAGCCCGCGGCGACGGTGATCGCGTGCACCGATGCCGCTCGGGCGGTCGCGCTGCAGCAGGCATGCGCCAACGGATACTTCCGGCCCTACACCAACACCGACGTGATCGGCTGTGAGATCGGCGGTGCGTGCAAGAACGTCATCGCGCTGGCCTGCGGCATCGCCTCGGGAATGGGGTTGGGCGACAATTCGATCGCCAGTCTGATCACCCGGGGCCTGGCCGAGATCATCCGGCTCGGGGTCGCGCTGGGCGCGGAGCCGGTCACGCTGGCGGGACTGGCCGGGGTGGGCGATCTGGTCGCCACCTGCACCTCGCCGCTGTCGCGGAACCGGTCGTTCGGACATGTGCTCGGGGCGGGTGGGTCCATGGAGGCCGCCCAGGAGGCGACCCATGGCCAGGTCGCCGAGGGTGTGAAGTCGTGCACATCGATTCGGGCGCTGGCCGCCGCGCACAATGTGGAGATGCCGCTGACCACATCGGTGCACCAGGTGTGCCATGAGGGTCTTTCGGTGCGCGAGGCGGTCGACAATCTGCTGGGACGGCGGATCAAACCGGAATAGGGCCGAACGCTATAACCACACGGGCGCGAGGTTGGTTCCACCCGCATAACGGGTACGGTTCCGTGCATGACGAACCGGATCAGGGTGGCTGTGGTGTTCGGCGGCCGCAGCAATGAGCACGCCGTGTCCTGTGTATCCGCTGGCAGCGTGTTGCGCAACCTGGATCCGGAGAAATACGAGGCCGTCCCCATCGGCATCACCCTCGAGGGCGCCTGGGTGCTGGGAAGTTCCGATGTCGCCGCACTCGGATTCAAGGACAACGCACTGCCCGCGGTGGACGGCACCGGCACCGCGCTGACGCTGGCCGCCGACCCGAGCCGGTCCGGCGCACTGGTCGCACTCGACGATCCGAGCGCGGCACTGGGGTCGGTGGATGTGGTGTTCCCGATCCTGCACGGCCCGTTCGGTGAGGACGGCACGCTGCAGGGCATGCTCGAACTGGCCGGGGTGCCGTATGTGGGGCCGGGCGTGCTGGCCAGCGCGGCGGGTATGGATAAGGAATTCACCAAGAAGCTGCTCGCCGCCGAGGGGCTGCCGATCGGACGGCAGGTGGTGCTGCGGCGCGGTACCGATACGCTCGGCGCGGAGGATCGGGCGCGGCTCGGACTGCCGGTATTCGTCAAACCGGCGCGCGGCGGATCCTCGATCGGCATCACCAAGGTCACCGACTGGAACGAGTTGGACGCGGCGATCGCCGCGGCGCGTGAACACGATCCGAAGGTGATCGTGGAGGCGGGCATCCTCGGCCGCGAAGTCGAATGCGGTGTGCTGGAATTTCCGGACGGGCGGGTCGAGGCCAGCGTGGTCGCCGAGATCCGGATGCCGGATGCCGATGCGGCGGCGCCGGAGTTCTACGACTTCGAAACCAAATACCTCGACGACGTCTGCGAATTCGACGTTCCGGCCAAGCTGGACGACGAAGTGTCCGACAGGGTCCGGGAACTCGCGGTGCGCGCGTTCAAAGCGTTGGACTGCCAAGGACTCGCCCGTGTCGACTTCTTCGTCACCGCCGAGGGGCCGGTGATCAACGAGATCAATACGATGCCCGGCTTCACCTCGATATCGATGTACCCGCGCATGTGGGAGGCGACCGGAATCGACTACCGGACACTGGTTTCCACGCTGATCGAGACGGCGCTGGTGCGGGGTACCGGCCTGCGCTAGCCGACGGGATGTGCTGTCCGACCGGCCTTTCGGCCCGTGTCGGCATTGCGGCGATCAGTTCGGAAGCGGGCCGGGATCGATCGGCTGTGCGGGCAGATTCGCGGTGATGGTGTCCGAAACTCCTTGCAGCGGAGTCGGTCCGGAGCCGTCGGGGACGGTCAGCGCGATATAGGTTGCGCGGTCGACGGCGAACCAGGTGCTCGCCTTGGCGGCCGCATCGCGCACCTCGAACCACTGCACGCCATTGACGATCTGCAGCGCGGACGCGCGATTGAACTCCAGTGGGCGCTCCAGACCGCAGCGCAGCACGATGGGGTCGCCGCCGTCCGTGCGCTGCCAGGCGCGCGTCGCGGGCGGGGCGGGTTCCACGAGGGTGGATTTGGTGTAGTCGCCGAGGTCGACCGGCAGTGCGGGCAGTAGGGCCGTGCAGGCGGGTCCGGCCGCTGCGGGCGCGGGGACGGGGCCGAGCACCAGGGGTTCGCGTTCGGTCGGTGCGCGGCGGGCCAGCACCGCGGCGACCAGGACGGCGACGACCAGGACTACCGGGAGGGCGACTGCGGTGGCGATCAGGGCGGGCGGGTAGCCGCGGGTCTCCGGCTCCCCGGTATCGGCGCTGTCGGGCGTGGCGGACTCGGCATCGGCCGGACCTTCGGCGTCATCGTCTTGCGAGCCCTGCGACGCGGAACTGTCGCTCGATGCGGTGGGCGAAGTTTCGGGCGCGGCGCTGTCGGTCGCGGATTCGGCTGCGTCTTTCGACAGCTCGGCGTCCTTCGACTCTTCGGCCTTCGGCGAATCGCCCTTCGACGAATCGCGCTCCGACGACTCCGCCGCCATGCTCACCGGTCCTTCCTGTTCGCGCTGGTTGGCCCGGTCATCTTCGGGATGGATGCCGCGCACCGGCCTGGTAGTACTCGATTGCCCTGGAAAGGGTACCCTCGGTGCCATTTCAGCCAGCATGAAGTCGGGAAGGGACCGGTCATCAGCGACAGCACACGACCGCGAACAGTGCGTGAGCTGGGGGAGTTCGCACTGATCGAGCGGATCAACGCAGGTCGGGTCCAAGCGCCCGGCGTACTGCTCGGTCCGGGCGACGATGCCGCCATGGTCGCGGCGCCGGACGGGCGATTCGTGGTGACCACCGACATGCTCGTTCAGGATCGCCATTTCCGGCTCGATTGGTCGAGTCCGCGCGATATCGGACGCAAGGCGATCGCGCAGAACGCGGCGGATGTGGTCGCGATGGGTGCGGTGCCGACCGCGTTCGTGGTGGCGCTGGGCTGCCCGGCCGATACGCCGGTCGAGGTCATCGACGGACTCACCGATGGTATGTGGGCCGAGGCGGGCCGCGCCGGTGGTTCGATCGCGGGCGGCGATGTGGTGCGCAGCCCGCAGCTGGTCATCTCGGTCACCGCCTTCGGCGATCTGGACGGCCGCGCGCCGATCACCAGAGCCGCTGCGCGCGTGGGGGATACGGTCGCGGTGGCGGGTCGGCTCGGCTGGTCCGCCGCCGGGTTGGCGGTCCTGACTGCCGGCGGCGATCCGGCCGACGAGTTCTTCGCCGAAGCGCTTGCGGCCCATCGGGTCCCGCAGCCGCCCTACGCGGCGGTGCTGGCCGCGATCGCCGATGCCGCTGCCGGAGTGGACGATTCGGATGCGGTACCGGAAGAAGGCGTGCTCGGGTCGCGGCACATCGCGGCGTCGGAGCCGTCGAGCGCGGCGGCGTTCGGGTCGCAGGGCATCATCGGGTCGCCCGCCGCGCGCTCCGTGGCCGCGATACCCAATGCGCTCACCGATGTTTCGGACGGATTGCTCGCGGATCTGGGGCATATCGCCGAGGCGTCCCGGGTCGCGATCGATGTCCATTCGACCGCATTTCGCGATCCGGCGCTGCAGTCGATCGCGCGGCGTCTGGATGCCGATGCGGCGCAATGGATTCTGACCGGCGGCGAGGATCACGCCTTCGCCGGGACCTGGCCCGCGGACCGGGAATTGCCGCCGGGCTGGACGCCGATCGGACGTGTGCTGGCAGGTCAGGGCGTCACCGTCGACGGTGTGCGGCGGCCGGGCAATGGGGGCTGGGAATCATTCAGCGGGGTGGACTCGGCATCCGAGCCCGAGCCACGATAGGTTGTGCGGTCATGGGCGCGAAACCACTGACGGAAATCATGGATCCGGGTTGGGCGAAGGCTCTCGAACCGGTTGCGGAGCAGATCTCGGCCATGGGCGAATTCCTGCGCGCGGAGAACGCCGCGGGCCGCGGATATCTACCGGCCGGTGAGAATGTGCTGCGCGCCTTCCAGCGTCCGTTCGACGCGGTGCGCGTGCTGATCGTCGGCCAGGATCCGTATCCGACACAGGGCCATCCGATGGGGCTGAGTTTCTCTGTCGCCCCGGATGTTTCGCCGGTGCCGCGCAGCCTCGCCAATATCTTCGCCGAATACAGCAAGGACCTCGGCTACAGCACACCGTCCAATGGCGATCTGAGCCCGTGGTCGGATCAGGGTGTGCTGCTGCTGAACCGAGTGCTCACGGTCTCGCCCGGACAGCCCGCCTCCCATCGCGGCAAGGGCTGGGAAGCGGTGACCGACCAGGCGATTCGCGCCCTGGTGGCCAGGGATGAGCCGCTGGTCGCGATCCTGTGGGGCCGCGACGCGCAGACACTGAAGCCGCAGCTGGCCGAGGCCGAGGTGCCCTATATCGAATCCGTGCATCCGTCACCATTGTCGGCTTCACGCGGGTTTTTCGGTTCGCGCCCCTTCTCGCGAGTGAATGAACTACTCGACGAACTGGGTGCCGAACCTGTTGACTGGCGCCTGCCCTGATCTCGGGCGCTTAGGTAAAAAGAAGAGGAGCACAATTCAATGCACACCAAGACCGTCCGCGGCGCCACTGTCGCGCTGGCGTTCTGCGCAGCCATGGCCGGAGGCGCCGCCGCCGCGAGTGCGGCCCCATTGCCGCTGGAGCCCGCTGCGGATACCACCTCGACCAGCAACGCCGCCCCGGTCGGCGAGGAATTCACCTCGAACGGCTCCTCCACCATCTCCTCTTCGGTGAACGCGAAGGTCGCCTGCCTGTTGCAGAACACCATCAGCGCGCAGGGCAAGTGGGACTGCTGACGTCCCATTGACCGGGGGCCAACAATAGGCTCCGGAATTGCTGTGCGATCCTCGGATCGTGAGTAATGCGAACTACCTGCTCGATCCGACTCGGCTGCATTTGCGTGGCTCCGATGGGATCGAGCTGGCGGCCGACCAGTTCGGCCCGGCGGACGGCCCGCTCGTGCTGTTCCTCCACGGTGGCGGACAAACCCGGCATTCGTGGAAGCAGACGGGGGCGAAGCTGGCCGCCGCCGGGATGCGGGTCGTCACGCTGGACGCCCGCGGCCACGGCGACAGTCAGTGGGCGCCGGACGCGAATTACCGGCGCGGCACGATGGTCGCGGATCTCGTCAACGTGCTCGAGCAGTTGGCCGCGCCAGCGGTCGTGGTCGGGGCGAGCATGGGCGGGATCACCGGCCTGCTCACCACCGCGGTGCCGGGCGGCGAGGCGATCAGTGCGCTGGTGCTCGTCGATATCGTCACCCGTCCCGAACCGACCGGTGTCGCGCGGGTGATCGACTTCCTCGGCAAGCATCGCGACGGATTCGACAGTCTCGAGCAGGCCGCCGACGCGGTCGCCGAATATATGCCGCACCGCCCGCGGCCCAAGAACACCGATGGCCTGCAGCGGAATCTGCGCCATCGCGACGGCCGCTGGTATTGGCACTGGGATCCGGACATGCTGAACGACCGCGTGGAGGATGCGAGCGAGATGAGCCAGCAAATGGAGGTCGCCGCGCGTGCACTGACCATGCCGGTGCTGTTGGTGCGCGGTATGCAGTCGGATGTGGTGACTCCCGAAGGGGCCGCGGCATTTCAGGAGATGGTGCCGCATGCGCAGTTGGTCGAGATCGGTGGTGCGGCGCATACCGCGGCCGGTGACGACAATGACGCCTTCACCGACGCGGTCGCCAAATTCGTGCTGGAGACTCGGCGGGCCTGAATCCGCTTGCGGCTAAACGTACTTCGGCTTGCGCTTCGCGACGAATGCGTTGACGCCCTCGATGCCCGCCGGGCTGTTGGCCGCGGCGGCGATCGCGTCGCGTTCATAGTCGAGCTGTTCGCTCAGCGTCGCCGAATTCGATCGCGCCAGTAAGGATTTGATGCTCGCGTAGGTGGATCGTGGTCCGGTGGTGAAGGTTCGGGCCAGGTTCAGTGCCTCGTCGCGCACCTGCTCGTCGTCGACCAGGCGGCTGAGGATGCCGAGCCGCACGGCCTCCTCGGCGGTGAGAATCGCGTCGGTGAGCAGGATTTCGCGTGCCCGTCCGGCTCCTACGATGCGCGGCAGCGTCCACGACATCCCGCCGTCCGGGCTCAGACCGATGCCCGGATAGGCCGGACGCAATTTGGTGCTCGGCCCGCCGATGGCGATATCGGCGGCACACACCAGGCTCATCCCGGCCCCCGCCGCCCACCCCTGCACTCCGGCCACCACCGGCACCGTCGTCTCGTCGAGCGCCCGTACGAAGTCGTGCAGCACCGTCGCCAGCCCATGAATATGCCCCGCCCGGTCCTCCGCCTCGGCAAACCCCCGCACATTCCCACCCGCACAGAAGTTCGCCCCACTCCCCGTCAAAACCACGGCCCCCACCTCACGCCCAACCGCCCGCAACGCCTCCGTCCCCGCGGTAATCCCCGCGAAGTCCATAGAGGTGCCGTTCGCTGCCGTAGCAATAGTGATCCGCAGAACGCCGTCCACAATGGTGACGTACTCGGTTTGCGCGGTGGAGGTCATGCCGAGCACCCTATCTAGCCGTCGACGCCGCGCACCATGCGGACTTCGATGGAGGGGGTGAAGGCTTCGATTCGGGTGGTGCCGTCCAGTTCGAAGCCGTGTTTGCGGTAGAAGGCTTGGGCGCGTGGGTTTTTCTCGAAGACCCAGAGGGAGCAGGGGGTTTCGGGGGGTAGGGCGGCGCGGATGAGGTCGTGGGCCACGCCGGTGCCGTACCAGGCGGCGAGGACGTACAGAGCATTGAGTTCGATAGGGGTTACCGGGGATTCGTCGCGGGAGGCGCCAGCGTTGACGAAGCCGATGACGTCATCGTCGATGAGGGCGACGTGGGTGTTGCCGGGGTAGCGGACGCGGTTGCGTTCCCATTGCTCCGCGCGGCGGTCGACGTCGAAGGCGTCCAGTACGTGGTCGGGGACCAGCAGGCCACGGTAGGCCTCACGCCAGCAGGCGATGTGGCATTCGGCGAGGCTGTGGACGTGTTCGGCGGCGAGTGGGGCGATGCGCCAGACGGGCTGGGTCATGATGACCATCGTTGTCGAAGGATGTCGTCGATGACCAGGGTCCGGAGATGACTACGCCCCGGGCACCAAACGGTGTCCGGGGCGCGTATGTCGGTCTCTTGTGGATCGGCCTCGCGGCAGATCAGCCGCGAACGACCTTGCCCGCCTTCAGGCAGGAGGTGCACACGTTCATGCGGCGGGTGTTGCCCGGGGCGACCTGGGCACGCACGGTCTGGATGTTCGGGTTCCAACGACGGTTGGTACGCCGGTGCGAGTGCGAGACCGACTTCCCGAAGCCGGGGCCCTTGGCGCAGACGTCGCAGACGGCAGCCATAGTCGCGAACTCCTTCATGTCATGTGGGGACCGCTGCACGTCGGCAGCATGTCCGGAAACGATGTCTTAATGCCCTGCCGACTGATGTCGGCCAGCGCAAACCGACCTCGGCCGCGCTAGGCAACCCTGCAAGGGTAGCTGGCGGGGCCAGGATCCACCAAACCGGGTCATGGAGCGACGACCCCGTTGGCACTACCGATCCTAGTGGATCGGTGTCGCCGATCGACTGTCGGTATCGCCAGCTAACCTGGCGAACGGTGGCAGGCCCTTTCGAGCGACCTGCAAGCAGTCGCTAGCGGTGTGGACGATCGCGGAGAGAGGTGGCGGTGCCCGGAGTGCGGGACATGATGAGCGATGGCCGCGGTGACGCAGAACTTCCCTCCCTTGCCGGGGCGAACGCTCTGAACGGCGCGGCGCTGATGCGCTGGGGCCGGGTCTGCCTCGAGGGTCTCGAGCAGCGGCGCGAAGAGATCAACGCGCTCAATGTCTTCCCCATCGCCGATGCCGACACCGGCACGAACATGCTGGCGACCATGCGGGCCGCGATGCAGGCCGCCGAGGCCGCGGTGGTCTCGGCGCGCGGGTCCGGCAAGCCGGAGAGGCCGGTGGCAGCCGATGATGTCCGGGCGGCGTCGACGCCGGAGTCCGCGACGGTGGACGGCTCGGTTGTCGCACACGACGTCGACCAATTGGCCATGCCTGTCGAGTTCGGGACCTCGCTGTCGACCCATGAGGTCGTCGCGGCAATGGCGCGCGGCGCGACCCTCGGTGCGCGCGGCAATTCCGGAATCATCCTGTCGCAGGTGCTGCGGGGGATCGCCGAGGCGGTGCGTGGCGAGCCGTTGACGGCGCGCACGCTCCGCGAAGCGCTGGCTACCGCCTCCGCGCTGGTGCGGGAATCATTGAGCGTGCCGGTCGAGGGGACGATTCTCACCGTGCTGGATCGGGCGTCGGAATGTGCCGCGGACTGTCCGGAATCGACATTGGCCGAGGTCGCGGTGGCGGCGGCCGACGGTGCCGCCAAGGCGCTCGGTGACACTCCCGCCCAGCTCGGGGTGCTGCGCGAGGCCGGGGTGGTCGATGCGGGTGCGCGCGGGCTCGTGGTGCTGCTCGACAGTCTGGTCGCGGTCACCCTGGGCGAGGCGCCCTCCCGGCCGCAGTATGTGCGCGGCGAATTCACCTCCGTTGCCGCCCCGGCTCGAGACGATGTGAACTCACTCGCCGCCGCCGCCGCCGCGGCGTGCGACGACTCCGCGCTGCGGGGTAGTGCCGCACGGCGGGACGGCGTGCAATCGCAGGACGGTGCTGAGGTCGACAACGGTGCGGAACCGCACTTCGAGGTGATGTACCTCCTCTCCGACACCGACGACCAGCGAATCGCCCGCCTCCGTGATCGCCTCGCCGAACTCGGCGACTCCGTCGTGGTCGTCGGCGACGGCGCGGGCTCCTGGTCCGCGCACGTGCACTGCGCTGACGCCGGAGCCGCCGTCGAAGCGGGTATCGCCACCGGCACCCTGAGTGCCATTCGCATCGAAAGCTTCGCCATCACCGCCGGCCCCGACCGCGCGGCCACCGCTCGTCGTGCCGACTTCACCGGGTATTTCGACATCACGCCGCAGGTCTCTGCTGGACCTGATGCGGACGGTCGTACCGACTCCGCCGCGAGAATCCACATCGGCGGGCACGCTTACGCCGCCTCGCGTGCCGACTTCACTGACCGTGCCGGCACCGCTGACCGCTCAGATCCTGCTGATCGCGCCGGGACCGCTGATCGCGCCGGGACCGCTGACCGCGCCGCCACCGCTGACCGCGCGGGCACCGCTTCGAACGCTGCCGTGCATGCCGCCGCTGACCGCGCTGGTACTGGCGACCGCTTGGGCACCGCTTCGATCACTGCCGCACATGCCACCGCTAACCGCGCCAGCACCGCCGACCGCGCGGGCACCACCTCAACCGCTGCCGCACATACCGCCGCGGAGCACGGCGGCCCCGCCGACCGCGGCGTCCTCGCGGTGGTGGCGGGCGACGGAGCGGCGGCACTCTTCGAGGCCGGAGGAGCGGTTGTGCTCGGTGGTGACGGCACGGTCACCAGCGCCGCACTGCTGGCCGCGATCCGGCAGCTGCCGAATCGGGAGGTGCTGGTCCTGCCGAATGGCGCATTGCCCGCGCACGAACTGGTCGCCGTCGGTGTCGCGGCTCGCGACGCATACCGCGACGTACTACTGCTGCCGAGCGGATCCATGGTGCAAGGCTTGGCCGCGCTCGCCGTGCACGATTGCGGGCGGATCGCGGTGGACGACGCCTTCGCGATGTCGGAGGCGGCGGCCGCGACCCGGTGGGGAGCGCTGCGCGCCGCCACCGAGCGTGCGCTGACGATGGTGGGTACCTGCGAGGCGGGCGACGGACTCGGCCTGTTCGGCCACGATGTGGTGGTGATCGACCGGGATGTGCCGACCGCTGGCCGGACCCTGCTCGACCGCATGCTCGCCTTCGGCGGCGAGCTGGTCACCTTGCTCATGGGTGCGGACGCCCCCGCCGAACTCGCGGACGAACTCGCCGCGCACATCGCCAACGGTTTCCCCGGCGTCGAGGTGAGCGTGTATTCCGGTGGGCAGCAGGCGGATCTGGTGCAGATAGGGGTGGAATAGGGATATGGCGACACTGAGTGATCGGCTGGACCACCTGCTCGGCGTGAAGGCGGCCGAGCCGCTGGCCGACGCCTTCGACATGCAGACCGTCGAGGATCTGTTGCGGCACTACCCATTACGCTATGCCACCCAGGGCCAGCCGCTCACCCAGGAGCAGCCGGAAGAGGGCGCGCACATCACCGTCATCGGCCGGGTGACCAAAACCGAGCTGCGGCCGATGAAGAACCGTAGGGGCCGACTGCTCAAGGTCGCCCTCGACACCGGTTCGGTCGCCCCGATCGACATCACGTTCTTCAATGGGGACAAGGTGAGTTACCTTGTCCGCGAAGGCGTTCGGGCGATGATGTCGGGCACGGTGCACTGGTGGCGACCGGACCGCTGGAACCTCTCGCATCCCGATTACCTGATCCTGCCGGACAAGGAAGACGCCTCGATCGAGAACCTCACCTCGGTGCGCGGCGGCGGTGCCTTGCGCGGACTCGCCCAGAGCGCGAAAGGTAAAGGGGGAGTGGATGTCTCGTTCTTCGAACGGGAATTCATTCCGGTGTATCCGGCGACCGCGAAGGTGCAGAGCTGGGATCTGCTGGCCTGTGTCCGGCAGGTGCTCGACCAGCTCGACCCGATCGAGGATCCGCTGCCGAGCGAGCTGCGCGAGGATCGCGGGCTGGTGCAGGTCTACGACGCACTGCGCCTGATCCACCTGCCCGAGCGCAAGTCCGATATCGAACAGGCCAGGGAGCGTTTGCGTTTCGACGAGGCGCTGGCCCTGCAGCTGGTGCTGGCCGAGCGGCGACACGATGCGGAGGCCAGGACGGCTCGGCCGTGTCCGCCGCGATCCGGCGGTATCGCGGCGGCTTTCGACACTCGACTGCCTTTCGAACTCACCGAGGGCCAGCAGCAGGTGATCTCGGAGATCTCCGACGATCTCTCGCGCAGCCATCCGATGCACCGGCTGCTGCAGGGTGAGGTGGGTTCGGGCAAGACGATCGTCGCGTTGCACGCGATGCTGCAGGTGGTCGACGCCGGACAGCAATGCGCACTGCTCGCGCCGACGGAAGTCCTTGCCGCCCAGCACTATCGGTCGCTGCGCGCGATGCTCGGCGATCTCGGCACCGCCGGTGAACTCGGCGCCGCCGACCAGGCGACCAAGGTGGTGCTGGTGACCGGCTCGATGTCGGCCTCGGCGAAGAAGGCCGCGCTGCTGGACGCGGTCACCGGCGAGGCGGGCATCGTGATCGGCACGCATGCGCTGATCCAGGACGCGGTGGAGTTCTTCGATCTGGGCATGGTGGTCGTCGACGAACAGCACCGGTTCGGTGTCGAGCAGCGGGATGCGTTGCGCGCCAAGGCGCAAGCCGGCGCAAGCCCGCATCTGCTCGTCATGACCGCGACCCCGATACCCCGCACCATCGCCATGACCACCCTCGGTGACCTGGAGACCTCCACCCTCACCCAGCTGCCCCGCGGCCGCTCGCCGATCGTGTCGAAGGTGGTTCCGCGCAAACAGCATCCGAACTGGGTCGACCGTGCCTGGGAGCGCATCCTGGAGGAGGTCGCGGCCGGACGGCAGGCCTATGTGGTGTGCTCGCGCATCGGCGACGACGAGGAGAACGGCAAGAGCCGCAACGGTAAGAAGCCCGGCAAGTCGAAGGACGGCGAGGAGAAGGAAGGCCCGACCACGGCCGCGGCGGTCGAGGTCTTCGACATGCTGCGCACCGGTCCGCTCGCGAATGTTCGGGTCGGTCTACTGCACGGCAGGCTGCCGACCGATGAAAAAGACCAGGTGATGCGGGCATTCAACGATGGCGACATCGATGTGCTGGTCTGCACCACCGTCGTCGAGGTCGGCGTCGATGTCCCGAACGCGACCGTAATGGTCATCGTGGACGCGGACCGCTTCGGCGTCAGCCAGCTGCATCAGCTGCGCGGACGCATCGGCCGCGGCGAACATCCCGGCTTGTGCCTGCTCATCACCGACGCCGGTCCCACCGGCACCGCCATGGCCCGGCTCGACGCGGTCGCCGCCACCACCGACGGCTTCGAACTCGCGGTACTCGACCTGCGCCAACGCCGTGAAGGCGATGTTCTCGGCGCCGCCCAATCCGGCACCGCCCGCTCGCTGCGCCTGCTCTCCCTACTCGACGACCTCGAAGTCATCACCGCCGCACAGGAACTCGCCCGCGAGGTAGTCCAAGCCGATCCGGGGCTGCACAAGCATCCGGGTTTGGCGAGCATGATGCACGCCGCCGTCGACTCCGAACGCATCGAATATCTGGCCAAGTCCTGATCCGGAGTTCGTCGCCTCACCGTCCGATCCGTGGATAGGGCAGATCCGTACTGATGTGTTCGGTGACCGCGAGGGGACTGCCGATCTGCGGGAAGGCGCGCTGCGGGCAGCCGGGGCGCTCGCAGACCTTGCAGCCCGCGCCGATCGGCACCGCGGCGGCCGGAGTGTCCAGTTGCAGGCCGGTGGAATACACCAGGCGGTCGGCGTATTCGATATCGCAGCCCAGGCCGATCGCGAAATCCTTTGTCGCCGTGCCGAATCGGTGCGGCGCGGCCAGTGCGGTGCGGGCGATCCACAGGTAGCGGCGGCCGTCGGGCATCGCGGCGATCTGGGTCAGGATGCGGCCCGGATTGGCGAAGGCCTCGTGCACCACCCAGAGCGGGCAGCTGCCGCCGACCCGGGAGAAGTGGAATGCGGTGGCGGACTGGCGTTTCGAGATATTGCCCGCGCGGTCGGTGCGGACGAGGAAGAACGGAACGCCGCGCTGCCCCTGCCGCTGCAAGGTGCTCAACCGGTGGCAGATGGTCTCGAAGCCGACCTCGAAACGCATACTGAGCAGATCGATGTCGTAGCGCAGCTCCTCGGCGGACCGCAGAAAGCGGCCGTAGGGCAGCACCAGCGCGCCCGCGAAATAGTTGGCCAGCCCGATGCGCGCCAATGTCCGGGATTCGCCGATGAGCGACGGTGTTTCGGCCAGTACGGCATCCAAGTCCTTGCCGTACAGCAGAAACCCGAGTGTGGTGGCGATTTGGAAGGCGCGCTGCCCGGGACGCAGCCGTCGCGCCAGGGTCAGCGTGCGGCTGTCCGCATCGTAATGCCGTTTCGGGATGGACGGATCCGCGCCGTCGCCGCGCACCAGCACCGTCACCCCGGCGCGCTCCTCGGCCACCCTGGCGAGTTGCCGATCGAGCGAGCCGATGCTCAGGCCGCTCTCCTCGAAGAGCTGCTCGGCCGCGTGATCGAGTTGGGCGATGTGATTGTGATGGTCGTAGAAGAAGTCCCGGACATCCTCGTACGGCATCGGCACACCGGGACCGCCCGTCGGCGCGGCCACCCGGGCGGAGAGCAGATCGAGTTGATCGGTCGTGGCGCGTAGTCGCCGATGCATCGCGACAACGATCCTGGCGACCTCCGGTAGTCGCGTCGCCAGTTCCTCCACCTCGGTCAGCGGCGCGCTGTCGCCGCCCGCCGCGTCCACCAGCACCTCGTGCAGATCCGATACCAAGCGGGCATCGGAGTCGGCGGCGAAAAATTGCACGTCGAGGTCGAAGGTGGAGTTGAGCTTCAGCAACACCGGGATGGTGAGCGGTCGCTGGTCGCGCTCGAGCTGGTTGAGGTAGCTGGGCGATAGATCGAGCGATTTCGCCAGCGCCGCCTGGGTCATCCGCCGTTCCTCGCGCAACCGTCTCAGTCGGGCGCCCGCGTACATCTTGCGCACCGCAAGATGGTAGCCCTCGGAATTCGCAATCATCGCAAAATCCGTGATTCTCGCCCGCAGAAATCTGCTGTTGCAAGGGATTTTGCCGTAGATCAATCCTGCGTAGCGTGCGAAGCAGGGCAGCCGGCAGCTGGCCCCGCCTGGAACCGGAGGATGGATGAAGACCCACATAGTACGCGCCCACGGCGCCGCCGAGGCCTTTCCGCGTTCGGAACATCTGGCCACCAAGATTGCTGAGGTCGCCGCCGATCCGGTCGAGGTGACCGACGAGGTGACCGAGATGATCGTGAACCGGATGATCGACAACGCGGCCGTCGCGGCGGCCGCGCTGGCCCGCGGCCCGGTGACGAGCGCGCGGGCGCAGGCACTCGCGCAGCCGTATGCGCCACGACCGGGTCGGGCCGGGGCGACCGTTTTCGGTCTAGCCGCGTCGGACCGGGTATCGCCGGAGTGGGCGGCCTGGGCCAACGGAGTCGCGGTGCGCGAACTCGACTTCCACGACACCTTCCTGGCGGCCGAGTACTCGCATCCGGGCGATAACATTCCGCCGATCCTCGCCGTCGCCCAGCACACCGGGCGCAGCGGCGCCGCGCTGATCCGCGGCCTGGCCACCGGTTACGAGATCCAGATCGACCTGGTGCGCGGAATCTGTTTGCACGAGCACAAGATCGATCACGTCGCGCACCTCGGTCCGTCCGCCGTTGCGGGCATCGGGACACTGCTCGGGCTCGACACCGAGACGATCTATCAGGCGATCGGGCAGGCGCTGCACACCACCACCGCGACCCGGCAATCCCGCAAGGGCGAAATCTCTAGCTGGAAGGCCTATGCGCCCGCGTTCGCCGGCAAGATGGCGGTGGAGGCGGTGGACCGCGCCATGCGCGGCGAGGGTGCGCCCGCGCCGATCTGGGAGGGCGCGGATGGCGTGATCGCCTGGCTGCTCGGCGGCCCGAATGCCGAATACCGAGTGCCGCTGCCGAGTCCGGGCGAGGCGAAGCGGGCGATCCTGGACAGCTACACCAAGGAGCATTCGGCCGAATATCAGAGTCAGGCGCCCATCGATCTCGCGCGCCGGATGCGCTCGCGCATCGGCGATCTCGATCAGATCGCCACGATCGTATTGCACACCAGTCATCACACCCATGTGGTGATCGGCACGGGATCCGGTGATCCGCAGAAGTTCGATCCGCAGGCGAGTCGGGAGACCCTCGACCATTCCGTGCCCTATATCTTCGCGGTCGCGCTGCAGGATGGCGGCTGGCATCACGAGCGGTCGTATGCGCCCGAGCGCGCCCGTCGGGCCGATACCGTCGCACTGTGGCGCAAGATCTCGACCGTCGAGGATCCGGAATGGACGCGCCGCTATCACGCCGCCGATCCGAATGAGAAGGCGTTCGGGGCACGGGCCGTCGTGACCCTGAAAAGTGGCGAGACGATCGTCGACGAACTCGCGGTCGCCGACGCGCATCCGCTGGGCGCGCGGCCGTTCGCCCGCGAGCAGTACCTCGCGAAGTTCCGAACGCTCGCCGAAGGCGTCATTGATCCGGCGGAGCAGGACCGCTTCCTCGACGCGGTCCAACGCACGCCCGCATTGGCCGCCGGTGCGCTGGATCAGCTGACGTTCACCGTGTCGCCCGAGGTCCTCGGGCGGTCGCCGGAAGTGCGGGAGGGGATCTTCTGATGTTCGGTTTACTCCTCGCCCCAGACCACCGCCTGTGCGGCGATCACATCGGTGCCGTTGAAGGTGACGGCGGGCGATCCGTGCAGCCGGTAGCCCTGATCGAGCAGGCCGCTGATCCGCTCACAGAAGGTGGCGTCGTCGACGCCGGTGATCAGCCGGTAACGCAGTGGACGATCTTCGGTCATGGGCCAAGCCTAGGGCGGTGGTCACGGTGACGGGACTGCTGGCCGCGGCGACCAGCGCGGCGGATAAACGTGCGGCGCTGCGTGCCGGATTGGCGTCGGGGCGGATTCAGCGCTGGCCGGGCGCGTTCAATCCGCTGGTGGCCAAGCTCGTTCAGGAACTCGGCTTCGAAGGCGTCTATGTGTCCGGCGCGGTGGTTTCGGCCGAACTCGCACT
Organism: Nocardia nepalensis; assembly: GCF_048910785.1. Classification (NCBI taxonomy): domain Bacteria; kingdom Bacillati; phylum Actinomycetota; class Actinomycetes; order Mycobacteriales; family Nocardiaceae; genus Nocardia; species Nocardia nepalensis. Next base: position 287,776 of record NZ_JBKBET010000022.1, on the reverse strand, counting down.
GCCGGATATCGGGCTGACCACACTCACCGAGGTGACCGCACGCGGGCAGCAGATCGCGCGGGTAACCGATCTGCCGGTGCTGATCGATGCCGATACCGGTTTCGGCGAGCCGATGAATGCGGCGCGCACGGTGAGCTTGCTCGAGGATGCCGGGTTGGCGGGCTGCCATATCGAGGACCAGGTGAATCCCAAGCGCTGCGGACATCTCGACGGCAAGGCGGTGGTTCCGGTTGTCGAGATGATCCGGCGGCTGCGTGCCGCGGTCTCGGCCCGACGAGATCCGAATTTCGTCGTATGCGCGCGTACCGATGCGCGGGGAACCGAGGGGCTGGACGCGGCGATCGACCGGGCCAAGGCGTACGCCGACGCGGGGGCGGATCTCATCTTCACCGAGGCGCTGGCCGATGCCGCCGAATTCGCGAAGTTCCGTGCTGCGGTGGATATTCCGTTGCTCGCGAATATGACCGAGTTCGGCAAGTCGGAGCTCCTGTCCGCGCGGGCGCTGGCCGATCTCGGCTACAACGCCGTCATCTATCCGGTGACCACGCTGCGCTTGGCGATGTACGCGGTCGAGCGCGGACTTCGTGAAATCGCGGCCACCGGAACGCAATCCGGCCTGGTCGGGCAGATGCAGCACCGGGCGCGGCTTTACGAATTGCTCGATTACCAGCAGTACAACGACTTCGATTCCGGAATCTTCGATTTCACAGTCAGTGAGCGGAGCGAGCGAACCATGAGCACAGCGCGCTTCGCGCACGACGGAGCCGAGCGCCAGCGCGGCGCAGGAGTGAGCGAGTAAGCGATGACCGAGATCAAGAAGGGCTTGGCCGGGGTGGTGGTCGATACCACCAGCATCTCCAAGGTTGTGCCCGAGACCAATTCACTGACCTATCGCGGCTATGCGGTACAGGATCTGGCGCGGCACTGCGGGTTCGAGGAGGTCGCGTATCTGCTGTGGTACGGCGAATTGCCCGATGCCGCCCAGCTCGAACTGCTGTGCCAGCGTGAACGTGCGCAGCGGCGCATCGATCGGTCGATTCTGTCGCTGGTCGAGAAGATGCCGGAGAACTGTCATCCGATGGATGTGGTGCGCACGGTCGTCAGCTATCTAGGTGCGGAGGACGCGGATCTCGATGCCGCGCAAGGGGATCGGGCGTTATTGGCGAGGTCGCTGCGACTGACCGCGGTGCTGCCCACGGTGATCGCCGCGGATATGCGCCGTCGTCGCGGGCTGGAACCGATTGCGCCGCACTCACATCTGGGTTTCGCCGAGAACTTCCTGAACATGTGCTTCGGAAAGGTTCCCGATCCGCGTATCGTGCGCGCCTTCGAGATCTCGCTGATTCTGTACGCGGAGCACAGTTTCAACGCGTCGACGTTCGCGGCGCGGGTGGTGACCTCCACCCGGTCGGATATGTACAGCGCGATCACCGCCGCGATCGGCGCGCTCAAGGGTCCGCTGCACGGTGGTGCCAATGAGGCCGTCATGCACACCATGCTGGAGATAGGCGAGCCGGAATTGGCCGCGGAGTGGTTGCGCGCCAAACTATCCGGCAAACAGAAGGTGATGGGGTTCGGGCATCGGGTGTACAACAACGGCGACTCCCGGGTGCCGACGATGCGCGAAGCCCTGAGGCAAGTCGCCGAGGTGACCGGCGGTCAGCACTGGCTGCGCATGTATACCGCACTGGAGCAGGCCATGGCCGACGCCACCGGCATCAAGCCCAACCTCGACTTTCCCGCAGGTCCCGCCTACTACCTGATGGGTTTCGACATCGAAATGTTCACCCCGATCTTCGTGATGAGTCGCATCACCGGGTGGACCGCGCACATCATCGAGCAGTCCGGCGACAATGCGCTCATCCGTCCGCTTTCGGAGTACGTCGGGGTGCCGCCGCGAGAATTGCTGGTGTCGGGCTCGGCCCGTTGACTCCCGGATGATCTCGTCGAAGCACTCCTCAACCAAGCGATTGTTTGGTGTAATCGGTGAGATCGAATCGACCGATGTGCCCCGGCGCATCGGCGCAAGGAAGCGAGCGAACCGAATGCCGAGCCCCGACGATATCGTCACCGCCATGTGCCGCAGCTGGGCCGATCCCGACCCGGACCAGATCAGCGCCTTCTTCGCCGAAGACGCCGTCTACCACAACATTCCGATGGAGCCCATCCACGGCCGCGCCGCCATCCGCGACTTCATCGCCGGTTTCCTCAGTACCTTCGAATCGATCGATTTCGACATCCACCACCAGGTCGTCACCGGCAATATCGTCATGAACGAGCGCACTGACACCCTGCGCGGCCTGGGCAAAGACACCCCGCTCCCGGTAATGGGCGTCTTCGAGGTCGCCGACGGCGCCATCACCGCCTGGCGCGACTATTTCGACATGGCCGCCATAAACCGCGCATTCGGCGCCGACCCCTCATCCGAATAACCCCGGGAAAGATCCCTGGGTAATCGGGGAACCGTATCGGTCGCCCGTGCGTCGAATAGGTCATCGGGGGTGATATCTGATGGCGACGTATGAGGAGGGGTTACGCATGGATCGTTGCTCGGGATGTCAGACCGGTTGGCGGCGCGGAGTGGGTGCTCGGTCGCGGATCCGGCCGATGGTGCGCAATGGCGAGGTCTGTGAGCGGTATACGCCTCGGCGTCGGTTGCGGCCCTTTCCCGGGGCCGAATCGCATTGATGCGCAGTTCGTTTCGTTGATGACGCGGTGTGGTCGAAGTCGACCACACCGCGTCGTCGAGGGGTTTTGTCAGCGGAGGAACGGCAGAAGGCTCAGCGCACGGCGGCCGCGGCAGCGACGAGATTGCGCAACGACGCCTCGACCTCGACCGGCCCGCGCGTCTTCAATCCGCAGTCCGGATTGACCCAGAGCCGTTCGGCGGGAACGGCTTTCAACGCGGCACGCAGTGCGGCGGTGATCTCCTCCACGCTCGGCACCCGAGGCGAGTGAATGTCGTAAACCCCGGGCCCGACCCCGAGATCGAAGCCACGGGCATTGAGGTCGTCCAGCACTTCCATATGCGACCGCGCCGCCTCGATCGAGGTCACATCGGCATCCAGCCCGGCGATCGCGTCGATGACCTCACCGAACTCCGAATAGCAGAGGTGGGTGTGGATCTGGGTGGCATCCGACACCCCCGAGGTCGCCAGCCGGAACGCCCCGACCGACCACTCCAGGTACGCGCCCTGGTCGGCCGCTCGCAGCGGCAGCAGTTCCCGCAGCGCTGGTTCGTCGACCTGGATGATCCGAATGCCCGCGGCCTGCAGATCGACCGTCTCGTCCCGGATCGCCAGCGCCACTTGACGTGCCGAATCCGCCAACGGCTGATCGTCGCGCACGAACGACCAGGCCAGAATCGTCACTGGACCGGTGAGCATGCCCTTGACCGGCTTATCGGTCAGCGATTGCGCATAGCTGATCCAGTCGACGGTCATCGGCGCCGGTCGGGCCACATCGCCGAACAGGATCGGCGGCCGCACGCAGCGGGTGCCGTAGGACTGCACCCAGCCCGCCTCGGTAACGGCGAATCCATCGAGCTGTTCGGCGAAGTACTGCACCATGTCATTGCGCTCCGGCTCGCCGTGCACCAGCACGTCGAGACCCAGTTTCTCCTGCAGCGCAATGACATCCGCGATCTCGGACCGCATCCGGCGCACATATTCGCACCTGTCGATCTCGCCCTTGCGCAGTGCCGCCCGTGCCAGCCGGATCGTCGGCGTCTGCGGATACGAACCTATCGTCGTGGTCGGCAATGACGGCAGCCGCAACCGTTCGGCCTGCAGCACCCGCCGACGCTCCGCAGGCGCCCGCCGGATGGCATCCGGACCGAGTGCCGCCAACCGCGCACGCACCTGCGGATTGTCCAGCCGGGGATCGGTGCGCCTGGCGGCCAGGGCCGAGCGGACCGTTGCCAATTCGGCGGTAATCGCCTGGGGCCCCGCGTTCAGTCCGGTTGCGAGCAACCGCACCTCGGCGACCTTCTCCGCACCGAATGCCAGCCACGAACGCAACTGCTCATCGAGGCCGGTTTCGGGAGCGAGGGCGTAGGGCACGTGCAGCAGCGAGCAGGAACTCGACACCGCAACGGATTTCGCGTAACCGCGCAGGGCGTCGAGTGTCGCCAAGGCTCGATCCAGATCGGCGCGCCAAACATTTCGCCCGTCGACCACGCCCGCGACCAGCAGTTTATTCGCCGACGCCGGCGTGTCGGCCAGATCGGCGAGATCGGCGGCGGTGAAATCCAGTGCGATGCCTTCGATTTCGGTCTCGGCCAGTGCGGTCATGGCGGGGCCCGGCCTGCCGAAGTAGGTGGCAACCAGCAGCGCCGGCCGATCCGTCGCGGCCGACAGCTCGGCGTAGGTGCGCCGCACCAGGTCGATCTCGTCGGCGGTCAGATCGGTGACCACGACCGGCTCGTCGAACTGCACCCATTCCGCACCCGCCACGGCCAGCAATCGCAACAGCTCACGGTAGAGCGGTACCAACTCGTCCAGGCGATCCAGCGCGGCACCGCCGGTCGCCTTCGCCAGTTTCAGAAAGGTGATCGGACCGACCACCACCGGCCGCGCGGGCACCCCGAGGGCGAGCGCCTCCCGCAACTCATCGAGCACCTTCGATGGATCAAGCGAGAACGACGTCTCCGGGCCGATTTCGGGCACCAGATAGTGGTAGTTGGTATCGAACCACTTGGTCATCTCCAGCGGTTCGACCGTATCGGTGCCGCGGGCCGCCGCGAAGTAGCGATCCAGCGGATCGGCGATATCGGCCACCCGGGGCGGCAGCGCGCCGAGCAGGACGGCGGTATCGAGCATCTGGTCGTAGTAGGAGAAGGTGCCGACCGGGATCGAATCCATTCCGGCCGAATGCAATTCGGTCAGCTGGTTGCGGCGCAAATCGCGGGCGATCGCGTGCAGTCGCTCGGCGTCGATGCGCCCGGCCCAGTAGGACTCGGTGGCGCGCTTGAGCTCACGGTGCGGCCCCACCCGCGGGAGACCGAGAACCGTAGCGGTGAACGGGCTATGTGTAACAGTCACGAATTTCTCCAGTGCTGAGATCGAAGACCATCGCCCTACGAGCTAGCGGAGACCGAGTGACGTGCCGGAAAATCCAAACGAGAGAGCCCGACAGGTCGCACTGGTGGTCCGCGCGCCCAATCCACGAGGCGGTGGCCGCCGGATACGGCGTATCCGACACGGCTGGCAGGTCTTCGGACTTGCGGGCACGGGCCTTCTGGCCGACCCCGTACGGGGCTCACCTACTGGCCGTCGCTTCCCGGGTGCTTGCCCAGTGCTGGTGACGGCGGTCGTTCCTGCATACCGCTGCGGGACAGTCCCGGATTCTCACCGGGTTCCCTCTCATCCGCGCACCGGATCTCCGGTACGCGAACTCGACTCCGTTAACGCGACGTCGGGGCTCCATCTCGTCTGCGCACGGCGAACCAGCTGCAAATCCAAGCATAGGCGGGTGCGCAAACGGGTTTCCACAGTGTCGGTGTGCCGTGTGTTTGCGAAGGCCTCCGTTTTGTCGTTGAGCCAACGGTGACACCCTTCCGCACCGGTCACGGCGACGGTCGGTGAAATGTGTCCGCAGGATGAACACAACTTCGCAACCCTGCTAGGACTCGTTGTGAAGATTCCTGCGAATGGGACTTCGCTGTCAGGGCGCGATTCCGGGCCGGGTACCTTAGTTCAATGTTCTCGAAAGTCTTGGTTGCCAATCGTGGTGAGATCGCTATTCGCGCTTTCCGCGCGGCCTACGAACTCGGCATCGGGACGGTCGCCGTCTTCCCGTACGAGGATCGCAACTCGGTCCACCGGTTGAAGGCCGCGGAGTCCTACCAGATCGGTGAACAGGGGCACCCGGTCCGGGCGTACCTGTCGATCGAGGCGATCATCGCGGCGGCCAAGTCCGCGGGTGCCGACGCCATCTACCCCGGCTACGGCTTCCTGTCCGAGAACCCGGACCTCGCGGCGGCCTGCGCACGCGAGGGCATCACCTTCATCGGCCCGTCGGCCGCGGTGCTCGAGCTCGCGGGTAATAAGGCCCGCGCGATCGAGGCGGCCAAGGCGGCCGGGCTGCCGGTACTGCGTTCGAGCGCGCCCTCGGCGGATGTCGAGGAATTGCTCGCCGCCGCGCAGGAGCTGGACTACCCGATCTTCGTCAAGGCCGTCGCGGGCGGCGGTGGGCGCGGTATGCGGCGGGTCGCCGATCCGGCCCAACTGCGCGAATCGATCGAGGCCGCGTCCCGCGAGGCGGAGTCGGCGTTCGGCGATCCGACGGTCTTCCTGGAACAGGCCGTGGTGAACCCGCGCCATATCGAGGTGCAGATCCTGGCCGACCAGCACGGCAATGTCATGCACCTGTTCGAGCGCGACTGTTCGGTGCAGCGCCGCCACCAGAAGGTGATCGAGCTCGCGCCCGCGCCGAATCTGGATCCCGCACTGCGTGAACGGATCTGCGACGACGCCGTCGCCTTCGCCCGCCAGATCGGCTACAGCTGCGCCGGTACCGTCGAATTCCTGCTCGACGAGCGCGGCAACCACGTCTTCATCGAGATGAACCCGCGCATCCAGGTCGAGCACACGGTGACCGAGGAGATCACCGATGTCGACCTGGTGCAGTCCCAGCTGCGCATCGCGGCGGGGGAAACCCTGGAAGACCTCGGCCTGAGCCAGGAGAAGGTCGCCATTCGCGGTGCGGCCCTGCAGTGCCGGATCACCACCGAGGATCCGGCCAACGGCTTCCGCCCCGACACCGGCCGGATCACCGCCTACCGCACCCCCGGCGGCGCGGGCATCCGGCTCGACGGCGGCGCCAACCTGGGCGCGGAGATCGGCGCCTACTTCGACTCGATGCTGGTGAAGCTCACCTGCCGCGGCCGCGATCTGCCCGCCGCGGTGGCCCGCGCCAGCCGCGCGCTCGCGGAGTTCCGCATCCGCGGCGTCACCACGAATATTCCGTTCCTGCTCGCGGTGCTCGACGATCCGGACTTCAAGGCGGGCCGGGTCACCACTTCGTTCATCGACGAGCGCCCGCAGCTGCTGACCCTGCGCGGTTCGGCCGACCGCGGCACCAAGATCCTGAACTATCTGGCCGATATCACCGTGAACAAGCCGCACGGTGAGCGGCCGACCACGGTGTACCCGCACGACAAGTTGCCCGCCATCGACCTGAGCGTGCCCCCGCCGGACGGTTCCCGTCAGCGGCTGCTTCGCCTCGGCCCGGAGGGTTTCGCGCAGGCGCTGCGTGAACAGAAGGCCGTCGGCGTCACCGACACCACCTTCCGCGACGCGCACCAGTCGCTGCTGGCCACCCGAGTACGCACCAACGGTCTGCTGGGCGTCGCCGGACATGTCGCGCGCCTGACACCGGAACTGCTCTCCATCGAGGCGTGGGGTGGCGCGACTTACGATGTGGCGCTGCGCTTCCTATTCGAGGATCCGTGGGAGCGGCTGGCCGCGCTGCGCGAGGCGGTCCCGAATATCTGCCTGCAGATGCTGCTGCGCGGACGCAACACCGTCGGCTACACGCCGTATCCGGAGAAGGTGACGCGCGCGTTCGTGCAGGAGGCAACCGACACCGGTATCGACATCTTCCGCATCTTCGACGCGCTCAACAATGTCGACCAGATGCGTCCGGCCATCGATGCGGTGCGCGAAACCGGTACGGCCATCGCGGAAGTCGCGATGAGCTACACCGGCGACCTGTCCAACCCGGACGAAAACCTCTACACCCTCGACTACTACCTCAAGCTCGCCGAGCAGATCGTCGACGCGGGCGCGCACGTGCTGGCCATCAAGGATATGGCGGGCCTGCTGCGCGCCCCCGCCGCCGCGACCCTGGTCACCGCGCTGCGCAGCAACTTCGACCTGCCGGTGCACGTGCACACCCACGACACCCCGGGCGGTCAGCTCGCCACCTATCTGGCGGCTTGGCAGGCGGGTGCCGACGCGGTCGACGGTGCGAGCGCGGCGATGGCCGGAACCACCAGTCAGCCAGCGCTTTCCGCGATCGTCGCGGCCGCGGCGCACAGCGAATTCGATACCGGCCTCAACCTGCAGAACGTCTGCGATCTGGAGCCGTACTGGGAGGCGCTGCGAAAGGTGTACGCGCCCTTCGAATCCGGGCTGCCCGCGCCGACCGGACGGGTGTACACCCACGAAATCCCGGGTGGTCAGCTGTCGAACCTGCGTCAGCAGGCCATCGCACTCGGCCTCGGTGACCGTTTCGAAGAGGTCGAGGCGAAATACGCTGCGGCGGACCGACTTCTGGGCCGTCTGGTGAAGGTGACGCCGTCCTCGAAGGTGGTCGGCGACCTCGCGCTCGCACTGGTCGGCACCGGTGTCGATATCGAGAGCTTCGCCGCTGATCCGGGCCGCTACGACATTCCGGATTCGGTGATCGGCTTCCTGCGCGGCGAGCTCGGCAATCCGGCCGGTGGCTGGCCGGAACCGTTCCGCAGTCGGGCACTGGCCGGGCGCGGTCCGGCCAAGCCGGAGACGCCGCTGACCGCCGAGGACGAGGCCGGACTCGCCGGCTCCTCTGAACTGCGCCGCGCCACGCTCAACCGGCTGCTCTTCCCCGGCCCCACCGCCGAATTCCTCGCGCACCGGGAGAAGTACGGCGACACCATGGGCCTGTCGGCCAACCAGTTCTTCTACGGCCTGCGCCGCGGCGAGGAACACCGCGTGCAACTGGAGAAGGGCGTCACCCTGCTCATCGGACTCGAGGCCATCTCCGAACCCGATGAGCGCGGTATGCGCACGGTCATGTGCATCATGAACGGCCAGCTGCGCCCGGTCGCGGTGCGCGACCGCTCCATCGCCAGCGAAATCCCGGTCGCGGAGAAGGCCGATAAGACCAACCCGGGCCATATCGCCGCCCCGTTCGCGGGCGTGGTGACACTCGCTGTGTCCGAAGGCGATTCGATCGCGGCGGGCGATATCGTCGGCACCATCGAGGCGATGAAGATGGAGGCCGCGATCACCGCACCGCGCGCCGGCATCGTCGGCCGGGTCGCGATCGGCAAGGTGCAGCAGGTCGAGGGCGGTGACCTGCTGGTGGAACTGGCAGTTCGGGAGTCCGCCGCCGAATGACCCGGATCGTCGCGGGCACCGCGGGCGGGCGGCGACTACGCGTCCCGCCCGCCGGTACCCGGCCCACCTCCGATCGGGTGCGCGAGGCGCTGTTCAGCGCACTCGACGCCCGGATCGATTTCGACGGCGTACGCGTCCTGGACCTCTACGCCGGATCCGGCGCACTGGGCCTGGAGGCCCTCTCGCGCGGCGCCACCCACGCACTGCTCATCGAATCCGATCGCAAGGCCGCCGCCATCGTGCGCGGCAATATCGCCGATCTCGGGCTGCCGGGCGCCGAACTCCGTATCGGATCGGTCGCCAGTGTTCTGGCGGGCGGCGGTGCGGGCGAGTACGACGTGGTCTTCTCCGATCCGCCCTACGACGTCGACACCGCGGCGGTCACCGCCGACCTGCGCGCGCTCGCCGAACGCGGCTGGCTGGCGCCCGACGCGCTCGTCGTCGTGGAGCGCTCCATCCGCTCACCCGAGATCGTCTGGCCCGCAGGCTATATCCCGGCCAAGGCCCGCAAATACGGCGAAACCCGCATCGAACTAGCCGAATTCGCCCCCGAGTAGCTCCGCCGTCCCGGCGTCCGAGGTGGCGATCCGGCCTCCTGATACCGTCTGGTCATGGCAGGAGCGTTGTGCCCGGGCTCGTTCGACCCGGTGACCAATGGACATATCGACGTCTTCGCTCGGGCTGCGGCTCAGTTCGACGAGGTCGTGGTGACCGTCAGCGTCAATCCCAAGAAGCAGGGCATGTTCAGCGTCGAGGAGCGCATGGAGATGCTGCGCGAGGCCACCGCGCACCTGCCCAATGTGCGCGTGGAGTCCTGGCAGGGCCTGCTGGTGGACTTCGCCAAGCGGGAGGGCATCAGCGCGATCGTCAAGGGTCTGCGCGACGCCACCGATTTCGGCTATGAGCTGCAGATGGCACAGATGAACAAGAAGCTCTCCGGCGTGGACACCTTCTTCATCGCCACCAACCCGGTCTTCAGCTACCTGTCCAGTTCGCTGGTCAAGGAGGTTGCGGCCTACGGCGGCGATGTCACCGATATGCTCCCGCCCGCCGTCCACAAGCGCCTGCTCGCTCGCCTCGCCGAACGCGCGGGGTAATTCGCACCGTCGACACGAATTCGCCTCGGCTCATCCGCCTCTCCGGGTATTCAGGCCACACCAGTTGGGTGCCACGGACGTCGCGCTCAGGTCCTGCGTCATGTGCATGGCGACTTTTGGGCGTACCCGGTGAGGTAACGATGTACTCACGAAACCAGTTGGCACCTACCAGGTATCGATGAACGCGAATCTGCCCCGGTTCTGAGGAACCGGGGCAGATTCGCGTGGTCTGTTACAGGCGTCTTCAGAAGACGAGGCCGCGCAGGGCGAGGAAGCGCATGCCGCCGACCGCGGCGGTAATGACGAGGATGGCCGCGGCCTGGAAGGCATCGCCCATGCCCGGGGTCCACACCTCGAGCGCGGCCAGCGCGGCGGTGGTGATGCCGAGCCCGACCAGCGCGAGTCCGCCGCCCTCCCACTGTGCGGTGAACCAGCCGACCCGGCCGGCCGCGTGGAAGGTGAGCTGACGGTGCAGCTCATTGGCGATCACGGTGCTCACGATCGAGCCGGCGATATTGGCGACCAGCGGACCGATGCCATGCATCGCGAAGAACAGCAGGACATAGGCGACATTGCTGGAACCGCCGACCAGGGCGAAGCGGATCAGCTGAGCCAGCGCCCGATCGCCGCGCAGGTACTGCATCAACTGGCCGAACCGAGCGGCCGTCGCCGCCTGCAGCACGGGGTACGGCCCCGCCCACGGCGTGTACAGGCTGCTTGTCGGCAGAACCGCCGTCCGCGGTAGTTCCAGTACGGTCATTGTCTTTCCGATCCCACACGAGCCTTCGGTACGGATGCACCGCGATGGTTATCGCGAAATCCGTCCGGTCGGCCTCCTCTATCCCCACAGTCCCGGTCGGGGCCTGCGATCTGCTTAAGAAGATCTTGTTTCGACCTACTGGATAAATGTAACACCAAGTGGAGACATATCCTCCACTTGTTTTTGTGGCGTGCGAGACACCTGCACGACACACCGGTGGGGGACTCGGCACGAGCCGTGACGAGGGGCACACTGGGCCTCGGCGGAAAGTTTCGCCGTAGGTCTGCAGGAGAGTGGGGTAAGAGCATGTATCGCGTATTCGAAGCACTCGACGAGCTGGTCGCCATCGTCGAGGAAGCGCGCGGCATCCCACCGACCCGCAGCTGCATCGTCCCGCGCGGTGACGTGCTCGAACTACTCGATGATGTGCGTGATGCGCTGCCTGGCGAACTCGACGACGCCCAGGACGTGCTCGATCATCGCGACAAGATCGTCTCCGACGCCCGTTCATCCGCCGAGACCACGGTGAGCACCGCCAATGAGCAGGCGCACCAGACCATCGGATCGGCCCGTGACGAGGCCGACCGGATCCTGGCCGAGGCCAAGGCGCACGCCGACCGGATGGTGGCCGAGGCCACCGCGCATGCCGATCATCTCGTCAGCACCGCCCAGGCCGAGGCCGACCGCATCGTCGCCGACGGCAATGCCGAATTCGAGGCCGTCACCGGCCGGGCGCGCGTCGAATCCGAGCGGATGATCGAGGCGGGCAAGGCCTCCTATGCCCGCTCGGTCGCCGAAGGCGAGGCCGAGCGCGATCGTCTGGCGGCGCAGACCGAGGTGGTGCGCGCCGCGCACGCCGAATCGGCCCGGCTGATCGACGGCGCAAATGAAGAGGTCGACCGGATGCGCGACGAATGCGACCACTATGTCGACGGCAGGCTCGCCGACCTCGAGGAAACCCTCAACGCCACCCTGCGAACCGTCGGACGAGGCCGCCACCAACTGCGCTCCGGTGCGGGCGCTCCGGACTACGCCGCCGAATACCGCCGATGACATAGCGCGCGCTAGTTCTACGGTTTGGGTCTGCGCTGCGCCCTCGCGTATTGTGGAGTGGTTGCCCATCTCCCCTCGACTGTGAAGTGAGTTCGTGATGTCCGCCGGTTCCGGTCCCGCTTCGCGTCCTCGTACGGCCTCGCGCCGCACCCCGGACGCGGGTTTTGTGCTGGATGTCATCAGCCTGGGCCGTCGCCCCGGCACGATGAAAGAGCTGCATCGCGTGGTCACCGCCGACGAGCGGATCGGGCTGGATCTGATCGCCATTCCGGCGGGCGCCGAGGTGGACCTCGATCTGCAGTTGCAGGCGGTGTCCGAGGGTGTGCTCGTCACCGGGACGGTCGCCGCGTCGACCGCCGGGGAGTGCTCGCGCTGCCTGGAACCGTTCACCGGCACGGTGCAGATCCGGCTCATGGAACTGTTCGCGTATCCGGACAGCACCACCGAGCAGACCACCGAGGACGACGAGATCTACCGCATTGTGGACGACACGATCGACCTGGAACCGGTGATCACCGATCAGATCGGCCTGGAGCTGCCACTGCAGCCGCTGTGCACTCCGGACTGCGCGGGCCTGTGCCCGGAATGCGGTGTCCGGATGGCGATTGCGGGTTCCGGCCACCGGCATGAGATACTTGACCCTCGCTGGGCCGGGTTGGCGAAGTTCGCCACCGAGTCGCCCGGCAACGGCAGCTCCGACGCGGGTGCCGACCCAGACGTTTAGACCCAGACCAGCAAGACCGTGCTGCCTAACTGGCGAGCAATAGGACAAGAGGAGAAGTAGTCGTGGCCGTTCCCAAGCGCCGGATGTCCCGTTCCAACACCAGGTCGCGGCGCAGCCAGTGGAAGGCCACCGCGCCGACCCTGATCACGTGCCCGAACCGCGCCTGCGGCGAGAAGACCCTGCCGCACATCGCCTGCCCGTCCTGCGGCACCTACAAGGGCCGCCAGGTCACCGCTGCCGTCTGATCGTTCGACCTGTCGTATCGACGTGACCGCCAGCAAGGACGAACCCGGCGCGTCCGGTGAACATGCGAGCCTACTCGCGGCGCTCGGCGTCGACGTGCGGGCCGATTTGCTGCGGCTGGCGCTGACGCACCGGTCGTACGCGTACGAGAACGGCGGGCTGCCGACCAACGAGCGCCTGGAATTCCTCGGCGACTCGGTCCTCGGCCTGAGCATCACCGAGCGGCTGTACCACGAGCATCCGGAGAAATCCGAGGGCGAACTGGCCAAGCTGCGGGCGAGCGTGGTGAATATGCACGCGCTCGCCGAGGTGGCGCGCGGGCTCGGCGAAGGCGGGCTCGGCGTGCACCTGTTGCTCGGCAAGGGCGAAGAGCTCACCGGCGGCCGGGACAAGCCGAGCATTCTCGCCGACGGCATGGAGTCGCTGCTCGGTGCGGTCCATCTCGAGCACGGCATCCATGTCGCTCGCGAGGTGGTGCTGCGGCTGTTCGCCGACCTGCTCGAGCGCGGCCCGAGGATGGGCGCCGGGCTCGACTGGAAGACCAGTCTGCAGGAGCTCACCGCCGAACGTGGTCTCGGCGTGCCCAGCTACGAGATCACCTCGACGGGTCCCGACCACGACAAGGAATTCACCGCGACCACCGTGATCGGCGGTCGTCCGTACGGTCAGGGCGTCGGCCGCTCCAAGAAGGAAGCCGAGCAGAAGGCCGCGGGCGCCGCCTATCAGGCGCTGACCGACGAAGCCTGACGTGCCCGAACTTCCCGAGGTCGAGGTCGTCCGGCGCGGACTCGCCGAACATGTCGTCGGACGGGTCGTCGAATCCGTCACGGTGAGCCACCCCAGGTCGGTGCGCCGCCACCTCGAGGGCGCCGACGATCTCACGGCCCGGATGAAGGGTCTGCGGGTCGCGGCCGCCGAGCGTCGCGGCAAATACCTGTGGCTCACCTTCGACGAACCCGATATCTCGCTGGTGGTTCATCTCGGGATGAGCGGGCAGATGCTGGTGCAGCCTGCCGACGCTCCCGTGGAGAAGCATGCGCATATTCTCGCGACCCTCGGCGACGGCAGCCAGCTGCGCTTCGTCGACCAGCGCACCTTCGGCGGCTGGGCGCTCGCGCCATTGGTCGAGGTAGACGGCACATTCGTGCCCGAGCCCGTCGCGCATATCGCGCGCGATCCGCTGGATCCGCGCTATGACCCCGAGGTTGTGGTGGCCGCGCTACGCGCCAAACAGACCGAGGTCAAGCGGGTGCTGCTGGACCAGACGGTGATCTCCGGGGTCGGCAATATCTACGCCGACGAATCCCTGTGGCGGGCGAAGATCCACGGCAACCGGCTCGCCTCCGGCCTGACCAGGCCCGCTGTGCGTATACTGCTCGCTGAGGTCGGCGCCGTGATGGGGGAGGCGCTCGCGGCCGGTGGCACCTCGTTCGACGCGCTATATGTCAACGTCAACGGTCAATCCGGCTACTTCGAACGTGCGCTCGCGGTCTACGGTCGCGAAGACGAACCCTGCCGTCGCTGCGGTGCGCCCATTCTGCGCGAGAAGTTCATGAATCGCTCTTCCTACTCCTGCCCTCGCTGCCAACCGAAGGCGCGCCACCGGTCACGTTAGCGAGCTACCGTTCTTCTAGGCGGATCGGGAAGTAGACCGGCCGTGGAGGAAGGACAAATGCGCAAACTCACCTACTACGTCGCTTCGACAATCGATGGGTTCATCGCCACCGAGGAGGGGTCGGTCGACTTCTTCCCGGTTGGTGGCGATCACGGCCCGGCGATCACCGCGCAGTACCCCGAGACCCTGCCGACGAAGGTGCGGGAGGCCCTCGGCATCGATAAGCGCAACCGATACTTCGATACCGTGCTGATGGGCCGCAAGACCCACGATTTCGGCGTGCGGACCGGAACCTCCAGCCCGTATTCGCATCTGCGGCAGTTCGTGGTGTCCACCACGCTGCCGGAGAGCCCGGATCCCTCGGTGGAGCTGATATCGGCCGATCCACTGGCGAAGGTGCGAGAGTTGAAGCGGGAAGACGGACTCGGGATCTGGCTGTGCGGCGGCGGGGAACTGGCGCAGGTGTTGCTGCCCGAGATCGATCAGATCTTCCTGAAGCTGTATCCGGTCGTACTCGGCCGTGGCCGTTCGCTGTTCGGTTCCGGTCCCCGGCTGCCGGAGGCGGCCAGGTTCCGGGTGATCACCAGCCGGGTGTTCGAGGACGGGGTGGCCTTCGTGAAGTACAGCCGGATTCACTAACCGCTGTGGCGCAAGACGATTCGGTCGTCATGCCGGATCCGGGCAATGGCCCGGGTCCGGTGGAGGCGCTGCGCGAGATCGGCTTCTGGCTGGAACGTGGACGGGCGCAGACCCATCGAGTGAAGGCATACCGGCGGGCCGCCGATATCGTGGCGCGGATGCCCGAGGACGAGCGGGCGACCCATCGCGCGGCGCGCAGCTGGCGCGACCTCGCGGGGATCGGGCCGAAGACCGCCGCCGTCATCGAACAGGCGTATTCGGGTGCGGTACCAGAATATTTGAGCGAATTGCGCAGGGCGGCGCAGCCGATCGGCACGCCGGGTAAGCCGCTGCGGGCCCAGCTGCGCGGTGATCTGCACACGCATTCCGATTGGTCCGACGGTGGTAGCCCCATCGAGGAGATGATGAGCGTGGCGGGCGCGCTCGGTCACGAATACTGTGCGCTGACCGATCATTCGCCGCGGCTGACCGTCGCGAACGGTCTCTCGGCCGACCGGTTGCGACGGCAGCTGGATGTGGTCGCGGAGCTCAACGAGCGGATCGCGCCGTTTCGGATTCTCACCGGAATCGAGGTGGACATCCTCGACGACGGCACCCTGGATCAGCAGGGTGATCTGCTCGCGGAGCTGGATATCGTTGTCGCCAGCGTGCATTCGCATCTGCGAGCCGACAGCGAGACGATGACCAAGCGAATGGTGCACGCGGTGGCGAATCCGAATGTGGATGTGCTCGGGCACTGCACCGGTCGATTGGTCGAGGGGGAGCGCGGTATTCGGCCGGAGTCGAGTTTCGATGCCGAGCTCGTCTTCGAGGCGTGCCGCAGTTACGGCACGGCCGTGGAGATCAACAGTCGTCCCGAGCGCCGTGATCCGCCGTCGCGGTTGCTGCAGTTGGCCATTGAGATCGGGTGCTACTTCTCGATCGATACCGATGCCCATGCCCCTGGCCAGTTGGACTGGCTGGGGTACGGCTGCGAGCGTGCTGTCGCGAATGGTGTTGCGGCGGAACGGGTTATCAATACCTGGCCGATGGAGAAGCTGCTGGAGTGGACGACCGGGGATGCGGTTTGAGCGCGGCTACCAACCCGGCGCCCGAGGCGTCGACTGCGCCAACACACTCCTGACCGCGCGGCCCGGTCGACAACCGGGTTAACTGTTGTCGAACACTCGTGCGGTTTCCGCGCTGATTCCGGATGACGCACGAAAATGGTTGGCACATAGATCTCTTGGGGGTGGCAGTACGGGTGGGCGGATTTCCGATCGAAATCGTGCTCGGGTTCATCGGTATCGCGGTGCCGATCGTCGCATTCCTGTGGGAGTTCGTGTTCGTCGGGCGTAAGGAGCTCGGCTATCGGGTGCAGATGGATACGCCGGTCACCGGTGAGATCGAATCGGTCTTTCCCGGTGTGCTGCCGCAGTTGCGTCCTGAGCACGACGGGGAGAGTCCGCCGCTGAAGGATCTTTCGGTGGTGCTGGTCCGCATCGAGAACAGCGGTGCGACACCGATCGATACGCACGATTACCAGGCGCCCGAGGCGGGTCGGGTCGGCCTGCATCTGAACTTTCCGCAGCGCCGGGTCATCGGTATGGCGGTGACCGAGTTGAGCGATCCCGGTCTGGCCGATTCGCTGGACCGCGATTCGGGCATCGCGGTCCGCGAGGATACGGCCGGGCATATCGGCGCGATCGATCTGCCGAGGGTGCCGCTCAATCGCGCCGATCACTACAAGATCCTGGCGATCCTGCAACGCTCGGAGGGTACGGGGGAGTATCCCGCGCCGGCGCTGCGCGGCGGCATCAAGGGTGGGCGGATCATCGAAACCCAGAGTCGCACCGGTATTTCGCGTGTGATGGCGGCACTCATCGCCTTTCTGGTCGTGGTGATCGTGGTCCAGCTCGTGGTATCCGCGCTGGAGCCCGATCCGACGCCATTGGACTGCGCCGCTGGCAGGCTCACGCTGGTCGGCTCGTCGGCCTTCGAGCCGGTCATTCGCGACGCCGCCGCGCAATACGGTAAGCGTTGCACCGGAGCGGAATTCGCCTACGGATTCGAGGGCACCGAACGCGGCCTGGACCGGCTCGCCGAGGAGGGCAAGGACGATCCCGATCTGCTGGCGATCAGCGACGGCCCGAAAGGCGACGGCTACCAACCGCTGCTGGATCGTCCACTGGCGCTGTCGCTGTTCACCATGATCGTGCACAAGGACGTCGGCATCACCGACCTGACCGTGGCGCAGATCCGGGACCTGTATCAGGGCCGGATCACCAACTGGCGCGAAGTCGGCGGTCCCGACCTGCCGGTCGTGCTGGTCAATCGGATACCGGGATCGGGTACCCGAAATACGTTGGAGCGCAGGGTGCTCGGTGGTCCGCAGCCCGATCGGCCGCACGTGAGCTGTGTCGCGATCAAGGACGCCGCGCCGTCGGCCAGACATTGCGATGTGCAGGTCACCAAGGATATGCAGAAGGCGGTGAGCGACATTCCGGGCGCCATCGGCTACAGCGAGTTCTCCGAGGCGGTGAAGGCGGGCGCCGCAACCCTCGCCATCAATGGCGTGCTCCCCGGCCGTGATGCGGCTGTCAACCGCAGCTATCCGTTCTGGGGCGTCGAATACGCCTACAGCTATGGCGAACTGCCCGGCGATTCGCTCGCCGCGAGCTTCCTGCACTTCCTGACCGATCTGACGGGCAAGGACGTGCTGCGCGCGCACGGCAACGAACCCTGCGGCGAGCTGCCGGATCGCGGTCGCTGCCTGCCGTCCTCGTGACCAATGCCGCCGCGCATGCGGGCCTCTTCAGTCGTCCGATGGCAGGATCGGTCGACTGAAGAAATCCTCGACCGGCGTCGGCCCCGTGTAGCGGCGGCAACCGCACTGCACCCACACCCGCACGCCGGCCGTCTTACGGCCCAACTCGGCGTGACAGACGCCCGCCTGGGGATCGTGCATTGCCAGGTCATGGCCGCACCCGCACTGGGCGACGGCACGATTCGCAGGCGAGCGCCGCCCGAACCGTCCAACTGCCCAGCCGACACCGGCGAGCCCCGCCCCGATAGCGAGGGTGATCGGATCAAACATGCCGAAATTATATGTATGCGTATACCGAGTTGGTAAGACGATTATCGATCGAGGACCGGATTAATTTACGAAATCAATACGGCTGCTGGCACGGCCGTACCTATCTGGCGGGCTTAGGCTGGCCCATCGTGGCTTCACCGATCGACCTCGTCAAACGTCTCGTTCTCGGACGACCGTTCCGCAGTGACAGGCTCGGTGAAACACTTTTGCCGAAGCGGCTCGCGCTGCCTATTTTCGCCAGTGACCCGCTGTCCTCGGTCGCATATGCGACGCAGGAGATCCTGCTCATTCTCACCCTCGGCGGGCTCGCCTATCTGCATTTGGCGCCCTGGGTCGCCGGTGCGGTGATCGTGCTGCTGGCCGTCGTCGTGTTGTCCTACCGGCAGGTGGTGCAGGCCTATCCATCCGGGGGTGGTTCCTATGAGGTCGTCGCCAAGAATCTGGGCCCGGTTCCGGGTCTGGTGGTCGCGGCGGCACTGCTCGTCGACTATGTGATGACGGTGGCGGTGTCGGTCGCCGCAGGCGTGGACAACATCATTTCCGCGGTGCCCGATCTGAACGCGCACCGGGTCGCGATCAATATCGGGTTCATCGCCTTCCTCACCGCGATGAATCTGCGCGGTGTCCGGGAATCCGGGCGCGCGTTCGCGGTCCCGACCTATGCCTTCGTGGTCGGTGTGCTGGGCATGGTCGTCGTCGGTCTCGGCCAGGCCGCGCTCGGACATACGCCGGTCGCCGAGAGCGCGCATTACGAAATCCACTCCGAACAAGTCGGGCTCGGCGCGGCCGGTTTGGCCTTCCTTGTCCTGCGTGCCTTTTCGTCCGGATGTACGGCGCTGACCGGAGCCGAAGCGATCTCCAATGGTGTGCCCGCGTTCCGTAAGCCCAAGGCGCTCAACGCGGCTCGCACGATGACCGCGATGGGCGTCATTTCGATCGCCATGTTCGCCGGTGTCACCGTTCTCGCGATGATCACCCACACCCGGGTTACCGAGAACACCTGTGATCTGATCGGTTTTCCGGGTGACTGCACTACCGATCCGCAGCGCACCGTGATAGCGCAGATCGCCGCGGCGGTATTCGGCGGCAACAGCATTCCGTTCTACTTCCTCATGGTGACGACCGCGCTGATCCTGATCCTCGCGGCGAACACCGCCTACAACGGCTTCCCATTGCTGAATTCGATTCTGGCCCAACATCGCTATATGCCGCGGCAGCTGCACACCCGCGGCGATCGACTGGCCTTCTCCAACGGAATCATTCTGCTGGCGATCGTCGCGGGCGTGCTCATCTACGCCTTCGACGGCTCGGCGACGCGCTTGATCCAGCTCTACATCGTCGGCGTCTTCACCTCGTTCACCCTGTGTCAGGCCGGTATGGTCCGGCATTGGAATCGCGAACTGGCCACCGCGACAACCTCATCGGAGAAGCTGCGCATTCATCGCGCCCGCCTGATCAACGCATTCGGCGCCTGCTTCACCGGGGTGGTCCTGGTCGTCGTCATGATCACCAAGTTCTCCCACGGCGCGTACCTGGTCGTATTCGCCATGCCGATCCTGGTGGTGTTGATGTATCTGATCCACCGCCACTACACCGCCGTGCGCGCCGAACTCGACGTCGGTGACGAATCGGAGACCCTGCCCGCCCGGGTGCACGCTCTGGTGCTGGTATCGGGCTGGCACAAGGCAACTCGGCGCGCCGTCCAGTTCGCCCGTGCCACCAGGCCGGATACGATCACGGCGATCACCGTCAATGTCGATGACGCCGATACCCGTCAGCTGCATCGGGATTGGGAACGCCACGATGTCGCCATACCGCTCAAGGTGATCGAATCTCCCTACCGCGAGATCACCCGTCCGGTCATCGACTACATCAAGCGGGAGCGCAAAGCCCAGCCGCGTGATGTGATCAGCATCTTCATTCCCGAGTACGTGGTCGGCCACTGGTGGGAGAATCTGCTGCACAACCAGAGCTCCCTGCGACTGAAGGCCCGCCTGCTGTTCGAGCCTGGGGTGATGGTGACCAGCGTGCCGTGGCAACTGCGCTCGTCCGCCGCGCGGGCCGTGCCGCGCGCCGTGCACACCCCGGGCGAGGTGCGGCGCGGCATCACGGATACGGTTTCGCATTGACCGATGCGTCGGGTTCGACTGCCTCGGCCCCGCCGCAACCTGCGTAAAGCCCCCTTGATGTCAAGGGCGGACAACCAGGTCTGAAATCCCACTGGTTGAGATTTCGGACCAACTGTCAGGTTTGAACGGGTCGCCATGAGGTACGACTTGTCTCGGCCCCCCTGTTCACGCCGATCGGCGCGACCAGGCCAACCAAGCCCTGATGGACGGCGGTGAAGCTTCGTCTCCACCTCCGCCGCGGCGGCCACCACGTTCGGCGCCCAGCGCACCGAGTGCTGGGTGGATGTGCACAAGGTTGTCCCTGGAAGGATGGTCATGAGCGCAGGTCTATTCGCGCCGATTTCGGCGCCCATTGCTTCTTCGGATTTACTGTCCACTGACCATGTCGGTGAACGATTTCGCATTGCCATGGTTGTTCCGCCCTATTTCGACGTGCCGCCGAAGGCCTATGGCGGCGTCGAGGCCGTCGTCGCGGATCTGGTCGATGCATTGGTAGCCCGAGGCCACGACGTGACATTGTTCGGGGCGGGTGAACCCGGCACCAAGGCCAAGTTCGTCCCGCTATGGGATCGCGCGTTGCCCGAACGTCTCGGCGAGCCGTTTCCGGAGGTCATGCACGCACTGAAGGTGCGCAGGGCGATCGAACAGGTCGCGGCCACCTCCGGGGTGGATCTGGTGCACGACCACACCTTCGCCGGACCGATGAACGCCCCGGCGTATATGGACCTGGGTCTGCCGACGGTGGTAACCGTGCACGGCCCGGTCTGCGAGGAAGATTCCTACCGGTACTACCGCGAATTGGGCAGGGAAGTGTCCCTGGTCGCCATCAGCGACCGACAGCGCGAATTGGCTCCGGACCTGAATTGGGTCGGTCGCGTACACAACGCGCTGCATGTCGACCAATGGCCGTACCAAACCGAGAAGGGCGACTATGCGCTGTTCCTCGGTCGCTTCACCGAGACCAAAGGGCCGCACCTCGCATTGGACGCCGCGCACAAGGCCGGCATTCCTCTGGTGCTCGCCGGCAAGTGCAGTGAAGCCATCGAGAAGGCGTATTTCGAGAAAGAGGTGCGCCCGCGGCTGACCGAGCGAGATCATCTCTTCGGCCTCGCGGACGCGACGGCCAAGCGTAAGCTGCTCGCAGGCGCGCGATGTCTGTTGTTCCCCATCAACTGGGAGGAACCGTTCGGCATGGTGATGATCGAGGCGATGGTCTGCGGTACGCCGGTAGTGGCGCTGCGCGGGGGCGCGGTCTCCGAGGTCGTCGTCGACGGTGTCACGGGCCGGATCTGCGATGATCCCGCCGAATTGCCCGCCGCCATCGCCGAAGTCCGCGATATGGATCCGGCCGCGTGCCGGGCGCATGTCGAGGCGAACTTCGGCGCGGGCCCGCTCGGCCGCGGCTACGAGCAGGTTTATCACCAGCTCCTGCGTGCGCGGCGGCAGGCTCGGGCCGCGCGGTTGCTCGAGAAGACGGTGCCGGTCCGGATTCCCGCGAGCGAGCGCGTATGACCGAAGACGTCGGCAGTGCGCCGAGTCCCACGCCGCTGAATTCCGGCGAGCCATCGGGACTCGGCGGCTGTGGCGGTTCGGTGACTCTTGTCGAGGGCGGTACCTTCTGCCTGTCGAACCGGCTCGGCGATGTCGAACCAGGGCGAACGCACGGGCTGTTCTTCCGGGATGCCCGGGTGCTCTCGCGCTGGGAGTTGTTGGTGGACGGCAGACCCGCCGAGTCCCTGGCGGTGGTGAGCCCGGAGGCATTCGCCGCGAGATTCGTGCTGCGCCGACCACCGCAGGCCGGATTGGCCGACAGCACACTGCTGGTGCTGCGCGAACGTCTCATCGCCGACGGCATGCACGAGGTGCTGACCCTGCAGAATATGGGCCGCGAGCCCACCGCGGTCAACTTGGAACTGCATGTCGACGCCGACTTCGTCGACCTGTTCGCGGTCAAGGAAGGCCGGGCCGGGCACGGACGGGCCGAGGTCACGGTGGCCGAAGGAGAAATGCTGCTGCACGACCGTGCCGATCGGATGCGCGGGCTCTCGGTTTCGGCGACCGTCGAGCCCGCCTTCCTGCCCGGCACACTGGTCTGGCGGGTTGTCGTGCTACCCGGCGAAACCTGGCAGACCGAGGTGGTGGCCCAGCCGACGGTCGGCAATCAACGGGTCCAGGCGCCGGTGGCGCCGGGAGAAAACCACGGGCTCAGCGCACCGAGCCGGAAGATGGCCGCGTGGCGGCATACCGCGACGAAGATCGTCGCGGCGGACCCGGTGCTCAGCCAGGTCCTGCGGCGTTCGGAAAGTGATCTGGGCGCCTTGCAGATTCACGACGAAGCCGGCGAGAGTCGTCCCTTCGTGGCGGCGGGTGCACCGTGGTACATGACCCTGTTCGGCCGCGACAGCCTGCTCACCGCGTGGATGGCGCTGCCATTGGAAGTGGATCTGGCACTCGGCACGCTGCAGCAGCTGGCCGAATTACAAGGGCAGAGCGTCGATCCGCTCACCGAGGAGGAGCCGGGGCGGATCATGCACGAGATGCGTCGCGGCCCGGCGAGCGGGCAGGTGCTCGGCGGCAATACCTATTACGGAACCGCGGACGCCACACCGCTTTTCGTAATGCTGCTGGCGGAATGTCATCGGTGGGGTGCGGATTCGGAGGTGATCAAGGCATTGCTGCCGGCCGCCGACGCCGCAGTGCAATGGATCACGAATTTCGGTGACCGCGACGGGGACGGCTTCGTCGAATACCGTCGCGCCACCGACCGCGGCCTGATCAATCAGGGCTGGAAGGACAGCTTCGACGGAATCAACGACGCCGCAGGGCATCTCGCGGAGGCGCCGATCGCGCTGTGTGAGGTGCAGGGTTACGCGTATGCCGCGTTCATGGCACGCGCGGAGTTGGCCGAGGCGTTCGACGATCTGCGTGCCGCGACCCGGTTGCGCGAGCGTGCCGCCGAACTGCGTGGCAAATTCGCCGAACAGTTCTGGCTGCCGGGCAAGGGTTGGTATGCGGTCGCGCTGGACGGTCGCAAACGGCATGTCGACGCACTGACCAGCAATGCGGCGCAATGTCTCTGGACCGGCATCGCCACCGACGAGCACGCCGCGGAACTGGTCGAGCGGCTCTCCAGCTCCGAGATGGATACCGGTTTCGGGCTGCGTACACTCGCCACGTCGATGGGCGCCTACAACCCGATGAGCTATCACTGTGGCTCGGTCTGGCCGCATGACACCGCGATAGCCGTCGCGGGCCTGCTGCGCTATCGGCATATACCGGGCGCGGTCGAGCTCGCGACCGGGCTCGCGTGCGGATTACTCGATGCGGCAGCGACTTTCGGTGGTCGGCTGCCCGAGCTGTTCTGCGGATTTTCGCGGGACCAGTTCGCGGTTCCGGTCCCCTATCCGACATCGTGCTCACCGCAGGCATGGGCGAGCGCGGCACCGCTGCTGCTGGTGCGCTCGTTCCTCGGCTTGGATCCGGACGCGCCCGGGCGGACGCTCACCGTGCATCCCCAGCTACCACCGGCGTGGGGCAAGATCGCGCTCAACGATCTGCGGCTGAATGCGGCGACCATCGATCTCGTCGCGGAGGGCGATCAGATCACCGCCGCGCGTGTGCCCGACGACTGGCAGTTGATCACCCGATGAGGATGAATCGTGCGGGATCGGGTATCCCCGCCATGTAGTTGGCCGTCTCTTCACTGATACTCGCAGGCTGGAGGTGCACGATGCAGACATCACTGGATATCAGGGATCTGTGGAGCACACAGCACCGTGATTGCAGCGCGGAGCCCACCATGGATCTCGATCTCGACCGGGCGCGGTTCATTTGCAGTACGCATGCGGGGCACGGCCCGGATTGCCATCAGTATCTCGCCGCGGCGGCGTTCTGCTTCGGTTGCGTCGAGGACAGCTGACGGAATAGGCAGAGCGCCCATTCCAGTGGTGATCCAATGGATTCCATTCGGAACGGGCGCTCGCGCCGCCGCCGAGTTACCCGCGGAATGGGTAGCGGCGGTCCAGGTCGAGGTTCAGCTCGACCACATTGACGCGCGGTTCACCGAGGAAGCCGAGCGTCCGGCCGTCGGTGTGGGCGTCGATGAGTGCGTGTACCTGGTCTTCGGAGATGTTGCGTGCCTTGGCGATTCGCGCCACCTGGATGGCCGCGTACGCCGGCGAGATATGCGGGTCCAGGCCACTGCCGCTGCCGGTGACCGCGTCGGTGGGCACTGGCGTATCGGTCGAGGCGTCACCGCGGATCGGGATGATCCGGCCGATCGAGTAGTCCTCGCCCGGCTTGGCGCACTGGACCCGGACACCCTGGTAGGTGGACAGGAACGGCGTCGCCGGGCACGCCTGGTTGACGCTGACGACCTGCACCGGATGCGAGACCTCGCCGTCCGCATCGCGCGGGCCGATCACCGAGAGCGCCGCGCCCACACCATCTTTGGTGCAGAATGAACGGCTACCGTCGACCCCCTCGCGGCCGCCGATCGCCTTGCTGCGCGCACAGACGGTCGTCAGCAGACTCCGCCTCACCTTCGCCGGATCGGCGTCCAAGGTGTCCACGATGCTCTCCGGGCCGAGGTTGCTCGCCCCGGAGGACATCGGGTCGTAGCCGTCGCCCGCCGCCGACGGTCGGCTCTGGAAGTACTGCACCAGCGCGTTGCCGTCCTTATCGGTGAACGACTGCCCGATCAGACTGGAGCCGACGACCTTGCCGTCGACCGTGATCAGCGACCCGTCCGCCCTAACGTGCAGGCCCGGAATCTGGGCGACCACGAAAACCGCTACGGGATAGACGATTCCGGTGATCGCGGTGAGCACCAGCAGCGCACGCAACGCGGCGAGATGCTGCCGGATCCAAGTCGACATACGCATATCAGGACATCCCGGGGAGGAGTTGGACGACGAGGTCGATCAGTTTGATGCCGATGAACGGCGCGACGATCCCGCCGAGGCCATAGATCGTCAGGTTGCGGGTCAACAGTTTCGACGCATTGGTCGGTGTGTAGTTCACCCCGCGCAGCGCCAGCGGGATCAACGCGACGATGACCAGCGCGTTGAAGATGACCGCCGACAGGATCGCCGACTGCGGGCTGGACAGCCGCATGACATTGAGCAGGTCGAGGCCGGGGAACAGCGCCACGAACAACGCGGGAATGATCGCGAAGTACTTGGCGATGTCGTTGGCGATCGAGAACGTGGTCAGCGCACCACGGGTGATGAGCAGCTGCTTGCCGATCTCCACGATCTCGATGAGCTTGGTCGGATCCGAATCCAGATCGACCATATTTCCGGCCTCTTTGGCCGCCGAGGTGCCGGTGTTCATCGCGACGCCGACATCGGCCTGGGCCAGTGCCGGAGCGTCATTGGTGCCGTCACCGGTCATGGCGACCAGCCGTCCGCCGTCCTGCTCCTTCTTGATCAGTGCCAGCTTGTCCTCAGGAGTGGCCTCCGCGAGGAAGTCGTCGACACCGGCCTCATCGGCGATCGCCTTGGCGGTCAACGGGTTATCGCCGGTGATCATCACCGTGCGGATACCCATCCTGCGCATCTCGTCGAAGCGCTCCCGCATGCCCTGCTTCACGACGTCTTTCAGGTGGATGACGCCGAGCAGCCGGGCCTTGCCGTCATTGACCTCACCGACGACCAGCGGGGTACCGCCCGAGGCCGAGATGCCGTCGACGATTACGCCGATATGGTTGGGTACGTCCCCGCCTTGTGCGCGAACCCATTCCGTCACGGCGCTGGCGGCACCCTTGCGCAACTGGTGTCCGTCGGCGAGGTCGACGCCCGACATGCGGGTCTGGGCGGTGAATTCCACCCAGGTCGCACCGGTCAGCTCGCCCGGTGTGCGCTCGCGCTTGTTGAACGCCTGCTTCGCGTACACGACGATGGAGCGGCCCTCGGGGGTCTCGTCGGCGAGGCTGGAAAGCTGTGCGGCATCGGCCAATTCGTCATCCGGAACGCCGGGCATCGGTACGAATTCCGAGGCCTGGCGGTTGCCGAGGGTGATGGTGCCGGTCTTGTCCAGCAGCAGGGTGTTCACGTCACCGGCGGCCTCGACCGCGCGACCGGACATGGCGAGCACGTTGCGCTGCACCAAGCGGTCCATACCGGCGATGCCGATGGCCGACAGCAGTGCGCCGATGGTGGTCGGGATCAGGCAGACCAGCAGCGAGACCATGACGATTCCGGTGACGCCATTGACATCCAGTGCCGAAGTATCGGGCACCCCAGGGTTGTTCGACTTCGAGAAGATCGCCATCGGCTGCAGCGTGACCACCGCGAAGACGAAGATGACGGTCAGCGCGGCGAGCAGGATATTCAGCGCGATCTCGTTCGGCGTCTTCTGCCGCGATGCGCCCTCGACCAGCGCGATCATCTTGTCGATGAAGCTCGCACCCGGCTCCTGGGTGATCTTGACGATGATCCGGTCGGACAACACCGTGGTACCGCCGGTGACCGCCGAGCGGTCGCCGCCGGATTCCCGGATGACCGGCGCGGATTCACCGGTGATGGCCGATTCGTCCACCGACGCGATGCCTTCCACGACATCGCCATCACCGGGAATGACCTGACCGGCCTCGATGATGACGTAGTCGCCGCGTCGCAGTGCCGGGGCTCCGACGCTCTCCTCGACCAACCGTGCACCGGGCGACCAGTTGACCAAACGCCGAGCCATGGTGTCGGTCTTGGCTTTACGCAGCGTATCGGCCTGCGCCTTGCCGCGTCCCTCGGCGACCGCCTCCGCCAGATTCGCGAAAATGACTGTGAGCCAGAGCCATACGACGATCGCCCAGGCGAAGAACGTCGGCTCGGCCAGCGCGAGCACGGTCGACCAGACCGCGCCGATCTCGACGATCAGCATCACCGGGTTGCGCCACATGATGCGCGGATCGAGCTTCTTGACCGCGTCCGGAATGGACGTCAGCAGCATCTTGGGATCGAGCACGCCCTTCTCGACGCCGCGTTTGTGCTCGCTCTTGTGGACCGGCGCTGCGGTCGATTCGGTTGTCGTAGTGGACATATCAGTGGATTCCTTCGGCGAGCGGCCCGAGTGCGAGTGCGGGCAGGAAGGTCAGCGCGACCAGGATCACGGTGACGCCGACGACCATGCCGACGAACTGCGGCCGGTGCGTCGGCAGCGTGCCGATCGATTCGGGGGTCTGACCCTGCTGGGCGAGCGAACCGGCAAGGGCCAGTACGAAAATGATCGGCAGGAACCGTCCGAATACCATGGCCAGGCCGAGCGCGGTGTTGTACCACTCGGTATTGCCGGATAGGCCCGCGAAGGCAGAACCATTATTGTTCGCCGCGGATGTGAAGGCGTACAGCACTTCCGAGAGCCCGTGCGGACCGGAGTTGAGCATTCCGGCGCGCTGCCCGGGCATGACCATGGCGGCCGCCGTACCCACCAGCACGATGAGCGGGCTGATCAGGAAATACGAGGCGGCCAGCTTGATTTCGCGCGGCGTGATCTTCTTGCCCAGGTATTCCGGTGTGCGACCGACCATCAGACCGGCGACGAAGACGGTGATCACCGCGAGGATGAGCATGCCGTACAGACCCGAACCGGTACCACCGGGCGCGACCTCGCCCAGCTGCATGTTGAACATCGTCATCATGCCGCCGAGGCTGGTGTAGGAGTCGTGGAACGAGTCCACCGCACCGGTGGAGGTCAGCGTGGTGGCCGTGGCGAATGTCGCCGAATCGGCTACGCCGAAACGGGTTTCGACGCCCTCCAAGGACGCGCCGATCGCGGTCGGCACGGTGCCGTGGTGCTGCAGTTGGAAGAGGTTCTGCAACGTCACGCTGATCAGCGCGATCGTGCCCATGACCGCGACGATCGCGTAACCCTGCTTCTTGCTGCCGACCATCCGGCCGAAGGTGCGCGGCAGCGAGAAGCTGATCACCAGCAGCAGGAAGATTTCGATCCAGTTGGTCCAGGTGGTCGGGTTCTCGAATGGATGCGCGGAGTTCGCGTTGTAGAAACCGCCGCCATTGGTGCCGAGCTCCTTGATGACCTCCTGGCTGGCCACCGGCCCGCCGGGCAGTGTCTGTTGGGTGCCGGTGAGCGTGTGTGCGACCTGGTCGTGCAGATGGAAGTTCTGGATCGCGCCACCGGCGACCAGCACGATGGCGAAGATGAAGGCGAGCGGCAGCAGGATGCGAATGGTGCCGCGCACCAGGTCCACCCAGAAGTTGCCGAGGTCGCCGGTATGCCTGCGTGCGAAGCCACGCACCAGCGCGACCGCCACCGCGATACCGACGGCCGCGGAGACGAAGTTCTGCACCGCGAGTCCGGCCATTTGCACGAGGTGGCCCTGCGTCGATTCGCCGGAGTAGTTCTGCCAGTTCGTGTTGGTCACGAAGCTGACCGCGGTATTCCAGGCCAGCGCCGGGGTCATCTCGGTGGCCGGATCGCGCAGGTGCAGCGGCAGCTTGCCTTGGATCAGCTGGAGGAAGAACAGGAACAGAATGCTGACCGCCGAGAACGCCAGCACGCTGCGGGCGTACACGGCCCAGGTCTGCTCGACCTCGGGCTGGACGCCGATGGCCCGGTAGATGACCCGCTCCGCACGGGAGTGTTTCTTCGCGTTGTAGACCCGGAACATGTAGTCGCCGAGCGGCACATGAACCAGGGCGAGCGCGATGATCAGGGATGCGACGAAGACGATCCCCGCGGTGGTCGTGGTCACCTAGAACCTCTCGGGGAAGAGCAGCGCCGCCACCATGTAGACGGCGATGAGCACGGCGAGAATCAAACCGATCAGGTTCGCGATCACAGCTTTTCCACCCCGCGCTGGACCAGGCCCAGTAGCGCGAAGATCGCCACGGTGAGCACCGTGAACACCACGACAGACATTTACGCAACCTCCATTGGCACTCCCGGTATGGAGCGCGACAAGGGTCAGTCAAGCGGTCATTCGAGCTGGTGCGGAACTTGTTTACGGGTCCTTAGCGGGCCGTAGATGAGCATTGACGCTTCGTTTACGCCGAACGGGTCGCCAACTGGTGAAAGGATGCCGTCAAGGTCGGCCGACAACCCGTCAACACACCGTAAAGATCCAGATGGGCGGCCCATTCGGGGGTAGAAATTCATCGACCGGCCGCGCGCAGGACTCCAGCGCAACCGGCTTCTCATCGGTTGTCGAAAGGAACGTCATGTCGGCTGTCACGGTTGCGGTGATCGTCGTATTCGTCTGTTGTGCGCTGGCCATTCGCGCGCTGTCGACGATGGAGAGCGGGCGCGCGGCCCGAGCGTGGCATTCCGACGCCGCGACAGACCGAATGCGGATGTCCGGCGACACGCCGTGGCGCGCGATGATGGACGAGTGAAACGCGGGCACCTGCGCATCTACCTCGGTGCGGCACCGGGAGTCGGCAAGACCTACGCCATGTTGGGCGAGGCCCATCGCCGACTCGAACGTGGCCGCGACGTGGTAGCTGCGGTAGTGGAGACATATGGTCGGGCCAAGACCGCGGAGCTGTTGGAGGGCATCGAGCGGATTCCGCCGCGCATGGTGGCCTACCGCGGTACCGCGCTGCCCGAACTCGATGTGGAGGCGGTGCTGCGCCGCCGGCCCGCGGTGGTGCTGGTCGACGAGCTCGCCCATACCAACGCGCCCGGCAGCAAACACGAGAAGCGCTGGCAGGACGTCGACGATTTGCTGGACGCTGGCATCGACGTGATCTCGACGGTCAATGTGCAGCATCTGGAGAGCCTCAATGACGTCGTCGAGCAGATCACCGGCATTCAGCAGCGGGAGACGGTGCCCGACGCGGTGGTGCGCAGCGCCGACCAGGTCGAACTGGTCGACATCACACCGGAGGCGTTGCGGCGCAGACTCTCCCACGGCAATGTCTACGCCGCCGACAAGGTCGACGCGGCGCTGCGCAACTACTTCCGGCCCGGAAACCTCACCGCCCTGCGCGAATTGGCGCTGCTGTGGCTGGCCGACCAGGTCGACGCGGCACTGGCGAAATACCGCGCCGACCACAAGATCACCGAGCTGTGGGAGGCGCGCGAACGCGTCGTCGTGGCGGTGACCGGCGGTCCGGAGTCGGAGACCGTGGTGCGCCGGGCCAGCCGGATCGCGACGAAATCCAGTGCCGAACTGGTGCTGGTCCATGTGGTGCGCGGCGATGGGCTGGCCGGGGTGTCGACCGAACGGCTGACGCGGTTGCGGGAACTGGCCGCCAGTCTGGACGCCTCGCTGCACACGGTCACCGGTGACAATGTGCCGAATACGCTGCTGGAGTTCGCCCGCGAGGTGAATGCGACCCAGCTGGTGCTCGGCACCTCGCGGCGCTCGCGCTGGGCGCGGATGCTCGACGAGGGCATCGGCTCGGCCGTGGTGCAGGCGTCGGGGAAGATCGACGTGCACATGGTGACCCATGAGGAGGCCAATCGTGGGTTGCGCCGCTACTCGCTGATGCCGCGTCAGCCGATCCGCGCCTGGTTCGCCGCGGTGCTGGTGCCGGTGCTGGTTTCGGCCATCTGCTCCGCCTTCTTGGACGGTTACCTGCAGCTGGGCGGCCTGAGCGCGGTGTTCTTCATCGGTGTCGTCGCGGTCGCGCTGCTCGGTGGCGTTGTGCCAGCGGCACTTTCGGCGTTGCTGTCGGGCATGCTGTTGAACTGGTTCTTCGTCGAGCCGCGCTACAGCCTGACCATTGCCGAACCGGACAGTTTCGTGACGGTGGTGGTGTTGCTGATCGTCGCGGTGGCGGTCGCGGCGCTGGTGGATGTGGCCGCCAAACAGACCCGCCAGGCGCGTCGGGCCTCCCAGCAGGCCGAGTTGCTGACCCTGTTCGCCGGTGCCGTGCTGCACGGTGCGGATCTGCCCAAGCTGCTGGACCATGTCCGCGAGACCTATGGTCTGCGCGCGGTCAGCATGCAATGCGGCGACGAGGTGATCGCCGCGGTGGGCACGAGTCCGCCGCTGCGCGCGTCCGAGGCCGATACCGCCATCCAGGCGGGCGATGCGACGAGCTGGTTGCTGCTCGCGGGACGGCCCTTGGCTGCGGCCGACCGACCGGTGCTCAACGCGGTCGCCAACCAGGCGGCCGGACTGGTCCGGCAATCCCGGCTCGCCGAGGAGGCCAGCGCCGCCGCGGCCCTGCTCGAGGCCGATCGGTTGCGCCGGGCGCTGTTGTCCGCGGTGAGTCACGATCTGCGCACGCCGCTGGCCGGGGCCAAGGCCGCGGTATCCAGTCTGCGCAGCGACGACATCGAGTTCTCACCCGAGGACACCGTCGAATTGCTGGAAACGATCGAGGAATCGGTGGATCAGCTGACCGCGCTGGTCGGCAATCTGCTCGACTCGTCGCGCCTGGCGGTCGGTGTCGTACAGCCGCAGTTCCGCCGCGTGTACATGGACGAGGTGGTGCACCAAGCCTTGGTGAGCGTCGGGATGGGCGCGCGCGGGCTGCGACGGGCGGCCATGGATCGGGTGAAGGTGGAGGTCGGCGAGGTCTCGGTGCGGGCCGACAGCGGTCTGCTCGAACGGGTACTCGCCAATCTGATCGATAACGCGCTCCGCCATTCGACGCGCGACACGCCCGTCAGGGTCACCGCGGAACGCGAGGAAGACCGCGTATCGATCGCCGTGGTGGATGTCGGTCCCGGTGTGCCGCCGGGAGTCGAGGAGCAACTATTCGAGCCGTTCCAGCGGCTCGGCGACCGTGACAACACCACCGGGGTTGGGCTCGGCCTATCGGTGGTGCGCGGATTCGTCGAAGCGATGGGCGGCACCGTGCACGCCGAACCGACACCGGGCGGAGGATTGACCATGATCGTGGACCTGCCTGCCGACGAAACCGAAGCGAGCGGCCGATGATGATCACAACGAATGTTGCAGCACCGTCGCCCCGGACCGCACAGGAAGTCGTGATGACCGACAAGAACCAGGAAGCAACGTCGACCAAGGTGCTGGTGGTCGATGACGAACCGCAGATCGTGCGCGCGTTGCGCATCAATTTGTCGGTGCGCGGCTATGAGGTGATCACCGCGGGCACCGGCGCGGCGGCCCTGCGCGCGGCCGCCGATAAGCATCCCGACGTGGTCATCTTGGATCTCGGTCTGCCGGATATGGACGGTATCGAGGTTTTGGCCGGACTGCGCGGCTGGTCCGCGGCGCCGGTGATCGTGCTCTCGGCGCGGACCGATTCGACCGACAAGGTGGAGGCGCTGGACGCGGGCGCGGACGACTATGTAACCAAACCGTTCGGTATGGACGAGTTGCTGGCGCGATTGCGTGCCGCGGTCCGGCGCGGGGCCACCGATACCGATGCCTCCGATCCGGTGGTGGTGACGTCCTCGTTCACCGTCGACCTCAGTGCGAAGAAGGTCACGAAGAATGGTGATGCGGTGCATCTGACCCCGACCGAGTGGGGAATGCTCGAGATGCTGGTGCGCAACCGGGGCAAGCTCGTCGGGCGGCGTGAGCTTTTGCGCGAGGTGTGGGGGCCGTCGTATGCCACCGAAACCCATTATCTGCGGGTTTATCTCGCGCAGTTGCGGCGCAAGCTCGAGGTCGACCCGTCGAATCCGAAGCATCTGCTGACCGAGGCGGGCATGGGGTATCGCTTCCAGGAATAGCACCGGGGGCGTCGTCGTTCGGCCGATATGTGCTGTCTCGGACGTCACCGTGTGGGCCGGGCCGTCCGCGGAATGGACCCCGGGGTGCCTGGCGTTCCCGGGGGTGAGCTGTTCCGTACCGAGATGGCAGGATCGAATCCATGGCTGACCAGACCACCGCGACCACGACCACGACCACCGCCGCCGCGACCGAGCCGACCACGCTGTGGGTCGAGCGCACCGGGACCAGGGCGTACACCGGCCGCAGCTCGCGCGGTGCCGAGGTATTGATCGCATCGCAGGGCGTACCGGGAGCCTTCACCCCGGGCGAATTGCTGAAGATCGCCCTGGCGGGCTGCTCCGGACTGAGCGCGGACTTCCCGCTCTCGCGCAAGCTGGGCGACACCTTCGACGCCACCATCCGCGTCTCCGGCGACGCCGACCGCGAGAACGAGGTGTACCCGCAGCTCGACGAGGTATTCGAGCTGGACCTCAGCGAGCTGGACGACCAGGCGCGCGAACGGTTGCTGGTCACCGTGCAGCGCGCCATCGACAAGGTCTGCACCGTCGGGCGGACGCTGAAGGCGGGTGCCAAGGTGACATTGACGTTCGATATCGAAGCATGACGGGGGCGCACCCGGAACCGGCCCGGCTGAGCGCGTGGGTGCACGGCTACGTGCAGGGCGTCGGCTTCCGCTGGTGGACTCGCTCGCGGTCGCTGGCGCTCGGTCTGGTCGGATATGCCGCCAATTCGCGCGACGGCCGGGTGCATGTGGTGGCCGAGGGCCCGCGACCCGCGTGCGAAAAGTTGCTGGATCTCTTGCGTTCGGGGGATACACCTGGTCGGGTTGACCTGGTTGTGGAAAGCTGGGAGCCCGCGCGCGGCGATTTGTCCGGATTCGAGGAGCGTTAGTGGTAGGTGCGACGACCGAGGGTCGTGATCGTTGAGTACGGGGGGTCCGGGTACGGGAGACGACGCGGAGCGGCCCGATTCGGCGGCGGGCGCTGATGCCGCCGGATCGCGGTCGGCCGCACCGGAATCCGCGCCGGGTGTCGTTCCTTCGGCGCCGGCCGCCGGGGCATCGCCAGCCGGTCCGGGACCAGCCGGGCCGGAATCAGCGCCGGGTCCGGGCGACTCGCCAGCTCCCGGTTCTGCGGGCGAGGAATCGGCGACGCCCCAACCGGTTCCGCCGGGTACCGGGCCCCGTCGGTTCGCAACACCGCCGCGCGCGGGCAGCATTCAGCGCCAAGAGCCCGGAGTAACGCAGCCTCGTCCGCCGACGGTGGCCGAGGCGCGGGCCCGGGACAAGGCCCGTAAGCGTGCCGAGGAGGCGCAGCGCGCCGCCGCGGCCGCTGCGGAGAGCAAGAAACGCACCCGTAAGCGAGTGCTCATCGGCGGTGTCGCCATTGTCGGCGTCGCCGGACTGGTCGGCGGCGGCTACCTCGCATATCGGGCGCTCACCAAGCCCGCCGACGTGACCGCGTACTGCACCATGATCGATCAGAACGGTCAGGAGGTCGTCACCCCGGACGACGACTGCGAGGTCGCCTCGACCGCGGTCAGCTCGGGAGCGACCGGCGCGTACACCGGCAGCAATGGGATCTTCATCTACAACGGACACCAGTACCGCTACTACTACGGCGGCACCAATACCGTCGGCAAGCCGCCGACGGGCGGAACCACGGTGCAGCCCAAGGGGGCGCAGATCACGACCAAGAGCGGCGGCACCGTCACCCGCGGTGGCCTCGGGACCAGCAGCAAGAGCGGCGGTGGTTCGTGATGCGGCGCGTGCGCAGTACGCCGCGGCCCGGGTGGCAGCAGATCATCGAAGGTCAGGGGCTCGTCTACGG
The DNA here is from genome assembly GCF_048910785.1 of Nocardia nepalensis. NCBI lineage: Bacteria > Bacillati > Actinomycetota > Actinomycetes > Mycobacteriales > Nocardiaceae > Nocardia > Nocardia nepalensis. The sequence goes on along the minus strand of NZ_JBKBET010000022.1, from coordinate 252,897 downwards.
TGCGCCGGGCCGGGATGCGAGCGGTCTGCCCCGGCCGTACTGGGACGAATCGGTGCACTACGAGTTCGAGATGTCGGAAATTCTCGCGCTGGAGGCCGATGTCGAATTGCTGCATTCGATGTGCCTGAATGCGGTCGAACATGTCGTGCTCACCGAGCGGTACAAGGATTTCGGTCTGCCCGAATGGAGTTGGGGACCGATCGCCGAATCGTGGCGGCGCAGTGACCCGCACGTCTACGGGCGCTTCGATCTGCGATACGACGCGCGCCGCCCGGCAAAATTGTTGGAGTACAACGCCGATACGCCGACCTCACTGCTCGAGGCCGCAATTGTGCAGTGGCACTGGCTGACCGCGCTCTTTCCCGACGGCGATCAGTGGAATTCGCTGCACGAGAAGCTGGTCGAGCGCTGGACCGAGCTGCGCGACATCCTGCCCTCGGCGCAATTGCACTTCACCTGGTCCGGCGCCGATGCCACCGGTGAGGACAATGTCACCACCGCGTATATGCAGGAGACCGCGGCCGAGGCCGGATTCGACACCATCGCGCTGCCGATCGAGGAGGTCGGATTCGATAGTGAGCTGGAACGTTTCGTCGATCTGGCGGAGGGCTCGATCGATGCGATCTTCAAGCTCTATCCGTGGGAGTGGGTGCTCGACGACGATTTCGGCAAGCGGGTGGTCGCGAGTCTGCCGCAGACCATGTGGGTCGAGCCGCTGTGGAAGACCTTGCTCAGCAATAAGGCGATCCTCGCGGTGCTGTGGGAGATGTACCCCGGACATCCGAATCTATTGCCCGCCTATCTCGATCAGCCCAATGAGCTCACCGAATACATTCGCAAGCCGAAACTCGGGCGCGAGGGCGCGAATATGACCATTGTCGGCGCGGGACTGGAGACGGCCACCGGCGGGGTCTACGGCGAAGAGGGTTTCGTCTACCAATTGCTGGACCCGCTACCGGAATTCGACGATATGCGTCCCGTGCTCGGTGCCTGGATCGTCGGCGACAACGCGGCCGGGCTCGGCATCCGCGAGACCGCCGGATTGATCACCGACGACAGCTCCGCCTTTGTCCCGCACCGCATTACGCAGTAAGCCACTACGCGACCTCACCTCGGAAGGATCACGATGACCGCAGTTGCCCTCGAATCGGGTTACTGGAACTCGCTCGGCACCGGCGTTGGAGCCATCGTCCTCTACGCCATTGTCGGCCTGGCCCTCATGCTCGTCGGCTTCTACGCCATCGATCTGACCACACCCGGCAAACTGCGCGCGCTGGTCGCCGAGGGCAAGCCCAACGCCGTCATCGTGGCCGCCGCGGGCATGGTCAGCATGGCCCTCATCGTGGTGCTGGCGACCTACGCCTCCGCGGGCAAACTCTCCGAGGGACTGATTGCCGCCAGCATCTACGGACTGGTCGGCATCGTCGCGCAGGTGATCTCGGTCCGGGTCATCGAGCGCGCACTCGGCATCGACATCGGCGCGGCGCTGGCATCCGAGGTCTACACCACCGAAGTCCTCGTAGTGGCCGCGGCACACTTCGCCCTCGGCCTGGTCGTCGCCTTCGCCATCCTGTAGTTCCGCTACGGAATACCACTGCCGCGGCGATGGATCCTCGCGGCCATCGAAGCCGCTGGCCGGCAGGCAGTTTCGGGTATCGGCCGTGCGGACAGGCCGACTCCCCGGCCAAGGCCGGAATCATCGGTTTTACCAAGGCGATCGCCAAGAATGGGGCTGAGGCAGCGTTCCATCCGACCTGGCCGCGCGCAGTCGAGTAACCTACCCCCGACATCGGTCGCACATGGGCGACATGGTTTTTGGGGAGGGATTCGTTGGTGGGTATTCGTCGTGGCCGCCAGGTCGATATGTTGCGCGCCGTGCTTTTGTGCTCGGTACTGTGGTTGGTTGGCTGTTCCCATGAAATCGCCGACCTGGAGTACCGATCTGGCTTCTCGTCGTTGCCCGCTACCTGTGCTGACGCCGTGAAACCGGTGGAGCAAGCCGTGCAGGCGTTTGCGGGCGATCTGTACAGTCCGGCGGTCGGATTCGAGCAGAGCCATACGAGTTCAGAGTATGCACAGGATCTGTACTGTGCCGCGAAGTATGACGATCCGGTCCCTCGGGAACCCATCAAGCCGTATCGGGTACCGATGTCGCGAAGCGTCACGATTAATTACGACATCGTCACTCTGCCTATTCTCGCCGGTGCGACCACTACCGGCCTCTTGGCGCAGGCCACCACAACCAGCAACAGCTCGCCGCCGATGTCGGTTCCCGGTGTCGGCGAAGACGCGATCACCTGGGTCGAGCAGCCCAAGGCGGCGGTGAGGATCGGTCTCCGGTTCCGAATTGGTAATCTGCAGGTGGAGGTCGTGACCTCGGGTGAGGATTGGTCCGGGATTCCCGAATCCTTTCCCGTGGGAGACTCGCCGGAACTGCGCAAAGATCTGCAGTCCGGTGCCGAATCAGTTGCCAAAGCTGTTGCCCAGCAAGCTAGGTCGGTATTGCCGACAACAGTGCTGCCCTGGCCATCGTCGGCCAGCACGACCAGCACGGCCGCACCAACGACGACGAAATCCCAGATACCCGTATGGGATCCCTGCACGATCCCGGATCGCGACCTCGCAGCGGCCGGTCTCGAACCGGGTTCGAAGCGGTCCGGCGCAGGTACGGTGAGCGACTATGCGTCGTGCATGTGGCACGGTGCGTGGTACAGCTTCTCGATCTATTCCACTAGTGTCCCGTTCGCGGCCGAAGTATATGACCGCGACAAATATGTCCGGCCGACGCCGCTGACAATCGGCGGTCGCCCCGCAGTCCAGCTGTACTGGGCGGACTCGGATTACTTCTGCGACATAGCATTCGACGTAGCACGGGATCCTCGGTCCGGCGTCGCATCGGGAACGGTCACGTTCGAAACTTCGGTGAGCGAGAACGGTAGGCGGCCCGAACTGTGTTCTGAGCTGAAACGTGTGACGAACACCTTGGTGGGAGCGGTCCCACCCGGTAGGTAAGACTGCGCTGCTCGCGTTGTGACGCTACCGGCGTCACCATTAGGCATGCGAGGCCACGACCGCGGTTATGGCCTCGACGATCCCTGGCGGGGCCGATCACCTCCGTCTGCGCGGCGGTCAGTTGTCGTAGGAGGCGACGCCTACGGGGCCTACGCCTACGCAGAGGTCGAGGGCTGGGGTGCGGGGGCTGATGCGGAGGGTTGTGCCGCTGCCGGTTACGCGGATGTAGACGGTGTTCAGGCCTTTTCGGACGGGGGCGGGGACGGGGGCGCCGTGTTCGAAGGAGATGGTGATGCGGCCGTCTTGGTTGGCGAGGTAATTGAGTTGGACGGTCCATTCGTGTTCGAGCATCGGGCCGTCGAGGGGGAGGTCGGTCGGTTGGGGGCCGTGGATTCGGTAGCCGCAGTCGGGGTCCGGGCCGGGGCGGATGCTGCGGTTCCACCAGACGGCTGCTTCGACTATCGCGCCGGTATCGGTGATCATGCGCAGGTGTGGGGTCGAGTCGGCGAAGGTGGTCGGGGTCGCGAGGGGTGCGAGCACGCGGCTGGTCAGATTTTGCGGATATGCCGTTGGGTTCAGGACATTCCACGGCACTTCCTGCTCGAGCAGCGGTGCGCTGTCGGAGTCGGCCAGCGCCGACTTCACGTTGGTGACATAGGTTCTGGTGGGGTTGATGCGCCATGAGCGCACGAAGGTCGCGGTGGACCAGAGGCTGCTCACCAGGAATATCACCGTCAGCGTGGCCACGGCACGTGGTCCGGGCAACCACGTGCGGGCACTTCCACGCGGGCCGGGACGTGACACGGTCGCCTGGTCGCGCGGACGCGCACGCAATATCAGCGCACCTGCCGCGGCGAGCACCACCGCGATATCGGCGAAGTAGCGCAGGGATTGCATCAGCTCGCCCGCGGTATTCGGTCCGCTGCGAGCCAACGCGACCGGCAACTGGGCAACCAGAACGTACGCCGCAGCGGTGAACCACACCGCCCCGATCCGAACCCTCGCACGCATCGACAGCGCCACCAGTGCGCCCAAACAGCCCCACGCCAACACCACCGCCCAGCCCGGCGGATCCGCCCACGGCGTCGAGGGCAGCCAGCGCTCCCAGCTCCAAGGCCCGCCGAACAGCGACGGCACGATGCCCGACGATGTTGCGCCGGGCAGTAGGTCGCGCAGTTCGGCCGGACTGCTGTGCAGCGCCGAAACATCCACCACCGTGAGGTATCCGCCCAGCCAACAGACGATCACCACGCAGGATCCGGCCCAGAGCGCCGCGCCGCGCCGCGCCACCACGCGGATCGCGGATCCGAGACCATCGATGTGGCGGGCGAGTATGGCAATGGCGAACGCGGCGAACGGGACGATCACCGACTTCTCGAAGAACAGCAGCGCCACCGCGAGCACGACGATCCCCGACACCGCGTACCGCCGCCGACCGCTGTCGACCAGCCGCATCGCATCGCCGATCACCCAGGCGAGCGCGAATTGCAGCGGCAGCGCATTGAGGGCGGCGGCCCACCACGCGTAGGCCGGAAGTGTCAACGGGCAGAACAGGTAGAACACCAGCGGGACCAGAATCGTCCATCGCACGCCGACCAGCACGATCAGCATCCGCAATACCGCCAGCGACGCCCCGAGCTGCAGGATGAGCAGCGATACCACCGGCCCGGCCCACGTCAGCGGCGCAACCGCGGTCACCACCCACGCCGTGGCGAATGCCAGTGGCATGAAATGTCCGTCGTGGTTGTAGAGCAGCAGATCCGTGGACCACAGCGGATACGTGCCCGCCCGGCCGACCAGAATCAGATCGTCCCAGTAGAAGTAACCGCTATCGGCCACCCAGTAGCGAATTGCCAACTGCAGCAGGATGAGACAGCCGGCCGCGACGACAACCCCCATCGTTCGCGAGGTCTGGGCAGGCGGGACGTCGCCGCACTCGGCTAGGGCGACGGTGTCCATGGCATCCCACCGTAGCCTCGCGGCTGGCGAATCTCGATCAAACGCCGAGCGCGCGGGCCAAGTGCGGCCAGGAGTCGTGCAGGTCGGTCTCGAACTGACCCCAGGTGTGCGAGCCCTCGGGGCGATTGACGTGGACGACCGGCAGCCCGAGCTCGCCGAGCCGGTCCGCGAACGCGTCGGTGCACGCGCTGGCGATCGCCTCGATCGGCGGGAAGCCCAACCCACCTTCATCGATCGCGCCCGGGGCGCCGGTGGCGGCCGAAAGGTAGATCGTCTTGCCCGCCAGCGCGGAAGCATTGGTGAATGCGTCGTGCACCCGCCAAATCCCTTGGCCCAGCTCGCCCCACATATTGACCGGATTGGCCCCGCCGCGGATCACCTGGGCGCTGACCATCGCCACCCCGAGCGCGTCCGAGGCCCACGGGCAGCCGCTGTAGGCCGCCACGGCGCTGTACACATCGGGTGCCTGAATCGCGAGGTCGACCGCGGATGCCGCACTCATCGAGACGCCAGCGATCGCGTTGCGTCCGGTGCTGCCGAGCCGGGTGTCGAGCGCCGCGGGGAGTTCCCGGGAGAGATAGGTCTGCCAGCGGTTGCGACCGACCACCGGGTCATCGGTGAGCCAGTCGGTGTACATGCTGTACGCGCCGCCGATCGGCATCACCACGTTGACGTGTTTATCCGCGAAGAATTGCCGGACATCCGTATCGTCCCACCACGAGATGCCGTCGGTGCCGCCACCGATACCGGTGAGCAGATACAGCGTCGGCGCCGGACCACCCGAGGCCCGAATCACCCTGTTGCTCACCACCCGATCCATCGCGGGCGAATAGACATCCACCCGCGATATCGCCCCATCCAGCGGTGCCTCGTCGACCACATGCGGAGCCGCGAGAGCAGGACGAACGGTTAGGACGGAAATCGCGAAACCGGCCACCAGCACACTCATGAACGAGGCCAAATACCTTGAAGCCCTCACGATTCCGGTATACCACTGCAGATCGAAACGCAAACCCGTTGCGCAGCAACATCATCCGCGTCGGGTCGGGTCGCGCGCGATGATACGCGCCCATACCTGCTCGACGCTGCCGCAGCGGCAAAATACGAGGCCACGGCCGTAAGAAACGCGTTAGGCTGATCTTGGGTGTGCCGGGAAGTCGGGTCGGCGGGTACTAGCCGTTCGACTGCGTGAAAGGACATCTCTTGTCTATCCAATGGGGGTCGAATCACCCGCTCGACCGGCGCCGAGCAGGAGTGTCGACCTCCGGAACCGCCGATGGCGGGTGCGGTCGGTGACCACCGTCGTCCCGTTCGCATCGGCCGTGCTGATCACCGCGCTGGTCGGGATCGCCGCCGTGCTGTCCAACCGCCTCGGCGAATGGCTCGCTCTTCCCGCGCCAGCATTGTTCCTGGTAGGCGCGGCGGTGGCCTCCGATATCTGGCCCGAACTGGGGACCGTGCCGATCTCGGCGGTGGAGCATGTGGCGACGGTGGCGCTGGCGATCATCCTGTTCGACGGCGGCATGCAGATCGGGTGGCGACGCTTCCGGTCCGCGGCGGGTGCGATCGTCTGGATCGGGGTGGCGGGCACCCTGGTGACGGCGGCGGCCCTCGCGCTCGCCGCGCATCTGATCTTCGGATTGGACTGGCGGATAGCGCTGCTGCTCGGCACCGCGCTGGCGCCCACCGATCCAGCGGTGGTGTTCTCGGTGCTCGGTCGCCGGGAAATCTCCGGTCGCAGTGGCGTCCTGCTGCAGGGCGAGTCGGGGGCGAACGACCCGGTCGGTATCGCATTGCTGATCGCACTGCTCGGCGCCACAACATTCAACGGAAGTGCCGTTCTGCACGCCACCACCGAATTCGGCCTGCAAATGCTCGTCGGCGGGGCGGTCGGTATCGCGGGCGGACTGGGTCTGCTGTGGTTCATGCGGAGCGTGCCGCTGCCCGCCGCGGGGCTGTATTCCTTGCGAGTCCTGATGTCCGCATTGGCGATCTACGGTGCGGCGACGCTGGCGCACGGCTCGGGATTTCTGGCGGTGCTGGTCGCGGGGATCGTCATCGGTGATCAGCGCGCGCCCTACAAGGCCGATATCGCACGGTTCCACTCCGCGTTGGCGAATCTGGCCGAGATCGTCGTGTTCGTCCTGCTCGGACTCACGATCCAGCTGAGCGGACCGCACGGCATCGGTGAGGGCGGCGCGTGGCTGATCGGTCTCGTGTTGGCGGTGCTGCTGACCTTGGTGATCCGGCCGCTGCTCGTTGGCGCATTGTTGTGGAAGGTGCGGCTCACTCGCGGCGAGCGCGGATTCGTGCTGTGGACCGGTCTCAAAGGTGCCGTGCCAATTCTGTTGGGCACCTTCATCGTGCATGCGGGTGTCGCCGACAGTCATCGTGCGTACGCGATCATCTTCATCGTCGTCGCGTTCTCGGTCATCGTGCAGGGCGGCCTGGTCCCGGTGCTGGCCGCGAGGCTGGGTGTGCCGCTGCGCGTCGTCGCTCCGGAACCGTGGGGTGTCGGCGTGCGTTTTCGGCACGAACCGCAGGAACTGCATCGCTACCGGATCGCCCCCGGCTCGGTCGCCGACGGCAGCACTCCGGCCGACCTGCACTCCGGTGAAATCTGGATCAGCCTCATCATCCGCGACGGTCGACTCGTCGCGGGGGCCGCCGACACCACCCTGCACGCGGGGGATGAGGTGCTCGTGATTCTTCCCGACTCCGAGGTTCCCGCGCATATCAGCGCGATCTTCACTGAGCGCAAACCCGAACCACCCACGGCCGCAACGACATAGCCGATGGTCGGCGCTCGGAGCGGGGAGATTGTCGACCATCTCAGTTGGTGTGGCGCCGGAATCGGCCGGATTCGAAACCGGCCAGCATCCGGAAGGCGAGCACCGCGCCCCACGGGCCGATGACCCAGATCGGCCACGGGTAGGTGAATTCGCCGACGCTGACCGAGATCGCGGCCCAGATGGCGAGGACCAGCACGCTGACTCCGAGCCATGAGGTGCCCTCGATCTGCTGCCAGATCGGGAAGCGGGCGGTCGAATTCTTCTGTACGGCAGATTCTTTCGGCAGTTTCGGCAGATCCGACAGCACCAGCTGCAGATCGTCGCGCACCCCGGTCTCGTAGACGCGGGCGATGCGCTGATCGTATTCGGCGAGGTCGATCCGGCCTTCGGCCATATGCCGCCCGAGCAGACGCACAACCTTCTCGCGCTCCGCGTCGGAGGCCCGAGTGCCAGGGGAGATTTCCATGTCCAGGTCCTAACGTCTAGATCTATATTCCACATTGGAAGGTGACATCAGAATGCACCCTCCAATGTGGAATGTCAAGGCCTGCTGAGACCTCGACTCGATCCGACTGTCAGCGGGAGGCCAGAACGCGCTCGATAGCTGCCCGGCCCAGGGGCGCCCAGGTCTGTTGGCCGCAGGGCAGACCGCGCTCCCATGCTCGGCCGATGTCGATGAGGGAAAGGCCGCGTAGCAGCGCCCACCCGCGTGCCCGCCGGATCGTGGCCCGGTCCGCGGTCGAGTAGGCGTCGAAGAATGGTTCGGCGGCGCCGTCCGGCAATAGCAGCCAGGCGGCCGCGAGATCTGTTGCCGGGTCACCGGCGCAGAGTTCGCCGAAGTCGATCACGCCCGCCGATGTCGCCTCCGCGACAACGACATTCGCAGGATGCAGGTCGCCATGCAGCCACACCGGAGGCCCCGCCCACTCGGGCGCGTCCACGGCTTCGTCCCAGGCGGCCCGGACCTCGGCAGACATGGCGGTGGTGATCGCGGGCAACTTGTTGTCGAATTCGCGCGCAAGGGTTCTGAGCGGGACCCCGCGGTTCGGATTGGTCCGGGCCGTGGGCGGCGCGTCGCGGTGCAGCGCACGAAGGAAGTCGGCGAGGGTCGCGGCGGCGTGGTGGCCCCGGTGGCCCAGGGTTGATTCTCATCTGTATCGAACCGCGCGGTTGCTGACGGTTGAGTCAGAGGCGAAAGGCACTGTCCGCGTGCGATAGTCGACGCCTACCATCGGCCGAAGGTGCTCGCGTCATCCGGCGATGGGAGAAGCTGATGCTGAATATCAAAGATCCGACTGCGACCGATCTCATTGCGGCGAAAGGGATTCCACAGCAAGACTTTTTGAAGGCCACCGAATTGCTCGTTCCTTTCGTCGAGCCGCAGCCCAAGTCTGGCACTTCCGCCTACAAACTGCTCGGCATCATCGCTATGAGTGCGATCGACGACAAGTCCGAGACCTTTACCGAAGTGGACGTCGCCTACGCCTACGACAAGCTGTACAAGCTGGCCCAGACCAGGAAGACTCGGGCCGAAGCCGATCGCGCCTACTTGCGTGAGCTCATGGACGGCAAGCAGAACAGGGAGCGCGCCGGGAAACTCGCTGGCGCGCAGCGTGATCAGTCGAAGAAGAATGGCGAAGAACTCGACAAGCTGGAGGCGGAGAAATACATCTTCATCGCGCGCGGCACCGATCCGGCTCAGGCGCGCGCGATCATGACCAATGAAACCTTCGGCGGGCTGGCGCCCAATCCCGGCCGCACCGGGGCGCCGACGGATAAGGATGCGGACAAACAAACCGGTTTCGGCGATAAGGGCACCGATGCGGGCGTGCTCGAGGAATGGTCACTGGGCCAGCTCGATGGTTTCGCAACCAGCGGCTTCATGCTGCTGGCCGCCACCGAGCCGAAATACGTGACGCTGCCGCCGAAGGGTAAGCGCAGCGCCGGTGAACGCGGCGTCTGCGGCTACGCCGATCGCAGCCTGGTGGGCGTCGCCATCGGCGGCGAGGGACGCGCGGGCGAAGGCATCGATCCCCTGGTCCGCGAGATCGACGGCATCATCAAGGCCGACCACCGCACCCACGCCACACTCGCGGTCCTGAAGGAGTCGACGGCCAGGCGAATCACCTACTGACCTCGCCCCGGCGATTTCCCATTCTGGGCAGGTCGGTAGCCGACGCCTCGCCGACGCGCGCGGTTGGCTGCCTACCTGCGACGGGTGTCGGGTGGCTCGTCCCATCGCTGGCTATCGGACGTGTGCGGCCAAGGGGATTCGGTGTGGTGGGCACCGGACAGCGCGTGCCGGTGTGCGCCGGAATTTCCGTCTCGGGGGCGGGGCGCGGGGTTGCGGTAGCGAGGGTCTGGTGCTTCGGGCCAGTGACCGCTCGGGGTTTCGGTGTTGCGGTGGCGTGATGAATCGTCGCGGCGTCGGGCCGGTGGGGTGTTCGGTGGTGCGTCCAATTCGTCGTTGAGCGGTTCGTTCCAGTGGTCGGTTGGTCGTGCGTTTCGGTGGTCGTCGGGTGGTGCGTCCCAGCGGTCGCTCGGTAGTTCGTGTCGGTGGGATTTCGGTGGCTGGTTGCGTCTTCGTGGCGCGGGTTCGCCGTGGCGTGCGGCTGGCTGTTCGTCGCGGGCGGAGACCGACGGTTCGGGGCGGCGTCGGTCGGCGGGGGAGCTGCGGCGGGTGTGCGCTGGTGCGGCCTGTTCGTGTGATGGTTCGCGGCGGCGGCCCGATCGTTCGGGCCGATTCGAGGCTGCGGGTTCGCGGGTGCGCGGGTGCGGTGATGGGTTGCGGTGCTCGCTTGCCCGCTGGTGTGCTCCAGTGGATTCGCGGTCGTCACTGTCCGGATCATGTTGGGCGAGTGAGGGTTCGATGACCGGGAGGACGCGGGTGACGCGGTTGGACGAGTCACCGCGTTCGCGGAAGGCGGCGGGGATGCCCTGGTTGTGCAGCCAAGCGCCCGGGTCGTAGCGATCGTGCCGGTCCAAGTCGGGGACCGTGCGTTCCAGAAGTTCGAGCAGGTCGCCCTTGCCGCCGAGGGCGGCGCGGATGGCGGGGAAGGTGGCGGCGCGGAAGGCCCAGTCCCATTCGTAGGCGGGGTGGGTGCCGCCGGAGTCGTGGCCGTGAAAGACGAGATCGCCGGAGCGGGTGATGCGGGCCCGCACCGATATCCCTTCGGATTCGATGAGGAAGCCACGGATGTCGGTGCGCGCGCGGGTCGCGGCATGGTCGGCGGCTTTCACCTCGAACCAGGCGGTTGTCAGGCCGGTGAGGGCGAGTCCGCCGGCGATGGCGAGCTGGGTCCACACATCGGACAGGTCACCCTTGCGGCTGACCTCGCACGCGTAGAGAAAGACCAGGCTGCCCACGACCAGCGTGGCGATGCGGGTCAGCCGCAGCGTCGTCGCATGACGGACCAGACCGAGCACGGTGCTGGTCTTGGCCGATGGCATGCTCTGCACTCCCGGACGAACGGTTCCCTGGCGAATCAGACTGGATCGTATGCGCCGAGTGGGTTCGGCGATAGCGCAAGCGAGAACCGATTGATCCAGCGGAGTGAGAGTGCCCTCGAGGTTGAGAAAACCAGTAGGTGGTGCCACGCACCGCACCGAGAAGAATACCCGGCAGCAGTTCATCCGCCGATGCGGCTGAGGTCATGCCGGATAACCCGCCGCCGACGGATCTGGTGCCACCCAGCCGAGCGAAGGACATGGTCCGGCCGTCCTCGTCGAACCCGAGCTGGAAGCGCTATATCGCCGAACTCAGCGGTAGAGCGGTGTCCTGGTCTCGGAAATCTGTTGCCGCTCACCGGGATAGCGCCGATACTGCGTCACCGACCGCGCCGGGCGGGCAGATCGCCCGCCGCCGAAGCGAGATATCGACTGCGGACGACCTCGGCGGGTATCCGCCCAACCGCCTGGCCAGGCAGAACACCGACCGCACCGCCGAACAGCGCATCGACGAGCGAATCATCCTGGAAGCCAGGCGGTTGCTCACCACGCATCGGATTCAGTGGCCGAGTTCGCCGAACACCGGCTTCGACGACCCCTCCAACTTCTCGAAGTACTCCATCGGCGCGCGGGGCCGAACCTCGCCGCCCGCCCCGGACCGAGCAAACTCGGGGCACACCAAAACATGAGATATCGGCAGGGGAGTCGATACCCTACGAGTGTCCAGGGCCGGGCATCGCGCATTCGGTCACCGTCGGTGTCCGCCCGCTTTCGGGGTAACCGATACCAGACGGATACGATGGCTGGCTGCTAGCGACTGCTTGCAGGTCGCTCGAAAAGGCCAGCTCTGAAAGGACGACGAATGTCCGACCACCGCGCAGGGAAGGGGCGTCGAATTTGCACCTGAAGAGTCTGACGTTGAAGGGTTTCAAGTCCTTCGCGTCCGCGACGACCTTGCGCTTCGAGCCGGGCATCACCTGTGTGGTCGGCCCGAACGGCTCGGGTAAATCCAATGTCGTCGACGCGCTCACCTGGGTGATGGGCGAACAGGGTGCGAAGGCGCTGCGCGGCGGCAAGATGCAGGACGTCATCTTCGCCGGTACCTCCGGCCGGGCCCCGCTCGGGCGCGCCGAGGTCACGCTGACCATCGACAACTCCGACGGTGCGCTGCCGATCGACTACGCCGAGGTCTCGATCACCCGGCGCATGTTCCGCGACGGCGCGGGCGAATACGAGATCAACGGAAGCTCCTGCCGTCTGATGGATGTGCAGGAACTGCTCAGCGACTCCGGTATCGGCCGGGAAATGCACGTCATCGTCGGACAGGGCCAGCTCTCGGCAATCCTGGAATCGCGGCCCGAGGACCGCCGGGCCTTCGTCGAGGAGGCCGCCGGTGTGCTCAAGCACCGCAAGCGCAAGGAGAAGGCGGTCCGCAAACTGGAGGCGATGCAGGCCAACCTCGCCCGCCTCACCGACCTGACCACCGAACTGCGCCGCCAGCTCAAACCGCTCGGTAGACAGGCCGAGGTGGCCCGCCGCGCGCAGACCGTGCAGGCCGACCTGCGCGACGCACGCCTGCGCTTGGCCGCCGACGATCTGGTCACCCGGCGCAACGAGTTGGAGAGCCAGCAGAGCAAAGAGGCCTACGCCCGCGAGCAGCAGATCACGGTGCAGACCGAACTCGACGCCGCGAATGCCGCACTGGCACAGCAGGAATTCCAGCTGTCCCGGCTCACGCCGAGCGCCGAGGCGGCCGCGCAGATCTGGTTCCAACTGTCCGCGCTGGCCGAGCGCGTCAATGCCACCATCCGTATCGCGGGCGATCGCGCCCGCAACCTGCACACCGACCTGCCGGTCGGCAGCGGCCGCGATCCCGAACAGCTCGAGGCCGAGGCCGAACGCGTGGAGGCCGAGGAGGCCGAACTGCGCGAGGCCGTCGAGATCGCGGCCGAAACCCTGGAGGCGGCGCGCGATGCACTCGCCGAGCGCGAGCAGGCCGCGAAGGCCGCCGAACAGGCACATCTGGCCGCGGTGCGGGCCATCGCCGACCGGCGCGAGGGTCTGGCCCGGCTTTCAGGCCAGGTGGAGACGCTGCGCACCAGGTCGCAGTCGGTCGATGCGGAGATCACCCGGCTGACCGTCGCGATCGGCGAGGCCCGCCAGCGTGGCGAGGCGGCCCAGGCCGAATTCGATACCGTCCAGGGCGAACTCGCTGAACTCGAGGCCGGTGAGACCGGCCTGGACGCCCAGCACGAGCACGCGGTGCAGGCCCTCGCACTGGCCGACCAGCGCGTCACCGAACTGCGTGAACAGGACCGCGACGCCAGCAAGCGCGTCGCCTCGTTGAGCGCGCGCATCGAAGCGTTGAGCATGGGCTTGGCGCGCAAGGACGGCGCGGCCTGGCTGGTCGAAAATCGCGCGCAAGGACTGCTCGGTCCGCTTTCCGGGCTGATCCGGGTGCACGGTGGTTTCGAGGCCGCGGTCGCCGCGACCTTCGGTCCGCTCGCCGACGCCGTGGCCGCCGACACCGGTGACTGCGCGCATGCCGCGGTGCGAGCGCTGAAGGAGGCCGATGGCGGTCGCGCCGCGCTGGTGTTCGGCACCGATGGGACTGCACCAACGCACAACGGCGCATTGCCCGGCACGGCCCGCTGGCTCGCCGACGTGGTGGACGGCCCGGACAACGTGCGCGGCGCCATTGCCGCACTGACCGCCGGTGTCGCCGTGGTCGACGATCTCGCCGCCGCCGCCGAACTCGTTCGGGCCCGGCCGGAACTGCGGGTTGTCACCCGCGACGGCGATCTGACCGGAACCGGTTGGGTGCTCGGCGGATCCGATCGGGCACCGAGTCTGCTGGAGATCCAGGCCGATATCGATGCCGCCAAGGCCGATCTGGTCGCCGCCCAACGCCGGGCCGAAGAACTCGAGGCCGCACTCTCCGGTGCGCTTGCCGAACAGGCCGACCGCAAGGACGCCGTCGACCAGGCGCTGCTCGCACTGCACGAATCCGATCAGGCCCTGGTGGTGATGTACGACCGGCTCGGCAGGCTCGGCGAGGTCGCGCGTACCGCGCAGGCCGACGTCGACCGACTGACCGGTCAGCGCGCGGACACCGAGTCGGGCCGGGAGGAGGCGCTGGCGGCGCTGGCCGATCTCGAAGAACGGCTGCGCCGCACCGAACTCGAATCCGATGACGACGACGGCATGGGCGCGGCGGGGACCGAATCGGCGGGCCGCGACCGGGAGGAGGCCGCGGCCGCACTGGCCGAGGCCCGATCCATGGAGGTCGAGGCTCGCCTGGCCGTGCGCACCTCCGAGGAGCGCGCGGAATCGGTTCGCGGCAAGGCGGATTCGCTGCGCCGCGCGGCCCGCGCCGAACGCGAGACCAGGGCCCGCGCCGAACGCGCCCAAGCCGCACGCAGGCAGGCCGCCGAAGTCGCTGCCGCCGTTGCCGAATCCGGCGCGAAGGTCGCCGCCGAACTGGAATCCGTTGTGGCCAAAGCGGGTGGGCGTCGGGACGAACTGGTGCGCCGCCGCACCGAATGCGCTACCCAGGTCGAGCAGGTCAAGGAGCGGGTCCGGACGCTGACCACTCAGCTGGCCCAGCTCACCGACGCCGTGCACCGCGACGAGGTCGCCAAAGCCCAAGCGGCACTGCGCATCGAACAGATCGAGGCGACCATCGCCGAACAGTTCGGCATCGCGCTGGCCGACCTGATCGCCGAATACGGTCCGGACGTGCCGATGCCGCCATCGGATCTGGAATTGCAGGAGTACGAGCAGGCCAAGGAGCGCGGCGAACAGGTCACCGCGCCCGCGCCGATGCCCTATGACCGCAAGACCCAGGAGCGCCGCGCCAAACGCGCCGAGAAGGATCTGACCACCCTCGGCAAGGTGAATCCGCTTGCGCTGGAAGAGTTCGCGGCGCTCGAGGAGCGCTACAACTTCCTCGCCACCCAGCTCGAGGACGTCAAGAGCGCACGCAAGGACCTGCTCGACGTGGTCGCCGAGGTGGACGCCCGCATCCTGCAGGTGTTCACCGAGGCCTATGAGGATGTCGAGCGCGAATTCGTCGGCGTCTTCGCCAAGCTGTTTCCGGGCGGCGAGGGCAGGCTGGTGCTCACCGATCCGTCGGACATGCTGACCACCGGCATCGAGGTTGAGGCGCGTCCGCCCGGCAAGAAGGTCAAGCGGCTGTCACTGCTCTCGGGTGGCGAGAAGTCGTTGACCGCGGTCGCTTTGCTGGTGGCCATCTTCCGCGCCCGCCCCTCGCCGTTCTACGTGATGGACGAGGTCGAGGCAGCGCTGGACGACACCAACCTGCGCCGCCTGATCGGCCTGTTCGAGCAGCTGCGCGAGAAGAGCCAGCTGATCGTCATCACCCACCAGAAGCCGACCATGGAGATCGCCGACGCCCTCTACGGCGTCAGCATGCGCGGCGATGGCATCACCCAGGTGATCTCGCAGCGGCTGCGCGGCGAGAACCTGGCTCCGGTCGGCGCGGCGGCGGGCTGAGTTGATCACAAAGCCGTTGTGATCGTGCCCTTTTCGATTTCACGTTGTTGCCCAGGGGCGGGCGCGGGCGGGGTAGGTTGCGGAATATGGGCGGGAGGGTGGCACTCGTAGTCGGCTCGGAGTGCGCCGCGCTGCCCAGACTGGGTTTCACCGGCGACCTCGCCACCGGCCTCTACACCGAGCTGCGGGAGCTCGGGGGCTGGCAGTCGGCCACCCGGACCGGTGGGCCGCTCTTGGACCCGACGATCGACGAATTGGCCCGCGCCGCAGACGATGCCTTCGAGATCGCCTCGAATCGACAAGCGACGCTGCTGATCAGCTTCATCGGCCACGGCATGACGACCGCCTCGGAGAATTTCTATCTCCTCGCACACGATTCCCCACCGCTGCCCAAGCTGCGCAACGCTTTTCATCTGACCCAGGAAATCCAGGAACGACTGAACAGCGCCCCCGCGCTGGACGGGTTGATCGTGCTGGTCGACGCCTGCGAGACCGGGGAGGGCGTGCGCGGCGCGGCCAGGCGCTGGCCGGAGGCGTCCGGCCCGAACGGGCGGGTGGAACTGCTGGTCGCCACCGGCAATGGCCCCGCCTATTTCGGATGCTTCACGCGAACGATCATCACCACATTCGGCAAGGGCGTGCCGCGCGGCGGTGAAAGCCTGTTGCCTTCGGATCTGGTGCTGCCGCTGCGCCAATGTCCCGCGCTCGAGCCGCAGTCGTTCTCCTTCACTTCCGGAATCCGCACGGCCAGTAGCGATCCCGGTCTGTGGCTGGTCCCCAATGTCGCGCGACGCGAGGATGCCGTGAGCGGCAGCGCGGCAGCGGGTTTCATCGATCAGCTGATCAACGGTCTGGTGGTCTCGGAGCCGCTGCGGGAGCGGCTGACCCAGGTGGTCGAGGCTGGTGCGGAACGGCTGCGCGGTGTGGTCGGGCCCGCGGGCTGTGGGAAATCCACCCTGCTCGCCACGCTCATCCGACCCGGATGGGTGGATACGCTGCCGATCAAGGCCGAATACATCACGGCCGCGGTGATTCTCGACGTGACCAGCTCGATGGAATCGTTCACCGCCGAATTGGCGCAGCAGCTGGGCAGGCGGCTCGATGGCTTCAAGACCGCGACGCGCATGGTCGAATTCGACCTCGCCGAGCAGGACAACAGCAGACTCGACCAGTTCGACATCAAGATCCTGCGGCCACTGGCCCGGCTCGACCGGTCGAAACCGGTGCATATTCTGATCGACGGACTCGATCACCCCAAGCGGGGCAGTCGCGCGCTGCTCTCCTACGCGATCGCCGAACTGACCCAACGCCCCGAACTCGCGCACGTCCATCTCATCGTCGGAATCCGCGCGGGAACCGGTGTCGAGGACTCGTCGCTGCTCGCCCATATGCGCCGAATCGAACTGCCGGCGCCGACAACCGCGGATATCGTCGGCACCGTCGCGGCGGCTCGCGGCCACTCCCAGCATACGAATTGGCGCGAATGGATCGACGGTCTGCTGCAGCAGACTCCGACAGGTGGTTGGCTGTTGGCCCGGCTGCTGATCGAAATCCATTCCGATATCAGCTCTTCGGATCTGGACCGGGGGATCGGCCTCGATACGCTGGTCTGGCGGCGCGTCCGCGACGTGGTCGATAGCGCGGATTCCACGACAGCGCACGCCGTTTCGGCGTTGCTCGGAATCCTGGTCGCGGCGGGGGCGGGGCCGGTGCTGCCGTTGGAACTGCTCGAGCGCGCCTTGGATTCCCTCGGTATCGGGTTGAGCACCAATCGGATTCGAGACCTGGTCGTCCGGCTGGGTGTCCTCGTCAGCCGTGGCCGCCCCGGCACTCCGGGGGAGACACTTGGCATGGCGCACAATGCATTTCGGCGTTCGCTTATGATCGAGGGACGTACTGTGGCGCGCCGCCGGGACGCGCATCGGGCGCTGGCGATGGCGCTCGAGCAGAACGCGCGCTCGACCGAACCGGCGCCGCAGATCACCGATTACGCGCGCCGATCCGCCGTACGCCACTATCTCGGTTACGGCGATTCGGCCGCCGCGGTGACATTCCTCGACCGGCTGAATACGCCACGTGCGACGGACAATCGCGATCTGTGGGCCGCCTGGATCCCCACCTTCGAGCAATCGGTCGGTCCGGATCACCCCGACACCCTCACCGCCCGCAACAATCTCGCGTTCTGGCGCGGCGAGAGCGGTGACCTGGCGGGCGCCACCGCCGAACATCAGAACCTGCTCGCCGAGAGCATTCGGGTGCTCGGTGCCGACGCGCCCGGCACTCTCACGATCCGCACCAATCTGGCCCGCTGGCACGGGGAAAGCGGTGACTTCCCCACGGCCGTAGCTGAATTCGAGCAACTGGTCGCGGATCGAACCCGGCTGCTCGGCGCCGACGATCCGGCTACCCTGCGCACCCGAGGCGACCTCGCGCACTTCCGCGGCGAGAAGGGCGAGACGGCCGAGGCCATCGCCGAATTCCAGCGACTGTTCGCCGATCGGCTGCGGATCCTCGGGCCGGATCATCCCGATACCCTCACCGCCCGTTACGAACTCGCGTACTGGCGCAGCGAAAGCGGCGATATCGACGCCGCCATTATCGAGCTGCATCAACTGCTCGTCGATCAGCAGCGCATCTCCGCCACCGCCGATCCGGCCTTCTTCAAGACCCGCCACCATGTCACCCAATTGCACGCCGAGAGTGGCGATCACGTGCGGGCCATCGCCGAGTTCCAGCAGTTGCTCGCCGAGCAGGACCGCGTGCTCGGTCCCGATCACCCGCACACGCTGATCACCCGAAACGACATCGCCCGCTGGCGCGGCGTCAGCGGTGACCACGCCACCGCCATCGCGGAGTTCCAGCTGCTGCTCACCGATCGGACCCGCATTCTCGGACCCGAGCACCCGCGGACTTTGCGCACTCGCAACAACATTGCCTACTGGCGCGGGGAAAGCGGCGATCACCGCAGCGCCATCGAGGAGTTCCGGCAGTTGATCGAGGACGAGCAGCGCATTCTCGGCCACGATCATCCGATTACCCTGCTCTCCCGCCACAACCTGGCGCACCTGTACGGCGAAATCGGCCACTACCTCACGGCGGTGGCCGAATTCGAACAGATACTGCCCGCCCGGATCCGCCTCCTGGGACCCGACAATCCCCATACGCTGCGCACCCGCCACGAACTCGCCTGCTGGCGCGGGGAGAGCGGCAATCCGGTCACCGCGGTGCAGGAGTACCAGCAACTGCTCGCCGATCGCCAGCGGGTGTTGCCGATCGACCATCCCGATACCCTGCGCACCCGTTACGCGGTGACCTACTGGCGCGGCGAGAGCGGCGACCCCGCCACCGCGGTCGCGGAATACGAGCACCTGCTCCGCGATGAACTGGCGGTTCTCGGGCCGCACCATCCCGAAACCTTCAGTACCCGTCATAGTCTGGCGTTCTTCCGCGGTCAGAGCGGCCAGATCGGCGCCGCCGTCGCCGAATACGAGCAGCTGCTCGATGACGAACGCACGATCCTCGGGCCCGACCACCCCGAGACCCTGCACACCTGGCACCGCCTGGCGCTCTGGCGCGGGGAGAGCGGCAATATCGCGGCCGCGCTCGCCGAACTCGAACAGCTGCTTCCGGTCCGGCTGCGGGTGCTCGGCCCCGACCATCCCGACACCCTGCGTACCCGGCACAACCTGGCCAGATGGCGTGGTGAGGCGGGCCAATACGCCACGGCCATCGCCGAATACGAGGTACTGCTGAACGACCGGCGGCGGATCCTCGGATCCGACCATCACGACACGCTGACCTCCCTGCACAACCTCGCCTATTGGCGCGGCGAGAGCGGCGACCCCGCCGCGGCCGTTGTCGAATTCGAGCAGCTGCTCACGGCGCGCGAGCGGGTCCTGGGTCCCGACCATCCCGACACCCTGCGCACCCGAGCCAATCTCGCGCACTACCGCGCCGAGAGCGGCGATATCGCCACGGCCCTGCCGGAATTCGAGCAGGTGCTGGCCAACCGTATCCGAGTGCACGGACCCGAGCATCCCAACACCTTCCGCACCCGCCACGACCTCGCGTGCTGGCGTGGCGCACAAGGTGATCCGGCCGGGGCCGTCGCGGAGCTGGAGCTATTGCTCGTCGACCGCGTCCGGGTCCTCGGCGCCGATCACCCCGATACCCTGCTGAATCGCAACGAATTGGCCCGTTGGCGTTGTGCATCCGGCGATCCCCGCGCCGCGGTCGCCGATCTCGAGCGATTGCTCGCCGACGAACAGCGGATATTAGACGTTGATCATCCGCGCATCCTCGCCACCCGCTACTACCTGGCCCACGCCCGCCACCGCGCGGGCGATACCGCCACCGCCACCGCCGAATACGAAGAACTCCTCGACGAACAACAACGCGTCCTCGGCCCGGATCACCCCGACACTCGCCGCACCCGCGCGGCCTACCAGAACGGAGTCGCCGACAACGCGGACAGACTCGGCGTGCTGACCCGGATCCGTCGTGCGCTCGGCCGCGCCAACGGCGGTCCCGATCCGCACTATTGAGCTGATCGCCCTGCCCGCGGCCGCAGTTCGGCGACGCCGGAGTCGAGGTCGACGAGCGGGTCGTCGCCGGATTCGCGGTCATCCGACTTGGCCACCGCGGACGCGGCGATCGGCTGTGTGGTCAGTGCACGGCGGTGCGGCGGTCGTTGTCGAATTGGGCCTTGATCAGGTCGGCTCCGGTTGTGCCGAGCCAGGATTCGAGGGTGTTCAAGGTGGGGTGGATGTCGCGGAGTGACGGAATGTCGGCGTGCCAGCCGCCGGTTTGCCGGATCAGGCGCCAGGTATTGCCGATCTGCTCGCCGATGGCATCGGCCTCGGCCTCGGTGACCTCGTGGTAGCGCACCGGATATCCGGTGGTCCGGGTGATCGCCGCCAGGGCCGCGACGGGAGTTATTGCGTCACCGGCCAATTCGAGGGTTTGCCCGTGGAAGCGCTCCGGGTCGGCGAAGGCCAGTGCGGCGAAGGCGGCGATATCGTCGATCGCGATCATCTGCAGCGGCCGGTCCGCCGGGAACAGATGTTTGTGCACGCCGTCGATGATGCCGTCGAGCGGACCGCCACGCATGATGTAGTTCTCCATGAAACGCACCGGACGCAACAGGGTGTACCGCAATCCACTGGCCGCGGTGGCATCCTCGATGTCTTTCTTTCCGGCCTGGCCCCAGGCGGCGTCATCGGTAATCGAAGCGACACCGGTGAAGACGATCTGTTCGACTCCCGCACGCTTGGCCGCATCGATCACCGCGATGCCGCGGGTGCCCTCCAAGTCGGCCTGCCAACCGTTGGGTCCGAAAGCGGCCGGGGGAATGAGGAATACGCCGCGCGCTCCGGCCAGGGCGGCGTCCAGCGTTGCGGGAGTGTCGAAGTCGCCGGTCACCAGTTCGGCGCCCGCGTCGGCCAGAGCGCGCGCGGCGGGCGCCTCGGGATCGCGGACCAGCGCACGCACCGCGACACCGTCGGCCAGCAATCGGCGTGCGGTGGCGCCGCCCTGCTTGCCGGTGGCGCCGGTGATCAGGATGGGGTTCTGCTGAAGGGACATGCTCGCCTTCTCTATTCGATCGGACTCTGCTCGATACAATCGGGTCGGATAACCCGCATTCGAACGATATGGGTGCGATCACCCGCTTGGCCAGGTCCAGGAACGGAAGGCCGTAACGAAATGTCTGCTCCGCTGCCCCTGCCCGCGCAGCCCGGCGCCGCGGCGCGGGCCGACGCCCGCCGCAATCGCGCGCTGGTGCTGGCCGCCGCGCAACGCGCCTTCGCCGAACACGGGACCTCGGTCTCCCTCGCCGAGGTCGCGCGCCGAGCCGGGGTGGGCGCGGGCACCGTCTACCGGCATTTCCCCACGAAAACCGATCTGCTGGAAGCGGTTATGCAACAGCGCATCGACCGGCTCGCCACCCTGGCGGCCGATCATCTCGACGCGCCGGATCCGGGCGCCGCATTCTTCGCGGTCTGCACCGAGGTGGTCGTCTCCACCCCGCGCAACAAGGAGCTATGCGATATCGTCCAGTCCGACGACGGCTGGCCGAAGGCACTGCTACGCAGCGCGGGCGCCCGCTTCCACCAGGCGCTCGGCGCCCTGTTGACGGCCGCGCAGCGCCAGGGCGCGGTCCGCCCCGATATCGAAATCGCCGACGTACTGGACATCTTCACCGGATGTGTCGCGATCCAACGACGTCAGCGCCCCAATGGTCCGATGATCCATGCCGCCGCACTCATGCTCGACGCGATGCGCGCGAACCCGGGAATCGGTACCGTAACGAAACCTCATGTCGAGCCCAACGTTCGTAACGGAACAGCCTCACGTAACGAAACGAACGGCGCACACTGCCCGATCTGCGGCGCCGTGATCCGTCTCACAGGCACCGGCCGCCCAGCCCGTTACTGCTCCGCCGCCTGCCGCCAAAAGGCACACCGCCAACGAACCTCCCGCGCTGCCCTGAATGGGGCAGTCACCAGAGGTTGACGATCAAGCCTGGGGAGTCCGCGCTAGAGCAGGTCGCTCACGTCATCTGGCACGTCGACGGCGTATTTGCGCAAAATATCCATCGAGATCACTTCCAGGGCGTTTTCGTGGGTGGCCGCCAGCACCACCGGTGCGGCGACACCGTCCTCGTGGGCGTGCAGCCAGCGCACGGCCACCACGCACCACCGGTCTCCCGGTTGCAGGCCCGGGAAGTTGTTCTCCGGGCGCGGCGTACTCAGATCGTTGCCGATGGACGCCTGGTGTTCGAGAAACTCAGCCGTGACGACGGTGCACACGGTATGGCTGCCGAGATCCTCCGGCCCGGTGCTACAGCAGCCGTCGCGGTAGAACCCGGTGAGAGGATCGGCGCCGCACTCTTCCAGCGGCCCCCCAAGCACGTTTCGATCGGTCACGTCGCCGATCCTATTGTCCCTTCGCGAGAAGTTCCGCAGGACAAGAAATCTCGGGGGCTGTGTGTCGTAGCCGGGACGGCGTGGTAAGGCAAAGGACCTGGTTCTGCAAGGATGGTCGGCGTGAGTTCCGAAGCCTGGATCCTGATTGCCGCTGTCGCCGCCGTGCTGGTGGTGGCGTTTGTCGCCGGATTCCTCCTGTACAAACGCCGTCGCGTGACGCTGGCGCCGCCCACCGCGGAGAAAGAACTGACCGACCGGTCGGGCGGATACGCGGCCTCGGGCGGCTTCAACTTCAGTCAGCGCGGCACGGCCACCGCGACACGCCCGGAACCCGCACCGATCGAGCGGACCGACACCGAGGGGCAGCCGCATGTCGGCGACGACGCGGCGATTCCGCGCGACGCGCCGAAGCGCGGCATCACCAACGTGCCGCTGCCCGAGGGCGATGTCGACACCGCTGAGTCCGCGCAGGTCGAAACCGATGGCGAGGTCGCGACCGCGGGTGAATCCGCAACGGCCACGGCCGATTCCGACACCGCGGTCGAACCGGGAACTGCGGTCGAATCGGACGCGGTAACTACCCAACCCGAAGCCGCCGCACCTGCGGATACCGAAACCCCCGCACCCCCGATTTCGGGACCGAGCCCCGAAACCGCCTCGGTCGAAACCGTCCCCGAGCCCACCGCCGAGGACGCCGCGACCGCCCCCGCCCTCGAGGAAATCGCGCCAACGGCGGGCCGCCTGGTCCGCCTGCGCGGCCGCCTGTCCCGCTCGCAGAATGCCGTCGGCAAGAGCCTGCTCGGCCTGCTCGGCGGCGGTGACCTGGACGACGACTCCTGGGAAGAGGTCGAGGACACCCTGGTCCTCGCCGATCTCGGCACCGCGAGCACCGCGGCGGTCGTGGATCGCCTGCGCGAGGAGATGGCGACCCGCAGCGTCCGCAATACCGAACAGGCCCGCGCCGTCTTGCGCGACGTGCTGATCGAGGCGCTGCGCCCCGAACTCGACCGCTCGGTGCGCGCACTTCCGCACGCCGATCATCCGTCGATTCTGCTGGTCGTCGGTGTCAACGGCACCGGGAAGACCACCACGACCGGCAAACTCGCCCGCGTCCTCGTCGCCGACGGCCGTCGGGTGCTGCTCGGCGCGGCCGACACCTTCCGCGCCGCGGCCGCGGATCAGCTGCAGACCTGGGGTGAGCGGGTCGGCGCGGACACCGTGCGCGGCAAGGAGGGCGCGGATCCCGCGGCCGTCGCCTTCGACGCGGTCAGCGCGGGCATCGAGCAAGGCGTCGACGTCGTCATGATCGATACCGCGGGCCGTCTGCACACCAAGACCGGTCTGATGGACGAACTCGGCAAGGTCAAGCGCGTCGTGCAGAAGAAGGCCGAGGTCGACGAGGTCCTGTTGGTCCTGGACGCCACCGTCGGACAGAACGGCCTCATGCAGGCGCGGGTCTTCGCGGAGGTGGTCGATATCACCGGCGTCGTGCTCACCAAGCTCGACGGAACGGCCAAGGGTGGCATCGTCTTCCAGGTCCAGCACGAACTCGGCGTTCCGGTGAAGCTGGTCGGCCTCGGCGAGGGCGCCGACGACCTCGCTCCATTCGAACCCGCTGCCTTCGTGGACGCGTTGCTCGGATAATTCGGCGCGACCACTATGTCCTACTCGTCGGTAACCGCTGTCGATTTGCTCTGACACGCTCCTCACGGCTGCGATGAAACGCCGGTGTACGCCAGGAAACGTGGTAGCAACACAACTGCCCCACGCGTTCACTTAGGCGAAACATCACATCATCACGGATGAAACACCGAATGAGGACCCTTCTGTGCAGGTCCAATTGCCGGAGTCGGCTGGGCCCGAGATGAGGAGGACATTAAGGTGGCTTTTCCCCTTACCGGTGCACCGGACACCGGTGACACCGCCTGGATGCTGGCCAGTTCAGCGCTCGTATTGTTGATGACGCCCGGCCTGGCGTTTTTCTACGGCGGCATGGTCCGCTCGAAGAATGTGCTCAACATGATCATGATGAGCATCAGCGCCATGGGACTCGTCGGAGTGCTGTGGTCGCTGTACGGATACTCGACCGCTTTCGGCGACAACAAATTCGGCGTGATCGGTGATCCTGCGCAGTTCTTCGGCCTCAAGGGTCTGATCGGCGGCAATTCGGTTGCCGAGGTCAAGGACGCCAGCGGCGCCGTCACCACTGCCGCGGTGAACATCCCGCTCGCGGGCACGATCCCCGCGACCGTATTCGTCGCGTTCCAATTGATGTTCGCGATCATCACGGTTGCCCTCATCTCGGGTGCGGTCGCAGACCGCTTGAAGTTCGGCTCCTGGCTGCTGTTCGCGGGCATCTGGGCCACGGTCGTCTACTTCCCGGTCGCGCACTGGGTCTTCGACTTCGATGTCAAGGATGCCGACGGCAACCTCGTGCACGAAGGCGGCTGGGTCGCGAACAAGCTGCTCGCGGTCGACTTCGCCGGTGGTACCGCGGTCCACATCAATGCCGGTGCGGCGGGTCTGGCCCTGGTGCTGGTGCTCGGCAAGCGCAAGGGCTGGCCGAAGACTCCGTTCCGCCCGCACAACCTGCCGTTCGTCATGCTCGGCGCCGGTCTGCTGTGGTTCGGCTGGTTCGGCTTCAACGCCGGTTCCGCGGTCACCTCGGGTGGTCTGGCCGGTTCGACCTTCATCACCACCACCCTCGCGACCTGTGCCGCGATGCTGGCCTGGCTGCTGGTGGAGAAGCTCCGCGACGGCAAGCCCACCTCGCTGGGTGCGGCCTCGGGTGTGGTGGCCGGTCTGGTCGCGATCACCCCGTCGTGCTCCTCGGTCAACGTGCTCGGCGCGCTGGCGATCGGCTTCGTGGCCGGTGCGGTCTGTGCGCTCGCGGTCGGCCTGAAGTTCAAGTTGGGCTTCGACGACTCGCTCGACGTGGTCGGCGTGCACCTCGTCGGCGGCATCATCGGCACCCTGATGGTCGGCCTGGTCGCCGCTCCGGAGGCGGGCGCGGGCAAGACGGGCCTGTTCTACGGTGGCGGTTTCGATCAGCTGTGGCGTCAGGCCGTCGGTGCCGGTGCGGTACTTGCGTTCTCCTTCATCGCGAGCCTGATCATTGCCTATATCGTGAAGTTCACCATTGGGCTGCGCGCCAGCGAAGAAGCCGAGTCGGTGGGCATGGACGAGTCCGAGCACGCTGAAACGGCATACGATTTCGCTGCTGTGGGTGGCACGGCACGTACCGCCGTCAAGGAGGCATGACGACATGAAACTGATCACCGCAATCGTCAAACCGTTCACTCTCGAGGACGTGAAGACCGGGCTCGAGCAGGCGGGTGTGCTGGGCATGACCGTCAGCGAGGTACAGGGCTACGGCCGCCAGAAGGGCCACACCGAGGTCTACCGCGGCGCGGAGTACTCCGTGGATTTCGTTCCGAAGGTTCGGGTCGAGGTCGTCGTGGACGACGCCTCGGTCGACAAGGTCGTCGAGGTGATCGTCGAGGCTTCCCGCACCGGCAAGATCGGTGACGGCAAGGTCTGGGTCACCCCGGTGGAATCGATCATCCGAGTGCGGACGGGCGAGCGCGGTACCGACGCTCTGTAAGCGGACAGTCGAAATCGAGCGGCGGCCCCGCTCCCACCGGATAGCCCGGTTGGGGCGGGGCCGTACGCATTTGGATGGACGGTGGTTGTGGGTAGTCACGAGCAAGACGGCAGACAGGTAACCGAGGAAGTCGGCGCGAACGTCTCCAATGGCGCGGCCGACCTGGTCCGGGCACGCAATCAATTGCTCGAGGGCGGGCTGCCCCGAAATCCGCGGTTGGACGCCGAATCCCTGCGTTCGGCGCTGGTCGATCTGTTCGAACTGTGGCTGACCACCAAGGGCACCGAACTCGGCATCAGCGGTGATAGCGGTCTGGCCGTGGTGGCCGTCGGTGGTCTCGGCCGCAAGGAGATGCTGCCGTATTCCGACCTGGATCTGGTGTTGTTGCACGACGATGTCGACCCGGCGCGGGTGGCCGAGGTCGCCGACCAGCTCTGGTATCCGCTGTGGGACGCCCACATCAAACTCGATCACAGCGTGCGCACCGTCCCCCAGGCGCTGCGCGTGGCCTCCGACGATCTCATCGCGGCGCTCGGCATGCTCGAGGCCAGGCACATCGTCGGTGATATGGAGTTGAGCAATCTGCTGATCGGCGGGGTGCGCCGGGAATGGCGGACCGGAATCCGTTCGCGCTTCGACGAATTGATCGAACAGGCCGAGACCCGGTGGCAGCGTAGCGGCGCGATCGCCCATCGCGCCGAGCCCGATCTGAAGAACGGGCGCGGCGGTCTGCGCGATATCCAATTGCTCGACGCGCTCGCGATTGCCCAGCTGACCGACGCCATGCCGGGGCTCGGTCCGGACGTGCCGGGCGGCGGTCTGAAACAGGCGCGTCGAAGGTTGCTGGATGTTCGCACGGAGTTGCATCGGGTGGCGGGCCGATCGCGCGATCAGCTGCGCGCCCAGGACGCCGACGAGATCGGTGCGGCGCTGCGCATCGGTGACCGCTTCGATCTGGCCCGCACACTGAGTGATTCCGCGCGGACGGTCAGCTACTCCGTGGACGTCGGCCTGCGCACCGCGGCCAATGCGCTGCCGCGCCGTGGCCTCGCGCGACTGCGCCGCATGCCGGTGCGCAGACCACTCGATGAGGGCGTGGTCGAACATGCCGGTGAGGTCGTGCTGGCGCGGGACGCGCGGCCGCAGCGCGATCCCGGACTGATCCTGCGGGTGGCCGCGGCATCGGCGCAGACGGGACTGCCGATGTCGGCGACCACACTGAATCGGCTCTCCGAGGATGCGCCGGAGCTGCGCGAGCCCTGGCCCAAGGACGCCCTCAACGACCTGTTGATCCTGCTCGGCGCGGGCCGCGGCGCCATCGACGCGGTCGAGGCGCTGGACCGAACGGGCCTGTGGGGCAGGCTACTTCCCGAATGGGGTGCGGTGCGCGACCTGCCGCCGCGCGATGCGCTGCACATCTGGACCGTGGACCGGCACCTGATGGAGACGGTCGCCTACGCGAGCGCGCTGAGCACTCGCGTCGCCCGTCCCGACCTGCTGCTGTTGGGTGCGCTGCTGCACGATATCGGCAAGGGCCGGGCCGGCGACCACAGCGTCGTCGGGGCCGAATTGGCCACCCACATCGGGCGGCGGCTGGGTCTGTGGCCCTCGGACGTGCGGACCCTGAGCGCGGTCGTGCGCCACCATCTGTTGTTGCCGGATACCGCGACTCGACGCGACCTCGCCGATCCGGAAACCGTGCAGTTCGTCGTGGATATCCTCGACGGTGATGTGCAGTTGCTGGAACTGCTGCACACCTTGGCCGAGGCCGATTCACTGGCCACCGGACCCGGAGTCTGGGGTGACTGGAAGGCCTCGCTGATCGGTGAACTCGTGCGGCGTTGCCGCCTGGTGATGGCGGGGGATCAGCTGCCCGAGCCGGAGCCGATCGCGCCGGAGCTGCTGGCCAAGGCCGCCGCGGGCGGGGTGCACGTCGATCTGCGGCCCGGCGAGGGCAAGTACATCTACACCGCCACGGTGATAGCACCGGATACGCCCGGTCTGCTGTCGGATGCCGCCGGGGTGCTGGCCTTGCATTCGCTGCGGGTGCTCTCGGCCACCGTCGGCGGCGAAGGTGCCTCGGCCATCAATACTTTCGTGGTCTCGCCGAAATTCGGCAACCCACCGGACGTCGGGCTGCTGCGACAGGAGTTGATCCGGGCGACCGCGGGCGATCTGGATCTGCACGCGCTGCTGGCCAAGCGGGAGCGCGAGGCCACCGGTGCCGGGCCGAGCCCGTACGCGCAGGCCCAGCCCCGGGTTATCTGGTCGGCCACGCCGACCGGTCAGGTGGTTCTCGAGTTGCGCGCCGAGGACCGGATCGGGCTGCTCAGCAGGTTGGCGGCGGTATTTGCCGATGGTGGTGCCGATGTGCGCTGGGCCAAGGTGGTGACCATGGGTTCCGCGGTGGTCGACGCCTTCGGCCTCGACCTGGGCGATGACACCCCGGAACGTCGTGAGGCCATCGAAAAGGCGATTATGGCAGTGGTCCCTCGGCCCGCCCCGAAGCCGCCGGAGGGTGCCGGCCCACCAGGCTCCAACTCGGTCTCCTGACGCGGCCGAAACACAGTTGCAGATCATTTGCTGAAAGCGTAGGCAGTCGGCCCCTCGCACCCTAATATCAGAGCGTCTGGCTATCGCGAGCATGAGGGGAGCAGGTCGGTGGCAATTGAAGTCGTTTCAGCGTCGATGATGACGAGTGACGAGACCACGCATATGGCGCGCTGCGTCGGCGGTGACCGATGGGTGGTCTCGTGGCTGCCCGGCCGGACACTGACCGGACAACAGGCTGTGACCGCTATGACGATTGCCACTACCGTCGACACCCACGAAGTGCCGACCCGAGCCGAATGGGCCATGCTCGACGATCTAGCGCTCGAGCTGGGCCTGACCGCCCGCGAGGCGGTATTCATGGTTGCTCAGGAGAACCACGACTACCGTAAAACGGCCAGACCACGTCGCCGTTCGCTGGAATAACCCCTCGAAGAGCGCACCGCTTGCGCGAACAGGTGGGCCGTCCCATTACCCTGGGATACCAAGTGACGTCCCACGAGATCAGGAGCGCGATCGGTGTTCGAATCCCTGTCCGACCGGCTTACCGGTGCCCTCAAGGATCTTCGCGGTAAGGGGCGTCTGTCACCGGCCGACATCGACGCCACCTGCCGCGAGATCCGCCTCGCCCTGCTCGAAGCCGACGTCGCGCTGCCCGTGGTGCGCGGTTTCATCGCGAAGATCAAGGAGCGGGCCAAGGGGGCGGAGGTCTCCGCCGCCCTCAATCCGGCCCAGCAGGTCGTCAAGATCGTCAACGAGGAACTCGTCGGAATCCTCGGCGGCGAAACCCGCCGGCTGACGCTGGCCAAGAACCCGCCGACGGTGATCATGCTCGCCGGTCTGCAGGGTTCCGGTAAGACGACCCTGGCGGGCAAGCTCGCGAAATGGCTGAAGGGGCAGGGACATCAGCCACTGCTGGTGGCCTGCGACCTGCAGCGCCCCGGTGCGGTGACCCAGCTCCAGGTGGTCGGTGAGCGCGCGGGTGCGCCGGTCTTCGCGCCGCATCCCGGCACCTCCATCGGCGGCGGCGAGAATCCGCTCGGCATTTCGGCGGCCGACCCGGTCGGGGTGGCCGAGGCCGGTGTCGCGGAGGCGCGCAGCAAGCAATACGACGTGGTCATCGTCGACACCGCCGGTCGCCTCGGTATCGACGCCGAGCTGATGGCGCAGGCCGCCGGCATTCGCGATGCGGTGAAGCCGGACGAGACGCTGTTCGTGCTCGACGCGATGATCGGTCAGGACGCGGTCAATACCGCGGAGGCCTTCCGCGACGGCGTCGGCTTCACCGGCGTCGTGCTCACCAAGCTCGACGGTGACGCCCGTGGTGGTGCGGCGCTGTCGGTCCGGAATGTGACCGGCTCGCCGATCATGTTCGCCTCCACCGGTGAGAAGCTCGAGGACTTCGACGTCTTCCACCCGGACCGAATGGCCTCGCGCATCCTCGGCATGGGCGATGTGCTGAGCCTGATCGAGCAGGCCGAGCAGGTCTACGACCAGCAGCAGGCCGAGGAAGCCGCCCGCAAGATCGGCAGCGGCGAGATGACGCTCGAGGACTTCCTCGATCAGATGCTCGCCATCCGCAAGATGGGTCCCATCGGCAACCTGCTCGGCATGCTGCCCGGCGCGGGTCAGATGAAGGACGTGCTCGCCCAGGTCGACGACAAGCAGCTCGACCGGGTGCAGGCGATCATCCGCGGCATGACCCCGGCCGAACGCGCGAACCCGAAGATCATCAACGCATCGCGCCGCCTGCGCATCGCCAATGGTTCCGGCGTCCAGGTCTCCGAGGTCAATCAGCTCGTCGACCGCTTCTTCGAGGCCAAGAAGATGATGGCCATGATGGGCCGCCAGATGGGCCTGCCCGGCGCCCGGCGCGCCAATGCGAAGAAGGGCAAGAAGGGTAAGAAGGGCGGCCGCGGGCCGACGCCGCCGAAGGTGCGCGGTGGATTCCCGGGAATGCCCGGTATGCCGGCCGGGATGCCTGATCTGTCCGCGATGCCTGCCGGGTTGGACCAGTTGCCGCCCGGACTCGAGGGGTTCGACCTTTCGAAGCTGAACTTCCCCAAGAAGTAGGGCCGCGTTCGCCGATTGCCGTTGCGAGGCAGCGGACGCGTCGAGGGCTGGTCTGCGCGTGCACTTTTCGCGTGAATCCAGCCCGCGGCACCGGGTTCCGTCGAACGTAGTCGAATGGTGGTCGCCCAGGCCGTATTCGGCCGCCTTACGACTACGCTCGGCGCACAGCCGGAGTGGGTGTGCGCGGGCGGGGTGCCGTCAAGGGGCGTGGGCAGTAGGTTGGAGGGGGCCCACGACGTCGAGGAGGTTGCTGTGCATCTGCGGGGTGTGGTTCTCCCTGATGACGAGGTGCGCGACCTGTGGGTGCGGGACGGACTGGTGTCGTTCGAGCCGGTCGCGGGGGTCGAAACACTGTGCGGCGCAGGGTGGATCGTGCCTGGGCTGGTCGATGCGCACTGCCATGTCGGGATTCGGTACGGCGGGGGAGATGAGGATCGGGACGGCGCGATCGCGCAGGCCGAGACCGAGCGGGACGCGGGTGCGCTGCTGCTGCGCGACGCGGGGTCACCGATCGACACGCGCTTCATAGACGAGCATGAGGGACTGCCCCGGATCATTCGTGCGGGCCGCCATATCGCCCGGCCGCGGCGCTACATCCGCGAGCTCGGCATCGAACTCGACGATGAGCGCGATCTGCCGGAGATCGTCGCCGAGCAGGCTCGTTTCGGCGATGGCTGGGTGAAGATCGTCGGCGACTGGATCGACCGGTCGGTGGGCGATCTGCGGCCGCTGTGGAGCGATGCGATCCTGAAGGAGGCGATCGACGCCGCGCACGCCAACGGCGCGCGGGTGACGGCGCACGTCTTCGGCGAGGACGCGCTGCCCGGGCTGATCAACGCGGGCATCGATTGCCTCGAGCACGGCACCGGCCTGACCGACGACACCATCGAGATGATGGTCGAGCACGGCACCGCACTGGTGCCGACACTCATCAATATCGACACTTTTCCCCAAATCGCGAACAGCGCAGGCAAATTCCCCACCTACGCCGCTCACATGCGCGATCTGCACGCGCGCGTGCGCCGCACCGTCGCCGATGCGCACGATGCGGGCGTCCCGATCTTCGCGGGCACCGATGCGGGCGGTTCCATCCGCCACGGCCGTATCGCCGACGAAATCGCCGCGCTGTCCAGGGCCGGGCTGTCGAAGCACGACGCCCTCGGCGCCGCATCCTGGAATGCCCGCACCTGGCTGGGCCGACCGAGCATCGAGGCCGGTGCGCCCGCGGATTTCGTTGTCTACCGGGAAGATCCGCGCATCAGCCCGGCCGCCCTGGCCGACCCGCAGTACGTGATCCTGCGCGGCCGCCTCGTTAAAACCCACAACCCGGTCACCGGCCATCGCTGACCGCGCAGGCGCGCACGGTCTCGGCGTGGCGATCGGGCGGATCCAATGCCACCGAGAGGGTGCGCTCCCGGCCGCCGGTGAGACCTCGCCGGGGGCTGTCGCCTGCCGGGTGGGCATCTTGCAGGGGTTGAAGCTGGTGTGCGACGACGCGGCGGCCCGTCCGGACAGCTGCTGCCCAGGTCAGCGGGTTGATGTGGACAACAGCCCCGAGGACGCGGCCGGGCCCGCGTAGGGTCGGTTCATGACCATTCGCCTCGGTTATCAGATGCCCAACTTCAGCTATGGCCAGCCGGTAAGCGAACTCTTTCCGACCGTGGTCGCGCAGGCCAGGGAGGCCGAAGCCGCTGGCTTCGACGCCGCCTTCGTGATGGACCACTTCTACCAGTTGCCGGGTCTCGGCGCGCCGAGCGACCCGATGCTGGAGTCCTACACCGCACTGTCCGGAATCGCCGCGTCGACCGAACGGATTCAGCTGTCGGCGTTGGTAACCGGCAATACCTACCGCAACCCCGCACTGCTCGCCAAGACCGTCACCACTCTCGATCTGGTGAGCGGCGGCCGGGCGGTACTCGGCATCGGGGCGGGCTGGTTCGAACTC
Organism: Nocardia nepalensis; assembly: GCF_048910785.1. Taxonomy (NCBI): domain Bacteria; kingdom Bacillati; phylum Actinomycetota; class Actinomycetes; order Mycobacteriales; family Nocardiaceae; genus Nocardia; species Nocardia nepalensis. The sequence goes on along the minus strand of NZ_JBKBET010000022.1, from coordinate 220,074 downwards.
GAACACCAGTCCTACGGCTTCGAGTTCGGCACCTTCACCGAACGATTCCAGCGCCTCGACGAGGCGCTGCGGATCATCACGCCGATGCTGCGCGGCGAACATTCGACCTTCGACGGCAACTGGTACCACACCGACAACGCCATGAACGAGCCCCGGCTGCGCAATGACCTGCCGATTCTGCTCGGGGGCGGCGGCGAGAAGAAGACCTTCGCGCTGGCGGCCCGCTTCGCCGATCACCTCAATATCATCTGCAACGCCTCCGAACTCCCGCGCAAGATCGAGGCACTGCACCAGCGATGCGCCGAAATCGACCGCGACCCAGCGACTTTGGAAGTCAGCTTCCTGTGCTTCCTGATGATCGACGAAGACGGTGACCGCGCGCGCAAGCAACAGCAGGATCTGCTGCGCGGCATCGGCGTCGACCTGTCCACCCTGTCAGAGGACGAGCGCAAGCAGACCATCGCCGACCGCCAATTCGTCGGCAGCCCGGCCGAAGTCGCCGAGCAGCTGCAGACCAGGGTGCTCGATCAGGGGGTGCAGGGTCTCATCGTCAATATGGTGACCACCGGCCACGAGCCGGGTGCCGTGGATCTCGCCGGTCGCACCCTCGCCCCGCTGGTCCGCTGAGCCGTTGGCCTGAGCGCCTATTTTTCGGCGGATCCTGCGCGCCAAAAGTTGCACGGTGATCGTCGCGTTGATGCACGCAGGCTGCCTGGCCGAAGAGCAGCGGTCCGGTGGATCTCGACTCGGACTCGAACCACACCAGCTTCGCGTCCGAGGACCTCGTGCTTGCCGTCGAGGTGTGTTCTCCCGGCGATACCCACGAGGAGCGCGATACGAAGATCGCCGGATATGCGGCCGCGCGCGTCCCGTACCCGTTGATCGTGGAGTTGCCCGAGGACAAGCCGGCATGCTTCTGGGGCTATCGGCTCGGTGAGAGCGGATACCGCTGGGAGGTATACGTTGCGGCGGGCGAGACGGTCGTGGCCCCGGGTCCCCTTCCGATCACCGCCAACACGTCGGAGCTGCTGAGGCGCCGTCTGCACCGCGATTTCAGGAGCGGGGGACCGGTCTGGCAGAATGGACCATCGTCCTTCCTGGACAAGTGTCAGCCCGTCTCCGGTTACGTACCGCGCGGCGGTCACACACTCCAAGCGCAAAACCGGGCTCGCAGACCGTGCGGGTCGCTGAATTGCGCCGTGACCAACCACTGAAAGGCAGATCAGCACATGGCTGTTCGCATCAAGCTCACCCGCCTCGGCAAGATCCGCAACCCGCAGTACCGCGTGGTCATCGCCGACGCCCGCACCCGTCGTGACGGCCGCGCCATCGAGAACGTCGGCAAGTACCACCCGAAGGAAGAGCCGTCGCTGATCGAGATCAACTCCGAGCGCGTGCAGTACTGGCTGGGTGTCGGCGCGCAGCCGACCGAGGCCGTGCAGCGCCTGCTGGAGATCACCGGCGACTGGCAGAAGTTCAAGGGCCTGCCGGGCGCCGAGGGCACCCTCAAGGTGAAGGCCGCTAAGCCGTCCAAGCTGGACCTGTTCAACGCCGCGCTGGCCGCCGCCGATAACGAGCCGGTCGCCGAGGCCGTCACCCCCAAGAAGAAGGCCGCCAAGAAGGACGAGGCCGCTGACGCGGCCGCCGAGACCGAGGCTGCCGAGTAATGTCCGCTGTAGTCGCCGATGCCGTCGAACATCTGGTTCGCGGCATCGTCGCCAACCCGGATGACGTCCGGGTCGAGCTGATCACCGGCCGGCGCGGACGCACCGTCGAGGTGCATGTCAATCCCGAGGATCTGGGCAAGGTGATCGGTCGCGGCGGTCGGACCGCGACCGCGCTGCGCACCCTCGTCGCCGGTATCGGCGGCCGGGGCATCCGGGTCGACGTGGTCGATACCGACGCATAGATGGAACTCGTCGTAGGCCGGGTCGCCAAATCGCACGGTGTGCGGGGCGAGCTGGTCGTCGAGGTTCGCACCGACGATCCCGACGCGCGCTTCGCGCCCGGTGTGCGGCTGCGCGGTCGGGCGGCGCGGTCCAACGAAGTCCGTGAGTTCACCGTGGAGTCGGCCCGCGAGCATTCGGGCCGACTTCTCGTGCAACTCGTCGGGGTCTCCGATCGCACCGCCGCCGATGCGCTGCGCGGCACGCTGTTCGTGGTGGACAGCGCGGATCTGCCGCCGTCGGAGGATCCGGATGAGTTCTACGACCACGAGTTGGAGGGGCTGTCCGTCCAGCTCACCGATGGCACTGTTGTCGGCGAGGTCACCGAGGTGCTGCATTCGGCCGCGGGTGAACTGCTTTCGGTGCGTGCCGCGGATGACGGCCGCGAGATCTTGATCCCGTTCGTCACGGCCATTGTGCCGACCATCTCGCTGGCCGATCAGCTCGTCGTCATCGATCCGCCCGAGGGATTGCTCGATCCCGAGTAGCGGATCGTTGATCCATCTCCCGCCGGAAACAGAGGACAGCATGAAACTCGATGTCGTCACGATTTTTCCGGAGTATCTGGAGCCGCTGCGAACGGCGTTGCTCGGCAAGGCCATCGACAAGGGCCTGATCTCCCTGGACGTGCACGATCTGCGTCGCTGGACGCATGACGTGCACAAGTCCGTCGACGATTCGCCCTACGGCGGCGGGCCGGGCATGGTCATGAAGCCGACCGTCTGGGGCGACGCCCTCGACGAGGTATGCCCCGACGACGCGCTGCTCGTGGTGCCCACCCCCGCCGGAGTGCCCTTCACCCAGGCCACCGCCCAACGCTGGGCGAGCGAGAAACACCTCGTATTCGCTTGCGGCCGTTACGAAGGCATCGATCAACGCGTCTTCGACGACGCGGCCCGCCGGGTCCGCGTCGAAGAGGTCAGCATCGGCGACTACGTCCTGATCGGCGGCGAAGCCGCGGTCCTCGTCATGGCCGAGGCCGTGGTCCGCCTGCTCCCCGGCGTGCTCGGCAATCAGCAATCCCACCAAGAGGATTCGTTCTCCGACGGACTGCTCGAGGGCCCGAGCTACACCCGCCCGGTCTCCTGGCGCGGCCTGGAAGTCCCGCCCATCCTGTTGTCCGGCGACCACGCCAAGGTCGCGGCCTGGCGACACGAACAGTCCCTCGCCCGCACCCGCACCCGCCGCCCCGACCTCTTGCCCAACCCCGACGCCTGACCCGAATCCGCCCACCAACCGTCCGTCTGCCGCGAGTGGTTCCCCCGCTGCGCACGGTTCGCCACGTCGTACGGTTCTTCCTGTCGCGCACGGTTTCGCCCGCTGCGCACGGAATGGCTGGCTATTCGCAGCACGCCGAGGATGACGTTGGCCGCGGCCGCCCACAGGATGACCTCCTCTTCGGTGGGGCGCAGCGGAACAGTCCAGTGGACCTGCCGGTCCGTTTCCTCCAGGCGAAGTTCCTTGTCCTCCCGCAGCGTGCTGCTGTCCATCGCGAGTGCGGAACCGTCGCGCAGCGGGAAACGCCATGCGCTGTCCGGGCCGCCGCGCCGTCCGATGACGTGGCCGCTGACGGCGTCGACGGTCTCGATCTCGGCGCCCTGCCGAACGGTCGCCCTATTGGCCCGTCCTCGGGTGAGGATGCGGCGATCGGCGACCTGTCGCTTCCACAGCAGCGCCCCTTTCGAGGTAGCGCCGGTCAGGGCAGCAAACCGTGGCGGCGGGCGGTCACCACGGCCTCGTGGCGAGAGTGTGCGTCGAGTTTGGTCATCGCATTGCGCAGGTAGCTCTTGACGGTCTCGGGGCCGAGCGAAAGGCGTTGGGCGGCTTCTTGATTGGTGCAGCCGAGCGCGATCTGGGACAGGACGTCGAGTTCGCGGCGAGATAGGCGCGGGGCGTCCGGAGGTGGGGCGCCGACCAGGACTCGGCTGAGGCGTTCGCAGACGGTATGCAGGCGTTCGCGCAGCCGTTCGTCCTCGGTCGAGCGGGCGACGCCGCGCAGTTCGGCATTGATATCGCGGAGTTCCTCGGCGATGGCCGGTGCGGTGCCGGGTGCGGGGGTCGTCATTTCCAGCAGGCGCAGGCGTCGGTCGACCTCGTCGCGGATGGTGATCTCGGTGGCCAGTCGACGGCTGGCCTCGACGACCAGATCGGCGGTGCGGTCGCCGAGGGGCGTGCCGCCGCGGTTGGCGGCGTAGAGCACCGCACGGGAGCGGTTGTCCACCACCACGGGCACCGCGACGACCGAGCGGATGCGTTCGCCGGAGACCGGGCCGTCGTAGTGGTGGGTGATCGAGGAGGCGCTGTAGTAGTCGGCGACCGAGGCGGGGCGGCGCATATCCATGACCCGGCCGCCGAGGCCGGAGGTGCGCAGCACGGTCAACCCGCGCAGGCCATTGGTGACAGTGCCGACGAATTCGGTGAGCAGCAATGCGTCGCCGTGCACCTCGCCGCCGAACACCACCGGCACACCCGCCTCGGTCGCCACCCAGCGGATCTCGGCGCGCAGCGCGTCGCCGTCGCGCGGCCGCAGCAGGGCGGTGGTGTGGGTCAAAAGACTCACCCCTTTTCGGGGGTAGTGCCGGACGTGATGTGACCCACATCCTATTGGAGACGAGGTGGCCTGGATCACCGATGAGGAGAGGCGAGATGACTGCGGACCTGAACGCGCGCGTGCGCGAGCTACTGGAGACCTACGACGGACCCGCGGCGAGCGCGGCAGATCTGCTGTGCGACCGGCATCCGGCCGACCGCGTCGCGTTCACCATTGTCGATCCCGACCTGACCTCGACCGACCTCACCTACGGCGAGTTGCGCGAACGCTCACAGCGATTCGCCGCCGCACTCGCCGACCTGGGCGTGGCACCCGGTGATCGCGTCGCCACCCTGATGTCGAAGTCCGCCGACCTGGTGGTCGCGCTGCTCGGCATCTGGCGGCGTGGCGCGGTCCACGTCCCGCTCTTCACCGCCTTCGCCGCACCGGCCATCGCGTTCCGACTCGAGGCGAGCGGTGCGACCATCGTCATCGCCGACGCGGATCAGGCGACCAAGCTGGCGCCGGGCGATGACATCCCAGCCGATCCGCCGTGGCGCGTCATCATTGCGGGGGACGGCCGGCCAGTCGCTGGCGTTCGGGCGGCCGATGCGATCGCGACGCAGTCCGATGCCGATGGGCGCGCACATGACTCCGCCGATGGGCAGGGAATGGACAATCCGACGGTCGCCGGGTCTACCGCCGACCAACCGGAGGCACCGGATCGGACGGTCACCGAGGCCACGGCCGAGGGCCGGCCGGCGGCATTGCGGTTCGCGGATCTGCTTGCCGCGTACTCCGCCGAGGACCCCCGAGCGGCGGCCGTGACGGTCGGCGGCGATGGACTGCTGGTGCAGCTGTTCACCAGCGGCACGACCGGCACCCCGAAGGGGGTGCCGATTCCGGTGCGCGCGCTCGCGGCATTCCACGCGTACCAGGAGTTCTCGCTGGACGTGCGCGCGGACGATATCTACTGGAATGCGGCCGATCCGGGTTGGGCGTACGGGCTGTACTGGGCGATTCTGAGCCCGCTGGCCTCGGGTATCCGCAGTCTGCTGCTGCACGCGGCCTTCTCCGCACCGTTGACCTGGCAGGTGCTCGATCGGTTCGGCGTCACCAACTTCACCGCCGCACCGACGGTCTACCGTGCGCTGCGCGCCGACAGTGCCGCTGCCCCAGCGAATCTCCGGCTGCGGCGAGCCTCCTCGGCGGGCGAACCGCTGACCCCGGATGTGGTCACCTGGTCGGTCGAAACGCTCGGCGTCGCGGTGCGCGACCACTACGGGCAGACCGAACACGGCATGCTCATCTGCAATTCCTGGCATGACGCGCTGCGGGTGGACGCGCCCGCGGGCTCGATGGGCCGCACGATGCCCGGATGGCATTGCGCGGTGCTCGCCGACGATGCCGATGTCGAGGCACCAATCGGCGAACTGGGTCGGGTCGCCATCGATACCGAACGCAGTCCACTGCTGTGGTTCCTCGGCTACCTCGACGCGCCGGAGCGCACCGCGCAGCGCTACACCGCCGACGGCCGCTGGTATCTGACCGGCGATGCCGGATCGCAGGACGCGGACGGTTTCTTCCACTTCTCGGCCCGCGACGACGATGTCATCATCATGGCCGGATACCGCATCGGCCCGTTCGAGGTCGAAAGCGTGCTGGTGCTGGACGAGCGGGTGGTCGAGGCCGCCGTGGTCGGCATGCCCGACGAACTGCGCGGTGAGGTGCTGGAGGCATTCGTGGTGCTGCGCAACGGTTTCGAGGGGAACGCCGAACTAGCGGCCGAGTTGCAGACTCTGGTGAAGCGAAAGTTCGCCGCGCACGCCTATCCGCGCAAGGTGCATTTCGTGGATGCGCTGCCCAAGACGCCCAGTGGCAAGGTGCAGCGATTCATCCTGCGGCAGCAGGGGGTTCGGTGATGTCCGCACTACCGAGTTACGCCTCCGGCACCGCGGAAACCCCGCTGCTCGGCGATACCATCGGCGAAGACTTCGATCGTATGGCCGCCGCCTACGCGGACCGAGAAGCATTGGTGGACTGTCCAACCGGTCGCCGCTGGACCTATCGCGAGCTGGCGGCCGCGATCGACGCAATCGCCACCGGACTATCGCAGCGAGGCATCGGCAAGGGCGACCGAGTCGGCATCTGGGCGCCGAACTGCGCGGAATGGTTCCTCACCCAGTACGCCACCGCGAAACTCGGCGCGATCCTGGTCAATATCAACCCGGCCTACCGCACCAGTGAACTGGAATACGTACTGCGCCAAGCCGGAGTGTGCCTGCTGATCGCCGCGCCGGAGTTCAAGATTTCGAACTATGTCGCCATGATCGAGCAGGTCCGGCCGGAATGTCCGGGACTGGAGCAGGTGCTCGTGCTCGGCACTCCCGAATGGGAGGCGTTGGCGCGGACCGATATCGACGCCGAACGTCTCGCGACGATCGCCGCGACGCTGTCCATGGACGACGCCATCAATATCCAATACACCTCCGGCACAACGGGCTTCCCCAAAGGGGCGACGTTGAGCCACCACAACATTCTCAACAACGGCTACTTCGTCGGTGAACTCTGCGGATACACCGAACAGGACCGTATCTGCGTGCCGGTTCCCTTCTACCATTGCTTCGGAATGGTGATGGGCAACCTGGCCAGCACCAGTCATGGTGCGGCCGTGGTGATTCCGGCACCCGCATTCGATCCGGTCGCGACCTTGGACGCGGTCGCGGCAGAACGATGCTCCTCGCTCTACGGCGTGCCGACGATGTTCATCGCATTACTCGCGGAGCTGGATTCGGGCAGGGATGTCGACCTGTCGAGCCTGCGCACCGGCATCATGGCCGGATCACCATGCCCGGTCGAGGTGATGAAGCGGGTGATCGATCGCATGGGCATGAGCGAGGTGTGTATCTGCTACGGCATGACCGAAACATCCCCGGTGTCGACCCAGACCCGTCGCGACGACAGCATCGACCGCCGCACCGCGACGGTCGGCCGGGTGGGACCGCACCTGGAGGTCAAAATCGTGGACCCCGCAACAGGTTTGACGGTGCCGCGCGGCGAACCGGGCGAACTGTGCACCCGCGGCTATTCGGTGATGCTCGGCTACTGGTCCGAACCGGAGAAGACCGCCGAGGCCATCGACGCCGCCCGCTGGATGCACACCGGCGATATCGGCGTCATGGACGACGACGGGTACCTCGCCATCACCGGCCGGATCAAGGATATGGTCATCCGCGGCGGCGAGAACATCTACCCGCGCGAAATCGAGGAGTTCCTCTATACCCACCCGGATATCCTCGACGCCCAGGTGATCGGCGTCCCCGACCCGAAATACGGCGAAGAGCTCATGGCCTGGATCCGAATGAAGGCCGGCACAACACCATTGGACGCCGACGCGGTCCGCGCGTTCTGCACCGGCAAACTCGCGCACTTCAAGATCCCGCGCTACGTCCACATCGTCGAGGAGTTCCCGATGACCGTCACCGGAAAGATCCGCAAGGCCGAAATGCGTGAGTTGGCTTCGGAACTGCTCGCATCTTCCGACCGTGACGACTGATTTCGTGAGTACATGGGTAACTCGTCGGGACGTCCAATACTGCCAAGAGCTCGACCGCCGGCCCGCGGTGCAAGTCTTCGAGCACCCACGACCGGCAAAAGGCCCGGGGAGGCGGGGGAGCGTGAGTTGTCCAAGTCCATCCTCGAGCTTCCGGACCAGCGCTGACACCCCTTAATTCGGGCCACCAGCGTGCCGGTTTACCTGGGCGTGGGCCGTTTGTCAGGTGGCAACGGTAGTGTCTCGGGCGTGACGACAGCGCCCGAGATCGCCAGTTCAGCGACGAACACCGACACGACCGCCGCCGCACCGGCCGCGACCAGAGCTCTGGCCAGTGTCGGCCGGCGCATCGCCGATGAGCTCGGCGTGCGCGAGAGCCAGGTCGGGGCCGCCGTCGAGCTGCTGGATGCGGGCTCGACCGTGCCCTTCATCGCGCGGTACCGAAAAGAGGTCACCGGTGGCCTCGACGACGCCCAGCTCCGTCAGCTCGACGAGCGCCTGACCTATCTGCGCGAACTCGACGAGCGCCGCGGCGCGATCATCGAATCCATCAAGGGTCAGGGCAAACTCGATGACACGCTGCTCGGGCAGCTGATGACCGCCGAGACCAAGGCCCGCCTAGAGGACATCTACCTGCCGTACAAGCCGAAGCGGCGCACCAAGGCCCAGATCGCCCGCGAGGCCGGTCACGAACCCGTCGCCGACGCCCTGATCGGCGATCCGACCACAGATCCGGCGCAGTACAGCGCCGAACAGCTCGACGGCGCCCGCGCCATTCTGGTCGAGCGTTTCGCCGAGGACGCCGACCTGGTCGGTGAGCTGCGCGAGCTGATGTGGAATCGCGGCCAGGTCAGCTCGAGCGTGCGCGCCGGCAAGGAGGAGGCGGGCGCGAAGTTCGCCGACTACTTCGAATTCAGCGAGCCGTTCAGCAAGCTGCCCTCGCACCGGATCCTCGCGCTGCTGCGCGGCGAGAAGGAAGAGATCCTGCAGCTGCAGCTGGAACCCGATACCGAAGAGCCGGAGCCGGGTGAGCGTTCCGTCTACGAGGGCCGCATCGCCCTGAAGTTCGATATCGCCGATCGCGGCCGGGCCGCCGACACCTGGCTGCTGGACACGGTGCGCTGGGCCTGGCGCACGAAACTTCAAGTGAGCCTTGGCATCGACACCCGCATGCGACTGCGTCAGGCGGCCGAGAAGGACGCCGTCGACATCTTCGCCGCGAACCTGCGCGACCTGCTGCTGGCCGCACCCGCAGGCACCCGCACGACCATGGGCCTGGATCCGGGCTACCGCACCGGCGTGAAGGTCGCGGTCGTCGACGCGACCGGCAAGGTCGTCGCCACCGAGGTCATCTACCCGCACAAGCCGCAGGGCCAGACCGAGAAGTCCCTTGCCGTGCTCGGTGCGCTGGTCGCCCGGTTCGGGGTCGAGCTCATCGCCATCGGCAATGGCACCGCCTCGCGCGAGACCGATGCCCTTGCCGCCGAACTGATCTCGCGCATTCCGGAGAACAAGCCGACCAAGATCGTGGTCTCCGAGGCGGGCGCGTCGGTGTATTCCGCGTCGGCCTACGCCTCGCAGGAACTGCCGGATATGGACGTCTCGCTGCGCGGCGCGGTGTCGATCGCCCGCCGCCTGCAGGACCCGCTGGCCGAACTGGTGAAGATCGATCCGAAGTCCATCGGCGTCGGCCAGTACCAGCACGACGTCTCCGAAACCCTGTTGGCCCGCTCGCTCGGCGCGGTGGTCGAGGACGCGGTGAACGCGGTCGGCGTCGATGTGAATACCGCGTCCGTGCCGCTGCTGTCGCGGGTGTCCGGCATTGCCAACTCGATCGCCGAAAGCATTGTGGCGCACCGTGATCAGCACGGACCGTTCCGCAGCCGCAGCGCGCTGCTCGACGTGCCGCGCCTGGGCCCCAAGGCCTTCGAGCAGTGTGCGGGCTTCCTGCGCATCCGCGGCGGTGACGATCCGCTCGACACCTCGGCGGTGCACCCCGAGGCCTATCCGGTAGTGCGGCGCATCCTGGAATCGACCGGACGCGGCATGTCGGACTTGATCGGCAACACCACAGCGCTGCGCGCGCTACGGCCCGCCGAATTCACCGACGAGAAGTTCGGTATCCCCACCGTCACCGACATCATCACCGAACTCGAGAAGCCGGGCCGCGACCCGCGTCCGGAGTTCAAGACCGCCGAATTCGCCGCGGGGGTGGAGAAGGTCGGCGACCTGCAGCCGGGCATGGTGCTCGAGGGCGTCGTCACCAATGTGGCCGCGTTCGGTGCTTTCGTCGATGTCGGCGTGCACCAGGACGGACTCGTGCACGTCTCGGCCATGTCGCACAACTTCGTCAAGGATCCGCGCGAGGTCGTGAAGTCCGGCGATGTGGTCAAGGTGAAGGTGCTCGAGGTCGATGTGGCACGCCAGCGCATCGGACTGTCGCTGCGGCTGGACGACGAGCCGGGCACCGCGGCCAAGGGCGACGGCGGTCGTGGTCGTGGCCAGGGTGGTCGGGGCGGACCCGATCGCGGCGGACAGCGGCAGAATGGTCAGGGTAAGCAGCAGGGCCAGGGTCGGCAGCAGAATCAGGGCCGCAACCAGGGCAACCAGCGTCGCAATGCACCCGCGCCGAGCGGTTCGATGGCGGATGCGCTGCGGCGGGCCGGTTTCGGACAGTAGGGCGATACGGGCGGAGGTTTGTAGGCGGCCATGCGACGGTGGCTCGAAGAGGATGTGATCGCGCACGGTCGGCTGCCGCTGATGTGCTTTCTTCTCGGGTTCATCGTCGGCTTCCTGCTGATCCGGCTCAGCGTCCGGTTGATCCGCAAGCAGGTCCGCTGGTGGCCGGGCAACCTGCGCTCCGGCGGCGTGCACATCCATCACATGGTGTTCGGGGTCATCCTGGTGCTGCTGTCCGGCATCGGGATGGTCACGACGTATCAGAGCGCCGATACGCTCACCACGAGCCTGCTCGCCGCCGCCTTCGGTGTCGGCGCGGCCCTGACCCTGGACGAGTTCGCGCTGATCTTCTACCTGCGCGACGTGTACTGGGAGGAACAGGGCCGCACCTCGGTCGACGCGGTCTTCGTCGCGCTGGCGGTGACCGGACTGCTGCTGCTCGGAATTCACCCGCTGTGGTTATTGGATATCAACGACTTTCGTCGCGACCCCAGCACCTGGGTCCGGATCTTCATCGTCTTCTTCGCCATGGTGAACCTGGGGTTGGCGGCGATCGTCATCGCCAAGGGCAAGATCTGGACCGGGCTGTTCGGCATGTTCTTCCTGCCACTACTTGTGGTGGGCGCCCTGCGCCTGAGCAGGCCGGGCGCGCCGTGGGCGCGCTGGCGCTACCCGGGCAAGCGGCGACTGATGTACCGGGCGATCGTCCGCGAACGCCGCTATCGGCGGCCGGTGATCCGGGCCAAGATCTTCGTGCAGGATCTCGTCGCGGGTAAACCCGATGTTGTCCATGTGCGCGAGGCAGCGGAGGCGGAGTTGGCGCGCACAGTCGTTCCCGCCCCACCCGCACCGCTCCACCACCTTCACTGGCCCGGCGCGTCGGTGGGCGATCAGGCGCACGATGATTGACCCTGGTTTCGGCAGCTGAGCTGTCCGTTGTCGTCGGCGCTAGGGGCGTCAAAACGCGCAGTCATCGCGAGTTGCGTCGGATCACGCGGTCGGCGTGAGCTGCGCGAGGCGCGCCGGGTCGGAGAGCAGGTCGATGGCGGCGATCTTGTCGTCGACAATCGTGAACGCCATCAGCGAAACCGTCTTGCCGTCAATGGAATTGAGCAGGCCGGCTAGGCCGTTGACCAGGACCGGTCGCGAGGCAGCGGCATTGGCGGCCCGCCGGAAGACGTCGAGCTGACCGGCCACCGCCGGAGCGCCGCGCAGCACGCGCATGCCACCGGGCAGCCGGGCTCCAGGGTCGCCGCGTAGCACCACGTCGGGGTCGAGAATGGCCAGCAGCGCCTCGAATTCACCGCCGCGGGCGGCCGCGAGGAAGGCCGCGACGGCCCGGCGTTGACGCGACAGATCCCGATCGGGACGCGGCGCTTGCCCTTGGACGCGGCGGCGGGCGCGGCTGGCCATCATCTTCGCCGCGGCCGCGGATTTGCCGATGATCGGGCCGATCTGATCGAACGGCACCGCGAACATATCGTGCAGCACGAATGTCACGCGCTCCGCGGGATTGAGCGAGTCCAGCACGACCAGCAGCGCCAGTCCAACCGAATCCGCGAGCACCGCTTGCTGTTCCGGTTGGGTGCCGTCATCGATGGTGACGATCGGGTCGGGCAGATAGGACTCCTCACCCCGTATCTTGCGCGACCGCAACATATCCAGGCAGACGCGCCCGACGGTCGTGGTCAACCAGCCACCCAGATTGTCGATCTCGCCCGTGTCGACCCGGGACAGCCGCAACCAGGCCTCCTGCACCGCATCCTCGGCCTCGCTCAGCGAACCGAGCATGCGATAGGCCACCGCGATCAGGTGAACGCGGTGCGCCACGAATCGCTCGGCCAAAGAATCGTTTTCGTCCACCAAGGTCTCCTCGACAGCACTCGAAGAGATGACGGAACGAATGCCAAGGGTGTGACATCCGGCGGACGTGGCGTGGATCACGGCGCGGCCGTTACCTTCACGGGCCGCCATCCGTCACACAGATATGAACCTCCGAAAGACATCCCGCCCGGCCCGGTTGGCCTATCTCGGCGCCACCGGCATCCTGCTGACCGAATCGGTCGTCGGCTCCTACTGGGATCTCGCGCGAATCTCCTACGTCCGCGAGGTTTTCCAGCGACTCGAATATCCGATGTACTTCGCGACCATCATGGGCGTCGCCAAGGCCGCCGCGGTCGCCGCGATCGTGGCGCCGGGTTTCCCGCGCGCCGAGGAATGGGCCTACGCCGGACTGACCTTCGTCTACGGCGGCGCGGCCGCCTCCCATATCGCGGTCGGCGACGAGCCGAAGGCATGGCTCGGACCACTGGGTTTCGCCGGACTCACCCTCGCGTCGTGGGCGCTGCGCCCGGCGGCGCCGCCGCGGCCGGCCCCGCTGCGGCGCCCGACGGCCGCATGACCCGAGAGGAACCGATCATGGACAACACCATTGCGATAAATGGCACCGTCGCACCGGGATTCGACGCGGTGCGCGAGGAGTTCGCCGCGGTGGTCGCCGAGGAGAACGGCGAATCCGGCGCGCAGCTAGCCGCATTCGTGCACGGCACGCAGGTGGTCGACCTTTGGGCCGGACCGCGGGTCACCGGCGACACCCTGACCGGGCTGCTGTCTGCCACGAAGGGCGCGTCATCGCTGGTCGTCGCGCTATTGGTGCAGGAGGGTTGGCTCGACCTCGATCGCGCAGTCGCCGACTACTGGCCGGAATTCGGCGCCGCCGGAAAGTCCGGCATAACCCTGCGTCAGGTGCTGACCAACCGCCGCATCGCCGCGCGGGTCGCGACGCAGTGGCCCTACATCCGACCGAACTCGGCCCAGGCCTACGGCGGTTTCATCAGCTTCGCGATCGTCGGCGAGGTGGTCCGCAGGGCCGCGGGCGGTTCGATTCAGGAACTGTTCGAGGAACGCATCCGAGCGCCCTATGGGCTCGATGTCTACCTCGGCCTACCCGCATCCGACGATCGCTATCTGCCGATCCTGCCCTGGCTGGCCACACCGGAGATGCAAGCCGCGTTCGAGGCGAATTCGCCTGGCTCGCATAGTATTCCGGGTATCGCCTATAACCTGAACGCCGCTGACTTCACCCCGGCCGACGTCCTGACCCTGCCGAACGACCCCGAAGTCCGTGCGCTGGGACAAGGCTCGGCCGGAGGTGTTGGCAGCGCCCGCGGACTGGCCGCCATGTACGCCGCCGCGATCTCCGGCGTCGACGGGCGCGGCCCACTATTGAAATCCGACACCCTCGCCGTCGTGACCGCCATCCACAGCACCGGCCCTGACCTGGTTCGCGGCGAGCGCGCACCGTACGCACTCGGCTTCGAGGCCAAGGGGCTGTACTACCCGTTCCTGAGCGCGAACGCGTTCGGTCACACCGGTGCGGCGGGCTGCGACGGCTTCGCGGATCCGCGCAGCGGACTGAGCTATGGCTACACTCGGCGGCGCGCGGCCTTCGGGTTCAGCGCGCCGGAGAACGATCGGCTCGCGGCCGTGGTGCACCACGCGGCCGGCCGCTGAGCGGGGTCTCCGGGGCCGATTTTTCCGGCGACCCGCCGATCTGGCACAATGCACAGGTTGCCCTGGGTGCATTCGGCCCACGGAGCACCCCATATTCGGAGCATGAACCGGTCGAGCACGCGAGTGCCGCCAGGGTCCTCTGCTCGCGCGAACATCAGAAGGATGAAATGAACACCCTTGACTTCGTCGACGAAAAGTCGCTGCGCAGCGACGTCCCCGACTTCCGTCCGGGCGACACGCTCAACGTGCACGTGAAGGTCATCGAAGGCTCGAAGGAGCGCATCCAGGTCTTCAAGGGCGTCGTGATCCGGCGTCAGGGCGGTGGCATCCGCGAGACCTTCACCGTCCGTAAGGTGTCGTTCGGTGTCGGCGTGGAGCGCACCTTCCCGGTGCACAGCCCGAACATCGATCACATCGATGTCGTGACCCGCGGTGATGTCCGCCGGGCCAAGCTGTACTACCTGCGCGATCTGCGCGGTAAGGCCGCCAAGATCAAGGAAAAGCGCTGATCTGGTAGCACCCCGCTCGGCACGATAGTTCTTCAGTAGCCCGGCACCGGACGTGAGTCATGGTGCCGGGCTAATCTGTTCGGCGTGGCAGACGAAAGTGGGTCGATGACCGTGTCCGATTCGGACGACGAGGGCGCGGGCCGTCGCTCGCGACGCGCGAAGCGCAAGCAGCGCCCCTTCTGGCAGGAACTGCCGGTGCTCATTGTCATCGCCGCGGTCATCGCGGCTCTGATGGTCAGTTTTGTCGGACGCCCGTATGTCATTCCGTCTCAGTCGATGGAAGAGACACTGCTCATCGGCGACCGCATCTACGTGGAGAAGCCGAGCTACTACTGGGGCAATCCGGAGCCCGGTGACGTCGTGGTGTTCGTCGGCCCGCCGTCCTGGAATACCCGCTACCAGTCGATCCGGTCGAGCAATGTCGCCGTGCGCGGCGTGCAGAACTTCTTCTCCTTCTTCGGGCTCGTGCCGCCGGATGAGAACGACTTGGTGAAGCGGGTGATCGCCGTCGGCGGCCAGACCGTGCAATGCTGTGACGCACAGGGCCGAATCCTGGTGGACGGCAAGCCCTTGGACGAGCCGTACGTCAAGAACGACTACCCGTGGTACCCGGGCCAGCAGAACGCGACATACCCGGCGGGCCGGGTGTTCGGCCCGGTGAAGGTGCCCGAGGGCAATCTGTGGGTGATGGGCGATAACCGCAACCAGTCCGCTGACTCGCGCGCCCACGTCAGCGACAATCTGCAAGGCACCGTCCCGATCGACAATGTCCGCGGCAAGACCGTCTTCAAGATCTGGCCGCCCACCCGGATCGGTCCCGTGAAAGCACAGGATCCCCAGACGAACTGATCGGTGCGGGCCGCAGGATAATTGGATTATGGGGCAGGGTCGAGTGGCACAGGCTAAGGGCGCGACTCCGGGCAACGGGTGGCCGCCGCGTGTCGTTATGCGTCGGGCAGGCGGATTGCGCACCCTCGAGGCTGCGCTGATCCGCAGTGGATTGGGCCCCGTCGCCGGTGTGGACGAGGCCGGGCGCGGTCCCTGCGCCGGACCGCTGGTGGTCGCCGCCTGCCTGCTCGCTCCCAAGGCCTACGACAGGCTGGCCGGGCTCGATGATTCCAAGAAGCTCACCGAACCGGTGCGTGAGCAGCTGTATCCGATCATCACCCGGTTGGCGCTGGCCTGGAAGGTCGTGGTCATTCCGGCCTGGGAGATCGACTCGATCGGCATCCACGTCGCGAATATCGAGGGCATGCGCCGCGCTGTCGCCGGGCTCGGCCAGACGCCGGGGTATGTGCTCACGGACGGATTCCGGGTGCCCGGAATTCCGGTGCCGTCGCTGCCGGTCGTCGGCGGTGACGCGGCCGCGGCCTGCATCGCGGCGGCGAGCATTCTGGCCAAGGTGACCAGGGACCGGATGATGGTCGAACTGGACGAGCGCTTTCCCGGCTACGGATTCGCCGCGCACAAGGGCTACAACACGCCCGAACATATCGCCGCGCTCGAACGTCTCGGACCCAGCACTGAGCACCGCCGATCCTGGCGCAATGTGCGACTGGCGGCGGGTTTGCGGCCGGTCGCGGCCACCGAATACGCCGACGCGGTACTGGCCGATGAGATTTTGGCCGGCGCGGTTTTGGTCGAGGGGGCCGAACCGGATAGCCGAGTGGCTACCGACCCGGCGAATGCGAGATGATGTCTACATACGCAGTGCGGCGAGAAGGAGGACGTCCCACCCGATGAGTGCCGAGGACCTGGAGAAATACGAAACCGAGATGGAGCTCTCGCTGTATCGGGAGTACAAGGACATCGTCGGTCAGTTCTCGTACGTGGTGGAGACCGAGCGCCGCTTCTACCTGGCCAACTCCGTCGAATTGCGGCCGCAGAACGCCGACGGCGAGGTGTACTTCGAGGTGCGGATGAGCGATGCCTGGGTGTGGGATATGTACCGGCCCGCGCGCTTCGTCAAGCATGTTCGGGTGATCACGTTCAAGGACGTGAATATCGAGGAGCTGGAGAAGCCGGATCTGCGGTTGCCCGAGTAGGGCGCTGACTCCTGGGCGCAGATCTGGCTGCATAGCACGGGGTACCGACAAGAACGTCGGGTACGACGACCGGGCGCTGGAGTTGTGCACAGCTGAGCGGGTATCCACAGGTTTTCTGTTCGCCCTGGTCGCTGCCGTCGACCGGAGGTGCGGTCCGGGCACGCTGAGCCGGTGGCAGATAACCAGGCGCTGGGCGCACAAGGGGAAGAGCTGGCGGCACGATTCCTGCAGGCCGCCGGGATGGAGATCATCGGCAGGAACTGGCGGTGCAGATACGGCGAACTGGATCTGATCGCCCGCGACGCCAAGGTCACCGCCTTCGTCGAGGTCAAAACCCGAACCGGGTCGAAGTTCGGTACGCCCGCCGAGGCGGTCACCTTCGATAAACAGCAGCGGATACGGCGGCTGGCCCTGGTGTGGCTGGCCGAACAGGACGGTCCGTGGCGCGATATCCGGTTCGACGTCATTTCGGTGCTGCTGCACCGTGGCCACCGCCCGATCATCGATCACCTGAAGGCGGTGTTCTGATGGCGCTGGGGGTGGCGTATTCGGTCGCGGTGACCGGGGTGGACGGTCAGCTTGTCGAGATCGAAGCCGATATCGGACAGGGTCTGCCCTCGGTGCATCTGGTCGGACTGCCGGATACCGCGTTGCAGGAATCCCGCGACCGAGTGCGCTCGGCGGTGGCGAATACGGGGGAGAAGTGGCCGGACGGCCGCGTGATCCTGGCGCTGTCTCCGGCGACGTTGCCCAAGATCGGCAGCGTCTACGATCTTGCCCTCGCGGTCGCGGTACTCGACGCGGCGGGCGCGATTCCCTCCGATCGGCTCGGAAAGACCGTATTGCTAGGGGAATTGGCGCTGGACGGCCGGGTCCGCCGAGTGCGCGGCATCCTGCCCGCGGTGATCGCGGCCCGCAATGCGGGCTGGTCACGGGTGATCGTGCCGGAATCCGCACTGGCCGAAGCCGGTCTGGTGGACGGCATCGAGGTCTTCGGCGCCGCCAGCCTGCGCACTGTCGTCGCGTGGCTGCGTGGCGAGGGCGTGCTCATCGAACCCGACGGCATCCTGCCCGACACTGTTCGCTGCGGCGGCGATCTGAGCGAGGTGGTCGGCCAGGACGAGGCCCGGTGGGCACTGGAGGTGGCCGCCGCCGGTGGCCACCACCTGTTGCTCACCGGGCCGCCGGGAATCGGCAAAACCATGTTGGCGCAACGCCTTCCGGGCCTACTGCCGCCGCTCACCGAATCCGAAGCCCTGGAGGTGACGGCCATCCATTCGGTCGCTGGCGCACTCTCCGGTGACCACCCCTTGATCACCATGCCGCCCTTCGTCGCCCCGCACCACTCGACCTCTGCCAGCGCCATGGTCGGCGGCGGATCGGGGACCGCGCGCCCGGGTGCGGTCAGTCGCGCGCACCGGGGTGTGCTGTTCCTCGACGAATGTGCCGAGATAGGCGCCAAGGTGCTGGAAGCGATGCGAACTCCCTTGGAAGAGGGCGAAGTTCGCATCGCCCGCCGCGACGGGGTAGCGCGCTATCCGGCCCGATTCCAACTGGTGCTCGCCGCGAACCCGTGCCCCTGTGCCCCCGCCCGCGACGTCGACTGCATCTGCGCGCCGCTCGCCCGCCGCCGATATCTCGGCAAGCTGTCCGGACCGCTGATGGACCGCATAGATATCTGGGTCCAGATGCACGGCCACTCGGGCGCATCATTCGCCGCCGAGGAGGCCGAGAGCAGCGAGGTCGTGCGTGGCCGAGTAGCGGCGGCAAGGCAAGCGGCCGTACACCGTTGGAAGGAATACGGCTGGGCCACCAATGCCGAAGTCCCCGGCCACATCCTCCGCCAAAGATTCCGACTGCCCAACGAAGCAACCGCCCCCGTCGAGGCCGCCCTGCGCCTGGGTCGCCTCTCCGCCCGCGGCGCCGACCGCGCCATCCGCGTCGCCTGGACAATCTGCGACCTCCGCGGCGCCGACATCCCCAGCGCCCAAGACGTATTGGCTGCGTTGAACTTCCGGCAACGGGGGGCGCAGTGATTGCGGCGTGGGGACCGCCGGGCGTGCGGCCGACTGACTGTGGGATCGCTGTCCCGGGTTTCGCAGCGGCAGCAGTAGCCGGGGATGGGGGCGAAACGATGGGGGGTCCTCGCGTGGCGGGCGATGTCTCTGCCTCGGCGCGCGAGGAGGCGACGGGCGGTGGCTCGACTACTTCGGCGCATGGCGAGATGGCTTTCGCCGATGGTTCTGTGGCGGCGAGGGAGGTGGGTGTGGGAGTCGGAAGTGGTTCGTGTCCAGGCGCATTGGCGAGCGTGGGGGCGGGTGTGGCGGGGTGTGCTGATGGGGTGTTGGGTGGCGGAGCCCGTCACTCGAGGTATGGGGTTGTGGATTTGGACGATTGGGCCTCGGCGAATACCCAGGCGGTGGTCGTCGGTGCGGGCGCGGATGAGCGTCGGTTGGCGTGGGCCTATTTGTCGCGGGTGGTGCAGGGGCCGTGTGCGGCGTTGTCGTTGTTGATCGAGTCGGTTGGGGTGGTGGAGGCGGCGCGGGCGGTGCGGGAATGCGAGTTGCCGGAGTCGCTGCTCGGGCCGACCGCGCAGCGGCGGGAAATCGATACTGCGGCGCGGGATCTCGAGACGATGGAGCGGTTGGGTGGGCGTTTGGTGACTCCGGACGATCCGGAATGGCCTGCTTGGCGGATGTTGGGCCTGAGCCAGCTCGAGCCGGGGCGCGATCGGGACGGCGCGGTGCCGCTGGTGTTGTGGGTGCGTGGGCCGCGATCGCTGCTGGAGTCGAGTGAACGCGCCATCGCGGTGGTGGGGGCGCGGTGCAGTAGTGGATATGGCGATCACGTCACCGGTGAGATCGTCGGTGATCTGGCCGCACAAGGCTGGACGATCGTGTCCGGTGCCGCCTTCGGCATCGACGGTATGGCTCATCGCGCCGCGCTTGCAGTCGGTGCCCCGACCATTGCAGTGCTCGCCTGTGGCGTCGACCGTCCCTATCCCGCCCAGCATGAGCGGCTGCTGGCCGAGATCGCCGAAACCGGTTTGGTGATCAGCGAATACCCGCCCGGTACGGTTGTCCACAAGAACCAATTCCTGGCCCGCAATCGCCTGATCGCCGCCATGGCGGATGGCGTTCTGGTGGTGGAGGCCGGACTACGCAGCGGTGCCCGCAACACCGTCAAATGGGCCCGCCGCCTCGGCCGCCCAGCCCTCGCCATCCCCGGACCGGTCACCTCCGCATCCTCGGTCGGCTGCCATCGCATGATCCGCGAGGGCGAGGCCCTACTCGTCACTCGTGCCGAGGAGGTCATCGATGAAGCGGGCCCACTGCGCCTTTCGCTACCAACCCGGCAGTCGTGCGACCCCGGGGACCGATTGCTCGGCGACGAAGCGTCGGTCTACGCGGTACTTCCGAAGGTCGGCTCCCGTCAGCCACGCGCCATCGCCGAAGACGCCGGTCTGGAACTTTCCACCGTCCGTGCCGTACTCCCTGCCCTCGAACTCGCCGGACTGGTCGGCATGGACGAAAACGGCTGGTACCGAACCGTGCAGAGTTCGAACCGACGAGGGGTCGCGTTCTGAAGTGAGCTCGGCCGTCGGGGCATCCCGGATGCGGTGTGGAGAGGTGCGGGGACCGCGTGCAGTAGGGGAACCGATATCGGTACGGCGTGCTGACTTGCCAACGGCGGGTGGGGCGGTGACGGTGAGGAGATGGAGTTGCCGGAGGATCTCGAGGCGTTGCTGATGGAGTACGAGCGGCATCTGCGGCTGGGGCGGAATCGGTCGGCGCATACGGCGCGGGCGTATGTGGGGGATGCGCGGTCGTTGTTGGGGCATTTGGTCGCGCGGTCGGCGGATTCTGCGGTGCGGGAGATGGATTTGGCGTTGTTGCGGTCGTGGCTGGCCGCGCAGTCGGCCGGTGGCGCCGCGCGGACGACCATGGCGCGGCGGGCGTCCTCGGCGCGGACATTTACGGCATGGTTGACCAGTACCGGGCGGCTGGCGATCGATCCTGGCTTGCGCCTCGGATCGCCGAAGGCGCATCGGGTGTTGCCAGCCGTGCTCGGCACACAGCAGGCGGTTGCGGCCATGGATGCGGCGGAATCCGGTGCGATGCAACGTGATCCGATGGCACTACGAGATCGACTGATCGTGGAGCTGTTGTACTCGACCGGAATCCGGGTGAGCGAGCTGTGCGGGCTCGATCTCGACGATATCGATCGGGAGCGGCGGCTGGTCCGCGTGCTGGGCAAGGGCAATAAGGAGCGATCGGTGCCCTTCGGCGTTCCGGCCGACGAAGCGATCGCGAACTGGCTCCGGTACGGCCGCCCCGCACTCGCCATCGCAGACTCGGGCCGCGCCCTGCTGCTCGGCCGCCGCGGCAAACGCCTCGATCAGCGCCAGGCCAGAACGGTTGTCCACGAGGTCGTTTCGGCGATCCCGGGCGCACCGGATATGGGCCCGCACGGATTGCGGCATTCGGCGGCAACCCACCTGCTCGAGGGTGGTGCCGACCTACGCGTGGTACAAGAACTCCTCGGCCACGCCAGCATGGCAACCACCCAGCTCTATACCCACGTCTCCATCGAGCGCCTGAAGAAGGTCCACGACCAGGCCCACCCCCGCGCCTGACCATTCGCCGCGGTGCCGACCACGGGTTGCGGTGGTATGGCCCGGGGATGCTGCCCCCGGGATGGCGATTGCGGCCGAGGCATAGCCGAGACTGCGAGAGACCGTGGGCGGCCAGAGGCCACGACCCGATGGAGCTCCGAACAGAAAGGTGACCGGCCATCAGCTGTCGATACCGCGATATCGATGGCGAGCAGGTGGCGGCTGGGGACCGCGGTCGACCGGCCTTGACCGTGTGTGCATCCTTGCGGCTGCACACCAGTGCACGGAGGCGTGGACATCAAAGTGTGCGTTCGCGGCGTATGCAAGTCGGGTGGCGTTATGTGAACGGCTATCGACGGCTTCGTTGATCGGCCCAGTTCTGAAACCTGTTCATGTAGATGAAACTGCCTTGAAAGGCGCAAAATCATCGCTATTCTGAGACGAGTTCTAGTTTGGAGGATTCGTGAACGGCGCACGATTTGTCGACCGGTCTGTGGTCGGGTCCCGCTGTACGGACATCGCACAGGCGCGGCGATGAGTACGCACACCGTATTGGGCAAGGAAGTCCGGATGCCGGTGCGGATTCGGCTCGCGCATGCGTTTATGGCGACCTATGCGGTGTCCGCGGCTGCTGCGCAGCGAGTGATCGACTACTCCGGACTGGAGATCCTTCGGCTGCCCGGCGGCCGCGCGATGTGCACGCTTGTGTTCGTCGACTACGTCGACGGGGACCTGGGGCCGTACAACGAATTCGGTGTGTCGTTCATGGTCCGCCACCACACAGCCGGACCCGCTACCGCCTTCGGCGATCTGCGAGCCCTCGCCACGGGTGGGGCTGGCGTCTTCATCCATCGCCTGCCGGTCGATGGGGAATTCACCCTTGCGGCGGGCCGCGGGATCTGGGGATTCCCCAAGGAGATCGCGGATTTCGATGCACAGCACGACGGTGGTGTGCGTCGTGGCGCACTGCGCCAGAACGGCCAGCTGATCGTCGATCTCACCGTCCGCCCGGGCCTGTCGATCCCGGCGCGCCGCAACGGCGCCTCGTCATTCGACGCCTACTCCCATATCGACGGGATCACCCGGTGCACGCAGTGGCAGATGGAACCGTCCGGTATGCGCGCCCGGCCCGGCGGTGCCGAGCTATCCCTCGGCGATCATGCGTGGGCCGACGAATTGCGATCCATCGGCTTACCCAAGCGCGCACTCATGGCGTCCGTCGTGGATCGACTCGCGATGACCTTCCAGGACGCCGCACCTCTTTGACCGCCGCATCCACCCCGGTCGCGTGCACAAGCGGCGAACTTCATGGACGACCACATCGACGGCGGTTAACCTGACGTAGCGGATAGTTTGCTACGGCAGGAAACCGACCAGCGATGGAGAGGTGTCCGTGAATCCCGACGACCAGCGCGTTGCGGCTCCTGAACTGGAGCAACACCACGCTGCGGTCGCCGAGATATGGGGCAGGTTCCGTGCCATGCACGGTCCGCGGCACATTGTCGACGGGGCCACGCCCGCCATCGCGTTTCTGCTCGGTTATTCCATCGCGGGCGCTGAGGTGGGTGTTTTCATCGCCATCGTGATCGCCGTCGCATTGGCGGCGCTCCGGTTGATACAGGGCGATTCGGTCCGCGTCGTCGCGGTATCGGTACTGGTCATCCTGGTCCTCTCGCTCTTCGTCGAGATCACCGGTGAAGGCCGGGGCTTCTACCTACCCGAAGTGGCAGTATGCGTCGTGATGACCGTGCTGTTCGGCGCGACACTGCTCACCGGCGTACCGCTGACCTACACCGTGAGTCGCCGAATTCGGCTCGAACCGGCCGAACCCGCCGATCCCCAGGCCCGATTGCGCCTGCATCGCCGAATCACCTTGGCCTGGTTCGTGTTCTGGGCCGTACATGTGGCCGTCATGTTGCCGCTGTATCTGGCGAACAAGGTGGTTATCCTCGGCACCGTGGCCCTGATTCTCGGCAAGCCCGCATTGGTCGCCATGCTCGCGGTGACCTGGCTGTGGGTGCGCGCGAAGGAGCCCCGCCCTGGCGAAACCGAGGGGCCGGTAGTCGAAACCGAGGCGACATGACTCTGCCCAATCCCGCCGAGGAATCCGAAGAGGGCGAAGGGGAGATCGATTACCGGTTCACTCTCGCCAATGAACGGACCTTCCTGGCCTGGATCCGCACATCGCTCGGGCTGCTCGCCGGTGGTGTCGCGGTGCACACCCTGGTGCAACCGTTCCGGATGGGAGGCTTTCGGCGGGCGCTCGCGATGAGCTGCATCGTGCTCGCGGTGATCCTGGCGGTTGGTGCGTACGGACATTGGCGGCGCGTAGGCGCGGCGATGCGCAACGGCGAACCGCTGCCCAACACCATCATGGTGCCGATTCTGTCGCTGGGGATCGCGATTGTGTCGGCGCTGGCCGGTATCGCGGTGTTGCTGCGATGAGCAAAGCCGGCCCGAGTCTGGCCGCGGAACGCACCGCGCTGGCTTGGCGGCGCACTGCCATCAGCGCGATGGCGGTCGCTGGGCTGCTGCTCAATCATGCGGCGGGTAGCGGGTGGCGACCCGTGGCCGCCGCGCCGATCGCTGCCGCTATCGCGATGGCGGCACTTGCGGGACTGTGTTTTTCGCGCAATCGCGCCTTGCACGAAGGTCGCTTCGGTCACGGCCGCGGCGCCGTTGCCGCGACGACGGTGGTCGTTCTGGCCGTCGCTGTCGTCGCGGCCGCAATCGGATTGGCGGATCCACTGCTCTGAAGCACCGAGGCTCGACATATCAACGGCAGGCCCACGAAATTCAGCTGACGAGGAGGGTGGACATGACTACATCGACCGAGCCGAGCGAGTTGATCGTCGAGCGCCAGCGGCGGGCTGCCTCGACGCTGCCATTCGCGGACACCACCGATCTTGCGGACGCGGATCGAGGGTTCATCGCCGCGCTCGAACCGGGCATGGTCACTGCTCCCGATGGAACAGTTGTGTGGGACAACGACTCCTACGACTTCCTGCGTGAGCCGTGCCCGGCGTCGGTGCATCCGAGCCTGTGGCGCCAGTCCGGGGTGGTGGTCAAACAGGGTTTGTACGAGGTCGTCGAAGGGATCTATCAGATACGCGGCCTCGACATTTCGAATATGACGCTGGTCGAGGGCGCCGACGGCGTGATCGTCATCGATCCGCTGATCTGCGCGGAAACCGCCGCCGCCGGGCTCGCCCTCTATCGCGCGCATCGCGGCGCTCGACCCGTCACCGGACTCATCTATACCCACTCGCATGCAGACCACTTCGGTGGCGCGCTGGGCGTGACGAGCACCGAAGCCGTTGCGGTGGGACGCTGTCCGGTGCTGGCTCCGGCCGGATTCCTGGAACACGCGGTGGCCGAGAACGTCTACGCGGGCACCGCGATGGCGCGCCGCGCCGCCTATATGTACGGCGCGGCCCTACCACGCGGTCCGTTGGGCCAGGTGGGTGCGGGCCTGGGCCAGACCACCTCGTTGGGCACCGTGACGCTGATCACCCCGACCATCGATATCACCGCCACCGGTCAGCAGGAAACGGTGGATGGGGTGCGCATGATTTTTCAGATCACCCCGGGCACCGAGGCTCCGGCCGAGATGAACTTCTATTTTCCGGACCACCGCGCGCTGTGCATGGCCGAAAACGCCACGCATACCTTGCACAACCTGCTCACCTTGCGCGGCGCGCTAGTGCGTGACCCGCATGTGTGGGCCGGATACCTGACCGAGGCGATCAATCTGTATGCCCGCGATTCCGATGTGGTGTTCGCATCGCACCACTGGCCCACCTGGGGCACCGATCGGCTGGTGGAATTCCTTTCCCTGCAACGGGATCTGTACGGCTACCTGCACGACCAGACGATGCGGCTGCTGAATCAGGGCCATGTCGGCAGTGAGATCGCGGAGCTGATCGCGCTGCCGCCTGCCCTCGAAAATGCCTGGCACGCACGCGGTTACTACGGATCGGTGAGCCACAATGTGAAGGCCATCTACCAGCGCTATATGGGCTGGTTCGATGGCAATCCGGCGCATCTGTGGGAGCATCCGCCGGTCGAATCCGCCAGGCGGCATGTGGAATTCATGGGTGGCGCCGACGAAGTGCTCCGCAAGGCGCAGGCCTCCTACGATGCCGGTGACTACCGATGGGTCGCCCAGGTGGTCAATTACGTAATCTTCGCCGATCCGCACAATCAGACCGCGAAGACGTTGCAGGCCAAGACCTTCGATCAACTCGGCTATGGCGCGGAGAATGCCACCTGGCGCAACTTCTACCTCAGCGGTGCGTATGAGCTGCGCAACGGCTCGTTCGGCACGCCGACGAAGGTGGATGCTCCCACCATGGTCGCCGCCATGACCGTCGAGCAGCTCTTCGACGCCATGGCATTGCGCGTGGACGGCCCCAAAGCGTGGGATCTGCGGGTGGTCATCGACTGGCACATCAGCGACGAAAACCGCATCCACCGTGTCGAACTGCGCAACGGTCGCCTGACACACTACGACCGGCCCGACGGTGTCACACTTCCCGACCCCGACGCATTGTTCACCTTGACCCGGCCGATGTTGATCCGAGTTCTGGTGGCGGGCGAGGATTTCGGCGCTCTGGTCGCCTCCGGCGCCATCACACTGAGCGGCGACCCCACCAAACTCGCCGATATCGTCGGCGTCTTCGACGAACCGGATCCAGACTTCGCCATCGTCACGCCATGAATGGGAAGTTGGAATCGAACTCGCCGTGACCTCGCGCTCGAGTAAATCCCTCGACCCGCGAGGTCCCGGCGCGTACGGTCGGCGACCATGTCCACCGATGCCATCGACAAAGCAGTGCCCCTGCGCGATCGCCTACGCACCGCCCTGTCCGCCGCGATGAAGAGCCGCGATCGCAGCGCCATCGCCGGTCTGCGCTCCGCACTCGGCGCCATCGACAATGCCGAAGCCATCGACACCGTGGACATCAAGGCCGGTGCCATCGAACACAGCGCGGTCGGACTCGGCGCCGCCGAAGCCCGCCGTCGCGACCTCACCGAGGCCGATATCGAACAGATCGTCCGCACCGAGATCGCCGACCGCCACCGGGCCGCCGACGAATACGACACCCTCGGCCGCTCCGACCACGGCGACCTGCTCCGCGCCGAAGCCGCCGCACTGGTCGAACAGCTCTGATTTCCGCCACCAGGTCGTAGTGCCGCCTTTGCGCGAGCCGACTTGCGGATCCACACCCGGCAGAGGTTACCGACCAGGGGATCCGCACGGTCCGAGGTTGCCGACGGCTGAACGGCGCACAGCCCCGTTTGAACAGGGCCGCGGCCCGCAGCCAGACGCAATTAGTGCCGAGTTCAGCTGTGCCACAGGCGAATCCGTATGAGTCTGCCCGGATTCGCGCGGTGTGCCGCCGAGTCCGAGGTCGGTAATGCGTCTGTGCACTTCCCGCGGTGATGCGTTGGCTGGCGCGGTCCGTGGCGGCTGAGGTGTGCTGAGTATCGCTGTCCTGCAGTCGTATCCGTCTGTGTCGCCGTGCTGGGTTCGGTGCGATGCGCCCCTAGTTCGTGGTCGGTAGTGCGTCGATGTACTTCCCGGCGACGATGCGCTGGATGGCTCGGACCACGGGGCCGCCCAATCGGACGTACCAGGTTCCGGGGCGGGAGAAGGCTGTGACCAGGCCGTAGACGGCGTCGTCGGTGGGGTCGTATTCGGCGGCGAACAGTTCCTCGCCGATCTCCGGGTGACCGGGGAGCGTGCCGTATGCGAAGCCGCGCCGGTCGGGTTCGTCGAGGACGTATACGACTCGGCACGGTGCGGTTATGCCGACCGGGCCGACGCCGAGTCGCACTGTCAGCCGGGTCCCCGGCTGCGCGGTCGGGGTGTCGGCCTCCTGAAATATGCCGATGCCCTTCTGCATTCGGTATGCCAGGATCTCCGCGCCGGCGCGCTCGAACAGTGCACGTCCGTGCCCGATGCGGCGGCGCAGTCGAAACCGGTGGTAGCCCGACGGAAGTACATCGTTCGTCGCGCCGATCTCGGTGTAGGTGAACTGCGGATCCCCGAGTGCATCTCCCATGGGTCGATCCTCGCCCGCGAACCAGCGCGATGGAAGAGCGTCGTCCCACACAGCGGCCTGCACTGTCCGCCTTCAGGTCGCGTCATGCTTCTCGATCCCACAAATTCGTCGGTATTCAGGCCAGTACGCCCGGCCCGCACTCAGATCACCGGTTTCAACCGCAGCGGAGTCGGGTGCAGCAGCCCGAGCGGATCGATGTACTCGCGTCTGCTGTGCCCGCTCGCTTCTCGTCGTGCACCCCAATGCAGGCACGCGGCCGCCCCACAACCCTCGTGACCGGCCTCCAAAGTGCCGATTCGAGTCCCGCGACCGACCCGCAGCCCCACTGAAACCTCCGCTCGAACCGGCTCATATGTGGTCCTGAGCCCACCGGGATGGTCGATCGACACAACCGGTTGGCCCGCGACCGTCCCCGCGAAAACAACGATCCCGTCGCCGGCCGCGAGCACCGCCTGCCCCGGTGTACCCGCCAGATCGACCCCGCGATGTCCGGGCAGCCAGTCCTGTGCCGGTTTGTCGAACCGCCGCTGCACCGCGGGCCGCGGCTGTAGCGGCCAACTGAACTCCCCGTGCGGAGCGGCCGAAACCGACTGCTCCGCAACGAGTCCCAGCAGAGCGATGACCCCGATGATGATCGAAACCAGCCGCCGCCAACGCGGCCCGCCGACCCTGCTGACGCGCCTCATCCGAAATCAGCGAGGCAGGGGGAGTGGAACCTGCTGAACCAGATCCAGCAGCCGCGACAGCAGGTCACCGACAACCCGCGGCAACGAACTAGCCGACCCGCTGCCCTCCCTTCGCGCGATATCAGTGGGGAGCAGCGTTGCGCCGTCCCCGGAAATCGGTCCCTGCGGGCTGTCCGCCGAGCGCAGTTCGAGCGCGCCGTCCACCCGCACGAGGTTGGGCGCAAGGTCCACGCGCAGGACGTCAGGCACAAGGTCCAGGCGCAGTGCATCGGGCGTGACGTTCACACGGAGTGCATCGGGCGTGGGGGTTACGCGAAGCGCGGCGGGTGCCTCCTTCACGCGCAGCGGGTCTGGCGTGACGTTCACACGGAGTGCATCGGGTGTGGCGTTTGCGGGGAGCGCGGCGGGTGCGGCCTTCACGCGGAGCGCGTCGGGCGCGACGTTTATGCGCAGCGCGTCGGGCGCGACATTCACGCGCGGTGCATCAGGTGCGGCGTCCACACGGAGTGCGTCAGGCGCCACGACGAGCGGCGCAAGCCGGGGCGGATCCGGCATCCGCGCCGAACAAGACGAACCCGTGCACTCTCCGAACACGACTTCCGATGCGTCAGGTCGAACACCGTCAGGCGGAGCGGTTGCCGATGGCTCCCAGGGCAAGGCCACGGCGGCCGCGCCATCAGGCGGCGTGGCCGAAACCGGCTGCGCCACAGCCAGCGACAACAGGAACAGCGGCGGAAGGATCATGGTCATCGGGATAGCTATGTGATTCATGCCTTCAGCCTCGGCTTGCTGCGGCAGCCGCAGTAGCCGCGATCCGGCGAGTGTGGACAACTTCCGCGGTTGTGGACATCGCCCGTTTACGCCCGTGACAGGGCGATTTAGGAACTCACCCGCTCAGCCCGTAGACTGTTTGAGCGGTCTGTGCCTGCACGGACCGACTTCGCGCGCCACCCCGTGCTTGTTCGTAACGGCGCTGTTCGAACCGGAGCTCGACTTCGTGATCGGCAGTGCGCTTGCGGAGCAGGGAATCATCGGCTGGTCCTGATCCTCGTGATCGGGTCCGATGGTTCGGAGGCGCCAGGGCGGTGGATCACCGATTCGCCGCGTCAACCGGCAACGAAAGAGAGTACGAGAGCCATGGCTGTCGTAACCATGAAGCAGCTGCTCGACAGCGGCGCACACTTCGGACACCAGACCCGGCGCTGGAACCCGAAGATGAAGCGGTTCATCTTCACCGACCGCAACGGCATCTACATCATCGACCTGCAGCAGACGCTGACCTACATCGACAAGGCCTACGAGTTCGTCAAGGAGACCGTCGCCCACGGTGGCACCGTCCTCTTCGTCGGCACCAAGAAGCAGGCCCAGGAGTCGATCGCGGCCGAGGCGACTCGCGTCGGGATGCCCTACGTCAACCAGCGCTGGCTGGGTGGCATGCTCACCAACTTCTCCACCGTGCACAAGCGCCTGCAGCGCCTCAAGGAGCTCGAGGCGATGGAGCAGACCGGTGGCTTCGAGGGTCGCACCAAGAAGGAAATCCTCATGCTCACGCGTGAGATGAACAAGCTCGAGCGCACCCTCGGCGGTATCCGTGACATGGCCAAGGTGCCCTCGGCCATCTGGGTCGTCGACACCAACAAGGAGCACATCGCCGTCGGCGAGGCGCGCAAGCTGAACATTCCGGTCATCGCGATCCTGGACACCAACTGCGATCCCGACCTGGTCGATTACCCGATTCCGGGTAACGACGACGCGATCCGTTCCGCCGCGCTGCTGACCAAGGTCGTCGCCTCCGCGGTGGCCGAGGGCGTGCAGGCACGGGCCGGTATCGCCACCGGTGACGAAAAGCCGGAAGCCGGCGCGGGCGAGCCGCTCGCCGAGTGGGAGCAGGAGCTGCTCGCGCAGGCCGCCCCCGCCGCGACCGAGGTCGAGACCGCTGCCGAGGCCGAGATCGCCGAGGCCCCCCCGGCCAGCACTCCGGCCGATTTCTGATCGTCGCGACGGCGTCTGTTCACCTTGCCGACCTCTCCTGAACAGGAGTGGTCGGCAAGGTGGTGTTACCACCCGAGACAACACACAGGAGGATCGCCACCCATGGCGACTTACACCGCCGCTGACGTGAAGCGGCTGCGGGAGCTCACCGGCTCCGGGATGATGGACTGCAAGAACGCGCTCGTCGAGACCGACGGCGATTTCGACAAGGCCGTCGAGGTGCTGCGCATCAAGGGCGCCAAGGATGTCGGCAAGCGCGCCGAGCGCGCCACGGCCGAGGGCCTGGTCGTCGCCAAGGACGGCGTGCTGATCGAGATCAACTCCGAGACCGACTTCGTCGCCAAGAACGACGAGTTCCAGGGCCTCGCCGACAAGATCGTGACCGCCGCCGCGGCCGCCAAGCCCGCCGACCTGGACACGCTGAAGGCGCTGAAGCTCGACGGTCAGACCGTCGAGGAGGCGCTGCAGGCGCTCGCCGCCAAGATCGGCGAGAAGCTCGAGCTGCGTCGCGTCGTCGCCTTCGACGGCCCGGTCGCCGTCTACCTGCACAAGCGTGCCACCGACCTGCCGCCCGCCGTCGGCGTGCTGGTCGAGTACCAGGGTGAGGGTGACGCCGCCGCCGAGGCCGCGCGTGCCGTCGGCATGCAGGTCGCCGCGCTCAAGGCCAAGTACCTGACCCGCGACGAGGTTCCGGCCGACGTGGTGGAGAACGAGCGCCGCATCGCCGAGCAGACCGCCAAGGAAGAGGGCAAGCCGGAGGCCGCGCTGCCCAAGATCACCGAGGGCCGCGTCAACGGCTTCTTCAAGGACGTCGTCCTGCTGGAGCAGGCGTCGGTCACCGATTCGAAGAAGACCGTCAAGGCCCTGCTGGACGAGGCCGGTGTCACCGTGACCCGCTTCGCCCGCTTCGAGGTCGGCCAGGCCTGATAACGTCCGCGAACCCCTCGTGCCCGGATACGGTGTACGAGGGGTTTCGGCTGTCCGGACGCTGCTTGTTCACCCGCAATTCCCGATCCTGACCGGGCGCGTTCCTTGCGTCCGAGGGGGTCTTCTACCAAAGCCGAATCCGAGTAGGGCAGGATAAGGGCGCTCCGTGTTGAGCCTCCGCGTTGCCATCCGGCCCACGTGCTGTCGACAGAACGAAATCTATCGCCGAAGGAGACGAACACCCATGACGGACCCCGGGACCGACCGCCCAGGATATCGCCGGGTGCTCCTCAAGCTGGGCGGGGAGATGTTCGGCGGCGGCAAGGTCGGGCTCGATCCCGATGTGGTGCAGACGGTCGCCGAGCAGATCGCCGAGGTGGTCTCCACCGGAGTTCAGGTGGCCGTGGTGATCGGCGGCGGCAACTTCTTCCGCGGTGCCGAACTCGAGGAGCGTGGCATGGAGCGCGCCCGCTCGGACTATATGGGCATGCTCGGCACCGTGATGAACAGCCTCGCGCTGCAGGACTTTCTGCAGCAGCAGGGCATCGACACCCGGGTGCAGACCGCGATCACCATGGGGCAGGTGGCCGAGCCGTATCTGCCGCTGCGCGCCAAGCGGCATCTGGAGAAGGGCCGCGTGGTCATCTTCGGCGCCGGCATGGGCATGCCCTACTTCTCCACCGACACCACCGCCGCCCAGCGCGCGCTGGAGATCGGCGCCGAGGTGGTGCTCATGGCCAAGGCCGTCGATGGGGTCTTCACCGCGGATCCCCGGGTCGACGAGAGTGCGACCATGTACACCGAAATCACGCATAAAGAGGTCATCGAGCGTGACCTGAAGGTCGCCGACGCGACGGCGTTCAGCCTGTGCATGGACAACCAGATGCCCATGCTGGTGTTCAATTTGTTGATAAAGGGCAATATCGCCCGTGCGGTCGCCGGTGAGAAGATCGGCACATTGGTTCGGTCCTGACCCCGCGCCCGCGGATCATGACGATGACGACGCTGTGGAGGAAACGGTCGTGATTGAAGAAGCGCTCTTCGACGCCGAGGAGAAGATGGAGAAGGCCGTCTCGGTGGCGAAGGACGACCTCGGGTCCATCCGTACCGGTCGCGCGAATCCGGGCATGTTCCAACGGATCGTCATCGACTACTACGGTTCGCCGACCCCGATTACCCAGGTGTCGAGCATTACCGTGCCCGAGCCGCGGATGGTGGTGATCAAGCCGTACGAGCAGTCGACGCTCGGCGCGATCGAGACCGCGATCCGCAATTCCGATCTCGGTGTCAACCCCACCAACAACGGTGACATCATTCGGATCTCGGTCCCGCAGCTCACCGAGGAGCGACGCCGCGAACTGGCCAAGCAGGCCAAGGGCAAGGGCGAGGACGCCAAGGTCTCGATTCGCAATGTCCGCCGCAAGGCCATGGACGAACTGTCGCGGATCCAGAAGGATGGCGAGGCGGGTGAGGACGAGGTCGGGCGCGCCGAAAAGGAGCTCGACAAGACCACCGCCAAGTATGTCGGCCAGGTCGATGAACTGGTCAAGCACAAGGAAGCCGAACTGCTCGAGGTCTGAGCCAGATCCGAGGGCCCGCCCGGGCGGGGGACGAACGGAACGACGAGTTGAGCGACGGGACAATCGTGGCCGAGAACGCCGCCGCGACCGATGCGGCCGAGGAGCCGAGGCCGGTCAACAGCACCGCTGATGCGACGGAGGGGCGCGCGGGCGACGCCGCGATTCCCGACGCCGCACATCCTGAACCGGCGCTCGGCGAACCCGCGAACTCCGGGCATATGAACGATGAACCCCCGGCCCCGGCTTCGCGCGCCGGTCGCAATCTGCCCGCCGCGCTGGCCGTCGGCTTCGGCCTCGGTCTGTCGCTCATCGCGATTCTGCTGTTCGTGCCGAAGGTGTTCATCGGGGTGGCGGGCGCCGGGGTCGGCGTTGCCACCTGGGAGGTCGCCAAGCGGCTGCGCGAGGCCGATGTGCTGGTACCGCGGATTCCGCTCATCGTCGGCGGTCAGGCGGTGTTCTGGCTCGGCTGGCCGTGGGGCGCCAGCGGCGTCGCGGGCGCGTTCGCGGCGACCACGCTGGTCTGCATGGTGTGGCGGCTGTTCGACCACGGACTGCAGACCGCGCCGCGAAACTTTTTGCGTGACACCGCGATCGCCGTCTTCGCGCTGGCCTGGATCCCGCTGCTCGCCTCTTTCGCGACCCTGCTGCTGCTCGAACCCGACGGCAACCTGCGGGTGCTGACCTTCATGATTCTGGTGGTCTGCTCCGATGTCGGCGGTTATGTCGCCGGTGTGCTGTTCGGGCGGCATCCGATGGTGCCCGCGATCAGCCCGAAGAAGTCCTGGGAGGGCTTCTGCGGTTCACTGGTGTTCAGCGTTATCGGCGGTCTGCTGACGGTCACCCTGCTGCTGGATGCCAATTCGATGATCGGCGTGGTGCTCGGCGTCGGTCTGGTGTTGGTCGCGACCGTCGGCGATCTGATCGAATCGCAGGTCAAGCGGGAACTGGGCATCAAGGATATGGGCACGCTGCTGCCGGGCCACGGCGGCATTATGGATCGCCTCGATTCGATGCTGCCCTCGGCGTTCGTGTCCTGGTTGGTGCTTTCCACCCTGATCTGAGTGTCGAACCGATCCGGCCCCACCACTTCGCTGTGGTGGGGCCGGATCGTTTCGGAAACGGTGTCCCGCGTGGACTTCCGCAGATCAGGACAGCGCGCGAGCCGCTTCCTCGATCAGATCGCACACCGGACCCGGCTGCGACGCCAGCGACGCATGACCGGCGTCCAGCTCGATGAGCTTGCGCGGGTTGATCCGCTGCGCCATCCGGCGCTCGTTATCCGGGTTGATCATCCGGTCGGCCGTGGAGACCTGATACCAGCTCGGCTTGTTCTTCCATGCCGGCGCGGTCACGGTATCGCCGAAGGTCGAGGCCAGCGGCGCCTTCTGCGTGACGGCCATGACCAGTCCCTCGTCAGCGGGCAGATCCTGGCAGAAGCTCTCGTGGAACTTGTCCTGCCGCACCCAGAGATAGCCGTCGGAGTCGGGCGCGATGTTCTCGAACGCGGCGGGCGGCAGCTCCTGGCTGAGCTGGCCCGGGCTCTCACCCGCATCGGGTGCGAAAGCCGCGATGTACACGAGCCCGACCACATTGGGCAGGTCGCCCGCCACGGTGATCACCGCACCGCCGTAGGAGTGCCCGACCAGCAGTACCGGCCCGTCGATCTGTTCCACCATCTGCCGCGTGCGAGCCGCGTCGTCGGCCAGCGAGGTAAGCGGATTCTCGACCGCGTGCAACGAATCGAAACCGCGCTTGTTCAGTTCGACGATCACCTTCGCCCAGTGGGCGGCTCCACCCCAGAATCCATGCACCAAGACGATCGCCGGTTGTGCGGACATCGCAGGCATTCCTTTCCACATCATCGATTGGGTCGCTACGTTCCGCGGAGCTGTCCGCCGTCACCTCGAAAGGCGCCTGGTGATTGCGGCGAAATTCACGGTATGCGGATGATCGAGCAAAAGCTATGCTCCAAAATCCGAGTTAGTTTGCCGATACGCCAGGATTGCCGCCTTGTTCACCCGTACCGAAGAATTCGACGCGCTGTCGGAGATCCTGGACGCCGTCCGCCTGCACGGCGACGTGGTCGTCCGGTGCGCACCGCCGCCGCCCTTCCACGTGCGCATTCCGGGCGGTATCCGGATGCTGCACATCGTCGAGCAGGGCGCGATTCAGCTGCGATTGCCGGACACCGATGCGCCACTCGTGCTGGGGCCCGGCGATCTGGTGCTGCTTGCCCGCGGTGACGCGCATGCGATGTGCGTCGGCGCGGGCGCGATAGCGCGGCCGCTGCGCGATTCCGACTGTTTCCGCACCGAAGGCGAACTCGCACATCCGGATGCGCCGCGTTGGGTGACCGGAACCTTCGCGGTTCAGGACGCGATCGCGGGACCGCTGCTGTCGGTTTTGCCGCCGGTGCTGCACATTTCGGCCGCAAGCGCCGATCGGGAATGGCTCGCGGTGAGCACGCGCCTGCTGCTCGCCGAGGTTGCCGTTGCGAATCCAGGTGCGGCGGTGATGATCTCGCGGATCCTCGACCTGCTGTTCATCCACTCGCTGCGGACCTGGTTCGCGAGCAATGCGGCTTCGCCGGGCTGGCTGACGGCCGCGATGGACCCGGCGCTCGGTCCGGTGCTCGCGGCGATCCATCGCGATCCGGGCGCCGCGTGGACGGTGACGGCGCTGGCCGCCGATGCCAAGATGTCCCGTTCCGCATTCGCCGAGCGCTTCACCCGGCGGCTCGGTACGGCACCGGCGGCCTATGTCGCCGAGCGCCGCCTCGACCATGCCGCACATCTGTTGCGGTCGACCGCCGATCCGGTATCGCGGATCGGGCAGGCGGCGGGGTACAGCTCGGATGCCGCGTTCAGCCGGGCGTTCCAGCGGCGATTCGGTGCGCCGCCGCTGCGATGGCGTCGGCAGGGTCGGACCGACGGGGACAGAGCATGATGATGGCGCTTCCGATGACGGCGGAGCAAGGCTGATGCGGAGTGCACGCAGCTGAAAAGCCTTTCGGCGAGGGTGTGTCCAGAGCTGTTCGCGCTGCTGCGCGGTCCTAGCGCCGCGCGGCCCGGCGCAGCTGGAACATGCGCATGCCACCGACCAGTGCCATCACGAGTGCACCTGCGATCACCGAGAGCAGCACCAGGATGCCGACCGGCAGGGAGAAGTCCCAGAAGAACAGGTCGACCCGCTGCTGTTCAAGGTTCTGCAGGATGAAGATCAGCACCACGATCCCGATCAATGCCGCGACGATCAGCCCGACCCAGGTGCGCCCGGTCCGGGTCCTTGCCAGGGGCTTGCGGCCGGTCGGTTCCGTCTTGCGGCCGGTCGGCTCCGTCTTGGGGCCGGTCGGCTCGGTCTTGGGGCCGGTCGGCTCGGTCTTGCGGCCGGTCGGCGTCGACGGAGGTGTGGCATCTCCGGTGAGCTTCGATTCCGGCTCAGGCGACTCGGCGTGGCTGGTCATGGTCCGATCATTGCCGATCGCTATGGACGGTGCACGCATTTCGAAGCCGGGGATCGGCATAGCGTGACACCGATTCGAGGCTGCTCACCGTGCCGGTATCGGCCCGATCGAAGTGACCTTCGTCGCGTCGGGCATCGTGATGGTCACCTTCGGTCGGAAGCCGACGCCCGGGATGGGACACTGGAGAGACTATGACCGTCTCCCTGCCCCTCGTCTTCGATGCTCCGCGCCGTGGTATGCCACCGCGGCACCTCGCCGACCTCGATGCCGACGGGCGCAAGGCCGCGGTCGAGGAGCTCGGTCTGCCGAAGTTCCGCGCCGACCAGATCGCGCGCCAGTACTACGGACGTCTGCAGGCCGACCCGGAGCAGATGACCGATCTGCCCGCCACGGTGCGCGACCAGATCGGCGCGGCGCTGTTCCCGCCGCTGATGTCGGTGGTCAGGCATGTCGCCTGTGATGGCGGTGAGACGCGAAAGACCTTGTGGCGCGCGGGGGATGGCACCCTGCTGGAGAGCGTGCTGATGCGCTATCCGGACCGCGCCACCCTCTGCATCTCCAGCCAGGCGGGCTGCGGCATGGCCTGTCCGTTCTGCGCCACCGGCCAGGGCGGTCTCAACCGCAACCTTTCCACCGCCGAGATCGTCGACCAGGTCCGCGCGGCGGCCGCCGCCATGCGCGACGGCGAGGTCGCGGGCGGTCCGGGCCGCCTGTCCAACATTGTCTTCATGGGCATGGGCGAGCCACTCGCCAACTACAAGCGCGTAGTCGCCGCGGTGCGCCGCATCACCTCGCCCGCACCCGATGGCTTCGGCATTTCTCAGCGCAATGTGGTTGTCTCGACGGTCGGTCTGGCCCCCGCCATCCGCAAACTCGCCGATGAAGACCTCTCGGTCACCCTAGCGGTGTCGCTCCATACCCCGGACGACGAATTACGCGACACCCTCGTCCCGGTGAACAACCGCTGGCCGGTTGCCGAGGTGCTCGACGCGGCCCGCTACTACGCCGATAAGACCGGCCGACGGGTCTCGATCGAGTACGCCTTGATCCGCGATATCAACGATCAGCCGTGGCGTGCGGACATGCTCGGGCAGAAACTGCACAAGGCTCTCGGCTCGCGCGTACACGTGAACGTGATCCCGCTGAACCCGACCCCGGGCAGTAAGTGGGACGCCAGCCCGAAACCTGTTGAGGCCGAATTCGTTCGGCGCGTCAACGCGCAGGGTGTGGCCTGTACGGTGCGCGATACCCGTGGTCAGGAGATCGCTGCGGCCTGTGGACAGTTGGCTGCGGAAGGCTAGGGAACTCCGGCTCGTTGGGTGTGGCCGATTCGCGCAGGTCTGCGCCCTCACGGTCACTTCCCGCACCGCCTGCTAAGCGGCGGCGCACGGTCTGCAGCGACTACGATCATTCGCTCAGGTGCCACTGTCTTCCGGTGCGGGTGCCGAGATGTATTGGGCCTGACTACCTTCCGCGGTGTATCGACCACCTGCGCGATACCCTCGTCCCCACAACCGCTGGTCGGCGGACAGGGAGCGAGGTAGTGGGGTGGGTTGTGCTGCAAAGCGGTGAGGTTTTCGCTGGATACGCCATCGAACGGCTGCTCGGGCAGGGTGGTATGGGCGCGGTGTACCTGGCGCGGCATCCGCGCCTGCCCCGACTGCTCGCATTGAAGCTGCTCAATCGGGAGTTGTTCTCGGACAATGAGATTCGGGCCAGGTTCGAGCGGGAGGCCGATCTGGTCGCCCAGCTGGATCATCCGAACATCGTCACCGTTTTCGATCGCGGTATCGAGAACGGACAGCTGTGGATATCCATGCAGTATGTCGACGGGGTCGACGCGTCATCGGTGCCCGCGGCGACATTGCCGCCGGAGCGTGCGGTGCAGATCATCGCGGAGACGGCCAAGGCGTTGGATTTCGCGCACGGTAAGGGGGTGCTGCATCGCGATGTGAAGCCGGCGAACATTCTCCTGGCGCGGGCCACGGGGCAGGAGCGCGTGCTGCTCACCGATTTCGGTATCGCCCGGCCCCGGGACGATTCCAGGCACCTGACCCAAACTGGATCCTTCACCGCCACTTTGGCATTCGCCGCGCCGGAACAGCTCACCGGTGCGCCTCTGGATCACCGTTCTGATCAGTATTCGCTCGCCTGCAGTCTGTATTCCTTGCTGACCGGGGTCGCGCCGTTCGAGTCGCCGATGGCGGCGGCGGTGATCCAGGGGCATCTGCAGCAACTGCCGCCGATAGTGAGCCAGGTCCGCCCGGGTCTGCCGCCCGGGCTCGATGCGGTTGTGGTTCGGGCGTTGGCGAAGCGGCGGGAGGACCGGTTCGACTCGTGCGCGGAGTTCGCCGCGGCTGCTGGGCAGGCGCTGAGCGGATCAGGGCAATTCGCGACAGTGGCCACTCCGACCTATGTCGCCCCACGGCCCGCACCGCAGCAGGCCATGCCACCGCAGGGGCAGCCGCAGTACGCGGTGCCGCAAGCTGTCCCGCAGTACGCAGTGCCGCAGCCACACCGTCCTGCGCCTGGGATGGTCGGCGGTCCCTATCGTCGTCACCCGATCCCACCGCGACGGTCGCGCACTGGACGTGTCCTCGCCATCTGTCTCGGTGTGGTGGTCACCTTGGTGCTCGGCGCCGGCATCTTTGTGTGGCGCGATGATTCCACCTGGGTGGCCCAGATACTCGGTAGGTCCAAGGGCGACAAGGATATTCACGCGATGATCGAGGCGTTTCCGCGGATGCTCCCCAGCAGCGCGGACGGCGGCAACGGATACGACGACACGTCGTGCAAACCCACACCGCAATGGTATGACTTCTACGCCCGAAAGGGTGATGCCAAGGCCTTCGACCATTGGCGGGCGCGGTGGGAATGTCTGCTCGACAAGGGCGAGTTCGCCTTCCGGATCTACGCATACCCGAATGCCGCAGATGCGCAGGCGGTGATTCGGACTTTGCAACGGTCGGCGCACCCGGTCGGGACCGACCAGACCGGCACCCGCACCGACTACAAGTTCCTCACCAAGGACGAGTACAACACCGATGTCGACGAGATCGTCAGCAGCTTCAGCGATTCGCAGCGCGCTCGCTTCGTGCTGCGCTCGGGCTATCAGTTGAACCGGGGGATGGACAAGATAGCCGCGTGGCTGAAGACCGCTCCGCTGAATTGACCTGCGGGGGATTGTGGTGATCCGCGAGGGCTACCCTCGCCAACGACATTCCCTTCGACCCGGCAGCGCAGGCGCTGATCCTGTCTGGTGTTCACACTGGAGCGTCGCGACGAGGGCAGCGATCTCGTGGCGGCCGCGCGCAGGGCGCCTGGCCGCCGCCCCCGGCGCCCGCGTGCCCCTGGCGACGGCGGATGCTCCTAGCGGTCGGCGCGTGCGGACTCGCTGGACAGCACTGTCCCAGGAGGGGCTAGTCGGCGTGATCAGCGTTTGTCTCGCAATAGGTTTCGGGGTCGGTTGACCTGCGAGCGGGCGATTGCTGATGGTGGAGAAGCATCACAGACGGTCGCTGGTCTGGGCCTCGTGCGGTGCGGCGCGCAGCTCGGCGGTGCTGCCGGACTGGGTTCTGGCATCCGCATGCGGCATGCTTACGAGCGTCAAGCCGAGAGCATCCAGAATGCGCAGGGTGATCGCGAGGGTCGACCGTTGCATAGAGACAGTTAACGGTGCGATAACAACGAGAGTCTAGATAACCCGCGAAACATGTGACGTACCCTGAGCTAATCGTTGCAATTTCAGTGCTAACGCACGGAGATGTGGCGGTTTCGCTCCTTGGGGAACAGTCCAGCCGCCGGACAGCGTGTCAGTGGCCGTCCGGATCGACCAGTTCGCGGCCTTCGCTGGCCTTTACCCGGCGGTGTTCGGCGACGATGAGTCCGCCGCCGCAGATCAGGCATAGTGCGGTGGCGATACCGGCCACCACGGCCCAGCCCGCGAATCCGTAGCCCGCGGCCGTCAATGTCAGTGCGGCGCCCACGATGCCGACGAATATCAGGAGCACGCCGGGCCAGTTGCGAGTGTCTTCGATCAATTCGCCGGCGTGACTTCTGGTCGTGCGCGCGCGGTCCGGGAAGTCGGGGCGCTGCGGCCGGTTGCGCGGCCCGCTTTCGGGTCCATGGAACATGGCGTCCTCTCCGTTCGGACGGGACTTGTCGTTCGAGCGGATACCCGGCATATTCCGGGGCAATCAGCGCCGGATCGGGTGTATCGGCGGTCCTCACGGGTAATGCGAGCCTGGAATCTGTTTGCGAATGCCGGTGGCGAAGGCGGTCTCGACCGACTGGCCGAGGGCTGCGAACCGGTGTGGTGTGAGTACTCGGCCCGCGGGTATGGCGGTCGAGAGGAGTCGCGTTGGCTCCTGTCCCCCCGATGCAGGAGGTTCGCAATGACCACCCGTCAGAAGGAAGACGTCGTGACGCTGCTGCTCGCGCAGCACGAACTGATCAAGGGACTGATCGAGAAGGTCGAGCGCGCACAGGGCGAGGCCAAGCGTGAGCCGTTCGAAGACCTGGTTCGCATGCTGGCCGTGCACGAGAGCGCTGAGGAAGAGGTGGTGCATCCGGCGTCGCGGCGCGCGTCGGTGAGCGACAACGTCGTCGACAGCAGGTTGCACGAGGAGGAAGACGCTAAGCGGGTACTTGCCGAGCTGTACGAATTGGGCGTGCGGCACGAGGACTTCGATGCGAAGTTCCGGACCTTCGCCGCATCGGTGATCGAGCATGCGGAGTTGGAGGAGAAGGAGGAATTCGACCAGCTGCGCCAGCAGACCTCCGCCAACGACCGCGCACTGCTCGCCGATGTGGTGCACCTCGCCGAGGCGGTCGCCCCGACTCGGCCGCATCCGCAGGCCGGTGCGTCGGCCATCGCGAATATCGCCGCCGGGCCGCCACTCGCGCTCTTCGACCGGGTCCGCGACGCGGTGCGCGATTGGCGCCGCAAGACCGAGGAGTGAGCGATATGAGCGATGCGACGAATGCCGACGGCCAGTCGAACGCGAAGCAGCGGCAGCTGGACCGGCATCGGGTGGACCGCGAGCAGGGTTATCTGACCACTCAGCAGGGTGTTCGGGTGGACAGCACCGACGATGCCCTGAAGGTGGGCGAGCGCGGGCCGACACTGCTGGCGGATTTCCACGCCAGGGAGAAGATCACCCACTTCGATCACGAACGGATCCCGGAAAGAGTGGTGCATGCCAGAGGTGCGGGTGCCTATGGGCACTTCCGGCCCTATAACGACTGGCTCCGCGAGTTCACCACCGCTCGGTTCCTCATCGACTCGACCGTGGAAACGCCGGTGTTCGTGCGATTTTCGACCGTCGCGGGTTCGCGCGGATCCGCGGACACCGTGCGTGATGTACGCGGATTCGCCACGAAGTTCTATACCGCCCAGGGCAACTACGATCTGGTGGGCAACAACTTCCCGGTGTTCTTCATCCAGGACGGAATCAAATTCCCCGACTTCGTACACGCGGTGAAACCCGAGCCGCACAACGAGATTCCACAAGCCGCCTCCGCCCACGACACGCTGTGGGATTTCGTGGGCCAGCAGCCCGAGACATTGCACGCGATCATGTGGCTGATGTCGGACCGGGCGCTGCCGCGCAGCTACCGCATGATGCAAGGCTTCGGCGTGCACACCTTCCGGCTCGTCAACCAGGAGGGCCGAGGCACTTTCGTGAAGTTCCATTGGCAGCCGAAGTTGGGCGTGCATTCGCTGCTGTGGGACGAATGTCAGCAGATCGCCGGACGTGATCCGGATTTCAACCGCCGCGATCTGTGGGATTGCATCGCGGCTGGGCAGTATCCGGAGTGGGAACTCGGCGTGCAGCTGATCTCCGACGAACGCGAATTCAGTTTCGACTTCGACCTGCTGGATCCCACGAAACTCATTCCGGAAGAACAGGTCCCGGTGCAACCGGTGGGCACCATGGTGCTGGATCGCAACCCGGACAACTTCTTCGCCGAAACCGAGCAGGTGGCATTCCATACCGCGAATCTGGTGCCCGGCATCGATTTCAGCGATGACCCGCTGCTGCAGTTGCGCAACTTCTCCTACCTGGATACCCAGCTGATCCGTTTGGGCGGGCCGAATTTCGCGCAGCTGCCGATCAACCGACCGGTCGCCGAGGTGCGCAACCATCAGCAGGACGGGTACGGACAGCATGCGATCCCGCAGGGCCCGGCCGCGTATACGAAGAACACCATCGGCGGCGGTTGTCCGGCTCTGGCCGACACCGAGACGTTCCAGCATTTTGCCGAACCCCTCGAAGGATCGGTGATTCGCCAGCGTGCCAACAGTTTTCGGGAGTATTACCGGCAGCCGCGGATGTTCTGGCGGAGTATGTCGCAGCCGGAGGCCGATCACATCGTCGCCGCCTTCGCATTCGAACTGGGCAAGGTGGAGCGTGCGGCCATCCGGACCCAGGTGCTCGAGCATCTGGTGCTGATCGATCCGGATCTGGCCGTCCGGGTCGCGGGCGAATTGGGTATGCCCACCCCGGAGTCCGCGTCGGGCGCCCAGGATGCGATCGTGTCTCCCGCACTGTCCCAACTGAATACGGTCATCGATACCATCGCGACCCGCAAAATCGCCATTTTGGTCGCCGACGGTGTCGACGCGCTCGGTGTGCGCCGGGCCCGGTCCTGGTTGACTACCCACGGCGCGGTACCCGAGGTGCTCGCGCCGCATGCCGGTACGGTGCGCGCGGATGGTGCGAACGGCGAAACCCTAACGGTGGACCGGTCTTTGGCCACCGTCGCCTCGGTGCTCTACGACGCGGTGCTCGTCGCCGGTGGGCGGCGGGCCGCCGATACTCTCGCGGGTTCGGGATCGGCGGTGCATTTCGTACTGGAGGCGTTCAAACACGCCAAGCCGATCGGTGGCTTCGGTGACGGTGTCACGGTGCTGCGGATCGCCGGGGTCCTGCCCGATACACCGGTTGGTGCCGATAACGACGCGGAGAACGGTGTTTTCACGGTCGCTGCCGGCGTGGATGTGGCGGACGGATTTATCCAGGCATTCGCCGATGCGGTCGCGCGGCACCGGATCTGGCGACGCGCTACCGCCGCGGTACCGGCGTGATGACCACCTTCGACGACCAACCGCACCGCCTCGCAGGCGGCGGTGCGAAAGGCGCGGGTGCGGCCGAATACGTTCCCGCGGTGCTGGATCTGCCGCATCTTCGCGCGGCGGCCCGCAAGTGCCGCGGCTGCGGACTCTATCGGCAGGCCACCCAGACGGTATTCGGTGCGGGCCCGTCGAACGCGGCGGTCGTCATGGTCGGCGAACAGCCCGGCGATCAAGAGGACCAGCAGGGACAGCCGTTCGTCGGTCCTGCCGGTAACCTCCTGGACCGGGCGTTCGCGGAGGTCGGCATCGACAGGGACTCGGTCTATCTGACCAATGCCGTCAAACATTTCAAGTTCGTCGAGCGTGGCAAGCGGCGCATTCACAAGCAGCCGGGACGCACCGAAATCGTGGCCTGCTCCGCATGGCTGGCCGCCGAACTCGAGGTGGTCGGGCCGAATTTGGTCGTATGCCTGGGTGCGATCGCCGCGAAGGCGATCCTCGGCACGGACTTCAAGGTCAGCGAGCGGCGCGGGGAGCTGGTGACGCTGCCGGCGTATCGGGCCATCGCGACAATGCACCCGTCGTCGGTGCTGCGCGCGCCCGACTTCGAGTCCGCCTATGCGGATTTCGTCGACGATCTGCGGGCCGTGCACGACGCGATGTGAATTCCGTCCGCGGTGAATCCTTTCATCCGGTCCGCACCTCTCATACTTGTGTCGGCAACACCGTCGGCACGAGATCGGGAGGTTATCGTGGTCATTGCCGCAATTGTTGTTGGCCTGCTGCTTATTTGTGCGTGCAGCATCACTGTGCTGCGTCGGTGGAGCCGGTCCCGTGGCTGAGGTGTGCTGGCCCGACGAAAATCTGGTCGCCGCGGCGCGGGAAGGGGATTTCGAGTCCATCACCACGCTCGTGTCCGGATCGCATCCGCATGTGCGGCGGTTCGCCTATTCGCTGTGCGCGTCACCGGAGGATGCCGAGGATGCGGCGCAGGAGGCGCTGATCATCCTGTATCGCAAGATCGGGACGTTGCGGGCATCAGGGGCATTGGCGTCGTGGATGTTCCGGATCGTGCGGAACGAATGTCTGCGGCAGCTGCGGTTGCGGGTGCGGCGGGCCGAACCGATTCCGGATTCGGCCATCGCATCGGCGGAAGAGGAGGCGATCAATCGCTGGGAGGCCGAGCGGGTGGCATCGGCTATCGCGACGTTGCCCGCGGATCAGCGGCGAGTGCTGATCATGCGCGACGTGCAGGGCTACAGCGGTCGGATGGTCGCGGATCTGCTCGGACTGAGCACCGCGGCGATGAAGTCGCGACTGCATCGCGCTCGGGCCGCGGTGCAGCAGAGTCTGCGCGATCCCATCCTGGTGGCCGACGATGAGCGATGACTTCGCCAGCGCGTCGGTGCCGCGCCATTTGGCCCGTGGCGCAATCGGATTCGGCGCACTGCTCGGTTCTCTCGCGCTGATACCTGTGTTCGGCCCGGCCAGCCTGCTGCTCCTGCCGGTCGGTCTCGTCGCGCTGCGCGGATGCCCGACCTGCTGGGCGATCGGGCTGATCCAGACCCTCTCGCGGGGCCGGTTGCAGCGATCCTGCACAGATGGGACGTGCCGACTGGTCACCACGGAACCCGGTGCGAGATAAGTGATTGCAGTCACAGCCGGTATTCGCT
Source organism: Nocardia nepalensis (assembly GCF_048910785.1). Taxonomy (NCBI): domain Bacteria; kingdom Bacillati; phylum Actinomycetota; class Actinomycetes; order Mycobacteriales; family Nocardiaceae; genus Nocardia; species Nocardia nepalensis. The sequence continues at coordinate 175,217 of NZ_JBKBET010000022.1, read as the reverse complement.
CGACGGGAATGCCTGGCGTACAACGGTTCTGCTAGGTCCACATCCCCAGCGTTCACCGATGCGGCGAACGCTGGGGATCGTGGGCGACCATCGATTCCCGGTAAGGGTGGCTAGGTGCGGTTCTTGGCGGGGCGATTGGAGGCGGCGCGACGTTCGGCCTGCTGGGTCTTGATGCGCTCGTTCTCCTTGACGACCGCCGCGTAGTTCTCGCGTTCCTGGATCAGCCACTCGGGCGGATCGGCGAGCAGGGCGGCGATCTCCTCGGCGTTCATCGCATCGGAGACTTCGGCGCGAGCCAGGCCGGAATTGGAAACTCCGAGCTTGCGGGCGACGATATCGCGCGGGAACGGCCCGCTCTTGCGGAGTTCGGTCAGCCAGGCCGGGGGATTGGTGCGCAGTTCTTCGAGTTCGGCGCGTGAGATCGGGGAGTTTCGGAATTCCTCGGGCGTCGCCGGAAGGTAGATGCCGAGCTTGTTGGCCGCGGTCAGCGGCTTCATGGTCTGCGGTTTCTTATCCGGGCTCACCGGTATAGCGTATCCGGCCCGCCGGCGGGTCCCGACCACCCGCCACGCAAGTCCCGAGTACCGCGAGCAATACCCTCTAACCCATGAACCCCGAGTCCATCGATGTGACCCGCCTGCGCTGGTTTGTCGCGGTTGCCGAGGAACTGCATTTCGCGCGCGCGGCGAAATCGCTGCATATCTCGCGGCAGAAGTTGAGCCATACGGTGATCGACTTGGAGAACGAGCTCGGTGCCAAACTTTTCGTGCCGGGTGCCCAGCCGACCCAACTGACCGAGGCCGGACAGCAATTGCTGCGCGATGCCAGGGGCATCATCGCGCGCGCGAATGAGCCGGAACCGGTCGCCGCGGCGGATGTCGCCCTGCGGGTCGGTTTCGTCCCGGGCGTCACCGTGTCCAAATGGACGCGGATCTGGGGTGAGCGCTTCCCCGACACCCCGCTGGAGGTGGTTCCCATACCAATGGCCGAACAACTGGCGGCGCTGCGCGAGGGCCGGGTAGACGCCTGTTTCGTGCGCCTGCCGATCGACCGCGACGGCCTGAGCGCGATACCGCTCTATCGCGAGCTGCCGGTAGTCGTGGTGCCCAAGGACCACACTCTCTCGGTCTTCGACCAGGTGGGCATGGGCGATCTGGCCGACGAGCGGATTCAGGACGCCAGCGATATCGACGCGGTCGCGGGGACCATCGAACTGGTCGCGGCCGGTGTCGGCGTCGCTATCGTGCCGCATTCGATCGCGCGCCTGCACGCCCGCCGCGACCTCGTCTACCGGACCATGATGGGCGTCCCGGATACCGAAATCGCCCTGGCGTGGCCGACCGCGCGGACCACCGACCTGATCGAGGAATTCGTCGGAATCGTGCGCGGTCGTTCCGAGCGCAGCTCGCGGACCCCGGCCCAGCGCAAGAAGGTCGAACCGCAGCAGAAGACCGCGGCGAAACGCGCTCGTGCCGGGTCCGCGAAGAGCTCTACCAAGAACCCGGGAGCCAAGAAGAAGCCCGCCAAGCGTCGCGGGCGTTAGGGTGAATCCCTAACCGAGCCAATACCTTTCGGTGACGACTACCTGGGCTTGCGGCGCAGGATCGAGTCGCGGATCATGATGCCCGCGATCAGGACGGCGAAGCCGACGAGGAAGATGTCTTCGATCTTGCCCTTGTGGTTGCCGATCGTCATGGCCACCAGGATGAAGCAGACGACCCAGCCCGCGGCGCGGAAGGTGCGGCGCGACTCCCCGCTCCAGCCCCATTCGGCGGACGGAACCTCGGCGGTGTCCACGTGGGTGACGATTGCGCGGTCACTGGTGGGTTCGAGTTCCGTGGCGGCCACGATCGCTCCTTAGCTCGGTATGGGCGTTACTGTCGATATCGTGGCATACGACCGCCCGTCGTAGCCAGCAGGGCCGTGTTCGATCGGCAAGCAGCGCAAGGTTCGATCGGCAAGCGGCGCAAGCCACCACCTTCGGGCACGTTGCCAGCCCCGCTGCCACAATGGGGCCGTGTCCGACATCGTGAGAGTCCTTCTGCTCGGCAGCACCGGTTCCATCGGTACCCAGGCGCTCGAGGTGATTGCCGCCAACCCCGACAAATTCGAGGTGGTCGGCCTTGCCGCGCGCGGCGGCAATGCCGAGCTGCTCGCGGCGCAGATGGCCGCGACCGGGACTCGCAATGTCGCGGTGGCCGATCCGGCCGCCGGTGCGCGACTGGGCCTGGCATTGAGCGGTCCCGGCGCGGTCACCGAACTCGTGCGCCGCACCGAGGCGGATGTCGTGCTGAACGCGTTGGTCGGATCACTCGGTTTGGAGCCGACCCTGGCGACGCTGCAATCGGGCACCCGGCTGGCACTGGCGAATAAGGAATCGCTCGTCGCGGGCGGCTCCCTGGTGACCCGCGCCGCCGCACCCGGCCAGATCGTTCCGGTCGACTCCGAACACTCCGCACTCGCCCAGTGCCTGCGCGGCGGCCGGGCCGAGGAGGTGGATCGGCTGGTGTTGACCGCGTCCGGCGGACCGTTCCGCGGCTGGACCACCGAAATGCTGGAATCGGTGAATCCCGCCGAGGCCAAGGCGCATCCGACCTGGTCTATGGGCCTGATGAATACGCTGAACTCGGCGTCGCTGGTGAACAAGGGCCTCGAACTGATCGAGACGCACCTGCTGTTCGGGGTGCCCTACGACCGCATCGACGTCACGGTGCATCCGCAGTCGATCGTGCACTCCATGGTCACCTTCAAAGACGGCTCCACCCTGGCCCAGGCCAGCCCGCCCGATATGAAGCTGCCGATCGCATTGGCCCTCGGCTGGCCGGACCGAGTGCCGGGCGCGGCCGCCGCCTGCGACTTCAGCACGGCGTCGACCTGGGAGTTCGAACCGGTCGACAATGCGGTATTCCCGGCGGTCGAGCTGGCCAGGCAGGCCGGAACCGCGGGCGGCAGTGTCACGGCGGTCTACAACGCGGCGAATGAGATCGCGGTGCAGGCCTTCCTGGATGGCAAGATCCGATTCCCGGATATCGTGCGCACTGTCGCGCGCGCCGTCGAGGCCGCGGAGCAATGGCGCGGCGAACCGGAAGCGCTGCAGGACGTGCTCGCGGCGGACAGTTGGGCTCGCGATTTCGCTCGCACACTCGTCGGCAACTGAGTCGGAAACCCGGTGTCGACCGGATCGGGCGCGCCGCGGAACGACGGCCTGGCAGACTGACTGCTGAGGGTTGGTCGTGGTCCGGTTACTGTGGTCGGAGTGCTCGCGGCGCGGGACGGACGGGTCTGCGGGCAGTCGCGGCCGCTTCGAGCGGCCGCACTTCATTTGAGGCGAGCTGCGCAACGCAGGAGGGCTGTACAGCAAATGGTGTTCGCGTTGGGGTTCGTACTGTTCGCCCTCGGCATCACGATATCGATCGCGCTGCACGAATGCGGGCATATGTGGACCGCCCAGTCCACCGGCATGAAGGTGCGGCGCTATTTCATCGGCTTCGGACCCAAGGTGTTCTCCTTCCGACGCGGTGAAACCGAATACGGCCTCAAGGCGCTCCCGCTCGGCGGCTTCTGCGATATCGCGGGCATGACCGCGCTGGACGAACTCGCGCCCGAGGACCTGGACCGCGCCATGTACCGGCAGGCCACCTGGAAGCGCCTGGTGGTGATGTTCGGCGGGATCGGGATGAACTTCGTACTCGGCTTCATCCTGCTGGTCGTGCTCGCGGTCGGCTGGGGCCTGCCGCGCTTCGACCAGCCGCCCGCCACCACCATCGGCGCCATGAAATGCGTCGCCCAGCAGAATCCGGATAAGACGCTGGCCGATTGCGCGGGCACCGGCCCGGCGCAACGGGCCGGTATGCAGCGCGGTGACGTGGTGCAGGCCGTCAACGGCGTGAAGGTGACGACCTGGCAGCAGTTCACCGCCGAAACCCAGAAGCAGACCGGTCCGTTCAGCTACACCATCGAACGGGACGGGCAGACCGAGACCATCGAGGTCACCCCGGAACGCGTCACCCGCTATCCCGACGACGGCGGTCCGGGCCGCGAGGTCAGTGCGGTCGGCGTCGGCTCGGAGTACTACGAACCCCTGCAGTACAACGTGCTGGCCGCGATTCCGGCCGCCGGCGCCTACACCGGGCAGATGTTCGTGCGCACCGTCGAATCGCTGGCCCAGATGCCGCAGAAGGTCTCCGCGCTGTGGACCGCGGTCACCGGCGGCGAGCGCGATCCGGAGACCCCGGTCAGTGTCTACGGCGCGAGCAAAATCGGCGGCGAGACCGCGGAGCGCGGACTGTGGGGCGTATTCATCCTGGTGCTGGCCAGCCTGAATTTCTTCCTCGGCGCGTTCAATCTGTTGCCGCTGTTGCCGCTGGACGGCGGGCATATCGCAGTGGTGCTCTACGAGAAGATCCGCAATACCGTCCGTGGCTGGAAGGGACTGGCACCGGGGGGACCGGTCGACTATCTGAAACTGCTTCCGGTGACCTACGTCGCAGTGGTGATCGGTGGTGCCTATATGGTGCTGACGCTGGTCGCCGACATCGTGAATCCGATTCAGTTGTTCCGCTGACGCGCTAATCTGTCGCGGTCGTCCCGTGCTAAAAGCCGCGAATGCCGGATTGCTGGCATTTCGGGACAGGTGTGTGTCATGACCCATGTCATGGCCGTCACAGGGTGAGCGGTCGCGCGACGCGGCTAAGCTCGGTAGGCGAACGGCCAAATAGAACGTACGAAAGAACGCACGAAAGTAGGCAGCCGAAAGTGACCAGCACAATCGGATTGGGGATGCCGACCGCACCCGCGGCCGTTCTCGCGCCTCGACGCAAGACCCGCCAGTTGATGGTCGGCAATGTCGGCGTCGGCAGCGATCACCCGATTTCGGTGCAGTCGATGACCACCACCAAGACCCACGACATCAATGCCACCCTGCAGCAGATCGCCGAGCTGACGGCCTCGGGCTGCGATATCGTGCGCGTCGCCTGCCCGCGCCAGGAGGACGCCGACGCACTGGCGACCATCGCGCGCAAGAGCCAGATCCCGGTCATCGCGGATATCCACTTCCAGCCGCGCTATATCTTCGCCGCCATCGACGCGGGCTGTGCCGCCGTGCGGGTAAACCCCGGCAATATCAAGGAATTCGACGGACGCGTCGCCGAGGTCGCCAAGGCCGCTGGTGCGGCGGGCATCCCGATTCGTATCGGCGTGAACGCCGGTTCGCTGGATAAGCGGATGCTGGAGAAGTACGGCAAGGCCACTCCGGAGGCGCTGGTCGAATCGGCGCTGTGGGAGGCGAGCCTGTTCGAGGAGCACGGCTTCGGCGATATCAAGATCTCGGTCAAGCACAACGATCCGGTGGTCATGGTCGAGGCCTACCGGCAGTTGGCGGCCCAGTCCGATTACCCGCTGCACCTCGGTGTGACCGAGGCCGGTCCGGCGTTCCAGGGCACGATCAAGTCCGCCGTCGCGTTCGGCGCGCTGCTGTCCGAGGGCATCGGCGACACGATTCGGGTGTCGCTGTCCGCGCCGCCCGCCGAGGAGGTCAAGGTCGGCGGGCAGATCCTGCAGTCGCTGAACCTGCGCCCGCGCAAGCTCGAGATCGTCTCCTGTCCGTCCTGCGGCCGGGCCCAGGTCGATGTGTACACCCTGGCCAACGAGGTGTCCGCCGGGCTGGAGGGCATGGAGATTCCGCTGCGAGTGGCGGTGATGGGCTGCGTGGTGAACGGGCCCGGCGAGGCGCGTGAGGCGGACCTCGGCGTCGCTTCGGGCAATGGCAAGGGCCAGATCTTCGTGAAGGGGCAGGTCATCAAGACCGTGCCGGAGGCGCAGATCGTCGAAACGCTGATCGAAGAGGCCATGCGCATCGCCGAGGAGATGGGCGAGGAAGTCGGCTTGGGCGAACCCGTCGTCACGGTTGGTTAGTTCGGGTTCCGAGGTAGCCGTACCACATCCGGCCGATTCATGGCAGGCTGTCGATGTGCGGAGTCTGCTGGAGCCGACGCGACGGGCCAAGGATGCCCCCGCGCGACAGCTCGCCAATCGGGATCTGGCACAGGTGCTGCGGGTGCTCGACAGCGATCCGATCGCCTCGTGCATGGTGGCGGCTCGGCTGCAGGAATTCGGCTTGGATACCGGCCCCGGACACGGCGAACTGTGGAGCCGGGGTGGTCCGGCCGAATCGCTGTGCTTCTCCGGGGCGAATCTGGTGCCGTTGCGCGGCGATGAGAATGCGTTGCGCGCGTTCGCGACGCGAGCGGTGCGCTGGCCGCGGGTGTGTTCGTCGGTGGTCGGCCGCCAGGAGCTGGCGCTGCCGCTGTGGGAGATGTTGTCCGCGCACTGGGGACCGGCACGGGAGCTGCGCGGTGCGCAGCCGCTGCTCGCCCTCGCACAGCCCGCGCTGGCCACCGCCGACGCGCAGGTCCGGCGGGTCCGCCCGGAGGAGTTGGAGCGCTATCTCAACGCGGCGATCGCCATGTTCATCGAGGAGGTCGGGGTCGACCCGCGCGCCGGTGACGGCGGCCGCGGCTATCGGCGCCGGATCCAGAGCCTGATCGAATCCGGCCGCGCCTGGGCGCGTTTCGAGGACGGCGAAGTGGTGTTCAAGGCCGAGGTCGGATCGCTGTCCCGGCGCACCGGGCAGATCCAGGGCGTCTGGGTGCATCCCGAACGTCGTGGCGCCGGACTCGGCACTGGCGGCACCGCCGCCGTGGCCAATGCGGTGGTGGCCTCGGGACGCACCGCCAGCCTGTACGTGAACGACTACAACAAGATCGCCCGCCGCGCCTACAGCCGCGTCGGATTCCGGCAGATCGCCACCTTCGCCACCGTGCTGCTCGACTGAATACGGCGTGTCGAACATCGGTGTGCCACAGCCGCTTGCTCACCGTTGGCTATACCATCGGTGCCGATGTCGACTCGCATGTTTCTCACGCTGGCCGTCGCGGCGCTCGCGGCGGCGGGAACCGGCTGCTCGGCCAGCCCGCAGGGTCCGGTGCCCGCGGCCGACGCTTTCCTGGCCGCCTTCGCGAACCGTGAGGTGGATGCCGCGGCCGAACTCACCAGCCAGCCCGAGAAGGCAACCGCCGCACTGCGTTCCGCATGGGATCAACTGCAGGCCCAGGAGCTGATCGCGCATACCGGCGCGGCCAGGGTCACCGGCGATACCGCGACCGTCGACTACACCTACCAGTGGCGCCTGCCCAAGGACCGGATCTGGAAATACACCGGCCAGTTGCAGATGGGCCGCAGCGACGGTCGCTGGATGGTGCGCTGGACCTCCTCCGATATCCATCCCAAACTCGGCGACACCCAAACCATGGCCCTGCGCGCCAACCCGGCCCCGCGTGCGCGGGTGAACGAGCAGTCCGGTAGCGATGTGCTGGTGCCGGGCAAGGTATCTCGGGTCGCGTTCACCGTGGCCTCCGCACCGGACCCGGGCTACACGGCGACCGCATTGGCGGCGGCGCTGAACCGCTTCGACGACCGGCTCACGCCGGCGGCAATCCTCGGTTCGGCGCATGCCGCGAAGGGCGCGTACACCGTCGCAGTCTTGAGCGAGCACGAATACGACGAGGTGAGTGCCGATCTCATCGGTCTGCCCGGGGTGACGCTGACCCAGCAGTGGGATCTGGTCGCCACCGACCGCGATTTCGCGCCCGATCTGCTCGCGCAGGTGCGCAAGACGGTAATCGCCGAAGTGGACGGCAAGGCGGGCTGGAGCGTTGTCACCATGAACGCCAATGGCGCCGACACCGACGTACTCACCGAAGTGCCCTCGCAACCCGCGCCGTCGTTCTCGCTCAGCGTCGACCGCAATGTGCAGAACTCCGCGCAGCGCGCCGTCGACGGACGCCAGGAGCAGACCATGATGGTCGTGCTGCGGCCCTCGACCGGCGCGATTCTCGCTGTCGCACAGAACAGAGCGGCCGACCGCGACGGTCCGGTGGCGACCATCGGCCAGTATCCGCCGGGCTCGGTATTCAAGACGGTGACCGCCGCCGCCGCGATGTCGGCCGGAAAGGCAACGCCCGAAACGATTTTGCCGTGCCCGAGCCGAATTGTGATCGGGGAGCGGACAATTCCCAACTACAACCTCTTCCAGCTCGGTGATGTGCCGATGGCCACCGCCTACGAGCGGTCCTGCAATACCGCCTTCGCGCAGCTGGCCAGTGAGCTGCCGGGCGATGCCCTGCACGACACCGCCGCGAAACTCGGTGTGGGACCGGGATATACGGTCCCCGGCCTGCCGACCGAATCGGGTTCGGTGCCACCGGCCGACGATATGATCCAGCGCACCGAGGACGGTATCGGGCAGGGCAAGGTGGTGGTGAGTCCATTCGGCATGGCGCTGCTCGCCGCGACCGTCGCGCACGGCTCGGCGCCGGTGCCCTATCTGATCGCCGGACGTACCACCGAGATCAAGGGTGATCGTCCGGCGATCGACCCGCAGGTGATCGACGGGTTGCGTCTGATGATGCGCAAGGTGGTCACCGGGGGTACCGCCGAACGCATTGCCGACCAGGGCGAGGTGTACGGGAAGACGGGCGAGGCAGAGGTCGACGGTGGATCGCATTCGTGGTTCGTCGGCTACCGCGGGGATATCGCCTTCGCGACATTGCTCGTCAAGGGTGGCAGTTCGGATCACGCCGTCGCGGTGACACGCGACATGCTGGCGGCGCTGCCCGCAGGCTATTGACCACTGGCGTTCTCCGGCGGCGCTGGCCGCTCCGGCATCTCGTAACGCAATGTGGTGGAACCGATTCGGATGACATCGCCGTCCGAGAGCGCGGTATCGGCGCCGATCGGCACGCCGTTGACGTAGACGCCGTTGGCCGAATCCCGATCCCGGATGAAGATCCGGTTGTCGCGCGGCAGGATGCGCGCGTGTTTGCGGCTGACCCGGGCGTCGTCGAGCACGATGTCGTTATCCCATTCGCGACCGATCCGCAGCCCGATCGCCGGAATGGCGATCGCCTCACCGTCGCCGACCCGCAGCCAGGCCTGGCGCAGCACATCGGGCAGATCGCGTTTCGTCGCGCCGGGCGAGGAGGAGACCGTCGGCAGCGCCTGCTGGCTGCGGATCGCCTCCTCGAGCGCCAGGGTGCGCGGATCCGGATCGATGCCCTGCTGATCGGCGAGATTGCGGCGGATGCGCAGACAAGCGGCAAGCGCGTCGGCCTGGCGGCCCGCGCGGTACAGCGCGGAGATCAGTAGTCGCCAGAGCCGTTCGTTCACGGCGTGTTCGGCGGTCAACGCGGTGAGTTCGCCGAGCACGGCCCCCTCGCGACCGCATGCGATATCCGCGTCCAGGCGGTCGGCGATGGCATTCAACCGGCGTTCGTCCATATCGGTGGCGAAATTGTCGGCGAAGCGCAGGCCACGCAGCCCCGCCACCGCCTCACCGCTCCACTCGGCGAGCGCGTCGGCGAAGCATTCGGCCGCGGTTTCCAGATCGCCGGTGGTGAAGGCCAGCGAGCCCTGGGTCCTGGCCCGCTCGAAACGGCCGACATCGCACTGGTCCTCGGTGATATCCAGGAGATATCCGGCGTGCACGGTGCGCAGGACGGCCCGGTCGTCGAATCCGGCAGAACGCAGAATGGTGCGCAGATTCGAGATGTAGGCGTAGAGGCCGTCGACGGAGCGATTCGGCCTCTCGTCATCCCAAATACTGTTCGCCAGTGTGGTTTTCGCGACGGCATTGCGGCGGTTGATGACGAGCATGGCGAGCAGGGCGCGGAGTTTGGCGCCGGGCAACGGTATCGCGTGATCGTCGACCAGCAGGCGCACCGGTCCGAGCACTCGAAGATCGAGCGCCGGTCGATTCGAGCCCGCAGAGCCCACCTGATTCCCTCCGAACGCACTCTGCTTCCGGACCGCCGCTGCCCACGGCGTTTCGCCGACGGAAGCCGCACGCGCTGGATTCAGCATACGCACCGAAGCCGGTTGTTGTCCGTGGTGACCCGTCGCGACTACGCCGTGGGCGAAATGATTACTCGCCGTGCCGAATTCGGCTCCATAATGTGAGTCGTCCACCGCGGCGGTGGACCTCGTTTGCGATCTTGCTGGAGTGTTGACCGGATGGACGATGTACTGCTGACCCCGCCGGATGCGGCCGAAGTCGCGCTGCTCGCGAGCGGTGTGGTGGCCGCGGCGGGCGGCGATGACGGGCTGACCCCGCTGCAGCAGTTGCTGATTCCGTCGTTGTTCCTGTCGATGACCGGCCATCGGGTCGATCTGGAGACGCTGCGGCCCATCGATGCCGAGACCTTCGCGGACGGGCTGGCCAGGCGCAACCGGATCTTCCGGGAGCGGATCGTGCAGACCATGCTGCTGTCCGCGCTGGTGGTGCGGCCGTTGCCGCCCACGGTCGCGACCAAGCTGCGGGAGTTCGCCGACGCGCTCGAGGTCGACGACGACATGATCGCGGTGGCACAGAAGTACGCCGAGGGCGCGATCGAACTGGCCGCGGTCGACTTCGACCGCAACGGCTACCTCGGCGGACTCGATCCGAGCCGGTTGACCGCACTGCACACCGAGAGCCTGGATTCGTCGTGGGGACAGGTCAGCGACGATCCGGCCTTGGCCGCGCGCTGGGCCACCCTGCGCGATCTTCCGGTCGGCACGCTCGGACGCGGCGTCGCCGATTTCTATGCCGACCGGGGCTTCGTCACCCCGGGCCGGCCGGGTTCGGCGCCGCCGCTGTTGGCCCAGCACGATTGGGTGCATGTGCTCGCCGGATACGGCACCACGCTGGAGAACGAGATCGAGGTGTTCGCGTTCATGGCGCGCGCCAACGACGATCCGCGCGCGTTCAGCCTGCTGGCCATGGTGATTTCCCTGTTCGAGACCGGCTATCTGCATGCGGGCGCGGGGTTGTTCGAGGCCAACGAGGGGCATCTGAGCACCGCGGGGATGGCTACCCGCCTCGGCGATGCCATGCGGCGCGGCGCGCTCACCCACGGCAGCCACGACTTCCTGGACTTGGACTGGTTCTCGCTGGCCGACCGTCCGATCACGGTGGTGCGCAATGAAATCGGGTTGACGCCGAAGGGGGCCGAAGCGGTCGCGGCGGGTTCGGTGGGGGCTTGGGAGGCGGGCGGTATCACGCCGTACCAGTTGCATTCGGCCGCGACCGCCGCCGAGGCCGAAGGGCGGATCTATGTGCCCTGGCGTCCGGACCCGACCCGAGACTGACCCGGCTGGCAGCCGACCGGCCGGTCAGGCGCGGCGCAGCGTCGCGGCGAGGTGGTGGGTGAGTGGTTCGCCGACCGCCGCCATGCGCAGCGTGTAGTCGATGGTGTCCCCGGCCAGTTTGATCGAACGGCCGAGGGCGGTCACCACTTTCGCGGTGCTGCTGCGGCCGATGCTGGTCGATTCGAACTCCATACGCAGCTCACCATCGGTGATGGTGAGGCTGCCCTCGCAGATCTCGGTGATGCCGGTCGGGTGGGCCAGGATCAACTCGACGTGGTCCGGCCGCGGGCAACGCAGATAGCCGGTTTCGGCATGCATCGGCCGACTGCCGTCGGCGGCGCGGGTGCGCTGCCGGTAGGTGAGGAATGGTCGGCCGAGATGGCCGAACTTGATTTCCTCCACATAGTCGAAGGATTCGATGGTCGGGTACTCACCGTGCCCGGGACCGCGCCACGTGCCGAGTAGCCGTGCGAGCGGAGCGATATCGGGATGCGGGGCAACGGAAGGTTGGGGGGCGACCACGGGCGACAGCTTAAACCTGTCGATTGTGGGGTGTTCCGATACCGTCGAAATTCCGCCAAGCTAAGGTTAGCGTCGCCTAATCGCCAAATGAGGGTTGCGAAGGCTGAAAGGACGAAGAAGTTGAACGGACGCTGGAGTGAATTGCGCCGGGACGGTGCGTGGCGGTCGCGGACCCGCAATGGTCTGCTGCGCGCATCGGTGCTGGGTGCGGCCCTGGTCGTCGCCGCGGCATGCTCGGATTCGAAGTCGTCGAACGACGAAGTGCCTGCCCTGGACGGCAATCACTACGCGCAGACCAACCTCGCCGCCAACAAGGCCGAATACAAGGCGCAGTACACCTTTCCCGACCTGGTGAACGCCTGGGGCCTCGCCGATCGCCCCAAGGGCGCGGGCGGGCACTTCTGGGTGGGTGCGGGCGGTAAGTCCTTCCAGTTCGTCGGCGATGTCAGCGCGTCCGCGGACCCCAAGGTGCAGAAGCTGTTCCAGGATCCGCTGAAGATCGTCACGATTCCGGGCGCGGACGCCGACACCTCGGATAAGAGCATCGGCAAGACCACCGGTGTCGTGTTCAACGGCGCGCCGATCACCTCGGATCTGTTCGTCGTGCGTGATCAGCCGGTGGAGGCGGACGGCGCGCCGCTGTTGCTGACCGGTTCGTCGCGGTTCATCTTCGCCACCGACTCCGGCAAGATCTCGGCGTGGACCGAACTCGGTCCCGAGGGGGCGATCGTCCGGCACGACGGTCCCGCGAATCTGGTCTTCGACGGTGAATCGCAGGGCATGGCGTTCTTCGGCATCGCGCTGACCCCGTCCGCCGATAAGCTGCTCGCCGCCGACTTCGGCGAGAACCCGCAGATCCGCACGTTCGACAAGGACTGGCAGCTGATCCCGACCGTCGGCTTCGCCAACCCCTTCGCCACCGGCGACCAGCTCGACCCGGCGGCACCGGAAAAGGGGAAGAAGCCCAAGCCCGGCGATCCGGCCCCGTTCAACGTGACCACCATCGGCAACCGTGTCTTCGTCTCCTACGCGGACACCAAGCCCGATGAGAAGGATGCGACGAAGTTCGACAAGGCCGAAGAGGATTCGCTCGACAAGGACCAGGAGAAGGACGCCAACGGCAAGCCCGCCAAGGGCAAGGTCGCCGAATTCGACGCCAATGGCAAGTTGGTTCGCATCCTCGACGACGGCGGGCGCCTCAACGCGCCGTGGGGTGTCGCGGTAGCCCCCGCGAACTTCGGTCCGCTCAGCGGCAAACTGCTAGTCGGCAACTTCGGCGGCCTCGGCCATGTGCTCGCCTATGACGACGCCACCGGCAAGTTCGTCGACTACCTGCGCGATGAGCAGGGTAAGCCGGTCGAGATCGCGGGTCTGTGGGCCCTGATGTTCGGCAATGGCGAAAGCCTCGGCGACGCCGACTCGCTGTACTTCACCGCGGGGCCGGAGGACGAGAAGGAAGGTCTGTTCGGCAAGCTGCGGCTGAAGTAGAGCTGCTGGTCCCGAAGGCGGTTCCCGGATATGCGCCGGGGACCGCCTTCGTCGTATCTATTCGGCGGTGGGTGTTGGGGTCCAGCGTTTGGACCAGTCCCAGAGGGGGCGCAGGGCTTCACCGAGTTCGAGTCCGGCGCTGGTGAGTTCGTAGGTTTTGTCCGGATTCTTGACGATCACGCCCGCGGTCTGCAGGTGTTGCAGGCGGGTGGAGAGCATGCTCGACGAGCAATTGCCCATGCGCCGGCGCAGTTCGAGAAAGCCGAGTCGGCCGGGTTCGAGTTCCCAGAGGACGCGCAGTATCCAGCGTTGGCCGATGAGGTCCATGGTCGCCAGCATGGGCGCGTGCGCCGGGTCGGCTCGGCCCCTGGATGGTTTCGCTCCGCTTGCACTTCTCATTTCGAACTACCATAGTGATTCTAAATTAGAAGCATTGTTGTGGGCTGATGAGCGAGAGGGAGACGGTGGGCGACTCGACGGGACGACGGATTGTGCTGATCACCGGTGCTTCACGCGGGATCGGGGCCGAGACCGCGCGGGCGCTGGCGGCCGGCGGTGATCACGTGATCGTCAACTACCGCGAGAAGCGCAAGCGCGCCCAGACGATCGTCGAGGAGATCATCGAGGCCGGTGGCAGTGCTTCGATCGCGGGTGCGGATATCGCCGATGCCGACTCGACCGCCGCGCTGATCGCCGGTGTGGTGGCGGAGTTCGGGCGTCTGGATGTGCTGGTGCTCAACGCATCCGGCGGACTCGAGCGCAATGCCGGTCCCGACTACGCGATGGTGCTGAACCGCGACGCGCAGGTCCGATTGGTGCGCCAGGCGTTGCCGGAGCTACCTTCCGGGGGCCGGATCGTCTTCGTGACCAGCCATCAGGCGCACTTCCACGGCCGCAAACCCGTTCCGGCAGATTACGAGCCGATCGCCGCGAGCAAGCGGGCGGGTGAAGATGCCTTGCGCGCAATGGTTCCCGAGCTGACCGAGCGGGGGATCGGACTGAATGTGGTCTCCGGTGACATGATCGACGGCACGATCATCGTGCGACTACTCGAACGCCGCGATCCCGACGCGGTGTCGGCCCGCCGCGATCACGGCGCACTCCCGACCATCGCGGAGTTCGCTGCCGTTGTCGCCGAAGCCGCAAGTGCCGCAACCGAATCCGGCCGCACTTTCTATGTCGGCGGTCCGGACTATCTGGCCGACGGCGCGCAGGACATCCCCGCGTAGCCGATGGCCCAGTGGTAGCGCTGAAGGATCCGGCGCGACGTTGGTGTGCGCGCCTCCTGCCCGGCGGTTCGCGCCTATCGAGGCTGGTAGCGCTGCCACAACGGGTTTATAACAAACTGACATCGGCGGTTTCCGGTTGTGGGCGCGCTTCCGGACCGATAATCGGGGGGTGGGGTGCGGTCGTGCGGTGCGGCAACGACGTTGCTGGTCGGGAGGTTCGCCGACGGTGGCGGATTCCGGCGTCGGCGGGAGGCCGAGATGAGATATGTCGGAGACAACCGGATGATTCCGGGGCGGGATCTACTGCTCGCCGCATTTCGCGGGCTCCCGCACGAGGATCACCCGATGTTGGAGGCGGCGGGCGAGCTGGCGCATCTGCACGAGATGCGCGAGCGCACGCCGGTATCCGAGATGGCCAAGCTGGACCGGCGGCGCGCCCAGCTGGTCCGGACGATCGATATCTGGGTGACGCTGGCGATGCCGGTTCCCGGCACCGCCGCCCAGCTGCACGCCGAGACCGTCGGTCAGATCGTGGATCGACTGGCCAGGATGACCGCGTTGGCGTTCGTCCCGCTCGCGCAGGCGCCCGAGGCCGTCTTCTATGACGCGTGGGTGCAGCTCAACGAGCTGGCCGACGCCTACCAGGATCTCGTCGACGAGCTGCGCGCCGGAATTGGTCGGCTACCCGACGGCGGCTAACGGCCGCGCCCGAACAGGCGAAACGAACGGTCGCGGCGGCGCGGCAGCGTCGCGTAGACCATGGTCATATCGGCGAAGACCTCCGCGTCCCGTTCGCGGTCGGCGCCGAATTCATTGCGGCCCAGCACATGTTCGATGGAGGCCGGTGAAATGGAAGGCAGCAGTGCGGCCAGCTTCGGCGCGATCGGCGCGGCGGCATCGGTGTCCGCCCTGCCGTGTCCGAACAGCATGTGGCCGATCTCATGCAGGATGATGTGGTCCACATTGCGGTCGGTGGCCGAAGCGTCGTAGACGATGATGTCGTCGCGGCCGCGCGCCACCCAGAGTCCGCTACCGCGACAACCGATATCCGCTAGCGTGGCCGCGGGCACCGCCTGCAGCGAGATGGAACGGCCGCGGTGCGCGGCGACACTGGCGAGGTAGGCGGACAGATTCCAAGGACTGGGGAGGGGCACGGTCCGGGCGGCGTCACGGAAACGAGCTTCCATGCTGGTCATCGGGCCTCACCTTACTCACCCCGTGCGCGGTCGTCACCTCACGATTCGGACATTCCGCCGAGAGCGATAGCGACACGGCATCATTCGCGCATGCGCCGGGTGGGCGTGGTCGAAATAGGTTCTGGCCGAGGACATACACCTTGGTGCGGATTTTGTGCCCCCTCGGAGTCATCGTTCCGACACTCGGGGGCGGTATCGAAATGTGGTCGCGGCGACGAGATTTGACCACGCGATCGGCGCATGGTTGCGGTGGGCAGGGTGAAAGTGAGGGAGGGGACTGTGCGGTCTCGACCGGTGGAATCACGTATCGACGACGCGTGTGGGCGCGACATGGCGGCCCGGCCGCTGCTGTTGTCGGCCGCTCAGCGCGGCGCCTGGCTCACCCCGGCCAGGTCGGCGTCGATCTCCACGGTCCGGTACATCGAGAAAGTCGGCGATCTTGCTGTCGATGTGCTGGGCGAGGTCGGCCTGCGGGCTGGTCGCGAGATCGGCGCCGATCCGGCCGCGCGCCGCATCGGACCGCTCGATCCGCGCACGCCGGGCGAGTTCGGCCCGACGTCCGGCCGGTACGTCGATTCATTTGAGCTCAACACTGCGGCGGCGCTCCGCGAGAGCCGCACGGATGCCATCGTGATCGACGGCGACTGTCTGGAGTGCCTGACCGGCGCCAACAGCGCCTCGGCACGGATGGTGTCCGGCTATCGGCCCACTCGCGGCCTGATGTCCTGCACAGCCGCCCAAGAGCCCGACGCCACGGCCGAGAACGTTCCGGGCGCCGCGGCGCTGGCATCCGCAGGTCAACGGCGGCATTTACCCCCATGCGCTCGGCGCCATCCACGACGAGATGACGGCTCCAGGGGTGCTGCCGGAGATCGCCGCCATACCGGAGCGGCACCAAAAGCTAGACCGGCCACAGTTGCGTGCGAGATGCTTAGAACAGCCGATTCCCCGCCAACCGACACAGTTGACGCGCACGATTGGAGCGTGGAGATGATCGAGCGGAGCGAGCGAACATCCAGCGCGGCCATCTCGATGGCCATGCCGGAGTCGAGCGGCAGCGAGGTTCAGGCATGAGTATCGGCAGCGACATGGGGTCGACCACCCTCGGTGCGGAAGTCGGTGGCGAGGAGCTCCGCCGACTGAGTAGCGAGCGGCTGGTGGACGCGCCACCGCCGCGCATGTCGACCGTGGCGCAATGGTGGGCGCTGACCTGGCGCATGGTCCGGCCGTCCTGGCGCAATGGCGAACTGTTCACCGCACTGCTGGCGCCGGTGGTCTTCACCCTCGGCTTCTACGTCCCGCTGAAATTCGTAATGACGGTGCGAGCCGACTATCGGGGCGGGCTGAGCAGCTTCGCACAATTCCTCATGCCCATGATCGCCATGCAGGCGATCGCCTTCTGTGCCATCACGGCCGCATTCCGAGCGGCCGCCGATGCCAAGGACGGGCTCAATGTGCGGTTCGGATCGATGCCGATGTTTTCGTCGGTGCCGCTGGCTGCGCGAGTCACGGTCGGGCTGTACCGGGCCGGGGTCGCGCTGGCCGCTGCGCTGGTATGTGGCCATGTGATCGGCTTTCACTTCTATGGGAGCTGGTGGGGCACAATCGGTTTCATCGCGTTCGCGATGCTGATCGCACTGGCGCTGAGCCTGGGCGCCGATCTACTCGGCAGTCTGACCAAGAGCCCGGAGGCGACCACCCAGGCGCTCATCCTGCCGCAGCTCATCCTCGGCATGGTCTCCACCGGATTCGGCCCGGTCGAGAAGTTCCCGCACTGGATCCAGGGATTCGTACGCGTCCAGCCGGTTACGCATTTCGTGAACGGGCTGCGGGCGCTGGCCGGTGATCCATCGGGCAACGCGGGCGTGATCGGCTGGTCGATCTTCGGCCCAGCGCTGGCCTGGACGCTCGGCCTCGCCGTGGTGTTCGGCGCCGGGGCGGTATTCATTTCGATGCGGAGGTCGTCATGACTCAGGTACTGACTACCCACCGGGAGTTGCCCACGGTCACCGACTGGACCGAGACCTGGCGTTTGCTGATCCCACAGACGCTGATCCAGACCAAGCGGCTCTTGGTGCGCTGGTGGCGTGATCCGCTGACCGTCGTGCAGTCGCTCGTTTTTCCCGCGCTGCTGCTGATCGTACTGAATGTCGTTCTCGGAAGCCGGATTACGGAGACATCCGGTGGGGTGAGCGCGCTCTACGGTTTCGTGCCGATGGCGGCGCTGGTCGGCGTGATGTCCGGTTCGGTGGCCGGCGCCATTACCCTCGGCCGTGAACGCGACGAGGGTCTGCTGGCCCGTTTCTGGGTACTGCCGGTGCACCGCGCGTCCGGACTGGCCGCGCGCATTGTCGCCGAGGGGATCCGGATCCTGCTGTGCACGGTGGTGCTGTTCGCGGTGGGTGTGGCGCTCGGCTTCCGGTTCAAGAAGTCGCCCCTCGCCGGTATCGCGCTGTTCGGGGTGCCGCTGTTATTCGGCCTCGCCTTCGCCACCATGGTCACCGCAGTCGCCGTGTTCAGCGCGAAAGCCGCACTGGTGGAGGCGGTTTCGCTCGGCTCATCGCTGATGATGTTCTTCAGTACCGGGTTCGTGCAGCTGGCCTTCTTTCCGCGGTGGGCCCAGCCGATCGTGCGTCATCAGCCGATGTCCTATGCCATCGACACCATGAAGGGGCTATCCCTGGGCGGTCCGGTGCGCGGGCCGCTGCTGGGAACTATCGCCTGGTCTATCGGCGCGATCGTAGTCTTCGCGATTCCCGCGGCGGTGGGTTATCGGCGGGCCAGTCGCAGCTGATCAGCGCATCTCGTCGGAAGCTTGTGCGATAAGTGCCATGGAATCGCGCGGGCTCAATGCCATGGCCCGCAGCTGGTCGAAAATGATCCCGAAGCGGCGGATCTGCGGATGCCCCTCGATCAGCTGATCGCCCGCGATGCCCTCCACGTAGACCAGCTCCGGATCGGCCGGATCCTTGAAGTCCAGCAGGGTGAACGCACCGGCCATGCCGGGATGTACACCGGCGGTGAACGGAAGTATTTGCAGGATAACGTTTTTCATCTGGGAATCATCAATGAGCCGCTTCAGCTGCCCCTTCATGACATCGGCCCCGCCGACCTGGCGCCGGATCGCCGCCTCGTCGAGCACCACCCAGAGCTCGAGCGGGTCGGGCTTGGTGAGGTGCATGGCCCGATCCATCCGCGCCCGCACATTGTGCTCCGCCGTGGCCGTGTCCAGCTTCGGCATATTGGTGTCGATCACCGCCTCGGCGTACTCCGAGGTCTGCAATAGCCCTGGGATGTAAGAGGTCTGGTAGTGCCGGGCCGAGAGCGCCTCCGATTCGAAGTTGATGTAGGCCGCGTGCACCTCGGTCAGCGTCGCCTCGTAGGGCCGGGACATGCCGGGTTTGAGTGCATCCGACAACAACTCGAGCGCATCCGCGCGCTGCTGCTCGGTGACGCCGTAGAGATCCAGCATCGCCATCAGCGTGCGCCGCTGCGGCCGCGCCTGTGCCGTCTCGATTCGGTACAGCGTGGTGATATTTATCCCGGTCTTGCCGCTGACCTCTTCTTTGCTGAGTCCAGCGTGTTCGCGCATCTCGGTCAGCAGCACCGAGAGCCGCCGCAAACCGGCCGTGAGGACTGTGCGCTTGCCTGCCATAGCGCAGAGAATACCGCCTTTGCCAGCACGGAAGTTCGGAGTTTTCGGTGCGAGAAGGTGACGAATTCGAGGGTGCGTGGCCCCCACTTTCGCAGGGGACTTTCGGCAAGCTCGGCGCGATATGCCCACGGTGCCGACGAAGGTGTGCGAGGCGACCGAAAGAGACTGATCGGTATTCTTGGTGATCGGCTACGGTCGTGGCCTGCCATTGCGATCCGATGAGCGCTTCGATATCGCCCAGTTCGCCGACGATGCCGCCGCGGTACTCGACGCACTCGGCGTCGACCAGGTCGTGGTCTGCGGCTACTCGCTCGGCGGGCCGGTCGGGCTGGAATTCGCTCGGCGCCACCGGGATCGGGTGGCGGGTCTCGTATTCGGCGCCACCGCACTGTCTTTCGACAGCCGCGCGGACAAGATGGGGCGAATCGCGTTTCGCGCTTGTCCTCGATCGCCGGATTGCCCGCCGCCGCCGTCGTCACGGCCCGTGACGGCGCCGTCCCGCCAAAGGATCAGCGCGAGTTGGGCGAACGACTCGGCGCGATGGTGATCGAATTGGATGCCGGGCACGAGGTCTTCCTCACCGATCCCGACGCCTACGTCCGTGCGACACTCGCCGCTATCGAGCAGGTGCTGCGGAGGGCGTAATCACCCATCGTCACCGCGCTCACGCCCGCATGGCAGACGATCAGCACACAACTCTCAGCGGTCGACTCGGGCCATTGACAAAGGCCGAATTCACAGGAAATTCATCTGCGGCTAAACCGCCGACTACATCGAGACGCCGATGACGTCACCGGCATCCTGAATGCTTCTGCGGGACTTGAACTTCGATGCATGCCAGGGCTACCACGAAAACCTGGCAAACCACGTTCGGAATGCGGGAGTCGCTGTACCCTGCGCGGGTTGCTGCGGCTCGGCCTCGGCGTGCCACAGCTGACCGCGACGGACTCACGGTCGGCAGACTGAGCCGTCGCACCGATAGTGAGCTGCGGAAAGGCCGGGCAAAGTCAGCGGCGACACCACGCCCGTGACACATTGGTCGAGCGATACCGGTCGGTTGATCGCTGCACAGCCACGAGTGTGGGGGTAATTGTGGCACAATACCTTTCGTGTCTTATTCGGCTCATGGCAACTCTTCGGCTCCGGTGGGGTCGCGGTTTGGAGTGAGCACACGGCCGAATGAGCAGGACGCACAGATCGCTGAGTCGGCGGCCGAGATCGTCGAGCCGCAGCGTCGGCAATGGCCGAATTCGCAGGGTCTCACCGGCATGCCCGACAATGCCCGACGGTCCTGCGCCACACGGACATTCGACGCGCTGGCTACCGCGAGCTACCTCGCCGCGGCCCGGCGCCCGTCCACCGCCGACAGGTTGGCAGAGCGCCACCGCCAGTTCTGTGAACGCGATATCCGCTTGGCACCCGCAACCGCGCGGTGCATCCAACTCTCGACAGGTCGATCCTCCGGCCCCTGTGCCCCCGGTTTCCGGCGGCTCCCACACGCGGTGAAGGGCGGTTGGAGCTGGTAGCCCGTGGGCCACCAGGGTCTGGGTATCAAGGGCCGCATTATGCCAAGTGGCGCAAGACAAGTCGCTTGGAATCGGTAATGAGTGGAAGGCGGAGTTATGGTTTCGCACGAGAATCTCGCGGATCTGCTGTTCGGCGATCGCCGCGCCGCGGCCCAGCGGTACAACAAGATATTCGGCGAGGCAGTATTCGACCAGGATTGGTGGGCTGCCACACAGAACCCGGGAAAGCGAGCATACACACGGTATTTGGAGCTTCTGCCACATCTTTCGGCCATCGATACCGTATCCGATCTGCGGGAACTGGTGACGCTGCATGAGCAGGCCACGGTCGTGGATCCGCACCTCGGCGCTCTGCTCACAGTCCAGATCAACCTCGTGCTCGGCACTCTGCTCGAGCAGCACTCACGCACCGGCGAGGTCGCCGCGGCTCTGACGGAGCTGTTGGAAGGGCGCGCCGTGGGCGCGTACTGCTTGACCGAGGTCGGTCATGGCAGTGACCTGCACAATCTGGAGACAACCGCCACGTACGATCCGTCCGATGGTGGCGGGTTCATCCTGCACACTCCGACGGATACGGCGATCAAGTTCATGCCCACCACCGCTCCGCCGCCGGTGGACGGCGTGGCACGGTTCGGCATCGTCTTCGCCCGGCTGATATTGGACGGAGCCAACCGCGGTAATTATCCGTTCCTGGTGCGGCTGGTCGACGCGGATGGCACGGTTCGCCCGGGTATCACCATTCGCCCCCTGCCCGACAAGCCGGGCCTGGGGATGGACAACTCGCTGACGCGCTTCGATCACGTGCGCTTGTCACGCGAGTCCCTGTTGTCGCACACCGGAACTCACATCGACCAGAACGGCCAGCTGGTCTCGCCTATCCCCGCCGACAACCAGGTATGGCGAGCGATCAGTCGAGTGCGGGTGGGGCGGCTGTGCATTTCGGCCATGGCCGCGGCCGTTTCTCGGGCCGCCCTGTCTGTTGCTGTACGCCACGCCGCCCAGCGAGAGATCGCGAGCATGGTCGGCGGCCGCATCCCGCTCGCACAGGTCCCGGCGCATCACGCACCGCTGTTGGATGCTGTGGCCGACACCTACGTCGCCACCGCGGCGGTGGAGCTCGCCCTGGACGCCTTCGTACAAGCCACCACCGAACAGGCCGACGAGCAGGGGCCACAGCTCACCGACCTGGTGTCGTTGACAAAGCATTTCGCCACCTCCACGGCACTGTGGGTGTGTAACGAGGTGCGCGACAGACTCGGCGCCCAAGGGGTATTCGCCCATAACAAGATCGTGGAGTTCCGCATGCTGCGCGACGCCGCGGCCACCGCCGAAGGCGACAGCTATGTCATCGCCCTGCAAGCCGCCTACCGGCGTCTGTCTCTCCCGGACCAGTGGACACCGGGGTGCTGGGACAACCTCGAGCCCTGCGATATCGATACGCCCGACAACTGGCTGGGTTGGATGGCCGCCCGCGAGCTCTACCTCCAGCACCGAGCGGCCGAGAAATACGCACAGGCCAGCGGTGACCGGCAAGCGCGCTGGGACAGCGTCTACGACCTGGCCCTGGCCGCGGCCGAAGCACACATCGCGCACCGGGCAGCACAGGCCCTGGCTGAACGCGCCAGCCGACTACCCGTCGGCTCCCGACAGGTGGCGGAGCGACTACTCGTCCTGTTCGCCATCCGCCAGTGCCTGGCCCACGGTGCGGATATGCTCCCCGATGGACCGATCCCCAAGACGCCGAAACCCCTGGCGGACATGCGCCGCCAGCTACATGAGCTGCTGGCTCCGCAACTGACCGAGCTCGTCGCCGCATTCGAGCTCGAGACCGGATCCCTGCGCACGGCGTTCGAATCGGATGATACGTATATCGCCCAGTGCGCGAACGCTCTGAGGTCGGTGGCTGTTTCGGGAACCAGAGGATAGACGAGCACCGCCGACCTCGGGGTGCTGGATCGACATCCCGAGGTCGGCGGCGGGTCTGGTCAGAAGATGTTCAGCGGGCGGGATTTCGGAAAGACGACGGGCAGTGACGCCAAGGACCGGTGGAAAGGCCCTGGACGCCAGACCAATTGTTCGGCCGGGCAGGCGAGCACCATTTCGGGTAGTGCGTCGAATAGCTGATCGATGGCGTTATGCGCCACATGGAACGCGACGTTCTGCGCGGGGCAGGTGTGCGGCCCGGTGCCCCACGCCAGATGCGAATTGTTGGCGGTGAAGTCCCCCACGATCGCGGGGTCGTTGTTGCAGGCCGCCATGCTGGTGACCACCGGCTGGTTGGCGGGCAACCAGATGTTGTCGACCTGGATCGGCTGCCTGGGGTAGGTGATGCCGAAGTTCGCCAGCGGCGGGTCCTTGAACAACATCTCGTTCAGCGCATCACGCGTGGTCAGCGCTGCCACCGCGGAGAACCGCTCGTCGGTGAGCATCAGCAGCAAGGTATTGGCGATCAGGTTCGTCAGCGGCTCGATCCCCGCGCCATAGATAGTGACCAGCTGATGGACGAGCTCCTCGTCGTTCAGTTCGGCCTGATGCTGCACCAACCGCGTGGTCACATCGTCGCCGGGCCGTTCCCGCTTGAGGTGCACCAGATCGGCCAGCGCACTGGCGAACAGCGCGCTGCCCTTTTCGGCGTCGTTGCCCTCGAACATCATGGCCATGCCATTGGCGACCTGCTGTCCGATATGCGCCGGGCAACCGGTCATGGTGTTGAGATAGGCAAAGGTGACCGGGAATGCGTACTGGCTGATCAGATCTGCCTGCCCGTCACCGCAGAAGGTGTTGACCAAGGGGATGGCCATCCGCTCGATGTCGGTGTGCAGGCTCAACAGGTCGATCTTGTCGATGCTGTCGACACTGGCCTTCCGAAAGCGCGCGTGTTCCGGTCCCGCACTGCGCAGAGCATTCGGGCGATGCTCCATCATCGGTCGTACCGGACAGTCGAGGGGCACGTCTTTCTGCCAGGCGCGCGGGTCAGCCGGAAAATGCGCGGGATCGTTGTTGATCCGTACGGCGGTGCTGTAGCCGATCACGAGCGTGGCCGGAATACCGGGCGACAGCTCGACCGGCGCCAGTGAACCGTACCGGTGGCGCATCTCAGCGTAGATACGATGTGGGTCGGTGGCGAACTCCGGCGTGTACAGCGGAATCGGAACCCGGTAAGGCTCGGTCGGGGCCGGTGCCCCTGGCCCGCCGGTGGGGGATTGGGGCTGGGGTTCATATGGTGTTGTCAATGACATGACTCCAGGTATGGAACAGGATTACGACGACGTGCTGAGTGATCTCGGGCAAGTGTCTGCGCCCCGAGTGCGGCGTTATAGCTCCCGTCGACGGACAGCGCGGATGAAATCCACACAAACGCACGACGTTTCGTACAAAGGCAGGTGCTTGTGCCGGAGTGAAGATCTGTTGCCCGTCATGCGACGGTGACCGGTACGGCCCTTGACGCGTGCTGAATTCTTGTGCTGATGCATCGGCCGGGTAGCGCGATCGTCAACCCCGACGGAGACTCGACACCGAGATGTCCGCACATAACAGGCTCCACGTCGGCTGATCATACCCACTGTCTGTTTCCCTTGTGCGCCAACCAGTTTGCCGGGAGTCGGGTTGGGTGCGGTGGGCGTATGGCCTGCCGACGGTCCAGAGCGGTGGTCGACTGCCGCTGACCTCCCGGACCATGAGGTTGTGCATGTAACCGCGCGTCGCGCTGAAGGATCAGCGCGAGTTGGGCGAACGACTCGGCGCGACGATCGAACTGGCCGCTCGGCATGAGGTCTTCCTCACCGATCCTGACGTCTACGTCGGTGTGTCGCTCGACGCTATCGAGCCGGTGCTGCGGACGGGGTAATCGACCGGCATACCGGAGTGCTTCCTGCGCAATATTTTCTGGTCGACCAGGACGAATGGACCTGACATTTCGGCCTCACGGACCGTTTCCAGCCGCGAACCGGGTTGCGAGGATCGGGTCTATCGAGAGTTTCCGGCGACGCGGTATCCCGATGTCCTGCTTCCGGACTGGTGGCCGAGGACGAATCGGCGACGCGTTGCACACCTGTCGACAATCGTCGCTCGGCGTTGCGTCGCAACACCGGAGATCGCCGACGGGGAGGTGGCAAACACTTGGCCATCGGTCCAGATCCAGGGCGATACGGCAGCGTGAAAGTCGTTGTCACTAAGCGGTTGTGGGGGCAATGCTCGGTCAGCAGATCGTTACCCGCAGCAATGAGAACGCACTCTTGCGTTCTTGCATCTGTAAGAGCATGATCCAGCTACGCTAGTTGTGAAGAACCGATCCGATGACCGGGATTACCGAATCGAGAGCCAATCATGTTGGTACAAAGCGCGTTGGTGTCGGGTGAATTCGGGGTGTGGCGGTGAGCGCGCCGACGGTAGGTGTGCTGCCGACCGCTCCGCAGATTTTGTGTGCATTTCAGGGGCGCCGTTTCCAAGATCTTGAATTGTTACGTTCCGCGCACGCGCTGGCCGAGCTACATGCACGCCGTGCGCAGGTCCGCGATATGGACCTGGTAGCCGAAATTGATTGCCGGCGTACTGAACTCGTCGACGATATCAACGAATGGATTGCGCAAGAGGTCCCGCAGCATCGCAACGGCGCTTCGCTACATACCGAGAGCCTCGGTTCGGTGGTGGATCGGATGGCGCGCAGCTGGGTGGAGGCCAACACGGCCATCGATGTCGACGGCGCGCGCAGTGACAATACCCATAAACACTGGTATCACCTGGCAGAACTCGTTGACGGCTACACTGATCTGGTAACCGACGTGGCCGGTGGCCGCCGCCGTTTGCCTGAACAGTGAACTCCTGACGGCGACCTTCGTCCGCAATAGTGACACTGCCCCAACAGCGTCACTGCCCTATCGGCGACTTCCCGGGTTCGCGTTATCCGACCAATGACCCTTCCCGGGCAGTAACGTCGCCGAAACAGTGACGGCGGGCGCAACGGGGCGCCCCGCCCGGCGTGCCGCGTGGTCGACTGGCGCGGCACGCCCGTTACCGAATTCCACACTGCCAGAATTCATTCGGCAACAATCCAGACCGATGCCGCCGCGGCGCGAATATCGATCGTGTCGTGTGCGCGCAATGCGGTGAGAAGATCAATCCACGGTGCCGACCAGCCGAAATGGTTGCCGCAGTATTGGATCAGCGTCACCGCGGTGAGCAAGGTGGCTAATTCGCCGCAGCTGGATAGTGCACCTGCGATGGCGAGCATTGTCCCCGGCTGCGCGGTGCGCAGCGCGGTCGGCAATATCGCCTGCAGTCGCCGAGCCGGATGGTCGACCAGTGCACCACCGGCTATCGCGCCCGCCTGTTTAATCAACCGAGCGGTCGGTTCGCTTTCTGCCCAGCTGATTTGGGCCAGGTACAGATCGATCGCGGTCCTGCGCCAGCGGAGGTCGGTGGACAATCGGTCGGCGAGCGCACCGGCCGCGGATCTGGCCGCATCGGAGCGTTCGGCCGCCGAACTCAATGCGGTGGTCAGCCCGGCCAACCGCTGCACCGCGGGCACGTCGCGTCCATCGATGACGGTGTCGCAGGCGGCGAGCAGTTGCTCGACGGCGGTGGTCAATGCCGAAGAGTCGGACCCGAGATGGTCGACGAGTGCCTGCGCGGCGAGCCGCCACAGGCCGAATTCATCGAGGTCGCAGACCCTGTGCGCCAACATCATCGCGGTGTCGGGTGGACTCCACCGGCGCCAGCGGGTCAGCGCCGGGATCGCTCGGCTCGCGAGTTGGCTGTCGGTCTCGCCCGCGATCCGCCGGATCAGCGCGGCCATGCGGTGGCGCTGTGCGAGCGGCAGCAGTTCCGGTCGCAGGTTCAGGATTTCGTCGGCCACCGTGGGATCCGCTGCGGCATCGGCGAATATCAGCCAGGCCGCATCGCTGTCGAGCAGCCAGCGGCAGGCGAAGACCACGGCGCGTCGCACATCGCGGTGTTGATCCGGCTGCTCCCAGAGGGTGTGGATCGCGGTCATCGCATCGGGGGCATGCAGTTCGGCGAGCAGCCGGACGCCTTCCTTGCGGGCGGTGATCTTGGGCGAGTGTAGGAGCGGCACGACTGCGGACGTGATCTCATCGGGGGCAAGGCTTTTGGCGCAGGTCGCGATGCTGCTCACCGCGACGCGTGCACGATCGGAGTCGACGTGACGGGCGAGCAGTTCGATCGCGGCCGCTGGTTGGTCGCTGCGACCCAATGCGGTGAGTGCTGCCTCGGCGACCGGTATATCGGGGTGGTTCGTGTATTCCGCAAGGCGGTCGGAGTTGCCGGGGAGACGGCCCAATATCCTTACGGCCCCGACCTTCTCGTATAGCGACGACTTCTTCGACTCGGCGTGGGCACTCAGCAGCCGGGCATACGATTCGACCTGCCGTGGTGTCCAGCGATCGAATCCGGTCTGGAAGTCCGGTACCAGGCGCACTTTCGACGATGCGAAGCGCCCGGGCGTCGCGGAGCCGAGCAGTGAATCGAGCAGATCGGTTCGCCGGGTGGCGATCAGCCGCTGCACGATATCCATGGTGATCAGTGAGCGGTCCCGGTTCAGCAGGGTGCTGAGATTCTGGTCGCGGGTGGCCGGATTGCTCAGCGCCAACCGGACCGCTTGCCGGACCACCCCGTCGTTGTTGGCGCGGCACGCTCGCATCAGGAGTTGTTGCAGGGCGGGGATATTCCAGGCGCGCTTGTCCAGGCCAGCGGCGAGATCGAGGGTCAGGCGCCACTCGTCGCGGGCGGCATCGTTGTCGAGCCGTCGTCGCAGCGCCGCGAAGATCCGCTGTTCGGCGCCACGGGGTAGCGACCGGTCCAGATCGGCGAGGTCGGGTGCGATGGAATGTGCTGCGAGGCTTTCGATCAGTCGCAGCGCGGTGTCGGTGAAGGACGGGTCATCGATTTCGGCGCCACGACGGAGCAAGGTTCGCGCCAGTCCGGAGATCGTCGCCCTGGTCGCATACGAGCAGTCACGCGCCTGCAATGCGTCGGTGCCGAGTTGTTCCAGGGCG
Source organism: Nocardia nepalensis (assembly GCF_048910785.1). Classification (NCBI taxonomy): domain Bacteria; kingdom Bacillati; phylum Actinomycetota; class Actinomycetes; order Mycobacteriales; family Nocardiaceae; genus Nocardia; species Nocardia nepalensis. Next base: position 147,404 of record NZ_JBKBET010000022.1, on the reverse strand, counting down.
GGGAGGTGTTCGGCGCGCAGCAGCGACGGCGGGAGATGGTTGATCGCCTGGAGTGCGGTGTAGCGGACCGGGTCCTGTTCGTTGCGCAGTCGACGCAGGGATTCGAGCATGGTGGCGACGACGGCCGGATCGCGGGTGCCCGCGGCGGCGGTGATGAACAGCGGGTATGCCTGGCCGCGCTCCTCTGCGGTCGCGCGCCGAATCGCCTGAGCCAGTACCGGTTCGGCCTCGTTCCAGGGCAGTCGAGCCATCAGTCGTTCGCGGACTTGGCGCACGTCGGAGCCGCCGGTGCGGTTCAGGAGTTCCCGTGCCAGGACCGTGCGGTCCTGGCGTGGCAGGGCATCGAGAGCGGTCATCGGGACCTGGCCGGGATCGATGCCGGGTCGTGCGAACACCTGACGTACTACGGTGGCGCGGCGGGGCAGCGATAGCGCGCGCAGGAATCGGTCGCGCTGGTATCCGGAGTAGACGGCGCCCAGTGCCAGCAGCCGATCGTCGGGGAGTTCGCGCAGCGCGCGCCACAGGGCGGTTCCGCCCAGTCCGGTTCCATTGCCGGTCGGATCCAGGATCAACTCGACGACCCGGGTCCGGTCGTGCCGGGCGAGTTGTCCGGCTGCCTGATTCAGTTGGTAGATCGAGGTGTGCCGAATCGCCTTGGCGGCGAGGGCGAGCAGTCGGTCGGGGTGGCGGCGTGCGGCCGGGACCGCCCCCGCCGCGATCCACCGCCATAGACCCGGCCACTCCGATTCACCTGCTTCCACCGCGAGCCCTTCGATGTGGTCGAGGACCGCATCGATGTGCCTGCGGCCCAACGACGCCCAGTTCTCGACGGCGTAATCGAGGTCCGGCAAATACTTGGCGACCACGGGAGCTGAGCAATTCGGCAGCACCCGCGCGGCCTCGGCGTCGCCGAATCGGCGCCGCACTTCCGGCAGCAGCTGATCGGCCAGTCGGCAGCGCTGACCATAACCGAGGGCTCGGTACATGGTGCGCCTGATCCGGTGTGACATTCGAGGCAGCCGCTCGATCAACGCCTCGGGCTCGACGTCCGTCCGCACGAGCGCGACCACCGCGCGGCTGCCGAATTCGGGCCCGCCCGAGTCGAGTTCGGCCAGCAGATGCTCGTGTTCGGCGACGACGGCGGCCATGCGGATGGCGATGACCCGCTCGTAGTAATCGCGCCCCGCCAACTCGGCAAGTAACTCGCCGAATTCGGGCGTCCCCGCCAACCGCAGCGCCCCCGCCGCGATCGCATGCTGCCGATCCGGTGCCGCCAATGGCTCGATATCCCGCAACAGCTTTGTCGCCTGTGATGCCATGCCTCGATTTCCCCCTTTGTCGCGCGGCCGGTGCTCCGCTGTTCGGATGCTGCGAGGATATGTGCCCGCACCGGATAGTTCCGAATCTGAACGGGACCGGATCAGGCACTACCTCGAGGTAGCTCCCGCTCAACCGATGCTTCGAACACGCATTCGAATATAGGCCCAACATTCCTGGACCGGAAGCATTTTCAGATTGCTGCGGCAAGGAGGCTCGGTTTACGCTCCGAGCACATGAGCTGGGAACAAGACGGTCGGTGGCCTGGCTCGATGACAGCGCCGGCAACCAGACCAGCGGCAAGCCCGGGCAGGGCATCTGTGGGCAGAGCAATGCGGTTCGATCTGGCAGACTCTCGGGTATGGGATTTCGTGACCTCATGGCACGAGGTCGGGGGAGGGTCCGGTCCTGGCTTCGCGTGCGCATAATGCTCCGGATCGCGGCGGGCGCCGCCGCACTGGCCGCCGTCATCGGCCTGAGCTCGATCGTCTGGATCCGATACCAGGCCAGCGACTTCGAATACTCGGTCGACACCGTTCCCGCCGCGGAGGTGGCGTTGATTCCCGGCGCGCAGGTCTACGCGAGCGGTCAGCCGTCGCCGTATCTCGCGGCCCGTCTCGAACTCGGGCGCAGGCTACTGGAAACCGGGAAGGTCAAGGCGCTGCTGCTGACCGGTGACAACGGCCGCTCGACCTACGACGAGCCCACCGCCATGCGGAGCTACCTCGTGAGCAAGGGCGTGCCCGCCGATAAGATCGCCCTCGACTACGCCGGATTCAGCACCTACGAATCCTGCGTCCGGGCACACGAGATCTTCGGGGTGCGCCAGGCCATCGTCGTCACCCAAGACTTCAGCCTGCCCCGCACCATCGCGCTGTGCCGCGACGCGGGCATCGAGGCCACCGGAGTCGGCGACGACACCCAGCCGCACAACCTCACCTACAACAAGTGCTGGCTGCGCGACCAGATGGCCGCCACCAAGGCCGTCTTCGACATGCTCGTGCATCCGGACCCGAAATTCCTCGGCAATCAGGAATCCACGGTCCGCGACGCCATCGACGCGACACCGCGATAGCCGAGCCGGTGTGCATTCTTGACGTAGGACATCCAACATCGCTGGACCGGGATCATTTTCGGACTCCTGTGGCATGGTGTCCTCGATGAGCAAGTTCAACTGGAGTCACAACGCGTATTACCACCGGTTTCTGACGCGGCAGCTGCCCGACCGGTGTACCCGGGTACTGGACGTTGGTTGTGGGGCAGGGGCTTTCGCGGCGGAACTCGCCCAATATGTGGAGCATGTCGACGCCATCGATCGGTCACCGGTGATGATCGATGCCGCGAAGCAGGCAACCCCGGACAATGTCAGCTGCATCCTCGGGGATGTGCTGACGGAGCCGTTGTCAAAGGGAACCTACGACGCGATCGTATCGATCAGTACGTTGCACCATATGCCGCTCGATGAGGTGTTGCCGGTTTTGGCGCGGGCGTTGCGCCCGGGTGGTGTGATTGCGGCAGTGGCGTTGCCGCGGCGCGATCTGGTTCGGGAAGTGCCCGTCGAGTTGGTGGCGGCGATCGGGCATCGGGTGCTCGGGATCGTGTATCGGATCCTGCGTGCGCGGGGGCGGGGGCGTTGGTATGCGGTCGAGGCGACGCATGATGTTATGCCGGTCGTGCTCGATCCACCGCTGACCACGCGGCAGGTGCGGGAGCAGGTGGTCGCGATACTGCCCGGCGCGCGGGTGCGGCGGCTGGTCTTCTGGCGGTACTCGCTCGTCTGGCGCAAACCGGCCTGAATTGGCTGAAATCGCCAGCGCCACAGTAATTTCAGACGACCGGCGATAGTGCGCTCAGACGGCCGCCACGCGCTTGGCCGCACGGCGCTGCCTGCGGCGAATCAGATAGCGGCGGATCCGGCTCGCGAGCAGATACACCAGGATTACGCCGATCACCAGCAGTGTGCCAGCGCAGATGGCTGCCACGACCGGATGGAAGATCGCGATTGTGATGATGCCGGCGACTGCCAGGTCCTCGACAATGCTCATGACGATATTGCTCGCGGGCTCCGGCGAGGTGTTGATCGCCATGCGCGTTCCGGCTTTGACGAGGTGGCTTGCCAGGGCGGTGGTTCCGCCGACCGCCGCGGCCGCGAGTTGGGGGAGTGAACCGTCCTGCCCGGCCAGCAGTGCGGCGACGACGGCGCCGGATGCGGGACGCACGATGGTGTGCACCGCATCCCAAAAGGTGTCCAGGTAGGGGATCTTGTCGGCGACGGCCTCGATGAGGAACAACACTGCGGCCGCGATCAGCACATCGGTGCGTTGCAGCGCCGCCGGCACATCGTCGGATAGGCCGGTCACACCGAAGATACCGAGCAGCAGGACCACGGCATAGGCATTGACCCCGCTCGCCCAGCCCGCGGTGAAGATCAAGGGCAGTGCAGACATTGCGCCATCGTATGGTGTTTCGGTTCAGCGCAGGGCGGCGCGGCCACGCAGCCGACCGAGCACGACCAAGGCGAACAGCGTCACCACGAGCAGCAGGCACGTACTCGCCGCCGCGTCGAAGACCTCGCCGCGATCGGTGAGACCGAAAATGGTGACCGGCAACGTTTTCCAGGTGGCCGGATACACCATGATCGTCGCACCGAGTTCGCCCATGGACAGCGCGATGGCCAACCCGGCGGCAGCACCGAGCGCGGGCAGCAGCAGCGGCAGCGTCACCAGGAACAGAATCCGAACCGGTCCCGCCCCAAGGGATTGCGCGGCCTGGCGGTAGGCGGGATCGAGCCGATCAAGGGCGGCCGAGACGGCGCTGAAGGCATAGGCCAGTACGAGCACCGAATGTGCCACGATGACAATCCATTTGGTGCCGCCGAGCAGCAGCGGGCGCTGGTTGAAGGCGATCAGCACGCCGAGGCCGATGGCCACCGAAGGCACCGCCACCGGCAGGTGGAAGACCGCATCGGTGATCTTGCGCCACCAGCCGGGGGCCTCGCGGGCGGCGAGTGCGGCCCAGGTGCCGAGGATCAGCGCGAAGCCACCGGAGAGCACTGCGGTCTGCAGACTGACCGAAAGGCTCGCGGCCTCTTGGCCGGACAGTGCCGCACGGAAGTTGGTCAGGCCGAGATTCGACGGCAGCGGACCGGTCCAGCTGCCCGCCAGCGCGGCCGCGATAACCGTCGCGATCGGGGCAACGAACACCACCACCACGACGACGGCGAAAACCGCGAGCACCGCCGCCCGGCCACGACGCGTCCACACGAGCATGGTCAGCTCTCCTTTCCGGCGCGGCCGGTGCAGCGGGCGAAGATCAGCCGGTAGCCGATGTACAGGCCCAGCGACAGCAGCACCTGCACCGTGGCGAGGACCGCCGCGCCGGGAAGGTCGAAGGTGACGATGCCGCGGGTATAGATCAGTGCGGGCAGGGTTGTCACACCCTTCGCGCCGGTGAACAGCACGATGCCGAATTCGTTGAGCGTCAACAGCAGAACGAGACTGCCGCCCGCCGCCAGCGCGGGCCACGCTTCCGGCAGCGCCACCTGACGCAGCACCCGCCATGGCGAGGCGCCGAGGCTGGCGGCCACATCCAGTTGTTCGCGCGGCAGTTGGGCGAATCCGGCCAGTAGCGGGCGCACCACGAAGGGAGTGAAGAAGGTGATCTCGGCGAGAATCACGCCGAGCGGGGTGCTCAGGAAGTCGAGCACCGGGGTCTTATCTCCGGTGATCCGGGCGATCAGGGCGTTCACCGCCCCGGCGGTGCCGTAGAGGAAGGTGAAGGCCAGCGTGATCAAGAACGACGGCAGCGTGAGCACCGTATCGATCAACCTGCCGACCAGCGCTGAACCGGGGAACGGCACGAATGCCAGCACGATCGCGAGGAAGGTGCCGAGCACCAGGCATCCCGCGGTGGCACAGGCCGCGACGGAGATGGTGCGCCACAACGCATTACGGAAGGATTCCGAACCGAGCACCTGCGACCAGACCGCCGTGCCCCGGCCGTCCTCGGTCTCGGTCGATTCGGTGAGCACCCGCACGATCGGGTACACCGCGATGAGCAGCACGACGAGCAGTGGCGGCAGCGTCCACAACACCGGCCGCCGATTCCGCCGCCGCGCGGTGTCCGCGAGCGGCGCGTCGGTGATCGGTGGTTCTACCAGGATCGCACCGCCCCTCATATCGGCGCCCCTGGCTCCCATGCGACGGAAGTCTCTGCCGCAGAATTTGTTTCAGCACCCAGCCGCGGCGGGATCAATACGCCTGCCGGGTCGGGGAACCGCACACCGACCACCGCGCCGAGCTCGGTATCGAGATGGCCCGGCGCATCGGCGGTGATCTCGTCGGTCAATCCGTCGACGGTCAGGTGCAACCGCGTCGACGCCCCGCGCCACACGCTGGATACGACGGTGCCGCGCACCGCATTCCGCTCCGAGGTGGCTCCGATCTGCACGGTATGTGGACGTACACACAGCAATCCCGGCGCGTTCGCATCCCAGCCGCTGTGCCCGCCACCTGGCGCCTCTGCCCGCAACGTATGGGGGCCGACGGTCACCAGCGCCGAGGTTCCCGAAACTCGATTCACTATGCAGGGCAATAGATTCGCACCGCCGAGGAACGCCGCCGTGAAGTCACTCGGCGGCCGCCGCCACAAATTCTCCGCGGTATCGATATCGGCCAGGCGAGCATCGCGCATCACCGCGATTCGATCCGCCAAGGCCAACGCCTCGGCCTGATCGTGGGTGACATACAGCATCGCGGTGTCCGGCAAAGCCTTTCGCAGTTCCTGTAGCTCACCGAGCATCGACTGCCGCAACTGCGCATCGAGCGCGGCCAGTGGCTCATCGAGCAGCAGCACCTTCGGTCGGATCGCCAGCGCACGGGCGATCGCCACCCGCTGCTGCTGACCACCGGACAGCTCGCGCGGCAGCCGCTTCGCGTAGGCGGTCATGCCGACCATTGCCAGCGCCTCGGCCACCCGCTCGGCTATGTCCCTGCGCGGCACGCGATGTGCCTTCAACCCGAAGGCCACATTGTCGTGCACGCGCATATGCGGGAAGAGCGCATACGACTGCACAACCACACCGATCCCGCGCTTGGCGGGCGACAGATCGGTGACATCGCGCCCGGCCAGCCGGACCGCACCCGAGGTGGGACGGACGAAGCCCGCCAGCGCCTTCAGTGCGGTCGACTTGCCCGAGCCGCTCGGTCCGAGAAGCGCCACCGTCTCACCGGCAGCGACGCGCAGAGTGAAATCGGTCAGGGCGACCGTGGCCTTGCGGCCCCGGCCATAGCTGACCCCGACCCGGTCGAAGACGATCGCGGGTTCGGTTGCGGCCGTGGCCTTTCCAGATGCACTGGCCACGGCGGTCGTAATGGCCGATCTCGAATGCGTGTCACCGTCGGACATGATCGCGGCTCCTCACCTGTCGTGGATTCAGGACTACTGACCGGTCGCCTTCTGATAGGCGGCCACATCGCTGTCCAGCTCCGAAAGCACCTTGGTCCAGTCGACATTCACGACCTCGACACCCTCGAGCACTGCACTCGCCGAGGGGCCCGTACCGGTCGCGGGCGCATTACGCAGCTCCTTGCGGGCCGGCACCGCGAAGGTGTCGGGCAGCGACTTCTGCGCATCGGCCGAGAGCAGGAACTCCATGAGCTGCTTCGCCTCGTCCTGATGCGGTGCGCCCTTGGCCAGGCCCATCACGTAGGGGACGGCCACCGTGGAGCGCTTACCGTCGGCGGCCGCCGGGAAGAAGATATTGAATTTCGAACCCTTGTCCTTGACGGTGGTCAGATTCATCTGGACATCGCCATTGGCGACCACCAGCTCACCCTTGTCGACCTTGGCCTGCAGCTTGCCGGTGGACGAGGACGGGCCGACATTATTGGCCTGCAGCTTGCCGAGGTAGTCCAGTGCACCCTGCTTGCCGAGCAGGTTCTGCAGCAGGATCAGCACCGCGGTGCCGTCACCGGCCTGGCCCGGCGTCGAATACTGCAGCTTGCCCTTGAATTCCGGCTTCAGCAGGTCGTCCCAGGTGAGTTTGGTGGTGTCGACCGACGGGTTGGCGATGAAGGACAGATAGTTGCCCGCCAGCGTGACGTACTTGCCGTCGGCATCCTTATCGGTCGCCGCGACGAAGCTGGTGTCGATTCCGCTGTCCTGCAACAGGCCCGAGCTCTTCGCCTTCTGGATAAATGGCGGCAGCGTGACGAGCACATCGGCCTGCGGGTTGGACTGCTCCTTGTCCACCCGGTTGACGACCTCACCCGAACCGGCCTCGACCAGGTTGACCGAGATGCCGGTCTTCTTCTCGAATTCGGCGAATTGTGTGGTGTACCAGTTGCCGACGCCGTCGGCGGAGTAGACGGTGATGGTCTTGCCGTCGCCGGAGTCGGTGCCCGTGCCGCCGCAGGCCGCGGTGAGCGCGACGGCGGTGACAGAGGCGACGACCAGCGCGGTCCGGGAGATGGTGCGTGCCAGACGGCCCTGCGTGTTCGAAGTACGCACGATTACTGCAACTTTCGGTTCGTGTGGGTGTGGAATCGAAGGGGCGGGGATTTCCGTCATCTCGGCGAACGCCGGGATCCCGGTTCTGGGACCGGCTTTCGCCGGGGACAGTCAGGTTCGGCTGGCCAGGATCAGTTCCGCGAACTCGGAGACCGAGGCCACCACATGGGTGGCTCCGGCCGCACGCAATTGCTCTTCGTTGTGCGCGCCGGTCAGCGTGCCGGCGACGATGCGGGCACCGGCAGCCAACCCGCTGGCGATATCGCTCGTCGTATCGCCCAGCACCGCAATCTGATCCACGGCGCCGATGCCGAGGCGGAGCAGTGCGGTCAGGACCATGTCCGGGTAAGGGCGGCCGCGTCCGGCATCCGAGGGCGCCAGTGTCAGATCGGCGATCTCGTTCCAGCCCAACGTGTTGAGCAGCCGATCCTGGGTGGTGCGGCTGAAACCCGTGGTGAGAGCAACCTTGACGCCAGCGGCCCGCAGCGCGGTAATCGCCTCGGCCGCACCGGGAATCGGCGTGATCTCGACCTCGTCGATCAGCGCGTCGTAGGCGGCCTCGAAGGCGAGATTGGCGGCTTGCGCGCGATCCTCGTCGCCGAGTAATGCGCGAAACACCGCGATCTTCGACTGGCCCATGGTGTCGAGCACATACTGACGGGCCTTATCACGTTGCGGCCCTTCGGTTTCGATACCAGCGCTGGTCGCGGCGACATCGAATGCGCGCAGGACCAGCCCGCCGTCCGCGACCGTGGTGCCCGCCATATCGAGGACGGCGAGGGAAATATTCTTGTCCGGCACAGTGCTCCTCAGAGGTTCAGCAGGTCGGCCGTTTCCTCGCCGATCGCGGGGCCGAGGGTCATCCCGCGGCCACCCGGCCCGGTGACGACCCAGATGTGTTCATCGGCCTTCGCGCGGGTCGCGATGGTGGCCGGATCGATGCTCTGGCTGTAGACGCCTGCCCAGCGCCGAACCACCTGCGGCAGTTTGCGTCCGAGCAGTTCCTCGGTGACGGCGGTGAGGTGCTCGTAGGGCGCCTCGTCCAGGTCGAAGGCGAAGGGCTCCTCGTATTCGTGGGTGTCGCCGATGGTGAGTCCGCCGTGCAGGCGCTGCACGCACAGCAGTTGCATCTGGTGTTCGGCGGCGATGGCGGTCTGCGACTGCTCGGCGTTGAGGACGTTCAGTTCGGGACCGGCGAATCCCGGGTAGTAGCGGAAGCTGTCGCCGTCGGCGATCGCGGTGGTGAGCGGTTCGCCCAGCGGTGCGGTCTGCATCATCTGCAGCCGGACCCGGCGCACCGGGATAGCGCCGACGAGTTCGCGGGTCAGGCCGGTGTGCGCGGCGCCGGGGCAGTCCAGCACCAGATCGGCCTCGAAGGTGCGGCCCTGATCGTCGAGAACGGTTGCGCCGGAACCGGTATCGGTGACATTGCGGGCCTCGGTGCTCGCGTGGAAGGTGTAGCGGCCGGATGCGGTCATATAGGCGCGCAGCGCGGGCAGTGCCTGGCGGGACTCGACGGCGGCATCTGTCGAACAATGCAGTCCGGCGAGGAATTTGCCGCGCAGGGCCGGATTGATCGCGCGCACCTGTTCGGGCTCGAGCAGTTCGAAGCCGCGCGCCTCGGCGTACGGGCTCGCCGCGGCGGCCTCGGCGACCGCGAGTTCGGCGGGAGTGCGCACCAGGGTCATCGATCCGGCGGGTCGGAATCCGACACCGGGGACCCTGCCGCCGATTTCCTCCCATAATTGCCGGGAGTGCAGCGTGAAGTCCAGTTCGGCGGCCGAGCGCCCGGACACCCACACCAGGCCGAAGTTGCGCACCGTCGCGCCGCGCGCCTCGGGCTCCCGCTCCAGCTGTACGACCTCGTGACCACGGCCGATCGCGGCCAAGGCGTGTGCGGTGCCGAGGATTCCTCCTCCGATGATGACCAGTCGCATGGGTACATAGTGGGCAATGGTCTAGACCAAGGAGTGTTTCGTACGCGAACGCCAGGTTAATAATTGGTATAGACCAATGCCGGGTAGGCTGTCGGCATGGGTACATCAGGTGTGACGGGAGCCGAGGCCGATGAAATGCGCGGCGGGCGTATCGATTCGGCGCCGCGGCTGCCGAAGTCGTACCTGGTGCGCACCGAACTCGAGCAGCTGCTGACCGATCTGGAGGAGGGCGATCCGGTCCCCTCGGAACGGGATCTGGCCGTCCGATTCGAGGTCGCCCGCGAAACCGTGCGCCAAGCGCTGCGAGACCTGTTGGTGGAGGGACGAATCCGCCGCCAGGGGCGGGGGACGGTGGTGTCGCGGCCGAAGATGGTGCAGCCGCTGTCGCTGCGCTCCTACACCGAGGGCGCCATCAGTTACGGCCGGGTGCCGGGGCGTCTGCTCGTCGGTTGGGACGATGTACCCGCCGACGCCGATACCGCCCGCGACCTCGGGCTCACCATCGGCACTCCGGTTATGCACCTCGAGCGGGTGCTGCTCGCGGATGGCGAACGCATCGGGTTGGAGAGCACCTTTATGTCGCTCGCCCGTTTCGGCCACCTGCGCGGCACCTACGACCCGACCACCTCGCTATACGCGGCCGTGCGCGCCAGCGGCGTAGAGCTCGGCAGTGCCACCGAGCGCATCGAGACGGTGCTGGCCTCCCCCCGCGAGGCCGCCCTGCTCGAATGCACCACATCGTTACCGCTACTGCTGCTGCATCGGCGCACCGTCGACCGGCGCGGCGAGCCGGTCGAACGCGTCCGCTCCCTCTACCGCGGCGACCGCATCGCTTTCGAAGCACAACTCGGCAGCTAGGTTTCGAACCCCGGTCCACGGCCGCGATCGCGTCCGCCGCGTTGCCAATGGCCATGGCGCGCTTCCGACACCGCAGTCCCGGCATCAGCCGAACGCTCCGGAAGTACCGATCTCATGAATGCATGGCGCGTCGGGTTCTTCAGCGCACCTGGGGTGCGACCTTCTCGCCGAGCAATTCGATGTTGTGCAGCACCTTATCGTGCGGCAGGGTGCCGACGCTGGTGTGCAGCATGAAGCGGTCCAGGCCGAGGGTGTCGCGGACGTCGGCGACCTTCTCGGCGACGTAGTCCGGCGTGCCGACGAATAGCGAACCGCTTTGCGAGCGAAGGGCATCGAACTGCGCACGGGTCATCGGGCCCCAACCGCGTTCGCGCCCAATGGTGCTCATCGCCACGGCGTACGGCTCGTAGAAATCCGCAACGGCCTGCTCGTCGGTATCGGCGATATAGCCGTGCGCGTGCACCGCGACCGGCTGCTTGTCGTGCCCGCCTTGTTCGAGCGCGCGGTGGTACAGATCCACCAGCGGCTTGAACCGCGCGGGCTGGCCGCCGATGATCGCGATCGCCAGCGGCAGGCCGAGCAGTCCAGCGCGGATTATCGATTCCGGGCTGCCGCCCACCGCGATCCACACCGGCAGCGGCCGGTTGTCCGTGCGCGGGTAGATCACCGCATCGCGCAGCGGAGCGCGGAATTTCCCGCTCCAGGTGACCGGCCCGTCCGCGCGGATGTGCAGCAGCAGTGCCAGCTTCTCCTCGAAGAGCTCGTCATAGTCGCCCAGGTCATAGCCGAACAGGGGGAAGCTCTCGGTGAACGAACCGCGCCCGGCCATCAGCTCGGCGCGTCCGTTCGAGAGTCCGTCCAGTGTCGCGAAATCCTGGTACACACGTACCGGATCGTCCGAGCTCAGCACGCTCACCGCACTGGTCAGCTGAATGCGCTCGGTGCGCGCCGCGATCGCCGCGAGCACGACCGCGGGTGCGGAGGCCGCGAAATCCTTGCGGTGATGTTCGCCGACGCCATAGACGTCGAGTCCGGCCTGCTCGGTGGCGATCGCCTCGTCCACCACTTCGCGCAGACGTTCGGCCGCGGTGGGCGCCGGTCGGTCGCCGACCGGGTACAGCTCCGCGAAGGTCGTGAGTCCCAGTTCCACAGCTCGAGTCCTGTTCCTGTGTAGTTTCTACGTCAACCACTAGCTTAAACGGACCGTGGTCCGACACTATTCCGTCCGGGACGGCGGCCGGGCACGCGGTGCGCTGTGAGCGAGCGCGACGAGTGAACCAGAGCCGCAGCGCACCTGCGCGCACGACGGAGCCGAGCGCCAGCGAGACGCAATCGTGAGCCGTGCGGATACTCTTGTTCCATGTCAGTGCGTACCCGTCAGCCGCTTGTTCCCGGCACGCTCTCGCCCACCCGTGAGGTTCCGCGCTCGATCGAGCGTCCGGAGTATGCGTGGAAGAAGACCGTGAACGAGGGGCGCGAACCCTGGGTGCAGACCGCCGAGACGATCGAAAAGATGCGGATCGCGGGCAAGATCGCGGCGCAGGCGCTCGAGGAGGCGGGCAAGGCGGTGGCGCCCGGCGTCACCACCGATGAGCTGGACCGGATCGCGCACGAGTTCATGTGTGATCATGGTGCTTACCCATCGACCTTGGGGTACAAGGGATTTCCGAAGTCGTGCTGCACCTCGCTGAACGAGGTGATCTGCCACGGGATTCCGGACTCGACGGTGATCGAGGACGGCGACATCGTCAATATCGATGTCACCGCCTATATCGACGGCGTGCACGGCGATACCAATAAGACCTTCCTGGCCGGTGATGTCGACGAGGAGGTGCGGCTGCTGGTCGAGCGGACGCAAGAGGCGACCATGCGGGCGATCAAAGCGGTCCGTCCCGGCCGGGCGCTCAATGTGATCGGTCGGGTCATCGAGTCCTACGCCAACCGGTTCGGCTACGGCGTGGTGCGCGATTTCACCGGGCACGGCGTCGGCCCCACCTTCCACAGCGGCCTGGTCATCCTGCACTACGACCAGCCCGCTATCGAATCGGTCATAGAGCCCGGCATGACCTTCACCATCGAACCGATGATCAACCTCGGCGGCATCGACTACGAGATCTGGGATGACGGCTGGACCGTGGTCACCAAGGATCGCAAGTGGACCGCGCAGTTCGAACACACGCTGGTCGTGACCGATACGGGCGCCGAAATCCTGACCCTGCCGTGACGCGGGCCCGTGGCGAGCTGACGGGCGCGTTACTCGTCGCGGGGACCACCTCCGATGCCGGGAAAAGCGTTGTGGTGGCCGGACTCTGCCGGATGCTGGCACGGCGGGGGATACGAGTCGCGCCGTTCAAGGCGCAGAACATGTCCAACAATTCGGTGGTCACCCTCGACGGCGGGGAGATCGGCCGGGCCCAGGCGCTGCAGGCGGCGGCGTGTGGGTTGGAGCCGAGCGTGCGGTTCAATCCGGTACTGCTCAAACCCGGTAGCGACCGGCGCTCGCAACTCGTGGTGCGCGGCAAGGCCGTCGGCACCGTCGGTGCCCGCGACTACTTCCGGCATCGCCGAGATCTACGCGAAGTCGTTGCCGCGGAACTTGATTCGCTGCGCGCCGAATTCGACGTGGTGATCTGCGAGGGCGCCGGTTCGCCCGCCGAAATCAATCTGCGCGCCACCGATCTGGCGAATATGGGTCTGGCGCGGGCGGCGCGCCTGCCGGTGCTCGTGGTCGGCGATATCGACCGCGGTGGTGTGCTGGCACATCTGTTCGGCACCGTGGCCGTGCTGGAACCCGAAGACCAGCAACTGATTTCCGGTTTCGTGGTCAATAAGTTCCGCGGCGATGTCGAACTGCTGCGCCCCGGACTCGACCGGCTGACCGAGCTGACCGGACGCCCGACGCTCGGTGTCATTCCCTACGCGGACGAGCTGTGGATCGACGCGGAGGACTCGCTCGGCACCGTCGCCGACGCACCGGTCGGCCGCCCACGCCCGCCGATCGGCGCCGACTGGCTCACCGTCGCCGCCATCCGCCTGCCGCGCATCTCCAACTCCACCGATGTCGAAGCCCTGGCGTGTGAGCCGGGTGTCGCGGTGCGCTGGGTGAGTGACCCGTCTCGGCTCGCCGATGCCGATCTGGTGGTGCTTCCGGGCAGTAAGGCGACTGTATCGGATCTGGAGTGGTTGCGGCGCAATGGAATCGCCGATGCCCTGGGTGCCAGGGCCGCCGCGGGTCGCCCGATTCTCGGCATCTGCGGTGGCTATCAGATGCTCGGCGGTCGCATTTTCGACCGCGTCGAATCCGATGCGGGGACGGTCGCGGGATTGGGTCTGCTCGACCTGGAGATCGAATTCGCCGATCCGAAGATCCTGCGGCGCACCACCGGACGGGGTATCGGCAATGGAATTCCCGTGCACGGCTACGAGATTCACCATGGTCGCGTCGCGCGCAGCGGTGATCCGGCTTGGCTCGAGCTGAACAACTACCCGACAGCAGAGGGCAGTGCCCGCGGCGCGATCTGGGGCACCCACCTGCACGGCCTGCTGGAATCGGATGGGTTCCGCCGCTCATGGCTACGCGAGGTCGCCGCACACGCCGGACGTCACGATTTCGTCGTCGCCGAGAACACTTCGGTAGCCGCGGTCCGCTCGTCCCAACTCGACCTGCTCGCCGACCTGATCGAACAGCACCTCGACATGGCCCACATCGAACGCCTGCTCACCGACGGTGCACCCGCCGATCTTCCCCCCATCGTCTCCGGCCTGGGAGTCGCGAGCACAGTGCTCTGACCAGCCCCGACAACCGCCGAAATGCTCACGTTCCTGACTCGCGGGTAACTGACACGCGGTTCCGTTCAATTGGGGCGTGTACCGTACTCCGGCATGAAATCTCGGCGGATCACGGTCGGTGACCGGGCATGGACCGTGCGGGTCGACGGCCCGGACTCTCGGCACAGCGTGCTGCTGTTGCCCGATGCCGGTGATCCGGTCGACGTCTATGACCAGGTCTGTGCCCGTTTGCACACCTCGGACCTGCGCACGATAGCGGTGGAATCGATCGCTGACCTGGACCCGGCGGGCATCCACGCCATCCTCGACGAGCTGGGCGTGCCGTGGGTGAACGTCGCCGGACGCGGTGCTGGCGCGCAGTTGGGGTGGCAGGTCTGCGCGGGCGGTTTCGGCCGGTTCATCAGCCTTGTCGTCGCCGATCGCGGCCATCCCGCGGTGCCGGCCGCCGACGGCACCGTCGCGGACCCGACGTGTCGGCCGGTGGAGGTCGCCGCCACGGTGCTGGTGACCAAGAATCTGCCGCGATCGGTCGCGGACGCCTCCGGACGCTACGTCTACGGCGAATTCCGGGTCGTGCAGATCGACGTCGACAACGTGGCGACCGAGGCCGACCACGAGCTGGCCACCGAGATCGTGCTACGCACCAGCCTCTGGTGAACCGGCGGTCTTCTTGCGGAAGACCACCAGCCAGTCCAGCCAGCTGTCGAGTTCGGCGAAGGCCTTGCCCAGCGGTACGGCCGAGGACAGGAACACATCGTGGCGCGCACCGTCGATCGGGACGATATTGGTCCGATCACCGAGGCAACCCGACCAGCGCTGAATCTGCCTGACGTCGAGCACCGCATCGGCGACGTCCACGGCCGGACCATACTGACGCGCGAACTTCGTGATGCGCGAACGCAGAATCAATGCGGGCACGCCGACCGACAGACCCGCCTGCAGCTTGGCGTGCCCGTTGCGGATCGCGCGCAGCCAGCCCAATTTGACCGGGAACCCCTGAAGGGGTTTCCAATCCAGGTTGTAATGCCATTCGCCCGCGACGCTGTGGTGCAGGCTGTCGCCGTAGGAGCTGATCTTTGCGCCGGGTAGCTCGAACATCGACCGGAACCGGCCGAGCGCCTTGATCACCGGGGTGCCGATGGTCCGGTAGTAGGCGGGGCCCTGCAGGTCGAACCAGGGGCTGTTGAGGACCAGGCCGACAATGCCCGACTTGGCCGAGCCCTTCGCCTTGTTGAGCCGGTCCAGCCACAGCGACACGATCAGTCCGCCGGTCGAATGCGCGACCAGCAGCACATGCTCGCCCGCCTCTTCCTGAATGATCCGCAGCGATTCGTTCAGCTCGGCGTCGTAGAGCGCCAGATCGGTCACGTAGTGCGGCGTCTGGCCGTCGCGCAGCGAGCGGCCGCACTTGCGCAGATCGAGCGCGTAGAAGCGATGTCCGCGCTCGGCGAAGTGTTCGGCGAGATGCTGCTGGAAGAAGTAGTCGGTGAATCCGTGCACATAGAGCACCGCGGGTTCGGTGGCGGCGGCGCCGGTATCGGGGGTGTGGCGGACCAGTGTCGCCACGGCCTCGCCCTCGCCATCGGGGTCCGGGCCGAGCGGCAACGTCCGCTGCTCATAGCCGGCACCGAGGACATCGGGCTTCCATCGCTCGGCGGCCGGAGCCGTGATATCGGACACGCTGAGCGAGGCTTCATTCGTCACAAGGATCAATGTAGGCGACGTCAGCGCCGTTTCGAAGATCGAACCCTGGAAGGAATCTATGTCACATTCGGCAAGTTCGTTGCCGGGCTTCGAACAGGTGAGGTGCACAATTGGGCTTAGGTGAACGGCGGGTAACCTACTCCCGCCGAGTCACGCAGGACTCGCAACAACCACATAGCGCCCGTGCCCAGCAGGCCCACCGTGGGGGTGGGCGTGCGCAGAAGGACAAGGAAGTCGATCTACCCGTGCCGAACGCTGCCATGACTGAAAAGACCGATGTAGTACTCATCGGTGCCGGGATCATGAGTGCCACCCTCGGCGCACTGCTTCGGCAGTTGCAGCCGGAATGGTCGATCTCCCTGTTCGAGCGGCTCGACGCCGCCGCCGCCGAGAGCAGCGATCCGTGGAACAACGCTGGCACCGGACACTCCGCACTGTGTGAACTGAACTACAGCCCGCAGAATCCGGACGGCTCGGTCGATATCAGCAAGGCCATCGACATCAACGAGCGCTTCCAGGTCTCGCGGCAGTTCTGGTCCTACGGCGTGGAGAACGGCATCCTCGGTGATCCCTCCGCCTTCATCAACCCCATCCCGCACGTCAGCTTCGTGCACGGCGCGGACAACGTGGACTACCTGCGCAAGCGCTACGAGGCGCTGTCGCGGCATCCGCTGTTCTCCACGATGGAATACATCGACAGTCCGGACGAGTTCGCCAAGCGACTGCCGCTGATGGCCAGGGGCCGCGACTTCTCCGATCCGATCGCGCTCAACTGGACCAATGAGGGCACCGATATCGACTTCGGCTCGCTCACCAGCGAACTGCTGGCCTACCTCGGCCGCACCGGAGTGGATCTGGCCTTCGGTCACGAGGTCCGCAACCTGACCAAGCAGGCCGACGGCTCCTGGCTGGTCAAGGTGCGCAACCTGCGCACCCGCCGGACCCGCACGCTCATCAGCAAATTCGTCTTCGTCGGCGCGGGTGGCGGTGCGCTGCCGCTGCTGCAGAAGTCGGGCATCAAGGAGGCCAAGGGTTTCGGCGGCTTCCCGATCAGCGGCCAGTTCATCCGTTGCACCAACCCGGAGCTGGTCTACAAGCACGAGGCCAAGGTCTACGGCAAGGCCGCGGTCGGCGCGCCGCCGATGTCGGTGCCGCACTTGGACACTCGCATCATCAAGGGCAAGCCCGGACTGCTGTTCGGGCCCTACGCCGGGTGGACGCCGAAGTTCCTCAAGGACGGTAAGAACACCGACCTGTTCAAGTCGGTCAAGCCGAACAATATCTGCTCCCTGCTCGGTGTCGGCGTCACCGAACTCGGCCTGACCAAGTACCTGATCAGCGAGCTGCTCAAGTCCGAGGCGGGCAAGGTGGCCACGCTGGAGGAGTTCATGCCGCGCGCGGACGGCCACGACTGGGAGCTGATCACCGCGGGCCAGCGCGTGCAGGTCATCCGGCGCAAGGGTGCGGGCGGTGTGCTCGAATTCGGCACCGCGGTTATCACCGCCGAGGACGGCACCATCGCGGGTCTGCTCGGCGCGTCGCCCGGCGCGTCGACCTGTGTGAGCGCCATGATCGATGTGCTGCAGCGCTGCTTCCCGCGCGAGTACGCAGACTGGACGCCGAAGCTGAAGGAAATGGTGCCCTCGCTGGGCGTAAAGCTCTCGGAGAACCAGGCGTTGTTCCAGGAAGTCTGGGATTGGTCGACCAAAACCCTGAACCTGAACGGCGTGTCGGGCAACACGCCAAAGCACGCAGGGGTCGCGCCGATCGCATAGTTGTGATAGCAAGACGCGATGATGTCAACGGTTGCACTCAAACGGTCCTGGGCGCTCGATCTCGACACCGCCACCCTGTATCAGCTGTTGAAGCTTCGCGTCGAAGTCTTTGTGGTCGAACAGAAATGCGCGTACCCGGAGCTGGACGGACTCGACCTGCTGCCGGAGACGCGCCATTTCTGGCTCGATGACGAGGGCGAGATCATCTCCACGCTGCGGTTGCTCGAGGAGCACGAGAACGGCGTGAAGTCCTTCCGCATCGGCCGGTTGTGCACCTCGGTTCCGGCGCGCGGACACGGCTACACCACCCGGCTGGTGCAGGCGGCGCTCGCCGAGGCGGGCTCGGCGACGGTGCGCCTGAACGCGCAGACGTACCTGGTCGATATGTACGCCAAGTTCGGGTTCAAGCCCGACGGCGAGGAGTTCATCGACGACGGCATCATGCATCTGCCCATGCGCAAGGGGTAGATCCAGCGCGGTTCCTGGCCGGTGGAGGGTGCTGCCGGTCGGCGGTTGCGGCGCGAATACAGTTGGGGCGTGTCCCTGGCCCATACGGAAACCGCGCCGCATGCCCCTTCGCTGACCGGTTCGCGTCCCGGCGCGGACGGTGATGCGGGATTCCCGTTCTCGGCGGTGGTGGGGCAGGAGCGATTGCAGCTGGCACTGATTCTGTGCGCGGTGCATCCCGGGATCGGTGGCGTGCTGGTGCGCGGGGAGAAGGGGACCGCGAAATCGACTGTGGTGCGGGCACTTGCGCAGTTGCTGCCGCCCGTCGTCGATGAAACCGGTGCGCGGCCCGCTCGGCTGGTCGAACTGCCCGTCGGCGCCACAGAAGACCGGGTGGTCGGTTCGCTGGATCTGGAGCGGGTGCTGCGCGATGGCGAGCAGGCGTTCCGGCCCGGACTGCTGGCGGCCGCGCATCACGGCGTGCTCTACGTCGACGAGGTGAATCTGCTGCACGACCACCTCGTGGACGTACTGCTCGACGCCGCCGCGATGGGTCGGGTGCATATCGAACGCGATGGGGTCTCGCATTCGCATCCGGCGCGGTTCGTGCTGGTCGGCACCATGAATCCGGAGGAGGGTGAGCTGCGGCCGCAGCTGCTGGACCGGTTCGGGCTCACCGTCGACGTCGCGGCCTCGCGGAATGTGGACGTGCGGATGGCGGTGGTGCGCCGTCGGCTGGACTACGAGGCGGATCCGGCCGGATTCGCCGGGCGCTATGCCGGCGCCGATCGGGAGGTGGCCGAGCGGATTCTCACCGCGCGCGATCGGGTCGCGTCCGTCGCGCTCGACAATGTCGAGCTGCGGCGGATTGCCGCGCTGTGTGCGTCGTTCGATGTGGATGGGATGCGGGCGGATCTGGTGGTGGCCAGGACCGCCGCCGCGCATGCGGCCTGGCGTGGGGCGGCAGCGGTGGCCGAGGAGGATGTGCGCGTAGCCGCTGAGCTGGCGTTGCCGCATCGGCGGCGTCGGGATCCGTTCGATGAGCCGGGGATCAGCGAAGAGCAGTTGGATGAGGCGATGCGTGCGGCGGGGGAGGAGGCTGCGCGGGCCGAAAAGTCCGGTGAGCGTTCGGAGTTGGAGCAACGGGCTGGGGATCTCGACGACGGCAGTTCGAATGATGGCGGTCTGGACAGTCACCCCAACGATGACGCAGGTTCGGATCGGGCACTGAACAACGAGGACGATCCGGATGGTGGCCCCAGCGATGGCGGCCCGGATGGTCGTGGCCCTGAAGACGATCCGGATGGCACTCCCGGCCCCGACGGCGATGGCCCGGATTCGCCGGGCGGAGGGCGATCGCCGTCCGCGCGCGAGGGGCGTACCGGTACACCCGCGACATCCGTTGTGACACCCCCACGTTGGGAGGTCCCCGGCGTCGGCGAGGGCGCGGCGGGTCGTCGCTCGCGCGCACAGACCAGGCAGGGCCGCACCGTCCGTTCCGGCACCGACACCTCCGCGGGTCTGCATCTGCTCGGCACCGTCTTCGCCGCCGCACCGCACCAGCGTTCCCGGGGCCGCGCCGACGGACCGTTGAAACTGGCCGCCGATGACCTGCGCGGCGCGTATCGCGAAGGGCGCGAGGGCAATCTGGTGATCTTCGTGGTCGACGCCTCCGGATCCATGGCGGCCCGGGACCGGCTCTCGGCCGTCACCGGCGCCGTCGTCGCCTTGCTGCGCGACGCCTATCAGCGGCGCGACAAGGTCGCCGTGATCACCGTGCGCGGCCAGGAAGCCGAACTCGTACTGCCGCCGACGTCCTCGGTCGATATCGCCGTGCGCCGCCTGTCGGGCATGCGCACCGGTGGCAAAACCCCGCTCGCCGCAGGACTGCTGAAGGCCCGCGAGGTCGTACACCGCGAGCGCGTCCGCGACCCCCGCCGCCGCCCGATGCTGGTGCTGCTCACCGACGGCCGCGCCACCGGCGGCGCCGACCCGGTACCGCGGGCCCGCGCCGCGGCGAATCTGCTTGCCAACGAAGCGATCACCTCGATCGTCGTCGACTGCGAACGCGGCATGATCCGCCTCGGCCTCGCCGCCGATCTGGCCCGGACGCTCCGCGCCGGATACCTCCAACTCGCCGAACTGACCGGCGACTCGGTGGCCGATGTCGTCCGCGCCGGATCCGGTCGCCCCAACGTGACCCGAGCCGCCTGATCGTGGCGGATATGCCTGTGCAGGTGCGGTCCGGCAGCTTCGATCGCATGGCGCATGGCGGTGCGACCGATGTTGACGTTCTGATCAATGGACTACCAAGGAGATTCGATGCCTAAGGGTGTGCCGGAGACGGTTCCGGATGATGGGCTGACCACGCGGCAGCGGCGCAATCAGCCGGTGCTTGCGGTGCATACCGGGCCGGGCAAGGGGAAGTCGACGGCCGCGTTCGGGATGGCATTGCGGGCGTGGAACCAGGGATTCGATATCGCGGTATTCCAGTTCGTGAAGAGCGCCAAGTGGAAGGTGGGGGAGGAGGCGGCCTTTCGCACTCTCGGCCGACTGCACGAGGAGACCGGCACCGGTGGGCCGGTCGAGTGGCACAAGATGGGGGAGGGCTGGTCGTGGACCCGCAAGCAGGGTAGCGACGAGGACCATGCCGCCGCCGCGCTGGCGGGCTGGCGCGAGATCGCGCGCAGGCTACAGGCCGAACAGCACCGGTTCTACGTCCTCGACGAATTCACCTACCCGCTCAAATGGGGCTGGGTCGATGTCGACGAGGTCGTCGAGACGCTACGCGATCGTCCCGGCAATCAGCATGTGGTCATCACCGGCCGCGACGCCGCACCGGCTTTGCTGGACGCCGCCGATCTGGTCACCGAAATGACCAAGGTCAAACACCCGATGGACGCGGGCCGCAAGGGCCAGCGAGGCATCGAATGGTGAGTTTCCTATCGCCGGGCGCGATATGGCTGCGGCAGACGACGAGAATGAGCCAATTCGGCAACAGGCTCTCGCGTCGACCTCTAGAAAGTGTGCGGCTGCCGTGAGCGAGGGGCGGGTTCCGGCCGTAGTGATCGCGGCTCCTGCTTCTGGGAGTGGGAAGACGACGCTGGCGACGGGCTTGATCGGGGCGCTGCGGCGGGCCGGGCATCGGGTGGCGCCGTTCAAGGTGGGGCCGGACTACATCGATCCGGGCTATCACGGCCTGGCTGCCGGGCGGCCGGGACGCAATCTCGACCCGGTGCTGGTCGGCGCGGAACGTGTTGTGCCGCTTTATCGCCACGGTGCGCAGGGATGCGACCTGGCGGTGGTCGAGGGTGTGATGGGTCTGTTCGACGGCCGCATCGATGAGCACCACTGCGCACCGATCGCCGAGGGCTCCACCGCCCAGGTCGCCGGATTACTCGGCGCCCCAGTGATTTTGGTCGTCGACGCCCGCGGCCACAGCCAGAGCCTCGCCGCCCTGCTGCACGGTTTCGCGACCTTCGACACCGCGATCCGCCTCGGCGGCGTAATCCTCAACCGCGTCGGCAGCGACCGTCACGACCAGGTCCTGCGCGCGGCCTGCGACCGAGTCGGCCTCCCCGTCCTCGGATCACTGCCGCGCATGCGCGAACTGGAAGTCCCCTCCCGCCACCTCGGCCTGATCCCCGCCGTCGAACACGGCCCCGCCGCCACCGCCGCCGTCCAAGCTATGACCAACCTCGTCGCTGCCCACGTAGACCTGGCAGCCATAGCCCGCCTCGCCCACTCGACCGTCACGGGTCCAGCCTGGGATCCAGCGACCGCGATCCGTGCTGCCGAGGAGCCGGTGTCCGACCGAGATGCCCTCGCTCAGACAAACATGCCGCAGTCGAGCGCGGGCACCTCTCATGCGGCTGCGGCGAGCTCGGTTCGCGGGGCTGTGGTTGCGCCGGAGGCGGGGGGTGCGGTTGCGGGGGTGGGATTCGAGCCGGTGATCGCGATGGCGGGTGGGGCTGCCTTCACGTTCGGGTATGCGGAGCATCGGGAGTTGTTGGTGGCGGCGGGGGCGCGGGTTGTGGTTTTCGATCCGCTGCGCGATGAACTTCCCCCCGGGACAGCGGGTTTGGTGTTGCCCGGTGGGTTTCCGGAGGAGCATGCGGCGGCGTTGGCGGCCAATACCCGGCTCTTGGCGCAGGTGGCCGAGCAGGCGCGGGCCGGGCTCCCGGTGCACGCCGAATGCGCTGGGCTGCTGTATCTCACGCGCTCACTCGACGGCCATCCGATGGCGGGTGTGGTCGACGCGACGGCGGAGTTCGGCCCGCGCCTGACCCTCGGCTATCGAGATGGTGTGGCGCTCGCCGATTCCGCGCTGTGGCGAGCGGGCGAGCGCGTACGCGGTCACGAATTCCACCGCACCCAGCTGGTAACCCCCGGCGACGTCACCCACGCGTGGGGCTGGCACACCGCAGGAGACCGCATCCGCGAGGGCGCTCTCATCCATCAGGTACACGCCTCCTACCTGCACACCCACCCCGCCGGAAACCCCCGAGCCACAAGCCGTTTCGTCACCGCAGCCGCCCACTGTGCCCGCACTCGTGCCAGCGTCTGACACCCCCGCCGCACCGGCGAGACGGCCCAACTCGCCCGCGGCCCTCGCCTCGCCGTGCGGCCCCGTGAGCCTGCGCCCCGTGGTAGCGGCTGCCCGCCCGGACGCGTCTTCGACGCATTCCGATCCCCTTGCGACACAGCCGGATTCGGTGGTCGCGCCGCCCGATCCGGTGGCAGCATCGCGTGATGTGGTCGCGGTGTCGCCCGAGGGCCGACCGCGACCGCCCGAGCTGGCTGTCGGCCTCGGGTTTCGGCCGGGCACATCGACGCAACGCCTCCTTGGTTCGCTACGAGAAGTGCTGGGCGACAAGCCCATTGCCTGTCTAGCGACCATCGATCGTCGTGCCGACGAACTCGGTCTCCGTGGTGCCGCCACCCGCTTGGACGTCCCGGTCCGTACCTACACGGCAGCCGAACTCGCCCAGGTCGACGTCCCCAACCCCTCCGCGCGCACCGATGACGCGCTCGGCACCGCCAGTGTCGCCGAGGCTGCTGCGCTGCTCGCTGCCGGTGGGCCGCTCGTTATCCCCAAGCGCACGGTCGACGGAATTGTGATCGCGGCCGCGCTCACCGCACACCAGCATGTGCCCGCATCGCCCCAAACCTAGGGCGCGACCGAACCCCAATCGGCGAACCCGGTCGGATCGTGACGTCCAAGGCTCGCGTGCTCGAACAGACCCCACCCCTCGGACTCGCCGCAGCGTGCGTGCGCGACGTGATCGATGACCCCGAACGGGATACGGCCCGCAATGGCCGGGTCGGTCAAGTCGTAGCTGCTGGTCGAGGACCAGTCGCGGCCCATCCACCGGCCGTGCAGCCAGTCCGGGTCGCCGCCGTAGCCGCAGCCGACGTGCAGGGGGATATTGGTGACGGTCCGGATCTCGACGTCGAGCGGCTTACCGTCCGGGGTGCTGAGTTCCAATCGAGCGCCGACGGGATGCCTTGTGCCCGAGCGATATTCGATGTGATAGCGCGGCCAGCCCAACTGTTCGGTGCGCCCGTCCGGGAAGATGCGGACGGCGTCGTTGAGGGTGCGCTTGCCATCGGGCTCCTCCTGCAGGATCACCACGATGGCGAAATCGTCGAAGCGAATCGGCACGTACATCCACCAGAACCCGCCGGAGGGTTCGGCGGCGGCGCGGCCCGGCGGTTCGGGTTCGCCGACCGGGCGGATGCCCCAGGAGCGGTCCCGGGTGCCCATCCATACGGCCGGGTCGACGGTGAGGTCCGTGCCGTCGACGTGCAGCGTCCCCTCCCACGAGCCGACCTGCGCGAAGCGGGTCGCCTGGATGATCGGGCGATTGCCGTTGAGGATCAGGTGCGGTTGTTCCTCGACGGTGGGAAACGACCCGTGCCAGGTGAGGTCGAAGCCGAGATCATCGTGCTCGCAGACCACCCGGACCCGCTGCAGCGGCTCCTGCACCTCGATCCGGTAGCCGCCGACCCGCAGGTCGACGCCGCGATCGCCCAGGGCGTCGGAGAAGCGGACCGTGCGCTGGATATCACCACGCCGAACGCAGGCGTACGCGTCGATCACCCCGAGGTTCGGATAGACGCCGCCGCCGGTTACGAAGAAGGTGCCGCCATCGCGGTCGTGACCGTTGAAATAGCTTCGGTCGTAGAAGTTCCGGTCGCTGCTGGCCACTCGGGCCATCGACAGGTGAGTCTGGTGGATGGGGTATTCATCAAGGGGCGAAGGCATATTCAATCCCATTCATAGGTTCCGTCGAGCAGCGCCTCGAGGCTTGCCCGGTGCATCACGTAGTCATCGCGATCGGGAGTATCGGTGTCCTCGCCGAAATGGATCATCCGGCGCTTGACCCTGGCCATCACGATCGCGTGCCGCAGCGCGGCGTAGACGATGTAGAAGTCGAGATCGCGGACCGTATAGCCGGTGATCTCTTGGTATTTCGCGACAACGTCCGCGCGCCGCAGGAAGTCCGGCAGCCCGGGCTGATCGAACCGGGTGGCGATGTCCTGGAAGAAGCGGTGGATGAAGATGAGCCAGGCGATATCCAGTTCACGCGGGCCGAGTCCGGCCATTTCCCAGTCGAGTACGCCGACCGGGGTGAAGCCGTCGTAGAGCACATTGCCTGGCCGCGAATCGCCCCAACTCAGCACGTCCGGACCGGGATCTGCGGGCCAGTGCGCATCGAGCCAGTCGAAGGTCCGCTCGATCAGCGGGATCGGGTAACCGTCATCGGCCAACGCCCAGCGGTACCAGTTGCGGTGCCATTCGACATGGCGGCGCAGTGCCTGCCCGGGACCGTCCAACATCGGGAATCGCGTTGTCGGGTCCGGGATTTCGTGCACCTTCGCGATGACCTCGACGGTCTTCGCGGTCAGTTCCGCACGCTCTTGCGGACTCGCGTCGAACAGCCAGCCGATGAACACATACGGCGGATTATCGGCGGGCACCCGGCCCTCGATCCGCCGCATTACGAAAAACTTCGAGCCGAGCGGCTTCTCGTCGGTCTCCAGCCAACACAGTTCGGGGACGGGCACCTCCGATGCCGCCGCGACCCCTTCCATGATCCGGTATTGCAGTTCCAGGTCGTAGTTTTCGAAGACCGGGAACGAATCGGCCTCCGGTGTCATCCTGGCCACGAACGAGCCGCGCTCCGCTCGCCCGTCCACACTCCATTCGGCGTCGAACAGCACCGTCGGACTCGACATCCCGGCGCCCTGTGGCCGCGACAGCGCCGAGATGGTCGGCGGATGGTCCGCGCCGACCTTGCCGTCCAGCCACCGGGACAGATCCTCGGCGAGCGTGTCGAGGTCCCGCGCGCTGACGGTCAGCTGCCGCCGCGCGGTGGGGTCGGGATCTTCGGCCATTCTTTGTCCTCCTGACGCATGTGCCTGCGGAAACTGTAACGCGTTCTAGTCGGTGCTTACCGCAAAAATTCGAAGAAAACGCGCGACCCTCACTGGGTGATATTCGGTATTGACAAACCGCTGCACCGGGGCGCCCCAGACGGCGGGTGGTCATACTTCCGACGGAGCCGCATACTCCGACGGGTAGGGGTGTAAATCGGGGTTTTCCTGGAAGCGGGTCCGGCGATCGCGCGGATACCGTCGGCTGACGTGGAGTCTTCGGGTGAGAGTGAGGGGATCGGTGTGAGCGCGGTCGGTACGGAGGTTCTCGATCGGGAAGACAGCGTCGTATCATCCGGGCCGCCCGCAGGGTGGAATCCGTTGTCCAGGATCGCTTTCCGGTTCTGCTTCACCTATTTCGGCCTTTTCTGCCTGTTGTTTTCACAGATTCCCTTCGCGTTCGCCGGGCTGCTCACCGAATCGCTGCCGGACAGCGCGGTGCTGTGGGAATTGCGCGTGCTGAGCCCGGTCGTCGAGTGGGCCGGGCGACTGTTCTTCGACGCCGATATCGTGCTGCGGGAGGATTCGGGCAGCGGCGATCAGTGGTTCATGTGGTCGTTCGTCTACTGCCTGCTGATCGTCGCGGTGGTGGCTGCGCTCATCTGGACGGTACTGGACCGGCGCAGGCGCGACTATCAGAAGCTGCAGGCCTGGTTCCTGATCTTCATCCGGATGTGCCTGGGCGGACAAATGCTGTTGTACGGATTCGCCAAGGCCATTCCGTCGCAGATGCCGCAGCCTTCGCTCGCCAAATTGCTGCAACCATATGGTGAGTTCAGCCCCGCCTCGGTGCTGTGGAACCAGGTCGGAAGCTCACCCACCTACGAGATCCTGCTCGGCTGCGCCGAAGTGCTCGGCGGCCTATTGCTTTTCGTGCCGAGGACCGCGACGCTCGGCGCGATGTTGAGCCTGGTGAGCTTGGCGCAGGTGTTCGTGCTCAATATGACCTTCGACGTTCCGGTCAAGATCCTGGCATTCCACCTCATGCTGCTGAGCATGGTTCTGCTGGCGCCGCAGACGCGGCGGCTGGCGAATGTGCTGCTGCTGAATCGGCCGTCCGAACCGGCCACGCAGCCGGATCCGTTCCGCGGCAACCGAACTCGCTGGATCGCGATCGCATTGCAGGTCGCGCTCGCGGTGTGGATGACATTGGGCTTCGTGCACACGGGTCTGAAGTACTGGAACGAAGGCGGTGGCGGCAGCCCGAAGCCGCCGCTGTACGGGATCTGGACGGTATCGGAGTTCACCCAGGACGGGGTGCCGGTGCCGCCGCTGACCACCGACGAGACACGTTGGCAGCGCGTCGTTTTCGATGTGCCCGGGATGACCTATCAGAAGATGGACGGCACGCTCGTGCCTGCCGTCCCGGCTGTCGACACCGCCGCGCATACCCTCGCCGTATCCGCGCCGCCGGAGCAGCCGGACGCGCAACCGACGCCGATTGCCGCCTTCACCTTCGAACAGCCCGCGCCCGACCGTCTGACGCTGAACGGGCAGCTGCACGGTCGCCCGGTGACCATCTCCTTGCAGCAGGTCGATCTCGACAGCTTCCCGCTGCGCGGCCGGGGATTCAATTGGGTGCAGGACTACCCGTACTTCCGCTGAAATCCCTTGCCGGAGTAGATCAACCGATGGTGATCGCATCAAGTCGGGTGCGCAGGAATGCCGCCGACACCACCGGTGCCAGCCCGCCGACCCGGCCGATCGGCGGCTCGAGCGGGGTGACCACGGCATCGTGATCGAGTTCGTAGAAGTAGATCAGCGAGACCAGATCCTCCTCGGGCGCCTGCGGCTGCGGCGGCAGCACCCGATGCCTGCCGGACGGCCAGCGCGCACCGCTCCAATAGGCGAGTAGGTCACCGATATTCACCGTCAGCGCCGCCGGATCGTAGGGTGCGTCGGCCCAGCCTTCGGCCTCGGTGTAGATCTGCAATCCACCCGCGCCGGGCTCGCGATCGAGCACGGTGACGGTGCCGAAATCGGTGTGTGGGCCGATGCGGAACTGACCGGGTTCGGGTGCGCCGACCACGGTCAGCGGCGGGTAGTGGTTGATATTGCAGGTCCAGGTCGGACGGGCGGCCAGATCCTGGAAAGGGTTGGCGGGCAACTGAATTGCTGCGGCGAACAGGGCGAGCAGTTCGTCGGAGAGAGTGCGCATGGCGGCGGTGTAGGTGGTCATCAGCTCGCGCAGTTCGATCACCTCCGCGGGCCACACGTTGGGCAGGAACCAGACGTCGTCGACCTCGGGATCGCCGACCGGGGTATCCGCGCCGACGGCGTAGGTTTCCTTGAGATCGGGCGGTGTCTCGGTGCCCTCGGCATAGCCGTTGGCCTCCTTGCCCGGGCCGATCCAGCCCCGACCGCCCACGGTGACGGCATAGCGTTGCTTGACCTCGTCCGGCAGCGCGAAGAAGCGGCGGGCGGCCGCGCGCACGGCGGCGGGCAGGCCCTCGGGGACGCCGTGGCCGTAGACGAGCAGGAATCCGGCGCGGCGCAACCCCTCGTCCACGGCTAGTTCGACTTCGGTGGCGGCCGGCCCGCCCGCACGCCACCGTGCGAGGTCGATCGAGGCAATCGCGTTCATGCTTCGGTCCTTTCCGGTTCGGCCACCGATCTGCGGCTCGGTTCGTCCGAATGTCGTTGGCAACGTGGGAGTTCCGTCACTGTGCGGCGCTCTCGTCCGGCACGCCGATATCTTCGTTCCAGAGCTGCGGCTGCTCGGCGATGAATTCGGTCATCAGGTCGATGCAGCGCTGGTCCTCTAGCACGGTCACCGCGACGCCGTGCTCGGCCAGCCAGTCGTGTCCGCCGTGGAAGGTCTGCGATTCCCCGATGATGACCGCCCCGATCCCGAACTGTCGTACCAGGCCGCTGCAGTACCAGCACGGCGACAGGGTGGTCACCATGATGGTCGAGCCGTAGTCGCGGCGGCGGCCCGCATTGCGGAACGCGTCCGTCTCGGCGTGCATGCTGGGATCGCCGGACTGCACCCGGCGGTTGTGCCCGCGCCCGAGCAGGGTGCCGTCGGCCGCGAACAGCGCGGCGCCGATCGGGATCCCGCCCTCGGTCAGGCCGCGCAGTGCCTCCTCATAAGCCACCTCTAGCAGTTGCCGTGCCGGTATCGCCTGCGTCATGGCTCCAACCTCCAGGAACCGGGCGGCCACCGCAACAACTGACGAACCGTATGTCATTGCGGGCACCGCTGCTGACAGCGTCACCCGCCACCCGATCCCCGCAGGACCATCCGACCCGGGCGATCCGCCGAATTATCGCCGACCGCGCGACCCGAAGTCCGATTAGGCTGAGCCGATGTCGGCGAGCGCGCTGTACTACCCGTGGATGCACTTCCAAGATGACAACTGGTTGAAGCTGGCCCTGCTCACTTGGGACAAGATGGTCCGCATTCGGCCGAGAGCCATTGATCGCGACGGTCCGCTGGTCCGTCAATTGCGCAGGGAATCGGATTTCGTAATCGATATCGTTCCGCGTGAGGCCGAGCTGGAATCGGTCGCGTCGCTGTTCTACAACGTTCTGGGGCACCACCGCGACGAACTGATCCGCCGGTACGCGCCGTATCGGGCGACCGATCTGAGTCTGGGGTCGCCACCGGCCCAAGCGCCGGTATCGAATCAACCACCGCGGTCGAATCCGAATCTCGTGTGGGTGTACTCCGGGCGGCAGTCGAAGATGAGTAGGGCTCTGCGCGACAGATTGCTCCGCAGCGGACTCGCGGAGGCGGCCGCGGATGACGAGCCGTGGATCGGCCTGCATCCGACGCTGGGATCCATTTATCTCGCGGCGCTGACCGATGTGGTTGCCCGCGAAAACATGCTCTCGCCCGCCACCGACGAACCTCGAATACACAATGCGATCGGTTCGACCGCCATGCTGACGGATCTGATGCTCGGACAGGACGAGGAAAAGCGGCTAGAGGATGCCACGGCCGCGTATCTCCATATCGCGGTGCGCTCGGTAATCCAACCGAATCACCTTGCACAGCTGCCGATTTCGAAGCTGATCAGGTTCCGCGAGCGGAATCGAGCCGAACTCGCCGCATTCCGGGAGCACGTCGATGGCCTGGGTGACGAGCTGCGCGACGCGGCCCGGGCCGCCAACCTCGAAGTGGCCGTGGCACATCTGGAGAACTTGTATCAGGTCAAGACACAACCGCGACTGGCCGAACTCCAGCGCGGTCTGCGTGGGCTCGGCGTCGAATCGACGACCGGCGCGATGGGGCTCAAAGTCGATCTGAGCGCCGCCGCCGGAACCCTGGCCGGTGGTGTCGCCGCGGCGGGTGGGCAACTGGTGCTCGGTGGCGTCGCGGTCGCGGTGACCGTTGTCCCGTATCTGGCCGGGCAGTTGCGGTTGCGGCATAGAGCGCGGGCCGACTCTCCGGTGGCCTATCTGCTGGCCGCGGACCGCCGACTCGCGGGCAATGCCTTGCTGCGCACCCTTCGCCGTGGCGGGTGATTGCTGAGAGCGCGCGTGCAGGACGTAGGCTCGAACATTGTGCCGAACACGCCAGTACCCACCGATGACCAGTCGGAACGCGATTCCGATGTCCGTCCCGCGAGTGACCCGAACTACCTGGTCGGGCTAGATCTCAATGGGCGGCGTGTCGTTGTGGTCGGCGGCGGGACGGTCGCGCAGCGCAGGCTCGGGCTGCTGATCGCGTCGGGGGCCGACGTACATGTGATCAGTCGCGAAGTCACTCCGGCCGTGGAGGGGATGGCGACGTCCGGGCAGCTCACGGTGACGTTGCGCGCCTACGTCGACGGCGATCTGGATGGCGCTTGGTATGCGATCGCGTGCACCAACGAACCGGAGACCAATGCGGCCGTGGTCGAGGAGGCCACCCGGCGGCGGATCTTCTGCGTGCGCGCCGACGTGGCCAGGCTCGGCACCGCGGTGACTCCCGCGACCGCTCGCTACGACGGACTCACCCTCGGTGTGCTGGCCGGTGGTCAGCATCGGCGCTCTGCGGCGGTGCGCAATGCGCTGCTCGAGGCGCTGCAATCGGGTGTGGTGAACGATGATTCGACGCCGATCGCCCCGGGTGTCGCGCTGGTCGGTGGCGGTCCCGGCGATCCGGATCTGATCACGGTGCGCGGCCGCCGCCTGCTGGGGCGCGCGAATCTCGTTGTCGCCGACCGGCTCGCACCACCGGAGCTGCTTGCCGAACTCGGACCCGATGTCGAGGTGATCGATGCGGCGAAGATCCCGTACGGGCGGGCGATGGCGCAGGAGGCGATCAATTCCGCGCTGGTCGAGGGCGCGAAGGCGGGCAAGTTCGTGGTGCGGCTCAAGGGCGGCGACCCGTACGTCTTCGGCCGCGGCTACGAGGAACTCGAGGCCTGCGTCGAGGCGGGCGTCCCAGTGACCGTGGTCCCCGGTATCACCAGCCCGATCTCCGTCCCCGCCGCCGCGGGCATTCCGGTGACCCACCGCGGTGTCACCCACGAATTCGTCGTGGTGAGCGGTCACGTCGCACCCGACCATCCGGATTCGCTGGTCGACTGGCCCGCCCTGGCCCGGCTGCGCGGCACCATCGTGCTGATGATGGCGGTCGAGCGCATCGAACAATTCGCGACCGCGCTCATCGAGGGCGGCCGCCCCACCGACACGCCCGCGACGGTCATTCAGGAAGGCACCCTGCGCACCCAACGCGTCCTGCGCGCCGACCTCGGCACGGTCGCCGCCCGCGTCCGCGAAGAAGGCATCCGCCCACCCGCGATCGTCGTCATCGGCCCCACCGCGGGTTTCTCGGCCGACTCCGACGAGCCACCAGCCGAGTCCTCCGCCGGGTAAGGCCCGCTCGCGACGAGCGTCGAGTTCGGCCGCTGATCGCCGAGCACTACCCGCCGTTGGACTCCGTCACAACGCATAGTGACTTTCGCTATGACTCGGCGAATCGCCCCCGCGCGGAGGCGGACCCTCGTTCCGCATCAATTACAGTGGCTCATCGTGCTCGATAAACCCGCTGCGACGATGCAGTATCCGGTGACGCAGCGGGCCTTCGGGCTCGCGATTCTCGTGCTGAGCGGGCTGCAGCTGATGGTTGTGCTCGACGGCACCGTGGTGATCTTCGCGCTGCCGCGGCTGCAGCAGGAGATGGGAATGACCAGCGCGGGGGCCGCGTGGACGGTGACGTCCTACGGGCTGACCTTCGCCGGTCTCATGCTGCTCGGCGGGCGACTGGGTGATGCGTTCGGACGTAAACGCATGCTGATTCTCGGCGTCGGATTGTTCACCGTCGCATCGCTGCTGTGTGGGCTCGCCCAGAGCCAGGCCATGCTGATCGCCGCCCGCGCGGTACAGGGTGCGGGTGCGGCGATCGCGGCGCCGACGGCATTCGCGCTGGTGGCAACGACTTTCGCGCCCGGGAAGGCGCGCAATCAGGCGATCGCGATCGTCGGCTCGATGGTGGGCATCGGATCCGTCGGCGGTCTGGTGGTCGGCGGCGCGCTGACCCAGCTGTCCTGGCGCTGGATCTTCCTGATCAATGTGCCGATCGGCACATTGATCATCCTCGGTGCGCTGTCGCAGCTCGCCGACACCGAACACCATCGGTCCGCACTCGATATCCGTGGCGCGGTGCTCGGCACCGTGGCCTGCGCCTCGATCGTGTTCGGCGCGACCGAGGGGCCGGAAATGGGCTGGGGCAGTCCGGCGATCATCGGCGCGCTGGTGGCGGGCGCGGTGCTGCTCATCGTCTTCGTGGTCGTCGAACGCACCGTCGAGGATCCGCTGCTGCCGTGGTCGCTGTTCGACAGCCGCGACCGGGTCACCACCTTCGCGCTGATCTTCCTGGCCGGTGGCGTGCTCGGTGCGATGACGTTCTTCGTCGCGCAGTTCCTGCAGAACGTGCTCGGCTACGGTCCGCTGGTGGCGGGTGTCGCATCGATTCCGTTCACCATCGGCATCGGCGTCGGCGGCGCGCTGGCCTCCAAGGCGGCGCTGCTGATCGCACCGCGCTGGCTGCTGTGCGGTGCGGCGTTCGTGCTGGCCACCGGGCTGTTGGTCGGTTCGCAGCTCAATGGGGGCGTGAGCTATTTGACCACGCTGCTTCCGCTGTTGATCGTGATCGGTTTCGGGGTCGGCGTAGCGATGGTGCTTGCGCCGCTGTGCGTGCTCGTCGGTGTGCCGCCGTCCGATATCGGCCCGCTGTCGGCCGTGGGGCAGATGTTCATGAATCTGGCGACGCCGGTGTTCATCGGTCTGCTCACCCCGATCGCAGCCTCGCGCACCATGTCGATGGGCGGCCGCGCCGGCACTGCCGCGGATATGAACGAGGCCGAGATCTTCGCACTGGGCAGCGGGTACACGCTGGTACTCGCGGTCTGCTCGCTCGTCGCCGTCGCGGCGGGCTTCATCGCGCTGACGTTGCGTTTCACGCCGAAACAGCTGGCCGAGGCCCAGCATGCGCAGGAGGAATCGCAGCGGACCGGATCCATGCCGGTCGTGCCCCGGACCGGGCCGCTCCCGGTCATCCGCCGGTCTGACTACAGTGGCTGACTGTGCCAGACAATCCCGCCGCGACGACGCGCTACCCGGTAACGCGGCGGGCCTTCGGGTTCGCGATCCTCGTGTTGAGCGGGTTGCAGCTGATGGTCGTGCTCGACGGAACCGTGGTGATTCTCGCGCTGCCCCGACTACAGGACGAACTGGGACTATCCAGCTCGGGTAGCGCCTGGATGGTCACCGCCTACGGTCTGCCGTTCGCGGGGTTGATGCTGCTCGGCGGCCGGATCGGCGACTCCTTCGGCCGCAAGCGCATGTTCATCGTGGGAGTCGCGCTGTTCACGCTGGCCTCACTGTTGTGCGGGCTCGCGCAGAACGAGGGAATGCTGATCGCGGCCCGCGCGATCCAGGGCACCGGCGCGGCACTCGCGGCCCCGACCGCACTCGCCTTGGTGGCGACCACCTTCGCACCCGGCCGGGTGCGCAATCAGGCGATCGCGATCTTCGGCTCCATGATGGCGGTCGGCTCGGTTGGCGGGTTGGTGATCGGCGGCGCGCTCACCGAGGTGAGCTGGCGGTGGATCTTCCTGATCAATGTGCCGATCGGTGTGTTGATCCTGTGGGGTGCGCTGTTCCAACTGCGCGACACCACCCACCATCGACTACCCCTGGACGTGCGCGGTGCGGTGCTCGGCACGGCGGCGTGCGCGTCCTTGGTGTTCGGCGCGACCGAAGGACCCGAATTCGGTTGGGACAGTCCAGTTATCATCGGGTCGCTGGTGGCCGGTGTGGTGTTGCTGATCTGCTTCGTCTTCGCCGAGCGGTGGGTGCGCAATCCCTTGCTTCCCTGGTCGCTATTCGATCATCGCGACCGGAACGCGACATTCGGCGCGATCCTGCTGGCCAGCGGAGTGCTCGGCGCGACAACCTATTTCGCGGGTCTGTTCGTGCAGAATGTCGTCGGCTACAGCCCGTTGGTCGCCGGGCTGGCCTTCATCCCGTTCACGATCGGCGCGGGCATCGGCACCGCCCTCGCCTCGAAACTGGCGATGACCGTCGCACCGCGCTGGATATTGAGCGGTGCCGCCGTGGTCATGGTCGCCGGACTGCTGTTCGGCTCGACCTTGGATCGGGGGGTCCAATACGTGCCCACGCTGCTCGTGCTGTTCATCGTGATCGGTTTCGGGATCGGCGTGGCCGTGGTGATGGTCCCGCTATGTGTGCTGGTCGGCGTCCCGCCCGATAACATCGGCCCGCTCACGGCGATCGGCCAGATGTTCATGAATCTGGGCACGCCGATCGCGATCGGACTGCTCGCGCCGGTCGCCGCCTCACGCACCCTTTCGCTCGGCGGCAGCACCGGCAAGCCGACGGATATGACTGCGGCCCAACTCGATGCCCTCGGCAGCGGTTACGCACTGGTGCTCTTCGTCGCCGCGATCGGCGCGCTGCTGGTCGGTCTGGTGGCGCTGACCTTGCGCTACACCGCCGCCGAGGTCGGGCGGGCGCAGCATGCGCAAGAGACGGCCAAGCAGGGGTGAACCTGCTCGGCCGGCAGTTCAGAGGCGGCCTGCGACCTTGCGCGGGGTCACCCGGACGATCACGCGGGGTCCGTCGTTGACGGAGGCGGGGTTGAATTCGACGTACGGGAGTCCGTGGTAGTGGTTCGACAGCTCGTTCGGGAGTGTCTTCTCCGGATCGGGCGTCAGGGTGGCGGTGCCGCGAATCTCCGCGTACACGTAGGGATTCTCGGGCGGATTGATCATTACCGTGATGCGCGGGTCGCGGGCGAGATTCTTGCCCTGCTGCCGATCCACGGTGGTGGAGAACAGCAGGTCGTCGCCGTCGCGCTTGAGCCAGATGACGGTCAGATGCGGTTGTCCGTTCGGCCCGATCGTTGCCGCGGTCGCATACACCTTCGCCTCGTCCAGATACTTCTTCAACTCATCGGAAAGCACAGCACTGGTCATGCCGCAGTGAAACGCCCGGCCGATCAAGAACATTCCCGAGTCATCCGCGGTCGGCGCCGGTCGCGGGTTCGATGATCGACATATCATCGGTCCAGCCCGCGCGGCGTGCACCCGCGATGAATTGCAGCTCGTTACTCAGCTCAACCCACGTGCCCGTCGGCAGTCGTCAGCACCTGGTCGAGGATCGCCAGGCCCTCCTTCGCTTCGGCCTCGCCGATGACGCACGGCGGGACCACATGCAGCCGATTGAAATTGACGAACAGCAGCAGACCCGCCGCCTTCGCCGCGGCGACGGTTTCGGACATCGCATCGCTGGTGCCGCCATATGGGGCGAGCGGTTCGCGAGTTTCCCTGTCCCGCACCAGTTCCAGCGCCCAGAACACGCCCGCGCCGCGCACCTCACCGATGCTGGGATGGCGTTCGGCGAGCTCGCGCAGGCCCGGACCCAGGACTCGGTCACCGATATCGGCGGCGTTCTCCACGATTCGCTCGTCCCGCATCGCGTTGATGGTGGCGACCGCGGCCGCCGTCGCCAGCGGATGACCCGAGTAGGTGAGACCGCCCGGGTACGGGCGATCGTCGAAGGTCGCCGCGATGGCCGGACTGATCGCGACGCCGCCCAGCGGCACGTAGCCGGAGTTCACCCCCTTGGCGAAGGTCAGCAGGTCGGGCATGACACCGTCGAAATGCTCGATGGCGAACCACTTTCCGGTGCGGCCGAAACCCGACATCACTTCATCGGCGATGAAGATGATGCCGTACTTATCGCACAGCGCCCGGACACCGGCCAGGTATCCGGGCGGCGGAACCATGATTCCCGCTGTGCCAGGGATGGATTCGAGCACGATCGCGGCGATCGTGCTCGGCCCCTCGAACACGATGGTCTGCTCGAGATGTGCCAAAGCGCGTTCGGCTTCCTCGGATTCGGTGCTCGCGTGGAATTGCGAGCGATACCGGAACGGGCCGAAGAAGTGGACGATGCCGCTATTGCCGTGGTCATTGGGCCAGCGCCGAGGGTCGCCGGTGAGGTTGATCGCGGTCTCGGTGCCGCCGTGATAGGAGCGGTAGCGCGCGAGCACCTTGTAGCGCCCGGTGTGCAGGCGCGCCATCCGGACCGCATGCTCGACGGCATCGGCGCCGCCATTGGTGAAGAAGATCCTGTTCAGCTCGCCCGGGGTGCGCTCGGCGATGAGCCGGGCGGCCTCGGAACGGGCGTCGTTGACGTGCTGCGGCGCCACGGTGCACAGTTTGGCGGCCTGTTCCTGCACCGCGGCAACGACTTTCGGATGCTGATGACCGATATTGGTGTTCACCAGCTGCGAGGAGAAGTCGAGCAGACGGTTGCCGTCACCGTCCCATACGTAGCAGCCCTGGGCCGCGGTGATGGTCATCGGCGTGAGCTGCGCCTGCGCGGACCAGGAATGGAAGACGTGGCGGCGGTCCAGCTCGTAGGCGCGCGCGGCGGCCTGCCTGGCTTCGTCCGGTGTCAATCCGTTCGGAAGGGTCATCGGCGAGTTCTCCTGCGTAACTTGGGGTCTGGCTACTTGTTCTGGGGGAACCCGAGTTCCAGGCCGCCGTGGCTCGGATCGAGCCAGCGCGTCGTGACGGCCTTGCCGCGGGTGAAGAAGTGCACGCCCTCGGTGCCGTGTGCGTGCGAATCGCCGAACAGCGAGTTCTTCCAGCCGCCGAAGCTGTAGTAGGCCATCGGAACCGGGATCGGCACATTGATGCCGACCATCCCGACCTCCACCTCATTGTGGAAGCGCCGGGCCGCGCCGCCGTCATTGGTGAAGATCGCGGTGCCGTTGCCGTATGGGTTGGCGTTGACGAGATCCAGCGCCTCGTCGTAGCTGTCGACCCGCACGACGGACAGGACCGGGCCGAAGATCTCGTCGGTGTAGACGCTCATCTCGGTACCGACGTGATCGAGAATCGTTGGCCCGAGCCAGAATCCGTCCGCCTCGCCGTCGGCCTGGACGCCGCGTCCATCGAGAACGACACTGGCCCCGGCGGATTCGCCCGCGTCGATATAGGAAGCGACGCGATCGCGGTGCTCACGGGTCACCAGCGGCCCCATATCGGTATTGCGGGTGCCGTCCCCGGTCTTGATGGTCTTGGCGCGCTCGGTGATCTTGGCGACCAGTTCGTCGCCGACGGTGCCGACCGCGAGCACCACGCTGATCGCCATGCAACGCTCACCCGCGGAGCCGAAGCCGGCATTCACGGCGGCGTCGGCGGCCAGATCCAGATCGGCATCGGGCAGCACGACCATATGGTTCTTCGCGCCGCCGAGCGCCTGCACGCGCTTACCGCTGGCGGTTCCGCGCTGGTAGACGTACTTCGCGATCGGCGTCGAACCGACGAACGAGACGGCCTTGATATTCGGATTGTCGAGCAGTTCGTCGACCGCGACCTTATCGCCCTGCAGCACATTGAAAACCCCTGCGGGCAAACCGGCCTCGTGCCACAGCTCGGCCAACCACAGCGACGAGGACGGATCCTTCTCGCTCGGCTTGAGCACCACGGTATTTCCGGCGGCGATCGCGATCGGGAAGAACCACATCGGCACCATCGCCGGGAAATTGAACGGCGATATCACCGCGACCGGGCCGAGCGGCTGGCGGACGGAGAAGATGTCGACCTTCGTCGACGCATTCTCGGTGAACCCGCCCTTGATCAAATGCGGGACACCACAGGCGAATTCGACCACCTCGAGACCGCGGGTCACCTCACCGAGCGCATCGGAGTGCACCTTGCCGTGCTCGGCGGTGATCAGCTCGGCCAGCTCTTGCTTGCGCTCGTTGAGCAGTTCGCGGAACCGGAACAGGATCTGCGTTCGCCGCGCCAGCGAGGTATCGCGCCAGTCCGGAAACGCCGCCCTGGCCGATTCGATCACCGCCCTGGCGTCCTCGACGCTGGCCAGCGCGACCCGTCCGGTCACCACTCCGGTCGCCGGATTCGTCACCGGGGCGGTCGCCGAACTCGCGCCAGCGAAGGGTTTGCCGTCGAGCCAGTGCGCGATTGTCTGCATATCTCCTCGATTCGATGCGTGAGCGTTCGTACCGGTTGGCGTTTTCTACCGCTGAGCTGTTCGGTGCCGATCCACCGTTGTTCCATTGTGGTCCCAACTCTGCACCACGGACCGGCCATTTCACCCCGACGATCTGTACGCGATTTCGGAATTCGTATTACGATTCGTCGGGTGTTGCTCTCCATTGCCGATGTACTGGCCATGCCGGTGGTGCGCGCGGGGGAGCCGCAGGTCGTTGGCGGGGGAACGCTGGAGCGGCCGGTGCGGTGGGTGCACGTCAGTGACCTGCCGGATGTCGCCGAATTGTTGGTCGGCGGCGAGCTGATGCTGACCACCGGATTGGCATTGACCGGTGGTGACGAATCGACGGTCGCGTATCTGCGTTCGCTGGCCGCGGCGGGGGTGGCCGGGCTGGTCGTGGAGCTCGGCGAGGCCGTGCCGGAGTTGCCGCGGGTGGTCGTGGAGATGGCCGATGAGCTCGAGCTGCCGGTGATCGCGCTGCACCGCGTCACTCGGTTCGTGGAGATCACCGAGGCGGTGCACCGGGTGATCGTGGCCGATCAATACGCCGAACTGGAGTTCGCGCGCACCGTGCACGAGACGTTCACCGAGTTGAGCGTGCGCCGGGCCTCGCTGGCCGAGATCGTCAAGACGGCCGCCGGCATGCTCGATTCCTCGGTGGTGCTCGAGGACCTGGCGCACCGGGTGTTGGCGCTCACCGCCCGGCACACCACCACCTCGGCGATCCTGGAGAACTGGGAGACCACCTCGCGCCTGCTGCCCGACGGCTGGGATGTGGTGGCGGTCGGCCCGCATACCCAGCGGTGGGGTCGGCTCATCCTGCGCTCGAGTCGGGTCGCGACGCCCCGCGCCCGGATGGTGCTCGAGCGCGCCGCGCAGACCCTGACCCTGCACCGGATGATCGACAAGGACCGCTTCGGCCTGCATCGACAGGCGCAGACCGGCCTCATCGACGATATGGTCAACGGCCGTGTGCTCGACGAGCGCGATGCCCAGGCCAGGGCCGCCGCGCTCGGTCTGCTGACCCGCCGGGTGAATTACGTTCCGCTCGCGATAGACGTCGCGGCCCTTGCCGAAACCGATCAGGTCGCCAGGCAGCGCCGCAGCGCGGGCGTGCTGGACGCGGTCACCCACGGTCTCGGCCTGTCGAAGGCGACCGCATTGACCGCGGCCGAGCACGGCGATCGGGTCGCCGTGGTGCTCGCGGTCCCGCGCGGCGCCGATCTCGATGACACCCTCCGTGCCGTATGCGCGGCGATCACCGCCGAGGTGCGGCGGGTGGATGGGGTGCATCGCGTGGTCGTCGGCGTTGGCGCCCAAGCGGATTCGCTGCTGGATACCGCGCGCGAATTGGTGCATGCGGCGCACGTCGCCGAGGTCGCGTTATCGCTGGAGTCATCGGTGCCGCGACCGTTCTACCGCAGCGGCGATGTCCGGTTGCGCGGACTGCTCTCGCTGATCCGCAACGAACCCGGAGTGCAGAGTTTCGCCGAAACGGAGCTGAGTGCGTTGCTGCGCTATGACATTCGGCATGCGGCCGATCTGACGCGCACATTGCGCCAGTTCCTCGACGTGGCGGGCAATAAGACCGAACTGGCGAAGCGACTCAATATCAGCAGACCGACCCTCTACGACCGGCTCGCCCGCATCGAGCGGATCCTCGACATCGACCTCGAGGACGGCGAATCGCGCACCTCGCTGCATACCGCACTGCTCATTCGCGACCTGTCCGCCAACTCCGACAAGTTCTAGGCGGTTCTCGAGGAAACCCACGAGCGTTGAAAGGTCTTCTGACGCAAGGGAA
Organism: Nocardia nepalensis; assembly: GCF_048910785.1. Classification (NCBI taxonomy): domain Bacteria; kingdom Bacillati; phylum Actinomycetota; class Actinomycetes; order Mycobacteriales; family Nocardiaceae; genus Nocardia; species Nocardia nepalensis. The sequence goes on along the minus strand of NZ_JBKBET010000022.1, from coordinate 107,340 downwards.
CCCGAGGGTCTAGCCTACCCTCGGGTTCCTCGGTGCCACCCAATTCGCGCACCGGATCGGTGGGATCGGATCAAACTCACTGCGACGCGTCCTACGTTTGGACCATCTCCGCATGTGGCGCGGAGAACGGGGGTTGAACCCGCATCTCGTCGCTCCGTGTCCTTTCCTCGTGACCGGGTGATCGGCGGCGAATGCTCAATCTGGAGCGAGAGTCTGAGTTTCCGGCTGCCTCTACCACTTGGGCTGATCCTTTCGAGCGACCTGCAAGCAGTCGCTAGCGCTACCGGGCCTGTGCCCGGAGCGGGATTCGAACCCGCACTGACACCGTGTATTCAGGCTTATCTTCAGTTTGAGTTTGCGCTCTTGCGCTTCCCCCGCACACCGGCGGGGGAGTCTGTGGGGTCGAGGGCGATTATTCGCCCCCGACCGGTCTCAGCCGAACAGGTAACGGAAGATCACATCACCGGTATTGCGGTCGGTGACCTGCGCTCCGTTGGCCTCCTCTCGGGCGAATTTGACTGCCTGCTGGAGCTTTTCGATGCGTTCGACCAGCTCGTTGACCCGGCGGGCGGGCAGCGCGCCGGAGAACTTCACCGTGGTCCAGTAGCCGATCGCGATGTCCTCGTAGTACACCTCGACCTGCGCCGGGTGCTTCTCGGTCGCCTCGGCCTTCACGTGGTTGCGCGGCACCTTCTTGGTGCGAATGGTGCGCACGGCATCGGTGCGCCAGGTGTCGGAGGAATCGTCGAACGCCCAGGCCTCGGCGGCGTCGAGTACCGGCAGCTTCTTCACGAAGGTGTGCAGATCGGCCAGCTGCTTCTCCAGGAACAGCAGGTACGAGACCGGAACGGCGGCCAGCAAGGTCTCCTCGTCCACCCGGACGTCGGCCTTGGCCTCGCAGTTCGCCCAGTCCTTGGTCGCGGTCACGTCGAATAGCCGGGTCAGCGTCGCGGCCGTCTGACGCAACACCTCCTCCGACTTCACCTGCACGCGCGTCGACTCGGGCGGAAGCTGCTCGCCCTCTTCATCTTTCGGCTGATACGTGCGCGCGATACCGGCCAGCAACCCCGGCTTCTGCAGCTGATTCTGGGTATCGGCCAACTCGCGCAGCGCGCCGCTCTTGACGCCCTTCTCCACCGCGATGATCTGATTCAGCTTCGTCATCTCTACCTCCCCGGGCGCACTCGTACGCCGTCACATTCGTTGCGCGGCGCCTCTTTTCGGATTTCCCCCGCCGCTCGCGGCAACAGTACAGACCGATCGTCTCGTGCGCATCCGAGTTTCGCGCCCGACGCGTGGACCGGCCGATAACGGTGACGGGAACATCCATGGCGTCGACGGGGTTGGGACGGGCATGACGACACTCGGATTGATCGGTAGCGGCAATATCGGGGGCACGCTGGCGCGACTGGCCGTTGCGGCCGGACTGGACGTGGTGGTGAGCAATTCGCGGGGGCCGGAGACGCTGGCGGACCTGGTGGCAGAACTCGGGCCGCGGGCGCGGGCGGCCACCGCGGCGGAGGCGGCCGCGGCGGGCGACATCGTCGTGGTCACGGTGCCGTTGAAGAACTACCGTCAGGTTCCGGTCGAGCCACTGGCCGGCAAGGTGGTGATCGATACCAACAACTACTACCCGGACCGCGACGGCACCTTCCCCGAGCTCGAGGCCGGGACCGCCACCAGCAGCGAACTGCTGCAACAGCACCTGCCGAGCTCGAAGGTCGTCAAGGCCTTCAACAACATCTACTACCCGCATCTGGCCGCCCTCGCCCGGCCGTCGGGTGCCGACGACCGCACGGCCCTGCCCATCGCGGGTGACGACGCCGATGCGAAAAAGGCCGCCGCCGAACTGCTCGACGCGCTCGGCTACGACATCGTCGACTTCGGTCCACTGAGCGAGAGCTGGCGTTCCCAGGTCAACACCCCGGTATACGGCAACCCCTACGCCGCAGCCCTCCCGTTCTGGGAGCACGAGGCCGCCCCCGCCCCCGCCGCCAAGATCACCGCCGCCCTCGCCGCCGCCGAGCGCTGACCGCGCTCCGAGCGTGGCACATATCCAGTGAACGCCGCACATAGGTCGTAACTTGTGCGCGGCGTTCACTGGGTGTGCGCCAACAAAGTTGGGCGTTATGCACAGGGTGCGTGTTGTCCACAGTTCGGCGGTTGGGGCTTTCGGGGGGAGGGGGTGGTCGGGAGGATCGGGGTGTGGAGTTACCTCGAATTGTTTCTCGGCGGGCGGCGTTGGATGCGGGGTTCACCGGGCGTGAACTCGGTAGGCAACCCTGGCAGCGGGTGTGCCGCGGGCAGTATGTGAGCGAGGTCGATATTGGCGAAATGAGTACTGAGCAACGGCATCTGGTGCTGACCGGTGCTGTCGCCGCGGGCTCCAGCTCCGCCGCCGTCGTGAGTCATATCTCCGCGGCTGTTGTGCACGGGCTCCCGGTATGGTCGATTCCATTGGCCCGAGTTCATTTGACCCGCGATCGAAGAACCGGGGCACGCACGGGGGCGCGGGTCATGGTGCACGCTACGTCCATCGAGTCCGATGAAGTGGTGCAGATCGGCGATATGCGGGTGACAAATGTGGCGCGCACGGTCGTTGACCTGGCCCGGAGCGTCCCCTTCGAACAAGCCGTCGTAGTCGGTGATGCCGCACTGCGCCTCGAGCGAACCACCCGTGCCGAATTGGCGGAACAACTGTTGCGGGCGAACGGTCGTCCTGGTTGCCCGGCCGCCCGCCGTGTCGTCGAATTCCTCGACGGCCGCGCCGAGAGCCCCGGCGAATCGCGAAGCCGGGTTGTTTTGCGCACCGCCGGTCTCCCCGCACCGGAGCTACAGTCGACCATCCTGGATACCACCGGTGGATTCGTTGCCCGAGTCGACTTCTTGTTCCCAACCCTTGGCGTCATCGGCGAATTCGATGGAATGGTCAAGTACCGCAAAGACTTCCAGAGGGGTGGGCCCGAATCCATTGTGATCGCGGAGAAACTTCGCGAGGATGCCCTGCGCGCACTCGGCTGGATTGTCGTCCGCTGGACCTGGCCTGATCTGAACACCCCCGACCGCTGGCTGACCAGGCTGGCCCGAGCCGCCAACATCGCCCACCGCACCCACCGAGGCGGCACCTGGCGCTCCGCCGAACGCATCTGAGTAGGCGCAGTTCGTGGGCGACCATCACCGCAGTGTTGGCCATGAGGCGGCCGAGCATTTCGGCGGTGCGGGCCGGGACCTCCGCCGGATTGGGCAGCGTGTGGTTACGCCGACGGCACATAGTCAGTGCACGCCTCACATAGGTTGCAACCTATGTGAAGCGTGCGCTGGGTCTGTGCTCGCCTCAGGTGATGATGAGCAGTTCGGTGGGGGAGGCGATTTCGGTGCGGAGGCCGGATTTGGTGGCGATGCGGGCTACCGCTCGGATGTCGGTGGGGTCGGCGCGGGTGAGGACGAGGGCGCGGGCGAGTAGCCCCTTGTGGTGCTTGTTGAAGTGGCTGACCACGGTTCGCGAGCCGTCGGGGTGTTCGGTGAGGACATTGGCGGTAATGGCATCGGGGACGCGGCCGAGCTGCTGGTAGGTGCCGGAACGCAGGTCGATGACCAGTTCGCCGGCCGCCTCGGCGTGCAGTGCGTCGGGCAGGACGTCGCGCCAGATGGCGGAGAGAGTTGGGAGGCCGGGCAGTTTGGAACCGCCGGAGAGACGGTAGGCGGGGATGAGGTCGTCGGCGCGGACTGCGCCGAACAGTGCCGAGCCGATGCCGAGTCGGGCATAGGCCTTGGCGCGTTGGACCTTCGTGAACGAGCGAGCGTCGAGGGCGTCGTAGAGGACGCCGGTGTAGCGCTCCAGCGCGGGGCGAGTGGCCGAGGTGCGCAAGGTCGCATTGCGGGCGATCTCGGCATCAGCCCCCTTACCGAGGCCGAGAACCGCACGCGAGGCGTCCGGGTCGGCGGCCAACTTGACGACCTCGTCGATGAGCCGGTCGCGCACCGCCGTGAGCTGCGGCATCGCCAGCGACTCCAGCTCTAACGGCGCATCGGTTCCGCCATCGGACTTGGTTTCGGAAGGGGGCAGCAGCACCAGCACGAGCGGATACGGTAATGCCTTGCAGACATCGCACGGCCAGCGACTACCCTGTCGTTCCGTGATCACCCGCCTCTCCCACCTGTTCCTGCGTACCCTGCGCGACGATCCCGCCGACGCCGAGGTGCCCAGTCACAAACTCCTCGTCCGCGCCGGATATGTGCGGCGCGTCGCCCCGGGCGTGTACTCGTGGCTGCCGCTGGGCCTGCGGGTGCTGCGGCGGGTCGAGGAGGTCGTGCGGGAGGAGATGAACGCCATCGGCGCGCAGGAGATATCGCTGCCCGCGCTGCTGCCGCGCGAGCCGTACGAGACCACCAACCGGTGGACCGAATACGGCGACGGCCTGTTCCGGCTGCAGGACCGCAAGGGTGCGGACTATCTACTCGGCCCGACCCACGAGGAGCTCTTCGCGCTGACCGTGAAGGGTGAATACAACTCGTACAAGGACCTTCCGGTCACGCTGTACCAGATCCAGACCAAATACCGCGATGAGGAGCGTCCTCGCGCGGGCATCCTGCGCGGGCGCGAGTTCATCATGAAGGACTCGTACTCCTTCGACCTCGACGAGGACGGACTCAAGGCCAGCTACAACGCGCACCGCGAGGCCTACCAGCGCATCTTCAACCGGCTCAATGTCAAGTACGTCATTGTCGCGGCCACCTCCGGTGCGATGGGCGGTAGCGCGTCGGAGGAATTCCTCGCGGACAGTCCGGTCGGTGAGGACACCTACGTGGTGTGCCGGGAGTCCGGGTACGCCGCGAATGTGGAAGCGGTGGTCACGCCCGCTGCCGAATCGCGGCCGATCGAGGGCCTGCCCGCGGCGGTCGTACACGACACCCCGAACACCCCGACCATCGCGACCCTGGTGGATTGGGCCAATCAAGCGGGCATCTCCGACCGTCCCGTCACCGCCGCGGACACCCTGAAGAACATCATGGTGAAGCTGCGCCACCCGGACGGTAAGACCGAACTGCTCGGCATCGGCATTCCGGGTGACCGCGAGGTCGACGACAAGCGCCTGGGCGCGTCGGTCGAACCCGCCGAGGTGGAAATGCTCACCGAGGCCGATTTCGCCGCCAACCCGTTCCTGGTGAAGGGCTACATCGGCCCGAAGGCATTGCAGGCCAACGGTGTTCGCTACCTGGTCGACCCGCGCATCGGCACCGGAACCAGCTGGATCACCGGCGCGGACGAGCCGGGCAAGCATGTCGTCGGCCTGGTCGCGGGTCGCGATTTCACCCCTGACGGCACCATCGAGGCCGCCGAGGTGCGCGACGGTGATCCCTCGCCCGACGGGCGTGGCGTCCTGGTGTCCGCGCGCGGCATCGAGATCGGCCACATCTTCCAGCTCGGCAACAAGTACACCGACGCCTTCGAGGTGGACGTGCTCGGTGAGAACGGCAAGCCGGTGCGGCTCACCATGGGCTCCTACGGCGTCGGCGTCTCCCGCATGGTCGCGGTGATCGCCGAACAGCAGCACGATGAGAAGGGCCTGCGCTGGCCGCGCGAGGTCGCGCCGTTCGATGTGCATGTGGTGATCGCGAATAAGGACGAATCCTCGCGCGAGGGCGGCGAGCAGGTCGCCGCGCAGCTGGATTCGGCCGGACTCGACGTCGTACTCGACGACCGCAAGGCCTCGCCCGGTGTGAAGTTCAAGGATTCCGAGCTGATCGGCGTGCCGGTTGTCGTGGTCGTCGGCCGCGGCTGGGCCGAGGGCAAGGTCGAGATCCGCGATCGCTTCACCGGCGAATCCGTCGAGGTCCCGGCCGACTCGGTAGTCGAATCGGTGCTCGCGCAGGTGCGCGGCGGACGGTAGGTTCCGCCCACGGCAACGAGTGGACAGGCCCGGGCGACTGCGGCGATGCTGATGACCACAGCAGCTCAGTCGACCGGGCTTCTCACGTTCGTCCGGACCTACGGTTCCGTAGGCATGATTCGTGGCTATGCGTAATCGCGGACCCGCTCCACGCTGCTGTTACCCGCTGGTAAGTTAGCGGCATGACGAGCACCGACGCGTTGTTGTTCAACCCCGCCACCTATGACCCGAAGCAGTTCGACGCCGAGACGCGGCGGCTGCTGAAGGCGACCATCGAGTGGTTCGAGTCGCGGGGTAAGCGGCAGTTGCTGGCCGATGATGCCGATGCGGTGTGGGTGTCGGAGTTCCTCGAGTTCGTCAAGAAGGAGAAGCTGTTCGCGACCTTCCTGACGCCCGCCGCCTATGCCGACGGCGACGAGAACCGGCGCTGGGACGCGGCCCGCAATGCGGCGCTGTCGGAGATCTTCGGGTTCTACGGCCTGGCGTACTGGTACGCCGAACAGGTCACCATCCTGGGCCTCGGCCCGATCTGGCAGAGCGATAACGAGGCCGCCAAGAAGCGCGCCGCAGACGATCTCGCCGACGGTCAGGTGATGGCATTCGGTCTGTCCGAGCGCGACCACGGCGCCGATATCTACAACACCGACCTGATCCTGACGCCGACCGAACCGGGCAGCGCGGACGCCGAGGCCGGGATTCTGTTCCGCGCCAACGGCGTCAAGTACTACATCGGCAACGGCAATGTGGCGTCGATGGTGTCGGTGTTCTCCCGCCGCGCCGATATCGAGGGCGCGGAGGGCTACGTGTGGTTCGCCGCCGACAGCCGCCACGACAACTACGAGCTCATCGACAATGTCATCCACGGTCAGTTGTACGTCAGCACCTTCGCGCTGCACGACTATCCGGTGACCGCCGCCGACATCCTGTCCACCGGCCCGGAGGCCTTCTCCGCCGCGCTGAACACCGTGAACGTCGGCAAGTTCAACCTGTGCCACGGCAGCATCGGCATGGTCGAGCACTCGTTCTACGAGGCCATCACGCACTCCAACAACCGCATCCTCTACGGCCGGGCCGTCACCGAATTCCCGCATGTGCGAACGAATTTCGTCGATGCATACGTGCGCATCATCGCGATGAAGCTGTTCAGCGACCGGGCCGTCGACTACTTCCGCAGCGCCAGTCTCGAGGACCGCCGCTACCTGCTGTTCAACCCGATGACCAAGTCCAAGGTGACCTCCGAGGGCGAGACCGTCATGACGCTGCTGCTGGATGTGCTGGCCGCCAAGGGGTTCGAGAAGAACACCTACTTCGCGCAGGTCGCCCGTTACATCGGCACGTTGCCCCGGCTCGAGGGCACGGTGCATGTCAATGTCGGCCAGATCCTGAAGTTCATGCCGAACTACCTGTTCAATCCGAAGGACTATCCGGAGGTCGGCACCCGCCTCGACGCGGCCGACGACGAGTTCTTCTTCCGGCAGGGCCCGGCCCGCGGCGCGGGCAAGGTGCAGTTCGCCGACTGGACCCCGGTGTACGACAAGCACACCGACATCCCGAACGTCGCCCGCTTCTACGAGCAGGCCCAGGCCCTGCGCACCCTGCTGACCACGGCCGCCCCCGACGCCGATCAGCAGAAGGACCTGGACTTCATGCTGACCATCGGCCACCTGTTCTCCCTGGTGGTCTACGGCCAGCTGATCCTGGAGCAGGCCGCCATCATCGGCCTGGACCGCGACCTGCTCGACCAGATCTTCGACTTCCAGATCCGCGACTTCAACGGCCACGCCACCACCCTCTACGGCAAGCCCTCCGCCACCCCTGCCCAAGAAGCCTGGGCCGCCTCCTCCCTACGCCCCCCGGTCACCGACCACGCCCGCTTCAACCGCATCTGGACCCAGGTCGCCGCCTACGACGGCACCTACGAAATGCACCCATAGCCCCAACCCCGCCCGGCATGGGTTGGCCTGCCGCGCACGGATTTGCTCGCCGCGCACATATTCGCTGACGAATTGTGCGCGGCGCGCTAGGAAGTGCGCGCGGTGGTGCCAGGCCATGCCAGGGCAGGCGACGGTGGGTCAGTCCAGGAGCGATTGACAGGTCGTCAGGACACGAATGCGCATTTGGTGAGGACGCCGACGCATCGGGCCGAAGGCGCTACGAACTGCGCCGATAGCACCTGCCGCGCCATATTCGCTCGCCACGCACGAGTCTCGACGTGCACGGGGTTCGCTTGCCACGCACGGCTTCGCCCGTCGCGTATGGGTTCGCTCGCCGCGCACGTCTTCGCTGACGAATTGGTGCGCGGCGCGCTAAGGAGTGCGCGGCGGTGTCAGGCCTTGCCGGGGAATGCGATGGTGGGTGGGTTGGCGCCGAGGATTGATTGCCAGGTGGCGAGGCGGAGGGCGCATTCGGTGAGGGCGTCGACGCCCATTCGGCGGAGGGGGTCGGAGTTGCCGTTTTCGACGACCGAGCGCCAGGCGACGGCGGTGTCGGTTTCCACCGTGACGGCCAGGTTCGCCGCGGGAATCGGGTCGTTCACCGGGGACGGCGTGGTGTAGGCCGCGTCCGGTGGCGGCACCGTGACTCCGGCGGCCTTCAGCGCATCGATGGTGCTGTCGCGGCGAGCACGGTGCGCCGCGGTGTCTTCCGCGACCAAGCGAGTGCGCTCGGCGGAGGCGTAGGCCGCGATCACCCCGTAGGCGTAGACCGCCGCGTACTCGGCGCGCAATGCGTCGAGCAATGCTTGGCGTTCGGCTTCGGTCATGCGCGCACTCCTGCCCGAGCGAGGTGAGCCGTGCGCATGGCAGGCATCACGGTTCGGCCTGCGGGGTCGGTCGTTTTCGCGCTCGTACGGTCGAGCAGGGCTTCGCGTTCGGCTTCGGTCATTCGCTCGTCTCTGCCTGGGGGAGTGGTGTCGTGCGCACTTCGGGCAAGGCTCGGCGTCCGGCACGTCTCATGCCAGCAAAACCCCCGCCTGGGCCGCGCAGGCCGCGCTGATGGAGGCCAATAGGCCTGCGCGGTAACCGGATTGGGTGCGGGCGAGATCGCCTGCGGACTGCTGTGACTTGGTGAGCCGGGTGCGGAGCTCATCGATACTCGGTGGCTGGGTGGGTGGTGCTGCCGTACCGGATGCGGCGGGAGCGGCCGCCGAGGCGGATGGGGTGAGTTCGCGGGTGCGGTGGGTCGGGGTGGTGCCGTCGCCGTAAACGCCGATGACGCGGTTGATTTCGGCGCGCAGCGCGTCGGCGTGTGCGGTGCGTTCGTTGGCGATCACGGTCAGCGCGGCGTGCCGCTGCGGCGTCACCGCGATCGCCGCGGTCGCGGCCGCGGCGTCGGAGCGCGCCAGAACCTCTTGTGCGGCAAGCGGATCGGGCTGGTAAACCGTCTTATCCGTACATCCGGCCACCGCGCCGATGGCTAGCGCGCCCACCGTTGTGCCGCCTGCCAGCCGCAACGCGGTCCGGCGGTCGACGATGCTCGGGCGCGCGGCGTCAGCGTTGCTGTGCCGGGATTGGTGCCGGTCGACGGGGATGCCGGAAGTGCACCCGGCGCGCGGCGGGGCGGGGAGGCGGATGGGCACGGCACCATCGTGCCAGATTCGCGCGGCACCGCCGACCAAGCGTCTACCCCGCGACCGTCCGGACGGACGCCGTGCGTCGACCGGACGGTCGGCGCGACACCCGCCGCGCCGTGTCGCAGGCGCGTGGCCAGGAAACTTGCTCGAGGCCGCTGGTCCATTACACTCTCGGAGCGCGTTACGCTAGATCTTCGGTAGAGAAATTTTTCCGCTTGCGACCTGCCTGCAGGTCGCTCGAAGAGATCAGCCGTCTGACAACTGAACCAGGAGCCGCCCCACATGCCCATGCCGACCGAGGAAAGGGTGAGCCAGCTTGTTGCTGGACTCGTCGAGCGCCGAGGATTCGACCTCGAGGGTGTCGAGATCTCGACGACGGGCAAGCATGTGGATGCGCAGGCTCGGGTGAAGGTGATCGTGGACAGCGATGCGGCCTCGGATCTGGACTCCATCGCGAAACTGAGCGCCGATCTATCCGAGGTCCTCGACGAGGCCGGCGATTTCGGTGAAACCCCCTACCTGCTCGAGGTGACCAGTCCGGGCATCGACCGTCCGCTCACCGCCGACCGGCACTGGCGCCGCGCCCAGGGCCGCAAGGTGCGGATCAAGCTACGCGCTGGCGCGCCTTCGCCGGATCCCAAATCGTCGGACAAGTTCGAGGCCAGGGTCGGCGTCCTCGCCGACGATACGGTGGCGCTCGTGCTCGGCGGCAAGAACAAGCCGCACCGGGTGCACATCCCGGTGGCCGATATCGCCGAGGCCGTCGTCCAGGTGGAGTTCAACCCACCCGGCGCGCGGGAACTGGATCTCGCGGGCGGAGTCGCGCCCGGCCGTCCGCAGCCGGGACATGAGGAAGCGGTGGACCCCACCGACGATGTCCGAGGACCAACCGATGCACCAACCGAATCACTAGAAGCGTCCGATTCGCCGACCGAAGGGATCGTGGAATGAACATCGAAATCGAAGCCCTGCGCGCGATTGTCGCCGACAAAGGGATCTCGATCGAGACCGTGATCTCCGCGATCGAGTCGGCACTGCTCACGGCCTACCGCCACACCGAGGGCCACCAGCCCAACGCGCGCATCGATATCAATCAGAAGACCGGCGTGGTCCGGGTGATGGCACGCGAACTCGACGCCGACGGCAACGTGATCTCCGAATGGGATGACACCCCAGAGGGTTTCGGCCGGATCGCGGCGACCACCGCGCGCCAGGTGGTGTTGCAGCGGCTGCGTGATGCCGAGAACGAGAAGTCCTTCGGCGAGTTCTCCACCCACGAGGGAGACATCGTCGGCGGTGTGGTGCAGCGCGATGCCCGCGCCAACGCCCGCGGCACCGTGGTGGTGCGCATCGGCAGCGAACTGCACGGCACCGAGGGCCTGATCCCGCCCGCCGAGCAGGTGCCGGGCGAGAGTTACGAGCACGGCGACCGGATCAAGTGCTACGTCGTCGGCGTATCCCGCGGCCCGCGCGGCCCGCAGATCACCCTCTCGCGCACCCACCCGAATCTGGTGCGCCGACTGTTCGCGCTGGAGGTGCCCGAGATCGCCGACGGCTCGGTGGAGATCGTCGCCGTAGCCCGTGAGGCCGGACACCGCTCCAAGATCGCGGTGCGCACCACCGTGCCCGGCGTCAATGCCAAGGGCGCGTGCATCGGCCCGATGGGACAGCGCGTGCGCAACGTGATGAGCGAACTGGCCGGGGAGAAGATCGACATCATCGATTACGCGGATGATCCGGCGACCTTCGTCGGCAATGCGCTCTCGCCCTCAAAGGTGGTCTCGGTCACTATCGTCGATCCGGAGGCGCGCGCCGCCCGGGTGGTCGTGCCCGACTTCCAGCTGTCGCTCGCCATCGGCAAGGAGGGGCAGAATGCCAGGTTGGCGGCCCGCCTGACCGGCTGGCGGATCGATATCCGCAGCGATGCGGCACCTGATGCGGGCAGCGGCAGCGTGCGGACGGAGGCGCATCGGAGTTGACCGAATCCCGCCAATCGAGCCCACCGGATGACAGGTTCGTAACTTCGAAAGGGGCGGGGTTCGGTGTTCCGAGCGGGACAGCGGTAGAGTGGTCTCAGGTTCAACGCGAGCCTTTGGTTCCTTTGTCCGAACGCACCACCGAGCAGGTCCCGACGCAGCGACGTCGAGCGGCTCCGGTGCGGACGTGCATCGGATGCCGAAAGCGCGAGTTGGCCGTCGATCTGTTACGGATCGTGGCGCAGGACTGTGAGACCGGTGACGGTTCCGAGGTTGTTGCGATAGTTCCCGATCCGTGGCGCAGACTTCCCGGACGGGGTGCCTGGCTGCACCCCGTTTCGGTTTGTTTGCGCACCGCAGAACGACGCCGAGCATTCGGCAGAGCACTACGAGTGTCCGGACATCTGGATATCTCAGCCCTGGAGAAGTACCTCGAGAACAGGCACGAGCACTCATGAGCACACCGTGAAGCACCAACGATGAACGTCCATCGGAGATAACCCGAGGTCGTGCGGGCCCGCCGTCCCTAGGCGGAGGCACTGCTCGACCTCTCAGTGAGGAGAGCAGTGGCAGGCAAGGCCCGCGTGCACGAGTTGGCCAAAGAACTCGGTGTCACGAGCAAAGAACTACTCGCAACGCTCAAGGAGCAGGGCGAGTTCGTGAAGTCGGCGTCCTCGACGGTGGAAGCACCCGTCGCACGTCGGCTGCGCGAGTCGGTGGCAGGCAAGTCCGCCCCGGCGAACGGCACGGCGAAGTCCGGGGCGCGTCCCGGTTCCGCCCCGTCGAGCACCCCGGCCGCGAAGCCCGCCGCAGGTGGCGGTCCGCGTCCGGGACCACGTACCCCAGCGCCCGCACAGGCGGCGACCCCGGCGGCTCCGGCCGCCCGTGAGACGGCGGCTCCGGCTGCCCGTCCGTCCGATGTGGCCCGGCCCGGCCCAGCCGCGCGTCCTGGTCCACCGGCCAGGCCCGCCCCGCGGGAAACCGCCCCGGTCCAGGAGACCCCGGCGGCTCCGGCCGCGAAGGCCGCTCCGGCTCCGAGCGCTCCGGCTCAGGGCGGACCGCGCCCGACGCCGGGTGGCGCACGTCCCGGTCAGCAGCGTCCCGGCGCACCCGCGCACGGCGGTCCGCGTCCCGGTGGTCCGGCCGCGGCCGGACCGAAGCCGGGTCCGAAGACCCCGCGCGTCGGCAACAATCCCTTCTCGTCCGCGCCCGATCGTGAGCGTCCCGCGCCGCGTCCGGCTCCCAGCCAGGGTGGACCCCGTCCGGGGCCCGGCCATGGCCAGGGTCCGCGTCCGGGCCCGGCCCAGGGCGGTGCTCCTCGTCCGGGTGGCGCCCAGGGCGAGCGGCGTCCGGCTCCCGGTCAGGGTGGTCCGCGTCCCGGTGGGCCGCGTCCGAGCCCCGGCTCGATGCCGCCGCGCCCGAACCCGGGTGCCATGCCCGCGCGTTCGGCCCGTCCGGGTCCGGGCGGTGCCGGTGCGGGTCGTCCGGGTCGTCCGGGTGGCGCACCCGGTGGCGCCGGTCGCCCCGGTGGCGGCGGTGGCGGTGGCTACCGCGGCGGCGGTGGCGGCGGCGGCACGGGTGCGCCCGGTGCCGGTGCCGGTGCTCCCGCGGCCGGTGGCTTCCGCGGTCGTCCCGGTGGCGGTGGCGGCGGTCGTCCGGGTGGTCCCGGTGGCCGCGGCGGTGCGGCCGGTGCGTTCGGTCGTCCCGGCGGCGCCCCGCGGCGTGGTCGCAAGTCGAAGCGGCAGAAGCGTCAGGAATACGATTCGATGCAGGCGCCCGCCGTTGGTGGCGTGCGGCTGCCGCGCGGTAACGGCGAGATCATCCGGCTCGCCCGCGGCGCGTCCCTGTCCGACTTCGCCGAGAAGATCGATGCGAACCCGGCCGCCCTGGTGCAGGCCCTGTTCAACCTCGGCGAAATGGTCACCGCGACCCAGTCGGTGAACGACGAGACCCTCGAGCTGCTCGGCAGCGAGATGAACTATGTCGTGCACGTGGTCAGTCCCGAGGACGAGGACCGCGAGCTGCTGGAATCGTTCGACCTGACCTACGGCGAGGACGAGGGCGGCGAGGAAGACCTCGAACAGCGTCCGCCGGTGGTGACCGTCATGGGTCACGTCGACCACGGTAAGACCCGACTGCTCGACACGATCCGTAAGGCCAACGTCCGTGAGGGCGAGGCCGGTGGCATCACCCAGCACATCGGCGCCTACCAGGTGCTCACCCACCTGGGTGACAGCGACCGGCTCATCACCTTCATCGACACCCCGGGTCACGAGGCGTTCACCGCCATGCGTGCCCGTGGTGCGAAGGCCACCGATATCGCGATCCTGGTGGTCGCCGCCGACGACGGCGTCATGCCGCAGACGGTGGAGGCGATCAACCACGCGCAGGCGGCCGATGTGCCGATCGTGGTGGCGGTCAACAAGATCGACAAGGAAGGCGCGAACCCGGACAAGATCCGGCAGCAGCTGACCGAGTACAACCTGGTTGCCGAGGAATACGGTGGCGACACCATGTTCGTCGACATCTCCGCCAAGCAGGGCACCAACATCGAGCAGCTGCTCGAGGCGGTCCTGCTGACCGCGGACGCGGCGCTGGACCTGCGGGCCAACCCGGATATGGACGCTCAGGGTGTCGCCATCGAGGCGCACCTCGACCGCGGCCGTGGTCCGGTGGCCACGGTGCTGGTGCAGCGCGGCACGCTGCGCGTCGGCGACTCGATCGTCGCGGGCGACGCCTACGGCCGCGTGCGCCGCATGGTGGACGAGCACGGCGACGACGTCGAGGCGGCGTTGCCGTCGCGGCCGGTCCAGGTCATCGGCTTCACGTCGGTGCCGGGCGCAGGTGACAACCTGCTCGTCGTCGACGAGGACCGGATCGCTCGCCAGATCGCCGACCGCCGCAATGCGCGCAAGCGCAACGCACTGGCCGCGCGCAGCCGCAAGCGGATCAGCCTGGAAGATCTGGATGCCGCGCTGAAGGAGACTTCGGAGCTCAACCTGATCCTCAAGGGCGACAACTCCGGTACCGTCGAGGCCCTCGAAGAGGCGCTGCTCGGTATCGAGATCGACGACGAGGTGCGCCTGCGGGTCATCGACCGCGGTGTCGGTGGTGTCACCGAGACCAACGTCAACCTGGCATCGGCGTCGAACGCGATCATCATCGGGTTCAACGTCCGGGCCGAGGGCAAGGCGACCGAGCTGGCCAACCGCGAAGGTGTGGACATCCGGTACTACTCGGTGATCTACCAGGCCATCGACGAGATCGAGAAGGCCCTCAAGGGCATGCTCAAGCCGATCTACGAAGAGGTCGAGCTGGGCCGTGCGGAGATCCGCGCGATCTTCCGTTCGTCGAAGGTCGGCAATATCGCCGGCTGCATGGTTACCTCGGGTTCGGTCAAGCGCAACGCCAAGGCGCGCCTGCTCCGCGACAACCTGGTGGTCGCCGAAACGGTCACGATCTCCACCTTGAGGCGGGAGAAGGACGACGTCACCGAGGTCCGCGAGGGCTTCGAATGCGGTATGACGTTGACCTACAACGACATCAAGGAGGGTGACGTGATCGAGGCCTACGAGCTGCGCGAGAAGCCGCGCGACTGATTGTGTACCGGTGGTCCGGCACGGCCATTCACGCCGTGCCGGACCACTGAGACAATCTTTTCGTAGGCGCCGATACAGGAGGCTTGGGTGTACCTGGGTGCACTGGAGTTCGACATCCTGCTGGGAGATGTGCACTCGCTGAAGCAGAAGCGTTCGGTGATCCGGCCAGTGCTGGCCGAATTGCAGCGCTTCGGCGTGAGTGCCGCCGAGGGTGGGGAACAAGACCGCTACCGTCGCTCACTGCTCGGAGTCGCCATGGTCAGTTCCGGTATGGACCATCTGACCGAGGTACTCGACAAATGTGAACGGCACGTCGCGGCACGTCCGGAGTTAGAGTTGCTGGCAGTACGCCGCAGGATCTTCGGACCCGAAGACTGACCCGCGGCGGGAACGACGGGCCCGGAGGCGGTAGCTTGCGTAACCACGCAGGGCCGCGGTCCCGCCGCAAAATGAACACAGCAGTAGTGAGGAGGGTTCAGCCATGGTGGATCAAGCCAGGGCACGCCGACTCGCCAAGCGGATTTCCGCGATCGTGGCGACCGCGATCGAATACGAGGTGAAGGATCCGCGTCTGAATTTCGTGACCGTCACCGATGCGAAGGTGACCGGCGATCTGCGTGAGGCGACGGTGTACTACACGGTGATGGGCGAAACCCTCGACGTGGAACCGGATTACGCGGCCGCGGCCGCGGGCCTGGAGAAGGCGAAGGGTGTGCTGCGTTCCAAGGTGGGCGCCGGCACCGGCGTGAAATTCACTCCAACGCTGGCGTTCGTGCTCGACAAGGTGCCCGACGCCGCGCGGGATATGGAAGAGCTGCTGGCCAGGGCGCGGGCCGCCGATGACGCGGTCGCCAAGGTGGCGGCCACCGCCACCCACGCCGGTGATGCCGACCCGTACAAGGTCGAACGCGAATCCGACGAGTGACGTGCGGTAGGCGATGACGACGATGCCCGCCGACCCGGGTAGCACGGGGGTCGAGCTCGGACCGGCGGTTGCCGCGCTGAATGCGGCCCGCTCGGTCACCATCCTGTGTCATGTGCAGCCCGATGCCGACACCATCGGCAGTGGGCTGGCCCTGGCGTTGGTGTTGCATCGTCGCGGCATCCCGGTGTGGGTGTCGTTCGCCGAACCCGCCGAACTGCCTGCCACGATGCGGACCTTGCCGGGTGTGCAGCATCTGGTGCCGCCCGCCGAGGTACCGGCGGAGGTGGATCTGCTCGTCGCGGTGGACTGTGGTAGCGCCGGTCGGCTCGGTGTGCTCGCCGATCGATTGGCCGGAGCCCGAACGACCTTGGTGCTCGATCATCATCGCTCCAATACCCGGTTCGGGACGATCAATGTCATCGATGCGAGTGCGGAGTCGACGACGAGTTTGATCGCCCGGGTGCTCGATGCCTGGCAGGTGCCGATCGATTCCGAAGTGGCACATTGCCTTTACGCCGGACTGGTTACCGATACCGGATCGTTCCGCTGGGTGCGACCAGGCACGCATCACCTGGCCGAACGGCTGCTGGCCACCGGCATCGACGGTGCCGAAATCACCCGGTCGCTGATGGATACGCATCCGTTCGGCTGGTTGCCGATGCTGTCACGGGTGCTCGGTACCGCGCGGTTGGAGCCGCAAGCGGGCGGCGGGGCCGGACTGGTGTACGCCGTTGTGCGGCGCGAGGATGTCGACGGGGTGCGCTCGGAAGAGGTGGAGAGTGTGGTCGATATCATCCGCACCACCTCCGAGGCCGGAGTAGCCGCGGTGTTCAAGGAATCTCGCACGATTCCGGATCGGTGGACCGTGTCGCTGCGTTCGCGCGACAGTGCGCCCGGTGCGCAGGACGGTGTCGATGTCGCCACGGTCGCAACGTCTTTGGGCGGTGGTGGGCATCGGTTCGCCGCCGGGTACACCACGACCGGCACGTCGGAGTCGATAGTTGCGGCGCTGCTGGCTGAACTGGGGTGAGGATGGGGGCCGCTGGCTGGGCACGGTGCGGGATGTCGGGCGGACTGTCGGCGAGTCCTCGTCACCGGGTGGATGGCGAGATGGTCAGCGCGACTTGCTTTTTCGGGTCTGTCTTGGCGGGGCCTGATGAGTGAGACTCGGTTGGGCTCGTCGCTCGGCCCTGAGGGGGAGGGTGTCGATTCGGTGGCGGATCGGATGCGGGAGTCTGTGACTGCGTCGGAGGTGGGTGGGGTCGCGTCGGATTCGGTTGGCGCGGTGGGGCCTCGGCGGATTCTCGGGCTGGCCTTGCCGACCTTGGGTGTGCTGGTGGCCGAGCCCATCTATCTGCTGTTCGATCTCGCGGTGGTGGGGCGGCTCGGGGCGTTGGCGTTGGCTGGGCTGGCGGTCGGGGGATTGATTCTGGCGCAGGTCAGTTCGCAGCTGACGTTTCTGTCGTATGGGACCACGGCGCGGGCGGCGCGGCGGCATGGGGCGGGGGATGAGCGCGGTGCGATCGGGGAAGGGGTGCAGGCGACTTGGGTCGCCATTTTTGCCGGTGCGCTGATTCTTGCTGTGGGACAGGCGGTTGCGGTTTGGCTGACGAATGTGATCGCAGGTGGTGGGGATATCGCGGGGGAAGCGTTGGTCTGGGTGCGGATCGCGTTGTTCGGCGTGCCATTGATCCTGATCGCGATGGCGGGCAACGGGTGGATGCGCGGGGTACAGCAGACGCGCAGGCCGCTGCTGTTCGTTGTTGCGGGACTGCTGGTTTCGGGGGTGCTGTGCCCGACGCTGGTGCACGGGTTGATGGGTGCGCCGCGGCTGGAATTGGCGGGTTCGGCGGTCGCGAACGCTGCTGGTCAGGCCGTGACGGCTGGGTTGTTCCTGGGTGCGCTGGTGCGCGAACGTGTTTCGCTGGCGCCGCACTGGTCGGTGATGCGAGCGCAACTGGTGCTCGGTCGTGATCTGATCGCCCGCAGCCTCGCGTTCCAGGCCAGCTTCGTCTCCGCCGCGGCCGTCGCCGCCCGATTCGGCGCGGCATCAGTGGCCGCCCATCAACTAGTCCTGCAACTCTGGAATTTCCTTGCCCTGACCCTGGATTCGCTCGCGATCGCCGCCCAAACCCTGGTCGGCGCCGCGCTCGGCGCCGGCGACGCACCGGGTGCGCGCGGACTGGCTCGGCGCATTACCCGCTGGTCGGGCGCGTTCGCTCTCGTCCTCGCGGCAGTTTTCGCCGCAGGCGTCGGCGTCATCCCCAAGCTGTTCACCGATGATCCCGCCGTCCTGGACCGCACCCACGTCGCCTGGTGGTTCTTCGTCGCCATCATCCCGATCGCGGGCATCGTCTTCGCCCTCGACGGCGTCCTGCTCGGCGCAGGCGACGCCGCCTACCTCCGCAACACCACCCTCACCGCGGCCCTCCTGGGCTTCCTCCCCGCCATCTGGCTCTCCCTCGCCTTCACCTGGGGCATCGCCGGAATCTGGACCGGCCTGGTTGCCTTCATGCTCCTGCGCCTGGCCGCAGTCCTCTGGCGCGCAGAATCAGGCCGCTGGGCCCGAGTAGGTGAGGAGATCCCGAGCAGCACCGTGTAGTTCGTGGTCAGCGTGTGCGGTATCTGCGGACGACGACTGCTGCGGGGCGTACGGAGCGGCCCGATACGGTCAGGCCGGGGTGGATTGTGGTGGCTACCGTGCGGTCGGCGTCTGGGGTTTCGGTCGTTGTCACTTCGGCCGCCTCCATGTGGAGTGAGTCGAAGGTGTCGCCCGGACGGGGGCTGATGACGGATCCGCCGCGGCCGACGATGAGGCGTTCGATGCGGGTGGTGATGGCGTCGAAGGCTTCTCGTTCGCGAGGGGATTCGGCGGTGGTCGCGCAGGCGGCGGTGTCAGTATGGAGGGCGAAGAGTTCGATTAGGAGGGGGAGATCGGCACCAGTGCGGTCGCGTTGCGCGCGGGCCTTGGCTTCGTCGGCCAATCGGTCGATCGTCGTGGCTTGACGGGCGATCACTCGGGTGAGGTCTTCGATGCGCTCCGCTAGCTGTGCGAGAAGGGCAGCGGCGGTACTGCCCTGCGGCGCAATCGGGTCGAGGTGGTGCTCGGGCTGCGGCGCGACGGGCTCGGTCATGTTCGCACCTTAACGCGAGTCTTCGGGGGCGCATCGATTGTTTTGTGCGGCATCGGGATCCGCTGAGTAGGAACTGGGCTGGTGTCGGAGTCGGCTGCTACCATCGCGTCTCATGGGGGTCTACGGGATCGACCTGGGCACGACGAACTCGGCAATCGCGCGGATCGACGCTGATGGTCGGCCTGAAGTAATGATCGGGTTGAACGGCGAGGCGACTGTGCCGTCGGTTGTCTTGTTCGCCTCCGCATTCGACCATTTGGTCGGGGAGGGGGCGCGGCGGCAGGCGCGTCTCGATCCGGAGCATGTGTGTGCGCTGGTGAAGCGGCGGATGGGCGATACGGATTGGCGTTTCGCCGCGCACGGGCAGACTTGGTCCGCGCCAGCGGTTTCGGCGCTGATCTTGAAAAGCCTTGCCTCCGATGCGGAATTCGGTGGCGGCGAGCCGGTGAAACGCGTGGTCATCACGGTTCCCGCCTATTTCGGTGACGAGGAGCGGCGCGCGACCATCCAGGCGGGCACCTATGCGGGCTTCGATGTCGCCGGTGTGTTGTCCGAGCCGATCGCCGCCGCGCTCTCCTATGGTTTCGGCAGGCTCGACGGCAGTGTGGATGTTGGCAAGCGGGGACCGCGCGAGACGGTGCTCGTCTACGACCTGGGCGGCGGCACCTTCGACGCCACCGTCATCGAACTCGCCGACCGCCGCATTTCGGTGCTCGCGGTCGAGGGCGATCACCAGCTCGGCGGCGCGGATTGGGACGAGCGCATCGCGCTGTACTTGTCGCAGAAGTTCTGCGAAGCGAATCCGGATGCCGAGGACCCACTGGATGATTCGGCGGGATCGCAGATGCTGGTGCTCGCCGCCGAGCGCGCCAAACGCGAGTTGACCGACGCCGACCGCACCGATGTGGTCATCGCACATGACGGTGCCCGAGCCGTGATCCCGCTGACGCGCGACGAAGTCGACGCGATGACGTCCTCGCTGATGCGCCGCACCATCGACCTCACCCGCGACTGCCTGACCGCGGCGAGTAAGCGCGGCGTCACCTCCGTCGACCGATTACTGCTGGTCGGCGGCTCGTCGCGAATGCCGATGGTGGAGCGCGAACTTCGCAAGGAACTCGGCCTCACGGGCGAGCTGCGTGATCCCGACCTATCGGTGGCGCGCGGCGCGGCGCTCTACGGCGAGAAGCTCGAAATGGAACGCCTGATCCTCGCGGACCTCACCACGCGCGGCCGACTGCGCGACGGCGCGGATATCCACGATGCCGCACCCGCCGATCTGGACCAATCGGTCGCACGAGTCGCCGCATCCTTCGGCCAACCGGTCGGATTGGTGCGCCGAATGCTCGAAATCCAGGTCGATACCGTTGTTTCGCGCGGCTTCGGTGTGCTCGCGCTCGACTACCAGTACGGGCTGGCGGCGACCTGGCTGGTCCACCGCAACTCGACCCTGCCGGTGAAGGTGCGCCGGTCCTTCGGCACCGTGCGCGCGGACCAAGACGAGATCGCCCTGACCATCGTCGAACAGCAGGGCCAGGCGGCGTCGGTGCGGCCCGAGGATACGAAGGTGCTGGTGGAGGGGCGCATTCGCGGCATCCCCGCGGGCTATCCCGAGGGCAGCGAGGTGCGGGTCACCTTCGAGATGGGCTTCGACGGCGTCCTGCGCGTCACCTGCCACCACGTCGACGCCGATATCCCGCTGACCCTGACCGCGCAGACCGGCGCGACCCTCTCGCAAGCGGATGTGGCGCGCGAACTGGATCAGGTCCAGCGCACCCGCCGTCGCGACGGCTGAGCCATGGCCATGCAGGCGTTCAACCCGAACGACTATCGCAAGCGGGTGCTTGCCGATGTCGAGCGCCGCGGCGGGATCGAGGAGTCGGATCCGTTCGAGCTCTACGACATTCCGCTGGACGAGGCCGAGTCGCTGAGCGATGCCGAAGTCGCCGCGCGGGTCGAGGAGGTCTGGGGTTTCTGGCAGCGACAGCGCGACCATCCGAAATATCGTGTGCTGGTAGGGCTGCTGGTCGATGCCCACCCCACGTTGTCGCGCCTGCTGCTGGATTCGGCGGTGCGGCGCGAGGAGACCGCGCGGGTCCGCGAAGTACGCGCGCGGCGGGATGCGGATCGCTACGAGATTCTCGACGCGGCGATATCGCGATTGGTGCAGCGGCACGGCGGGGTTCCGGCCGGGAAGATTCCGGGACTCGAGGAGATCGGCGCGATGGGCGGGCTGAGCGCCGCCGAGGTCGCGATCAGGCTGCGCAGACATCGGGTCATCGATGACGAGCCCACGCCCGCGGCCGTGCTCACCGACCAACGCAGACAACAGATTCGGCAGTTGCTCAGCGAATGGGAACGGCTGATCGACGGCGATCCGACGCCGACGCTGTTCGCGCTGTTGCGCGTCGATCCGTCGGAGGCCGGTCGGTCCCAGGAGATTCGGCTGCGCGCCGAGGCATTGCGCGCGCGGTCGCGTGAGCTGCCGCCGGGGCGGATCCGAGTGGTGTTGGACGAGTTGCTCATTCACATCCACGATGTGCTCGAGTCCGGCGAGTCGACGCTGCGGGAGTATCTGCGCGCGGTGGCCGAGGATGTCGCCAAGGAACTGCGGCCGAAGGTCAGGGCGGCGGTGCTGGTCGAGGACGAACTCGTCGGCGATGACTTCCGGTATCTACTCGACGAGGCGATGCGGTTGGGGCTGGATCGGGCCGACGCCACCCGGGTGCTCACCGAGATCGCCACGGAACTCGGTGCGCGAATCGAGAATTCGCCACACGCGACGCCGACTCATCAGGGACCGGCGGCTGCCAGACTCTGGGAAGCGCCGCTGAAGGCCGCTCGGGCGGCGCTGCGCGGGGGTCGCCCACGGGAAGCCGCGCGCCATGTCGAGGAGGCGCGCAGACTTCTCGGCTCCGATGGGGCGGGACTCACACCGATTCGTTCGGTATCCGACGAGGTGGATCGGATATTGACCGCGGCGGAAGGTCTCTGGCGCGATGCGACGACCGCTTGCGCGGCCAACCGGTACGCCGAGGCGCTTCCACGCCTGGAGCAGCTGCGGCGCACCGCATCCGATCTGCTGCCACCGAATCGAGCGCCGACTATCGACCAGTTGCTCGCCGAAGCCAGCCAGGCGATCGCCGAAGCGGACCGGCTGGTCGCCGCGGCACAAGCCGGGCCCGCCGATGCGCGGATGCGTGGGTTGCTCGCGGCGCTGGCCTTGTGCGCCGATCATGCCGGTGCGGCCGCCGCGCTCGCGGAGACGCCGGTGCAGGCTCCGCAGCGGGTCGATGCCACTCGGCTGGCGAATGGGTCGGTGCTCGTGGCGTGGACGCCATCGTCGACGAATAACGTCGACTACCGGGTGACCAGGTTGCAGCCGGACGGTTCATGGCGGGTTGTCGGCCGCACGCAGGCGACCGAACTCGAGGATGGTGGCGCGCCCGCCGTCGGGCAGCCGGTGTATGCGGTGGCCGCCGCTGCCGCGGGCAGATACTCCGAGATCACCAGATCCGATACCGGCCCGGCCCCGAAACCCCGAGGCGGACAGGCGCAATCGCCACCAGATGATCCGGTGCCGAGCGGCATTCCGGCCGTCAGCGAACTCGCCGAACAGGCGGGCATGCTGGTCTTCACCTGGCCCATGGGAGTCACCGAGGTCATGGCCGTCGTGCGTCCCGACCAACCGCCGATCACCCCGGACGATCCCCAGGCCCGCGCCTGGAAGGTCACCAATATGCGCTACGAAATCGACGGCGGCGTCCGAATACCGCCCGACATCCCGCGGCCCTGCCACATCGCCATCGCATCCTGTCGTCGCGAACCGAACGGGAAACTCACTGTCGCGGTGGGTTTCGCACCGACTGCGAGAATCCGCTGGTCCGGGTAGCCGAGAAGCCGAGCAGTCGGGTGCCGAAGTCGTCGAGTGCGTTGCCAGCCGACCGAGCGGGCGGGTATCCGAGGCCGCGGGTGCCGACATGAATCTGCTGTGCCGGGTCGTGGGCATCTCGACAAGGCTGTCCGGCGTGTGCCGATCAAGGGTGCGTTGATCCGCCTGATTCGCGTCCAAGCGGACGCGCTGGCAGCGTCAACGGAATCCGCCAACCGTCGGTCGCACGCGGCGATATACCGGCGGTGGGGCGCGCGCAACGCGGCGTGATCGTCGACAGACGGGATTTCCCGACCGCACCAGGCAGGATGGGGACGTGCTCGCACAGAACACTGTGAATTCGGTACGGACACGGGTGTCCTCGACGTATGTGCTCGCGGCGCTGATCGTCCTCGGGCTGGTCCTGCATGCGCCGCTGGTGCGGGTGGTGGGGGCGTCGGCGCGATTGCAGACCGCGGTGACGATCTTCGCGGGTGTCTTCGTGCAGGCGGTGCCGTTTCTCGCGCTCGGGGTGCTGGTCAGCGGTGGTATCGCGGCCTTCGTCTCACCGGCCGTGCTGCGAAAGGTGTTGCCGCGCAATGAGCCAGCCGCCATCGGCGTGGCCGGACTCGCCGGTATGGCGCTGCCCGGATGTGAGTGCGGTGTCGTGCCGGTGGCGCGGCGGCTGACCGATCAGGGCGCACCCGGATCGGTCGCGTTGGCCTTCATGCTCTCGGCGCCCGCGATCAACCCCGTGGTGTTGATCGCGACGGCGGTGGCGTTTCCGGGAGAGCCCGGGATGGTTGGCGCGCGGTTCACCGGTTCGCTCGCGACGTCGGTGGTGATGGGACTGATCTGGTCGAGGATCGGGCGTCCGGCCTGGTTGCTGCCGCGCGGCACCGGTCGCGACCATTGCGTGAGCGGGCGAACCCGGTGGGAGGTCTTCACCGAGGCGGCGCGCCACGATCTGTTGCAGGCCAGCGCATTTCTCGTACTCGGTGCGGCGGCCGCCGCCGCGCTGCACGTACTGGTTCCGCCCGCCTGGTACGAGCGGCTGGCCGGGCAGATGGTGATCGCGATCCTGGTCATGGCCGTACTGGCGATCGTGCTCGCGCTGTGCTCGGAGGCCGACGCGTTCGTCGCGGCGAGCATGTCGACGCTGCCTCTGTTGCCGCGGCTGGTGTTCCTGGTGGTCGGCCCCGCGGTCGATGTGAAGCTGTTCGCCATGCAGGCGGGCAGTTTCGGACGGCGGTTCGCCCTGCGGTTCGCACCGTTGACCTTCGTGGTCGCCATAGTCTGTGGCACTGTCGCCGGTTACGTCTTCCTGGGAGGCGCCCGATGAAGCGGGAGACACAGAATCTGCTGTTGCTACTCATCGGCGGCGCGGTGTTGTGGATCGCACTCGACGGCAGCTACCTGCGCTACGTGAAACCGAGCCTGTACCCATTCCTACTGGTCAGCGGCGCCGGTTTCGTACTCCTCGCGCTGGTGGCGATCGTCCGAGATATCAAGCGCGGCAGAGCATCTGACGACCACAACCACGACCACGACCACGACCACGACCACGACTTCGGCCGGGGACATACATTCGACCATGCCGACACACCCGGTCACAGCGATGCGCTCGGCAGCGCCGATGAGTTCGGCCATGCCGAAACCCGCGGTCACAGTGATGTGCTCGGCTGCGGTGACACATTGGGCCGTGCCGACGTTCACGGTCGCGGCGGTGCGCTCGGTCGTGGCGATGCAGATGGCCACAACGATGCGCTCGGCCGTGGCGATGTGCTGGGCGGTAGTGATGCGCACGGCGACCACATCCATGAGCACGACTCCGGTCGCGCGCAATGGCTGCTGCTCGCTCCCATCGCCGCACTTCTGCTGATCGCCCCACCCGCGTTGGGTGCTGGTGCGGCGGTGACCAGTTCACCCGTTCAGGTCGTCCCGCGCGATGCGCCGGTGGCGGAGCCGAAGTTGTGGGCGTTTCCGCCATTGCCTTCGGAGCCCGCACCGACGATTCCGATCGTGGATCTGGTGAATCGGGCGCTGGCGGACTCCAGCCATTCACTGGACGGTCGCGAGGTCACCATCAGGGGATTCATCATTCGGCCCAAGGATCTCGAGCAACAGCATCCGGACACCCGCGATGCCGATCTGGCGCGGGTGGTCATCACCTGCTGTGTCGCCGATGCCCGGTACGTGCTCGTGCATCTGGCCGGGATGCCGGAGGTGATCGAGGACGATGCGTGGCTCGAGGTGCGCGGTGTCGTCGAAACCGGTAGCGCCCAGCGGGATCCGGATCTCACACCCACCTTCGTCGTGCGCGACTATCAGCGGATCGAAGCCCCGGATCGACCGTACGAACGCGGCCGGTAGCGGCGGCGGCGAATCGGCCCTCGCCGATGATCATCGAGCCGAACGGCGGTAACCCGCTCGGATGTGCCAATGTAGGTGTGGTGATACCCAAGTTGATGGCGGTGAGCGACATCCATGTCGGGCACCAGGGGAATCGGCCGGTCGTCGAGCAGATTCGGGCGGATTCGCCCGAGGACTGGCTCATCGTGGCCGGGGACGTCGCAGAGAAGTCCGACGATATCCGCTGGGCGCTCGAGCTGCTGCGCGGCCGCTTCGCCAAGGTGATCTGGGTGCCGGGCAACCACGAATTGTGGACCACGGCGAAGGACCCGGTGCAGATGCACGGCGTCGCGCGCTACGAGTACCTGGTGTCGATCTGCCGGGACCTCGACGTGATCACACCCGAGGATCCGTTCCCGGTGTGGACGGGCGCGGGTTCGGAGCCGTACGGCGGGCGGGTGACGTTGGTCCCGATGTTCCTGCTGTACGACTACTCGTTCCTGCCCAAGGGCACCAAGACCAAGGCCGAGGGACTGGCCCTGGCGCGCGAGCGCAATGTGGTGGCCACCGACGAGTTCCTGCTCTCACCGGATCCGTATCTGACGCGTGACGCCTGGTGCCATGCACGGGTCCAGGTGACCAAGCGGAAGCTGGACGCGCTGGCCCCCGAGACGCCGGTCGTACTGATCAACCACTTCCCGCTGGTCCGCCAGCCCACCGAGGTGCTGTGGTACCCGGAGTTCGCGCTCTGGTGCGGCACCGACCTCACCGCCGACTGGCACACCAGCTACAACGTGGTCTGCTCGGTCTACGGCCACCTGCACATCCCGCGCACCTCCTACTACGACGGAGTCCGCTTCGAAGAGGTGTCGCTCGGCTATCCGCGCGAATGGCAGAAGCGCGGTCTCCCGGACCGTCTGCTCCGCCAAATCCTGCCGACTCCGGACTACCCGCCGGGCTCGCTCAACAAATGGGGCGGTCACTTCAAGGTCACCCCCGAGATGGAGGCCGCAGCGGCCGAGATGCGCGCAAAAGCCGAGCGCCGCCGCGGCGTCTGAGCCGTGTCCGGCGTCGCAGCGGCAATTTGATTCGTGGCGCAACTACTGATTTGGTATGTACATGGGTAACTCGTCGGGTACGGGCAAACTCACCTGCCCTCTGACCGCCGGACGCCAACGCCGCTTGCGTGGCACGCGAGTCTGGCCTAAAGGCGCGGGGAGGCGGACGAGCTGATCGAGAAAATTCTTCCCGCGGGTGTCGCTTCGGCGGAACTGTTGGCGTACCCGGAGGATTTGCAGCCGCATCCGGCGGAGGCGCATCTCATCGAGAAGTCGGTGGAGAAGCGTCGCCGCGACTTCATCGGTGCTCGGCACTGCGCCCGGCTGGCTCTGCAGGAGCTCGGTGAACCCCCGGTCGCGATCGGCAAGGGCGAGCGGGGTGCGCCGGTGTGGCCGCGCGGGATCGTCGGCAGCCTGACGCACTGTGACGGATACCGTGCGGCGGCATTGGCCCACAAGCTGCGGTTCCGCTCGATCGGTATCGACGCCGAACCACACGGCACCCTGCCCGAGGGCGTGCTCGACTCGGTGAGCCTGCAACCCGAACGGGACTGGTTGACCAGCGTCGACGGCTCCGGCCTGCACCTGGACCGATTGCTGTTCTGCGCGAAGGAAGCCACCTACAAGGCGTGGTGGCCATTGACCGCGCGCTGGCTCGGCTTCGAGGATGCCCACATCACCTTCACCATCGATGAGAGCTCCGACGGTGCGGGCTCCGGCACGTTCCACAGTCGGATCCTGGTGCCGGGGCAGGTCAATGACGGTGGCGCGCCACTGATTTCGTTCGACGGCCGCTGGATGATCGGCGACGGGCTCATCCTGACCGCGATCGTGCACGGCTGATGGCCGACGCGCTTGGCGGTCTGCTGATCGTCGACAAGGACGGCGGCTGGACCAGCCACGACGTCGTCGCGAAATGCCGGAAGCTTTTGCGCACCAGGAAGGTCGGGCACGCCGGGACGCTCGACCCGATGGCCACCGGTGTGCTGGTGCTCGGCGTCGAGCGCGCCACCAAACTGCTCGGCCTGCTCACGCTGACCACCAAGGCCTATACCGCGACCATCCGGCTCGGCCAGGCCACCACCACCGACGACGCCGAGGGCGAGGTGCTCTCGACCACGTCGGCGATCCATCTCACCGATGCCGAAATCGCGGCGCACATCGCGAAATTGACCGGTGATATCGAGCAGGTACCGGCCACCGTCAGCGCCATCAAGGTGAACGGTGAACGCGCCTACGCCCGCCACCGGGCCGGTGAGGAGGTGCAGCTCGCCGCTCGCCCCGTCACCGTCTCACGCTTCGATATCCTGGCCTGCCAGAACATTTCGGAGTTCGTCGACCTCGAGGTGGTCGTCGAATGCTCGTCCGGCACCTACATTCGCGCGCTCGCGCGCGATCTCGGCGCCGAGCTGGGCGTCGGCGGGCATCTGACCGCGTTGCGCCGCACCAGGGTCGGGCCGTTCACCCTCGAACACGCCAGGACCCTGGACGAATTGGCCGCGGCGTCCGAATCCGATGACTCGCTGCTGAGTTTGGATATCGACGACGCCATCCGGACCGCCTTCCCGCGCCGCGATATCGACGAGAAGCAGGCCGAGGATCTGCGCAACGGCCGCTGGCTCGAGCCGGTCGGCATATCCGGCGTGCACGCCGCCATCGACCCGTCCGGCCGTGCGATCGCGTTATTGCAGGAGAGCGGTAAGCGCGCGGCCTCGGTCATGGTCGTGCGTCCGTCGAATCTTTAGCCGCGCCAATCGGTTCCAGCGCGCCGAGCAGTGCGCCGACACAGATATCGCGTAGTTCGGTGCGGGTGCAGGTGCGATTTTCCAGCCAGTCGACCGACAGGACGCGGACGAAGGTCAGCCAGCTCATCAGGATCGATGAGGTGAGCTCGCGGACGTGGCCTTGGACCCCCATCACATCGAGCAGGCGCAGGCGTAGTTCGCCGAGTTCGCCCGAGATGATCGCCTGGATGGTCGGATCGCCCGCGAGCAGGCGATTGGCGGCGACCACCGTATTGGCATTGGCCTCGAAATAGTCGAAGTGCTCGTCGAGTCCGGCCGCGAGCTGCTCGGGCAGCGGGGTTTCGGTGTCGAGTTTCGTGGCGACCAGCAGATGATCCGCGGCCAGTTGGTAGACGCCGGCGAAGAGGTCGCGTTTGGTCGGGAAGTGGCGGTACAGCAGCGCCCTGGAAACGCCCGCCGCCGCGGCGACATCCTCCATCAGCACCGCGTCATAGGCGCGTTCGGCGAACAGTTTCGCGCCCGCGTCCAATAGGAGGCGGCGGCGTTCGTCGGGGGCGAGGCGGCGGCGGGTCACCCTTGGCATATTAGTTGACGTTTGTCTACTAAGCGTCGTAGGGTCGAGCTTAGTAGACAAACGTCTACTAGTGAAGGGAGGAATTCATGACCGCGGCACTCAAATGGCTGTCCATGGCGATGGGTGTAGTCATCGTGGGTATCGGCATATTCCATATGGCCGCCGGTATCGACGGCATCCCGGATATGGGCTCCTCCGGCGTCACCGCCGACAGCCAGACCCGCTTCTTCGGCGGCATCTTCATCGGCTACGGCGCCGCCTGGATCTGGGCCGCCCGACAAGTCCCGATCTCGGCACCGGCAGTGCGCTGGCTCGCCGGAATCTTCCTACTCGGCGGCGTCGCCCGCTTGATCTCCGTCGCCGTCTACGGCTGGCCGCACTGGTTCCAAATCGTGCTGACCGCAATAGAATTCGCGCTGCCGCCGATCTTCTACTGGCTCGCGACGGCCGACGAGAAGCGCGCCACGTTCGGCGCCGAGCGCGTCTCCGCCGCGGGCTGACCAGGGTCCGGCCGCGACCCGTACCGGACGTTGGTTGATCCGATCGCCCGCGGCGTCGTTCGCTGGCAAGGCGATTCGCCGCCGGATCAGTCGCTGAGCCAGATGGCTTCGGCCGCAGGGCTGCCGAGATCGATCGTCCGGTCGGCGATGCGAATCGCGATGGTGCCCGCGAAATCTCGCCGTTCCACCACGCCGATCGGCGTATCGAGAGCGATGCCGACCGAATCGAAGTAGCGCAACATATCCGGATCCGCATCGGAAATCCGTGCGACATGGCCGGATTCGCCCGCGCGGAAGTCGCTGAGCTGCCGGGCCGGTGGGGTGGGCACCGCGCCGTCGACCGACGGAATGGGATCACCGTGCGGATCCCGGTCCGGATAGCCGAGTTTCGCGTCGATGCGCGCCATCAGCAGTTCGGAGACCGCATGTTCGAGCACCTCGGCCTCATCGTGCACCTCATCCCAGCCGTAGCCGAGTTCGTTGACGAGGAAGGTCTCGATCAGCCGATGCCGACGCACCATGGCGACGGCGGCGCGGCGGCCGTGCTCGGTCAGGGTGATCGACCCATACCGAGCGTGTTCGACGAGGCCTTGATCGGCCAGCTTGCGAACCGCCTCGGAGACGGTGGAGGCCGAGACGCCGATCCGTTCGGCGAGCAGCTTCGTCGATACCTTTTCCTGCGACCACTCCTGAGCGGTCCAGATCACTTTCAAATAGTCCTGGGCGACCGAGGTGAGCTCCGGCGCGATTGTCGCGGTGCTGCCGTGGGGGCCTGTGGTCTCGGTCGGCTGCGCTGCGGTGTCGGCCAGCTCGCGTCGGGTTGCGATGTCTCGTTTACCGGGCACATGTTCGAGCTTATGCATTCGGCACTCGATTCACACATCACGCCACTCGGCTGAACCCGGCGATTCACCGTGCGTACACACACGGCGTGGACCCGAGTGCGGATCGGCACCTCCGAATACTGTTCGCGACCGGTTTTGCGTAGGCTGCGGACTGTGCAGAGATGGCGAAGTCTCGACGACGTACCCGCGGACTGGGGGCGGTGCGTGCTCACGATCGGCGTATTCGACGGTGTGCATCGCGGCCACGCGCAGCTGATCAGCAGGGCCGTGAAGTCCGCTGCCGCGCGGGGTGTTCCGGCAGTGCTGATGACCTTCGACCCGCACCCGATGGAAGTGGTGCGCCCGGGTTCGCATCCGGCGCAGCTGACCACCCTGACCCGGCGTGCGGAATTGGCCGAGGAACTCGGCGTAGACGTGTTCTGCGTGATGCCTTTCACCCAAGAATTCATGAAGCTGACCCCGGCGCGCTACGTGCACGATCTGCTGGTCGAGCGGCTGCATGTGGCCGAGGTCGTGGTGGGTGACAACTTCACCTTCGGCAAGAAGGCCACCGGCACCATCGACACCATGCGCGAACTGGGTGAGCGTTTCGGCTTCGAGGTCGACGGTGTGAAGCTGCTCGGCGAGCACGCGGTCACCTTCTCCTCCACCTACATCCGGGCCTGCGTCGACGCGGGCGATATGGCTGCGGCCGCCGAGGCGCTGGGTCGTCCGCATCGCGTCGAGGGCGTGGTCGTGCACGGTGACGGCCGCGGCCGCGAACTCGGCTTCCCGACCGCGAATATCGCGCCGCCGATGTACGCCGCCATCCCCGCCGACGGGGTGTACGCGGGCTGGTTCACCGTGCTGGGTCCCGGCCCGAGTATCGGCACCGTGACGCCGGGGGAGCGGGCCATGGCCGCGATCTCGATCGGCACCAACCCCACCTTCTCCGGGCGCGCCCGCACCGTCGAGGCCTATGTCCTCGACGAGGAAGCCGACCTCTACGGCCAGCACGTCGCGGTGGATTTCGTCGAGCACCTGCGCGGGATGCGCAAGTTCGACTCCATCGCCGAACTCCTCGAGGCCATGGCCCGCGACGTGGACAACGCCCGCAAGGTCCTCACCGCCGCCGACTCCTGACCGGATTCGGTGGGCGCGCTGGCGTCGGGTAGGGTGGATCCTCGGGTTTGCTGCGGTCCGCGGCGGCACCCGGCCGGGTAACCGGAAACCTCGAGCGCGGAACTGAGAAATAGGAGTGGATGCCCCATGGCACTGACCACCGAGCAGAAGTCGGCGATTCTGGCCGAGTACGGCCTGCACGAGAAGGACACCGGTTCCCCGGAGGCGCAGATCGCGCTGCTGTCCAAGCGGATCGCCGACATCACCGAGCACCTGAAGAAGCACAAGCACGACCACCACACCCGCCACGGCCTGATGGCGCTGATCGGTCGTCGCAAGCGGCTGTCGAAGTACCTCGCCGACAAGGACATCCAGCGTTACCGTTCGCTGATCGAGCGCCTGGGTCTGCGTCGCTGATCGCTCGACACACCGGCTACCTCGGGTAGTGGACAGACCGGCCAACGGGGAGAAGTACAATCTCCCCGTTGGCTATTTGTGTATGAGGGGTATGGCCGTAGCGACTGCTTCCAGGTCGCTCGAGATGGTCGGCCCCGTTTGCACGACAACATTGCACAGCCGTATGCACCCGCCCGCGTGGCGTCGGTCTTCGGTAGTGGCCTCCCGGCAGGCGAGCAGTCGCCGGCGGGCTTCGATCGATGACCGCCTCCGCGTCGCCGTTTCCAAGGGGATCCGGCCGGGTGTGCGCGTCGCAGCCAGGAGGGTTGCCGCGCGTCCGTATCCGGTACGGCTGACGACAGCTGGATCGCGCCGAGATGGCGCTCGATCCAGCGAAGACGAGAGGTTGAGAACAGAGAAATGTCCGAGACAACTACATCTTCGGCCATCGAGGTCGAACCCGGTGTATTCGAATCCGTCGCGCTGATCGATAACGGCACCTACGGAACCCGCACCGTACGCTTCGAGACCGGCCGTCTGGCCCGCCAGGCCGCCGGATCTGTCGTCGCCTACCTGGACGACGAGACCATGCTGCTGTCCGCCACCACCGCGGGCAAGCACCCCAAGGATCAGTTCGACTTCTTCCCGCTGACGGTCGATGTCGAAGAGCGCATGTACGCCGCGGGTCGCATCCCGGGTTCGTTCTTCCGCCGCGAGGGCCGCCCCTCCACCGACGCGATCCTGACCTGCCGCCTGATCGACCGTCCGCTGCGTCCGTCCTTCGTCGATGGCCTGCGCAACGAGATCCAGGTCGTGGTCACCGTGCTGAGCCTGGATCCGAACGATCTGTACGACGTCGTGGCCATCAACGCCGCGTCCGCATCCACCCAGATCGCGGGCCTGCCGTTCTCCGGCCCGGTCGGCGGCGTGCGCGTCGCGCTGATCGACGGCCAGTGGGTGGCGTTCCCGACCGTCGAGCAGCTCGAGGGCGCGGTCTTCGACATGGTCGTCGCGGGCCGGGTCGTCGAATCCGGTGACGTGGCCATCATGATGGTCGAGGCCGAGGCCACCGAGAAGGTCATCGAACTGGTCGAGGGCGGCGCGCAGGCGCCGACCGAGGCCGTGGTGGCGCAGGGCCTCGAGGCCGCCAAGCCGTTCATCGCCCGCCTGTGCAAGGCGCAGCAGGATCTGGCCTCGCTGGCGTCCAAGCCGACCGAGGAGTTCCCGCTCTTCCCGCCGTACGAGGCCGATGTCTACGAGGCCGTCGAGGGCACCGCCAAGCGTGAGCTGGGCGAGGCGCTGTCGATCGCGGACAAGCAGGAGCGCGAGGCGAAGATCGACGAGATCAAGCTCGCCGTGCTGGACCGGCTGGCCGACGACTTCGCCGGTCGCGAGAAGGAACTGGGCGCGGCCTTCCGCTCGGTCACCAAGAAGCTGGTGCGCCAGCGCATTCTGTCCGACGGCTTCCGCATCGACGGTCGCGGTCTGGCCGATATCCGTGCCCTGTCCGCCGAGGTCGCCGTGATCCCGCGCGCCCACGGTTCGGCGCTGTTCGAGCGTGGCGAGACCCAGATCATGGGCGTCACCACCCTCGACATGGTGAAGATGGCCCAGCAGGTCGACTCGCTCGGCCCGGAGACCTCCAAGCGCTACATGCACCACTACAACTTCCCGCCGTTCTCCACCGGCGAGACCGGTCGCGTCGGTTCGCCGAAGCGTCGCGAGATCGGCCACGGCGCGCTGGCCGAGCGGGCCCTCATCCCGGTTCTCCCGAGCCAGGAGGAGTTCCCCTACGCCATCCGTCAGGTGTCGGAAGCGCTGGGCTCCAACGGTTCCACCTCGATGGGTTCGGTCTGTGCCTCGACCCTGTCGCTGCTGAACGCCGGTGTGCCGCTGAAGGCGCCGGTCGCCGGTATCGCCATGGGCCTGGTGTCGGACACCATCAAGAACGACAACGGCGAGGAAGAGGTCCGCTACGTCGCGCTGACCGACATCCTCGGCGCCGAGGATGCCTTCGGCGACATGGACTTCAAGGTCGCGGGCACCCCGGACTTCGTCACCGCGCTGCAGCTGGACACCAAGCTGGACGGCATCCCCTCGCAGGTGCTGGCCGGTGCGCTGAGCCAGGCGCACGACGCACGCACCACCATCCTGGAGGTCATGGCCGAGGCCATCGCCACCCCGGACGAGATGAGCCCGTACGCACCGCGCGTCACCGCGATCAAGATCCCGGTCGACAAGATCGGTGAGGTCATCGGCCCGAAGGGCAAGGTGATCAACCAGATCACCGAGGAGACCGGCGCCAACATCTCCATCGAGGATGACGGCACCGTCTACGTCGGTGCGACCAACGGCCCCGCGGCGCAGGCGGCGATCGACCAGATCAACGCCATCGCGAACCCGCAGCTGCCGAAGGTCGGCGAGCGCTTCCTTGGCACGGTCGTCAAGACCACTGCCTTCGGCGCGTTCGTCTCGCTGCTGCCCGGCCGCGACGGCCTGGTGCACATCTCCAAGCTGGGCAACGGCAAGCGCGTCGCCAAGGTCGAGGACGTGGTGAACGTCGGCGACAAGCTGCGCGTGGAGATCGCCGATATCGACAACCGCGGCAAGATTTCGCTGGTTCCGGTCGACGAGAGCGCCGACGAGCCCGAGGCGACCGACATCGTTGATGCGGGCACCGCGGAGACCGAGTAGTACTTGTCTCTGTGACGAAGAAGAAGACGGCAACCCCTCTGCTCCGCGGCGAGCAGGGGGGTTCGTCTCTGGAGCTGCGGATGGATCAGATGCGGGGCACCGACGCCGGAGTGCGGCGCACCGTGCTACCCGGCGGGCTGCGCGTGGTCACCGAACATGTGCCCGGCGTGCGCTCGGCATCGATCGGCGTATGGGTCGGGGTCGGCTCGCGCGATGAAGGACCCACTGTCGCGGGCGCGGCGCACTTTCTAGAACACTTGCTGTTCAAGGCGACTCCGACGCGCTCGGCGCTGGATATCGCGCAGGCGATGGACGCGGTCGGCGGGGAGCTCAACGCATTCACCGCGAAGGAGCAGACCTGCTACTACGCCCACGTGCTCGACGAGGATCTGCCGCTGGCCGTCGATATGGTCTCCGATGTCGTACTCAACGGGCTGTGCCGGGCCGAGGATGTGGATGTCGAACGGCAGGTGGTGCTCGAGGAGATCGCCATGCGCGACGACGATCCGGAGGATCTGGTCGGCGACGCGTTCCTGTCCGCGCTCTTCGGTGATCATCCGATCGGGCGTCCGGTGATCGGCTCCATCGAAACCATCGAGGCGATGAATGCCACGCAGCTGCGCAGCTTCCATCTGCGTCGCTACCGGCCGGACCGGATGGTCGTCGCGGTCGCGGGCAATGTGGAGCACGACCACACCGTGGAGCTGGTGCACCATGCCTTCGCCGCTCGGCTCGATCCATCCGCCGAACCCGCACCACGGCGCGAGGGCCGGTTTCGGCCGCACAGCGCGCCGGAATTGCACTGGAGCCACCGCGACAGCGAACAGGCGCACCTGGCCTTCGGTGTGCGCGCCTTCGGGCGGCACGAGGGGGAGCGGCGCTGGCCGCTGTCGGTGCTCAATACCGTTGTCGGCGGCGGTCTGAGTTCGCGTCTGTTCCAACGCATTCGGGAGGAACGCGGGTTGGCGTACTCGGTGTACTCCAGCGTGGACACCTTCGCCGATACCGGTGCGTTCTCGGTATACATCGGCTGCCAGCCGGAAAACCTCGGCAAGGTGGCGACATTGGCGCGCGGCGTGCTGGAAGAGATCGCGGCCAACGGGATCACCGACGCGGAATGCGCGCGCGCCAAGGGTTCGTTGCGCGGCGGACTGGTGCTCGGGCTGGAGGATTCGGCATCGCGGATGAACCGAATCGGTCGCAGCGAACTGAGTTACGGCAATCACCGCAGCGTCTCGGAGACGCTGGCCCGCATCGATGCGGTCACCACCGAAGAGGTTTCGGCGATTGCCCGCACCCTACTGGCACGACCGTTCGCGGCTTCGGTGGCCGGTCCGTATCGACGGACTCGGGAATTGCCCGCCGCGGTGCGGCGATTGGTCGAGGGCTGAGGTAGATCCATTGGCGGCCGGGGCGATTCGCTCCGGCCACCAATTCGCAACGGGGGCAGATGGATATGACGGGGAGGGCGCTCGGTCGCGCCGAGGTGGCGGCCGAACTGGGGCGGCTGGACGAGGCGCGCCGGATCATCGGCGAGGCGCTGGTGCAGCAGCCCGATGACCCGGTGCTGCTCGAACGCATGGCGGACCTCGCCTATCGGCTCGACCGGACCGACGATGCATTGCGCTACGCGACCGCGGCGATCACCGCCGATCCGGCCCGCATCGACGCATATCTGACGGCCGCGTTGGCCTACGACGCCTACGGCATGCGCGAGCAAGCCCAACGGCACGCCCGCCTCGCGACCCGGCTGGCACCCGACAATGTGTCCGCCCTGCTGGTGCTGGCTCGGGTCGTGGCCAATGCGGCGCGGTCGGATAAACCGCGAGCCGAGGCCAGTGCCGCGCTGGAACGGGCGACCCGTCTCGCCCCAGCACATGCGGGCACGCATGCGCATGCGGCGGAAACCTATCGGCGACTGCATGATTCGGATTCCGCACGACGTCACGTCGAGGCCGGTCTGGCCGAGGATCCGGTCCATGCCGAACTGTTGCAGACGCGGGCGCGGCTGGACTTCGAGAACGTCGCGACCAGGGATAAGGCCGTCGCGACACTGCGCGGGCTACTCGGGGCGAGTCCGGAACACGCGAGCGCGCGTCGGCTGCTGGCCGAAATCATGTGGCGGGCCTTGATTCGGCTGGCCTCCTGGGTGTGGTTCTTGGCGGTCGCGGTGGTGGCGCTCTCGATGTGGATCCCGTCGGGCGGGATGCGGGTGCTGACGCCGGTGCTGTTCGTGAGCGTGCTGGGCGCGTGGTTCGGTGTGTTCCGGAAGTTGCGCCGTCAGCTGCCCCCTCGGTACATGCGCACGCGTCTGCTGCGACGTCCCGAAGCGTTGCTGGCGTTGCCGATCGGGCTGATCTCCGGTCTGGTCGCCGATATCGGGGCGCTGATGTTGTGCTCGAACTGGTCGGCCGAGGAAGTGCGCGCCGGATACACCAGCGTGCTGGTCGCAGTGGTGGGTGCGGCGCTGGCGCATCTGTTGCTGTTCGGCGCGTGGGTCCGGCGGCGCGACGGTGAGTCGGATCGGAGTGCGGGGGAGGACTTCGCGCTGAAGAGCGTGATCAGCGCCATCGGTGCTGGGCTGCTGCTCGTCGGAGTGCTTGCGGCGCTGCGGCATTGGGCACGTCAGCCGGCAGCGTTCGGGGCCTTCGTCGCGATCCTGGGCATCGTGGTGCTGACCCTACTGATCGAGGTGCTGCTCGTGCAGGCGCTGGAATCGGGCTGGCGGATATTCGACGCGCACTTCGCCGGTGTGCTGGTGGTCATGGCCTTGGTATTGCTCGGGGTCTGGTGGGGTGTGCACGAGGTGGCGACGCAGACGTTCTGCAGCGATGAGCGGTTTCCGGTGCCGACGATGCCGAAATCGCCGCGGCCAGTTGTTCCGACCTTCCACTTCACGCCGCCGGTGCTGCCCACACCGACTAGGTAGTCAGGCTTGTAGGGCGCGGTTGGCGGCGTCGACGATCGAGGGCAACAGGCCGGGCAGGGCATGGTCGAGATCCTCGGCACGCAGGCGCTGGCAGGTCTGGCCGTCGATAATCAGTCGCTCGATGACACCGGCTTCGCGCAGAATCTTGAAGTGGTGGGTGGCGGTCGACTTGTTGATCACCTCGTAGAGCGCACCGCAGCGGACGGCGGTGCCCGCATTGCTCAGTCGGCGGACCATCTCCAGCCGCACCGGATCCTGTAGTGCCCCGAGCACGGCGGGTAACGAGGCCACCGGCGGCGCCTCGGTGGCCGATTCCTTAGTTTCGGTCATGATCTACCTCACAGTGGTTTGATGACCATCGTACCGGCTGTATCGTCTCTATAAGTTCGATCATCATCAAACTTACCTGATCGGGGTTCCGATGGCAGCGACAATGACGGTGGCGGCCGACCAGCAGACCTCTCAGCGCTGGGCCTACGCGCTGATTCTGGCGGCCAGTGGAGTGGCGCTCGGCGTATCCGGGGTGCCCGCACCGCTCTACGGCATGTACCAGAAGGAGTGGCATTTCTCGCCGCTGACGACGACCTTCGTCTTCGCCGTCTACGCGTTCGCGGCGCTGGCCGCGGTCCTGGTGTCCGGACGGATCTCCGATGTGATCGGCCGCAAACCGGTGCTGCTCGGTGCGTTCGCGACCATGATCGTCGGACTCGTGGTGTTCCTGCTCGCCGATAATGTCGCGATGCTGTTGGTGGCGCGGGCATTGCACGGGCTGGCGGTCGGCTCTACGGTGGTGGCCGGTGCGGCCGCGCTGCTGGACCTGCGGCCGAAGCATGGTGCGCGATCCGGTCAGCTCAGCGGCGTCGCCTTCAATGTCGGTATGGCTGTGGCGATTCTGGGATCGGCGGTGCTGGCGCAGTACGCGCCGCATCCGCTGCGCACGCCGTATGTCGTGATCACCGTGGTGTGCCTGCTCATCGGCCTCGGCGTCGTCGCGCTGCGCGAACCGCATACCGCGCGGGTCGCCGGTCGTATTCGGATCGCGAAACCCGCTGTGCCGCAGGAGATTCGCGGTGACTTCTGGTTCTCGGCGCTGGGCGTGATGGCGGCCTGGTCCGTGCTGGGCGTGCTGCTGTCGCTTTATCCGTCGCTGGCTTCGGCCGAGACGGGCATTCACAACCTGGTCTTCGGTGGCGCCGTCGTCGCGTCGACGGCGGTGGCCGGTGCTGCCGCTCAGCTGTTCGCGACCGGAATTCCGGCGCGGCGCGCGGCGATCGGCGGCGATACCGGCATGGCGGTGGCGCTGGTGCTCACCGTGCCCGCGCTGCATACCGGCAATTGGGTCGTGGTGCTGCTGGCCGGGGTGCTGCTCGGCGCGACCTTCGGGCTCGGATTCGGCGGTTCGCTGCGGCATCTGTCCGAGGTTGTGCCGCAACACAAGCGGGGCGAGACCATGTCGGCGTACTACCTGCTCGCCTACACGGCCATGGCGCTGCCGACGATCCTGGCCGGATGGGCGGCCACCGAGTGGGGATTGAGCGAGGTGTTCCCGTGGTTCGTAGGTGCGGTGGCATTCGCGTGCCTGGTAGCGGCGGGGCTGGGTCTGCGCCGGAATCGGGAAGCGGTGCAGCAGAGCGCGTGATCGGCCTTCGGCACGGATTCCGCCGGACCGGCCGCCGCCGGGTGATCCGCGGGATGCGTCGCTGATCGAGGTCGAGATGGCGGCTCGGGTCGGCGAGCGGACGAAAACGCAAGGGGCACAGACCGATCTTGTTCGGTAGTGGGCGAGCGACAACCCGGCTACCATTCGGTGATGCGATGGGGGCGGTTGGGCGACCGAGTGCACCGCGCGGCATTGTTGCTCGCGGTGCTCGGCGCGGTGCTCGGCGGATTGGTGATTGCCGGGCTGACCTGGTGGTTGTTGTGGTGGCTGCTGGGTGCGAAGTCCGAGACGCCGAATCAGTTGGACCTCACCAAGATCGCGCTGTCGGTGGCGGCGGGAGTTGGCGGAGCGGTCGCGCTGGTGGTGGCATACCGGAGGCAGCGGGATCTGGAGCGTGGGCGGTTCGCGGAGTTGTTCGGGGCGGCGGCGAAGCAGTTGGGGGATGTGGATGCCGCGGTTCGGATTGCCGGGGTGTACGCGATGGCAGGCGTGGCCGATGAGTTCTCGGCGCCGAGTCGCAGGCAGCAGTGCATCGATGTGCTGTGTGGATATCTGCAACTGCCCTACGAGGCGGCCGACGGGGCGAATCACCTTGTCTCACGCGCCGAGTCGACCGAGGAGGCCGGGGCCAAGGTCGAGCGGGTCTATGAATTCCGGCGCAATGACCGGGAGGTGCGTCGCGCGATCGTGCGGGTGATCGCGCAACACCTGCGGCGCTCGGCGGAGATCTCGTGGTCGGACTGCGACTTCACCTTCAATAATGCGGTCATCGAGAAGCCGGATTTCCGGTATGCGGTGTTCCGTGGACAACACACGTCCTTCGCCGGAGCGACATTCATCGGAGCGACCACGTTCGAGTCCGCGGTCTTCGCCGGTCGGCATCTCACCTTCCGTGGCGCGACCTTCCGGGACGGTCCTGCGCTGTTCGATCGAGTGGAGTTCGGGCCTGATCGGATCGACAAGCGGGAACCGGCATTCGTCGTCGGCACCACTTTCGCCGATATCACGTTCGAAGGTCCGGCGTCGTTCGAGAACGCAGTCTTCGGCGGACCACGCACCGACTTCAGTGGCACGCGTTTCCTCGGCGCCCGAACCTCGTTCCAGGACGCGAAGTTCCGGGCCGAGCTGACCTCGTTCGAGCGCGCTGCCTTCGATGGTGCGCACATCGCCTTCGACCGCACCGAATTCGCGAGTACCAGAGTCCTATTCAGAGGTGCGCAGTTCTACGCGACGCTCACCGCCTTCGACGAGGCCAGAGTCGGCGCGCCGAATCGACTGCGGAATAGAGGCACCCGCGAAACGGACTTCGCGCAAGCCGAATTCCACGGTGGCATCAGGTTCCCGCGCACAGTGCTCGGCGGACGCACAGTCGACTTCACCGAGGGTGACTTCTTCGGCGATATCTCCTTCCTCGGCACCCGTTTCGCCGCCCAGGAAATCCATTTCGATCGCCCGAAGGCCTGGGTGGGCACCCATTTCGACTGGGATGACGCGCCAACCCGCAAACCGACCAGTGTCAAACCGAATCCGTGGCCGCCGACCGCCGCCGGATGATGCCCAGCCGACCTGCGCAGACGGCCCTGATCCAGGCCAGGATCGCGCGTTCACGGGGCTCGGCTGCGAAACCAGCCCGTCGGGGCAGCTCCGCTTGGAGACTGCCCCGACGGTGTGCACTACGTCGGCCAACCGCCGTACGGGACGGTGATCAGCTCTAAGAAGTGTCCACTCGGGTCGAGGAAATAAACTCCCCGACCGCCGTCATTGTGGTTGATCTCGTTGACGTCCTGTTGCCGTGGGTCGGCCCAGTGATCCAGTTTGTAGCGCTGGATCTTGGCGTAGGCCGCGTCGAACTCGGCCTCGGAGATCAGGAATGCGTAGTGCTGCGGCTGGATTTCGGTGATGTGCGGTGGCACGTTCGCGAAGTCGAAGGTGACTCCGTTGCCGGTGGGCAGGGGAATGAACGGGCCCCACTCTTTTCCTAGTTCCAAACCTAGGATGTCGGACCAGAATTCGGCGGACACCCGATGATCGCGGCAACCGACGATCGTGTGATTGAACTGTACTGACAGGGGATTTCTCCTTGGGTCGTGACGGTCCCGACCCCGGGCTCGGTACAAGGCGGCCTACGGGAGCACCGTCACGGGCGTCGAGGCTAGCGAATCGGTTTCCACCGTGCCACCCCCAGTGATCGGGACCATGTTTCGCCGACCGCGTTTCTCACTGTGACCCGCTTCGCTGTCTGTGACGCAGCGCGGTAGCGTCGGTGGAATGAAGATTCGAGGGGCGGTCCTGGAGCGGATCGCAGCGCCCGTGCCGTTCGCCGAATCGGCGCCGATCACCGTCTGCGAACTGGACCTCGGCGAGCCCGGTCCGGGGGAGTTGCTGGTGCGGATCGAGGCCGCCGGGCTGTGTCATTCCGACCTGTCGGTAGTGGACGGAAACCGCCTGCGACCGGTGCCGATGCTGCTCGGGCACGAGGCGGCGGGCATCGTCGAGGCGGTCGGTCCCGGTGGCAGTGATCTCGCGCTGGGGCAGCGCGTGGTGATGACCTTCCTGCCGCGCTGCGGGGAGTGCGCGGGCTGTGCCAGTGAGGGACGAACGCCGTGCGGGCCGGGCAGCGTCGCCAATAATGCGGGTGAGCTATTGAACGGTGGTCGCCGGCTGCACCGGGACGGTGCGCAGGTGCACCACCACCTCGGGGTATCCGCTTTCGCCACGCACGCCGTCGTCGATCGCCGATCGGTGGTTCCGGTCGATGCCGATGTGCCGCCGGAGGTGGCGGCGGTGCTGGGTTGTGCGGTGCTGACCGGTGGTGGGGCGCTGCTCAATTCCGCGAAACCCGGTCCGGCCGACCGGATCATGGTGGTTGGGCTCGGCGGTGTCGGCATGGCGGCGGTGCTCGTCGCGGTATCGCTGGGTGAGCACGAAGTGATCGCCGTCGATACCGTTCCGGAAAAGCTCGCTCTCGCAAAGGAGCTCGGCGCGACCGCCGCCTACACGCCCGCCGAACTCGCGGAACAGGGCATCCAAGCCGATGTCGTGGTCGAGGCGGCGGGCAATATCCGTGCCTTCGAAACCGCCGTCGCCGCAACGGCACCCGGTGGTACGACCGTCACCGTCGGCCTGCCCGCCCCCGACGCGCGTGCGAGCATTTCGCCGCTCGCACTGGTCGCCCAGGGCCGCACCATCATCGGCAGCTACCTGGGGTCGGCGGTGCCGTCCCGCGATATCCCGGAGTACGTCCGCATGTGGCGCGAGGGTCGGCTGCCCGTCGAGAAGCTGGTGTCCGCACATATCGGGCTGGACGAAATCAATCACGCGATGGACGAACTCGCCGCTGGGCATGCGCTGCGGCAAGTGATCGTGTTCGACTAGTCCGCTGAGCGGCGGCCGCGCAAAGTATTGCGGCGGTCGTCGAATTGCTCAGGGTTGCCGCCTGTCCGCGTCCAGGGCGTCGACGAATTGTCCCAGCAGGCGGGCGAATTCGGTGCGCTCGCGGTCGGTCCAGTCCGACATCGCGGCGGCCATGGCGGTGCGGCGGCCGTCACGGGCCGCGGCCACGACGGCGCGCCCGGCGGAGGTCAGTCGCAGGACGGCTCGTCTGCCATCCCGCTGATCCGCCGTGCGCTCGAGATGTCCGGATGAAACCGCCTGGGCGACAAGGCGACTCGCGCGCGGCTGGTCGACGCCCAGCGCGGGGGCAAGGGTTCCGACGGTGGCCGCATCGGAACCGGCGACCGCATCCAGGACTCGGAAGACCGCGATGGGCACCGGCGAATCCTTGCCCAGCGCCCCCCGGGTCTGGCGTCGCCGGATCCGCACCATCGCCGCCTCGACGGCCTCGGTGACCCAATCGTGCTCTTCCATCCGACCAACTTTCATGTCATATTACATGTAGTTGTAATTCTACATGTATTGGAGGGACGATGGCAGCGCAACGCCCGATCGGTTACTGGTGCAAGGAACTCGATCGCCTGATCAACGCCTGTTTCGAGGAGGATCTGGCCGCCGCCGGGCTGACTCGCCGACACTGGCAGATGCTCCACTCACTGGCCGAAGGCCCCCGCCCGGCCGCCGATGTCCGCGATGGTCTCGCTCCCTTCTGGAACGACTTGTCGGAGTGGGACATTCAACTCGCCTACCTCATGGCTCGCGGCGACGTGGCCGACGACGCGGGCACCCTCGCCCTCACCGACGCGGGCCACGCCACCCACCGGGAAGCCTTCG
The DNA here is from genome assembly GCF_048910785.1 of Nocardia nepalensis. NCBI lineage: Bacteria > Bacillati > Actinomycetota > Actinomycetes > Mycobacteriales > Nocardiaceae > Nocardia > Nocardia nepalensis. Next base: position 64,292 of record NZ_JBKBET010000022.1, on the reverse strand, counting down.
CCCTCATCGGCCAGCGTCGCCGCGCGATGCTCGACGGCATCACCGACGAGCAGTACACCGAGACCGTTCGCCTCCTGGAAAAGATGGCTGGAAATGTGGCCCGCACTGGGGCAATGGGAGCGACGGTTGGATAAGTGGGCGGCCCCATCCGTGCTCGATAGGGTCGCCGGGAGCTGACTATCGACGCCGCTACCGCGGACGCGTGCGGCGGGATGGTCGCTCTGTGAGGCGTGGGAGGTCAGGGGAGGGGAAGGTGAGCAGGGTCGATAGGCTTGCGGGGACAGTTGGCGAATGAGGAGGTGCGGTGACCATTCGGGTCGGAGTGCTCGGTGCACGCGGGAAAGTCGGGCAGGCGATCTGCGAGGCGGTGCAGGCGGCGGGCGATCTGGAGTTGGTCGCGACCGTCGATAAGGACGATTCGCTCGAGGCGTTCACCGAGTCCGGGACGCAGGTGGTCGTCGATTTCACCAACCCCGATGTGGTGATGGGGAATCTGAAGTTCCTGGTGGAACGCGGGATTCACGCGGTGGTCGGCACCACCGGATTCGATGCGGCCCGCCTTGACGAGGTGCGCGGCTGGCTGGCCGGTCGGCCGGAGACCGGCGTGCTGATCGCCCCGAACTTCGCCATCGGCGCGGTGCTGTCCATGCGGTTCGCCGAGCAGGCCGCGCGGTTCTTCGATTCGGTCGAGGTCATCGAACTGCACCACCCGAACAAGCTCGACGCCCCCTCGGGCACCGCCTATCGCACCGCGGGCCTGATCGCCGCGGCCCGGGACAAGGCCGGAGTCGGCCGCAGCCCCGACGCCACCACCCAGGAACTCGAGGGTGCGCGCGGCGCCGACGTCGACGGCGTGCGGGTGCATTCGGTGCGCCTGGCCGGACTGGTCGCGCACCAGGAGGTGCTGTTCGGCACCCAGGGCGAAACCCTGACCATCCGGCACGATTCCATCGACCGCTCCTCCTTCGCCCCCGGCGTGCTGCTCGGCGTCCGCGAGATCGCCAACCGCCCCGGCCTGACCGTCGGGCTCGACCCGTTCCTGGATCTGTGAACTCGCCGGAACCGGTCGAGGAGGGGCACGGCACCGACGTCCGCAAGGTCGTCGCGTTCATCGCGGCGCTGGTCGTCGTGCTCGGCTTCTACTTCCTGCTGCTCGGCCGCATCGCAGTCAGCCTGATCGGTTCCGGTGACGCGCCCGCCGTCATCATCGGGATCGGCGTGCTGATCCTGCCGCTGCTCGGTGTCTGGATCGTCGTCGCCACCGTCCGCGCCGCCCTGGCCCACCAGCACCTGGCCCGCCGCATCCACGAGGAGGGCCTGGAACTCGACATCTCCGACCTCCCGCGGCGCCCCTCGGGTCGCATCGAACGCGACGCCGCCGACCAACTCTTCAACCAGGTCAAACAGGAATGGGAGGCCGATCCCGACAACTGGCGCGTCTCCTACCGGCTCGCGCGCGCCTACGACTACGCCGGGGACCGCAGCCGCGCCCGGGAAACCATGCGTCGGGCGGTTGCTTTGGAGAAACTCGAACGCCAGCTTTGACCCCGCCCCCGGACACAGCCTATCGATGGCGTGTGAATCGAAAGACCCCCAACATAGAGCAGTCCCCGGTAGTCTCCATCGAATTCGTGAGTTTCAGTCGTCGCTGACAGCTCCGATATTCGACTGACTTGCCGGGGGCCTGGCCAGATCCTTGGAAAATGTTTCCGATGTCAACAGACGTCTCTGTCCAACAGTTCCACACTTTCCGGTGTTCCGGTGTAAACCTCTATTTTCCTCCTGCTTTGGTCGCCAGTCAATAGCCGGCAGCCTTGAATTCTGCTTCGAGTTCAGAGCGGCAGTACGCTGCTGGATGTGTCTCGCCTGCTGATCATCCATCACACTCCGTCGCCGCATATGCAGGCGATGTTCGAGGCAGTGGTGTCCGGTGCGACGGATCCGGAGATCGAAGGAGTGGAGGTCGAGCGCAGGGCCGCCCTCGCGGTCACGGCGAGCGATGTGCTGGCCGCGGACGGTTATCTGCTCGGTAGCCCGGCGAATCTGGGATATATGTCCGGTGCGCTCAAGCATGCATTCGACACGTTCTACTACCCGTGTCTGGACTCGACGCGCGGTCGGCCGTTCGGTTTCTACCTGCACGGCAATGAGGGCACCGAGGGAGCCGAGCGCGGGGTGGTCAGCGTGACCAACGGCCTGGGCTGGGCGAAGGTGGCGGCGCCGGTGATCGTGATGGGACCGCCGTCGAAGGAGGATATCCAGCGTTGCTGGGAGCTGGGGGCGACCGTCGCCGCCCAGCTCATGGGCTGATCACGGCCCCCCGATTTTTGGTGTCTGACCGGTGGCCGGGTAAGCCGGGCATACTACGAGGCGACGTTGTAGCGGTGGGGATGTGGACGAGTTTGCTCGGGAACGGAGTATCGAGGTGATGTGGGCCGAAGGGGGCGAAACAGCACCGCGCCGCATCGGGCTGGTCGAAGACCACGAATCGGTGGCGATCGGGCTTGCCGCGATGCTGGCGCCGGAACCTGATCTCGATCTGGTGCTGACGGCGGGAACCGTCCCGGAACTGCTTGCCGCGGCGGCGAATAGCGCGCCGCTCGACCTGGTCGTCCTCGATCTGCGGCTGGCCGACGGATCGTCACCGGAGGACAACGTGCGCGCGCTGCGTGACCGCGGCGTCGAGGTGCTGGTGTTCACCGGCGCGGATAACGCGTTCCTGGTGCGCGCCGCGGCGAAGGCCGGTGTGCTCGGCGTGGTGCGCAAATCCGAGGATGTGCCGACGGTGGTCGCGGCGGTGCGCCGCGCGGCCTCCGGCGAACAGGTGGTGACCACCGACTGGGCCGCCGCCATCGATGGTGATCCGCAACTGTCCGACGTGGGCCTGAGCCCGCGTCAGGAAGAGGTGCTCACCCTCTACGCCTCCGGTGAGAAGGCCTCCCGCGTCGCGCGGCTGACCGGACTCTCCGAACAGACCGTCAACGACTATCTGGGGCGCATCCGGCAGAAGTACGCCGACGCGGGTCGTCCGGCTCCCACCAAAACCGATCTCTACAAGCGGGCGGTAGAGGACGGATGGCTACCGGTTCCCGAGCGGCTTCCTCGCGCATGACAGCGTCCAGCATGCTGGACACCGCATCACCAACCGCGAGCTCCGCGTCGCTCGACCCGTTCCGGGCGAGTCGATGGCGCCGTGGGCGGGCCGCGGCGTCCAGGCAGAAGATTATCGAGGCGGCCTCGGATCGCATCCTGCGGCGGTTGGGTCTGGCCGTCGGCATCGCGGGCGTGATCGTCGCGATCGTCGAACTGCCCGATATCGCCGACCAGGCGAAATTCGTCTCCGGCCCGTGGGCGGGCCTGGTGGTCGGCGTGGCGCTGGGGTGGTTCCCGGTGCTCGCGGTCGTATCGATCGCGCTGGGCGCCGGGGCGATTCGCATGGTGGCGGGCGCGGCGGCGGTGAGCTACCTCGCGGCACTGGCGACTATGCCGTTCATCTACGCCGAACCCCTGACCGACACCGCATCGGTCTGGATGTATCGGGTGCTCGCGCTCGGTGTGCTCGCGGCCGTGCTGGCCTGGCGCCCCCCGCTGGCCATCGGCTATCTCCTGGTCGCCGCGGCGACCGCGGCGCTGGCGAACCGATACGTGGTGCCCGACGCGACGGCTTGGTCCCTGATCGGCGACTTCGCCAGGGCCGCTGGCCTGTGCGCGCTATTTCTGTGGTGCTGCATCTACGCACTCGCCGCGGCCGCGCGGGTGGACCGTGAGTCGGTTATCGCGAGTCGACGCGCGGCCGCGGTGGCCGGTGCGGCGGCCCGGGATCGGGAACGCGCCCGATTCGCCGCACTGATTCACGACGGGGTGCTCTCGACCCTGCTCGACGCCTCGCGCGCCGGTGCGGAATCGCCGGTGCTGCGTCGTCAGGCCGAACGCACACTCGAACAACTCGACGAATGTCGCGGCGCCAATACCGAACCCGACCGTCTGGACGCCCAATCGGCCATCGGCTTCCTGCGCTCGGCGGTGTTCGAGGTGAATCCGGGTATCCGGTTCACCGCGCGGCGCTGGGCCGGACTCGATGATCTGCGACTGCCCGTGCACGCCGCCGGCACCATCGCGGCCGCGCTCGCCGAGGCGGCGCGAAATAGCTTGCGCCACGCCACCGTTGCGGGCCGGACCGTGCAGCGCACCGTCACAGTGACGATCAGTGCGGGTGGTATCCGGGTCGTATTCCGTGACGACGGAGCCGGTTTCGATCTGGACCTGGTGCCCGCCGATCGGCTCGGCGTCTCGGTCAGCATCCTGGGCCGGATGCGCCAGCTGGCCGGTGGGGCCGGATTCGTGGAATCCCAACCGGGGGAGGGGACCACGGTGACCTTGGTCTGGGGTGGCGATGGCTGATACCGGTAACGAATTCGGCCTGCGCGACCTGCTCGGGCTGCGGGACCGGTCGGCATGGCTGTTCCTGGTCATCTTCGAGGCGACGATCCTGCTGTACATGATGCGCAATTTCACCGAATCGCCGCTGATTCTGGCCACGATCGCGCTGGTGCTGCTGGTCGGGGCCGGGGTGGTGGTCTTGGTGGTTCCGGTCGATCCGCTGCCCCTGCCCGCCGCCATCGCGGTGGCCGCGGCCGGACCGATCGCGACCGCGCTGACCACCGTCGATATCGACCACGGCATGTCCAAGCAGGTCTGGACCGCATTCGCCTCGTCCTATGTGCTCGCGGTGCTGGTATTGCGCGGCCGATTGGGTGCGGCGTGGTGCGGTGTCGCCGGGATCGCGGTGGTGGTCGCGGTGGTCGGTGCGACAACCGGGCTGCGGGTGGTCGTCGGATCCATCGTGCCGATCGCCACGGTCGCCGGGGTCTCGATCGCCGCGGCGGTCATGCGGCCGATGCAGCGCTCACTGCGGCTGCTGCGCGAGGACGCCACCATGCGCGCGGCCGCCGAGGCGACCATGGCCGCGCAGAACGGTGAGCGCGATCGGCAACTGGCCCGGCTCGACAGGGTGGCCCGCCCGATCCTGGAACGCATCGCGGACGGTGCCGAACTCAACGCGTCCGAGCGGGAGGAGTGCCGACTGCTGGAGGCCGAACTGCGCGACGGATTGCGTGCGCCACAGTTGGTGACCGACGAGTTGAGCAGCGCCGCCCGCGGTGCGCGCTCACGCGGTGTCGAGGTGGTGCTCCTGGACGACGGCGGTTTCGCCGGGGTGCCGAAGTGGGTGCGCCAGCAGGTGATCGAGTCCGCGACCCGGGAATTGGATGCGGCCAATGCCGGTTCGGTGACCGTGCGGGTGCTGCCGATGGGACGACGCGTGCTGGCCACCGTGCTCGCGAACGCACCGGACCGGGATCGGCGCACCGAGATCGATACCGCGGGCGCGGTTTCGGTCTCGACGTAATCTGTCGGACCCCCATGGCAATGTCGTGATCATGCGGAAGATGAGTGCGGCCGCGGCGCGTCGGACGGCGCTGGCCGCGCAGGGGTTCGCGGCGCGTCGGCCCGGCGCGACCACGCGGAAGTCGGTACTCGGTGCGGTGGCGAGAACGCAACTGCTGCAACTGGATTCGGTGTCGGCAGTGGTGCGCGCGCACTATGCGCCGGTCTTCAGCCGGATCGGCGGATATGACCGCACGCTGCTGGATCAGGCCGCCTGGAGCAATGGCGTGCGGCGTCCGCGACGGCTGGTCGAGTACTGGGCGCACGAGGCGGCGTTGATCCCGGTCGAGGATTGGCCCCTGATGCGCTGGCGGATGCGCAGATACGAGCACGGTCGCTGGGATGGCATGCGCCGGGCCAAGGAGCGCAATCCGACCCTCGGTAAGGACATTCTCGATGTGATCACCGAGTTCGGCGCGTCCACCGCGGGTGAGGTGGAGCGTCATCTCGAATTGGACAAGCCGCGCCCCAAGGGTTCCTGGTGGAATCTCAGCGATACCAAGATGATCTGCGAACAGCTCTTCGCGGCCGGTGAACTCTCGGTCGACAAGCGGGTCGGTTTCGCCAGGCACTACGACCTGACCGAACGGGTGATCCCGCCGGATATCTTGGCGCGCAACGTCTCCGAGACCGAGGCCGTGCGGGAGTTGGTGTTGCGGGCGGGCACCGCACTGGGCGTCGCGACCGAGACCGATCTGCGCGACTACTACCGGCTGCACCGATCGCAAACCGAACCGGCGATCGCTGAGCTGGTCGATGCGGGGGAGTTGGAACCGGTCGAGGTGACGGGCTGGGATAAGCCCGCCTATCTACGCGCCGGTGCGTCGACGCCGCGCCGCATCGAGGGCGCTGCCCTGCTGTGCCCGTTCGATCCGCTCATCTTCTTCCGCGCCCGCACGGAGCGGATCTTCGACTTCCACTACCGGATCGAGATCTACACGCCGGAACCCAAACGGGTGCACGGGTACTACGTATTTCCGTTCTTGTTGAACGGGGAGTTGGTCGGTCGCGTCGACCTGCGTGCCGAGCGCGCGGCCGGACGGCTCCTGGTGCCAGGTGCGTTCGCCGAGCCCGGACATCAGACTCCGGAGACGGCGCGAGCCCTTACGGACGCGCTGCGTGAGATGGCGGATTGGCTCGAACTCGATGACGTGGTCATCGGCGAACGCGGCGATCTCGCACCGCTGCTGTGAACGGTCGGGCTCAGGCCGATTTGGGTTTCCGCGTGGATTCGCTTTCCACCCGTGCTACGAACCGCTCGACGTTATCGAGCGCGTCCTTGGCCTCCGGCAGCAGCAGATACGGCAGCTGGAATACATGGAACATGCCCGGCCATGTCTGGACCTCGCAGTCGCCGCCCGCCGCGAGCAGTGCGGCGCCATAGGCTTCGGAGTCGGCCGACAACACCTCGGCCGCGCCTGCCTGCAACAGGATCGGCGGCAGATCCGGCCCGACCGCGCTGAGCACATTCAGCCGGGGATCGGCGAAATGGTCCGAACCGGTGTAGAGCTCGGTCAACTTCCGCGCCGCCCGCACCCGCATAAAGGCGTCGTCGACGTGCGGTTCCCGCTCCTTGGCCAGCGCCCAGGTCGAGTCGACCAGCGCCGAGAATCCGACCACCGCCCTCGGCTGCTCGAGCCCCAGCTCGCGCAGTTGCACACATAACCCGAGCGCGAGATGGCCGCCCGCGGAGTCACCCATCACAACGATGTCCTCGGCCGCATGCCCGCGAGCGCGCAACCACAGGTAGCCATTGAGCGTGTCATCGTGGGCGGCCGGAAACCGGTACTCCGGCGCGCGTCGATAGTCGAGACTGAAGGCCGCTCGATCCAACCGTCGCGACAGCTCGCTGACCAGGCCGCGATGGGTCCCCGGAGTGCAGCCGACATAACCGCTGCCGTGCAGGAAGTAGAGCACAGGACGGCCAGGCTCGGGCACCGCGCCGACCCATTCACCACGCAACCTGCCCCGCGGCCCTGCCACATCGATCGCCTTGTGCGGCAACGTCGGTGCCGATCCGGCGGCGCACGCCACCAGCAGCACCGCACGAGCGAGCCGCGCACCGGCCCGATCCGGCAGCAGCGGCGCCAGCAGCTGCGGACCACGGACGACAACTTTGGCGGCCAGGCTCATACCGCGCCCGGCAAGCGAGGGACGGGTAGAGCTGGCGTGATCGACGTTGACCATCTATCGATTGAAGCAGCCCAGCAGGCTGCTAGCAATAGTTAGCGGTACCTGAAGTAACGCCATATCAGATATCGCGCTTGGGCCCGTATCCGCGCATCTGGTCGCGCAGTGCGCCGCTGACGGCATTCGAAAGCCACGAGTTCAGCGAAACCCCGCTGGCCGCGGCGGCTTCCTCGGCCTTGGCCTTCATCTGTTCGACCAGTCGCAGGGTGACCCGGCTGATATCGCCGGTCATCTCCTCGAACGTGGGATGCTCGTTCTCCGGGGCGGGGTTCTTGCGCACATCCACGGTCGCGTCGGTGCCGTCCACCGAAACATGCACCGTCCGGTCGCCGAGTACCGTGCTGACCTCCGCGGCCAGATCCGATAGCGCGGCGAGCAGCGCCAACCGCGCCGAACTCTCCGTGGCCGCGGCCAGGGCGGCGGCGGTGGCCTGGGTTTTTTCGTCACCGAGGGCGGCGGCCGCGATCAGGTCCTCGCGTAGCCGTGCGGTGTATTTATTCAAATCCATGACATCAGTGTGACGCCATCATTGATGTCATTCAAGGGTGGATTTGACATCATGATCATCGGGTGGGAGGTGAATCACTCGCCCGGGCAAGCCGATCGGCGGTCAGGGTGTCGAGGGCGTTATCGGGAGCGGGTAGCCTTTCTGACCATGACGAACGGTGAATCGACGCCAACGGAGCTGCGCGCGTCCGGCGCGGTAGGTGTCGCGATGGTGACCCCCTTCGGTGTCGACGGCAAGCTCAATGTCGATGCCGGGGTCGCGCTCGCGGCCCGCCTGGTCGACCGCGGCGTCGATTTGCTGGCGATTTCCGGGACCACCGGCGAATCGCCGACCACCACCGAATCGGAGAAGGCGGACCTGCTCCGTGCCGTCGTCGACGCCGTCGGGGATCGTGCCACCGTGATCGCGGGCGCGGGCACCTACGACACCGCGCATTCCATCGAACTGGCCCGCAATGCCCAGCGCGCTGGCGCGCACGGCCTACTCGTGGTGACCCCGTACTACTCCCGCCCCACCCAGGACGGCCTGCTCGCGCACTTCACCGCCGTCGCGGACGCCACCGACCTGCCGGTCACCCTGTACGACATTCCGCCGCGCTCAGTGGTTCCCATTGCCAGCGACACCATTCGCAAGCTCGCCGAACATCCGCGCATCGTCGCGGTCAAGGACGCCAAGGGCGATTTGAACGCCGGTGCGGACCTCATCGCGAATACCGATCTGGCCTTTTACTCCGGCGACGATGCGCTGAATCTGCCCTGGCTCTCGGTCGGGGCGACCGGATTCATCAGCGTCATCGGACATCTCGTGCCCGAGCGGCTGCGCACCCTGCTCGACGCCTATACCGCCGGTGATGTGGTGCGGGCCCGCGAGATCAACGCGAGCCTGCTGCCGCTGAACGCCGCGATGTCGCGCCTGGGCGGCGTCGCGATGAGCAAGGGCGGTCTGCGCCTGCTCGGCGTGGATGTCGGCGAACCGCGCCTGCCGCAACTGATGCCGACCACCGAACAACTCGATGCCCTGGCCGCCGACCTTCGGCTGGCAGGGGTGCTTTCGTGAGGAGTAAGCGAATCAAGGACACCGCACTGTCAGACGTGATCGAACCAACCATTCGGGAGGTGCAGTCATGACTGAGGCAGTAGGCCGCCGCCGCCCCCGCCGGACCGCGACCCGGGCCGCTGGCGCGCCCGAACCGGCCGCGAAACGTCCGGCCACCACGGAAAAGGCCGAGCAGGCAGCACAATCCGACATCGGCGACCTATCGAGATCACCCGAATCAGTGATCGAGGACCGAACGCGAGCGGAAACAGCGCCCGCGAAGAAGGCCGCCGCGAAGGCTCCCGCGGTGAAAGCATCCGCCGCGAAGGCTCCGGCCGCCAAGGCCGAACAACCCCGCAGGCAGGGCCGCGGTCGTCAGCAGGGTGGCCGCGGACGCGGTGAGCAGCCCGTGGCGGCCCCCGCCCAACGTGCCGCCGCCGACCGGCTCGGCGCCCCGCCGAAGCTGCCCAAGCACGGTCTGCGCGTCTTCGCCCTCGGCGGCATCGGCGAAATCGGCCGCAATATGACCGTTTTCGAATACGGCGGCAAACTGCTCATCGTCGACTGCGGCGTGCTGTTCCCGGAGGACCAGCAGCCCGGCGTCGACCTGATCCTGCCCGACTTCCGGCCCATCGAGCACCGGATGGACGATATCGAGGCCATCGTGCTCACCCACGGCCACGAGGATCACATCGGCGCGGTGCCGTTCCTGCTGCGCCTGCGCGCCGATATCCCGGTCGTCGGATCGAAATTCACTCTCGCGCTGGTGGCCGCGAAATGCCGGGAGCACCGGCAACGTCCGAAGCTCGTCGAGGTAATCGAGGGCCAGCACACCACGCACGGCCCGTTCGGCTGCGAATACTTCGCCGTCAACCACTCGATTCCGGATGCCATCGCCGTCGCCATCCGCACCCCGGCGGGTGTCGTGCTGCACACCGGCGATATCAAACTCGATCAGCTGCCCCTGGACGGCCGTCTCACCGACCTCGCCGGATTCTCCCGCCTCGGCGACGAGGGCGTCGACCTTTTCCTGGTGGACTCCACCAATGCCGAGGTGCCCGGCTTCGTCACGCCCGAACGCGAGATCGGCGGCGTGCTGGACACGGTGATCGGCAAGGCCCGCCACCGGGTGATCGTCGCATCGTTCGCCAGCCATGTGCACCGCATCCAGCAGGTGGTCGATGTCGCCCAGAAGTACGGGCGCCGTGTGTGTTTCGTCGGCCGCTCGATGACGCGCAATATGGAGATCGCGCAGGAGTTGGGCTATTTGACGGTGCCCGACGGCGTGGTCGTCGATCTCGATGTCGCCGCGACCCTGCCGGGCGATCGGCTGGTGCTGATCTCCACCGGATCGCAGGGCGAACCGCTCTCGGCGCTATCGCGGATGGCGCGCGGCGAACACCGCCAGATCAATATCCGCGCCGACGATCTGGTGGTGCTGGCCTCTTCGCTGATCCCGGGCAATGAGAATTCGGTATTCGCGGTGGTCAACGGTCTGTCCAGGCTCGGCGCGACGGTGATCACCCAGCAGAATGCGAAGGTGCACGTCTCCGGGCACGCGTCCGCGGGTGAGCTGCTGTATCTGTACAACGCGGTGCGGCCCACCAATGCCATGCCGGTGCACGGCGAATGGCGGCATCTGCGCGCCAATGCCGCGCTGGCCGTGGCGACCGGCGTGCCGGAGGATCGGGTGGTGCTCGCCGAGGACGGCGTGGTGGTGGACCTGGTCGACGGGATCGCCTCCATCGTGGGCCGGGTTCCGGTCGGGCATGTGTACGTCGACGGTCTGTCGGTCGGCGATGTCGGTGAGTCGACACTGTCGGATCGTCTGGTCCTGGGCGAGGGCGGATTCATCTCCATCACCCTCGCGGTCGACTCGACCACTGGTAAGGCCGTCAGCACGCCCGAGATCAGTGGGCGCGGGTTCTCCGATGATCCGACCGCGCTGGTGGATGCCGCGGATCTGGTCGAGGTCGAACTGCTCCGGCTGGCGGGCGAGGGCGTCACCGATACCCATCGCATCGCGCAGAGCGTGCGGCGCGTGGTCGGCCGCTGGGTGGCCGAGACCTACCGCCGCCGCCCGATGATCGTGCCGACGGTCATCGGCGTCTGACAGAAGCCCGAAAACCGCCGGAAGCCGTTGCTATCCGGCGGTTTTCGCGTGTTACGGCTGGCAGTGTGGTCGAGGTCGGCGGAGTCGGACCGCCGCGCCGGCACCGCATCCGATATGTTCGGCACATGAGCATGGCGCAACGGGAACGTCGGGCACTGGTGGACACGATGTCCGCGGTGGGGCCGGACTCGCCCACCCTGTGCGGCAGTTGGACCGTGCGAGATCTGGCCGCGCACTTGGTAGTTCGAGAGCGTCGCCCGGACGCGTCCCCCGGCATCATGCTGAAACCGCTCGCCGGATATCTGGAGTCGGTGCAGGCCAAGGCGGCGCGGCGGCCCTTCCCTGAACTGCTGGAAGACGTGCGGACCGGTCCGCCGTGGTGGTCGCCGCTCAAACCGGTCGACGCCGTCGCGAATCTGACCGAAATGTTCGTCCATCACGAGGATGTGCGTCGCTCCGCGCCCGGCTGGGAGCCGCGTGAGCTGCCCGCCGCCGATGAGGACAAGCTGTGGTCGGCGGTGCGACGGATGGGCCGCATGGCCTACCGCAAATCGCCGGTCACCGTCGAACTCGCCACACCTGACGGCAAGAGCGCCATCGTGCACACGAAATCCGGAACCGCGCCGGTGACGCTGACCGGCAAGCCGTCCGAGCTGCTGCTGCACGCCTTCGGGCGCGACGAGGTGCGGATCGAAACCGCGGGTGATCCCGACGCCATCCGCATCGTCTTGAGCCTCGATCGCTCGATATAACACGCTGACGTGCCCGGAAAGGACTGGAGGGTGGCGAGCGTGACTCAGGATCTTCCAGTGTTTCGTGATGATCGAATGCTGTGGATGCCCTGATCGATAGGTCAACCATCAACGCGTCTCCCGCGCTGATGTGGGGCAACGGTTTGTTGTCGGTGGCTCGTGGCATGCTCTGATGGTGGTGCGGCACACCTCATTCCGTTTCTGCTTGGACCCCACGGTCGAGCAGCAAGCGGTGCTATCACGCCACGTAGGTGCTGCGCGGTTCGCATTCAATCACTGCTTGCACACGGTGAAGGCGGCGTTGACGGCCCGCCGAATCGATCGATCGGTACCGGTGCCGTGGTCGGGATTCGATCTGATCAACGATTTCAACCGGTGGAAGAAATCTGAGCAGGCCGGGCGCGTATTCACCGTCGATACCATGGGCACCGCCACCGTGGCAGTGACCGGGTTGCAATGGCGCGATCAGGTGTGCCAGCAGGTATTCGAAGAAGCCGGGGTGGATTGCGGGCGGGCGTTGGCGGCCTGGGCCGAAGCGCGCGGCGGCACCCGTAATGGTCGGCGGGTCGGCTTTCCCCAGTTCAAGAAGAAGGCCACCGCAGTGCGCTCGTTCCGGTTGCGTAATAAGCGCTCACACAACGGTCGCTCCCTGATCCGGGTTGGTGACAACGATCGCCCACGATCGGTGACGTTGCCGCGGATCGGAACAATAACGGTTCATGACGACACCCGGCGGCTGCGGCGGATGCTGGCTTCGGGTGCCGCGAAGGTCCTGTTCGCCACAATCAGCCAAAAGGGTGGACGGTGGTGGATCACGCTGAATGTGGAAGCCACCGACCTGGACGCTCGCCACCAGCACGAACCACGCGCGAAATCCGACGGCGGCGGCTGGGTGGGCGTAGATCGTGGCTTGTCCGCGTTCATGGTCGCGGCAACCAGTGACGGTGCTGAAGTCGCCCGCGTTAGCGATCCTCCGAAGCCGCTGGTTGCCGGAATACGCAAGCAGCGTCGCCTTGCCAAGTCGGTTGCACGAAAGCTGAAGGGTTCCAACAATAGGCGGAAGGCGGCCGCCCAACTGGGTCGTCATCATGCCCGCGTTGCCAATGTTCGTCGTCATTTTCTGCATGAGATCACCGCAGGGTTGGTCAAAATCCACGATCGGCTCGTCTTGGAAGATCTGAATATCGCTGGCATGCTGCGCAATCGCCGCTTGGCGCGCGCGATCAGTGATGCCGCATGGGCCGAGTTCGGCCGCCTGATCACGTACAAGCAGGCCTGGCGCGGCGGCACGGTAGTGCTCGCCGATCGTTGGTTTCCGTCGAGTCAGATCTGCTCGCGTTGCGGTATCCGCAACGCCGAATTGACCTTGGCCGACCGAAACTTTGCCTGTGGATGTGGTCATCGACTCGACCGCGATCGCAATGCCGCAGTTAACCTCGCCGCCTGGGGCGAACAACATCATTATGATTCTTCCAGGCTCGGGAGCCCGAAGCACGAGCCCCGGTCATCAATGTCCGCTGACGGGACGGCGCTGGCCCACACGCCTGTGGGTGAAAACGGCCCGGTTGACGCGGAAACCGACACTCAGTCATGAGTCGAGGATGTCCGAGAAGGACGGTGCTTCCCTACCTCGTCTGTAGGGATCCACGCTGTAGCCTGAGTCCATGGCAGGTAAGTCCCGCAGCTCCACGACCACTCGTGCGCGGGCGGGATCGGCCCGGGGGAGGACCACGGCGGCATCTCGTTCGGGCCAGGCTCGCGCCACCGGTCAACGCCGGTCGCCCGCACCGCGCGGCCGCACCACACCGGCGCGCCGCCCCGTCCGTCGCAAGTCGGATACCGCACCGCTCGCGGTGATCAGCCGTGGCATCAGCAGCGGCTGGAATATGCTCGCGCGCGGACTCGGCGCCACCACTCGGGCCGTGAGCCGGGCCGGCGAAATCGAACACGGCCATCGTCGCGACGGCATCGCACTGGCCCTCATCGCGCTCAGTGCGGTGATCGCGGCCGCGGTGTGGCTCTCCGCGGGCGGGCCGATCGGGCATTGGGTCGAGGAGGCGATTCGCGCGGTCTCCGGATCGGCATCGGCCGGACTCCCGTTCGTGGCCACCGGCATTGCCATTGTCTTGATGCGGACCGAGGCGCATCCGGAGATCCGCCCGCGGCTCGTGCTCGGCGGACTGCTGATCGGATTGCCGATCCTCGGTCTGTGGCATATCGCGGCCGGATCGCCCTCCGATGCGCACGGGCGTTCCCGCGCAGCGGGTTTCGTCGGTTTCGTGATGGGTGGTCCGCTCACCAATGGGCTCACCGCTTGGCTGTCGGTGCCGATTCTATTGCTGGCCATCGTCTTCGGTGTGCTGCTTGTGACCGGCACGACCATGCGCGAGGTGCCGCAACGGCTGCGCGAATACTTCGGCACCGGCAGCGGCGGCGACGAATACGGTGACTACAACAGCGAATCCGATTTCGATCCGGCCAACTACGATGCCGACGGATTCCCGCTGCATCGCAACACCAAGTCTCGGCGGCGCGGTCGCACGCCCGAGGAGAACTACCCGCCCGACGAATTCGGCGGCTCCGATGCGGTCACCGAGATCATCGGTGAGCCGCCGCTGCGCGATGCGAAACCGATTGCGACAGAGACGCCCGAAGAGAAGCCCAAGCCGAAGAAGCGCGCCCCGGTCAAGGTCGAGGACCAGACCCCACCACCACCGAAGCAGTTGGAGTTCATCACCGACCGCGAGGTCGAGGGTGACTACACGCTGCCGCCGCTGACGCTGCTGACCGACGGCGAACCGCCCAAGAAGCGCAGTGCCGCCAATGAATCGATGATCGAGGCGATCACCGAGGTGCTGGTGCAGTTCAAGATCGACGCGGCGGTCACCGGCTTCGTGCGCGGCCCGACGGTCACCCGGTACGAGGTGGAGCTGGGTCCGGGTGTGAAGGTCGAGAAGATCACCGCGCTGGCCCGCAATATCGCCTATGCCGTTGCCACCGAGAATGTTCGGCTGCTCGCTCCGATTCCGGGTAAGTCCGCCGTCGGCATCGAGGTGCCCAATTCCGATCGCGAACTGGTGCGCCTGGCCGATGTGCTCAAGGCGCCGGCGACCCGAAACGACCACCACCCCTTGGTGATCGGTCTCGGCAAGAATATCGAGGGCGATTTCGTCTCGGCGAATCTGGCCAAGATGCCGCATTTGCTGGTCGCCGGATCCACCGGTTCCGGTAAGTCGAGCTTCGTGAACTCGATGCTGGTCTCGCTGCTGGCGCGTTCCACCCCGGACGAGGTCCGGATGATCCTCATCGACCCCAAGATGGTGGAACTCACGCCTTACGAGGGCATTCCGCACCTCATCACGCCCATCATCACCCAGCCGAAGAAGGCCGCCGCCGCGCTGGCCTGGCTGGTGGAGGAGATGGAGCAGCGCTATCAGGACATGCAGGCCAATAAGGTGCGCCACATCGACGACTTCAACAAGAAGGTCAAGTCGGGCGCCATCACCGCGCCGCTGGGCAGCGAACGGGTGTACCGGCCCTATCCGTACATCCTCGCCATCGTCGACGAACTCGCGGATCTGATGATGACCGCACCGCGCGATGTCGAGGACGCGATCGTGCGCATCACCCAAAAGGCCCGCGCCGCGGGGATTCACCTGGTGCTCGCCACCCAGCGCCCTTCGGTGGACGTGGTCACCGGTCTGATCAAGACCAACGTGCCGTCCCGATTGGCCTTTGCCACTTCGTCATTGACGGATTCGCGTGTCATCTTGGACCAGCCGGGTGCCGAGAAGTTGATCGGCATGGGCGATGGGCTCTTCCTGCCCATGGGCGCGAATAAGCCCACCCGCCTGCAGGGCGCGTTCATCTCCGATGAGGAGATCCACGCGGTCGTCGACTTCGCCAAGAACCAGGCCGAACCCGAATACCAGGAGGGCGTCACCGCCGCCAAGGCGGGCGAGAAGAAGGACGTCGATCCCGATATCGGCGACGATCTGGATGTCTTCATCCAGGCCGTAGAGCTGGTCGTCACTTCACAATTCGGCTCGACCTCCATGCTGCAGCGCAAGCTGCGCGTCGGCTTCGCCAAGGCGGGCCGGCTGATGGATCTGATGGAAACCCGCGGCGTGGTCGGACCAAGTGAGGGTTCCAAGGCCCGCGATGTGCTCATCAAGCCCGACGAACTCGAGGGCCTGCTGTGGACGATCCGCGGCGGCGGTGACGAGGAACCGGGCGACCCGGAGAGCTAACCGCGCCGAAAACGCTTCTGCGGCAAGTATTCTCACCGCCGGTGGGCCACTCTGGCGTGGATACAGTGGCCCGACATGGTGATCTGCGGAATCAAGGTGTCGCACGATGGCGGTGTCGCGGTCGTCGAGGACGACCGGTTGGTGTTCAGCATCGAGATGGAGAAGCTCGGCAACGGACTCCGGTACAGCACGCAGCAGCGGTAAACCGGCGGCGTGCACGGCGGCGGCGGTATCGTCGGTCAGGTCCCATGCCGGTTGCGTCAATGCCGAGCCGGAGGGCGGCGCGGCCAGTGCGGTGGCGGCGATCCCGGCGCATCGTTGCCATGGCTGGCGATGCTCGATCGAGCCGACCACGCGTCCGCGATGATGGTGTCGATGTCGGAGGATTTCGGCGACCAACCCAGCTCGGCGTGCGCGCGGCGGCTGTCGCTGATGAGCCGCTGTGGTTCCGGTGCCGCGGCACGGTATTCGACCGGGATGCGTCGTCCGGTCACCCGGGCGGCCACCGCGACGAGGTCGTTGACGCTGGTGCCGACTCCGGTGCCGATGTTGTAGCGGCGGTGCCGGCCCGGCTGCGGGAGTCCGGCCACAACGGCGTCGAAGGCGCGGGCGGCATCGTCACGATGTAGGTAGTCGCGGACCGCGGTGCCGTCACCATTGACGATCAGGGCTGGATCCGTGCCGCCGGCCACCGCGAGGATCCGCGAGAGGATCCGCGTGTCGTCCGGGTCGGGGCCACCGGCAATGTTGAACAGTCGCAACACCGTTGCGTCGAGCCGACCGGTCGCGGCCTGCGCGGCGATCACCGCCTCGGCGGCCTGCTTACTCGCGGCGTACGGGTGCTGCGGGTCGTCGATGAGGTGCTCGGGCATGGGTTGCCGCGTTGGTGTCCCGTAGATCGACGCGGTGGACGCGAATACGAGTCGGTGCACCCCGGCTGCCGCCATAGCCCGTAACAGCGTCACGGTTCCGCCCACATTGACCGCGAAGTAGTCCAGCGGCTCGGCAAACGATTCGCGAACTCGGGTCAGCCCGGCGAGATGACAGACCAGATCGACGTCCCGCAGAGCCGTTCCGAGGGCATTCTGGTCGCCGAGGTCGGCGGTTCGGATCGCAATCCCCGCCGGGACACGGGACCGCCCTCGATGCACCAGCCCGACAACCTCATGTCCGCTGGCGCAGAGGGTCCGCACGACCGCGCTGCCGAGGTAGCCGTTCGCTCCGGTGACGAGTATCCGCACAGGACCATCGAACCAGCCCACGAGAGCCGCAGGCGCGGTGGTAGCTCATCGTGGAGTCGAACCACGCGACAGGGCCTTATGAGAGCCCCGGGGCGAACCTGCATGAGCCTCGGTCGGTGCGCTGGAGTGCCCGATTACCCCACACTCCATCGGCGCGCTCGGAAGGATTCGAACCTTCATCCGCCTGCTTCGTAAACAGGTGCTCCATCCGTTGAGCTACGAGCGCTGGTCCGGGTCGCGACCCGGATCGTTCCCTCGGCGAGATTCGAACTCGCACCTACCGGATTCTAATTCCGGTGCCTCTGCCAATTGGGCTACGAGGGAATGGTTTTGGTACCCGTGGGTGGGATCGAACCACCGACCTGCGCCGTCGGAGGGCGTCCGTGGCGACTGCTTGCGGGTCGCTCGAAAGGGTCAGCTCTGGTCCACTGAGCAACACGGGTTCAAAACCGGTCTACGGCAGGGTTATTCAAATCCGGTAATACGAAATGTGTACTGCCGTATATTCGCTGTGAAGTTATGAGCACGGATGGAGGGACTCGAACCCCCAACAGCACGACTTTGGAGATCGTTGCTCTTCCGGTTGAGCTACATCCGCTGGACAAGAAAAGGGGCCGCTCCGTGGCGATTATTTCGCCGGGAGCGGCCCCTGCTCAGGCCTTCTCGAATCGAGACCTCAGGGGCGGCTCCGGGCATTTGCCTGTCGCAGTTGCGACATCAGCGGCCGGGTCAGGCGGAGCTGCGACATCGACCGCCGGGCGCCCGCACGCAATTGCCAGGCACCGGCGAGGGAGCGTAGTCCCTGGTCCTGAGTGCTGGTCATTGCCTTTGCCTTTCGTGGTCCCGATTACGGGTGCTGATTACGTTCTGGATAACGCTAACACCGAAGGACGCGCGGAGGAACCCATTTATTCCCCATCGGCGAGTTGTCGGCACGCCTGCAGCGGGTAACTCGGCGGCAGCCGCTCCGGATGGTCGGTGAACCGCCACTCGTCATTCGCCTCGCGCGTCATCTGGCCGGGCACCACGGAACAGTGCGGTGCTCTACCGGTCCGGTGATCGTTATGCGGTCACCAGTTCGCCGATCCTGTGATTTCCACTGTTGGTCACGATCTGGGGGAATTCGGTATCGGTTTCGACATAAGTCGTTCCATCCGAAAACGCCATGGGCTCAGCGATTTCGCAGTACGGATAGCCGACAGTCGGTCGGTCGGTGCGGGTTTCGACGATGCCCCTACAACGTGGCGATTCCAGTGAATACCCGATCGGCAACCACCCCGCTAGCTCGATGGGGCACTCATGGGTTTACGGCAGCTGTTCTTCCTGATCGGCGGCCTGCTGGATCGGCTGGTCTATCTGTCCTACGGCCTGTCGGCGATTCTCGCGTTCATCGGCGTCGAACTGGTGCTGCACGCACTGCACGAGAACACCCTGCCTTTCGTCAACGGTGGTGCGCACGTCAAGGTACCCGAGATTTCGACGCCGATCTCGCTGGGTGTCATTCTCGGGATTCTGGTCGTCGCGACGGTGGCGAGCCTGCTCGAGACCCGTGGTGCGGCGGCCCGATCCGCCGAGGGCCGGATCGGCGACTAGAACACTCGGTTGCGTTCGGGTGCGATCTCGAAACCGCGCCCGGTCGCATCATTGCGGCAGGTCACCCCGACGGGCTGAACCAGGCAGGTGAATCCGTGCACGCTGAGGCTGGAGCCGACCGGCAGCACCGGTGCGCCGCCGGCGCCCTTGCCCGGCTTCGTCGGCGATCCGACGAAGAAGCCCCGGTTCACGCAGAGATATCCGGCGCTGTCGCCGACGGCGAGGGCGGCCGCGCTCGGGTCGCTACTCCAGCAGGCCTGCATCTCGGGCGGAACCGGGCTGGTCGCGCCCTGGCAGCCCACCGGTCGTTTCGGCTGTCCGAACGGCTCGTCGAGGAAGCCGCAGACGATGCCGCGGTCGGCCGTCTGGAAGTAGTAGCCGTCCTCGGCGCGGTACTGCTGCTCGTCGGCCATGCCGGGGAGTACCACCGGACGACCCACTACGGTGAAATTTGCCGGATTGTCGGAATCGGTGTCCCGGCCGGTCACCAAACATGCGGCCAGCGTGAGAAACGCGGCCGACATCGACGCGAAAATCGCGATGGATATGCGCATACGGGGGAGTCTGCGTGGCGGGACTCGGATTCGTTCGCACCCGCTCCGGCGTGTCGCCGGAAGTTTGCTGACCACCGGGCGTCCGGCCGGGGCATGCGGTGGTCAGCCGCTTTCGTCAGGATGCGAATGTGCCCATCACCGGCAGCCACTCCACCGCGCGCACCGCGTCGATCAGGTTCTCGCGCGCGAACGGATCCTGCGGTAGCAGTTCCTTCATCGCCGCGTCGTCCGCGACCTGGAACAGCAGCAGTGCGCCGGAGCCGTCCGGGTAGGGGCCGCTGGTGAGCAGCGAACCCGCCTCGATGAGGCCGTTCAGCCAGGCCCGATGTTCGGGCCGGAAGGTGTCGCGGGCCTCGACGGTGGCATCGGAGTAGGTGTAGTGCACGGCGAAGATGGGCACGATCGATCCGTTCTGATCAGAGGTTGAGCAGCATTCGAGTATTGCCGAGGGTGTTCGGCTTCACATAGCTGAGGTCCAGGAATTCCGCGACACCGGGATCGAAGGTCCGACACATCTCCGCGTACACCTCGGCGGTCACCGGTGTGCCGTCGATCTCCACGAACCCGTGCCTGCCGAAGAACTCCACCTCGAAGGTGAGCACGAACAGCCGCCCGAGTTCGAGTTCCCTGGCCACCGCGACCAGTCGCTCGACGATGAGCCGCCCGACCCCGTGTCCCTTGACATCGGGATGTACCGCGACGGTGCGCACCTCGCCGAGATCGGCCCACAGCACATGCAGCGCGCCGCAGCCGACCACCCGGCCGTCGAGTTCGGCCACCCAGAATTCCTGCACTGCCTCGTACAGCGTGACCAGGTTCTTCTCCAGCAGGATCCGACCGGCGTAGACATCGACCAGGCTCTTGATCTGGGGCACATCGGAGGTTCGGGCGCGTCGCACGACAGGGCGAGATTTGTCCGCGGCAGGTGCCGCGCCCGGATACGCGTCGCTAGTCGAACCACCTAGTGGTCCCCGAGAGGTCATGGGGTGCACAGTAGTCGGCCCGGCTACCGATACTCTGAACGTGTGCCGCACATCCACCCGCTCCGCTCACCGCATCGCTTCGGCATGCGTTCGAGCCTCGTGGCGGCGGTGGTTGCCTTCACGCGCGTGGCGCAGCCGGGCGCCGGCGAGGCGGAGGCATGAGCGTGCAACCAGAAGAGATCGATCGACGTTGGGGTGAGCCGGCGGTGCGGACCGGATTCCTGCCCACCCAGGGTGAACCGGTCGTTCCGCTGATGAATATCGCGAATGTGCTCACCATGCTGCGCATCGTGCTGGTCCCGCTGTTCGTGCTCGCGCTGTTCGTGGGCGGTGGACATCAGACCGGCTGGCGGATCGCGGCCGCGGCGCTGTTCGGCATCGCCGCGATCACCGATCGCTTCGACGGACAGTTGGCCCGCAAATACGGACTCGTGACCGATTTCGGCAAGCTCGCCGATCCGATCGCGGATAAGGCGCTGATCGGTTCGGCGGTGATCGGACTCTCGGTGCTCGGCGACCTGGCGTGGTGGATCACCCTGGTCATCTGCGGTCGTGAGATCGGGATCACGCTTTTGCGGCTGGCGGTGGTGCGGCGCGGGGTTATTCCGGCCGGTCGCGGCGGCAAATTGAAGACGCTGGTGCAATCGGTCGCGATCGCGGTACTGCTGCTGCCGCTGCACGGTGGATTCGCCACCGCGGGAATGACTCTGATGTATGTGGCCGTCGCGCTGACGGTCGTGACCGGACTCGATTACGTGGGTCAGGCGGCGCGGGTATGGCTCGCGGGAGGTCCGGGCCGGGCGCGCGGCGCATGACCGATCCGCTGACAACCGGCGCGCCGGTCGTCGAATTGGTGCACGCGCTGAGTGCTGCTCGGCAGACCGTGGCGACAGCCGAATCACTGACGGCGGGTCTGCTCGCGGCGACCATCGCCGGGGTGCCCGGCGCCAGCGCGGTACTGCGCGGCGGTCTGGTCGTCTACGCGACCGATCTCAAACACACGCTCGCGGGTGTCAGCGATGAGGTGCTGGCGACGGAGGGGCCGGTCGCCGCGAGTACCGCCGAGGAACTGGCGGTCGGGGCGCGTCTGCGCTGCGGTGCGGACTGGGGGATCGGGCTGACCGGGGTCGCCGGACCGGATTCGCAAGACGGGCACGCCGTCGGCACGGTCTTCCTCGGTCTGGCCGGTCCGGGGCATACCGAGGTGATGCGCTGGAAGCTGAGCGGTGACCGCTGGGCGATCAGAATCGGCGCTACGCACAGCGCGGTTCGGGAGTTGCGTCGTATCGTGGGAGACGACCGCTAGCGGTGGCGTCCTTGCGCGGCCGCAATGAGTTTGCCCCCGTGGGAACCAACCGGCCCGTGTTCGACGTTGTGCCAGAAAGGACGGCGTGCGCAGCGCTGGCAGGCGCCCGCGGACCCGGTTACTGGGAGCTGAAGGAGAACGACATGACGCTGCTGCGAGAGGCGATCGGGGACAGTCTGCGGCGTGCTCGTCTCGCCCAGAGCCGGACCTTGCGTGAGGTGTCCACCTCGGCGCGCGTGAGCCTGGGATATCTGTCGGAGGTCGAGCGGGGCCGCAAAGAGGCCTCCAGCGAACTGCTCGCCGCCATCTGCGCGGCCCTGGATGTGCCGCTGTCGCGGGTGCTCTGGGATGTGAGCACGATCATGGCCGGTGTGGACGCGCTGCCCGCCGACGCACCCGCCCAGACCGCCGACGCACCCGAGGCGGAGCGGACCGCCGCGGTCGAGCCCGCCGAGTCGGCGTCGGAGCCCGCCACGATGTCGGCGGCCGGTGCCCGGACCAAGATCGCCGAAGACACCCGGATCGTCATTCCGGCCCCGAAGGCGGACATGCTGGTCCTGGTGAAAAGCAACTGAGAGGTGACGTCCACGACCGGCGCTGCGCGGCAGTGCCGGAAGCGGATAGATTCTGTAATAGGCGTCGGTTGGGCCGGGTTCGCTCGGCCCGGGTGCCAGATGGTGGAGGATAGGCACATATAGGGTGCGTGACGGTCGCGCACTAGAGTCGCGGTAAAGCGCGGCGCATCTTATGGAGGCGGGATCAATCGATGGCTAATCCGTTCGTCAAGGCCTGGAAGTACATGATGGCCCTCTTCGATTCGAAGATCGAGGAGCATGCGGATCCGAAGGTCCAGATTCAGCAGGCTATCGAGGAAGCTCAGCGTCAGCACCAGGCCCTCTCGCAGCAGGCCGCATCGGTCATCGGCAACCAGCGTCAGCTGGAGATGAAGCTGAACCGTCAGCTCGACGATGTCGAAAAGCTCAATGCCAATGCGCGCCAGGCCGTCATGCTGGCCGACCAGGCCGCCGCGGCGGGCGATACCGAGAAGGCGATCCAGTACACCAACGCCGCCGAGGCGTTCGCCGCGCAGTTGGTCACCGCCGAGCAGGCCGTCGAGGATCTCAAGGTGCTGCACGACCAGTCGCTGCAGGCGGCCGCGCAGGCCAAGAAGGCGGTCGAGCAGAACGCGATGCTGCTGCAGCAGAAGGTCGCCGAACGCACCAAACTGCTCAGCCAGCTGGAGCAGGCCAAGATGCAGGAGCAGGTCTCCGCGTCGCTGCAGCGGATGGATTCGACGCTGTCCGCGCCCGGCACCACGCCGAGCCTGGACGCGGTGCGCGAGAAGATCGAGCGCCGCTACGCCAACGCGCTCGGCGCCGCCGAACTCGCGGGCAATTCGGTGCAGGGCCGCATGCTCGAGGTGCAGCAGGCCAGCATCCAGATGGCCGGGCACAGCAAGCTGGAGCAGATCCGCGCCTCGATGCGCGGTGATGCGCTGCCCGCCGGTGGTGCGGGCGCTCCCGCGATCAATCCGGCCGCGGCGCAGGTGAATCCGGCGCAGCCGCAGATGAACAAGGGTCAGACCGCGCAGCAGTAGCGGATAGCTTCACACCAGATACAGCTCGGCGAGGACTGATTCGGTGAAGGACATGGCACGGGTACCCGACGGGTCGGCCGTCGATCACGCTCGGGCCCTGCCCGTCTGGATGCCGCATCGCTCGCGGAGTGGGTTCGCGCTCCGGGGAGGAAACCGATGAGCCCGCAGGGACCTCGCGAGCAGCGCAGTGGCGGCCGCTCCGGTCGCCGCCGTAGTTCGGCCGTCGTGCGCGCGCAGTCCGCGCTCACACCGCAACCCGGGAGCCTGCCCGACAGTCTGCGCGAAGTGGGCGAGCATGCGCTGGTCGCCGTGCGCCGCTGGGCGGATCCGCGGGAACGGGAGTTGCGCAAGCGCCGCCGGGCCCGTCGGCGCAGCTTCCAACTGGGCACCGTCGGCGGTCTCACGACGGCGGGAACCGTTGGGCTCATGGTGATTTCGGCCCCGGTATGGGCCGTGGTGGTGGTCGGTGGCGGAGCGGTGGCGCTGGTCACCGGCACCGCGCTGAGCGCGCGCCGCTACCTCCAATTACGCAGCGCCCCACTGCCGCAGGCGGCCTTTGTGCCGCGCAAGCAACCACCGCCGTGGTCATCCGCGCGCGGTCCGATTTCCCGCCTGGTTCGCGCGGAGAAGGCATTGCACGGCCTCGGCACTCAGATCGCTCGATCGAATCGGCTGCCCGAGGACGAACTCGCCGATATGATCGAAACCGCGGGCTCGGGCGCGGCCGCGCTGCATGCGCTGGCCGCCGACATCGCCGCCATGGAACAGGCGCTCGGCGCCATGGGCGGGGCGAAATCCGTTGTCGCCGTTGGCCTTACCGAGAATATGCAATTCGCGCTCGGCCGCCTCGACAGCGGTGTCGCCGAATACGAGCAGGTGGTCGCCGCCGCCGGACGCATCCTCGCGGTCCCCGAAAGTGCGGTGCTGCGGCACAATTTCGATGTGATCGTGGCGGATCTGCGCCATGCCGCGGACCGGTTGGACGGGTGGGCGCAGGCGCTCACCGAGGTCGCGGATCAGCACGCGCCCACTTCGCTTCCCCCGCAGGGGCGCTGACCACTCGGGTTCGGGAAATCCGGGCCCTGTTTCGATCTGCCCTGTCGGGCGCACCTTTGCTGAGCGATGAGCTTGCCACAACCAGCTGTCCGTATCGAGGATGATTCGCTACGCGATCGACCATGACAGCGGCGCACTGACCCCGCGCGAACACCTCGAGCTCGGTCGTGATCCTTGGGTCGAGGTAATTGACATGTCTTGAGCGACACCACCTTCCAGATCGATGTCGATCGATCCATCCGGGCGTCGGCCCCGAATCACTAGTGATCGACGCTGCTGACGTTCGTCGAGGCCGACCTCTGCGGGCCGGCCATGCGGCGCGGATCCAGTTTGCAGGTTCGTCCCGGGAGGTGGCGTCGCTACATGCTGTTGATACTGATCGTTCCCGTCGTAGCGGCAATTATCGCCGTCGCCATCTTCGTAATCGGGGATCGGCTGCGGCCGGAGTCATGGGTGGCGACCGACGAGGAGTCGGCGGGATCCCTCGTGCTCGACCTGATCAATACGCTCTTTCTGGCCGTGGTCGCCTTCGTGGTGGTGATCTGCTGGCAGGAGTACGACAACGCGCACAATCACACCGTCGCGGAGGCGAAGGCGCTGGTGGATACGTACTGGACCGCGCATGCGATGCCCGATCGGGAACACCGTCAGATCCAGGGCCTGGTGCGGGATTACACCGATCAGGTGCTCAACCGGGAGTGGCCGGTAATGCAGACGGACCGGCGGCTGAGTCAGCCCACGCAGGACACGCTCGACAGCCTGCGCGATGCCGTCGCGTCGGTGAATTCGACGGATCAGGATGTCGTCGATCTGCGCGAGAGTGCGATGGCCAGCCTCGACGCGGTCGCCGAGGCGCGCCAGGACCGCGCCATGGACGCGAGTTACCAGATGCCCGGATTCCTTTATGCGGCCTTGTGGTTCGGCACGATTCTGCTGTTGTGCTCCGCGGTGCTGTCCGGTGTCGAGGTCACCAGGCGCAGTCTGCTGATGACCGCGCTGCTCGGTGTCGTGGTCGGCTCGGCGGTGCTGGCGATCTACAACCTCGATCGGCCGTTCTCCGGTGGAAACAGCGTCCCGAGGGACGCCTTCGAATATGCGATGTCCCGCTACGAGCACATCACCTGACGGGTCACTTCGGACGGTGGAGCTGCGACGAATGGGGTATTTGCAGATGGCATTTGATGTGCGGACACGAAGGACTGCAAGTGGATTGGCCGCGGCGACGATGATTCCGTTGGCCGCTGGGCTGTTGGTGGGACAGTCCGCTGCCGCCGATTCGGTGCTGCCCGAGGTGCCGGGCATCGGGAGTATCGCCACCGGCAGTGCGTCGTTCGACGTCATTGGAACAGGAAGCGCGGCTGCGGATTTTCTGCGTGATGGAACCGCCAGCGGCTCTTCCGGAGGCGTGTTGGATCTCGAGCCCAGGAGTGCCGGAACGGGTGGTGGCCTACTCGGTGGCGTTGACTCATTCGCCGCTGGAGAACAAGTGCCGCATGCGGATGCGACGGTTGGTGCGGGCGAGGCGCTGGGTCTGGACCCGGGCAGTATTCAGTCGGCCTGCACCGGCAGCGCCGTAATCGGTAGCGCGGCAATCCTGCTCGGGTCGGCGACCGGAAGTGGGGTGCTCGGCCCGGGTTTGGTCGGTACCGGTTCGGTCGGTTCGAGTGGGTCCGGACTCGGCAGCGTCATCGTCGGCAGTGCGGCCACCGGCAGCGCACTGCTGACCTGCCTGCTCCTGCTTCCGGCCCCCACACCTCCCCAGCCCGGCATCCCCCTCCAACTCGGCCCGCCGATACCTGGTCCACCCGCACCGCCGGTCGTTCCGTCGGAATTCATCACCGCCGCACCACCCGCGATCGCGCCGGAAATCCCGATCCTGGCCACCCCGCACCAACCACTGAACGAGGCAGTCGAATCCACCCCGGATCCGATTGCCTGGAACCTGCTGGAGCTGGTGGCGGTCATGGTGGTCACGGTCTTGACCGTGGTACGCAGGATCACCGGCGGTCGCCATGCCAGGCGGGCCGAATAATGCCCGGCAGCAGCGCTATTCGGACTTCGCCCGGTCGCGCTCCTCGGCGATCCGACGCCGGATTTCGTCCCACGACATCGGCAATTCGTCGACGGGCGCGGTGAAGAAGACAAAGGTGGCTTCCCGCATGACCTTTCGCTTGCGCTGGACGGTCGACTTATGCGGTTCGGCGCCCGCGTAGGCGAAGATCGCCGCCTTATCGGTCCAGGCGGAGTAGGTCCAGAAGGTGCCCTTGAACATTTCCGCCTTCAATGCGACACCGAGCGCGCCGGGGGAGCGGCGGGCCTGGCGCCACAGCGCCAGCGAGGCCATCAGGAAGGCCGGTGCGTGCAGCACCGATTTGACCTCGAGGCGGGAGGCCATGCACTGCGCCTCGGACGCGGTGGGGGCGTTGACGGTCATCCACGGAAGGGTGGGCATGGTCTGCTCTTTCGGCTGAAGCTACGGGCTGGTCGCGCTCGGGCGACTGCGCTCGAGGGTTTCACACGCCAGATGATCTTGTCAATGACAAGATTACGGAACTTTCTCAGGGTGAACCCTGATCTTCACCCGGATATCGGTGCTGAGCTGGTGATTTATCGTTTTCTGGCTGCCACCATGGAGGAGTCGGATCGTCGGATAGCGGTTCGCCGGAGACCCTCTGGAGGCTGGCATGTTGTGGAAAATCATCGGTGTCGTAGCGGTCGTCTGGATCGCGCTCGCCATTATCGGTGCGTTGATCAAGGGGCTGTTCCCGATTCTGGTGATCAGCGCGGTCGTATTCGGGCTGTACCTGCTGTACAAGGCGGTGTCGGGCTCGGACAATTCCACCGTGAGCAAGCTGTAGCGTCTGAGCAAAGCCGCATGCCCGCCGGGACTTTCGGGTGCGCGGTATCCAGAGGTAGGCCGTGCGCCGTCCGAAGTGGACAGTGCGCGGCCTACCCGCTTTTCGGGGAGCGGCCCGGTGCGAGTCGAAGGGTCTGTTTGAATGATTCGCGTGGAGCAGGTTCCCGAAGACTGGCAGCGCGGCCTCGTGATCGTGGCCCATCCCGACGATATCGAGTACGGCGCCGCGGCCGCCGTCGCCCGCTGGACGGGACAGGGCAAGGACATTCGGTATGTCCTGGTCACCTCGGGTGAGGCCGGGATCGCGGGCATACCGCCCGCGGAGGCCGGACCGTTGCGCGAGGCCGAGGAGATCGCCGCCGCCAAGGCGGTCGGCGTGCACGAGGTGGAATTTCTCGGGTATCCGGACGGTCGCGTCGAGGAGACCCTGGCTCTGCGCCGTGATCTGGCCGCCGCGATCCGCCGCCATCGACCAGAGTTGGTGGTGTTGTTCAACTTCGGCGACACCTGGGCGCCCGGTTACGCCAATAGCGCCGACCATCGCGCGGTCGGCCGCGCCGCTCTCGACGCCATCTCGGATGCGGGCAACGAGTGGATCTTCCCCGAACTCACCGAAGCCCCGTGGTCGGCCCGCCTGGCCGCCGTGGTCGGCCCCGGCGCCACCCATGCCGTCGACGTCACCGACACCCTCGAACAGGCGGCCGCCTCACTGGCCGAACACCGCCGCTACCTCGAGGTGCTCAGCCCCGAACCGGTCGCCGACCAGGTCCGCGCGGTTATCGATAGGGCAACCGCCCCGATATCGGGCTTCCCCGCCGCCCACGCCGTCGGCTTCGAGCTTTATTACTTCGGCTGAACGGGTCGCGGGCGAGATCGGCAATCATCGCAACCGTGGCGCGTATCGACAGTTGCCCGCGGTTGCCCGGCCCGTGGAATGTCGGTCACGCGTCCGACTGTGGCCGGGCTCCGGCGATGCCGTTTGTTACGAACTGTTGCGGACGTCACGTTTAGCTAGGGCGACCAGCCAGGTAGCCTGTCAGGCCGACGGGCCGGATTGCGTAGCCGACGGTCAGCTGGTTACCTGCTGGTCGTGGTGAGGATGGAGTCGTCTACCTGTGCTTATCGATTCACGGAGTTCTGTTGGCCGTGGGGCGCGACGGGCGGCATCACCGCGAGAGCGAGGGTGAATAACCCCCATAGCCGGTGACGGGGACGCGGGGTGGCCCTCGCCTGGGACGCCGACGTCCGCGGAGTGGCGGCTACTGTGTTCTATTCGGCGAACATATAGCGCATTCCCAACCATGGGAAGCCTAGAAGTTTGCTGTCTGTAGGATCGCACGCTTGGCCTACGGCAATGCGATCGTCCGTTGGCGCAGCGCGTTTCCGTTGTGAGGGTGGGTCTTTGCGCGGGCAGGTTGGCAATCGTTGAGAGGTGAAGTACCGGGTATGGCTAGGGACCGTCGTTCTTCGCGTGGTAGTCGTCGCCGAGTCGGTCTACTCTTCGGGAATTTGCTCGCGGCAGCTGTGGAGTCCGCGGCCGATACCGTCGCCGTCCGGTTCAATCCCTCGGGCGATCCCGCCGATGACCGGCAGCTGACCTACCGGGAGCTCGACGAGTCGTCCTCGCGCTTGGCGCGCGAACTCATCGCGCAGCGGATCGGCGCGGGCGATGTGGTGGCGATCGGCATCGCGCGCGGCATCGAATGGATCCTCGCCGTGTGGGCGGTCGCGAAGACGGGTGCGGCCTACGTGCCCGTGGACCCGACGTATCCGCCGGAGCGGATCGCGCACATGCTCTCGGATTCGGGTGCGGTTCTCGGCCTGACCACCACGGCACACCGGCCGGTATTCGGTACCGGGGTGGATTGGGTCGAACTCGATGATCCGGCGCGGGCCGAGCGAATCGCCGAACAGCCCGGACATCCCATCTCCTACGCGGACCGGGTGCGCCCGATCGATCACCGGCACCCTGCGTACGTCATCTACACCTCTGGTTCTACCGGGAAACCCAAGGGCGTCGTGGTCACGCACGCCGGTCTCAGTGGGCTCGTGGCCGCGGGGCGGGAGACCCTGCGAGTGCACGCGGGTTCTCGTGTGCTGCACGTGTGCTCGCCGAATTTCGACCCCTCGGTGGTGGAACTGCTGCTCGCCTTCTCGACGGGTGCGACGTTGGTCGTGGTGCCGCCGCACGTGGGCGGTGGCTTCGAGCTGGCGGATCTGCTGCGGCGTGAGCGCGTCACGCACATGATCATTACGCCCGGTGCGCTGGAGTCGGTGGATCCGGCCGGGCTCGACGACCTCGAGACGGTGCTGGTCGGCGGCGAGCCGTGCGGTCCGGAGCTGGTGGGACGCTGGGCGCGCGACGGTCGGCTGTTCATCAACGGGTACGGCCCGACCGAGGTCACCGTCTGGGCGACCTTGAGCGAGTCGCTACAGCCGGGCGCGCCGATCACCATCGGCACCGCGCTCGCGGGAGTGGGTGCGTTCGTGCTGGATGCGCGATTGCGGCCAGTGCCGGCGGGGGTGGTCGGGGAGTTGTATCTGTCCGGGCTCGCGCTGGCCCAGGGGTATCTGGGGCGGCCGGGACTGACCTCGGAACGGTTCGTGGCCAGCCCGTTCGGCGCGGAGTCCGGTGATCCCGCGGCACGGTTGTATCGCACCGGTGATCTGGTGCGCCGCAACGAAGCCGACGGCACCCTCGAATATCTGGGCCGGACCGACTTCCAGGTCAAGATCCGTGGTTTCCGTATCGAACTCGGCGAGATCGACAATGCGCTGGCCGCCCATCCCGATATCGATTATGCGGTGACCCTTGGCAAGTCGCTCCCGTCCGGTGCGAAGGTGCTGGTGTCGTATGTGCTGCCCCATGCTGGGACCGCTGTGGACACCGCGGCGCTGGCGAGCTTCGCCGGGGACCGATTGCCGGAGTACATGGTGCCCGCGGCGATCGTGGTGCTCGACAAGATTCCGCTCACCCCGATCGGCAAGCTGGACCGCGCCGCGCTGCCGGAACCGGTCTTCGCCGCGAGCGAATTCCGTGCTCCGGTAAGCGCGGTCGAGTCGATCATCGCCGAAGTGTTCGCGGCCGTGCTCGGTGTCGAGCGGGTCGGTCTGGACGACTCGTTCTTCGCGCTGGGCGGCGATTCGATCCTGTCGATCCAACTGGTGTCGCGGGCCAAAGCGCGCGGTGTCGTATTCACCCCGCGCGATGTGTTCGATCACCGCACTGTCGCGGCTTTGGCCGAGATCGCCATGCTCGCAGGTGAATCGGAGCCGCAGCGGTTGGCCGAACTGCCCGGCGCCGGCGTCGGCGAGATCCCGCTGACGCCCATCATGGCGGCGGCGCTGGCGAATGGCTCGTCGTATCAGCGGTTCTCGCAGTCGATGGCGCTGCGGCTGCCCGATGGCATCGACCGGGAGATCTTGGTCGCGACCCTCGGTGCGGTATTCGGTCACCACGATGCACTGCGCGCCCGGTTGCGTGAAACCGAGACCTCATGGGTATTCGAGGCGCTGGAGCCTGGCGCCGTGGACGTCGACGCCCTGGTGCACCGGGTCGAGTTGCCCGCCGATATCGACCATGCGGAGTTGTCGCGGCGGGCGAGTGTGGAATATGACGCGGCCCTCGGCCGACTGGATCCCTCGAACGCGGCCATGGTCCAGTTCGTGTGGTTCGCGTTCCCGGAGTCCGGCGGATCCGCGGATGCCGCCGTCGAACGCCGTCGTGATGTATTGCTGGTCATCGCACACCATTTCGTGGTCGACGGTGTTTCCTGGCGGATTCTGATTCCGGATCTGGCGCTGGCCTGGTCGCAGCTGGCGGCCGGGCAGCCGGCGGCGCTGCCCGCCAACGGAACCTCGATGCGGCGGTGGGCGCATGCCCTCCTCGATGCGGCCGAGGATTCGGCGCGAGTCGCGGAACTGCCGTTCTGGCAGCGGGTTTCGACGACAACGGAGCCGCTGCTCGGTGCGCGTGCACTCGATCCGGCGGTGGACACCTTCGCGACGGTCGACCGCATCCAGGTGACGCTGCCAACGGAGGTGACCGAGGCGGTGCTGACCGCGGTCCCCGGCCGGTATCGCGGTGGTGTCAACGACGGCCTGCTGTCGGCGCTGGCGTTGGCGGTGAGCAAGTGGCGCGGCGAAAGCTCCGGTGGCACCGCACTGGTCAAGCTGGAGGGCCACGGCCGCGAAGAGGAGATCGTCGCGGGGGCGGATCTGTCCAGGACCGTCGGCTGGTTCACCAGCGCATACCCGGTCCGGCTGGATCTTTCCGGCGTCGATATCGAGGACGCGCTCGCGGGCGGAAATGCCATGGGCGACATCGTGAAATCGGTGAAGGAGCAGCTGCTGGCCGTTCCCGACAAGGGAATCGGCTACGGGCTGCTGCGTTACCTGAACCCGCAGACCGCCGCCCAGCTGGGCGATGCCTGCCAGATCAGCTTCAACTATTTGGGCCGGATGTCGACCGGGGAGATCCCCGCGGAACTCGGTGCATTGGGGTGGGTGCCGGTCGCGGATCTCGGGCAGTTGGATGCCGAGATGGATCCGGATATGCCAGCCAACGGCGTGCTCGACATCAACGCGATCGTCACCGACGGCGCGGACGGTCCGCAGCTGGGCGCGTCGTTCGCCTTCCCGAGCGGGCTGTTGTCGCGGGAGCGGGCGCAGGAGTTCGCGGATCTGTGGGTCGATGCGCTGCACGCGCTGGCCGGGCATGTGCGCCGGCCGGATGCCGGTGGGCTGACGCCGTCGGATCTGCCGCTGGTCAGCGTCGGCCAGTCGGATATCGAAGGGTGGGAACGGAATTACCCGGGGCTGTCGGATGTGTGGCCGCTCTCACCGCTGCAGTCCGGGCTGCTGTTCCACGCCCTGATGGCCGAGTCGAGTGTCGATGTCTACACCACTCAGGCGACGGTGGATCTGCGCGGCGCCGTGGACGTCGAGCGGCTGCGGACCGCGGCGCAGGCCATCTTGGACCGCTATCCCAACCTGCGGACCGCATTCGTCACCGGCGCCGACGGCCAGGCCGTGCAGCTGGTCATGGACCGGGTCGAGGTGCCGTGGCGGGAGGTGGATCTGACGCACCTGCCCGAGGCCGAGCGGTTGACCGAGCTGCGGCGGCTGGTCGTGCTCGAGCGCGAGACCGCCTTCGATATGGCGGTGGCGCCACTGATGCGGTTCACGCTGTACCGCACCGAGGCTGCCACCAGCGATACGCCTGGGCAGTGCCATCTCGTGATCACCACCCATCACATCCTGCTCGACGGCTGGTCGATGCCGCTGCTGATGCGGGATGTGCTGGTGCTCTACGCGACCCAGGGCGAACAGTCCGCACTGCCGCGGATTTCCTCCTACCGCAACTTCTTGAGCTGGCTGGCGGGCCGGGATCGGGAGGCTTCGCTGCGGGCGTGGGCGCAGGCGCTGTCCGGTGCGGACGAGCCGACCCAGCTCGCGCCGCAACCGCGGACGGTCGAACGCCATGCGATCGGCAAGGTGGTCACCGAGATCGACGCCGAGCGCACCCGCCGGATCACCGAGCAGGCCGCCGAACTCGGCGTCACCGTGAATACCTTGATGCAGGCCGCGTGGGGCATCCTGCTCGGGCGTCTCACCGGTCGCGACGACGTGGTGTTCGGCACCACGGTGTCCGGCCGTCCGGCCGAGCTGTCCGGCGTCGAGTCGATGGTGGGCTTGTTCATCAATACGCTGCCGGTGCGCGTTCGGATCGACGGCGGCGCGCCGGCCGAGGAGTTCTTGCGGCGCCTGCAGGCCGAGCAAGCCGGTCTGCTCGACCACCATTCGGTGGGGCTCACCGATATTCAGCGGATCGCCGGTGCCGGAGCGCAATTCGACACCCTGCTGGTATTCGAGTCGTACCCGATCGACCGCGACGCGATCGCCGCCGTCGATGCCATCGACGGCATGTCGGTCACCGGTGTCGGACTGCAGGACGATACCCATTACCCGCTGACGCTGCTGGTGACCGCGCAGTCGACGATCGAGTTGACGTGGAAGTACCTCGGCGACCGGTTCACCGCCGATGAGGTGGAATCCCTTGCCGCACGGCTGATCCGGGTGCTGGAGGCCCTGCTCGGCGATCCCGCCGGACGGGTCGGCGATTTCGACATCATGCTCTCGGGTGCCGAGCGGAATCGAATCCTGTTGGATTGGAACGATACTCGGCATCGGGTCGAACCGGAGCTGCTGCTGGATGGTTACCGCCGCGCGGTGCTGGCGCATCCGGATCGGGTCGCGGTGGTCTACGAGGGCCGCGAGCTGACCTACCGTGAGTTCGACGAGCGAGTCAATCGTCTCGCGCGCCTTCTGATCTCGCGTGGCGTCGGTGCGGAATCGCTGGTCGGGCTCGCCGTGCGGCGTTCGCTGGAATTGGTCGTGGGCATGTACGCGATCAGTGCCGCCGGTGGTGCGTATGTGCCGCTGGATCCCGATCATCCGGCCGAGCGCATCCGGCACGTCCTCGACAGCGCGGACCTGGTGTGCGTGGTGACCACGACCGCGGACGCCGTGCCGGTGCCGGATGGGCTCGCAGTGCTGCACATCGACGCCGCGGACCTGGACGGCTTCGATGGCGCTCCCGTGCGCGCCGAGGAACTGCTGCGTCCGGTGCACCCGGACAACCCGGCGTATGTGCTTTTCACCTCGGGCTCCACCGGACGCCCGAAGGGGGTCGCGGTATCGCACGGTGCGATCCACAACCAGATCGCGTGGATGCTCGACGAGTACCGGTTGGGCATCGACGAGGTGTACCTCCAGAAGACCGCCACCACCTTCGACGTCTCGCTGTGGGGTTATTTCATACCGCTGCGGGTGGGTGCGAAGCTCGTCGTGGCCACTCACGACGGCCATCGCGATCCGGCCTACATTGCGGAAACCATTGCGGCACAGCGGGTTACCGTTACCGACTTCGTCCCGTCGATGCTTTCGGTCTTCGCGGCCCATACGGCTGCGGGCGCCGTCTCGACGCTGCGGACCGTATTCGTGGCCGGTGAGGCGCTGCCGCCGGAGACGGTACTCGCGCTGCGGGCGATTTCCGATGCCGCCGTGCACAATCTGTACGGACCGACCGAGGCCGCGGTCTCGGTCACGCATTGGCCGACCTCCGGTGACGAGCGCACCGTGCCGATCGGAACGCCACAGTGGAACACCCGTGCCTACGTGCTGGATTCGCGTTTGCGGCCGGTGCCCGCCGGAGTCACCGGTGAGCTGTATCTGGCCGGTGACCAACTGGCCCGCGGCTATGTGGCGCGCCCGGATCTGACCTCGGACCGGTTCGTGGCCAGCCCGTTCGGTTCCGGTGAGCGGATGTACCGGACCGGTGACCTGGTCGTGTGGCGCGCACGGGGTGCCGCGGAACGCGGCGTGCTGGAATACCTGGGCCGCACCGACTTCCAGGTCAAGTTCCGTGGTCAGCGCATCGAACTCGGCGATATCGAATCCGCGCTACTCGCCCAGCCCTCGGTCAGCCAGTCCGTTGTCCTGGTGATCCCGTCGGAGATCGGCGATAACCTGGTGGCCTACGCGGTGCCGTCGCCCGGAGCCCGGATCGATCCGGCACAGCTGCTGCCCGCGCTGGCGCAGACTTTGCCCGCGTATATGGTTCCGGCCACCGTCGTCGAATTGGCCGCGTTCCCGCTCAATACCAGCGGCAAGCTGGATCGCAAGGCATTGCCGCGACCGACGTTCACCGGCACAGGGTTCCGAGCGCCGTCCACCCCGATCGAGGAGATCGTGGCCGGGGTGTTCGCCGATGTGCTCGGCGTGGAGCGGGTGGGCGCCGATGACGACTTCTTCGCGCTCGGTGGCAATTCGCTGGTCGCCACCCAGGTCGTGGCCCGCATGAGTGCGGCGCTCGACGCGCGGGTGGCGGTTCGGATGCTGTTCGATACACCGGTGGTCGCCGACTTGGCGGCGCGCATCGTGCCCGGCTCCGGTGACGCCGCTGATCGTCCGGCGCTGACCCGGGCTCCGCGCCCGGATGTGGTGCCGCTTTCGCTGGCGCAGCAGCGCATGTGGCTGCTCAACCAGGTCGACACCGAGTCCGGCGGCTACAACCTGCCGTTCGCCATCCGGCTCTCCGGCACCCTCGACGTGCCCGCATTGCGCCACGCCGTCGCCGATGTACTGGAGCGCCACGAAGCGCTGCGCACCAGGTTCCCGGTGCACGGCCCGGACGGGACGCCGCGCCAGGAAATCCTGTCGGTGACCGAAACGCTGCCGGACGGGCTGGTAGTCGAAACGGCCACCGCCGAGGATCGGGACCGAATCGCCGAGCTGTTGTCCGCGGGATTCGACGTCACCGAACATCCGCCGGTGCGGATCCGGCTGTTCTCCGACCCGACCGCGGACGAACATCTGCTCGTCCTTGTCGTGCACCACATTTCGGCAGACGGTGTTTCGCTGGCACCGCTGGCGCGGGACCTGGTGACCGCCTATCTGGCACGGACCGAGGGAACCGAGCCGGGATGGGCACCGCTGGCGGTGCAATACGCCGATTTCGCCATCTGGCAGCGTGCGGTCATCGGCACCGATGACGATGAGAACTCCATCGCCGCACAGCAATTGGCGTACTGGCGGCGGCAGCTGGCCGGTGTGTCCGAGGCGTCGAAACTGCCACTGGACCGCCCGCGTCCGGCGCAAACGTCGATGCGCGGCGCCTCGACCGCCGTCGTTGTACCGGCGCAGGTGCACGCTGATCTGATTCGTATTGCGCGCGAGCACAATTCGTCGCTGTTCATGGTCGTTCATGCCGCATTGGCGGCGCTGCTGGCCCGGCTGTCGGGTGGTTCGGATATCGCGATCGGCACGCCGGTCGCCGGACGCGGCGCGGCCGACCTGGACGATCTGGTCGGCATGTTCGTCAATACGCTGACGCTGCGCACCGGCGTCGATCGGGCCGCCACCTTCGCGGCACTGGTCGACCAGGTCCGCGAGACCGACCTTTCCGCCTTCGCCAATGCCGAGATCCCGTTCGAGCGAGTGGTCGAGGAGGTGCTGCCCGCTCGGACCGGCGCGGGTAATCCGCTGTTCCAGGTGATGCTGTCATTCCAGAACACCGAGCAGCCGTCACTCGAGCTGCCCGGGCTGACGGTCGCCGCGGTGGAGACCGGCGAGGCCGTGGCGAAATTCGATCTGCAGGTGATCGTCGAGCCGCGGCACGGCGGTGATGGTACGCCCGATCAGGTAGATGTCGTATTCACTTATGCGACAGACCTTTTCGAGGAAGCGACGGTACAGGGGCTCGGTCGGCGGCTGGCCCGGATCCTGGCCGCGGTCGCCGCCGATCCGCGCGCGATCATCGGTGATATCGATATCCTCGATGCCGCCGAACGTGACCGGGCGCTGGCCGCGCCGGTCCGGTCCGCCGAACCGAGCACGGATGAGTCGACATTGCTGCCGCAGCTGCTGGACCGGGCCGTGGAGAGCAATCCGGACGGTGTCGCGGTGGTCTTCGCCGATGCCGCCCAGCGGCTGGCGGAATGGGAGTACGTCGACCTCGACGAGCGCTCGACCCGACTGGCCCGGCTGCTGATCGAACGCGGCATCGGTCCGGAGGATCTGGTCGCGATCGGCATTCCGCGCTCGCCGGAGTCGGTGCTCGCGGTGTGGGCGGTCGCCAAGACCGGTGCCGGATTCGTTCCGGTCGATCCCAACTATCCCGCCGAGCGGGTCCGGCACATGATTGCGGATTCGCATGCGGTGCTGGGACTTACGGTCGCCGAGGTCGGTGCCGAGCTGCCCGGCGAAGTGCAGTGGCTGGCCATCGATGCCGACGATATCGATCGGCGGCTCGACGATTACTCCGCCGACCCGGTGACCGACGCGGATCGCCCGCGGCCGTTGCGCGCGGAGCACCCGGCCTATGTCATCTACACCTCCGGATCGACCGGCAAGCCCAAGGGCGTGGTCGTCACGCAGGCCGGACTGTCGAGCTTCTGCGACGAACAGCGCGAGCGCTACCGGGTGACGAGTAGTTCGCGCACACTGCATTTCGCGTCGCCTTCGTTCGACGCGTCGGTGCTGGAACTGCTGCTCGCGATCGGCGGCGGCGCGACCATGGTGGTTGTGTCACCGAGCGTGTACGGCGGCGAGGAGCTGGCCGCACTGCTGCGCCGGGAGCGGGTGACGCATGCGTTCATCACCCCCGCCGCGTTGGCCTCCGTCGACCCGACGGGCCTGGACAAGCTCCGTGTCGTGATCGCCGGTGGCGAGGCATGCCCGCCGGATCTGGTGCGGCGCTGGTCGATTCCGATCAGTGGCCGCCGTAGCCGCGAGTTCTACAACGGTTACGGGCCGACCGAGACCACCATCATGACCAATATCAGCGCGCCGCTGGTGCCGGGGGAGACCGTCACCATCGGCGGGCCGATCCGCGGCATCACCGAATACGTGCTGGATGAGCGCTTGTCGCCGGTGCCGGATCGCGCCGTCGGCGAGCTGTACATCACCGGGGCCCAGCTGGCCCGCGGATATCATGAGCGCCCCGCGCTCACCGCCGCCCGGTTCGTGGCGAACCCGTTCGATCCCGCGGCCAGGCTGTACCGGACCGGCGATCTGGTCCGCCGTACCGTCGACGGTGCGCTGGAGTATCTGGGTCGCAACGACTTCCAGGTCAAGGTCCGCGGCTTCCGGATCGAACTCGGCGAGATCGATGCGGTGCTCGCCGCCAACGACACCGTCGACTTCGCGGTGACGGTTGGACACGAAATAGCCAGTGGTGCAACCATTCTCGTCTCCTATGTGCATGCCGCCGCCGGTGCGGTCGCCGATGCCGACGAGCTGACCGCGTTCGCCGCGAGCAGCCTGCCCGCGCATATGGTGCCGACCACCGTCATGGTGCTCGACGAGATCCCGCTGACCCCGGTCGGCAAACTCGACCGGGCCGCATTGCCCGCGCCGGTGCTGCGGGCGCGGGAATACCGTGCGCCGTCCGGGCCGCTGGAGGAATTGGTCGCGGGCGTATTCACCGAATTGCTCCGTCCCGCAGCGCCGGTCGGCGCGGACGACGACTTCTTCGAACTGGGCGGCAGTTCGCTGACCGCCACCCGGCTCGTGGCGCGTCTGGGGGCCGCGGCCGATACCAGGGTCCCGGTGCGGCTACTGTTCGAGGCCTCGACGGTGTCCGCGCTCGCGGCACGACTGAGCGAGAGCGCGGCCGGTGGTGGCCGTCCCGCGCCGACGGCCGGTCCGCGGCCGGAGCGGATCCCGTTGTCGCTCGGGCAGCAGGGCATGTGGTTCCTCAACCGCCTCGACACGGCCTCGGTGGCCTACAACGTGCCGATGGCGGTGCGTTTGAGCGGCGCCCTCGATGCGGCGGCGCTGCAGGCGGCGGTCGGGGATCTGGTCACCCGCCACGAGATCCTGCGCACGGTGTATCCGTACACCGAGGCGGGTCCGGATGGCGCCGATCACGTTCCGGTGCAGGTGATCCTGCCCGCGACACAGGCGATCCCGCAGGTGCGGATCCAGGCCGTCGACCCCGCCGAGGTGGCGGACGCGGTCGCCGGGTTGGCGAAGACGGTCTTCGATCTCACCACCGAGGTCCCCCTCCGGATCACCCTGTTCGATATCGGCGGCTCCGGACATGAGTACGTGCTGGCGATGGTGGTGCACCACATCGCCGCCGACGGCTCCTCGCTCGGCCCCCTGGTCCGCGATCTCATGACCGCGTATGTGGCACGCAGCGCCGCAGCGGCCCCGGCCTGGGCGCCGCTGGCGGTGCAGTACGCCGACTACAGCATCTGGCAGCGTGAGGTGCTCGGCACCGAGGACGATCCGGAATCGACGGCGTCCCAGCAGATCGCCTACTGGCGACAGGAACTGGCGGGCCTGCCCGATCAGCTCGACCTGCCCTCGGATCGGCCGCGTCCGCTGGCGCGGTCCTATGCCGGTGGTCGGGTGCCGGTGCGTATCGACGCCGGAACACACACGGCGCTGGCCGAATTGGCGCGAGCCGAGGGCGCGACATTGTTCATGGTCGTGCACACCGCACTTGCGGTGCTGCTTGCGCGATTGTCGGCGACCGACGATATCGCGATCGGTTCGCCGGTCGCCGGGCGCGGCGATGCGGTGCTGGACGAGCTGATCGGCATGTTCATCAACACCGTGGTGTTCCGCACCCGATACGACGCGGGCGCGACCTTCACCGAACTGCTCGCACGTCAGCGCGAGACCGATATCCAGGCGTTCGCCAATGCGGATGTGCCGTTCGAACGGCTGGTCAACGTGTTGAATCCGGTGCGCTCGACCACCCGGCACCCGCTCTACCAAGTGGCGCTGTCATTCCAGAACATGGAACTCGTGGCACTGGAGTTGCCGGGGCTGGCGATCACGACCCTGGATATCGGCATCGAGATATCGCAGTTCGATCTGCACTGGATGATCGGCGACACCTACGACGCCGCGGGCGCCCCGGCCGGTATCGGCGGTGTGGTCACCTACGCCACCGACATGTTCGACCACGACACCGTGCAGGGGTTCGTGGACCGCTTCACCAAACTCCTCTCGGTGATCGCCCGTGATCCCGGCGCTGTCCTCGGTGACATCGATGTGATCGATGCGGCCGAACGCGCACAGCTGCTGTCGGATGCGGTCGAGACGACGCATCCGGTATCGGGTGATCTCCTGCTGAGCGGCTACCGCCGTGCCGTCGCCGCGGCACCGGAAGCGGTGGCCATCGTGCACGACGCGACGGCCTGGACCTATCGGGAATTCGACGAGCGCGTCAACCGCCTGGCCCGATACCTGATCGGGCAGGGGATCGGACCCGAATCCGTTGTGGCGCTGGGGATGCCGCGTTCGCCTGAGCTGATGGTCGCGATGTACGCGGTGCTGACCGCGGGCGGCGCGTATCTGCCGCTGGATCGTGACCATCCGGCCGACCGGATCGCGTATGTGTTGCGGACGGCCGAGCCGGTATGCGTGCTGACCACGAGCGGCGATTCGCTGCCCGTTTCCGGGCCGCCGGTCATCGATACCGATGACCTCGACCTCTCGGCATACTCGGCCGAGCCGGTCGCCGCCGGTGAGTTGCGTGCGCCGCTGCGTCCGGACCACCCCGCATATGTGCTGTTCACCTCGGGGTCGACCGGCCGGCCCAAGGGCGTGCTGGTGTCCCACGGCGCGATCACCAACCAGATCGAATGGATGGCGGCGCAGTATTCGTTCCGGCCCGACGATGTCTACCTGCAGAAGACCGCGACCACATTCGACGTCTCGCTGTGGGGTTTCTTCGTGCCACTGTGGGCGGGCGCGCGACTGGTGCTCGCCGCGCCGGACGGCCAGCGCGATCCGGGTTACATCGCCGACCTGATCAGCGCACATCGGGTGACGCTCACGGATTTCGTTCCGTCCGTGCTGCAGGTATTCCTGGCCGCCGCGCGAGCGGAGCAGTTGGCATCGTTGCGGGAGGTCTTCGTCATCGGCGAGGCCTTGCCGCCGGGGACCGTCACCGACTTCGCGGCACTGTCGGGCGCCGGGCTGCACAACCTGTACGGCCCCACCGAAGCGGCGGTGTCGGTGACATACCGGCCCGCCTCCACCCTCGACCGGACCACGGTGCCGATCGGTGTGGCGCTGTGGAATACGCGGACCTACGTCCTCGATTCCCGGCTGCATCTCGCGCCCGCCGGTGTGGTCGGCGAATTGTATTTGGCGGGAAGCCAATTGGCGCGCGGCTACATGCGGCGTGCCGACCTGACCGCCGATCGGTTCGTCGCCGATCCATATGGACCCTCGGGTGCCCGGATGTACCGGACCGGTGATCTGGTGCGCCGCCGTCCCGACGGCGTGCTGGAGTACCTGGGACGCAGCGACTTCCAGGCGAAGATCCGCGGACACCGGATCGAGCTGGGGGAGATCGAGGCCGCGTTGCTGGCCGAGCCGTCGGTCGCGCAGGCCGTGGTCGTGGTGACGGCCTCGGAAATCGGGGACCAGCTGGTCGCGTATGTAGTTCCCGCGACCGACCTCGAACCCGATACCCTGCGCGAGTCACTGGCCCAGGTGCTGCCGTCCTATATGGTGCCCGCGGCGATCATGGTGCTCGACGCATTCCCGATGAACGGCAGCGGGAAGCTGAATCGTGCCGCGCTGCCGCGGCCGGTTTTCCGAGCCCGCGAATTCGTCGCACCGGTGACCGCCACCGAGCAAGCGGTCGCCGCGGCATTCGCCGAGGTGCTGACTGTCACCCGGGTCGGTGCCGAGGACGATTTCTTCGAACTCGGCGGAACCTCGCTGCTCGCCTTCACACTGCAGCGCGCGCTGGCCGCCCGGCTCGGCATCGACGTGCCGATGGCGGCATTGTTCACCGCGCCGACGGTGCGCGGCTTGGCCGCCCGCATCGACAACCCGGACGAGCCCGCGGCGGTGCTCGCCGCCGATGACGGCGCGACGATCGCCACCGATGCGGTGCTCGGACCGGAGATCGATGGCGCGGGTGTCGCGCCGGTTCGCCCCGCCGCCCCGCGCGATGTACTGCTCACCGGCGCAACCGGATTCGTCGGTGCGTACCTACTGCGGGAATTGCTGTCCAGCACGCCCGCACGCGTCTGGTGCCTGGTGCGCAGCGACGATGACGAGCAGGCGTACAAGCGGATTCGGGACGCGCTGGAGAAGTACCGGATCTGGGACGACGCCTACCAGGCCCGAATCGTCGCCGTCGCAGGCGATCTGGCCGCGCCGCGCTTCGGGCTCGACCAGTCCGGTTATGCCCGGCTGGCCGATCAGATAGATGCGATCTACCACAACGGAGCCCGCGTCAACCACATCGAGCCGTATGCGCGGCTGCGTGCGGCGAACGTCTCGGGCACCCGTGAGGTATTGCGCCTGGCGACCACCAGCCGGATCAAACCCGTGCATTTCGTCTCCACGGTCAATGCCGTGATTCCGGCCGCTGCCGCACCGGATTTCGTCGGGCGCGAGAATGCGGAGCTGAGCCTCGACGAGGTGTCCGGGAACGGCTATGTGGCCAGCAAATGGGTCGCCGAGCAGTTGGTCCGGCAGGCGGGCACACGCGGTGTGCCGGTGAGCATCTACCGGCCGGGCATCGTGTGCGGCGATCCGCGGGTGGGTGTGAACAGCGTCGACGACTCGTTCTGGAACATGATCCGGGCGGCCGCCATCCTCGGGCTCGCCCCCGACACCGCCGATGCGGCGATGCCGCTGGTACCGGTGAACTACGTGGCCGCGGCCATCGTCGCGCTGGCCGACCGACCCGCGATCGGCACGGCCTATCACCTGGTGAACACCAAGCCGGTGGTAATCGGCGACATTTTCGAAACCCTGCGCAGGCACGGGATTCCGATCGCGATCGCCTCGATCGAGGAGATCGCCACCAGGCTGGCCGAACAAGCCGCGGCGCGTGATGCGGCGGGCGACGACTCCCTGGTGCGTGCCGCGCTGGTCAGCGGCAACTACGGCGGAGTTTCGGCGCCGGTCGAGGACACCCACACCCGCGCCGAGCTCGCCAAACAGCAAATCCACTGCCCGCCGATCGATGCGGCGGCGCTGGACGCCTACATCGGGTCGTTCATCGAGTCGGGCTTCTTCCCCGCCCCGAGCGATGACGATTTGGTCGAGTGCCGATGAACAATCGCGCTGCGGCATCATTCAGTCATCCGTCGGAAAGGAAAGCATGACCACGCAAGCCCAGTCACGTCCCGCGGCAGCCTCTGGCGAATTCGCCCTCGGCGGTGATCTACCCGTCCACCGTCTGGGCTACGGCGCAATGCAGATCTGCGGGCCCGGAGTATGGGGTGATCCGAAGGATCCGGATGAGGCCGTGCGCGTGCTGCGCCGCGCCGTAGAACTCGGCATCACCTTCATCGACACCGCGGATTCCTACGGTCCGTTCGTCAGCGAAACACTCATTCGCCGGGCACTGCACCCGTATCCCGACGACCTGGTGATCGCGACCAAGGCCGGGTTGACCCGGCCGGGGCCCGGTGACTGGCGTACGGTCGGGCGGCCCGAATATCTGCGCCAGCAGCTCGAACTGAGCCTGCGCCATCTCGGCGTCGACCGCATCGATCTGTTCCAACTGCACCGGATCGACCCGAAGGTGCCCCTCGCCGACCAAATCGGCGAGCTGGCATTGCTGCAGCAAGAGGGCAAGATCCGGCATATCGGCGTCTCCGAGGTGTCCGTCGCCGGGCTGAAGCAGGCCGGCAAGATCGCCGACATCGTCTCGGTACAGAATCAGTACAACCTCGCCAACCGCAGCGCCGAGGACGTCCTCGAATACGCCGAGGCGAACAATATCGCCTTCATCCCCTGGTTCCCCATGGCCACCGGCGAGCTCGCCCGTCCGGGCGGTCCGCTGGACGACCTCGCCCGCACCGACGCCAGCCCGTCCCAGCTCGCGCTGGCCTGGCTGCTGCGGCGCTCGCCGGTCAT
Organism: Nocardia nepalensis; assembly: GCF_048910785.1. NCBI lineage: Bacteria > Bacillati > Actinomycetota > Actinomycetes > Mycobacteriales > Nocardiaceae > Nocardia > Nocardia nepalensis. The sequence goes on along the minus strand of NZ_JBKBET010000022.1, from coordinate 20,399 downwards.
CCTGCCCATTCCGGGAACCTCCAGCGTGGCGCACCTCGAGGAGAACACCGCCGCCGCCACCATCACGCTCACCGACGACGAATACGCCGCACTATCCGCGGTGAGTGCGCCCGCACCGGCCAACCCGCGTGGTCTGCGTTCCCTGCTGCCGAAACTGTCCCGCGGCTGACGAAATGCCGGGTCCCGGGCGAACGCGGCCCGGGACCCGCAAGTCGGATCGGCAATGCCGACGGCCGACGGCCGATTTAGATTTCCACCCGACGTGATGGCAGAGTGCTGCAAATCGGATCGACGAGAGCAGCATCATGCACGAATCACAGCTGGTGGCCAATGACGCCGCCTATTACTATCTGGCGCGCTCGGGGCGGGCGACCGACTGGCCGATGTGGTGGGTGTTCGACAGCGCGACCGATGCGCCGCCGACCACCGCCGATATCGCCCGCCACTTCGACGAGCGCGCCGAACTCCTGCGACCGCTGCGCCGCCTGATCAGCGAGGTGCCCGGCGGGCTCGGACATCCGTTCTGGGTGGTCGACGACAGCCCGATCGCGGAGCACGTCGTCACTCATACTGCGGCGCAACTGGATTGGGCGCAGTGTCTGGACGAGATGGGGCGCATTCTCGCCCAACCACTGGATGCCCGGGTCAGTGCCTGGCAGCTGCACGTGTTCGCGAACGTAGCCGGAATCGCGACGCTGCGCGGTGCGGGCACCGTAGTGCTGATGCATGTCAGTCATGCGCTGATGGCGGGTCCGTCGATGACATCGCTGTCGGAGGCATTGTTCGCATCGGCGCCGTTGCGGATCGATGGACTGGGACCTGCCGCGAAACGTCCGCGCCTCGGACTCGCCGCCGTGGGCGGCGCGCTGCGCTGGCCGTTGCGGGTGCTGGGTTTCAATATCCGCGTACGGGGCGAGATGCGCCGGATCGCACGGGAAGGCGATGACGGCGGACCGAGCACACCACCGCTCACCCCGACCGTGCTCAACCGGCGAATCGGTCCGGCACGCGCGATGCGCACGATCCCGCTGGAGCTGCGGGACGTGCGCGTGCCGGGGATCACCGTGACGGCCGTCGGCCTCGCCGCGATCTCGCGCGCCATGCAGCGCTACCTCGAAAAGCGGGATGGTACATGCCCCGACGATCTCGCGGCATTGGTGACCATCGCGGTGCCCGAAGCGGTGGTGATGGGTGTCAATCGGGTGGGCGCCGACGCGGTCGCCCTGTCCGCGGGAGAGCCCGACCTCGCCGATCGCGCGCGGGCCGTCGATGCCACATTGCGGGAGCGCCGCAGTTCTCCATCGAGCCGTCGCGAACTCAACCGACTGGCGCTGATCGACGGGCTACCGAGCCGCATATACCGGGCGCGGTTCGGTACGCTGCCGCCCGCCGACCCGGACGGCCCCGCGCACGGACATACGATTCTGACCAGTATCAGGTGCGAGCCGACCGCCGAATGGTCGTTGCTGGGCAAGGCATTTCGCTTCGCGGGGATGCTGCCGCCGGTGTACCCGGACATCGGTTTGGCGCATTCGTTCGTCGGTGTCGGCGACAGCTTCACGGTGTCGGTGGCATGTGATCCGGAGATCGTCGCGGACCTGGACGCCTACAGCGAGATCCTGCTGGAATCATGTCGGGAGGTCGCCGCGGCGCTCAGCGAGGCGCAGTAGGCGATCGCCTACCCGGGTGCCTTCGCCTCGGCACCCGGGGCCGACCTCATCGGACACGGCCGGACCACCTGGGCGATCACCGAACGACTCGCGACAAAAACGCCTACCAGCTGACCGGTAAAGCCTTCGGCCCGCGTACCAACATGCCTGTCTTCCATGGAATGTCCTCGACCGGTACCGCCAGGCGCAGGGTCGGGAACCGCCGCAGCAGGGAGCCGAGCGCAACCTGCAATTCCACCCTGGCCAGCTGCGCACCGAGACAGTGGTGTGCGCCGTGCCCGAAGGCCATGTGCGGGTTGCGTTCTCGGGTCAGGTCCAGCTCCTCGGGACCCTCGAAGACGGCCTCGTCGCGGTTCGCGGCCTGGGTATTGACGAATACCGACTCCCCGGCCCGGATGGTGATGCCACCCAGCACGAGATCCTCGGTGGCGATCCTCGGAAATGAGCCGCCCGAACCCAATTGGACGTAGCGCAGCAGCTCCTCCACCGCGCTCGGGACCAGTTCCGGTCTGCCGCACAGCAATTCCCACTGCTCGGGTTCGGTGAGCAGCACATAGGTGAAGTTGGCGATCTGGTTGGCCGTCGTCTCGTGGCCCGCGATGAGCAGGCCGATACCGAGGTTGACCAGCTCTTCCTCGCTCAGCCGATCCTCGTCGTCGCGCGCGGCGACCAATGCGCCGAGCAGATCGTCGGTCGGCTGTTGCCGCCGCTGCGCCACCAATTCGGTGAGGTACGCCTCCAGGCCCGCGCGGGCGGCCGCGATCTGCTCGCGGGTGTGCGCGGTGGTGGAGAGCACCGTATCGGAGAAGTCGCGGAAGCGGTGCTGGTCTTGGGCTGGGACGCCGAGCATTTCGCAGATCACGGTGACCGGCAGCGGCAGTGCGAGCAATTGCACCAGATCGGCGGGCGGTCCGAACTGCTCGATGTCGTTCAATCGCTCGTCCACGATCTGCTGGGCGCGCGGGCGCAGTTGCTGGACCCGGCGGGCGGTGAACGCCTTGACGACCAGTTTGCGCAGCCGGGTGTGCTCCGGCGGATCCATGCTCAGCAGCGAATTGCGGCGCGCGGGCTCCGGCGTGGTGCGCGGAATGTCCTCGCGCTCGACCGCCGCGGCGCGGCTGAATCTCGGGTCGGCGAGTACCAGTTTCACATCCTCGTAGCGGGTGACCAGCCAGCCCTCGCCGCCATAGGGCAGCCGGACGCGGCTGATCGGCTCCTCCCGGCGCAGCCGCGCGTACAGCGGATCCATATCGAGGCGGAACGGGGTGCCGAAGGGGTAGCGGCGCACTTCGTTGTCGGCAGGCCCACCCGTCGACCGACCGCCACCCCTCATCGAATCGCGCGATGCTGCCTTCATTGGATCTCCCTTCCGCGACGCGGACGGTGAGCGCCCGGTCTATGTAAGCGAGTGCTTACAACTGATGGTATGGAGGCGGCATCGGCAAGTCAACGGTTGAATCCCGTTATGGCTCTGGGAAATTCACATCCACCCGCTCCAACAGCAGGCGCGCGGCGCGCAGCACATGCCGGGCAACCGCCGCCGAATCGGCGCTGGCCAATGGTTCTCTGCGGTGCACGGACCGGAGCAGCCCGATGCCGAGCAACCAGGCGAGCAGTAGATCGGCGCGCAACTCGGCGTCGTGGCCATCGGTGAGCCCGGACAGCGCACGGACGTATTCGTCACCCAGTTCCCGGCGAATCGCCGATGTTCCTTCGTCGTGTCCACTGGAGCGCAGCGCCGCCTGCAGCCAATCTCCTTGTGTCGCCGAACCACTCGCCTCCAGCGTTCTCGTCAGCAAGCGCCCGAGCAAACCCTCGACCGGCCCGTCCTCGAGCACGCGCCGTCCCCGATCGGCGATGGCCGCCCGGAACAGCTCGTCCTTACTACCGAAGTACCGGAACAGCAGCGCCTGATTCACCTCGGCCCGCGCCGCGATCTCGCGCACCGTCGCGCGCTCGTAGCCGCGTTCGGCGAACAACTGTTGCGCCGCGGTCAGAATCGCGGTTCGTGTCGCGGCCGAATCCCTTTTGCGGCCGACGTTCTCACCAGACATGCGCCCTCCGGTTGATCCCAGACAGGGCAGCGTAAGTCCCGCGATGAGCGGAGACCAAGCGGACACGTGCACGGCTCGGCCGGTCACGCCCGGCTATTCCATCGGTTCCCAAAAATGGGAATGGGATCGTGGGCATACTCGAGTTGCGGCGGTACCGTTACGCACCTGGCGCCACTGAGAATTGGACCTCGAAGGTGGTGCTGGAGCTGTCACGATGCGGAAGGCGTTGGTCGCGCGGACTTCGGGTTCCATTGCTCACCTCTTGTTCCCCCTTGCCTCGAGGTGCCGGGGATAACTGCTGCGACCGGCGATGGGTGCCGTTTCGTGACCCCACTCCCGATTGCGGATTCTCGAATTCCGCAACGGGAGTGGGATATCCAGCGCGCGATCGGAAGGACCATTGATGAATGCCTGCGATCGGCCGTTTCTCGTTTCCGCCGATGCGGATACCCTCTTGTCATTCGGTCAGCTGGAAGCCTGGGCCGAATCCGTCGCATGGTGTTTGAAACGAAATGGAGTCGGTTCGGGTGACGTGGTGGTCGCCGAACTGCCCAATTCGCCGGCCTTCGCGGCCGTAATGTCGGCGGTCTGGAATATCGGCGCGGTATTCGCACCGGTGGATCCGGGGCTGAGCGCGCGGGAGAAACAGGAGATCCTGGCGCTGGCCCGCCCGAGAGTGGTGGTCGCGCCGACCGTCGCGTCGATCGAGTCGCCAACGCTATTGTGGCGCAACCCCTTCGAGCCACCGTCCGAGATCGAGTGGATCCCGGCACCGGCAGCACACAGACATGGGTGGGTGCCGACGCTGCCCGACCCGCCGGTGCACGAGGGCGATCGGCTGATCCTGTTCACCTCGGGCTCCACCGGAGCACCCAAGGCGGTGCCGCTGTCCGAGGCCAATATCGCCGCCGGAATCTCCGCCGTAGCGGATCATTTCGCACTCACACCGGAGGATCGCACCATCGCGCTGCTGCCGTGGGCACAGGGCCACGGTCTGTTCGCGAATCTGATGGCGACCCTGCGCAACCGGTGCACGGTAGTGCTGCCGTCCGCTGGCGAGGTGCGCCAGTCGCACCGATTGCTGGATTCGGCGGCGCCGACCTGGCTGACGGTGGTGCCGGCACAACTGGCCGGTCTCACCGCCGGGCTGGTGGCCTCGCGAAAGCGTGCGCGTGGCATGCGTTTCCTGCGCACCGCCTCGGCCCCGCTGTCGCGCCTCGCGGCCCAGCGCGCCGAGCGGTTGCTCGACTGCCCTGTCGTCGAGGCCTTTGAACTCGCCGAGACCAGCCACCAGGCGGCGGCCGATCCGCCATCGTGGGAACGCGTCCCCGGCACCGTCGGCACACCGACCGGTGTCGAATTCCGCTTGGCCGGTGACGAATTGGCGGGCGGACATGAGCTAGAGGTCCGCGGCACCGCATTGTTCAGCAGATATCTCGGCAACCCGGCGGCCACCGCGGCGGCGTTCACCGCGGACGGCTGGTTGCGCACCCGCGATGTGGCGCGCCGGGAAGGCGACGGCCGCCTGCGAATTCTGGGGCGGCTCAGCGAGATCGCGCACCGTGGCGATCATGCGGTCGCACCGGTCGACGTGGAGTCCGCGCTCGACGAACATCCCGATGTCGTCTCATCCCTCGCGACACGCGTGCCACACCCGCACCTCGGCGATGACATCGCGGCAGTCGTGCACCTGCGCAAGGGGTCGCAGACCACCAAACGAGACATCATGCGGCACTGCCACGCGCACTTGGCCGACCACCAGATTCCGGGCCAGATCCGTCTGGTGACGCAGCTGCCGCACTTGCCGAACGGAAAGCCGAGCCGCCGCATGGCGGCACAGCTGTTCGAGGTCGGCTGAAATACTCGAAGAGCCGTGCCCGACGAGTGAATCCACGTGTCGGGCACGGCTTTTCCGTCCTGACTAGAACGTCGGTATCGCCTTCGACGGAGTGAGGGTGCTGCTGCCCGTCCAGTACTCGGGCAGCGCCATTTTCTGCAGGATTCCCGATGCCGCCGCGAAGTTCTCGGCTTGGGCCGCGGCCAGGTACTCCCTACTGAGGTGCACATTGATGAACCTGTTCATCAACGCGGCGCGATCCCGGGATACGGTGCCGGTCAGACCGGGCAGCGAATTACCCGTGCCCGAGACGACATCCCGAATGGCATGAATGACCGGTTCGGTGGGATTGTTGAAATAGTCCCGCAGGAACTGCTGTTCCGGTGCGGTGAAGCTGCCGAACTGCAGGGCGGGGTCGGCGAAGCGGCGTTCCGCGAGCCGGTGCGCGGTCCGCTTGAACAGCGCGACATTGGCTGGTGTCGCGCCGAGTTTGAGCACGCCGAGCGAGGCGATGGCCTGTCCGACATGCTTATCGCCGTCCCACATATTCGGCCCCCAACTCGTTCGGTAGTTGTAGGCCTTGATCGCGTCGGTCCGCATTTCCTTATCGGTGAATCCGGCGCTGAACAGGGCCGCTTCGGCATCGCCGAGGCCGGCGCCGCGGTCGATCACCCGGTCGATCGCGACGGCGGCGCCCATGGGTGTGTGCCCATATGTCGCCGCGGCGGACCGGGCGGAGTCGATGATCTGCTCGCGGGTGCGGTAGTAGTTGCGGATCCAGCCGAATCGGTCCGCCTCGACCGCCATCCGCATATTCGCCAGTTCCGCTTGCTGGCGCATCGCGGAGCGCGAACTCAGCGGCGATCGCCTGCGGCCCATGAGATATTCGGTCACCGGCGAGGCGTTGACCGTGTTGAGCGCCGCGAGTCCGGTAATGAGCCGCTGGGTTCCGGACATACCGCCGCCCGCTCCCATCATCGCCGCGCCGCCACCACCGGCTGGAGCGGAATGCCCGGTCGCGAGAACGCCACTGATCTGACTGGTTATCCGGCCGGTTCCGGCGGCGAGACTCCGGCTCACCCTGCGCAGCAGGACAATTCCGACGATCATCACCGACCCGCCGATGAAGATCACCGCAATGCCATGCCCCTGAGCCTGTCCGAACACATCACCGAGAACCAGGGCGTAAACGCCGAGATACACGGTGAAGGCGATCATCTTCCCGGCCGATACGAACGAATCGACCAGATTGCGCACCAGGAACGTCTGGCTCGGTCCGTAGACGAATCCGCCCGCCGCGAACCCGAAAATGGCCATGAAGGCGTGATAGATCGCTTCCGCCGCGGCCACCACGATCTTCCCCGAGAGATATACGCCGAACATCAGCAGTACGGCGGCGAAAATCAGCAGCAGCAGACCTGTGCAGACCTGGCCCGCATTGGGATTCTGGGCCTTGGTGTAGGCCGCCACATCGCCGCACCCTTTCATCCCGCTGGTGACCTTGTCATCGCTACCGGCCAGCACCCCCGCCGACCATGCGGCGCGGCAGGCCGGTGCGTCGTCCACGACATGGCCGAAGTTCCACACCTGCAGCGGATAACGCACGAAGTTGTCGGCGAGCGTGCCCGCTATGGAGGTGATGACCACATTCGTATCCGGATTCGATTGCCCGTTGAGGCCCGCGGCGACCGCGACACCGACGTCGCGCCCCTGCGCGAGCAGCCCGTCCGAGGACAAGACGTCGGCCATCGGATGCGCCAGGTACGGCACGCCGAACAAGGCGACCGCCAGCATCGTCACCACTTGGACAGTGGCCTTGGAGAAGTGACCGCGAACCACGAAAACGCCTACGAAGACACCGCCCACCGACACCGCCACCGCCATGAGGACGGGCGTGCCCACCTGGGCGGAGAGGGCCTCGGCGACCCGCGTCAACGGCCGTGCGATCAGGTCGAGCCAGCGAAAGCTCACCACGTAGTCGATCACCCAGATGCCGGTGACCTCGGTGCCCATGAAACCGGCGAACTCCAGATCGAGGATGCTCGACAGCGCCGAATTCCCCGGATGCAGAATGCTGCCGTGATTCGTGGCGAATACATAATTGGCCAGTGGTACTCCGGACGAATCCCGGACATTCATCCAGCCGACGGCATCGATCGTCGAGGACCCGGCCGTATCGGTCCGGGTCTGTGCCGTCGCCACCGCGCCGAGCGTCATCGGAATCACGAACAGCACGATCACGCCGAGCAGCAAACGGGCCGTTATTCGCCGTAATCTAGTGGCGTAGACCCATTGCGCGCAGCGGTGGATCACCGCTCGCGGCTGCCAACGCGCCGTATCCCAGAATTCGAGGTCCGAGAGCACATTCGGATCCGGCCTGCCCGAAATCAGCCGCGCGCCAACGAGTTTATCCGATCGTCCGAACACGTATTCAAACCTAATGTTCGGTCGAGCCTCGAAAACCCATTGCGCTCAGGATGATTCGTTTCGCAACTGCCGTGCTGTCACCGATGTCACATCGATTCCATTGGCGCGAGCCGAATTTCGCCTGGACGAAATTCGATCGGTGCGAAATCGTTGGGCCGTTACGGACCCGGTGACGTCGGTATCAGCTCGGCGGCAACTCGGAATGCCGGGCGAAGGCTTGATCGATCAATTCGGATGCGGCGCGGGTCGCTATCAGACGCGCGATGGCCAACTCGGTCTCGAGTTTGGCGCGGTCCTTCGGCGTGCGCGCGGACTGTTCGTAGTTCTGGCCCGCCAGAAAGTAGAACAGTTGGGTCGCATACTGATCGGCGATCTGATTGCAGTCGGCTCTGATCCGCTCGACCAATTCGAAGGCGTCGCGCGCGGAGATCCCGGCGTCGACGAGCCGGGTGGTGAGATCGCTGCAGCGGGGATTGATCACCCGATAGGCCTCATGCGGATCGGCGCTGGTGGCCAGCGCCTGTTGCACGTAGTCCGGCAGTTCGGGAGCCGCTTGCCTGCGGTCCCGGCCGGATGCGACGGTCGAGGCGACCGTCGTCGGTTCCGTCGTCGGTGGATCGGCGACGCCGAGGACGTCGGCGAGACCGTCACCGCGGTCCCACGCCTCGAGCAGTTCCCGGATCCCGTTCAACTTCATGCCCCGACTGAGCAGTCGACTGATCGTCTGCAGTCGGTTCAGGTGATCCGACCCGTAATAGCCGATGCGCCCCCGCACTTCGGGGGAGGGGAGGAGTCCTCGTTCGTGGTACACGCGGACACTGCGCACGGTGGTATCGGCCGCCCGCGCCAGCTCGTCGATCGTGTACTCGGACTCAACAGCCATATCCATAGGAAACCATAATTCGCCTAGCGGATGGCCCGCGACCAAATGTACCGTTACTCAACGATACGTGAGGATCACATGTTGGTCAACGTGCCGTTAAGTAGCGGCAGAAACGATTGCCGATCGGCCAATGGTGGGTTAACGTGCGTGGACCAGCAATCATCGCTGGGCCTTCCGGGGACTGTTGAGCAGCCCTGATGACCGCCCGACCAATGGGCTCGCACAACCGATGTTGGCGACCCCTGGCATCCCCGGAGACGGCTATGAGCATCACCCAAACTTCCTTTGCCGTGGAATCCCCTGCGGCGGCACGGGTTTCGACGATCCCGAGCAGGTCCGCGCATCGACCGCCCTGCGCGGATGGTCCCGACGACTGGGATCTCGACGTCGGCACTCCGGACTCGTGGCGAGCGGCCATGCGAATTTGCCAGAGCTGTCCGGTGTTCGCGAAATGCGAACAGCTGGCACAGACACTCACCGAACGCGGCACCGGACCGCGGGCAATGATCTGGGCCGGAGTGGCCTACGACAGCGCGGGGAAGGTCGTCGCCGACCTGGACCGCCATCGCATCACTCCCATCGACCACAAGCGGCCGCTGCGAATCATCCGAACCGGCTCGCGTCCGGCGCCCGCCGAACCCGCCGCGGCGACGCCGCGCCGCCACATTGTGCTGGGCCGTCGGCTGGAGCCGACCGGCACCGGTGACCACTGACCTATGCTTCGTCCACCATTCACGACGAATTTCACTCTGGCGGTGTGTAACTCATGACGGTTCTGGCGTTGGCGATCGGGTCGCACGATTTTGCGGCAACACAGGTGTCCGACGACGTCGACGACATCCGGCGTCGCCCGATACCTGTCCGTGGCACCTGGGAGGTGTGCCGAGATCTGCTGGTCGAGGTCGCCGGCGGCACCGATGTCACCAGCGTGGGGATCGCCTCCGTCGGTCCGATCGATATGGCGGCGGGCGTGGTCGCGCCGACCGAAATCCGCGAGTGGCGAACGGGCTTCGGCCTCGTCGAGGCTGTGCAGAAGCTGTTCCCCACCGCCGCGGTGCAACTCGCCCTCGACGGTGTCTGCGCGGCTACTGCCGAGCGCGCCTTCGGCGCCATGCGTACGGTGCCGGATGCGCTGTCGATGACGGTCTCGGACCGGATCATCGGCGCTGTCTCGGTTGGTGGTTTCGTGGTGGTCGGTCGTACCGGAAATGCCGGACAAGTCGGACATGTGCTGGTCCCAGGGTTCGATGACGTCTGTGACTGTGGTGGGCGCGGGTGTCTGGAGTCAGTGGCGAGCGCGACCGCCACGCTGAAATGGGCACGCACCCAAGGCTGGACGGGCGCATCCGTCGATGAGTTGCTCGAGACCGCTCGCGCGGGTGACGAGATCGCCGAGGCCGCACTGAGTCGGTCGGGAACCGCGCTCGGTCGGGCAATCGCCTCGGCGGCCGCACTGCTCGACGTGGATCTGGTGATCGTCGGCGGCGCGATGGCGCGTCCGGGTACCGCGCTCTGGAAGTCGCTCGGCGCGGCCGTCGCGACACACGCCAGGCTCAGCTCTCTCACCGGATTGCGGGTGGTGCCGTCCGGACTCGGTGACATGGGTGCGCTGGCGGGTGCCGGTGTGATCGCCCTCGCGGCGCAGCGCTGAAATCTGTTCGCGGCAGTTCACCCCGCTCAACGCCTTGGCCCCGCCGGGTTCGCCGGGCGCCTTGCTGGTTCGATCGGGTGGTGCGGCGCCGCGGTTCGTTCGCGTGCGGCGAACCGCGGTGTGCGCGCGGAATTGTGCTGTTTAACCGTAGCTTCATCAAGCGGATGTTAAGAAACGACCGGTCGGTGAACCTGTGGCGTCCGAGTCATGCAGACTGCATGTGATGTCGACATCATGGAACCTATTGAACGAGCCGTTAGATAGCGGTACATTGTTCTGGTCACATGGTGTCGCCCCTTGGGTGACAGCTTCCGGAAGAACGGCTGGTACGGGCAAGTGCGATGACGAGTGGCGCAGTAATTCCTTGGATAACGATCGAGACGTTGACGCCCGAAGCGATGTCGGTGGCGTCGGTGGGGGAAGCGCCGCGGGATTTCGCCGACTGGCAGCGAGTGCTGCAGCGGCTGCTGGCGCGGACGCCAGCTCTCTATGACAGTCTGAGGACCCGGAGTCTGGTCGAGGCCTTACGCGCGGCGCGTGACGGGGCCGAGGATGTGGATCTGACGATCAAGACCGGTTCGGGGCCGCACCTGCTGCGGATCCGTCCGGTATTCGGACCCGGCGGGGATGTGCACGCGGTCCGCCTGTGGATGGGGCCCGCCACCGCGAACTGCCCGGTACTTCCGGCCGCGGTGGGTGCTATCTGGGACCTCGGTACCCAGACCATCCAGCAACCGATCGGCGCGACGCGGTTGACCGGCAACTCGGCCGAGCAGTACGCGCCGGTGATGTCGATCGCGGAGCTGTTCCATCGGATCTCGGGCTTCAACCGACACGCCGAGGTCCTTGATCTGCTCTATAACCCCAAACCCGGTGACCGACTCCAGTTCGACGTCACGGTGACCGATGGACCGGAGCGGCCGGGACGGTGGCGCATCACCATCCGGGCCCGCGACGACGACCGGACGCACGGCGCGTGGTTGCTGATCGAGGACGTCACCTCCGACAACGAACCGTCGGAGTGGCCGACACTGGAACGAGTCGGCCTGCGAGAGGCGCACCGCCGGGCCGGAACTCACCTCGCGATCGTGCAAACCGAGCGAGCGAGCATCTCGCACTGGCTCACCGATCCGGCGCCCTGGATCCGCTGGGACTACCTGTTCCGGCCGGTGGACGTCTTCCATCCGGATGACCGTATCCGGTTGGTCGGCCTCACCGATCGGCTGCAATCGGGGGATACCGCGGGTGTCACGGTGCGAGCGCTCAACTACGGCGGTGGTTACACGCCGACGTCGCTGCTGCTCTACCCGTATCCCGGATATCCGAGTCGGCAGCTGGCGATCGCGCAACTGGTTCGCGTCGCCGACGATGTGCCGATGCTGGAATCCGGGCGCAACGCGCTGGAATCCGTGCCGGGGCATGCGCCGATCGGTTATGACGATCAGCTGCAGTATCGGCTCGCACATCGCTTGAAACGTAGTCCGGTGTACTGACCCGCTGTCCCCAACCCTGGGAATGGCGGGGCGGCCGGAAACGACTGTGCTCTCTACCATTTCGAAAGTGCGGACAATGGCTGGCAGATCGACTGATTCGGGCGAGGAATTACTTCGCCGAATGGTCGCACGCCGCCGCCGCGACAATGTGATCGTCGGGGCGCTCGCGGTGCTCGCGATCCTGGGCGGTGGCCACGCGATCCTCGATTGGTTCGCCTCGGATCCGCCGCCACCGTCGGACAATGCCACGCCCGCGACCGTCGGACGCGCGCAGTTGGCCGGTTCGTTCGCCGAGCAGTTCATCGTGACGTACCTGGGTTCGGTTGCTGGACAACAGGATCGGCTCGGTGAATATGTCGGCGGCAGTGCGCAGCAGATCACGCTGCCGACGACCGCGCGGCAGGTGTCGGAGCCGATGGTGGTGTACGTGGCGCGTATCGGCAGCTTCGATGCACTCGAGGTCTGGTCGGTGACCGTATCGGTTCGGGTCGGCAAGACCACGGGGACCGCGGGGACCACGGGGACCGCGGGGGCCACCGGTACTGCCGGGGCCGCCGCCGAGGCGCGGCAGTACTACCGGGTAGGAGTATCGGTACTCAACGGGCGGCTGCGGGCGTTATCGCTGCCCGCCCTGGTGGAACCGCCCAGCCGGGGTGCGGATCTGGCGCAGGCGTATTCCTCGCCGTGCACGGCCGATACCCCACTGGCTCAAGTGGCTTCGGGTTTCCTGACGGCGTACTTGACCGGTACCGGGGACGTGGGTCGCTACATCACCCTGGATGCCGGGATCGCCGCGTTGCGTCCGGCGCCGTTCACCGCGGTGGAGACGGTCGCGGTCACCTCCGATGACAACAGTTGCGGCACAGCGCGATCGGCGGCGCAGGTGCTGGCCACGGTCAATCCCAAGGGCGACGGCGGCGCGGCCGCGACGCTGGCCTACCCGCTGACCATGGTGCGCGACGGCGGCCAGTGGCAGGTGCAATCGGTGGATTCTGTGCCCGCGATGACGAATCCGCCGGCCGTGGTCGCGCAGCAGGACTCGCGCGGTGGTAGCCGCCCCTCGAGCTCGGTCACCTCCTCGGTGCCGTCGTCCGTGGCGCAGATTCCGCGGGCTACCCAGAACTGATACGAAAGAGGCAGGCCCATGGGTAATTTGAGCGCCATCCTGTACGGCGTGCTGGTCTTCATCCGCTGGGCGGGGTTGATCCTGATCACCATTCTGAGCATGGGGGTGATGATCTCCGAGGCGGCCAAATCCCGGCTGTCCCCGGCGAAGATCCTCGCGGTCGCGGGCTCGGCGGTGTTGGCCGCGGTCCTGTTCTGGATATTGCCGACCCTGGTCAACTACGCGCGCACCGACTCCAACATCATCGTCCCCGATCACCCCATCGGGGGCTATCGGTGACCCAGGTGATCAAGGTTTTCACGCCGATCAAGCGCGTGCCGACCATGATCGGCAAGGCACAGAACGGGCAGAAGCTCCCGTTCGGACCGTATACCCTGCCCCAGGTCACCGGTGCGGTGGTGATGATGGTGATCACCTCGGTGTGCGCCATGACGTTTCCGGTCAATCCCGCGGTCACCTTCATCGCCGGTCTGGTGCTGACGGTGATGGTCGTTTTCGGACTCGGTCTGGTGCCGTATACCGGGGTCCGGATGATTTCCCGGGCGATGTGGGTCGGTCGGCTCATCGTCTATCGCAAACCGGTCTCGGCTTCCGGGATGCCGATCGACGCGGACTCCGCACGCCTGGCCATGTTCGTCGAGGAATCGGTTGTGCTCATCCTGCCCGACCGCGTCGGCGCCGAAAAGCCTTCCGGCAACACGATCGTCGACGAACGCGTGCTGGCGGCACTGGGAGCGGGCGCGAGCGGGGCGGATCTCAGCGCTCGGTTGAACGGCAACGGTCACCACCCAGCGGAAGGGCGCGGTTGATGGCATTCGGACAGGACATCCAGCCGACCGCGGCGATTCGCGGGAATCTGCAATTCACCCATTCGGGTCTGGTCACCGCGACGTACTTCATCAACCCGCTCGGCTACGGGCTGCGCAAGGCCAGCGACAAGTACGACGTGAAGGCGGCCCATCACTCGCTCATCAATAATCTGCCGAACGGTTCGCTACTGCTGGGCATCCAGGCGCAGCTCAATACGATCGACGTGCTGACCAAGATGGTGGAGGGCGTGGATCTCGACGAGTGCGAGGAATACGCCGACGAAGTGGTCGCTGCCTACGAGCGGGTCCGGGCAATTGTGCCGCAGACGCGGATCTACCTGCTGTCGATACCGGTGGGGGCCACGAACCCGGGCATCTCCTCGCTGTCGCGAATGTGGCGAGGCAGCACCACCACGATCGATGCCACCGCGATCTCACGCGCCGACCTGGACGGCTTCGACGAGAAGGCGAACGAGATACTGTCCCGGATCGGCGGCGATTTCGATCCGACTCCGGTGCCCGCCGCGTTGTTCCAATGGCTGTGGGAACACTATCTGGCGCGCGGAGCGGTAGGCGATCCGGTCGCGCCGACACGGGCCGGTGCACTCGATGACGCGACATCGGCGGTATTCCGCTCGGCGGCGTTGGACGAAGGCGCACAGGCCGACAGCAATCGGCGCGTACGGCCGTCATTCGTTCCGGTGATCAAGGTGGTTCAGCCGGACTCGATTTATCAGTCGTCATACCAGGCAATGCTCACACCCCGCTCATTTCCGTACGCGGGGATGAGATTTCCCGGTGGCAGCGAATTCCTCAACGTGCTCGAGGGTTTGGGGGATGTCACCGTCGACTGGGGTATGCGAGTGTCGACGAAGCCCTCCGAGCAGGTTCTGAAGAACAACGAGCTGAGCCTGCGGCGGCTCGGCGAGCAGATGGACCAGCGTGACCAGGAGGTTTCCTTCGCGCAGAACACCCTGATGTCCAAGGCGCAAATGCTCGGCGAGTACAACCAGCACTTCGAGGTCAACGGTGGCGAATCGGAGGTGTCGTTCACCACGGTGATCGCCATCGGTGGGCACTCGCGGGATGTGACGCTGGACGCGGTGAATACGATCAAGCGCCGCTACAAGCGCTTCCAGGTCGAGATGACCGCACCGGTCGGCGCCCAGGTCGATCTGTGGTCGATGCTGATTCCCGGCAGCCCGTCGCGGCGGGCGTTCGACGATTTCGCCCATATCGTCCCCTCGGATATGTGGGCGGGTTTCGTGCCGTTCACCACCAGTCAGATCGGTGACGACAGTGGCCCGGTGATCGGGGTCAATCTGCTGTCCGGAAACTTCGAGCCGATCCACTTCGGCATCATGGAAGCCGCGCTGCACGACCTTTCCGCGTCCTTCGCGGTCACCGGCGAACTCGGGTCCGGCAAGTCCTATTTCCTGAAGCTCATGGCGGTTCTCGTCCACGATCTGGGCGGACAGTTCCTCGCCATCGACCGCAGTCAGGTCGGCGAATGGGAGCATTTCGCCTCATCGATCGATAATGCCGTCGTCATCGACTTGGCCGATCCGACCGTGTCCTTGGATCCGCTGCGCTTATTCGATCCGAGAATCGCAGGAGAGCGGGCATTGGACTCGATCCTGCCGCTGCTCGACCTGTCGCCGACCTCCGGGGCAGGCGCTGCCGCCAGCAATCTGCTGACGCCCAAAGGCATTGCCGAGCACAATATCCGGAGTCTGCTCGATCTGTACCACGTCGTCCGAAGGCTTCGTGATCAGCCGGGGCGTGAGGAGGAATACGCAGATCTGGCGGCGCGACTCGGCACCATTGTCGAGCGGGTGCCGGTGCTCTTCGATCCGAAGCTGCGCCCATTGCAGCTGAACGCCGCGGCGACCGTTATCCGCAGCCACCAGCTGGCCTTGCCGTCGGCCGAGGAACTCACCACCCCACACCTGTACAACCGATTGCCGTTGACCAAGCGGCTCGGCACCGCGCTCTACGAACTGGTCGGTGTCGCCGCTCGGGAGGCGTTCCTCACCGACAATGGCAGATTCGGATTGCTGGTCGGTGACGAGGCGCACCATTTCACCCAGACCCAGGTCGGTTCGTCGGTGACTTCGGATTTCAGCCGGGACGGTCGTAAGCACCTCGCCGCGATCGGGTTGGCCTCACACGATCCCGCAACCGACTTCCAGGGTGCGGCACACAATCTGATCCCCAACAGGTTCGTCTTCCGGCAGCGCGACGAAACCCTGGCCCGCAATAGCCTGGAATGGCTCGGCGTGGATTTGGAGGAAGCGCCGTTTCTGCTGCAGATATTGCGGGAGGAGACCTCTCCGCCGATCGGTCCGGGACGTCAGGTGCCCGACGAACGCCGTGGCGAGATGTTCATGCGTGATGCGCTGAACCGGATCGGGCGCGGCAAGGTGCTCGGCCCGGCACGTCCCGACCGCGCGGCGGCGATCACCAGCACACCGGCCGCCGCCGGCGTCCGCACCCCCGATTCGGAAAGGCAGGCGATCCCGTGACCGCGGGCGCCGCTAGCGGTGTCGCCCTGCACGATTGGCGGACGCACGCGCTGGGTGCGCCGGATTGGGATCCGGCGCATTGGTCGCCGAGGGTGCTGTTGCGGCGATGTCGTAGTTGGATCGCCGCGACGCGTCGTAGGCGCTGGACAGCATGGATTCTGCTCGCGGTCTTCGTATTGTTCGTATTTCCGGGTGTCGTGAATGCGATCGCCACCGCGCAGTCCGGCACCGACACCGCGGGATCGTCGGTCAATAGCGCGACCAGCTGGATGAATATCCGCGATTCATCAGGGGTCCCGCTGTCGAACTATACGTTCGTCACCAATCACGGCAGCGTCTTCAATCCCGGATATGCCGTGATTTCGCTGATGATCTTCCTGATTTTCGAGCCCTGGATCATCATTGAGACCAGCGCCAATTGGATGGTCGGTAATGCCTTCAGCTTCGAATGGTTGAATTTGATCGGCAAGCCGGTGCAGGCGGCGGCGGAAAATCTGTCGCGTACGGTTGCGACGCCTCTGCTGGCAACGGTTGCGGTCGCTATCGGCGGGATCCCGTTGGCCGTATTCATCATCCGCGGTTATCACGCGAAAGCGGCGATGGGCGTTTTGTTCATCGGTGGCGTAGTTGTGCTGAGTCCGCTATTTCTGGATCATCCGGTGGAAGACGTTATTTCGTCGAATGGGTTTCTGGCGCAGGGGCGGAATCTAGGTATTTCTGTGGCCGCCGGGCTCAATGGCAATAGCAATCCGGACACCACCCAACTGGTAGCGACGTTACAGGAGGGCATGGCGGATAATTTCGTGCGGGCGCCGCTGCAGGTGTGGAATTATGGGCACGTCGTGGACCAGCGACCAGCCTGTAAGGCGGCGTGGTCGGCCGGGATGATGGCCGGCAGCGAGGACCAGGTGAAGAGCGGCCTCAGGTCATGCGGGGACACCGCCGCGTACGCGGCGACGGAAAAGCCCAGCTGGTGGCAGGTCGGCGCCGGGTTCATCATAATTGTGTCGGGGGGCGTAACGGTTGTCTTCTGCGTATACATGTCGTGCCGGGTCGTCTTGTTCGGGATGGACGCGATGTATTACTCGGTCCTGGCGATATTTGGGTTCGGCGCCGGCGGATACATCTACGGAGCCACTCAGACGTGGACGATCCGTTGTGTGGTGCACGCTGTCTACTCGGGTTTCTGGATGGTGTTCAATATTATTTTTCTCGCCATCTATATGCTGATCCTGAACGGTCTGTTCGAGGCGGTGGGCGGATGATATCGGTCCTCGTTATCGTTGCGGTCGTCCAGGTCATTGCCATCATTCAACTCAGACGTCTCAACTTGAATCTGGATCGTGGTAACGAATGGATCGCCAACCGGTTCGCCCTGGCGGTCCAAAATGGCGGTGCCAAGGCCGGTTCGGGCTCGGGTTCAGGTGGTGGGACCGCGTTGGGGATGGGTAACGCGCATGCTGGTGGTTCGATGCACGGACTGGGGTTCCTTGCCACGCTGGGCGCAGCCAGCACTATCGCGAACTCGCCTTTGACGGAATGGGCCATGCTGGGGATCCCGGGATCATGGCGTCCCCAGTCGAAGCTGAAAAGGGATATGGCCAAGCAGCAGGCGGGATTCTGGAACAAAAAGGGGACGGGCGGGGCCGAGGGCGAATATGCGATGTCCTACATGAACCGCTCACAGTTCATGCGTGCCGCGCGCCAGGCCGCCAGGGAATACCCGCAATTCGGCCGCCGCAACACCTACCGAAGCGCTGCTGCGGCGTTGCGAGGTGTGGAGCAAGCCGGTGGCGGTCGGGGTGATGCGTTGGGAGCTCTCACGGGAGCCGGCTTCACCAACAACAGGATGAAGGACATCGCGATCAGGACCTGGGGGATTGTCGATGACAACGCTGAGGACGAAACCCTCGCCAACAAGCAGCTCGGCCACGTGGTCGCCGCGACGCAAGAAGCCCAACGCCAGGCATATCGTCTCGTGAACGGAACAGGCGGTAGCACCGAGGAAGTGGCAGCCGCCTATGCGACGCTCGAGCAGAGTGTTTTCAGGTTTCGACGGGCCAACTATGGCGGTGTCCGCCTCGACGGTGGGGCCGCCTGGGGGGAAGAACGAGCGTTTGTCATGGACTACATGGGGGATCCCGCCAACGGGATCCCGGCGGCGCAAACAGAGCAAAAGATCAAAGACTTGCAAAATCTGCGCAATGGCGACCTCAGTGTCCAAACTTCGAACACGATGCTGGCCAACATCACTCCGGACCAGGCAGGGCGCATGATGGACTGGATCGGCAATGAACATGCCCTGCGGACCGAGGATGCCGTGGCGCGTCTCATCGCGAATCCCACCTCCCAGCAAGCCCTTCGAGATGTTCGCGAGCAGGTTGTCCGTGCCACCGACACCGACCAATGGCAGTCCGGTGCCCCGAGAACATCATGGAATAACCTGGCACCGCCCGACCCGAGGACTCCGATCAACGGGGACTGGGCCAGGCGACTCAGGGGCGTGACGCGACTGCTGAATTATTAAGACTTCGATCGCAGAACGTGCGGTGTCGCCGCGGCAGCCGAGCAGCTATCTCCTAGGAAGGGGGCAATTCGATGATCCAACGTCTGATGATCCTCGCGATGATCCCGGCCTGGCTGTGGGTGTTGTTGGCGGTCTTGGGGGGCTGCGGCAGCATGCTGGCGGTGGTAGTGCTCTCGGTGGGCGGGGTGACATCGCCGGCCGCCGCGGATCTGAACTACCAGTGTGACAGTGCGGTGGGTCCGGATCCGGCCAGCACCGCGACGGTGGTTCCCAGCACGACCGCCGCCGCGAGTGGCGGATCCAGGAAGGCGGGCGCCGACTCGGTGAGGTCGTCGCCGCTACCCACCACCAACCCCTATGCGCAGCTGACCATCGCCCCGGACGACACCGACGCTTCCGAATGGCAGCGGGCCTGTGTCAGCGCGTTGAAATCCGCGCCGTACCAAGCCCCACCACTGCAAACCGCGAACACCGGGTTCGTCGCCGAATGCGCGCAGAAGCTGGCCCTCGCGCAGCTCGGGCCGCCGCCGGGGACGACCGACAGCGGTTCGGGTGGTCTGGTCGGGGACCTCGCCGCGATCGGGCGGGCGGTGATCTACCAGGCATCGGCCGCATCGGAGACCGGGCGTTGCGACCTGCCGACCGCCGCGAATGCGGGCAGCGCTGGCTCGGCTTCGCCCGGGACCGACATAGCCGAGCAAGGAAGTTCGATGTCGCGCAAACCGTGCGGGCAGCTCAATGCGGCAGGCGACGCGGCATCGGCCGTGGTTGTCCTGCCGAATACCGTTGCCGGGCAGGCGAGTTGCGGTCAGCGAGTCGATCCGTCGGCAGTCTCCGCAGGAGATCTGGTGTTCTGGAATTACCGGAACCACGCCCCGACGCGCTCCGGAATCGCGGTTAGTGCAACGCAAATCGTCACCGTCGATCCGGCCTCGGGGCGGACGGTGCAGGAAGCCATGCCGACCGGGCGTGATGTCCGGGTGAAGCGTGTTTTGGGTGGTGGATCGTGACGAGTCCGGTGGATGTCGAGGTCGATGCCGAGGTTCCGGCCGACGCTGGTGGGGTGGAGGGGGATTCGTCTGCTCCGGTGACGCCGTGGTCGGCTAAGGGGCAGGAGCGGCGTCGGGGTGGGCCGTCGGTGGCGCCGCCGCCGGGTGCGCCGGGGCAGAATGGTTCTGGTCAGAATGGCCAGGGTCCGGCCGCGCCGGGGACGAGTCCTGGTGGTGGGTCGGCGAATTCGCCGACCGCGCCGGGTGGTGCCGGTTCGGGTGCGGTGGCTCCTGGCGGGGCCGCACCGGCCGCACCGCCCCCGGCGACCCCCGCGCCGCCGGCGGCTGCGGGTCCGGCTCCGGCGGGGCAGGTGGCACCGGGTCAGCGGTCGGCGCCTGCGCCGGCGG
>NZ_JBKBET010000021.1:0-409192 GCF_048910785.1 Nocardia nepalensis | reverse complement strand
GTGGCGGTGGCGGCGCTGCCGCGAGCGGACCACCGCGCGCCTCCGGCCCGCAGGGCGGGGCGGGAGTACCGTCCGGAGCGTCCAGGGCGGCTGGCGTGATCGGCGCGGCCCGCGCCGCGACCGCGCCGCTGACCCGGGCCGATGAGGCCATGGGTGATGTGGCCGGTGATCGCTGGGCGAATCGTTCGCCCGACCTCGGGAGGAGCACCATTCCGCGATGACGATGACGACGAGCGATACCTACGAGCGCCGCTCGTACGGGTTGTGGCAGAAGCCCCGCAGCGCAGGCCTTTTCGGTCTGCGCTGGGAAGAGACCGTCATCGGCTTCGTCGTCGTGATCACGGCCCTGATCTGCGCCATGGTCGGCGGATTCGAGTGGGGTCTGATCGTCGGCGGCACCGGCGTTGTCGTGATGGTCCCACTGGTGTGGCGGACCGGGGGCCGCTCCGGATACGAGAACGGATTGATGATGTTCAACTGGATGCGCTCACGCAACCGCGGCGAGCATGTGTACCGAGGCGGCCGGTTCTCCCGGATTCCCGGCGGTGTCACGCGGCTACCCGGTCTGCTGGCGCCCTCGAAGCTCTACGAGGGCATCGACGCGGGCGGCTATAGCTTCGGCATGATCCACCTACCGCAGTTCGCCCAGTACACAGTGGTTTTGCGGGCGTGGCCACAGGGCCACGAGGCGGTCGACCAGCCGGTCATCGATCGCTGGGTCTCGGCGTGGGGCACCTTCCTCGCCTCGGTCGGCCAGACCAGTGACATCGTCGCCGTGGTCCCGGTGATCGATACCGTGCCCGAAACCGGCAACCGGCTGCTCACCGAGGTCGCCACCATTACCCGGCCGGAGGCGCCGGAACTGGCGCAGCAGGTGATGTACGAACTGGCGACCGAACTGCCGCAGGAACGGGTGCAGCTGCTGCCGCGCGTCGCGATCACCTTCAAGGCGACCACCGCGGAGCGGCGCAAGAATCCCGCCGAGGAGGCCGTCGAAATCGGGCGCAGGCTGCCCGGTATCTGTGCCGCGCTGGCCGAGGCGGGCGTGCGCGCCCAGCCGATGTCGGCCGATGAGGTCATCTCGTTCATCCGGCGCAGCTACGACCCGGCCTCGCAGGCTGATCTCGAGGTGGCCGCGGGCGAACCCGAAGGGCACGGGCTGGATTGGGCCGATGCCGGACCGGTTTCGCACGACGAGAAGTGGGATCACCTGGTGCACGACGGCGGACGCTCGGTCACCTGGGAGATGGACGCCGCACCCGAGGGCGCGGTCGACGAGCGGGTGCTGCAGCGGCTGCTGGCGCCGAATCCCGAAGTGCCGCGCAAGCGCATCGCCATCGTGTACCGTCCGCATTCGGCCGCCGACGCCGCCGAAATCGTCGACGACGATTTCAAGAACGCGCTGGTGGCCCAGCAGAGCGAACGCGGTGTCGTCTCGGCGGCCGCGACCCTGCGGGTGGGCGCCACCCAGCAGGCCCGTGAGGAACAAGCCCGGGGTCACGGTGTGACCCGCTTCGGGGCGCTGGTGACCATTACCGAGCCCCTGCGCGGCGACCTGCCGCGCATCGAAGCCATTACCCGCGACCTGTCCACACAGGCGCGGTTGAAGATCCGGCGGTGCTACCGCTACCAGGCGGCGGCCTTCGCGGCCTCGCTCGGCTGCGGGGTGATTCTGCCGGAGCATGCGACAATTCCGAAAGCCTTGGCGGGGTGAGCAATACATGGCACGTGAGTACGAGCCACCCGTGCGCGAACGGGACGAGCATCCGGTGCGCCGCAGGCGGCGTCCCGAGGACGAGGACCGGGTGCGGTCTGCCGGTGACGGTCGGCCGCACCGCCCCGCGGACGAGCGCGCGCAGCGGTCCACCGGTGGCCGGGTCGAGCGGTCGGGCATCGAGGAGATGCCGGACCGGGATCGGCGGTCCGCGCGGGTGAGCGGCGGCGAGCGGACCGGCATCGGCGAGACGTCCGATCGGGAGCGGCGACCGTCGCGCGACGCGGCCGAGCGACGGGCGCGTCCCGGGGCCGGATCCGCCGACGGTGGCCGTGCCGATCGGCCGCAGCCCGGCTCCGATCGCGGGCGCGCCAGGTCCGAAAACGGTCGCGGTGAACGGGCTTCGGCCGATCGCGGCCGTCCCGACGCGGCCAGGACCGCCCGCCCGCGCGACGGCGCACCACAACGATCGGCACGGGGGGAACGCGTGGCACGACCGGAACGCAACGGAGCAAGGACCAGTCGCGAGGCACAGCGCGCGGCGAAGGTCGACTACACCGCCGACCGCGCGATGGGCACACCGCAGGCGGATAGGGCTGCCCGCCGGGCAAAGGCGAAGTCCGATCGGCGCAAACAGTCCGGTCCGCCCCTGCTCGACGATGTGACCAGGGCCAAACTCGAGCAGATCAGCCGCGAGGGCACGGGCCTGCGGGCGGCCTTCGCCACCTTCCGCGTCCGCACCGACGATATCCGCCGCCGCAATTACGCGGCCCGCACCGAACAGGTCTTCGAGGACGGATTCGACCGCAGCACAGCCCAACTCACCGATCGCGGCTATATGGGTCCCGGCGGCGGGCGGATGAACGTGGTCGGCCGCCCGGTCGAATACCGCGCCACCACGGCTCAGGTGGCCGGTCTGTGGCCGTGGTCGGTGGGCGCCGGTGCGCCGTTGATCGGCACCCCGCTCGGTTCGCATCTGCATACCGGCGCACCGGTCTGCTTCGACCCGATGAACTGGTTCCTGCGTGGCAGCTTCATCACCGCGCCCAGCCTTTTCGTCCTGGGACTCAACGGTTTCGGTAAGTCATCGCTGGTGCGCCGGATCGTGCTCGGCGGTATCGCGCAGGGCATCACCCCGCTGATCCTGGCCGACGTGAAACCCGACTACCGCAAGTTGGTGGAGTTGGTCGGCGGCCAGGTCATCGACCTCGGCTACGGCCACGGCAAGCTCAACCCGCTCGCCGCCGGTGTGCTCGGTTCGGTCGTGCCGATGCTGGATGAGTTTCCGGCACTGCAACTTCAAGTGCTGCAGGATCTGCGCGCCCGCCAGGTCACCCTCATCGCCGGTCTGGTGGAACTCGTGCGCGGCGCGCGCGTGCGCGACTACGAGGAGACTCTGATCGCCACCGCGCTGCGCATCCTCTACCGGCCGGGCAGCGGCTACACCCCGGACCAGCCGCCCATCATGGAGAACCTGCTCGAGGTAATCGTTGGCGGCGGTGACGAATTGCAGCTCGATGCCGGCGCCGATGATCCGAACGAATACCAGGTGGCCATCAAAGGGCTACGCCGCTCGCTGCGCGCATTGACCCAGGGCCCGTTCGGCGCGATCTTCAACGGGCAGACCACCGTTCCGATCGATACCAGCGCGGTCGCGGTCTGCATCGACGTCTCGCACATCCCCACCGGCGATAAGAAGCTCAAGGCCGCCGTCATGCTGGCCTGCTGGGCCGACGGTTTCGCCTCGGTGGAGGCCGCGCACGTGCTCGCCGACGCGGATCTCGGTCCGCAGCGCTATTTCCAGGTGGTGATGGATGAGCTGTGGCAGGTGCTGGGCCTCGGCGACTTCATGGTCGACCGGGTCGACGAACTGACCCGCCTGCAGCGCACCATCGCCACCGCGCTGATCATGATCAGCCACACCATCAAGGACCTGCAAGCACTGGGATCGGAGGCCGCCATCGCGAAGGCGCTCGGTTTCCTCGAACGCGCGCGCGCCAAGATATTCGGCGCACTGCCCGGTGAGGAAATCAAGCGGCTGGACAGCGTGGTTCCGTTCACATCCGCCGAGGAGGAGATGGTGACCGGATGGTCCGCACCGCAGGCGCTGACGGGTGAGGCACTCAAGCCCGGCCAGCAACGCCCGTCGCCGCCGGGTACCGGAAAATTCCTACTGAAGATCGGTGAGGATCGCCGACCAGGCATCCCGTTCCACATGGAATTCACGTTGTCCGAGAAGGAGAGTGGGATCCACGAAACCAACCAGCGTTTCTCCGAGTTCACCGAATCCACTTCGCGCGGTGGCGATTCCCCGAGTGGGAGCGCCGCATGAGAAGGCTCGCAGTGTTATGGAGACCGGTTGTCTGTGGGAGGTTGGGCGCATGATGCCACACCGGTCCTATCGGAGAGTGTCGCCGGAGGTACGCAAGGCCGCGGTCGAGCAGGTCATCGCACTCACCGGCAGACTACGCAGCGAATCGGAGGCGTGCCGGGTGGTGGCCGAGCAGATCGGCGTGCACACCAATTCGGTGCGCAACTGGGTGCGCGCGGCCGAGGGGCCGAGTCTGGAGCGCCTGGACGCGACGGCGTTGCGCCGCAAAGTCGCACTGCTACAACAACAATTGGCCGCCGCGGCGGAGATGAACCGCACCCTCGCCGACACCCTCAACGAGTCTCGGCGGCAAACGTGAGCCTGCATTCGACCCGCGGTCGATCGGCGCCGTCGGGGATGCGGTGACCGGGCGGAACGTCCTGTACCTGGCGCTGGCGAGTGTGCTGGGGTTGATGACTCTGGTGTTGGTCGTTGTGATGCCCGCAGTGGACGACGGGTGCGAGGGTTCCTCGGTGCTCGGGTCGTCGAGCGTGCTGCCGCCGCTGGGGGGTTACGCGCCGGGGGGTTCCCGTGTCGCCGCCACGACCAGCGCCGCGAGTGCGACCCGCAATCCCGCTGCCACCCAAGCCAATCCGACCGCGACCGGCGCGCCGTCGCTGGCCGCCGGTATCGGCCCGATCCGCCGGACGCTGCCGTTGGCCGCGGGCACCTTCACCGTGTCGGATGTCTTCGGCGCGCGCGGTGGCACCCACTTGGGCGTCGACCTCGCCGCCGCCGACGGCACCACCATCTACTCGGTATCCGACGGCCGCGTCGTCGCGGCCGGTCCCGCTTCGGGTTTCGGCAATTGGATCGTCGTCGACTCCGTCGATACCAACGGCCGCGCCTATTCGGCGGTGTACGGGCATATGTGGGACAGCGGTGTGCACGTGCATGTCGGCGATACCGTCGTCGCCGGTCAGCCCATCGCTCAGGTCGGGTCGGCGGGCCAATCCAGCGGCGCGCACCTGCATTTCGAGATCGTGCCCGGCGGACGCTTCACCGGTGGCCGCCAGATCGACCCGCTGCCTTGGCTCGACGGCGCCCCGACCCCGGATGTCGGTGGCGCGCAGGCCTTCTCGTCGGATCCGCGGTGCAGCCGCGGCTTCGGCACCGCGGGCGGCGCGCTGGCGGCGGGCAAGGTGCCGCAGGAACTCGAAATCTGGTATCGCCGCGCGGGTTCCATCTGCCCGCAGATCACCCCGTCGCTGCTGGCCGCACAGGGCAGGCAGGAATCGGGATTCCGGCGCGGCGCGTCCTCGCCCGCTGGTGCGCAGGGTCTGGCCCAGTTCCTGCCCGGCACCGCGGCCAGTATCGATCCCGACGACGGTCAGCCCTATGTCATCGACGCCGACGGCAACGGCGTTGCGAGCGTTTGGGACGACGGTGACGCGATCATGGGTCAGGGCCGCTATATGTGCGCCATCGCCCACAAGATCGTCGCGTGGGAGTCCGAGGGGCGGGTGCAGGGCGATGTCGTCGCGTTGACCCTGGCCGCCTACAACGCCGGTGAGGGCGCGGTGCTCGCCTCCGGCGGCATGCCGAACCGGGTGGCCGCGCACTACGCGGAGACCCAGCCGTATGTCGCGAATATCCTTGCGATGGAACCGCAATACCGCGCACAGGGCTCCAATGGCCGGTTCACCCCGCAGGAGGGTGCGGGCGGCGGGCAGATCGTCCAGGCGGCGCAGCAATGGCTCGGCACCCCGTACGTGTGGGGCGGTGGCGGTCCACAGGGCCCGAGCGGTGGCGGCCTGGACGGACCCGGGCTCACTTCGGCAGCGGTGTTCGCGGCCTCCTCGGGCACGGTGACGCTGCCACGGACCGCCGAACAGCAGTGGGAGGCGGGCGTCGAGGTGTCGACGAGCAAGCTGCAACCCGGTGATCTGGTGTTCAGCTCGTTCGGCCCGCGCGGCCCCGCCGAGGTCGGAATCTATTCCGGCAATGGACGAATGATCAAATCCGTGCCCGCCGCATACGGGCATTCCAGTGGCGTGACCGAGGTCGCGGTGCCGGGTGACGGCCGCGGGAGGAGGGTACTGTGACGACAACTGCGAACGCGACGGGGACGACATTCGCTACCGCGGCTGGGACGACGAACGCTATCGCGGCGGGGCGGGCAACCGCGAACGAGGCGGCAATGACCACCGCGAATGCGGCGAGTGAACACGCCGAAGCGCGTACGGCAATTGGACCGCCCAAGTGTCGGTCTTGGCGGCTAGCCTTGAATGACACACGCGCGAAACTGGTGGTGATGCTGGTGGTGAGCGTTGCGATGCTCGTTGCAGGCTGCGGTGCCAAGGATAAGGATTCGGGTTCCGGTGCGCCGCATCCGCCCATGTCCACGTCCCGATTGCTGGAGGGGGTGCCCGCACCCGATCCGGTGACGCCCGACGGCGTCGCGGTGGCCGCGCTGAAGGAGATCTATTCCTGGCAGCCCGCCACCGAGGTCCAGGGCGCGTCGCTCTCGCGTGCGCGGAAATGGTTGGGCCCCAGCCTGATCCGCATACTGGACGGCACGCCGACCGCAATGGAGACGCCGAAAGCGACGCTGCAGTGGGCGGACTGGGCCAAGGCGCAGGCACATATCGAGGCATTCACCTTCGCATCGGGAGAGCGGCCGCCCGCGAGCACGGATCCGAACACCGAGCAGTTCAAGATCGGTATCGAGCAGACGGTCGTTTACCCCAACGGGCGCAAGGAATCCCTGCCACCCACGACGGTCATCGCGACCGTCGTGCGCACGTCAGCAGGCTGGCGGCTCGACGCATACCGCTGAACCCCGCACCCACGAGCGACAGCAGCACAGGTCATACAGGAGGCAAGACATGGCGAAAAAGAAGAAGGTGCAGGATCCGGCCGCGATCGGGCCGGATCTCACCCTGTATGCGATCTACGCCGGTTCCGCCCTGCTCGCAACCCTGTGGCTCGCACTGCATCTGGGCAACGCGATGGCCGTCACCCCGCAGGACGTTCCGATCAACCCGATCGCGATCGCCGCCGATCTCGCCAAGGGCAAACTGCATTGGCCGCGCGCCTCCACCGTGATCGTGCTGCTCGTCGTCGCGGCGCTCATCCTCTATCTGGTGGTGCGCAAGCGGCTCGCGGCGCGTCGGGCGGTCGGCAGGCTCGCCGTCGACGACAAGGCCGACGTGATGGGCAGCGGCAGTGCCATCGCTTCGCTGACGGAGAAGGGCGTGCGGGAAAAGGCCGCGATGCTCGGCGTACAGCTCGGCTACAACGACAGTCCGGGCGTGCCGATCGGCATCGGCGTCGCCGACGGGGTGATGCTCTACGGTTCCTATGAGGATCTGCACCTGGACATCTGGGGGCCACGTCAGGGCAAATCGACCTCGCGGGTGATCCCGGCCATCCTGACCGCGGTCGGCCCGGTGCTGTCCACGTCGAATAAGCGGGACGTGGTGGACGCGACCCGAGATGTGCGGCAGCAGAAGGGAAGCCCCACCTTCGTCTTCGATCCGCAGGGAGTCGCGGGCGAGGAGCCCACGTGGTTCTGGGATCCGCTGGCATGGGTGGACGCCTACCATGACGGTGCGGAGGGGCGGGCCGCGCGGCTTGCCGGGCACTTCGCTGACGCCGACGACGGTTCGGATAACAAGCAGGACGTGTTCTTCGACCCAGAGGCCGAGGATCTGCTCGCCGCGCTGTTCCTCGCCGCCGCTGTCGGTGGTCGCCCGATCGTCCAGGTATGGGACTGGGTGACCAATCCCGGTGACGCCGAACCCATCGAACTGCTGCGCGGCGCCAGCAAGCACTACTCGGCCGCGGGCTTGGCCATGCAGTACAACTCCGATCCACGGACCAAGAGCGGCATCTACGGCACCGCGAAAAAGATGATCCGCTGCCTGCAGATGCCGTACGTGCACCCGTGGATCCTGCCCGGCGACAACCGCACCCAGTTCGACGAACTCGAATTCATCGAGAACAACGGCACGCTCTACAGCCTTTCGCTGGAAGGTCGCGGTTCGGCGGGGCCGCTGGTGAGCGCACTTACCGAGGCCGTCATCGATGTGGCCATGCGCAAGGCGTCGCGATCGCCGGGCGGCCGCCTGCCCATTCCATTGCTCGCCGTGCTCGACGAGGCGGCGAACGTGGTGCGCTGGAAGGACCTTCCGAAGCAGTACAGCCACCTTGGTTCGCGGGGCATCGTGGTTATGACGGTGTTGCAGTCCTGGGCGCAGGGTGCGCGTTGCTGGGGTGACGCGGGCATGCTCGCGTTGTGGTCCGCGGCGAACGTCAAGGTCCTTGGACCTGGCATCGACGACATGAACTTCCTGCGCGACCGTTCCGAGGCGATCGGCGAATACGACGCCATTTCCGCCTCGGTCTCCGAATCCAAAGGCAGCAAGAGTTATTCGCGGTCGCTGGGATCGTCGAAGACCTTCACCGTCAACGCGTTGACGACGTTGCCGCAGGGCCGGGCGATCGTCTTCACCTCCGGCCAGCCCGCAGTACTGATCCGGACCGTGCCTTGGTGGGAGGGTGACTACGCTGAAGACGTGAAGAAGTCGATCTCGCACCATCTTCCGGGGCGTAAGACCGAGATCGCCGACCTGTTCGGCTCACCCAACCTGACCAAGGCTGCTCCGCCACCCGAATACGGTCAAATCGAGGAGGTTCGGCCGCTGTGACCGAACAGCAGCAACAGCCCATGATCTACACCAATGTGGTGGAGTTCGTCGAGAACTACCTGAGCCTGGTGTACCGGCGTCAGGTCACCGACATCAGTGAAACGGTGTGGTGTCCGGAGTGGTGGAAGCATGCCGAGGCGGTGGCCCGGCTGGACGCGCTCTGGCGGTCATGGGAGCACTACAGGTTGGAACCGAGCACTGGGCTGAGCGTCTGGTTCCTGGACCACGCCGATCCGCATATGGCCAAGCTGTTCGACCCGCGCGGCCCGTTCAAGTACTGCAGCGTGCGCAACGGCCACAAGGACATGCTGAGTCCGCTACCGCTGAAGTCCCCGGCCCAGGGGTTGTTCGGTGATCCGACCGTCGGCGATTTCCGCATGTGAGAACCCCGAGAACGTCGAAACGCCCGCTGTATTCAGCGGGCGTTTTCGGTTTGCGGTGTGCGCCTTACTGTCTGACGCGTTCCAGGCCGCGGGCTTCCTGTTCCCGGCCGCGTGCCGCGGCGGCCCGAGCCGCCTCGTCACGAATCCGAACCGCCTCCTCGGGCGGCTGTCCCTGACCTACTTCGATGAGCATCCGCACCGCCGCCAGCTCCGGTGCGATACCGATTCGCGCGAGGTGAGCCGCGATCGCCATCCGGCGTTCCGCGGAGTCATACCGGACAAGTGGTTTGGCCTGAGCCGAGGCCGTCGCGGCCATCCGGCTGGCCTCGGCCTGTGCGGAGAATCGATCCTTCTCCAGCGAAATACCCTTGGCCGGAACCGATTTCTCGACCATGCGGGCCAGTTCGAGATTGCGTGGGTCCTTCGCCTTGGCGTCGCGGGCCTCACGGATCTGAACCTCCCGGGCCTCCTTGATACGGGCCTCGGTGACCTTGACGCGCGCTTCGGCTTCTTTCTGACCACGCTCACGGGTCCGCAGCGCGACCAGGGTCGCAAGCTGCAACATAGTCTTCATCATGGCCGCGGTTTCCCGGCCGATGTCGTCCAGTTCCTCGGACATGGGCTGCTCCCCGATGCTGCAGTGATCACTATGGATGTTGTGGTGCTTCGTCATGGACGCCGCCACGTCGAACGGTAGTCCGCCGCGCCGGTGCCCCGCCTGCAAACGTGGACACCCAGAGAGCTCGTCGCGTGGCATTCCCGGTCGGGGATCGTCCGGTCAGGGGATGACTACGCTACGCGTTCTCCTTCATTCGAGATTACCCGAGAAAGCTCGGCACCAACCGCGTGGGCGTGCCGCTTAACAGCATATATCGCACAATTCCGGCGGGTGGGCGAAAGCTCAGGAGGATCTCCGGTTTTAGTGCACCCTAACCGAACGATTAGGTTCGCCTACCCTCGCCGGACAGGTGAGACAGTTCGGGCCCGCTGCCATTCTGTGCAGCGGGCCCGAACGAAGCGAGCACCCGACCGGGCGTGTCACTAGTCGATGCGAACCGACTGGATGGTCACCGGGAGATTCGGCTTGCCGTCGCCCTGGCCGTTGGAGTTGTCCTGACCGCCCGCGGCGATCTTGTCCAGCGTGGCCATGCTGTCCGGGTCGACCGTGCCGAAGATGGTGTAGTTCGGCGGCAGCTGCGAATCGCCGTAGACGATGAAGAACTGACTGCCATTGGTGCCACCGCCGTCGATGGGATCGGGTCCCGCGTTGGCCATGGCGAGCGTGCCGCGCTTGTAGTCCATCGGCTTCTGCAACGCCGGGTCGGCGGGGTTGTACCGATTGGTCGGGTACTCGTTGTCGAACTGATAGCCCGGACCGCCCGTGCCGGTGCCGGTGGGGTCGCCGCACTGCAGCACCTTCAGGCCCTCGTCCGCGGTCATGCGGTGGCAGATGGTGTTGTCGAAGTAGCCCTGACCGGCCAGGCTGGCGAAGCTGTTCACGGTGCACGGCGCCTTGGCGTTGTCCAGGGTCAGGCCGATGGGACCCTGGGTGGTCTCCATGCTGACGCTGAGCTTGGCGTTATCGCCGGTGTTCTGGATGCCGCTGGTGCGCGGCTTGTTCACCTGCTTATCGGCGGGCTTCTGACTGTTGCGGTAGTCGCAGCTGATCGCGGCGGGCTTTTCTTCACTCTTGGTCAGGAAGTACACGCCGACGGCTGCCGCTGCCACGGCGACCACGCCGAGCGCGGATCCGGCGATCATGAGTCGCTTACGCTTGCGCGCCCGGTCGGCCCGGTTGGCCAGCTGGCGCTCCAGCTTGCGTTTCGCCGCTGCCCGTCGCTGTTCGTTGCTCGGCACTACCACGTTCCTCCCGTATCCGTTACGTACGGCACAGGATTGTGCCATCTATTCCTGAGACTGCTCAGCAGGCGGATTACCCCGAGGGCAAACCGGTTGGACTTGATGGGCGGTAGTGGTGGAAACTTGACCATCGTGACCAAGACCAGCAGCTTCTCCGCCCCGAAGGGGGTCCCGGATTACGTGCCACCCGGTTCGGCCGAGTTCGTCGCGGTGCGCGACGGCTTGATCCGCGCCGCCCGACTGGCCGGGTACGGGCATGTGGAGCTGCCGATCTTCGAGGACACCGCGCTGTTCGCGCGGGGTGTCGGTGAGTCCACCGATGTGGTGACCAAGGAGATGTACACCTTCGCCGACCGCGGCGACCGCAGCGTCACGCTGCGGCCGGAAGGCACCGCCGGTGTCATGCGGGCGGTCATCGAAAACGGGCTCGACCGGGGGCAGCTGCCGGTGAAGCTCGTGTACTCGGGTCCGTTCTTCCGGTACGAGCGGCCGCAGGCCGGTCGGTACCGGCAGCTACAGCAGGTCGGCGTCGAGGCCATCGGTGTCGATGATCCGGCACTGGATGCCGAGGTGATCGCGATCGCCGACGCCGGCTATCGCTCGCTCGGGCTGGACGGTTTCCGATTGGAGATCACCTCGCTCGGTGACGAGACCTGCCGTCCGCAGTATCGAGAGCTGTTGCAGGAGTTCCTGTTCGGCCTGCCGCTGGACGAGGAGACCAAGCGGCGGGCAGAGCTGAATCCGCTGCGCGTGCTCGACGATAAGCGGCCCGAGGTGCGGGAGATGACCGCGAACGCGCCGTTGATGATCGATCACCTGTCCGAGTCGGCGAAGACGCACTTCGAGCAAGTGCTGGGATATCTGGATGGGCTCGGCATTCCGTATGTGGTCAATCCGCGCATGGTGCGCGGTCTGGACTACTACACGAAGACGACCTTCGAATTCGTGCACGACGGACTCGGGGCGCAGTCGGGGATCGGCGGCGGCGGTCGCTACGACGGGCTGATGGCCGAGCTCGGTGGACAACCGCTATCCGGTATCGGTTTCGGGATCGGCGTCGACCGCACCATTCTGGCATTGCAGGCCGAGGGCAAGTCGGCGGGCGATCCGGCGCGGTGCGAGGTCTACGGTGTGTCGCTGGGTGATGCGGCCAAGCAGCGCCTGGTCGTGTTGGCGGCGCAGCTGCGGGCGGCGGGGATTCGGGTCGACCTGGCGTACGGCGGTCGCGGCGTCAAGGGGTCCTTGAAGGCCGCCGATAAGTCCGGTGCGAAATTCACCCTGGTCCTCGGTGATCGTGACCTGGCCGAGAACACCATCGGCCTGAAGGATATGGCCACCGGTGAGCAGCGCCAGATCCCACTGGACGAGACGGTGGCCGCCGTCGCGGCCGCGCTGCGACCGGCGGGATAGTACGGTGCCGGGAGACATCCGCACCCGTACGAATGCGCAGCCGTGCCCGTAGAGCCCATGAATCCCGGTGCAGCCCAACCGGTTCCGATGGTCGGACTCGACCTCGTCGCACCCGAGACCTATGCACCCATGCTGCGGCGACTCGCCCTCGCCGCAGTGGGGGTGGGTTTCGGCGCGGCACTGCTCGCGGCGCTCATGGTGCCGTGGTCGATCGCGATCGCGATCGGTCTGGTCGTCGGCGCGCCCACCGTCGCCTACGCCATCGCCCTGCGTCGGCGTCGGATGTGGTTGGCCGGGACCACAATTCACGCCCGGCGCACCTTCGGTGAACGCCGGGTCGATATCGCCGCCGCGAACGGCGTCGAAATCCTCGTCTTCCCGGCCCGTTTGAGCCGAATCGTCCTGCGGGTCACCGCGGGCGCGGAATCACAGGTCGTACCGCTGGCGATGTACACCGACGCGGGCAGCGGCCGCGAACTACACCTGCTCGGCCTCCGCAAACTGGCCGACGCCCTGGCCGCCAGCGAACTCGCCGCGGCCGTATCGGTTTCGACAATGCTCGTCCACCAACTGCGCGCGGAGGCCCGCGACGCCGGACTGGAGGAACGGCCCCTGTACCGCGCCGTGCAGCTCGCCAGATCGAAGGACTATGTGTCGCCGATCGTGCTGACCGATCAGGAAGTCGCGGAGTTGAGTTGAGTTCGCGCGCGGGTTGAGTTGCGCGACATGCGAATCGGCATGCCGGGCGAACATGCATGCGATGCACAGTTGCACGATGCGTCGAACTCGTCGCGCTTCGAGCGAGCCTGAACCGCCAGTGGTCCCTGCGAATACCTCGACTGCGGCCGATCGCCGATCTCGTGAGGCTCGTCCGGCGGACACGGACTTCCGTCATCGCCGTGATCGTGTGATGTGGCTGATCGGGGCTCGGTGTCCGGCGCAGTGGGATCGGGCGGAGGCCGGAGTCTCGTCGCCGTGCGAGCCCTGTTGGGGCGGGATGGATGGGTTTGTGGGGGTGATTGTCGCGTAGCTCACCACGGGGGTTCGCGGGCGGTGAGAGTCGTTAGGGTGGGGATCGAGTGTCCGTCTATCGCAAGGAGTTTGTCGTGAGCACCGCTGCTCGGACCGCGCCCGTGACCGTTGCCGTGACCGGGGGTGCGGGGCAGATCGCCTACGGCCTGCTGTTCCGGATCGCGTCCGGAGCGATGCTCGGTTCGGAGACGCCGGTGCGGTTGCGGCTGCTCGAGATCCCGGCGGCGGTCGCGTCGCTGGAGGGTGTGGCGATGGAGTTGGAGGACGGCGCCTTCCCGCTGCTGGAGTCGATCGATATCAGTGACGATCCGTGGGTCGGATTCGCGGGAGCGAATGTCGCGCTGCTGGTCGGTGCGCGGCCGCGCACCGCGGGGATGGAGCGCTCGGATCTACTGGCCGCCAATGGCCCGATATTCACCGAGCAGGGGCAGGCCATCAATGCCAGCGCCGCCGACGACGTCAAGGTGCTGGTGGTCGGAAATCCGGCCAATACCAACGCCTTCATCGCCATGAGCAATGCCCCCGACGTGCCCGCCGAACGCTTCACCGCGATGACCCGCCTCGACCACAACCGCGCCATCGCCCAACTCGCCAAGAAAACCGGCACGCCCGCCGCCGATATCGCCCGCGTCACCATCTGGGGCAACCACTCCGCGTCGCAGTACCCGGACATCACCCACGCCACCATCGCGGGCCGCCCTGCCCTCGACATGGTCGACCAGAGCTGGCTGAGCGAGTACTTCATCCCCACCGTCCAGCAGCGCGGCACCGCCATCATCCAGGCCCGTGGCGCCTCCTCGGCCGCCAGCGCGGCCAGCGCCGCCATCGACCACATCCACGACTGGTCCCTCGGTACCCGCGCCGCCGACTGGACCTCCATGGCCATCCCCTCCGACGGCTCCTACGGCATCCCCGAAGGCCTCATCACCTCATTCCCCGTCACCTGCGCGGGCGGCGAATACTCGATCGTCCAGGGCCTGGACGTCGACGACTTCTCCCGCGCCCGCATCGACGCCAGCGTCGCCGAGCTCGAACAGGAACGCGAGGCGGTCATCGACCTCGGATTCGCCAAGCGCGCCTGATCGTCGGCACCCGATTGGGGCAATGCCCCACGGCGGGGTCACCCAAGTTCCCACGTGGTCGTGCGGCCCCGGTTCGGCCCGAATTGTGGTGGCAGACACGAGAGGCGCACGACCACGCCCTTCGTCGCTGGGGGATCGATGGCGCCGTTCGTCGCTGGATGAGGCGAGCCGCTCTTCTCCCGGGGCGAGTTGAGCACGCGTTTCGTCGTGAACGAGTAGATCGCCCTCTCAGGCTGCCGCTGCGGCGTCGCGACTCCTGCTGAAGGCCAATTGGCCCGCGGTGGCGAGATGGATGAGCGCGAGCACGGTGCCGCCGACCATCATGCCCGGAATCCCCTGGCTGGCGCCGATGGCGACGTCGCCGAGCTGTACCGCTCCGGAGACGGTCAGCAGCGGGAGCAGGCCAGGCTTGCGGCGGCTGGTCAGGCTGAACAGTAGGGCGGCGCCCAGCGGGATGGCGCGGGCGGCGTAGGCCTGTGCGTACAGATCGACGCCGGGGGAGTCCGCGGTGCCGGTTATCACGAGGGTGGGGTCGACAAGGGCTGCGGCGCTGAATGCCATGGCGACACCCGCGCCGATGGCGTTGATGATGATCGCGGTTTTGGCGAGCTTCTCGGTCTGCATCTTTCACTCTCAGAATCGTTCAGGCTATGAATGGTTTGGGGTCAGTATTATGCGGTCCATGAAGAACGTCAAGGCGGAAAAACTGCCGGAGACCGTCACCTTCCGGCTCGGGCTGCTCGGCGCGTTCCTGACCGACCGGTTCAGTGCCCGCGTGGCAAGTCTCGGACTCAAGCCGAAGCACGCCGGGATGCTGAATGTCTTGGCGGCCAACGGTCCCGCGTCGCAGATGGAGATGGCGCAGATATTGCGAGTCGCGCCGAGCCTGGTCGTCACACTGGCCGACCACCTGGAGTCCCTGGGTGCGATCGATCGGCTGCGCGACCCGCAGGATCGCCGCCGTCAGATCCTGAGCCTGACCTCCCACGGCCGCGCACTACTGGGTCAATGCCTCGAAGCGGCCCATGCGATCGACACCGAGACGACCGCGGATCTCACCGCCGCCGAGCGCGCCGCACTGCACAGCATCCTCGGCGCGCTTGCCGAGCGGCTGGGACTGCCGAACTAGTCGCCGCTAACCGATGGTCCAGGTTTCCGGGCCGTTGAGCAGTGCTTGCAGCGAATCCTCTTGTACCGGTTTGCGTTCCCGCGCCATGGTGGTCTGGGCGCGGACCGCGTCGTCATAAGTAGGCCGGGAGACATTGCGGAAGATGCCGGTCACCACGTGCCCGAGATCCTGGTCGGAGAGGCGGGACAGGGCGTAGGCGTACTCCGGGCCCTCGGCGTAGGCGTCGTGCACGATGATCTCGGACTCCCGGACCTCGTCGGCGCGCGCCACCGCGAGCCCGAAACCGTCCCGGACCACGGCGAATTCGCCATCGGCGCCGAAGCGGATCGGCTGGCCGTGGTGCAGCGGGATGAGGCGGGATTCGGCGTCGCCCTTGCGCAGCACGTCGAAGGAGCCGTCGTTGAAGATCGGGCAGTCCTGCAGGATCTCCACGAATGAGGTGCCGCGGTGCTCGGCGGCGGCGCGCAGCACCTCCGTGAGCCCCGCGCGATCGGAATCCAGTGCGCGGGCGGCGAAACTGGCCTCGGCGCCCAGCGCAACCGACAGGGTGTTGAACGGGTGGTCGACCGAACCCATCGGCGTCGACTTGGTGATCTTGCCCTGTTCGGAGGTGGGGGAGTATTGGCCCTTGGTGAGTCCGTAGATCCGGTTGTTGAACAGCAGGATCGTCATATTCACATTGCGGCGCAGGGCGTGGATCAGGTGGTTGCCGCCGATCGACAGCGCGTCACCGTCGCCGGTCACCACCCACACCGACAGATCGGGCCTGGTCACCGCCAGCCCGGTCGCGATGGCGGGCGCACGGCCGTGGATGGAGTGGATGCCGTAGGCCTCGAGGTAGTACGGGAACCGGCTCGAGCAGCCGATCCCGGAGACGAACATCAGGTTCTCCCTGCGCAATCCGAGTTCGGCGAGGAAGCCGCGCACGGTCGCCAGGATCACGTAGTCACCGCAGCCGGGGCACCAGCGCACCTCCTGATCGGAGGTGAAGTCCTTGACCTTCTGCGGACCGTCGGCGGCGGGGACCCCCGAGAGCCCGGTGAGGCCCAGATCGGTTCCGACGAGCGAGGTTTCGACGATCGTCATCAGTTGCCCCCAGTCGAGTACGTGGCCCGCGCTCGCGCCGCGAAGGCCTTATCGTGTTCCATCTCCTCGATCGACCCGTCTAGCGCCGCATCGATCACCCCGACGAGTTCCTGCGCCGAGAAGGCCGTGCCCGCGATCTTCGTCCACGGCTGCACATCCACCAGGTACTTCGCCCGCAACAGCATGGCCAGCTGACCGCCGTTCATCTCCGGCGCCACCACCGTGCGATAGCGCCGCAGCACCTCACCGAGGTTGGCGGGCAGTGGATTCAGATATCGCAGATGCGCCTGGGCGACGGGAACGCCGCGGCGGCGCGCGCGGCGGCAGGCCTCGCCGATCGGTCCGAAGGAACTGCCCCAGCCGATCAGCAGCAACTCGGCACGCCCATCCGGATCGTCGATCTCGAGTTCGGGCACGGCGATGCCATCGATCTTGGCCTGCCGCAGACGAACCATCAGCTCGTGGTTGGCGGGTTCGTAGGAGATATTGCCGCTGCCGTCGGCCTTCTCGAGTCCGCCGATCCGATGCGCGCGGCCCGCGGTGCCGGGGACCGCGAGCGGCCTGGCGAGGGTTTCCGCATCGCGGGCGTAGGGCTGGAAGGGCGTGCCCTCCTCGGCGTCGGGCTCGAAACGCGGATCGATCGGCTCCAGATCGGTGACCTGCGGAATCGACCACGGCTCAGAGCCATTGGCGATGGAGCCGTCGGAGAGCAACAGCACGGGGGTGCGATAGGTGAGTGCGATGCGGGCCGCCTCCACCGCGGTGGCGAAGCAATCGGCGGGTGAGCGTGGCGCGAGCACGGCGACCGGCGATTCGCCATTGCGCCCGTAGAGCGCCTGCAGCAGATCGGCCTGTTCGGTCTTGGTCGGCAGTCCGGTGGACGGACCGCCGCGTTGCACGTCGACGATCAGCAGCGGCAGTTCCGTCATCACCGCGAGCCCGATGGTCTCGCTCTTGAGCGCGAGCCCGGGACCGGAGGTGCTGGTGACCCCCAACGCGCCGCCGAGCGAGGCGCCCAGCGCCGCGCCGATGCCCGCGATCTCGTCCTCGGCCTGGAAGGTGGTGACGCCGAAGTTCTTGTGTTTGCTCAGCTCGTGCAGGATGTCCGACGCGGGTGTGATCGGGTAGGTGCCGAGAAAGACCGGCAAACCGGACAATTGCCCCGCGGTGACGAGGCCGTAGGCGAGTGCGGTATTGCCGGTGATCTGGCGGTAGGTGCCCGGCGGCAGCTTGGCGGGGGACACCTCGAAGGTGGTGGCGAAGCTTTCGGTGGTCTCGCCGTAATTCCAGCCCGCGCGGAAGGCGAGCAGATTCGCCTCGGCGATATCGGGCTTCGCGGCGAACTTCTCGCGCAGGAAGCGCTCGGTGCCGCCGATCGGGCGCCCGTACATCCAGGACAGCAGGCCGAGCGCGAACATATTCTTGGCGCGCTGGCCGTCCTTCTTACCGACGCCGGTCGGTTCGGTCGCACCGAGGGTCAGTGAGGTCATCGGGACGCGATGGACCACGAAATCGCTCAGCGTGTCGTCGTCGAGCGGATCCGTGGCGTAGCCGACCTTGCCGAGATTGCGTTTGGTGAATTCGTCGGTGTTCACGATGAGGGTGGCGCCACGCGGCAGATCCTCCAGATTCGACTTCAGCGCTGCCGGGTTCATCGCCACCAGCACATCGGGCTGGTCACCGGCGGTCAGGATGTCGTAATCGGCGATCTGGATCTGGAAGGACGAGACGCCGGGTAGCGTGCCCTGGGGCGCCCGGATTTCGGCCGGAAAGTTGGGCTGGGTGGCGAGGTCGTTACCGAATGCGGCCGCCTCGTGCGTGAAGCGGTCACCGGTGAGCTGCATTCCGTCCCCGGAGTCACCGGCGAACCGAATTACGACCTTTTCCAATTTAGCTGTGCCGACATCATTTTGGTCCGAAACCATATGCCTGCTTCACTTCCTCGTCCGATGGGAGGTGCCATTGGCCAACCTACTCCGCCGTGTGCGGGAATTGCTTGTGAAATGCTTTACGCGAAGAGAGCCAGCTGCGTGTCGTTCGGAAGCGGTGTCGCGGGCTGGGTCTCGGGTTCTGGGGTGTGCTCGCGGGTGAGGCCGTGCTGCTGGAGCAGTGGCTGCACCCGCTCGCGTAGCCAGGCCCCGTACTCCGGCGTCACATAGGCGCCCCGGCCATATAACTGCCGGTAGCGGCGTACCAGCGCGGGATGCGTCTCGGCCAGCCAGCTCAGGAACCAGCCGCGGGTGGCGCCGCGTAGATGCATGGGGAACGCGACCACCGAAACCGCCCCGGCCTCGGCGATCGCGCCGAACAGTGCGTCGAGATGAGCGCGGCTGTCGGTGAGATACGGAATCACCGGTGCGACCATGACATTCACCTCGAACCCGGCATCGGCGAGCGCCCGCACCATCTCCAGCCGCGCCTTCGGCGACGGAGTACCCGACTCCAGGCTGCGGTGCAGATCGGTGTCCAGGATCGCGATGGAGACCGCGATGCTCACCCGGACCTGGCGGGCCGCCGCGGTGAGCAACGGCAGGTCGCGGCGCAGCAGAGTGCCCTTGGTGAGAATGGAGAACGGCGTGCCGGAATCGGTCAGCGCGCGAATGATGCCGGGCATCAACCGATATCGGCCCTCGGCCCGTTGATACGGATCGGTATTGGTGCCGAGTGCGACGGGTTCCCGATGCCAGGAACGGCGGCCGAGTTCCTTGCGCAGTACCGCGGCGATATTGGTCTTCACCACGATCTGCGAATCGAAATCCCGGCCCGCGTCCAGATCCAGATACTCGTGGGTGGGACGCGCGAAACAGTAGCGGCAGGCGTGCGAACAGCCGCGCATCGGATTGATCGTCCAATGGAACGGGAGGTTCGACGCCTCCGGCATCTTGTTCAGCGCGCTCTTGCACAGCACCTCGTGGAACGTGATGCCCTCGAATTCGGGGGTCTGCACGGTGCGCACGAAACCCGCCCGGCCGAGGCCGGGCAGGGCGCCGTCGTCGGCATCCAGGGTTTGGCTTTGCCACCGCACCCCATCAGTCGAACATGTGTTCTAAACAGTGTCAAGCGATCTGTCGGGTGTCGGAGGCGGTGAGTTGCTTCGCATCGGTGAAGAAGGTCACCAGATCGCGCACGGTCTCATCGATGGGCCGTGGCTGATAGCCGATCTCGCGTTCGGCCTTGCCGTGGTCGACGACCGGAGCGGATACCAGCGCGCCGAGCGCGGCCTTGGAGACGATATCGGTCTTGAAGAGTTTGCCGATCGGCTCGAGTACCGGGATGAGGCCGTTGACGACCTTCGGGGAGATCGAGAATTTCGGCCCCTTCTTGCCGCCGCAGGCCGCCGCCGTGCGACAGAGGTCGAGCATGGAGATCATCGAACCGCCGAGCAGGTAGTTCTCGCCGGTCCGGCCCCGCTCACCGGCGAGGATCAGGCCCTTGGCGACATCGCGCACGTCGACCAGATCGAAGCCGCCGCCGATCATCGCGGGCACCCGGCCGCGGGCCGCGTCCTTGAGCGTGCGGTTGATCCTGGACAGCGGGGTGCTGTAGTCGAGCGGACCGAAGACGCCGGTGGGATTGCAGATGACCGCGTCCAGCCCCTTCTCGATCACCTTGCGCAACTCGACCTCACCCGCCCACTTGGAGCGGTCGTAGACGGGCAGGCTCGGATCGGTCGAGCGCACCGAGGTCTCATCGATGCGGCCGCCACAGGTGTACTGGTTGAAGGCGTGGATGGAGCTCGCGTGCACCATCCGGCGCACGCCCAGGTCGAGTGCGGCCTCGGCGACGACGCGCACGCCCTCGGTGTTGACCTTCCAGGCGAGGTCGTGCTGCTCTGCCAGCGTGATCACGGCTACGAGGTGGTAGACGATCTCCGCGCCCGCGAGCACGGTACGCATCGATTCGGGGTCGAGCACGTTGCCGGTGACCCAGGTGACGTTCGGGTCCGTCCGCTGCTCCGGAACGATGCGATCGATTGCTGTGACCTCGTGTCCTCTTTCGACCAGCAGGCTGAGCAGATTCGTGCCAAGGTACCCGGCTGCGCCGGTCACTGCGACCTTCATGGGATCGAGAATATAGAACTTGTTCTAATTTGCAACATGTTCTAGTTCCTTTCCGGTGACCGCGTTGGGCTCGAAAGTTGCCTGTGGGGTCCGCTATATTGAGCGCAACCGCAGCGGCGCTTGACAACTCGCGGTTGCGCAGGGGCCTGATCGCAGCTGAGCTGCCGGTGCGGGCAGGGAGTGGACATTGATCGACGCTATGAGTACTGAACTGCAGTTCAAGAGGATATGGGGGGTGCAACTCGATGGCTGATCTATCGGTGGAGACCGATGCGGTCCGAGCCTTCGCTACCACGAACGCCGGGGTCGCCAGCGAGATCGCGGGAGCGGGCAATTTCGACGCCGTGCAGAACGTCGCCGCACTCACGCCGGTATTCGGTTTGATCGGCGCCGACTATCTGCTGGCGTTCGCCGCGGCGCAGGTCCTACAGGCCAAGGACATCAACGATCTCTCGGCCAAGTACGACAAGCTGTCGAAGTCCGCGTTCACCGCGGCCGCTGCGTTCGACACCACCGACTCTAGCAACGCAGGCGTGTTGAACACGATCGCGAACCAGGTCGGAGGCGCGGTATGAAGCCGATGGATTCCGGAGTGATCGCACCCGATCTCCAGAGCGTGGCAATCGAAGAGGCGGTGATCGCGACGCAGAACACCGCCGTCGACGCGCTACAGAATGCGACGCAAGGGTTGAGCGATCTGTCGCTGCCGCAGCTGCCCGCGGATATGCCGCCGATCGAGGCGCCCGAATTCGTGCTCGCGCGCAAGATCACCGAGGAATCGCCGCAGCTGGGCACCGTGCCCGCGGGAATGCCTGGGCTGAACGGCAATTCGACGCCGGATGCCAGCGCCATTCTCTCCGGCGCGGTGCCGGCCGATGTGTCGCAGGCACTCACCGATGCGCATACCGCGATCAGCAATGCGGCGGCGCCGGTGGTCCAAGCGGCGCAGAGCGCGGCGCAGCAGGCGCAGAGTGCGGTGAGCAGCGCGCTCGGCGGGGCGAGCACCCAGGGTGCGGCGGCGAGCGCGGCGGCGACCGACATTCCGACCGATCCGGTCGCGGCGCTGATGCAGGGCCTGTCGATTCCCGGTATTCCGGGCATCGACACCTTGTTCCAGCCGATTCTCGAGCTGCTGAGCAGCTTCGGCACCGGTGTCATCGGCGCCTTCGACCCGACCGCGATTCTCAGCCAGTCCTCGAAGGTCATCGAGGCCGCCGTGAGCATCGGCAAGGGTGGTCTGCAAACCGTCGAGCAGCTGTGGCAGGGGCAGTCGTCGCACGAGGCGCAGGCCGCGAGCAAGACGGCGCAGACCCAGGGGCAGGACACCAGTCAGCGCGGTATCGACATCTCCGAACTCACCCAGCGGGCCGCCGCGGTGGTGCAGCAGGGCAATGCGCAGTTGCTCGGGATCGCGAGCGAATTCGCCACGCAGGCAACCGCACTCGTGCCGGTGGCGCTGACCCCGCCCGGCCAGGCCGCGCTGATCGCGACGGCGACCGAACATCTGGGGTCGGCCGTCGCCGTCGCCAATGCCACCCGCGGTGACCTGGCCGGGAAGACGGCCGAGCTGACCGGTCTGGTGAACCAGCTGCTCGGGACCAGCGGTCTGCCCGCCCCACAGGAGGTCGCGCAGGCGGTCATGCAGAACATCGGGGAGCCGATCCTGGAACAGGCGCAGTCGGTCGCGGAGAACGCCACGACCAACGCCTCCAGCCTGTTGGACGGTTCGACCACCTCCGGTTCACCGAGCACGTCGACCACGACGGCATCGACGAACACCGGACACACCACCTCGGGATCCCCCGGCATCACCGGCATATCGGGCCGCTCCGGCTCGGGGGGTACCAGCACGGGTTCGCCGTCGACGCAGAAGGTGACCGGCACGCCGGGCAGCACGGTCTCGCCTATCAGTCGGGTCTCGGGCCTGTCCGGCACCTCCTTGGGCACGG
The DNA here is from genome assembly GCF_048910785.1 of Nocardia nepalensis. NCBI lineage: Bacteria > Bacillati > Actinomycetota > Actinomycetes > Mycobacteriales > Nocardiaceae > Nocardia > Nocardia nepalensis. The sequence continues at coordinate 386,463 of NZ_JBKBET010000021.1, read as the reverse complement.
GTACGTCGACCGGCGCGTCGAGCACTGGCAGCTCCTTCATGGGCGGCAGCCCCGGCGCCGCCGGCCAACGCGGCGCCAACGACGACGAACACTCGCGCAACGTCGAGCCGTACCAGAGCCGCACCGGCAACGACGACCTCACCGGCCCCCTCGGTGAGTCCACCCCCGACGTCATCGGCGCGACCCACCCCGACGAACTGGTCAGCTCGGATTACGAACAGGACCAGTTCTAACCCCCACTGCCACAACAGTTCTGATAGTGCCTCCGTCCGGTTTCCGGCCGGGGGCGCTGTCGTTCCATCGGTGCTTCGGAGGCCGGATCTGGGGATCCACACCCGTCCTGGTGCCCGGCAGAGAGTATGGATCCCTAGAGGGAGTGCGCCCCTCGCCCGGGGGCGAGGGGCGCAGGGGATTCAGCGGTCCTGGACGAACGCGTCGAGGAGTTTGCGGTAGAGGTCGGTGAAGCGTTTGCGGTTGGCTTGTTGCTCGGTGCTCAGGCCATCGGACCCCTCGGGGGCGTACATGAGCGCGTGGACGTCCTGATCGGGCGGTGCGGGCATGAGGTCGATGATCTGAGAGCCCTGGTCGTTATCGGTGGGCATGCCGAGGTCGAGTGCGGCAAGCGATCTGGTTTCCGCCAGTGCGGCATTCAGGACGTCGGTGGGGACGGTGCCGGTGAGCCGTTGCGGTAGGGCATCGGCGGCGCGGGTGGTCGCGGCGGCGTCGGGTTGTTTCACCGCGTGGCCGTCGGCGTAGATCTGCAGAAGTGGGCGCAGGTCGACCCGCTCGGACCAGCCGCCCGGGATGGTCGTCAGCGTCAGTAGTGCGGTGGCGGGCAAGGGTGCCTGGACCGGGGCGGGCGGTGGTGCGTCGGCGGCCGGTTGGGCCGAGGCGGTGCCCCAGCTACCGGCGAATGCCACGACCAGAATCAGCAGTGCCGACTTCGTCCTTCGCATGAAATCCCCATCTACGGTGTGCCACAGGCGAACTGCTCTCGCTGATCGAACCGAGCGCCCTCGATCATCGCAGCGCGCGGGGCCGATCGGCGCCCGCGCGCTGTGGTGTCGCTCAATTCTTATCAGCGCAGGCCCGGCGGATTGCTCAGATCCGAGGCCGAGTAGGTGTCGCACGCCTGGACCTGGCCGGTCTTATAGCCGGTCAGGAACCATTTCTGCCGCTGGTCCGAGGAACCGTGGGTCCAGGCCTCCGGATTGACGCGGCCCTGGGCGGCACGCTGGATTCGGTCGTCGCCGACCGCGGAGGCGGCGGATAGGGCATCGCGGATGTCGTTGTCGGACAGGGGTTTCAGGAAGGGCTGGTTGGTGCCGGGGGCGGGCTGCTTATCCGCGAAGTGGGCCCAGATGCCCGCGTAGCAGTCGGCCTGGAGTTCGGTGCGCACCGCGCCGGATTCGGCTCCGCGCGGATCCTTTTGTGCCCGGCCGATATCGCCGAGCAGGTTCTGGATGTGGTGTCCGATCTCGTGCGCCACCACATACTCCTGGGCGAGCGGACCGCCGCTGGACCCGAATCGGTCGACCAGTTCCTGGAAGAAGCTGGTGTCGAAGTAGGCGGTGCGGTCGGCGGGACAATAGAACGGGCCGACCGCGCTGGTCGCATTGCCGCAGCCGGTCGAGACGGCGCCGGAGAACAGCACCAGTTTCGGCTTCGAATACTTCTTGCCGGTCTGCTGCGGCAGTTCCGTCGACCAGACCGCGTCGAGGCTCTGCGCGGTGAGCACCACCCGGCAATCGACGTACTTATTGGCATCCGCGCCGGTCTTGCAGTGTGCGGGGGTGCCCGCGGTGCCGGGCTGCACATTGCTTTTATCGGTGCCGTTCAACTGTCCGAGCAGCGACCCGGGATCTCCGCCGAGCAATAGGCCCAGCACCAGCAGGATCAGACCACCCGCGCCACCGCCGAGCGCGATCTTGCCGCCCATCCCCGGGCCACCGCCGGAAGAAGCCCGATCCGGGTCGATCTGGAGGCCTTCGTTGAAGGTCATCTGCTTCGCTTTCTCGTGGTCCAAACGCCTCGGTCATACCCCGCCGATACAGCTTCGCACGCCTGGCGGCGATATCGGTTTCCACTCGGGATATGTGTCTCACTACGATGGCAACCGCACCGGGTCGCCCTTCCGGTGTCACATTCGTCGAAAGGAATCCTGTGCTGCGCACCCACTTGGCTGGTTCGCTGCGAAGCGAGCATGCCGGTCAGACCGTCACCCTCACCGGCTGGGTGGCCCGGCGTCGTGACCACGGTGGCGTGATCTTCATCGATCTGCGCGATGCGTCGGGTGTGGCGCAGGCGGTGTTCCGCGAGGGTGAACCCGCCGAACAGGCGCATAGGCTGCGCGCGGAATATTGCGTGCTGGTCACCGGTGTGGTCGAGCAGCGTCCCGACGGCAATGAGAACCCGGAGCTGCCGACCGGCTCGATCGAGGTCAACGTCACCAAGCTCGAGGTCCTCAACGAGGCCGCGCCGCTGCCGTTCCAGCTCGACGAGCAGCCCGGTGACGAGGCCCGCCTCAAGTACCGCTACCTCGACCTGCGCCGCGAAGCCCCGGGTAAGGCCATCCGGCTGCGGTCGAAGGTCAACGCCGCCGCCCGCAAGGTGCTGGCGCACCACGAATTCGTCGAGGTCGAGACCCCGACCATGACCCGATCGACACCCGAGGGCGCCCGCGACTTCCTGGTGCCGGCACGCCTGCAGCCGGGTAACTTCTACGCGCTGCCGCAGAGCCCGCAGCTGTTCAAGCAGCTGCTGATGGTCGCCGGAGTCGAGCGGTACTACCAGATCGCGCGCTGCTACCGCGACGAGGACTTCCGCGCCGACCGCCAGCCCGAATTCACCCAGCTCGACCTCGAGATGAGCTTCGTGCGCCAGGAGGACGTGATCCTGGTCGCCGAGGAGATCCTCGAGGAGCTGTGGAAGCTGGTCGGCTACGAGATCCCCTTCCCGATTCCGCATATGACCTACGCCGAGGCGATGCGTCGCTTCGGCAGCGATAAGCCGGACCTGCGTTTCGGCGTCGAGATCACCGAATGCGCCGAGTACTTCAAGGACACTCCGTTCCGGGTGTTCCAGGCGGAGTACGTGGGTGCGGTCGTGATGCCGGGCGGTGCGAGCCAGCCGCGGCGTCAGCTCGACGCCTGGCAGGACTGGGCCAAGCAGCGCGGCGCCAAGGGTTTGGCGTATGTGCTGGTGCAGGAGGACGGCACGCTCGGCGGTCCGGTCGCCAAGAACCTCAGCGAATCCGAGCGCGAGGGCCTGGCCAAACATGTCGGCGCGGAGCCCGGTGACTGTGTGTTCTTCGCCGCGGGTCCGGCCAAGGCGCAACGCGCGCTGCTCGGTGCGGCGCGCGGCGAGATCGCGCGCAAATGCGGTCTGATCGATGAGAACGCCTGGGCGTTCGTGTGGATCGTGGACGCGCCGTTGTTCGAGCCCGCCGCCGAGGCGACCGCGAGTGGTGATGTGGCACTTGGTTATTCGGCGTGGACGGCGGTGCACCACGCGTTCACCTCGCCCAAGCCGGAATCGCTGGACACCTTCGACACCGATCCGGGTTCGGCCCTGGCCTACGCCTACGACATCGTCTGCAACGGCAACGAGATCGGCGGCGGCAGCATCCGTATCCATCGCCGCGATGTGCAGGAGCGCGTCTTCAAGGTGATGGGCATCGGACACGAGGAGGCGCAGGAGAAGTTCGGCTTCCTGCTCGACGCGTTCTCCTACGGCGCGCCGCCGCACGGCGGTATCGCATTCGGCTGGGACCGGATCACCGCGCTGCTGGCCGGGATGGATTCGATCCGCGAGGTCATCGCCTTCCCGAAGACGGGCGGCGGTGTCGATCCGCTGACCGACGCACCCGCGCCGATCACCGCGCAGCAGCGCAAGGAAGCGGGGCTGGACGTCAAGCCGGAAAAGAAGAAGGACGGCGAAGTGAAGGGCTCCGCAGAGTAGGCGGTATAGCGGGCGCTGCTGGCCGGTGCGGCGAGCATGCTGGCGGTGGTGACCGCGAAATCGGCCGCGCTGGTCGGGGTGTTCATCTCGGTGACGACCGTGCCCGCGGCCGGATTCGCGGTGGTCGCGGCGACCTTGGGGCAGTGGCATATCGCATTCATGTCGGCGGGTCAGCTCGCGGTGAACCTGGCCGGCATCGTCACGGCCGGTGTGCTCATGCTGGCGCTGCGACCGCGCGCTAGCAGCGAGGGCGGGCCCATCACACGGCTCCAGAAGTGGTGGTGGATGCGGTCGCTGTCATCGAGGGTGACCGCGAATTCTGTTGCGGGGCCGAGGTTTCGGAGCGCTGGGAGCAGGGTGCGCCCAGCGCTGCCGCAACTAGGTGACGGACACGGTACCGCCGGTGAGTGCCCGGTAGGCGTAGGTCACCGCGATCGTGCACACCGGCCCGGCGATCAGCAGACCGAAGCCGCACAGCAGCGTGGCGACGAAGGTGATCACCAGCACCGCGAGCGCCAGTAGCAGCGCCTGCCCGAGATTGGTGATGACCAGCGTCGCGCTGGACTTGATCGCGGCGAACGGGCCCTGTTCCTGATCGACGACGAAATGCAGTGCGAACATGCACAGGAACCCGGCGATCAGGCCGGGCACGAAGCACAGCGCCGCGCCGATCCAAGTCAGTGCGAACGCGAGCAGAGCTGTCAATAGGACATTGCCCGCGTTCACGAATTGGAAGTAGGACGCGAAAGTCGGCTTGTTGCCGTCTGTTTCGTAAAGGGCACCGCGGATCATGGCCGCCTGCAGCAGCCAGATCGCGACCATCACAAGCAAGAAGATCAGCAACAGGCTCAACAGCGAATTCGGTTGTACGACCTGGACGATGAGCACGAAGGCGAGATAGATGATCAAGCCGACCGCGGTGACCGCCAGCCAGGGGCCGATATTCGCGCGGAACTTCTCCCAGCCGTAGCTCAGCGCGTTGCCGACGTCGAGGGTGGTCGGGGCGCCCGGGGCAGATTGGTAGCCGTAGGTCGGGGTGCCGGGGGGCATTGTGCCGGGGGGAGGCATGGTGCCCTGCGGGGGCATGGTGCCGGGCGGCATGGGTTGCGTCGCGCCCGGCGGTACGGTGCCGGGCTGCATCGCCCCGGGAGGCATTGCCCCGGGAGGCGTCGCCCCAGGAGGCATCGCCCCGGGAGGCGTCGCGCCGGGAGGCATTGCGCCGGGAGGCGTCGCGCCTGGAGGCATTGCGCCGGGCGGTACGGCGCCAGGCTGAGCAGCGCCGGGTGGCACGGTACCGGGCTTTACCAGGTCAGGAGCTGCTGCGCCAGTCGTTCCCACACCAGGCTGCGTCGACCCGGGCATCGGCGCCGGACCGGTTCCCGGCGGACCGTAACTCGGCTGTCCCGATTCTGCGGGCGCGCTGACGGGCGGTGGTGGCTCCAGCGGTTCACTGCCGTATTGCGCCGCGCCGGGACCCTCGAACTGTGGGTATCCGGCGGGCCCGGCCATCTCGTGCCTGCCGTGTCCGGTGCTCGGTTCCGTCGGTTGCGGGGCTGGACTCTCGTGCTGTCCCGGCTGCGCGGCGAACTGCTCGCCAGCAGTGTCCTCGGGCGCGTCACCACTCCGCTCGGGCGAACCAGTTGGTTCGTTCGGCTTGGGCGACGGTGTGTCGGTCATTATCTGAAGACCTTTCGACGCAACTGGTTTGCGGTGTGGCGCACGGCAGTTGACGATGAGAAAACCGGACAGCCGCAATGGTGTCAAGCAAGCAGCGCCTGTTCCGCAACCTTGACGCAGACACGCCGAACGACGCGGAAAGGTTGTGTAACCGCTCGCTAGAAGTGACCCGGTGCGAGTAGCTTGATTAGCGATGACCGCACTATTGGCCGAACGCGCCGCCGAAGTCGTGTCCGCAGCACAACAGTTGCTCACAAAGCGCATGGGTGCTCCGGTAAAGCTGAGCGATCCGATGGAACTCAGCGGTAGTGGTAGGACGACGGTCCTACGCGTGCGTGTTTCAGAGAACGCCTTCTCCCTGCCCCGGACGCTCATCGTCAAGCAGGTTCGCGGGTCCGCGGAGGACCGCAGGACGGGTGGTCTAGCGCCCGGCGTCGCCAGCATCGATTCCGCGTTTCTGCGCGAGGCCGTGTCGTATCAGTTCACCACCGCGCTCAGCCGCGAACAGCGGCCCGGTGCGTACCTGATCGCGCACAGCCTGCCGGATCGGCTGCTCGTCCTGAGCGATCTCGGTGATAACTCCCGGATGACGCAGGTGCTGCAATCCGGTGCGGAAACCGCGACGCGCAACGGGTTGATGGCGTTCGCGCAGGCGCTGGGCCGGATGCATGCGGCGACCGTCGGGCGGGAAGCGGATTTCGTCGCGCTGCTGCGCCGGGTGGAAGTGGTGCATCGGGTCGACGGCATCGCCCAGCAGGCCGAGGCCGCCATCTCCGAGGTGCCCGGCATGCTGCAGCGTGAACTGGGCATCGAGGTACCCGGCGAGATCGCCGAGCGCATCGTCCGAGGCAATCGGCTCTTCTCCGCCGGACGCTTCCGCGCGTTCAGCCCCTCCGACCTGTGCCCCGATAACGTGATCCTCAACGAGGAGGGCGCGCGCTTCCTCGACTACGAATGGGGTGGTTTCCGCGACGCCACCCTGGACATCGCCTACGCGCTGGTGTCCTTCCCCGGCTGCCTCTGTGACTTCGAACTGTCCCGCGAACGCGCCAAGCAAATGGTCGAGGCGTGGCGCTCGGAGGTCGTCGGTGTCTGGCCCGCCCTGGCCGACGACGGCGTCCTCGCCGAACGCATTCTGGAGGCCCGCCTCATCTGGGTCTGGCTGACCACCTACTGGTTCCTGCCCGCCGACCACACCCGCATAGCCTCCGCCCGCGAACACGGCCTCTCCGTCCCCCGCTCGGAAGCCCTCATCAACCGTTGGGCAGCACTGGCGGAGGATGCACGCTGCACCGGTGATGACGCGGTCGGTGATTTCGCCGAGGATGTGTCGGCGATGCTCGAAGAGCGTTGGGCGGAATAGGGTTTCGCATTGGGGTGGACCTGCCTACCCCGGGTGTCGAATGAGTTCGAAGAGGCGGGATTCCAGGTGGGCTCGTTCTATGGTGTTTTCGGTCAGCAGGAGGGCTGATTCGTAGGCCTGGATGGCTTCGGTGGTGCGGCCGAGTTCGGTGAGGAAGGCGGCGCGCGAGGCTTCCAGGTAGCCATAGGTGGCCAGTGCTGGTTCGCTCGCGAGGGCGTCGAGTAGGGCGAGTCCGCGGGCCGGGTTGCCGGAAAGGCCTACGGCCACTGCGTAATTCAGGCGCGCTACCGGTGCCGGCCAGGTGCGCAGCAGCAGGGTGTAGAGGCCGGTGATTTCGCGCCAGTCGGTCTGTTCCCAGGAGGGGGCTTCATCGTGGACGGCGGCGATGGCGGCTTGCAGGGTGTATCGATCGGTATGTGGGAGAGCGCTTTTCACCAACGCGATGCCCTCGGCGATGGCTTCCCGGTCCCAGCGGGAGCGGTCTTGGTGTTCAAGAGTGCACAGTCGGCCGTCGTCGTCCAGCCGGGCGGCGCGGCGAGCGTCGGTGAGCAGGATCAGGGCGAGTAGGCCGGTGACGGACGGGTCGTCGGGGACCAGTGCGTGCATCATTCGCCCAACCTGGAGTGCTCGTTCGACGAGATCGTGACGGACCAGCGTATCGCCCGATGGGGCAGTGTGGCCGGTGGTGAACAGCAGGTGGATGACCGCGCATATGGTGTCGAGCCGTTCGGGGAGTTCGCGCACCGACGGCACCCGGTAGGGGATGCGCGCCACCGCGATCTTCTTCTTGGCGCGGGTGATTCGGGCCGCTATGGTCGATTCGCTGGTCAGGAAGGCGCGGGCGACCTCGGCGGTGGTTACGCCACAGACGAGGCGCAGGGTCAGTGCCACTTGCGCTTCGCGGGCGAGTGCGGGGTGGCAGCAGGTGCTGATCAGCCGCAGCCGGTCATCGGGGATGACCGATGCCGAATCCAGTTCGGCGAGTGCGAGATCGGCGGTGTCGTCGTCGGTCTGGTCGGTGACCAGCTCGGGCAGGGTGCGCCGCATGGTCGAGTCGCGGCGCAGTAGATCGAGGCCGCGCCGTCGGGCCACGGTGGTGAGCCAGGCGCCGGGCTTGGCGGGCACGCCGTGCTGCGCCCACTCGGTGAGCGCTCGCGCGTAGGCGTCCTGCACGCATTCCTCGGCGAGGTCGAAGTCGCGGACGAGCCGCACCGTCGCGGCGAGCACGAAGGCCCATTCGCGACGGTGCGCCTGCTCGACGGCCGCGGCGGCATGGTCGGCCGCATCGGTGTCGATCGACATCGGATCAGTCGAAGGTCATGATCGGCCGCACCTCGACGCCGCCGAACCGGGCGGGCACCTGCTTGGCCAGTGCGATCGCGGCGTCCAGATCCGCGGCCTCGATCAGGTAGTAGCCGCCGAGGGCCTCCTTGGCCTCGGCGAATGGCGCGTCGGTCACGGTGAAATCGCCATTGTCGTTCTGGCGGATCGAGGTGGCGGTGGAGGTGGGCTGCAGGGCGTTGCCGCCCTTGACCGCGTCGCCCGCGATCTCCCCGAATGCCACGTGCGCCTGGTAGACCTCGCCCATGACCTGCTCCGATGCGGAGGCGTACGCGCTTTCGTCCTCGTAAATCAGCACCAAGTACTGGCTCATGATCTCGCTCCTTCGGGTTCCGGCGACCCGCCCATCGGGCCGTCGTATTCGTTCCGACGAGCGAGCTCGACGGAAATCGACAACCTGTCGCGAGAAAATTCTGCTACTGCCGGATTCGGAGCGAAAGTGCACGCCCGGACCCGTCCTTGTCAGGCCACCGGCCCCGGGCGTGGCTCGACCCGGCCACCGGACCGCACGGCGAACGAAGCCCCATGGCGGACACCGGAATTCGGGTCGGAGACATCGCTGACGTAGAACCAGTCCATTTGGGTCTGGTCCGCAGTGACCTCCAGAACGCCGTAGCCGTGCGATTCCATCTCGATGTACCGCAGGTGGCGGTTGACGCCCTTGACGGCTTCCTCGACCGGGACCGCGGCCGTGCGCGGGGGCGCCTTCAGCAGTTCGCCGAGGCTGGACGAGGTGACAGACGGGACGACGAATTCCGCGCCGACGGACGGTCCGGCCGGATAGTTCGCCGGATCGACGGGCAGGTCGGCGGCCCAGGACGAGTGGATATCGCCGGTGAGGAAGACGATATCGCCGACTTGCTGGTCGATGATCGACTGGAACAGCGTGCGGCGGTCGGCGGTGTAGCCGTCCCACTGGTCGCCGTTGGCCGGAATGCCGGATTGGGGCACGCCCATCATCGTGGTGATGGCCTGGGTGGTGGCCGGTTCCAGCGGCGGGAACACCAGCGGCGCGATCATCACCGAATTGCCGACGAGCTTCCACTGCACCGGAGCGGAGGCCAAACCGGCGGTGAGCCAATCCATTTGGGCCTTGCCGGTGATGGTGCGCGCCGGGTTGTCGACCTCGCGCCAGCCCGCGACCGGCTTGACTTCCTGATCGCGGTAGCTGCGCAGGTCGAGCATGGACAGTTCGGCCAGGGTGCCGAAACGCAGTCGCCGGTAGATCTGGACGTCGGCGCCCGAGTTGGTCGCGCGGACCGGCATCCATTCGAGATATGCGCGGGCGGAGGCGGCGCGGCGGGGCTGCCAGTCGCCCTGGGTGGCCGGATCGTGGTTGTTGGCGCCGCCGGACCAGGCGTTATCGGCGAATTCGTGGTCGTCCCAGGTGCAGATGAACGGCACGCGCGCGTGCAACGTGAGCAGGTCCGGATCGGTTTTGTACTGCGCGTGCCGAATTCGATAGTCGGCGAGCGTGACGATCTCGTTGGCCGGTTCGTGCGGACGAACCGCGCCGCCCCGCCCGCCGTATTTGCCGCGGCCGTATTCGTAGATGTAGTCGCCGAGGTGCACGATCGCGTCGAGGTCGGTGCGGTTGGCGAGGTGCCGGTAGGCGCCGAAGTAACCCGCCTCCCAGTTCGCGCACGACACCACGCCGAGGCGCAGGCGGTCGACCTGCGCCGAGGTGGCCGGTGCGGTGCGGGTGCGGCCGACGGGGGAGTGCACGCCGAATGCGGTGAAGCGGTAGAAGTATCCGCTGCCGGGCTGCAGACCGGTGACGTCGATTTTGACCGTGTGATCGGATTCCGCTGTGGCCGTGGCGATTCCGGATGCGGCAACGGAGCTGAACCGCTCGTCGGCGGCGACCTCCCAGTGCACCGCCGCCGATTCACCGACGCCGGAACCGGGCGTCGCATCGTCGGAGACGGTGACGCGCGTCCAGATGATCACGTCAGTGGGCAGCGGATCACCGGAAGCGACGCCGTGGCGGAACACCGGTCCGTCCGCCCGCGTCGGCGCGGTGGTCAGGAGTGCGGTGGCGGTCGCCGCGGCCCCACCTTTGAGCAGGGTGCGTCGAGCGAATGGCCCGAGGGGCGCAGAATCTGGCACGACGACGTTTTGGGCCACGAGTGACGATCACAGCTGATCGGCGGGCGGCAGGCAAATCGTGACCGTTCCCGTACCGGTCGGTCTCTGCGGGTTCGCTCGCGGCGATGGTGGCGCACCGCCTCCCACGCACGCAGCGCGGGAGGTGTCGGTCCCTCTCGGTAACGTGCTCGGCGTGAGCGAAGGCTTATTCGACGTGCCCGGTGACGAGCCGCCGACGGGGCACTCCATCGACAGTGTCGTGCGCCGCGATGCCGGTGCGCCGCTGGCGGTGCGTATGCGGCCCGCGACGTTGGACGAAGTGGTCGGGCAACAGCATCTGCTCGGGCCCGGATCGCCGCTGCGGCGGTTGATCGAGGGTTCGGGCGCGGCGTCGGTGTTGTTGTACGGACCGCCGGGAACCGGCAAGACGACGCTGGCCTCGCTGATCTCGCAGGCCACCGGCCGCCGCTTCGAGGCACTGTCGGCCTTGTCCGCGGGTGTGAAGGAGGTGCGCGCGGTCATCGATGTGGCCCGCCGCCGCCTGAGCGTCGGTGAACAGACCGTGCTGTTCATCGATGAGGTGCACCGCTTCTCCAAGACCCAGCAGGACGCGCTGCTCGCCGCGGTGGAGAACCGGATCGTGCTGCTGGTCGGCGCGACGACCGAGAATCCGTCGTTCTCGGTGGTATCGCCGCTGCTGTCACGCTCACTGGTTTTGCAACTGCAGTCGCTCACCGAGGCCGATATCCGGACCGTGCTCGACCGCGCACTGGCGGATCCGCGTGGCTACGGCGGGGCGTACACGGTGACCGATGCCGCGCTGGATCACATCGTGCGGATCGCGGGCGGTGACGCGCGCCGGGCGTTGACCGCCTTGGAGGCCTCCGCGGAATCCTCCTTGGACGGCACCGTCGATGTGGATCTCGTCGAGGCCAGTGTGGACAAGGCCGCGGTCCGCTACGACCGCGCGGGCGATCAGCATTACGACGTGGTGAGCGCGTTCATCAAATCCATTCGCGGCTCGGATGTCGATGCGGCCCTGCACTATTTGGCGCGAATGCTCAGCGCGGGGGAGGATCCCCGCTTCATCGCCCGCCGCCTGGTGATATCGGCGAGCGAGGATATCGGCATGGCCGATCCGATGGCGCTGCAAACCGCGGTGGCGGCCGCGCATGTCGTCCAGCTCATCGGCATGCCCGAGGCCCAACTCACCCTGACCCACGCGACAATTCATCTGGCCACCGCCCCGAAATCCGGTGCGGTCCCCGCCGCCCTCGGCGCCGCCCTCGCCGACATCTCGGCGGGCAAGGCAGGCGTGGTACCCGCGCATCTGCGCGACGGCCACTACGCGGGCGCCGCCGCCCTGGGCAACGCCCAGGGCTACAAATACCCGCACGACGACCCGGACGGCGTCCTGGCCCAACAGTATCCACCCGACGAAATCGTCGGCCGCGACTACTACACCCCGACCGACCACGGCGTCGAACGCGATATCCAACGCCGCGTCGAGAAGTTGCGCCGCATCGTCCGCGGACGGTAACCGCGCAGAGGCCGGACCTGGTCACTTCGCCCTGGCGATGAGCCGCTCGGTATCACGGTGGACCCCGGGACCCTGAAGTCCCGGGTCCGCTGAGGACATCGGCATTGCTCGGTACCACCCCGGTCGCTGGAAAAACGGATGCGGGACACCGGTAGGCTGGATATCTGTGCAGACCCACGAGATCCGACGGCGATTCCTGGACCATTTTGTCCGTGCCGGACACACCGAGGTGCCCAGTGCCTCGCTGATCCTGGCCGACCCGACCCTGCTGTTCGTCAACGCGGGCATGGTTCAGTTCAAGCCGTACTTCTTGGGCCAGGAGGCGCCCCCCTTCCCGCGCGCGACCAGTGTGCAGAAATGCGTCCGCACCGGCGATATCGAAGAGGTCGGCGTCACCACGCGGCACAACACCTTCTTCCAGATGGCGGGCAATTTCTCCTTCGGTGACTACTTCAAGGAGGGTGCCATCACCCTGGCCTGGGAGTTGATCACCAACTCGCAGGAGGACGGCGGCTACGGCTTCGATCCCGAGCGGATCTGGGTCACCGCCTACGAATCCGATCCGGAGGCCGCCGAGATCTGGCACCGGGTCGCGGGCATCCCGAAGGAGCGGATCCAGTTCCGCGACGGCAAGGACAACTACTGGGATATGGGCGTGCCCGGCCCGGGTGGACCGTGTTCGGAGATCTACTATGACCGCGGCCCCGAATACGGCAAGGACGGTGGTCCGGTCGCCGACGAGGACCGCTACCTGGAGATCTGGAACCTCGTCTTCATGCAGGACATCCGCGGTGAGCAGAGCCCCAAGCTGGGCCACCCGCCGATCGGATCGCTGCCCAAGAAGAACATCGACACCGGCATGGGCGTCGAGCGCATCGCGCTGCTGCTGCAGGGTGTCGACAACGTCTACGAGACCGACCTGCTGCGCCCGATCATCGATAAGGCCGAGGAGCTGACCGGCCGGTCCTACGGCGTCGAACACGAGGACGACCGCCGCTTCCGCGTCATCGCCGACCATGCCCGCACCTCGGCCATGCTGATCGCCGACGGCGTCAACCCGGGCAATGAGGGCCGCGGCTACGTGCTGCGCCGTCTGCTGCGCCGGATCGTGCGCTCGGCCCGGCTGCTCGGGGCGGAGAAGCCGGTGATCGGCGAGTTCATGAAGGTCGTCAGCGAGTTGATGTCGCCGTCGTATCCGGAACTGGCCACCGACTTCGCCCGGATCGAGAACGTCGCGGTCGGTGAGGAGACGGCGTTCCTCAAGACCCTGAACACCGGCTCCCGGTTGTTCGCCGACGCGGTCGACGAGGTCGCGGCCAAGGGCGGCAAGACGATTCCGGGTTCGGACGCCTTCAAACTGCACGACACCTACGGCTTCCCGATCGAGCTGACCCTGGAGATGGCCTCCGAGGCGGGGCTGTCGGTCGACGAGGAGGGCTTCCGCTCGCTCATGGCCGAGCAGCGGAAGATGGCCAAGGAGGATGCGCAGGCGCGCAAGCACGGCCATGCCGACCTGACCATCTACAAGGAACTGGTCGACCGCGGCGCAACGGAATTCACCGGCTTCGACGAGCTGACCTCCGAGGCCCACGTGCTGGCTCTGATCGCCGACGGTGTGCGCGTTCCCACCGCGACGGCCGGTCAGGATGTCGAGGTGATCCTGGACCGCAGCCCGCTGTACGCGGAGTCCGGCGGTCAGATCGCCGATCGCGGCACCATCACCGCGCAGGGTCTCAAGCTGCGCGTCAACGATGTGCAGAAGATCGCCAAGAAGCTGTGGGTGCACAAGACCACGGTCGAACAGGGGCAGATCACCGAGGGCGATGTCGTACTCGCGCAGGCCGATCCGGCTTGGCGGCGCGGCGCCACCCAAGGCCACTCGGGGACGCATATGGTGCATGCCGCGCTGCGGCAGGTGCTCGGCCCGAACGCCGTGCAGGCCGGTTCACTGAACAAGCCCGGCTATCTGCGTTTCGACTTCAACTGGCAGGGCCAGCTCTCCGAACAGCAGAAGGCCGATATCGAGGCTGTCTCCAATGACGCGGTCGGTGCGGACTTCCCGGTGAACACCTTTGTCACCGATCTGCCCAAGGCCAAGCAGATGGGCGCGCTGGCGCTGTTCGGCGAGAACTACGGCGACGAGGTGCGCGTCGTGGAGATCGGCGGACCGTTCTCGATGGAGCTGTGCGGTGGTACGCACGTACAGCATTCCTCGCAGATCGGCCCGATCACCGTGCTCGGCGAGTCGGCCATCGGCTCCGGCAAACGCCGGGTCGAGGCCTTCGTCGGCCTGGATTCCTACCAGTACCTGGCCAAGGAGCGTGCGCTGCTGGCCGGTGTCGCATCCTCGCTGAAGGTGCCCTCGGAAGAGGTGCCCGCGCGCGTCGAGCAGCTCGTGGAGCGGCTGAAGGCGGCCGAGAAGGAGCTGGAGCGCACCAAGATCGCCGCGGTGCTCGCCTCGGCCAGCAAATTCGTGGACGAGGCCGAGCGGGTCGGCAGCGTGCTGCTGGTGGCCGCCGCCGCGCCCGAGGGCGTCACCGCGGGTGACCTGCGCACGCTGGCCACCGATATCCGCGGCCGCTTCGGCAGTAACCCCGCGGTGGTGGTGCTGCTCGGCAACGCCGATGGCAAGGTGCCGTTTGTCGTGACGGTCAACAAGAGCGCACAAGACCTCGGCTTCAAGGCCGGTGATCTGGTCGCCAGCTTCGGCCCGAGCATTTCCGGTCGCGGTGGCGGCAAGCCGGAGATGGCGCAGGGCGCCGGTTCGGATCCCGCGGGTATCGAAGTCGGCCTGTCCGCCGTCCGTGCCCGGGTGGCCGAACTGGCCGGGTGATGGGGGACTCCGAGAGTCATAATTCGTCGGATTTGCCGCGCGGCGCCGACCGTCCCTCACCTGTGACCGATCCCGGTCGCGGCAGGCGGATCGGCGTCGATGTCGGCAGCGTCCGGATCGGGGTCGCCTCCAGCGATCCGGACGGCGTGCTCGCCACGCCCGTGGAGACGGTGCCGCGCACGAAGCCGAATAAGCGCGCATCCGGTCCGACAAGCGATATTTCCAGAATTGCCGAAATTGTGCGGGAGTACGAGGCCGTCGAGGTCATCGTCGGCCTGCCCCGGACCTTGCGCGGGGAAAAGGGCACCGCGGCCGGTCTGGCAATCGCATTCGCGGAGCGTTTGCGTGCAGTCATAGCACCCGTGCCTATCCGACTTTCCGACGAACGTTTGACTACGGTGTCAGCTGCACGTGCATTGCGGGACAGTGGAGTTCGCGCGCGTGGCCAGCGGCAGGTAATCGATCAGGCGGCGGCCGTGTCGATCCTGCAAGGATGGTTGGACGAACGGAGTGCGGTTTTGAGGTCGGCCGAAGCGGAGTCTGAGTCCGGAGACGATGCATGACGGATCGATGGGCGCGAGCCGAGGAACGCTACCGACAGCGCGAGGCTGATCGGCGTTACCGGCGAAACGACCAGGCTTGGGAAGACTACGACGACGACACCAACGTCATCCCGCGCTATACCGACGAGGATCCGGACGAGCCGATGGCGGCCGCGCCTCCGCGTCGCGCCGCACCGCAGCGGGTCGAGCACGGGGAACAGCGGCGGGGGCGCGGTGCGAGCGCCCAGCGTTCCGAGGGGGCACAACCCCGGCGCTCGCGCGGCGACGGGGTGGGTGGCGGCCGGGGCGGTGCCGGCCCTTCCCGGTCCGGGCGGACCCGATCCGAACGCGGCGGGAGTCGCGACGAGGAGCGGCGCTCGGAGTCTCGCTCGGAGCGGCAACGCAGCGCGCCGTCGCGTGGCCGACGCTCCCGGGCGGCCTCACGCAAGGCCGCCGAGCGGAAGAAGCGCCGCCGGAATCTATGGCTCATCGGTGCGATGTTCGTGGCGCTGTTCGTCGGCGCGGCGGTCTTCGCGGGGATGAAGCTGGTGAAGATGTTCGGCGGGCCCGAGGATTTCGCGGGTCCGGTCGGACCGCTGGTGGTGGTGCAGGTGCATCCGGGTGACACCTCGAACCAGATCGCGGACGAAATGCAGAAGAAAGGCGTCGTCGCGAGCAGCGAGGCCTTCTTCCAAGCGGCCGTGCGCAATTCGAATATGAATTCGGTGCAGCCCGGGTACTACTCGATCCCGAGTCACAGCCCGGCCGCACAGGCGGTGACGGCGCTGCTCGGCAAGGATTCGCGGGTCGGCAATCTGGTCGTCTCCGAGGGACGGCAACTGCACGACCAGCAGGACGTGAATACCGGCTCGCGCAAGGACGGCATCTATCGCAAGATCGCCGCCGCCAGTTGCGTCGGCACCGGCACGACCCAGAAGTGTGTCACCTATGACCAGCTCGACGCCGCCGGATCGGGCGCGGATCTGACCGTCCTCGGCGTGCCGAGCTGGGCCGAGCAGCGGGTGCGCGACGTGCCCGACCGCAGCAGGCAGCTCGAGGGCCTGATCGCAGCGGGTACTTGGGACTTCGATCCGAGTGGGACGCCCGAGCAGATCCTGCGGCAACTGGTGAGCGCGAGTGCGCGCAGCTATGAGTCGACGGGACTGCTGCAGTCGGGCGCCGAAACCAGACTGAATCCGTACCAGACCCTGATCGCCGCATCGCTGGTGGAACGCGAAGCGCTGCCACAGGATATGGGCAAGGTGGCGCGGGTTATCGTGAACCGGCTCGCCGCCAACCAGCCGCTGCAGTTCGACTCGACGGTGAACTACGCGCTGGACCGCACCGAGGTCGCCACCACCGATACCGACCGGGCCACGCGAACCCCGTGGAACACCTACGCCATGCCCGGGCTGCCCGCCACGCCGATCTCCGCGCCGTCACTGAATGCGTTGCGCGCGGTGGAGAATCCGGAGGCGGGGACCTGGTTGTACTTCGTGACCATCGACAAGCAGGGGACCACATTGTTTACCGAGAGCTACAACGAACATCTGCGCAATATCGAAAAGGCCAGGCAGAGCGGGATTCTCGACAGTGGCCGGTAAAGGGACCGGGCCGCGTAAGGCGGCGGTGCTCGGGAAGCCGATCGCGCATTCGCGCTCGCCGCAGTTGCACCTGGCCGCATACCGTGCGCTCGGGCTCGACTGGACCTACGAGCGCATCGAATGTTCGGCCGAGGAACTGCCCGGCGTGGTCGACGGGCTCGGTCCCGAATGGGTCGGGCTGTCGGTGACGATGCCGGGTAAAGAGGCCGCGCTGGCGTACGCGAGCGAGCGGACCGAGCGGGCGGTGCTGGTCGGGTCGGCGAATACGCTGGTTCGGATCGAAGCTGGTTCGGGCGATTCGTCTGCGGTTTCGACCGAGGAACGAGCCCACGGCTGGCGTGCTGATTGCACCGATGTGGACGGGGTGTTCGGCGCGTTGCGCGGTGTTGGCGTCGGCGAACTCGCGGAGGCTGTGGTGCTCGGCGCGGGTGGTACCGCGCGTCCGGCGCTGCTCGCGTTATCCGAACTCGGCGCGAAGACGGTGACCATTGTCGCCAGGGATGCCGAACGAGCCCGCGGCGCAGTAGAACTCGCGGAACGCCTCGGCATGACCGCCGTCGTTATCCCCTTCGATCCCCACGCTTTGCGCGCGGTGTGCGCGAACGCGGGCGCGGTGGTGAGCACGATTCCGGCGGAAGCCGCCGCGGTTGTCGCCGAGGCGGTGGCCGCGGCTCCGGTGGTGCTCGACGCGATCTACAATCCGTGGCCGACCCCGTTGGCCGTCGCGGTCGCGCGGGCGGGGCACACCGTGGTGAGCGGGCTGGAGATGCTGCTGAACCAGGCCTACGGGCAGGTCGAGCAGTTCACCGGACGCCCGGCGCCGCGCGTGGAAATGGCCACGGCGATAAATCTGTAACCGGTTCTCATTTGGATCCGGCCGACTCGAGGCTATGGTGTTGACCATGAATGGTTGGGTGTTGCGGGCCATAGCGCTCGGTGCGCTGGTCGTTTTCCTGCGTGCCGTGCTGGGATTCGCGATGGTGTACTGGCCGACCCAGGGCAGCTGGATGCGGCCGCTGTGCCTGGTCGTCCTGCTCGTGGCGATCGTGTTCTGGGGCGTGCTGGATGGACGCAAGGACCGCGAAGTCCATCCGGATCCGGAGCACGGTTCCGACCTGACCATCCAGTGGCTGAAGACCGCGGCCGCCGCTGGCCTCGGCAGCGGCGCGGTCTCCTGGCTGCTCGACTGGCTGCCCAAATTCGATCTCGGCGATAACGGCCTGCTCTTCGAGCTGACCGCGGGCGCCTCCTTCATCGTCCTGCTGGTCTTCATCCCCGGCCTCATCGGCGTCGGCATCGGCCGCATCATCGCCGACCGCCGAATCAACAAGTCCGCGAATCCGTCCGCACCGCAGGCCCCGCAGTCGGCCGCGACGCCCGCGTAACCCATCGCGAATTCGACTGGAGGCGACCTTCATCGGCTGATATGGCCGGAAGGTCGCCTTCGCTCTTTCCAGGGCAGCCGCAGTTTGCCGTCTGGATGTGGTCGCGGCTCGGGCTAGAGGAGGATGGCGCCGCTGCTCGGGCTGTCTTCGCGGGCGATGGCGGAGTAGGCGGCGGCGAGGAGGGTGGGGTCGGGGCCCTCGAGGCGGCCGGGCTTGGCGAGGCCGTCGAGCACGACGAAGCGTAGGACGCCGGATCGGGTCTTCTTATCGGTCTGCATGACGTCGAGGAGTTGGGGGAGGGCGCCGGCGTCGTAGCTGGTCGGCAGGCCGATGCTGGCGAGGATGGTGCGGTGGCGGTCGGCGGTCGCGTCGTCGAGGCGACCAGCGAGGCGGCCGAGTTCGGCGGCGAAGACCAGGCCGACCGAGACGGCGGCGCCGTGGCGCCAGCGGTAGCGCTCGCGGCGTTCGATGGCGTGGCCGAGGGTGTGGCCGTAGTTGAGGATCTCGCGCAGGCTGGCTTCCTTGAGGTCGGCGGCGACGACATCGGCCTTCACTTGGATCGCGCGGCGGACCAGCTCGGGCAGCACATCGCCGGTCGGATCGAGCGCGGCCTCCGGATCGCGCTCCACCAACTCCAGGATCACCGGGTCGGCGATGAAACCGGCCTTGATGATCTCGGCCATGCCCGCGACGATCTCGTTGCGCGGCACGGTTTCCAGCGTCGCCAGGTCCACCAGCACCGCGGCCGGTTCGTGGAAGCTGCCGACGAGATTCTTGCCCGCCTCGGTGTTGATACCGGTCTTACCGCCGACGGCCGCGTCGACCATGGCCAGCAGTGTGGTCGGCACATGCACGATCCGCACCCCGCGCATCCAGGTGGCGGCGACGAATCCGGCCAGATCGGTCGCCGCACCGCCACCGAGACTCACCACGACATCGTTGCGGGTCAGGCCGATCCGCCCGAGCACCTCCCAGCAGAAGCCCGCGACGGCCAGATCCTTACCCGCCTCGGCGTCCGGGATCTCGACGCGATGCGCATCGATACCCTTGTCGGCCAGCGCCTTCCGCACCACCTCGGCGGTCTCGGCCAGCGGCGGCTGATGGAAGATCGCGACGGTGCGCACGCCGGTGGTCGCGCCGGCGACCGAGTCGACGAGTTCGGTGAGCAGGCCGCGGCCGATGATGACCGGATACGGGTCGGCGGTGCGGACTTCGATGCGACTCGGCTCAGCTGGGCTTTCACTCACGGGTACTCGGCTCCGATTCTGTGCGTGCTGTTTGGTTGAGCGCTCGCGCGCGGGCGCGGCGGGCCCTGGTGCGCCGGGACCGGCTGCCAGCGGTCGGCGTGTCACCGGATCCTTCGGAGCCGGCGGGGCCGTTGGAGATTTTGCCGGTGGGCTTGGTTCGATCGGCCGTCGCGGTGGTGACCTTGGTTCGTTCCGTGGTCGCGGGTTCGGCGTTATCGGCCTGAGCGGCGGCCCGGCGGCGGGCGGCGGCGCGAGCCCTGGCGGCGCGCCGGGCTCGTGACCTGTTGCTGCCCGGGGTCTTCGGTGTTTGGGTCGGCGAGGCTGCGGCAGTATCCGGCGCGATTCCGGTCGAATCGGGCTCCGCGTCTTGCGGCAGTACCGATTCCATGCCCAGCTTCGCCATGATCATCCGCACCACCCGGCCCGGACTGCGCCCGTCGGTGCGCACCCGGACCGTAGCGACCTCCCGGTACAGCGGCCGGCGCTTGCGCATCAGCTCGCGATACTTCGCACCCGGATCCGCACCGTTGAGCAGCGGCCGCTGCGTGCTCGCGCCGGTGCGCCGAAGTCCTTCGGCCACACTGATTTCCAGATACACGACGGTGCGATTGCGCAGCAGTGCCCTGGTGTCCTTGGACAGCACGGCACCGCCCCCGAGCGACACCACACCGCGTTCGGCGAGGATGGCGCGGCGCACCACCCGCTCCTCGATCCGGCGGAATTCGGGCTCGCCGTCCTCGCTGAAGATCTCCGGGATGGTGCGCCCGGTCTCGCGCTCGATCCCGGCATCGGTGTCGTAAAGCTCGACACCGAGTTCCCTGGCGAGCTTGCGGCCGATCGTCGATTTCCCCGCTCCGGGCGGTCCGACCAGCACCACGCGCGGTGCGCGCGGATCGGACTGCACGATCATTGCGGCGGCACGTGTGGTCGGGTGCTGACGCGCTTGACGTAGCTGGTGATGTTGTCGAGGGTCTCGACCAGCGAATCGCCGCCGAACTTCTCCAGTGCGGCCTGCGCGACGACCAGCGCGACCATGGACTCGGCGACCACACCCGCGGCCGGCACGGCACAGACGTCGGAACGCTGGTGGATGGCGACGGCCTCCTCGCCGGTGGCCATATCGACCGTGGACAGCGCGCGCGGCACCGTCGAGATGGGCTTCATCGCGGCACGTACGCGCAGCGGTTCGCCATTGGTCATGCCGCCTTCGAGACCGCCCGCGCGGTTGGTCGAGCGCAGCACGCCGTCCGGTCCCGGCTTCATCTCGTCGTGCGCCTGGCTGCCCCGGCGCCGCGCGGTTTCGAAGCCGTCGCCGACCTCGACGCCCTTGATCGCCTGAATGCCCATGAGCGCGCCCGCGAGTCGCGAGTCGAGCCGGTCCGGACCGCTGATGAAGGAACCCAGTCCGACGGGCAGCCCATCCACGACCACCTCGACCACGCCGCCGAGGGTGTCACCGTCCTTCTTGGCGGCCTCGATCTCGGCGATCATCGCGGCCTCGGCGTCCTTGTCTAACGCGCGCACCGGACTTTCATCGATCGCGGCCAGGTCGGCGGGGGTCGGCACGATGCCGGTGGTGTTGGCGGCGGTGCCGATCGAGACGACGTGCGAGACGACCTCCACACCGAATGCCTGCCGCAGGAAGTTCCTGGCGACGGTGCCTGCCGCGACGCGCGCGGCGGTCTCGCGAGCGCTGGCCCGCTCCAACACATTGCGGGCGTCGTCGAAGTTGTACTTGAGCATGCCGGAGTAGTCGGCGTGGCCGGGCCGGGGCCGGGTCAGCGGCGCGTTGCGGGCCATATCGGCGAGTTCGCTCTCGTCGACCGGATCCGCGGACATGACCGTCGTCCACTTCGGCCATTCGGAGTTCGCGATCTCGATGGCCACCGGTCCGCCCATGGTGCGCCCGTGGCGCACCCCGCCGACCACGGTGACCTTGTCGGCCTCGAACTTCATCCGGGCGCCGCGCCCGTACCCGAGACGACGGCGCGCCAACTGTGCGGAGATCTCGTCGGATGTCACCTCGACACCGGCCACCATCCCCTCGAGGATGGTGACGAGAGCGGGACCATGGGATTCTCCGGCAGTTATCCAGCGCAGCACGTCGTCCATCTTCCCATGTCGGCGCGGGTGCTCCGGCACGCGGCCCGGCGTGATGACGGGCACGGTCGCGTCGCTCGCGGCATGGGCATCGGCTAGCCGTGCGCCGCCGCCAGGCTCAGCACTGTCGCGAGGCACATGGCAGGCCCGTGGGGCAGTGCCCTCGGTCCGGCTCGATCATCGCCGGACCGAATCCGCCACCGGGCCAGCACGGCGAGTCCGAATGCCGCGGTCAGGACCGGGGCCGCCAGTGCCGCCCGAACCCACACCTGCGCACCGCCGAGTGCGGCGACCGCGCCGAGTCCGATCGCGAGCTTCACATCACCTGCCCCGAGCGCGGCGGGTGTGATCAAGTGCATCAGTAGGTAGGGCGTCGCGAGTAGGACCGCACCGGCTGCCGCGGCTGTGAATTGTGTTGTGAACAGCGCATATCCGAAGATGATCACCGCACCGGACATGGTGAGCGCATTGGGTAGTCGGCGATGCCGAAGATCGACTGCGGTGAGGGCCGCGCACCAGGCCACCAGCGGGGCAAAGGCGATGGGGGACATGGCTTCCAGCCTCGTCCGCCACGGTGGCGCAAGCAGCCTCGATTTTCGGATTGGGGATAGCCGATCGATATGTGAACATCGATCGACTCGCTCGCGTTTTTCCCGCGGGAATGCCTCGGCAACTGGACATTGTGCCCAATACGACGGGTGTGGCCCGGTTAATGCCGGAGTTTTGCGGGTTCGACGGCGTGTCGGCGGTAGTTTTGACACATGTCTGCTGATCACGCGGGCCGTGCGCCCGACTACGCGGCGCGCCGTGGCGCGCTGCGGAGTCTGCTGGTGGAAAACGAGGTCGACGCGCTGTTGGTCACCGATCTGGTGAACATCAGGTACTTGACCGGTTTCACCGGGTCCAATGCCAGCCTGCTGGTGACCTCCTGGGATACGCGTAATGCCGAGGAGCGCACGGTAATCGGGACCGACGGCCGTTATCTGAGCCAGGTCGCCGAGCAGGTGCCGGACCTGCGGGCCGAAATAGCCAGGGCCACGGCCCGGCGCATCGTGGAGCTCGCGGGAGAGTGGCAGCTCGGGCGGGTCGGCTATGAGAGTCACGTGGTCACGGTCGACCAGCATCGCGGGTTCATCGAGCAGAAGACCGGTTTGGAGTTCGTCGCCACGCCCGGTCTGGTCGAACAGCTGCGCATGGTCAAGGACGCTTACGAGATCGAGCAGTTGCGCGCCGCTTGCGCCGCGGGTGACGCCGGGTTGGCGACCCTGCTGGAACGCGGGGGCCTACGCCCCGGCCGCACCGAACGTCAGGTCGCCAGGGATCTCGAGTGGGCGATGTTCGAACACGGCGCCGACGCGATCGCCTTCGAAACCATCGTGGCGACGGGGGCGAATTCCGCCATACCGCATCACCGGCCTACGGGGTCGGTCCTCGCCACCGGTGATTTCGTCAAGATCGACTTCGGGGCCGTGATCGGCGGATACCACTCCGATATGACCCGCACTTTCGTACTCGGCACTGCCTCGGACTGGCATCGCGAGGTGTACGCGCTGGTCGAGGCGGCGCAGCGGGCCGGGCGCGAGGCACTGCGGCCAGGTGTGCAGGTCACCGACGTCGATGCGGCGGCGCGTGCGGTGATCGAGGCGGCCGGGCACGGGAAGCTGTTCGTGCACGGCCTCGGGCACGGCGTGGGACTGCAGATCCATGAAGCGCCGGGAATCGCCAAAACCGGAACCGGTACACTTCTTTCTGGCGTGGCGGTGACCGTCGAACCAGGTGTGTACTTCCCCGGCCGCGGCGGCGTCCGGATCGAGGACACGCTCGTGGTGCGCGAGGGGGGCCCGGATCTGCTCACCAACACCAGCAAAGACCTGACCGTCGTCGACTGACGCCGGTTACCCGAGATCGTATTCAGCCAGAACTAGGAGATCCGAGAACAGTGGCGGACACCAGCGACTTCAAGAACGGCCTCGTGCTGAAGATCGACGGTCAGCTCCAGCAGATCGTCGAATTCCAGCACGTCAAGCCGGGTAAGGGCCCTGCCTTCGTGCGGACCAAGCTGAAGAACGTGCTGTCCGGCAAGGTTGTCGACAAGACCTTCAACGCGGGCGTGAAGGTGGAGACCGCCACCGTCGACCGTCGCGATATGACCTACC
This sequence comes from Nocardia nepalensis, assembly GCF_048910785.1. Classification (NCBI taxonomy): domain Bacteria; kingdom Bacillati; phylum Actinomycetota; class Actinomycetes; order Mycobacteriales; family Nocardiaceae; genus Nocardia; species Nocardia nepalensis. The sequence goes on along the minus strand of NZ_JBKBET010000021.1, from coordinate 362,627 downwards.
TGTACCACGACGGCTCGGATTACGTCTTCATGGACGGCGAGACCTTCGACCAGATCTCCATCTCCGAGGACACCATCGGTCCGGGCGCCCGGTTCCTGCTGGAGAACATGGTCGTGCAGGTCGCCACCCATGAGGGCGCGCCGCTCTACGTCGAGCTTCCGGTCACCGTCGAGCTCGAGGTGCAGCACACCGATATCGGCCTGCAGGGCGACCGCTCCACCGGCGGCACCAAGCCCGCCACCCTGGAGACCGGCGCCGAGGTGCAGGTGCCGCTGTTCATCAACACCGGCGACAAGCTGCGCATCGACTCGCGCGACGGCAGCTACCTCGGCCGCGTGAACGCCTGATCGCCGGCCCAGGCGAACAGGAATAATGACTGCTGTGGCGGAACAGCCCCTAGATAAGAAGTCCACGTTCAAGAAGCTCGGCGCGCGCCACAAGGCCCGTCGCCGGGCGGTCGATCTGCTGTTCGAGGCGGAGGCCCGCGATGTGGACGCTGCCGACCTGATCATCGAGCGGGCCGAGCTGGCCACCCAGGATCAGGCGGTCGCCCCGGTGCACGCCTACACCCGCACCCTGGTCGAGGGCGTCGCCGACGATCTGGATCGGGTGGACGGCACCATCGAGTCCTACCTCAAGGACTGGGAGCTGTCCCGGCTGCCCGCCGTGGACCGGGCCATCCTGCGGATCGCGGTGTGGGAGTTGTTCCACGCCAACGATGTTCCGCCGGTCGTCGCGGTCGATGAGGCGGTGGAGTTGGCCAAGGAGCTGTCCACCGACGATTCGCCCGGATTCGTCAACGGTGTGCTCGGCCAGGTCGTGCTGGTTGCCCCGCAGGTGCGCGCCGCCGCCGCGGCCACCAGGGCGCCGCGCCCGGAGCCGGAAGCGTGACCAATAAGTACCTGGTCATGGCGATGCGCAAGCCGTCGTTCGACCCGGCCGCCATCGAACCGCACCGGCAATTCCTGAACGAGCTGCTCGAGCGTGGGCAATTGGTGGAGAGCGGACGTTTCACCGACGGCACCGGCGGTGCCTACGTGATACAGGCCGAAAGTCTCGAGGCCGCGCGCGAGATCGCGTTCACCGACCCGGTGCACACCACCGATTCGTCGGAACTCACCGTGTACGAATGGGAGATCGCGGTCTCCGCCTGAATCGCACCCTCGCACAGCCGCATCGCTACGCGGTGGGCGAGGCGCGGCTCCCGCGCTCCCGCTGGTAGGTGTACTGGCCCAGCGGGAGCGAACCGCCAGCCCGTCGGCTCTGACCGGCTCGCGGATTCGGGGTGCCGAGTCCTGCGGTGCGCACCGACGGTGGTGCGCCCGCATCCCGAATCCCGGGCACGAGTCCGATCCTGGTTCCTCAACCGCACTCGAGGTCAAGGATCCGGGATATGGCTTGGATCACTCATGGTGAACACGATCTCCGCGCGCGTGTCCGCCGTGGCGACGCACCGGTTCGCCAGTGGGACTTGACGGTTCGCTCGCTGCGTCGACACCGGTGCACCTATCCTGGGTGGAAACCCCAGGGGAGGCCGAAAACGTATGGCACGGGTGCTGATCTGGCTGCGGAACAATATCGACGGACTCGTCGCCTTGGTTCTCGCGGTCATCTTCGGTGTGATCTCGCTGATCGACATCGGGTTCTTCGATTCGGATCTGATCAACGCGGTCATCCTGCTGGTGCTCGGCTTGCTGGCCACCACGCTGCTGCGTGATCGGCACCTGTCGGCCAAGGCCATTCGGGATTCGAATTCGGTACAGCTGCTCTACGGTCCGGAGATCGGGCACGCGCATACGCTCGCGCGGCGCGGCACCGAACAATGGCTGTTCAAAGGCGGCACCGGAACCTATCTGCGGGCCGTCACACTGCGCGAATGCGTGGAAAACGCCCGCCGCGAACAGCGTCCGCTGCGGATCCAGGTGGAGGTTCTCGACCCGACCAACGAGCAGCTGTGCAAGACCTACGCGCAATTCCGCTCGTCACTGGTGCCGGAGGCCGATCGCACCGGCGAGCTGTGGACCACCGAACGCACCCGCAAGGAGTCCTTCGCGACCGTGCTCGCCGCCTGCTGGTACCGGCAGCGCTTCACCTTCCTGACCATCGACGTGGGCCTTTCGACGGTGATGACGACATTCCGCTGGGATCTGTCGTCGAGTTGCGTGATTGTCACCCAGGACAATCCGAACACCCCGGCCCTGATGTTCGAACGGGACAAGCCCTACTACCGTGATTTCAACCGGGAACTGGTGGCCAGTTTCAAGCAGGCCAGGCAGGTGCCGCTCAGCCGCAGCGAGGAGTCGCCGCTGGCCGACGAGCCCTCCGTCGATCAGACCCGTGGGCTGTTCGATGCGCTCGGTCTCGCGCTACCGGCCTCCTACACCGATCGCGACGTCGCCGATATCGTGCGGCGCGCGCTACAGCCGAGGAATCCGTACTGAATGAACGATTACGACCGTCTCCTAACGCTCATCGGCTCCGACGCGGCGGGTCGGGTCACCTCGAGCGAGCGGCGCGCGGTCGCGAGCGGTACCGTGCGTCGCTGGGCCCACGACCTCATGACCGGTGTGCTGGCCGGTCGGGTCGAGGTCACCCCGGTCCGGCATCCATTGGGGTTCCTGTGTTTTCCCGCATGGCGCGGCGGCGGTCGCGGCATTTGCCTGCACGTCTGGACCGCGGGTATGCGCGCCGACCCGACGACCTCGCCGATGCACGCACACAGCTGGGATCTGCTGAGCTCGGTGCTGTACGGGCGCGTCGGCAATCAAATCCTCGACGTGGCAGGCGCTTCGGAGCGGCCGACGCACCGGATCTTCGAAATCCACAGTGCCGCCGACGGTGACGTGGTGCGCGCGACCGCGCAACTGGTCACCTGCCGAACCCGATCGACCGAGAACTTCCACTCGGGCGAGGCCTACACCTTGCCGCACGGGGTATTTCACGTATCCGAGGTGCAGGGCGAGGCGGCCACCGTGGTGCTGGGCGAGGCGCGACACGGCCGACCGGACCGATCGCTGGGCGGCCTCGCCACCGTCGACCACTGGGTGCACCGAATCGCGTGCACCACAACCGAAACCCGGCAGGCCGCCGAGACCGTGCTGGATCACCTGAGTACCCTGCCGAAACAGTTGGAGGACCGATGCGAGCCAGCGACGTGATGAATCCGACTGTTCCCCAAGCGAATCGGGCCGGAATTGAGGTGTTGCGGGCTGAGCCGCCGGACGCGATACTCGCGCTCGCGCGATCGGTTGCGATCGACGCGGCGATCGAGGCGGGGCGCGCGATCCGTGCCGGTCTGGCCGGTTCGCTGACCGTGCGGATCAAGGACGCGGCCGGTGACCTGGTCACCGATCTGGATCTGCGCGCCGAACATCTCATCGTCAGCCATATTCGTCGGGCGTTCCCCGGCCACTGGATCCTCGCCGAGGAATCCGGTCTCGACGGGGTGGACGATTCCTGGTGCTGGGTCGTCGACCCGCTCGACGGCACCAACAATATCGCCATCGGACTGCCGGTCTGCACCGTCGGTATCGCACTGTGCCACAACGGAATCCCGGTGCTCGGCGTCGTCCACGAGCCGGTGACCGATCGCACCTGGTCGGCCGTGCGCGGCGACGGCGCGACCGGGCCCGACGGCCCCTTGCGCCGCCCGCCGCACCGGCCCAGCGAATCCGCCCCGACCCTGGCGTGGTTACAGGGCTATCCGGTGGGCCGCGGTGATCCGGCCGCACGGGCCCTGCGTTTGTCCCTCGAATCCGGTTCGCGCCGTTTGATCCAACTCTGGTCCCCGCTGCTGTGCTGGGTCATGCTCGCGCGTGGCGATATCGACGGCTTCGTCGGCTATCGAGCCGGTCTCGTCGATCTCCCCGCCGGAACCCTGCTCGCTCGCGAATCCGGACTGCACCTAACGGATTTCGACGGCGCACCGCTCGACGAGCGCCTCGATCTGCCCACCGGTGAGGTGAACTTCATCGCCGCGAGCGCCGAAGTGCTCCCGGACCTGACCCTGCTCGTGAAATCGGCTGCGGAAGTCACTGTCACGGGGCTGCCGGACTGACCGGACTACGCGGTGGCGAGTAGCGCCGCGACCGCTCCGGTCGTTGCGACCACCGCCAGCCCCAGCCCAGTCAGGACGAACCGCAGCATCGGCACCCGCACCCCGTGCGTGCGGCAGAACTCGAGGCACAGCAGCGTGGCCAGCGAGGCCCACGGCGTTACGATCGGCCCGATATTGGTGCCGATCAGCAGGGCCAGCAACTGATTCCGGTGCTCGGGAATGACCGCCTCGCCCGCGGTATAGGCCGGAAGATTATTGGCGACATTGGACAGTCCCGCCCCCGCCCCGGCCGCGCGGAAGGCGCCGACCGCGCCGGAGTCGTCGCCGATCAGCGCGTGCATCACATCGGCGAGACCGAATCGGCTCAGCGTCGGTACCAGCAGGAAGAGTCCGACCACGAAAACCAGGAGTTGCCACGGGATCAGCGACCAGCGCAGCGAGGCACGGTCCAAGATCGCGAAGGCGGCCACCGCGATGGCGGCGGCGAGGGTGGCGGCAATGCCGATCCGATCACCCACGAATGGGATCGCGAGGATGAACAGCAGACATGCGCCCGCCGTCGTATACAGCAGCGTGCGCTCCCTGACGTTCTCGGGGCGGATCGGCTCAGGTGGTACGTACCGGTCGGTTTCGCGACGGCCGCGCCGCCAGTACCAGACCCAGAGGCACACCATCGTCGCCGTGATCGATACCAGCTGTGGCGCCCACATGCGCGCCGCGAAATCGGTGGCACCCAATGCAACCCGGTCGGCGGCAAGCAGGTTGGTGAGGTTGGAGACCGGCAACAGCAGACTCGCCGTATTGGCCAGCCAGAGCGTGGTCATGGCCAATGGCAGCGGTGGAATGCGGGCCGGTATCGCCAGCGCGAGCATGACCGGGGTGAGCAAGACGGCGGTGGTATCGAGATTGAGCAGAATGGTTGTCGTCGACGCGAAAAGCACGCAGAGCAGGAACAGCGCCGGATAGTAGCCCCGGCCCAGAATGGCCAGTCGGTGCGCGATCACGTCGAAGACCTTCGCCTGTCGCGTCAGCTCCGCGAGAATGATCACACTGCACAGGAAAAGCAGCAGCGGCCCGATCCGGCGCATATTGTCGGCGGCCTCGGCGCGCGGCAGCAATCCGGTCGCCACACACAGCAGCCCGGCCGCGAACAGTCCGAGCCGGACCCAATCCAGCGTGCTCAGCCCCCATTTCGGTGGCGGAGCGGAGATCAGGGCACTCGACGGCGGGGTTCCCGCAGCGGAATCGACCTGTTCGGACACAAGCCCATCATGCAGCATATCGGCTGGGGCCCTTGTTCATTCGCCTCGCGTCGCGATGATCTTCTTTCGTTTGGCACAGCCGACCCTCGGGGCATACTGATGCTGTGACTTCGGGCGGGCGGCGGGACTTCTTCATCAGTTATTCACCGGCCGATGAGCGATGGGCCACCTGGCTGGCCTGGCAGTTGGAGACCGCTGGCTACAGCACCCTCATCCAGGCCTGGGATTTCGTACCGGGCACGAACTTCATCGATTTCATGGATCGCGGCGTGCGCGAGTCGGCGGTGGTGCTGGTCGTGCTGTCGGAGAACTATCTCGGTTCCTACTACGGAACCATGGAGTGGCAGGCGGCCTACCGAACTGATCCGGGCAAGCTGATGCCGGTGCGCATCGCCGAATGCGCGCTGGAGGGCCTGCTCGCCACCATCACCTATCTCGACCTGGTGCGGGTGCCGACCGCCGAGGAGGCGCGCCGAATCCTGCTGGAGCGGGTCGGGCATCTGCTCGCGGGGCGGGCGAAGCCGCCATCGGAACCCGGCTTTCCGCACGATGGGCCGGGTCCGGCGCCGGACCGGTTCGCCGCCGAAACCATGTCGGACAGTGCCGAATCCGTGCTGCGGCGCCGCACGCCGGTGGCGGCTCCGGCGTTTCCGGGCGCCGCGCAGCGCGACGAGCAGCGCACGGGGGTTTCGGTGCTGCATGTGGCGGGGCCGCGGTTCGGCCGCGGACTGCTCGGCGCCGACGAGCCGAGCACTGCGGCCGAATTGCAGGCGCGCATTCACGCCAATGTCACCCATCTGGTGAATCAGGGCGTGGCCAAACCGGATTTGATCGTGGTGTCCGGTGATATGACCGAATCCGGCCGTCCGCGTGAGGTCGACGAGGCGCTGACCTTCCTGAGCGGACTGCGCACCCTGCTGGGTCTCGGTCCGGATCGGCTGATCCTGGTGCCCGGCAACCACGATGTGTCCAAACCCGCCTGCCACGCGTATTTCCTGGGCTGTGAGGCCCGCGACCGCAAGCCACAGCCGCCGTACTTCCCGAAGCTCGAGCAGTACGCGCGCATGTTCGCCGCGCTGTATCAGGGCCTGGACCACCTCGTCTTCGATGTCGGACAGCCGTGGACACTGTTCCCCATTCCCGAATTGCGGGTCGTGGTGGCCGGATTGAACTCGACCATGGCCGCGACCCATCTGCCCGAGGACGATTACGGCCGGATCGGGGAACCCCAGGCGGCGTGGTTCGCCGAGCGGCTGCGCCCGTTCGAGGAGAACGGATGGCTGCGCCTGGGCGTGGTCCGGCACGATCCGCTGCCGGGTGCGGGCACGCCCGCGCACGATGCGGACCTGCTGCGCGACGCTGACACCTTGTCGCGGCTGCTCGGCAGCCGGTTGAATCTGCTGGTGCACGGTCCGGGACCCGGTGGGCCGCATCTGGATCGGCTCGACGGCACGCTACCCGTGCTGCCCGCGGCCGCGCCCGGCCGGGACGAGATCATCCAGCTCACCGCCGCCGGCCTGGCGCGATTCTCCGGACGGGGCGAAACGACCGCGCAACTCGAGCTCGACTGGCTGAAAACCGCGGCCGCGCTGCCGACGGCCAAACAACCCGAACTCCCCGGTCCGGACGAGCCCGAACTCCCCGAACCGCCCGCCGATACCCCGGCCGTCGACCCGCACGGGCGGTTGCTGGAGCGTGTCGCCGAGGTGTGCGAAACCCGTTATCCCGGTGCGAAAATCCGCCGCGTCGAAGTCGAGCCGCCGCATCTGCTGATCACCAGGGAATACGACGAGGTCATCGCCCAGTGGCGGATCGGGGTGCACGTCGGCGATATGACGCGGCAGGTGGTGGAGGACTTCCTCGGCCACGACCCGGACTACGGCTCCGAACTCGTGTATCGCGGTGCGGCGCCGCCGCGTTCACTGCGCGAGGAGGCGGCCAGCAACGGCCTGCGGGTGCGCAGCTTCACCGAATTCCAGGGTCTGCTCGATCTGGACGACTATCTCACCCAGCAGGCCGGGCGGTTGCGTTCGGATCGCACCTATCCGCCGGATTTGTATGTGCCGCAACGCTTCCGGATCCTCGAACACGGCGACCAGCTGATCCGTGACGATCTGGTCGGCGAACTGATGAAGGTGATCGCCGCCGACCACGGCCGATTCATCCTCATACTCGGCGATTTCGGCCGCGGCAAAACCTTCGCGCTGCGCGAATTGGCCCGCCGCATCACCGAAACCATGCCCGCGCTGATCCCGATCCTCATCGACCTGCGCGCACTGGACAAAACCCATTCGGTGGACGGGCTCGTCGCCGCACATCTGGCCAACCACGGTGAGGACCGAATCGATCTCAAGGCGCTGCACTACATGCTGCGCGAGGGCCGCGTGGTGCTGCTTTTCGACGGTTTCGACGAGCTGGTCACCCGGATCAGCTACGACTTCGCCGCCGACCATCTCGAGACCCTGCTGCAAGCCGCCGTCGGCAAGGCCAAGATCATCGTGGCGAGCCGGACCCAGCATTTCGAATCCCGCGCCCAGGTGCTCACCGCGCTCGGCGAAAGAGTTGGGCTGCTGCAGGATCGGCGGATCGTCAGCATCGAGGACTTCGCGCCCGCGCAGATCCACGCCTTCCTGACCAACCGCTACGGCGGCGATATCCGTCGCGCGGACGCCAGGATGGGATTGATCACCGGCATCGAAGACCTGCTCGGGCTCGCGCAGAACCCCAGAATGCTCGGCTTCATCGCCGATCTGGACGAACGGCGGCTGCGGGCCGCGGCGGGCGCCAAACAGGCGGTCGGTCCGGCCGGGCTGTACCGGGAGATCCTCGAGTCCTGGTTGACCTATGAGGCGGACCGTACCGCGGGCGTCGCCGGCGCACTGCCAGGGCTGCGCCTGCACGAATTGTGGCTGGGCGTAACAGCATTCGCACTGCGCATCTGGGAGACCGGCGAACCATACCTGCGGCTGTCCGAATTGACCGAGGTGGCAGCGGGTTTGGCCGAGCTGACCGGGTCGAGCCGGATGTCGGTGCAGCAGTCGGCACACGCCATCGGCTCGGGCAGCCTGCTGGTGCGCACCGAGGACAACCTGTTCGGCTTCATCCATTCCTCGGTAATGGAATGGTTGGTGGCCAACCACATTGCCGAACAGTTCGAGGTCGGGACCCTCGCGCCCGCGCAACTCGCCCAGGCGCCACTGTCGCAGCTCTCGATCGACTTCCTCTGCGATCTCGCCGACAACCGGGCGCTGCGCACCTGGGCCGAAGGTGTGCTCGCGGACCAGACCGCCGACGATGTCTCGCGCACCAACGCCATTCGGGTGACGACCCGGCTGCGCACCGCGCCGACCGCTGACCTGCGCGGCGCGAGCCTGGCGGGGGAGGATCTGTCGTATCGGGATCTGCGCGAAGTCGATCTCACCGGAGCCGATCTCACCGGCGCCCGGCTGGTCGGCACCAACCTGGACCGCGCCGTGTTGCACGGCGCGCGGCTGGTCGGCGCCCGGCTCGACGAGGCCAGCCTGGTCGGCACGGACCTGAGCGCGGCCGATCTGACCCGCGCGCGACTGGTGCACTCCGACCTGACCGGATCGCGGGCGAGTGGCAGTCGCTGGACCCGCGCGGCACTGATCGATGTCACCGGCACCCCGGCCGGCACCGATCTGCGCGGCGCGGCCTGGGTGCCCGGGGTCGCGGCGCAGACCGAATTCGCCCCGGCGGCCATCGGCGTCCGGCACGGCTTCCACGCCAGGCACGGCAGGCTGCCACAGCCGGTCGCCTACAACCCCGACGGTGGCACCCTCGCCATCGGCAGCGATGACGGTGGCGTGCTCATCTGCGATAGCGAGACCGGAAGACCGCTGCGCACACTGCAGACACATCGGGCCAGAGCCTTCGCGGTGGCCTACACCGATTCGGTGCTGATCACCGGATCCGGCGACGGCACCGTCGCCATCTGGGACGCCGCCAGCGGCGAACTGCGCCGAATCCTGCAGGGGCACAAGAACTGGCCGTGGCCCGTGGTGCTGAGCCCGGCCGGTGACCTGCTGGCCACCGGCGACGCCGACGGGGTGCTGCGCCTCTGGACGCTGCCCAGCGGCGAACTACGCCACGAATGCAGCCCCGCCGACGGCGGCCGAGAACTGATCTACAGCTTGGCGATTCACGGACCACTGGTCGCGGCCTCCTATCGGAGCGGCACGGTTCGGCTGTGGGATATCGAAACCGGTAGGGAGAGCGGTGCCTTCACCGGCGCGTCCGGCTCGGTGTTCCGGGTCGCGTTCAACCCGACCGGTGAGCTGCTCGCGGTCGGCGGCGTCGACGGCACGCTCACCTTGTGGGATCCGGTGAGCTGCACCAAGATTCGCGAGCTGCCCGGCCACACCGGGCGGGTGTACACCGTGGCCTTCCATCCGAGCCTGCCGATCGTTGCCAGCGGGGATACCGATGGCGGATTGCGGCTGTGGGATGCCGACACCGGCGCGGAACGACAGGCGCTCGCCGAACACAGCGCGGCCATCTACTGGCTGGCCTTCGATCCATCCGGCGAAGTGCTCGCCTCGGGCGACAGCGCGGGACTGGTCTGCCTACGCGCCAGCGCGACCGGGGAACTGCGACACCGGCTCACCGCGCACACCGGCTCCATCTGGCCCTTCGCCTTCCGCCCGGACGGGGCCCAATTGGCCGTTACCGACGACCAATTCACCACCCGGCTCTGGGATCCGGTCACCGGCACCTGCAAACACACTCTCACCGGCCACGGTCGCCAGGTCCGCACCGTCACCTTCAATGCCGACGGCACACTGCTCGCCGGAGTCGGCAACGACGGAATGGTGCGGCTCTGGGATCCGGTGACCGGGCGGCTGGTCCGCAGGCTGATCGGCAGCGAGGATCGTCTGCTCACCTTCGAATCGGCGGTATTCAGCGCGGTGCGACCGCAACAGGTCGGCATGGTCGGCAACGATGGGCGGCTCAGCCTGTTCAACCTCGATACCGACCTGTACGAGCGGCACATCAATGTCGAATCCGCGCCGATCTGGGCCATCGCCTTCGACCCCACCGGCGACTTCGTGGCCACCGCAAACGACGACGACACCGTGATCATCTGGGTGCGCACCACCGGTGCGCTGCACGCCGTCTGCGCCGAACATCGCGGGCGGGTGCGTTCCATCGCCTTCAGTGCCGACGGCACGCTGATGGCCACCGGCTGTGACGATTCGGTCGTGCGGCTGTGGGATGTGCGCTCCGGCCGATTCCTGCGGGCACTGCGCGGGCATCGGGACCGGGTGTACGCGGTCGCCTTCCACGACGGCCGGGTCGCCAGCGTCTCCTGGGACACCACCGTCCGCATCTGGGATGTCGAATCCGGCGACGCTCTGCACACGCTGACCAGGCACACGGGCCGGCTCTGGACTGCCGCCGTCGACCCTCATACCGGCACACTGGCCACGGGGGGCGACGATCTGGTTGTTCGACTGTGGGATATGGCCTCCGGACGTCATCTGCATACGCTCGAAGGGCATAAGCGCCGGGTCTGGTCGCTGAGCTTCGACCCGTCGGGCCAGGTCTTGGCCAGTGGCGGCGACGACGGCAACATCATCCTGTGGTCGCGCCCGGAGGATGATCCGGCTACCGCGCCGTCGATTCGGGCGATTCTGCTCGGTCTGTCCGAAGGATGGGCGGCGCTCGCGCCGGACGGCCGCTATAAGTTCGAGGGCAATACCGCTGGGCAGTTCTGGCATGTCATCGGCATGGCGCGGTTCGAATCCGGGGAACTCGACCCCTACCTGCCGGGGGTCGGGAAGCTCGCGGCCGATGCACCCTTCTGATCCGGAATTGCGGTACAGGTAGGACCGACGTCCAATTTGAGAGACTGATATGGTTCTTCTTGCAATGTTGCCGTCGGTGCGGAGGTCTGCGATGACCGTGGCAGGGCATGCGGAGTCAGGAGCGGCCGAGCTGGCGGAATTGCTCGGCGGCGGGTGTACGGCGGAGCAGGCGTGGGACCTATTCGATCGGTTGCCCGCGGCCAGGGTCGCAGAGGTCACGGTCGGGCGTTGGCGGGGTGCGGAACTCGATACCGGACATCCGTTCGCCGGAGTGCTCGTCGCCTCGGGCTGGTACGGCAAACAGTTCGACGATCCGGAATCGGTGCATCCGCTGCTGTTCGCCGACGCGTCGGGAAATGTCTTCGCCGTCGATCCGCGCCGGGTACCGCTCGGTCTCGCCGGTAAGGTGCCGCTCGCGGGCGTCCAGGCCGCCCGGACGCTGCTGCCGGTGGTCTGTCCGGCGATCCGAACTCGCAAGCCCGCTGCTCGTTTGCGCGATATCGAATACCGGGGTGTGGTGAGTGTCGCGATGGCCTACGACCACCTGCCGATCATCGACCACTTCCGCCGTGTGGACGCGGACACGCTGCTCGGGGTGATGGATATGCGGGGGATGCACGAGCCGTATTTCTTCATTCTGCGCCGCTGACGGGCTGGCGGCGTTTGGTTGGCGCGGTGGCGATTCCGGGCTGCGCTCGTCTGCGCGGGCATACCATTGAGCTGAGCCAGGGAAACCGCTACATCCGCGCCCGCGGAATGTCCGTCCGGCGCGAAAGCACGGAGGAGGCCGGGCGATGGAGCGCACGACGTGTCTGGTGGTCGGTGGCGGACCGGCCGGAATGGTGCTCGGACTCCTGCTCGCCCGCGCCGGTATCGATGTGACCGTACTGGAGAAGCACAAGGACTTCCTCCGCGACTTCCGTGGCGACACAGTGCATCCCACTACCCTCGACCTCCTGGACGAGCTGGGGCTGGGCGAGGAGTTCGCGAAACTTCCCGCGCGCAAAGTGGATACGATCCAATTCCCGATCCGCGGCTCGGTGCAGACGCTGTTCACCATGGAACATCTACCCGGCACCCACAAATACATCGCGATGGTGCCGCAGTGGGATCTGCTGGATCTGCTGGCGGGGGCGGCCGATCGCGAGCCGACCTTCCGGTTGCGCATGAATACCGAAGCGATAGGGGTGATTCGGGAGGGCAGCCGGGTCGCCGGTGTTATCTACCGGACCAGTGACGGCGACACCGGTGAGATCCGTGCCGACCTGACGGTGGCCTGCGATGGCCGCGACTCGCTGTTGCGCGCGGAGGTCGGGCTCGGCTCGCGCAGTTGGCAGACCCCGATGGATGTGTGGTGGTTCCGCCTGCCGCGCACCGATATCGACCCGGCCGGACTGATCGGGCTGCTCACTGCCAACCGCGCCGCGGTCATGGTCGACCGCGGCGACTACTGGCAGGTCGCCACCCTCATCGCGAAGGGCAGTGACGCGGCGGCCCGCGGCGGTCCGGTCACCGAGATCGTGGGCAGCATGGCCGATGCCGCGCCGTGGCTGCGCGATCGCACGGATGCGCTCCAGGACTGGGACGAGGTGAAACTGCTCCACGTCAAGCTGGATCGCCTGACCAAGTGGTACACCGACGGACTGCTCTGCATCGGCGACGCCGCCCACGCGATGTCCCCGGCCGGGGGCGTGGGCATCAACCTCGCTGTCCAGGACGCCGTCGCCACCGCGAGAATCCTTGCCACACCCCTGACTTCGGGCACAGTGACAACCCGCGACCTCGCCAAGGTCCAGCGTCGCCGCAGCATCCCCACCGCCGTCACCCAGGGCCTGCAACGGATCCTGCACGCCGCCGTATTCCGCCCCGCCCTATCCGGCCGAATCGATATCGGCAGCGCGACCAGAACCCCATTGCCAGTGCGTATCCTGCGCCGAATCCCCGTACTGCGCGCTGTCGTCCCATTCCTGTTCGCCCGAGGTGTCCTCCCCGAACACGCCCCCGCCTTCGCCCGCCGCCCCTGACCACGTACCGAACCGATGCGCACAGTCAAAGCATGCTGTGAATTCCAGCGATTCGCGGGAAACACCAATGGCCACAAGCGATTTCACGCACTCGGGCCTGAACTCGACTGCCTGGACTCAGGGGCGGAGGACGATTTTGCCGATCGGGGAGCGGTCCTCGATGAGCTGGTGTGCCTTGGCGGCCTCGTCGAGTGGTAGTACGGAATCGATAAGGGGAGTGAGGGTTCCGGTGGCGGCGCGGGTCAGGGTTGTGGGGCGGGCTTTCGCTACCTTGGCGAGCCACGTCGGTCCTGCGCAGCCGGTGAGGGTGAGGCCTCGGGTGATCAGATCCATTGCCGAGATCTGGGCGGGAGCGCCGGAAAGCCAGCCGTAGCTGAGCATTCGGCCGCTCAGTGGGGTCATGGTGTCGAGTAGGGCGCGGGCGCTGGTGCCACCGATCGAATCGAAGACGACGTCCAGCGTTGTGGTGCCGAGAATTTCGCGCAGCCGGGTCGGCCAGTCCGGGGCATTGTGATCGATGACCTCGTCCGCGCCCAATTCCAGTGCCCGCGCGGATTTTTCGGGGCCGCCCGCGGTCGCGATGACGCGTGCCGCGCCGAATTCCTTGGCGAGTTGGGTGAGTGCGCTGCCGACTCCCGTTGCGGCGGCTTCGATCAGCACTGTTTCGGTACCGGTGAGCACCGCCGTCTCGAGTAGGGGCAGTGCCACCGAGCCGTTCATCAGGATGGCGACCGCGTCGTCCGAAGATAGACCATTCGGAATCAGGGCCGCGGAAGATGCTGGTGCGGAGACGAATTCGGCGTAAGAGCCGAACCCTACGGTGTCCACGGCGACTCGCTGGCCGATGAATGTCGCATCGACCTCCGCCCCGACCTCGGTGACCACGCCGGCCGCCTGGAAGCCGAAGACCACCGGTGGCTCGACGGGCATCGGGAACTCGCCCGAGCGCAGTTTGGTCTCCGGAAACAGCACCGGGATCGCCTCGGTGCGGATCACCAGTTCGCCGGGGCCGGGGTGCGGTGCCGGGACGTCCCGAGAGACCAGGACCTCGGGTCCGCCGACGCCCGTCACTACGATTGCCTTCATCGATAACTCCATAACTTGACTGCCGGTCCAGATGCCTCTCGAACAATATGGACCGGCGGTCAAGTTGTCAATGAAGGTGGTGGAATGACCGACGAACGCCCGAGGGAACGGGCGGATGCCGCGCGGAACCGGCAGGCGATCCTGGCCGCGACCGCCGCACTGCTCGCCGAACACGGCGCCGACGCGCTCACCATGGATCGGGTCGCTGCCGCCGCCGGAGTCGGCAAGGGCACGATCTTCCACCGCTTCGGCAATCGCGCCGGATTGCTGCACGCGATGATCGCCGAGGGCACGTTCGCGTTGATGGATGCCGTCCGCAGCGGACCGCCGCCACTGGGTCCGGGAGCGCCGGCGGGGGAGCGGCTGGTGGCCTTTTTCGACGCATTCGTGCGATTGATGACCGACAACATCGAGGTGACGGTCGCCTATTTGCAGGGCCCGCCGCATCCCCGGGCCGCCGAGATCCACGAATTCTGGGACGCGCACATCACCGCGCTGCTGCGCGAGGCCCGCCCCGATCTGGATGCCGAGGTGGTGGGCAGGCTGCTGCTCGGCGCGTTGGGCGGCGAACAGGTGCCGCGGCTGGCGCGCGCGGGTGAGACCGAACGCCTGCTCGCGGCCGTTCGTGACCTGGTCGAATCGGTGCTGCGAGGGTAGCGACCGCTTGTCGGGCGCTGGAATTGGTCAGCCGAGGATGGCGTCGAAACGTTCGTCGGCGCTGTCGAGTTGGTGCAGGATATGGCGTTTGACGTGCTCGGCCAGCGGAGTGTCGGGGCGGGTGACGAGTTCGCGATAGATATCGGTGAGCGGACGGTATTTGATGGCGAGTTTGCGCATCGCCGTACCGTCGGCGTAGAGAATGCCGACACCGTTGTCGGTGAAGTCGGACAGTTTCACGATGCGAGCCCACGGCGTGCGATCGAGGTTGGCCGCCACGTGTTCGCGGTATTGCGTTTGCCGATCGGCGGACGGATCCGGTTCGGGATTGGTGACGGCGGCGACGAGTTCGGCGACTCGGGTCCCGAATCGGGCGGAGAGTTCGGCTAGTGCGGCATCGGTCGGCGAGCCCGGGCGGGCGCCGGCCAGTTCGGCCGGGTGATCCTCGACGGAATCATGCAGCAGCCCGGCCGCGACGACATCCGGATCACGCACCTCGTAATGGCTGATGATCCGAATCGCGACGCGCAGTACGTGACTCAGATAAGGTTCGCGGCCGTAACGATCGTCGCGATGCAGTTCGGTGGCCAGATCCAGGGCCTCGGTGAGACGGTCGGCATCGGATAATTCGGCTATTTCGAGAAGGAGTCGTTCGCGCAGTCCGCTTTCGCCGTAGACCTCGCTGATCGTATGTAGCGGCATCACGGCCAAAACCCCCGCCCCAGGCTTGCTCATATGGCCAATCTATCGGGGGCGGCGGCGCACCGCTGTGCTCTGGACCACTGTTCGGCTGCCCGAAATAATCCGTTGCCGCGCGGTGGCGGCCGTGGTCTCCTGGAACGCACGCGAGGCGGAACTGGAGGTGAACGTGGCCGCGCACAACAAACGGCCGCGTCCCGGTTCGGCCACCGATTCGATGCTGAAGCTGCATCGACGCACCATGGTGCTCGACGGTCGGGTGTATACGGTGCTGAGCCTGCGCCCCGGTAGCGATTTCCGCTTCGCCACCAACCGTTTTCACGACACCTGGCATGTGCTCTCCGATTGGCGCGGCGCGCGGGTGCTGGCTCGGCTGCTGTGGGGTCTGGCCTATCAGCGGCGACCGGGCACGCTGGTGGTGATCGATCCAGCGCATCTGGATCCGAATCCGTTCGACGCCGCGCCGTCGGATCCCATCGTGCTGGTGCCCTCGGATCTGACCGTGTTCACCCGCGCCGCCGCCGTCGGCCTGCGCAGGCGGCTGCCGTTGCGCGATGGTTCGCAAGGGACCGTGCGCTGGCAGACCTTCGGCCTCGACGCCGCGGTGGCCGAGCTGCGGGAATGGCGGGCGAAGGGGCCGGGGGAGCGGGACTGGCATTTCGTCGATCTCCCGACCGGATGGGAACGTGTCGATCGCATCGGCGGCCTGGTAACGATCTTCGGCGCGGCGGACCAGTTGCGTTCCTGGGGGACCTTGCTCGCGACATTGGGCGCCTATGCCTACTACGGCATGGACTACGAGTATCTGGACGAAGCCAGAAACGGTGAGGTGCAGATCTTCCGGCAGTATCGCCGGAAGGTGAACGTCGCACGTCAGGCCCGTGCCGAAGTGCTGGCTCGGCTGGGTGATCACGCGCCGACCGAGGATGTTCAGCGGGCGATCTGGTCGCACGCCGCGACCGTTCGTCGGCGTCGTTTCCCGACGCCCGAGGAACGCCGGGCCATCTCGGAGCCGATCGCGCCGAACTGATCATGTGCAGGGCAGCACAACCATCGCCGCGCTGCCCTATCCAGACGGTGGATCGGCGACGTCACTCAGCGGACGCCGCGCGGCCGGAATTGAATGCTGATCCGAGGCCCGGTGGGTTTGCGCGTCTTCGGTACCGCATGTTCCCAGGTGCGCTGGCACGACCCGCCCATCACCAGCAGATCCCCGTGGCCGACCTGATACCGAATGCTCGCCCCGCCCCCGCGCGGTCGCAGGAGTAGCGCCCGCGGCGCACCGATCGAAACGATGGCCACCATGGTGTCGTCGGTCGCGCCGCGGCCGAAGGTGTCGCCATGCCATGCCACGCTGTCGCGCCCGTCGCGGTAGTAGCACAACCCGGCCGTGCGGAACGGCTCGCCGAGTTCCTCGCGATAGTGTGCGGTCAATGCCTCTCGCGCCTGCTCCAGGGAGGGCTCCGGTAGCTCCGCACCCTCCTCGTAGAAACACAGCAGCCGCGGCACATCCACCACCCGGTCGTACATCGGCCGCCGCTCCGCCTGCCACGGCACCTCATCGACCAGGCGCTCGAACAGCGCGTCCGCGCCCGAAACCCACCCGGGCAACACATCCACCCAAGCCCCAGCAGTCAATGTCGTCCGTCGAATGCCCCGAAGTCCTCCGACCTCGATCTCTCCGAATCCGTCGAGCAGCGATCCCTGCAGCGGTGTCGACATGCCGCCGAATCTACGCTCAATCGAACGTATGTGCTAGCGAGAAACGGTCATGAACTTCAGTTCTTGGTGAGTATGTCCTTGGCGATGTCGACCGCGGCGGCGTAGCACTCGTCGTCGGTCAGCGGGAGATCGCCCATCATGGCGGTGCTCCAGCTGATGGCGAGCAGGGCTTCGCGGGCGCGGAAGACGGCGAGGGGCGGGTGGTCGGGACCGGCCATGAGGTCGGCGAGAACGCGGAATTGATAGCGCATGCTGGAACCGAAATCCAACTGTCGGAAGGCGGGTTGATTTTCGTGCCAGAAGCGCACCATGCCGCGGCCGATGCCGTGTAGCAGCGCGCCATAGCGGGTGAGGATTTCATCGGCTCGCTCCGGGCCGGGTGCTGTGCTCTCGGCCCAGGTCACGATGTCGTCGATGCCGCGACGCAGGTCATCGGAGAGGCTGACGACGATGTCTTCCTTTGTGCGGAAGTGGTAGTAGAGCGCGGCCTTGGTGACGCCGAGGCGGTCGGCTATCTCGCGCAGGGAGGTCTTTTCGTAGCCGCGTTCTGAGAACAACTCCATTGCGACCGAACGAATCCGCTCACGCGTATCGCTGCGACGTCCGTCCATGGCGTCCTTCCATTTTGCTTGACGACCGGCTAGTGGAAGCCTAGCGTCTTCGCTGAGCTCGGATTACTAGCCGGGCGACAAGCTAATTAGTGGGAGACGGCAATGACCGAAACGCATCCGAAGGCGCCGATGGCAGGCGTCGCATTGACCGCGATCGGGGTGGCGGTGATCCGAGCCAGGGAATCCGCGCGCACCGACCGCCTGTACGACGATCCGTTCGCACAGCTGTTCGTGGACGCCGCGCGCCGCGCTTATCGCGATGTCGACGGGGGAGCCGAACGCTGGGCGCGGCTCGAAGAGGTCGCGGACATGTTCTTCGAAGGACGAACGGTCGGCGTCCGGCTTGTCGATGACCGGGTCGCAGCGGCGGTCGAACAGGGGATACGGCAGATCGTGCTGATCGGTGCGGGCTTGGACACCAGGGCATTTCGCATGTCGCTGCCCGCCGACGTTCGAGTGTTCGAGATCGATCTGCCGGAACTCTTCGCATTCAAGGAGCCGGTCTTGGCCGCCGCGCAGGCAATACCGCGCTGCGAACGCGCGGTGTTGCCCATCGATTTGCGCGAGGACTGGGCAAAGCTGCTCGGCGAGAGCGGGTTTCGGTCGGACCTGCCGACGCACTGGGTGGATGAGGGCGTCCTCGGCTACCTGACCCACGAATACGCGTTGCACGTGGTCACCACGCTGACCGAATTATCCGCTCCCGGAAGCCGTTTCGGTGTCAGCCGGTTCGCCGTGGACGAAAATGCCCGACCGTACAGCGAACTCGCACGCCTGGTCCGTGGCGACGCTGGTGCGGACCGTCCGCGCACCGGCCTCGGTGTCGATGCCAGAACCTGGCTGGACGAACACGGCTGGCGCACCGAATTCCGCAGCTGGGACGATCTGGTCGCCGCCTTCGACCGGCCCGCCGCATTGAACGATCCGGATATCGGGGTCGTTGTCGCGGTGCGCGAACCGTAACTACACAAACCTCCCGGTATGCCCGCAACATCCGAATCCGCGTGGGTGGCCCCGCTCACAGGGTTCGGGTGGTCCCGCTCACAGCGGGATATGCCTGGTTAAAGCGGTGCAAACGGCGCTGCTAGGCTGCTTGCCGTAAGACATCCTTTAACGGACCGTCCGGTGAGGCGGGGAAGGAGGTCGGCATGGCCGTGCCCGAGGAACGGGCCGCCAAGTCCGGCGCTGCCGAAACGTCGCAGCGACACACTCCAGAGTGGGTGAGCGCGGGACGCGAGCTATTGTCTCCTTCCGACGTCGGCCGGACCATCGCGCGCATCGCGCATCAGATCATCGAGAAAACCGCCCTGGATGCGGGCGAGCCGGACGCACCGCGCGTGGTGCTGATCGGCATTCCCACCCGCGGCACCACCCTGGCCGCGCGACTGACCGACAAGATCGAGGAATTCTCCGGCGTCCGCCCGGCACTCGGCTCCCTCGACATCACCCTCTACCGCGACGATCTGCGCAGCCGCCCGCACCGCCCGCTGGAGCGCACCTCGGTACCCGAAGGCGGTATCGAGGACGCACTCGTCGTGCTCGTCGATGACGTGCTCTTCTCCGGCCGCACCGTCCGTTCGGCCCTCGACGGCCTACGCGACCTCGGCCGGCCACGCGCCGTCCAACTCGCGGTGCTCATCGACCGCGGCCACCGCGAACTCCCGATCCGCGCGGATTTCGTCGGCAAGAACGTGCCGACCTCCCGCAGCGAGGACATCTCCGTACTGCTCACCGAACACGACGGCCGCGACGGCGTCTACTTGCATCAGGAGGAAGCGCAGTGAACCGGCTCGCCGGAGCGAGTGTCATGGAGGTGGCGTCGTGAGGCACCTCTTGACGGTGACCGACCTGGATCGTGGCACCGCGACCGAATTGCTCGACGAGGCCGAACGCTTCGAACAGGCGCTGCTCGGCCGCGAGGTGAAGAAGCTGCCGACGCTGCGCGGCCGCACCGTGATGACGGTCTTCTACGAGAATTCGACCCGCACCCGGGTCTCGTTCGAGGTCGCGGGCAAATGGATGAGCGCCGATGTGATCAATGTCAGCGCGAGCAGCTCCTCGGTCGCCAAGGGCGAATCACTGCGCGACACCGCGCTGACGCTGCACGCGGCGGGAGCCGACGCGCTCATCGTCCGGCACCCGGCCTCGGGTGCGGCGCACCAGATCGCGCGTTGGATGGACGCCTGGGCGGCTTCGGAGGGGCGTCCGGGCCCGGCCATCATCAACGCCGGTGACGGCACCCACCAGCACCCCACGCAGGCGCTGCTGGACGCACTGACTCTGCGTCAGCGCCTCGGCGATATCGAGGGCAAGCGGATCGTCATCGTCGGCGATATCCTGCACAGCCGGGTCGCGCGCTCGAATGTCTTCCTGCTCGACACCCTCGGCGCCGAGGTGGTGCTGGTCGCGCCGCGCACGCTGCTACCGGTCGGCGCGGACCTGTGGCCCGCCCGGATCTCGCATTCGCTCGACGCCGAATTGCCCGGCGCCGACGCGGTTCTCATGCTGCGGGTGCAGCAGGAGCGGATGAACGGCGGCTTCTTCCCGTCGGCCCGCGAATATTCGGTCAGCTATGGGCTTTCCGAGCGCAGGCTCGCCCTGCTGGACGAGAACGCGGTCGTCCTGCATCCGGGCCCGATGCTGCGCGGCATGGAAATCGCCTCGCCCGTCGCGGATTCCTCGCAGGCGGCGATCCTGCAACAGGTGACGAACGGAGTGCATATGCGGATGGCCGTGCTGTTCCGGCTGCTGGTCGGTACCCAGGAGGCAGTGGCATGAGTCTGCTGCTCAAGGGTGTTCGGCCGTACGGCGAGGGCGAGCCGGTCGACGTACTCGTGCGCGACGGCGTAATCGCCGCCATCGGAACGGATCTGGGCATTATCGACGCCGAGATCATCGACGCGCAGGGCCAGATCCTGCTGCCGGGATTCGTCGACCTGCACACGCACCTGCGCGAACCCGGCCGCGAGGACACCGAGACCATCGAAACCGGTTCCGCCGCAGCGGCACTCGGCGGCTACACGGCAGTCTTCGCCATGGCCAATACCAATCCGGTCGCCGATTCGGTGGTCGTCACCGACCACGTGTGGCGGCGCGGCCAAGAGGTCGGTCTGGTCGACGTGTTCCCGGTGGGCGCGGTCACCGTCGGTCTCGAGGGCAAGCAACTCGCCGAAATGGGCACCATGGCCGCCGGAATCGGCGCGGTGCGGATGTTCTCCGACGACGGCCACTGCGTCTACGACCCGCTGCTCATGCGCCGCGCACTCGAGTACTCCAACTCGCTCGGCGTCTTGATCGCCCAGCATGCCGAGGAGCCGCGCCTGACCAAAGGCGCTGTCGCACACGAGGGTCCGACCGCCGCGCGCCTCGGCCTGGCCGGTTGGCCGCGCGCCGCGGAGGAGTCGATCGTCGCCCGTGACGCACTGCTGGCCCGCGATGCCGGTGCCCGCGTGCACATCTGCCACGCTTCCACCGCCGGCACCGTCGAGCTGGTGAAATGGGCCAAAGCGCAAGGTATTTCGATCACCGCCGAGGTCACCCCGCATCACCTGCTGCTCGACGACTCGCGCCTGGAAACCTACGACGCGGTCAATAAGGTGAACCCGCCGCTGCGCGAGGTCTCCGACACCGTCGCGCTGCGGCAGGCACTGGCCGAGGGCATTCTCGACTGCGTCGCCACCGACCACGCCCCGCACGCCGAACAGGACAAGTGCTGCGAATTCGCCGCCGCCCGACCCGGCATGCTGGGCCTGGAGACCGCGCTGTCGATCATCGTGCAGACCATGGTCGAGCCCGGTCTGCTGGACTGGCGCGGCGTCGCCCGGGTGATGAGCGAGCGTCCGGCCGAGATCGTCGGACTCGACGGCCACGGCCGACCGATCGAGGTGGGCGAACCGGCCAACCTCACGCTGGTCGATCCGGACGCGACCTGGACGGTGCGGGCCGCCGCGCTCGCCAGCATTTCGAACAACACGCCGTTCGAAGACATGACGTTCCCGGCTCGGGTGACAACGACGTTGCTCCGAGGCCGGGTGACCGCCCGTGAGGGCAAGGCGGTGGGAGGTCCGTAAGTGGAAAGAACGCTGTGGGTGGTCGGGCTGCTCGTACTGTTCGCCCTGTGCATCTGGCTGATGTATCGAGGCTGGCAGAACCGCGCCGCGCGACAAGCGGCGCGCATCGGCGAATTGCCGGATGTGCCGGGTGAGCTCGGCGCTCAGGTACTCGAGCCGACCACCGGAATGTATCTCGGCAGCACCATCGCACCCAGCTGGCAGGACCGGATCGCGGTGGGCGACTTGGGTTTCCGGGCTACGGCGGAACTCACGCGGTTCGAACGGGGGATTCTGCTCGAGCGCGACGGTGCGACGGTGATCTGGATTCCGCAGGAATCCATTACGGCCGTGCGGACCGAACGCGGACATGCGGGCAAGGTGATGACGGAAGATGGAGTGCTGGTAATTCGCTGGAAGCTGCCGACCGGAACCGAGATAGATACCGGTTTCCGAGGTGACGACAAGACGGTGTACCCGGCGTGGGCCAGGGCGATGACGGGAGACGACGAGGGATGATTCAAGAAGCTGCGCTGGTACTCGAAGACGGGCGGGTGTTCCGCGGCACGGCCTTCGGCGCCGTGGGCGAAACACTCGGTGAGGCGGTGTTCTGCACCGCGATGACCGGGTACCAGGAGACCCTCACCGACCCCAGCTACCATCGCCAGATCGTGGTGGCCACGGCCCCGCAGATCGGCAATACCGGCTGGAATGACGAGGACGACGAATCCGGCAAGATCTGGGTCGCCGGATACGCGGTCCGCGACGCCTCGCGTGTCGCATCGAACTGGCGCTCCACCGGAACCCTGCAGGACCAGCTCGACCGCCAGCAGGTCGTCGGAATCGCGGGCATCGACACCCGCGCGCTGGTGCGCCACCTGCGCACCCGCGGTTCGATGAAGGCAGGCATCTTCTCCGGTGCGGCACTCGCCGACGCCGATGAATTGCTGGCCCGCGTCAACGGACAACCCTCGATGCTGGGCGCCGACCTGGCCGAAGAGGTGAGTACCGAAG
This sequence comes from Nocardia nepalensis, assembly GCF_048910785.1. Taxonomy (NCBI): domain Bacteria; kingdom Bacillati; phylum Actinomycetota; class Actinomycetes; order Mycobacteriales; family Nocardiaceae; genus Nocardia; species Nocardia nepalensis. Next base: position 339,618 of record NZ_JBKBET010000021.1, on the reverse strand, counting down.
CGCTGTACACGATCGAACCGAACGGTGACCCGCGCTTCACCGTCGTCGCGGTCGACCTCGGCATCAAGACCAACACCCCGCGCATGTTCGCCCAGCGCGGCATGCGAGTGCACGTGGTGCCCTCGACCGTCACCCTGGACCAGATCCGGGAACTGAAGCCGGACGGTGTCTTCCTGTCCAACGGCCCAGGCGACCCGGCCACCCAGGACGGCGCGGTCGCGATCACCCAGGGCGTGCTCGAGCAGGGCCTGCCGCTGTTCGGCATCTGCTTCGGCAACCAGATCCTCGGCCGGGCCCTCGGCCGCAAGACCTACAAGATGAAGTTCGGCCACCGCGGCATCAATATCCCGGTCGTCGAACACGAGACCGGCCGGATCTCGATCACCGCGCAGAACCACGGCTTCGCGCTGGAGGGCGAACAGGGCGAGCAGTTCGACACCCCGTTCGGAAAGGCCGAGGTCAGCCACGTGTGCGCCAATGACGGCACCGTCGAGGGCGTCCGCCTGGTCGACGGCCGCGCGTTCTCGGTGCAGTACCACCCGGAGGCCGCCGCCGGACCCCATGACGCCGCCTATCTCTTCGACCGTTTCGCCGGTCTCATGGAAGGAGCCTGATGCCTCGCCGCGAGGATCTGAAGCACATCCTGGTGATCGGCTCTGGTCCGATCGTCATCGGCCAGGCCTGCGAATTCGACTACTCCGGCACCCAGGCGTGCCGGGTGCTGCGGGCCGAAGGCCTGCGGGTATCGCTGGTGAACTCCAATCCCGCGACCATCATGACCGACCCGGAATTCGCCGATTCCACCTACGTGGAGCCGATTACGCCGGAGTTCGTCGAGAAGGTCATCGAAAAGGAGCGCCCCGACGCCATCCTGGCCACCCTCGGCGGGCAGACCGCGCTGAATACCGCGGTCGCCCTGCACGAACGCGGGGTGCTGCAGAAGTACAACGTCGAGCTGATCGGCGCCGACTTCGAGGCCATCCAGCGCGGTGAGGACCGGCAGAAGTTCAAGGACATCGTCGCCAAGGTCGGCGGCGAGAGCGCGCGCTCGCGGGTCTGCCACACCATGGACGAGGTTCGCGAAACCGTCACCGAACTGGGCTTTCCGGTGGTCGTGCGGCCGTCGTTCACCATGGGTGGCCTCGGCTCGGGCATGGCCTACAACGACGAGGACCTGGATCGGATCGCGGGCGGCGGTCTGGCCGCCTCGCCGACGGCCAATGTGCTCATCGAGGAATCCATCCTCGGCTGGAAGGAATACGAACTCGAGCTGATGCGCGATGGCCGCGACAATGTCGTGGTGGTCTGCTCGATCGAGAATGTGGACCCGATGGGTGTGCACACCGGTGATTCGGTCACCGTCGCACCCGCCATGACCCTCACCGACCGCGAATACCAGAAGTTGCGCGACCTCGGCATCGACATCCTGCGCGAGGTCGGCGTGGACACCGGCGGCTGCAATATCCAGTTCGCGGTGAACCCGGCCGACGGTCGCCTGATCGTCATCGAGATGAACCCGCGCGTCTCGCGCTCGTCCGCATTGGCTTCCAAGGCGACGGGTTTCCCGATCGCCAAGATCGCCGCCAAACTGGCCATCGGCTACACCCTGGACGAGATCGTCAATGACATCACCAAGGAAACCCCGGCCTGTTTCGAGCCGACCCTGGACTATGTGGTCGTCAAGGCGCCGCGGTTCGCCTTCGAGAAGTTCCCGGGCGCCGACCCCACGCTGACCACGACCATGAAGTCGGTCGGCGAGGCGATGTCGCTGGGCCGCAACTTCGCCGAGGCACTCGGCAAGGTGCTGCGCTCGCTGGAGACCAAGGCCGCGGGCTTCTGGACCCAGGACGACGGCAAGTGGACCGATACCGAAGCCGTCCTGGAAGACCTGCGTACCCCAACCGAGGGACGGATCTACCAGGTCGAGCGCGCGCTGCGCCTGGGCGCGAGCATCGAGGACGTCGCCAAGGCATCCGGCATCGACCCCTGGTTCGTCGCCGAGGTCGCCGGGCTGGTCGAGCTGCGCCAGGAGGTCATCGACGCAGCCGTGCTCGACGAGCCGCTGCTGCGCCGCGCCAAGCATTACGGCCTCTCCGACCGCCAGATCGCCGCGCTGCGGCCGGAATTGGCGGGCGAGACCGGCGTGCGGGCACTGCGCCACCGACTCGACATCCGTCCGGTCTTCAAGACCGTCGACACCTGCGCCGCCGAATTCGAGGCCAAGACCCCGTACCACTACTCGACCTACGAACTCGACCCCGCCGCCGAGTCCGAGGTCGCGCCGCAGCGCGAGCGCGACAAGGTGATCATCCTGGGGTCGGGTCCGAACCGGATCGGCCAGGGCATCGAGTTCGACTACTCGTGTGTGCATGCGGCGCAGACGCTTTCGCAGGCCGGGTACGAGACGGTCATGGTCAACTGCAACCCGGAGACCGTGTCCACCGACTACGACACCGCCGACCGGCTCTACTTCGAGCCGCTGACCTTCGAGGACGTGCTCGAGGTCTATCACGCCGAAACCGAATCCGGCACCGTCGCCGGCGTGATCGTGCAGCTCGGCGGGCAGACCCCGCTTGGTCTGGCGCAGCGGCTCACCGACGCCGGTGTGCCGGTGGTCGGCACCAGCGCCGCCGCCATCGACCTGGCCGAGGACCGCGGCGAATTCGGTGACGTGCTGGTCGCCGCGGGCTTGCCCGCGCCGAAGTACGGCACCGCGACCACCTTCGCGCAGGCCAAGAAGATCGCGGCCGGCATCGGCTACCCGGTGCTGGTGCGCCCGTCCTACGTGCTCGGCGGCCGAGGTATGGAGATCGTCTACGACGAGGCCTCGCTGGAGGGCTACATCTCCCGGGCCACCGAACTCAGCCCGGAACATCCGGTGCTGGTCGACCGCTTCCTGGAAGACGCCATCGAGATCGACGTCGACGCGCTCTGCGACGGCGACGAGGTCTACCTCGGCGGCGTGATGGAGCACATCGAAGAGGCGGGCATCCACTCCGGTGACTCCGCCTGCGCGCTGCCGCCGATCACCTTGGGCCGCAGCGATATCGAGGCGGTGCGCCGCTCCACCATCGCGCTGGCCAAGGGCATCGGCGTCAAGGGCCTGCTCAATGTCCAGTACGCGCTCAAGGACGACGTGCTCTACGTGCTCGAGGCGAATCCGCGGGCGAGTCGGACGGTTCCGTTCGTCTCCAAGGCCACCGCGGTGCCGCTGGCCAAGGCGGCCGCGCGGATCACCATGGGCGCCACCATCGCCGAACTCCGCAAGGAGGGCATGCTGCCCGCCGAGGGCGACGGCGGCCACGTGCCGCTCGACGCACCGGTCGCGGTGAAGGAAGCGGTCCTGCCGTTCCACCGGTTCCGTAAGGCCGACGGCAGCGGCGTGGATTCGCTGCTCTCGCCGGAGATGAAGTCCACCGGTGAGGTCATGGGCATCGACGCCGATTTCGGCACCGCCTTCGCCAAGAGCCAGGCCGCGGCCTACGGTTCGCTGCCGACCGAGGGCACGGTCTTCGTCTCGATCGCCAACCGCGACAAGCGCGCCATGGTGTTCCCGGTCAAGCGCCTCAACGACCTGGGCTTCCGCATCCTGGCCACCGAGGGCACCGCGGAAATGCTGCGCCGCAACGGAATTCCCTGCGAACAGGTGCGCAAGCATTCCGAGGACGGTCCGGCCGACCAGCCGACCATCGTGGAGCAGATCCGCGACGGTGAGGTCGACATGGTGTTCAACACCCCCTACGGCAACTCCGGGCCCCGCGTGGACGGCTACGAGATCCGCACGGCCGCGGTGGGTGTGAACATTCCGTGCATCACCACGGTGCAGGGTGCGGCCGCGGCGGTGCAGGGCATCGAGGCGAGCATCAACGGTGGCATCGGGGTGCGTTCCCTGCAGGAACTGCATTCGGTGCTGCGTGGCTGACGAAGGAGACGGTGCGATGAAGACGTTCGGTGCCCGACTGCAGCACGCCATGCGGCACTTCGGCCCACTGTGCGTCGGCATCGACCCGCATCCCGGACTGCTCGAATCCTGGGGCCTGACCGATGATGTCGACGGGGTCGAGAAATTCGCCGAAATCTGCGTCGAGGCCTTCGACGGCGAGGTCGCGCTGATCAAACCGCAGGTCGCCTTCTTCGAGGCCTACGGCTCCGGCGGAATCGCGGTGCTGGAGCGCACGGTCGAGGTGCTGCGTGCCTCGGGCACCCTGGTGCTCGCCGACGCCAAACGCGGCGATATCGGCTCGACCATGGATGCCTACGCGCGCACCTGGCTCGCCGACGGACCGCTCGGATCGGATGCGGTGACGGTCTCGCCGTATCTCGGATTCGGTTCCCTCGCACCGGCCTTGACGCTCGCCGAGGCGAACGGCCGCGGTGTCTTCGTACTCGCCGCCACCTCGAACCCCGAAGGCGCGCAGGTGCAACGGGCGCTGGCGGCGGACGGTCGCACGGTCGCCCAGACCATGGTCGACGCCGCGGCGCAGTGCAACGCGGGCCAGGAGTTCGGCTCGGTCGGCGTCGTTATCGGTGCCACACTCAGCGAGGCACCGGATCTGTCGGCGCTCAACGGTCCGATCCTGATGCCGGGCGTCGGCGCGCAGGGCGGCGGTCCGGAAACCGTGCGTGAGCTGGTCTCGGATCACATGCTGCATGCCGCGGTGCCGAATGTCTCGCGCGAGGTGCTGCGCCACGGCCCGTCTGTCTCGGCACTGCGTGCCAAGGTGAGCGCGCTGCAGGAGGAGTTCGCCTTCCTGCGGCGATGACGAGTCGACGATTGCGGTGTGGACCGGCGCTTCGGCGTCGGTCCATTTCGTGTTTCAAGGGCGGGGAGCGCCGTTGAGCGGGGATGACGTGTCATATCGAACAGCTGTGCGCCCCGCTGCGCCCTTTTCCTCGCCATTGGGCATATCGGTGGCCGATCTTGTGTCCTGATCGATCACGGAGCCTGCTAGCGCGGCACAGAGTGCCGCTGGAACTCGCCGCGCTGCCGTCCTGGGCGGCCGCCGGCACGATCCGGAGGCTCGAAATCGGTCGTTTCACGGCTCCGACACGCGCAAGAACAACGCGACACGCGGAAAAATCCTAGAAACTTCCAGGTCGGACGAGCGACCGGTTGCTGGCGCGATGCGGGTTGTCGCCGCAACCGCTCCGCTACCGCGCTTAACCTATGAAAACTCCCTGGTCGCGGGGCATTTCGAGGTTTCGGCGGTAGGATCTCCGCAGCGATCGACGCGCTGTGCGCATCCGGCCGGGACCACCCCTACGACATCGGCGAATCATGCGCTGACCTGGGGGGTGGGTTCGCAATCGGGGAACGTCGTGGGTACGGTCGCTGAGACTGCTGGGTTACCGGCAGGAGTTGATGCAATGAACGATGAGACGGAGGAACCGTGGCCCTTCCCCAGCTGACTGACGAGCAGCGCGCCGCTGCTTTGGAGAAGGCGGCTGCCGCTCGCCGTGCTCGGGCGGAGCTCAAGGAGCGCCTGAAGCGTGGCGGCACCGACCTGAAGCAGGTCCTCACCGACGCCGAAACCGACGAGATCCTCGGCAAGATGAAGGTGTCGGCTCTGCTGGAGGCCCTGCCCAAGGTGGGCAAGGTCAAGGCGGCGGAGATCATGAGCGAGCTGGAGATCGCCCCCACCCGGCGTCTGCGCGGACTGGGTGATCGGCAGCGCAAGGCGCTGCTCGCCCGATTCGACTTCGCCTGACCACCGAGGTGGTCGAAAACACGCGGAAGGGTCGACTGGTTGTACTGGTCGGCCCCTCGGCCGTGGGCAAGTCGACCGTGGTCCGTTGCGTCCGCGAGCGACTGCCCCAACTGGTCTTCAGCGTGTCGGCGACAACCCGGGCCCCCCGGCCCGGGGAGGTCGACGGCCGCGACTACCGGTTCGTGTCCCGGGAGGAGTTCGACGCCATGATCGAGGCGGGCGAACTCCTCGAATGGGCCGATATCCACGGGGGACTGCAGCGCTCCGGCACCCCGGCCGGACCGGTGCGTGACGGACTCGCCGCCGGACTGCCGGTGCTCGTCGAGGTGGACCTCGAGGGCGCGCGGTCGGTGCGCAAGGCCATCCCGGAGGCGCTGCTGGTATTCCTCGCCCCGCCCAGCTGGGACGAATTGGTATCCCGGCTGACCTCGCGCGGTACCGAATCGCCCGAGGTGATCGCACGCAGGTTGGAGACCGCCAGGACCGAATTGGCGGCCTGTGACGAGTTCGACATCGTCATAGTGAACGACGAGGTGACCAGCGCCTGTGAGCAGTTGGTATCGTTGTTCGTTAGCACAAATTCGAGTTCGTGACACCCACACGCTCGAAATAACCCAGCCCGAAGAACCGATCCCCGCAGGAGCCCACACAAGTGAGCAGTACGGACATCAAGCCCGCGCCCGCATACGACACTCCGGTCGGCCTCACCAACCCGCCGATCGACGAGCTGCTGGAGCGCACCTCGTCCAAGTACGCGCTGGTCATCTACGCGGCCAAGCGGGCCCGTCAGATCAACGACTACTACAACCAGCTCGGCGACGGCATCCTCGAATACGTCGGCCCGCTGGTCGAGCCGGGTCTGCAGGAGAAGCCGCTCTCGGTCGCGATGCGGGAGATCCACTCCGACCTGCTCGAGCACTCCGAAGGCGAATAACAAGCTCGTCGAACTCCCCGCGTACGCGGGGATCAGCCCACCGGAGGGGTAGTGACCACACGGATCGTCGTCGGCGTCGGCGGCGGAATCGCCGCTTATAAGGCTTGCTCGATCGTGCGCCGGTTCACCGAGACCGGGCACCAGGTTCGGGTGATCCCTACCGAGTCGGCGCTGCAGTTCGTCGGCAAGGCAACCTTCGAGGCACTGTCCGGGAACCCGGTGCACACCGATGTGTTCACCGATGTGCCCGAGGTGCCGCATGTGCGGTTGGGCCAGGAGGCGGACCTCGTTGTCATCGCCCCGGCGACCGCCGATCTGATGGCGCGCGCCGCACAGGGCCGCGCCGACGATCTACTCACCGCCACGCTGCTGACGGCCCGATGTCCGGTGTTGTTCGCGCCCGCGATGCATACCGAGATGTGGGAGCATCCGGCCACCCTCGCCAATGTCGCGACGTTGCGTGCGCACGGTGCGATCGTCATGGAACCCGCGTCGGGCCGGTTGACCGGCGCCGATACGGGTCCCGGCCGGTTGCCCGAGCCCGAGGAGATCTTCGGGCTCGCGACGCTGCTGCTGGAACGCGCCGACGCCATCCCGCGTGATCTGGCGGGCCGCCGCCTGGTGATCACTGCGGGCGGCACCAGGGAACCGCTGGATCCGGTGCGTTTTCTCGGCAATCGCAGCTCCGGCAAACAGGGCTACGCACTCGCCCGGGTCGCCGCGCAGCGCGGTGCCCACGTGACGTTGATCGCGGGCAATACGATCGAGATGGCCGCACCCGCCGCCGTCGACCTCGTGCACATCACCACCGCCGAACAGCTCAAGACCGCCGTCGAGAAGCATGCGCTCGGTTCGGACGCGGTGATCATGGCCGCCGCCGTCGCCGACTTCCGGCCGACAACGGTGGCCGCGGCCAAGATCAAAAAGGGCGCGCACGAGCCCGACGTGATCCCGCTGACCAAGACCGATGACATCCTCGCCGGACTGGTCCAGGCGCGGCGCGACGGTCAACTGCCCGGTACCGCGATCGTCGGCTTCGCCGCCGAGACCGGTGACGAGCAGGGCGATGTGCTCACACACGCGCGGGCCAAACTGGCGCGCAAGGGCTGTGATCTGCTGGTCGTCAACGCGGTCGGCGAGGGCAAGGCGTTCGAGGTCGACACCAACGATGGCTGGCTGCTCGGTGCCGACGGCACCGAACAGGCGCTCGACCACGGTTCGAAGGCGTTGCTCGCGAGCCGGGTGCTGGACGCGCTCGGTCCGCTGCTGCGCTGAGGTCTGTTGTGGCGCTGAGATCTGTTGTGGCGCTTGGATGGACGCGTACCGAGTACCTTCGGTGGAAGCGCCGCCGATACGTGGTTAGGCTAGTGGTCGACCGCAACCCGGACTGGTCGATGTGTTGGAGGCTGGAGCCCCGGCCCGACACGTTGACGGAATCAATAGTCTGAGACAGTTGCCTGTCGTCTGCTCCATCGCGTCGGTGGTTTGGAATAGTCTGAGATGAAGGGTTGTGCGGTGGACGCATCGCGTTACCGTCGCAATCCGATACGAGTAACCCGTTGAGGGAGAGGGAAGAACTGTGCCCACGTCTGGCAGCCGCCTTTTCACCAGTGAGTCCGTGACCGAAGGTCATCCGGACAAGATCTGTGACGCCATCAGCGATTCCATCCTCGACGCGCTGCTCGCGGCGGATCCGCGCAGCCGGGTCGCGGTGGAAACACTCGTCACCACCGGTCAGGTTCACGTCGCGGGTGAGGTCACCACTTCGGCCTATGCGGATATTCCCAAAATCGTTCGCGAAAAGGTCCTGGAAATCGGATATGACTCGTCCGCAAAAGGATTCGACGGTAATTCCTGCGGTGTGAATATCGCGATCGGCGCGCAGTCGCCGGATATCGCGCAGGGTGTCGACACCTCGCACGAGGCGCGTACCGCCGGAACCCATGACGAGATCGAACGGCAGGGCGCCGGTGACCAGGGCCTGATGTTCGGCTACGCCAACACCGACACCCCCGAGCTGATGCCGCTGCCGATCGCCCTCGCGCACCGGCTCTCGCGGCGGCTGACCGAGGTGCGCAAGTCCGGTGTGCTGCCGTACCTGCGTCCCGACGGCAAGACCCAGGTCACCATCGAATACGACGGCGACCGCCCGGTCCGCCTGGATACGGTCGTGATCTCCACTCAGCACGCAGCCGATATCGACCTGGACAACCTCCTGGCGCCCGATATCCGCGAGAAGGTCGTCGACGCGGTGCTCGCCGATCTCGACCTGCCCGCGCCGCTGGATGTCTCCGATATTCGCCTGCTGGTGAACCCCACGGGCAAGTTCGTACTCGGTGGTCCGATGGGCGATGCGGGTCTGACCGGCCGCAAGATCATCGTCGACACCTACGGTGGCATGGCCCGCCACGGCGGCGGCGCGTTCTCCGGTAAGGATCCGTCGAAGGTGGACCGCTCGGCCGCCTACGCCATGCGCTGGGTCGCGAAGAATGTCGTCGCGGCAGGACTGGCCGACCGCGTCGAGGTTCAGGTTGCCTATGCCATCGGTAAGGCCGCACCGGTCGGTCTGTTCGTCGAGACCTTCGGCACCGAGAAGGTCGATCCGACGCGCATCGCCACGGCCATCACCGAGGTCTTCGACCTGCGGCCCGGCGCGATCATCCGCGACCTGGACCTGCTGCGGCCGATCTACGCGCCGACCGCCGCGTACGGCCACTTCGGCCGCACCGACGTGGACCTGCCCTGGGAGCACACCGACCGAGCGGACAAGCTCCGTGCGGCCGTAGGACTGTAGGTATATCGGGCCCGCGTGCACAAACCCACAGCGGACCTCTCCGCCACGGCTCCCGGCGACGCAGGCGCCGGAGCCACGGCGACGCACGATTCGACAGCAGCGGGACACCCGATCGCACGGGTACTCCCGCTGTTGTCGCCTGCGCACCTGGACCGCGACTTCGACTATTTGGTGCCGCCGGAGCTGGACGAAATCGCACAGCCCGGCGTGCGCGTCCGCGTCCGCTTCGCTGGCCGCCTCGTCGACGGCTATATCCTGGCCCGCCTGTCCCACAGCGACCACACCGGCAAAATGGTCAGGCTCGAGCGCGTGGTATCGCCCGAGCGCGTCCTCACACCGGAAATCCTGAAACTGGCCACCGCGGTAGCCGCACGCTACGCGGGCACCCGAGCCGATGTCCTGCGGCTGGCCATCCCGCCCCGACACGCGCGCACCGAGAACGGAGGCCCGAAGAAGCCCGCCGAACCCGAAGGACCGCAGGAGGATTCGGCCGCATCGAGTGATGGCGGCTCCAGTCCTGCGAGTCGAACGGCACAGGCGGAAACCCCTTCGGGCGATCGAACTCGCGCATCCGGCACCTTGCGTGCGTCACTCGATAGCGGTCTCTCGGATGACTCCGCGGCGGAACCGGCTGCCGCCGTGTCCGATTCGCCGTCCGCCGCCGTGCCGGCTGTTTCGGGCCGCGCAGGTATGCCGGACGGTGTGGATCTGGGGTCGTGGGAGCGGTATCTCCATGGGGCGGCGTTTGTGGCGGCGCTGGGGGAGGGAAAGGGGGTGCGGGCGGCCTGGCAGGCGTTGCCGGGGGAGGATTGGGCACGGCGGTTGGCGGAGTTGGCGGCCGTGGTGGCGGGGCGGGGACGCAGTGCGATTCTGATGGTGCCGGATCAGCGGGATCTGGATCGGGTGTTGGCGGAATGTGCTCGGCTGGTGGGGGATTCGGCGGTCGGGTTGGCGGCCGGATTGGGTCCGGCCGCGCGTTATCGACGGTGGTTGGCAGCGTTGCGGGGCACGGCCCGGGTGATCGTGGGGACGCGCAGTGCGGTGTTCGCGCCCGCCGCCGACCTCGGGTTGATCGCGATCTGGGATGACGGTGACGACACCTATGCCGAACCGCGTGCGCCGTATCCGCACGCGCGGGAGGTCGCGATGTTGCGGGCACATGAGGCCGCAGCGGCGTTCGTGGCGGCCGGATTCGCGCGGACGGCCGAGATTCAAGCGGTGGTCGATTCGGGGTGGGCGCATGATCTGGTCGCGGACCGCGCTGTGGTGCGCAAGTTTTCGCCGCGGATCAGTGCACCGGGTGACTCCGATATCGCGATGGAGCGCGATCCGGTCGCGCGGGCCGTTCGCATTCCGGCTGTAGGTTATGCCGCCGCGCGATCGGCGCTGAAGGAGGGCGCGGCGGTGCTGGTGCAGGTGCCGCGGCGCGGATACATTCCGGCGCTCGCCTGCGCGAAATGCCGTACGCCCGCACGATGTCGGCACTGCAACGGTCCACTCGCCTTGCCGGACGGGCGAGCCGGGCACCGCGGCGAGACCGCGCACAGCCCCGCCTGCCGGTGGTGCGGTATCACCGAGGCCGCATTCCGTTGTCCCGCTTGCGCTTCCCGGGCGCTGCGCGCGGTGGTGATCGGCGCGGCCCGCACCGCCGAGGAACTGGGCCGTGCCTTCCCCGGCGTGCCGATCCGCGGGTCCAGCGGCGGCGCGATCCTCGACACCGTGGAACCGGGCCCGCAGGTGATCGTCGCGACCGTCGGCGCCGAACCGGTGCTGCCCGGCGGCTACGGTGTCGCCCTGCTACTCGACGGCTGGGCGCTGCTCAGCCGCGCGGACCTGCGCGCCGCCGAGGACACGCTGCGCCGCTGGATGTCGGCCGCCACACTGGTCCGCAACCACGGCCAGGTCATTGTCATGGCCGAACCCTCGCTGCCGACCGTCCAGGCGCTGCTGCGCTGGGATCCGGTCGGCCACGCCCGCGCCGAGGTGGCGGGCCGCGCCGAGGTCGGCTTCCCGCCCGCCGTCCGCATGGCCGCCATCGACGGCACCTCCGATGCCATCGCCGAATTGCTCTCCGCCGCAAAGCTTCCGGATAACGCCGACCTCCTCGGCCCGGTGCCACTGCCACCCGGCGCCCGCAAACCCTTCGACAGCGGTGATACCCCCGCCGAAGTCGAACGCATGCTCCTGCGTGTACACCGCACCTCCGGCGCCGCCCTCGCCCGCGCCCTCACCGCCGCCCAAGCCATCCGCAGCACCCACCGCTCCGATGCCCCCCTCCGCGTCCAAATCGACCCGGTCGATATCGGCTGATCTCCGGCCGCTCCTACGGGCCGGGCCACGCCTATCCGGATCGGAGAATCGATGACCACCACATCCGCATCTACGGTGCTGCGAATTCTCCACTGTCCAACTCTGCCTGTTCGCCCTCGGTGGGCTCGCTCTCGGTGGCGGGATCGGTGTAGCCGTCCCGTTGGCCAGTGGCTGGCGGATACCGTGCACGAGATTCCCGCCGCGCTGCGCATCGCGACGACCGTGCGGCGCGTCTGGCTGCCCCTCGAAGTCGAGGGCCTCGACGAGAAGCTGCTCACCCTCGGCGTCGACCTACGAGATCGCGAGGGCGACCAGCAGATTCGAATCGGCGGACAGCCGAGCAAGGGCTAGCCGAAGACCGCCCGATTGCGTTGCGCCCATTCGGCATACGACGTGGCGGGCCGCCCGAGCACCTGCTCGACATCGGCGCTGACCTGCCGCTCGGCCGGAGTCGGCGTGCCGAGAATGTCGAGCGTGCCATCGGCAACATCGGCGGGCATGAACCGCAGCATGCCGGAACGTGCCTGCTCGCGGGTCAATTCGACGAATCGCAGCGACGTGCCCAGGGCGGCCTCGACGGCCTGAGCCTGTTCGCGCGGACTGATGGCGGCGGGTCCGGTCAGCTCGTAGATGCGGCCGGCATGGTCGTCCGTGCGCAGCACGGTCGCGGCGACCTCGGCGATATCGACGGGGTCGATCGCGGGCAGTGCGATATCGGCGAAGGGTGCGGCGATCAGCCGTTCGGCCCGGATCGACTCGATCCACGCGTAGGTGTTGGAGAAGAATCCGGTGGGCCGCAGAATCGTCCAGTCCAGGTCGGACTGCTGCAGGGCCGATTCGAACGCGTGCAGGCGCGCGTGCGAGGCGAGTCCGGGTCGGGTGCCGGTCGCCTGCGAGGACAGCAGCACCAGTTTCTTGATCCCGCCGGCTGCGGCGACCTCGATGAACCGCGCCGGATCCGGTCCGGTCACCAGCTGTGGCCCGGTGAGGAGCAGGAAGAGCGCGTCGGCGTTTTCGACTGCGGGGGAGAGGCTTTCGGGATCGGCGAGATCGGCTCGTCGATGCTGGACGCCGTCCGGCAGTGCGATGTCCTGATTCCCGCGGGATACGGCGCTCACCTGCTCGCCCGCCGCGGCGAGGTGCTGCACGAGGGTGCGTCCGATATTGCCGGTCGCTCCGGTCACTACGATCACTTCGACTCCTGAGTTAGTTGACTGACTAAAGCGAACATAGCCGATCAATCGAGAGCTTGTCTATAGTTAGTTGTATGACTAACTCAGTCGAAGGTCGGCGGGCGACGCCCAAGGCGGGCAAGCGCGAACGCCTCGCCGCCGCGGCGGCCCAGGTGTTCCATGAGCAGGGCGTCGAGAAGACGACGATCGCCGATATCGCGCGGGCCGCCGAGGTTCCGCTCGGAAATGTGTACTACTACTTCAAGACCAAGGATCAGCTGGTCGAGGCCGCGCTCGGCGCGCACGCGCAGACGCTGCAGGAGTTGATCGCAGCGCTGGAGCAGTACGACGAGCCGCGAGAGCGGCTGAAGGCCCTGGTTCGCGGCTGGGTCGACCAACGCGACCGGGCCGCGCAATTCGGGTGCCCCACTGGAACTCTGGCCTCGGAGCTGGGTAAGCGCGGCGACGGCCTGGAGCTGGCATCGGCGGCGAGTATCCGCACGCTGCTGGACTGGATCGAACAGCAGTTCATGGCAATGGGCCGCGCGGATGCGGGTGAGCTCGCGGTCGCGCTGTTCGCGGCATATCAGGGGATCTCGTTGCTCGCCAATACCTTCCGCGATCCAGAACTCATGGTGACCGAGGGGCGTCGGCTGGAGCGTTGGATCGATTCGCTTGCGCCATAAAGGTTTCGCCTCGCCGTCCGCACGGGCCGCACATCGACCGATGTGCGGCCCGTGCGCATTCGAGCGACCGGTTGGTTCGTGTTGCCTGTCACCCTTGCATGCGATGCATTGCCGATATATCGTCGATAGCGTGAGATACACACAAGAGCCCAGGGAGGCTGACATGGAAAACATCGAATACGGACAATTCAGAGGTCGTGGCCGCTGGCGCAAGCCCGGTCATGACGAGGGTGACGCCGGTCGTCGGCAGCATCGCCGCGGCGGGCGGCACGGCTTCGGACCCGAGTTCGGACCGGGCTTCGGTCCTGGTTTCGGACCCGGTTTCGGTCCGGGATTCGGGCGCGGCCGTGGCCGCGGCGGCCGGGGCAGGCGCGGTGACGTGCGTGCCGCGGTGCTGCTGCTGCTCACCGAGCGTCCGATGCACGGATACGAACTGATCCAGCAGATCCGGGAGCGCAGCGACGATGTCTGGCGCCCGAGCCCGGGATCCATCTATCCCGCGCTCGCGCAGCTCGAGGACGAGGGTCTGGTGCTCATCGAGAAGGTCGCCGGTCGCAAGACCGCGAAGCTCACCGACGCGGGCGAGGCCTACGTCACCGAGAATCGCGACGATCTCGGCGATCCGTGGGCCGATGTCAAGGAAGACGTCGGCACCCAGGCGATGGATCTGCGCGCGCTCATCGGACAGCTGATGGGTGCGGCCGCTCAGGTCGCGGCGGCGGGTACCCCGCAGCAGGCGACCCGGGCCGCGGAGGTGCTCACCGAGGCGCGCAAATCGCTATACCGCATTCTCGCCGAGGACGACGCCCCCGAAAAGTAATGGCAATGTGAAACACCGCCTGAGCGTGCACTTTTCGAGCCGATCGGGTACATCATTGTGATATGGAACAGCCGAGCGGTTTGTGGGGTTGGGGTAGATCACAGTTCAGGCGCGTGGTGTCTGCCGGTGTCATGGCCGGAGCCGTCGTTATCGGCTCCGGCGCGGCACCGATAGCGAGCGCCGAACCGGTTGATACGGCGCCGGTGAGCGCGCAGATCGTCGGATATCGTCCGCCGGACATACCCACTCAGATCGGGCCTGCCCAGCCGGACCATCTGGCCGCCGCGGTCTATCAGAAGACGCACAAGAACGTGACTCCGGCCGGTACCAACAACTTCGACTGCAAGCCGACCGCCGAGCATCCCCGTCCGGTCGTGCTGGCGCACGGCACCGATTCCTCGGCCTACTCCGACTGGTCGACCATCGGGCCGCAGATCTCGGCGCTCGGCTTCTGCGTCTTCGCACTCAATTACGGCGGTGCCCCCGGCAAGGACACCTGGGGCACCGAGGACATCGTGGTGAGCGCCTATCAGGTCGGCGCGTTCGTGGATCAGGTGCTCGCCGCCACCAACGCCACGCAGGTCGACATCGTCGGTTTTTCCCAGGGCGCCAATGTCACTCGCTATTACGTCAACAAGCTCGACGGCGCGCCGAAGGTCGGTCAGTGGATCGGTCTGGCGTCCCCGAGCTACGGCGGCGTGATGTACGGCCTGGTGCCGGTGGCGGAGGCGATTCCGGGTGCGCTGCAGGCCTTCTCGAGGGTGACCTCGCTCGCGGCGGTGCAGCAGGCGCAGGGGTCCGCGGAGATGATCGAACTCAACGCGGGCGGTGACACCGTGCCGGGCCCGCACTACGTGACCATCGGCAGCCGGGTCGACGAGATGATCCAGCCGTTCAGCAATATCGCACTGCACGGTCCGAGCGTGGAGAACATCGCGTTGCAGGATCTGTGCGCGGCCGACCAGACCGGTCACTTCCACATGGTCTACGACCCGTTCGTGCAGGAACTGCTGCTGCAGACGCTGGACCCGGTACACGCACCCGCGCCGACGTGTCGTGCGGTGCCGCTCGGCACCGGCATTCCCGAGGTCATCATCGCCGGGCATTCCTGACGGCGCAGCTGATGGGACCGGGCGGAGGGGTTGTCCCTCCGCCCGGCTCTGCTGTCAATGCCGGACTTACGCCCTATGGAAGGATGCGTAGGTGGCCACCGAAGTCGATTCTCGAATCCCGTTGAGCCGGATGCGAGTACTTTCCACGGCGATCGGCGTCGCCGACGAGGGTGGTGTCGAGGCGCTGACGATGCGTCGGTTGGCGGAAGTGCTCGGCGTCGAGGCGATGTCGCTGTATCACCACGTGGCCAATAAGGAAGACGTGCTCGATGGCGTGGTCGACGTCATCGTGGGGGAGATCAATCAGGTCGTTGTCGATATCGATATGCCCGCTGCCGGGCCCGCATGGAAACAGGCCGTGCGGCAGCGGATTCTGTCCGCTCGTGAGGTGCTGCTCCGACATCCGTGGGCGCCCGGCGTATTCCAGACGCGGACCAATACGAGCCAGGCCGTGCTGCGCTACTACGACGGCCTGCTCGGCCTCATGCGCGCGGGTGGCTTCTCCTACGACCAGACTCACCATGCGATGCATGTGCTCGGTAGTCGGGCACTGGGTTTCACCCAGGAGTTGTTCGATCCCGGCGACGGACCGGTCGATGCGGAGGCCATGGCCGCGCTCGACGCGATGGCCGAGGCGCTCCCGAATCTGGTCGGGATGCTGCGGGAGGTCGCCCACGATGATCCGGACTCGACGCTGGGTTGGTGTGATGACCAGTTCGAATTCGAATTCGCGCTCGATCTGATTCTCGACGGTCTCGACCGTTTGCGTGAGACTGCTTGATCTGCAACGACTTCGGTCGGCGTGGAGGTGGCCGCGGCGGCTATTGACGAGCCTTACAACGTAAGGATACCTTACGTTGTAAGGCTCGTGGACGCGGCCGGCGTCCCGGTGCCGAAATCTGAGGAGAACACGATGAAGGCCTATGTCCTTCGGTCATTCGGTCCACCGGAGCAGCTGACTCGCACCGATATCGACCAGCCGGTACCCGCGGATGACGAGGTGTTGGTTCGGGTGCGTGCCACCTCGGTTCAGCCCTATGACTGGCATTTCCTGCGCGGCGAGCCGTATATCGCGCGGTTGATGGGTGGCGGCGTCGGATTGCGCAAGCCGTCCATCGCCATCCTGGGCGCGGATATGGCGGGGGTGGTCGAAGGTGTCGGCAAGGCGGTGACCGGATTTCGGCCCGGCGATGAGGTATTCGCGATGCTCAAAGGTGGTGGCTTCGCCGAGTACGTATGTGTCAGGGAAAGTGAGTTGGCACCGAAGCCGACGAACCTGACGTTCGAGCAGGCGGCGGCGGTACCGCTGGCGGCCAATACCGCGTTGGTGGCCCTGCGCGACGAGGGACGGATCCGAGCCGGGCAGCGGGTATTGATCAATGGCGCGTCCGGAGGTGTGGGCACATTCGCCGTCCAGCTCGCGCATGCGTTCGGCGCGGTGGTCACCGGTGTCTGCGGCACGCGGAATGTGGAGCTGGTCCGTTCGCTCGGCGCCGATGCGGTAATCGATTACACCGCAGCGGATTTCACCCGGAACGGGCAGCGCTACGACCTGTTGGTGGATATCGCGGGGAGTCGTTCGTTGTCGGCATGTCGCCGCGTGCTGACTGCCAAGGGCGCCTATGTCGCGGTCGGCGGGCCGGCGGGTCGTTGGCTGCAACCCGCCGGACGGATGTTCGCGGCGTTGGCGCGCGCGCCGTTCATCTCGCAGCGAGTCGCGCTGGCGGAGGTGACCCGATGCACTCGGAACAGGGAAAACCTCATGGCGCTGACCGAGCTCATCGAGGACGGAAAGATCACCCCGGTCATCGACCGGACCTATTCATTCAGCGAAATACCGGCGGCCGTGCGATACCAGGAGGAAGGCCACGCCACCGGAAAGGTGGTCGTGGCCACCGACTAGCGCGCTGAGCGGATCAACCGCGCCTGCCACGCAGGTAGTCGCTGACCACGGCGGCGCCGAGACCATCCAGGTCCGGCGCCACCACGCGACCACCGCTGCGGCGGGCCACCAGGTCGACGAATGCGGCTAGGCTCGGGTCCTCGCCGAGCATGAATACGGTGACCGACGCGCCCAGCTTGGCCAGGGCGTCCACCTGTGCCATGGTCACGGCCAAGGTGCGCGGTTCCGGAGGCCAGTTGAAGTACGCCGCACCGTCCGGCTCCAGGTGAGCCGTCGGCTCGCCATCCGTCACGACGAGCACGACGGGTACGGCGTCCGGATGCCTGCGCAGGTGCCGTCCGGCCAGCAATAGTGCGTGGTGCAGGTTGGTGCCCTGTTCCCAAACGCCTTCCAGCGCGGTCAGTTCGCCGATGTCGACGGTCGTGGCGTGTCGGCCGAAGGTGATCAGGTTCAGCGCGTCGGAGCGGAACCGGGTGCTGATCAACTGATGCACGGCGAGAGCGGTGCGTTTCATCGGCAGCCACCTGCCCTCCTGCACCATCGACCACGATGTGTCGACACAGAGGGCAACGGCCGCCCGCGACCGCTGTTCGGTTTCCATGATCTCGACATCGGAAACGTCCAGCGCGACACTGCGACTGCCCACCGACATCGATCGCAGCACCGCGTTGCGTACGGTCCTGGGCACGTCCCACGGTTCGGTGTCACCGAATTGCCATGGCCGGGTGGCGCCCGTCGGCTCGCCAGCCGCACCGGCCAACCTGGTATCCCGCTCGCCGCGACGGGACCGCAACTGGCCGATGACGGCACGCAGCGCGGTCTCGCCGAGCCGTCGCAAAGCCTTGGGCGTCAACCGAAGTGAGCCGTCCGGCGCCCGTTCGAATACGCCCTGTCTGCGCAGTTCGCGCTCCAGATCGGCCAGCCGAGCGGCGTCCACGCCGGCGGCGTCGCCGAGTTGGCGGGTCAGGGCGTCCAGGTCGATATCCTCGAGCCTGGCTCCCGGGTAGGACTGGCCGAGCTGCTCGGCGAGTGCGTCCAGTTCGGCGAGGTCCTGCAGGGCCTGGGTGCCCGCGCCGAGACCCAACGGATCGTTACCGCGGAAGCGCTGGGCGGAGTCCCAGTCCTCGCCCGGCCGCAGCGCGCGCAGGGCGGCGTCGAGGGCGGCGACCTGCTCGGCGATGCGCGGATCGCCGAATGCCTGCCCGATCAGCTGCGCCAGTTCTGCTTGCTGTTCGGCGGACATCGAGTTCAACATGCGTTGTGCGGCGGCGGACCTGGCGGCGAGCGCATCGATCAGCTCATCGGTATTGCGCGGATTCTCCGGGAAGAAATCGCCGTGCTCGGCCATGAATTCGGCGAACTGCTGCTCGGTGTTCTCGCCCCGAGCATGCGCCGCGAGCAGGTCGTTCAGATCGGACAGCATTCGTCCGACGCGCTCGACGTCCTCGGGTGTGGTGTTCTGCAGCGCTTGTTTCATGCCCTGGAACCGGGATTCGAGCAGTTCCTGACCGAGCAGGTCGCGGATCTTCTGGTAGTTCTGCCTGCCGGTTTCCGATCGCCACTCGTATTCGGCCAGCTCGTTGACGGCGGCCGCGGTGCTCGGCGGCAGTGCGTCCAGTTGTGCTTCGGCGAATCTGGCGTCGTCCGAGGGATCCGGGAACAGTTCGCGGCGCTCGGCTTCGAGTGCCTGCTCGAGCAGTTCGCGGACCTCTTGCAGGGTGCCGTCGAGCCGGTGTTGTCGAGCGATCTCGGCGCGGCGCTGCCAGACCTGCCGGGTCAGCTCGTCCAGTCCCCGCATATCGCGCATGCCGCGTCGCAGCAGCTCCTCCAGCGCGGTGCGGGGCGAACTGCCCTCCATCACATCGCGCCCGATTTGGTCCAGCGCCTCCCGTAGATCGAGCGGAGGTGCCAGTGGATCGGGACCGTCGTGATAGGGCCCGTAGGCGTAGCGATCGGGGGTCACGAGCCGTACACCGCGACGCCGTCGTCGGAATCCTTGGCCACCTGGCGAGCCAGATAGAGGGCTTCCAGCGCGAATTCGACCGCCGAAGCGATCCGGGCGGGCGGTTCGGTGGCGCCGACGCCGAGCCGCTGCGCGACCTCGTGCAGGACAGGCAGTTCCGGCAACGCGGACAGGACATCCTGGCCGGGCACGCGCTCGCCGGTGGTGACCAGATGACCGTCGCCGACCGCCTCTGCCAATGGCCGCAGATTCAGCCCACCGAGCAGCGCACTCGCCGTCTCGGCGAACGATCGCCGCAGCAGATGCGTGAGATGCTCCTGCTCACGGCCTTCCTCACCGGACTCGAACTCCAGCTTGCCGCGCAACACCGCGGGCACCGATTCGAGGTCGACGGGTCGTGCCACGGCGGGGTGCTCGCCGGTGAGCGCCGACCTGCGCAGCGCGGCGGCGGCCACCGTTTCGGCGGCGGCGACCGCGAAACGCGCGGACACACCGGAGCGCTGGTCGATCGCGGACGAATCGCGCAGGTGCCGGACGAACCGGGCCAGCACCTCGATCAACGGGTCGCCCACCTCGGCGACCAGTTCGGCCTCCTGCCGGACCAGCGCCACCTCGGCCTTGACGCTCAGCGGGTAGTGGGTGCGGATCTCCGCGCCGAACCGGTCCTTCAGCGGTGTGATGATCCGGCCGCGGTTGGTGTAGTCCTCGGGGTTGGCGGTGGCCACGAGCAGCACGTCGAGGGGCAGGCGCAGGGTGTAGCCGCGGACCTGGATGTCGCGCTCCTCCATCACATTCAGCAGCGCGACCTGGATGCGTTCGGCGAGATCGGGCAGCTCGTTGATCGCGACGATGCCGCGGTGGGCGCGCGGCACGAGTCCGAAGTGGATGGTCTCCGGATCGCCGAGGCTGCGGCCCTCGGCCACCTTGACCGGATCGACGTCACCGATCAAGTCGCCGACGGAGGTGTCCGGTGTTGCGAGCTTTTCCGCGTAGCGCTGCGAGCGGTGCCGCCAGGTAACCGGCAGGTCATCGCCCAATTCCGCGGCCAGTCGGCGGCCGGCCGGGCTGATCGGTTCGAGCGGGTGCTCGCCCAATTCGGTGCCGACGATGACCGGTGTCCACTCGTCGAGGAGCCCGACCATGGTGCGCAGCAGCCGGGTCTTGCCCTGGCCGCGCTCACCGAGCAGCACGACATCGTGGCCGGCCAGCAGTGCGCGCTCCAACTGCGGCAGGACGGTCCGATCGAAGCCGACGATCCCCGGCCAGGGATCGCCGCCGGAACCCAACCGGGACAACAGGTTCTCGCGAATCTCGGTCTTCACGCTGCGCGGCAGATGGCCGCCCGCCCGCAACTCGCCCACGGTTGTCGGCAGATGTTCTGGAACAATCACCCCTTCGACGCTACGTCGGTTCCGCGATCGGGTCGACGTGGAGCAGCGCACGGAAACATGCCGGAAATAAGCTTGACAGGCACGGGCGGCCGGGCGGAGGTATCGACACCCCGCCCGGACCGCACTGGAGTTTTACCAGCTTTTCCCCCTTCGGTCGGGGAGATCGGTGTGAACGGGGTCGCTATCTAGAATGAATCGACCGTGTTCATCGTTTTCGGGAGTCGCCGCCGTGACCATTCAGCCCGTTCGCCTCTTCGGCGATCCCATTCTGCGTTCGCGTGCGGCGGAGGTCACCGAATTCGATCGTGAGCTGCGGCAGTTGGTCACCGATCTGACCGACACCATGCACGACGACGGTGGGGTCGGCATGGCGGCGCCGCAGATCGGCGTCGGTCTGCGGGTTTTCGTCTACGACACCGAGGACGCCAGAGGGCATCTGATCAATCCGACCTACGAGGTGGTCGGTGCGGAGGAACAGGTCGGCCCCGAGGGCTGCCTGTCGATTCCCGGGGTGCGTTATGACACGCGGCGCGCGCTTCGGGTGCGTGCCACCGGTGTCGATGTGGACGGTAAGCCGGTCGAGTTCGCGGCCGAGGGGCTGCTGGCCCGTTGCGTTCAGCACGAGACCGACCATTTGGACGGCGTGCTGTTCATCGATCGGCTCGATCCCGCGCAACGCAAGGAGGCGATGCGCACCATTCGCGAATCCGATTGGTTCAGTGCGGGTATCACCGTGCGCAGTTCGCGTGCGCTCGGGTCGAGCGAGGCCGGACCGTTCGGACGGGGTCGCTGATGCGCATCGTCTTCGCGGGTACACCGGAACCGGCGGTCCCGTCGCTGCAGCGTTTCATCGATTCGGAGCGGCATGAGGTCGTTGCCGTACTCACTCGCCCCGACGCGATCGCCGGGCGTGGGCGCAAGGTGCAGCGGTCGCCGGTCGGGCGGCTCGCCGATGAGCACGGCATTCCGGTCCTGATGCCCCGACGTCCCGCCGAACCCGAATTCATCGAGCAGCTCACCGAATTGGCGCCGGATTGCTGTCCGGTGGTGGCCTATGGTGCGCTGCTGCCGCAGCAGGTGCTCGACATTCCGCGCTTCGGCTGGATCAACCTGCACTTCTCGCTGCTGCCCGCCTGGCGCGGCGCGGCGCCGGTGCAGGCGGCGATCGACGCGGGTGACGAGATCACCGGCGCGTCCACGTTCGAGATCGAGGCGGGCCTGGACACCGGGCCGGTCTTCGGCGTGGTGACCGAGAAGATCGCGGTGACCGATACGGCGGGCACACTGCTCGACCGGCTCGCTCACACCGGGGCGGTGCTGCTGGAGAAGACGCTCGACGGCGTGGAAGACGGGACGTTGCACGCGGTTCCGCAATCCCATGACGGCGTTTCCTACGCGCCCAAGGTGCCGGTCGAGGCCGGGCACATCCGCTGGGACCAGCCCGCACTGGCGATCAACCGCCGCATCCGCGCGGTCACCCCGGCACCCGGTGCCTGGACCGAGGTCAATGGCACCCGTCTCAAGCTCGGCCCTGTCGAGATGGTCGAGGAAGTCCTGCCGGAACGGACCATCGAGGTCCGCAAGTCCGGCGTTTTCGTCGGCACCGCCACCACCGCGGTCCGCCTCGATCAGGTTCAGCCGCAAGGTAAGCGCATGATGGCCGCCCTGGACTGGGCCCGCGGCGCCCGCCTGCAGCCCGGCGCGGTGGTCGAGTGACGACGCCCGAGCGCCGCCCGCACGGCCGCAGCGCGGCCGCCGATCCGGGTAACCGCAAGTCCGTGCAGAAATCCGTCGACTCCGGTTGGCTCGCCCGCGCGACGTCAGCGAAAAGCGGTGCACAACAGAAGAATTCGGTGTCGGCGCGGCGGGACGACGACCGCGGCGGCACGCGCGCGCAGTACAACGCGCGCACCAGGAACAATCCGGCGCACCGGGATATGGACGAAGCCCGGCCGTGGCGCACCGACCAGATCCGCGGCGATGCGCGGCGGACCCAATCAGAGCGGCGGAATATGACCGAACAGCGTAAATCCGCATCATCGGGGGACAGTTCGTCGCAGCGCAAAGGACACTCCGCGCCGCGCGGCGGGTGGCAGGGCGACGCAGCGCGCGCCGATCGGGGCGGAAGTCGCGCGGATGCCGGGCAAGGCAAGCCGGTCGGGCGCGGGAGTGCGGCCGGTCGGAGCGATCGTTCGCAAGGGACCGGTGCGTCGGGTGAACCGCGGGGGAGCCGTTCGGGTGCGGCGAAGTCCGGTTCGTCAGGATGGACCGAGGGGCGGCAGGGCAAGGGGGGCGATGAGCGTCGGTCGAATCGGACGGGCCGTGCGAGTGCGGCCGCACCGGGTGGCGGGCGTGGCAAATCCGAGCGGAGTGGTTCTGCCCGGCCGGTGAGCGGGCGTGGGGATTCGCCGAAGGGCCACGGGCGGCACAAGGAATCCGCTGGGTCCGCCGATCCGGTGCGGCTGGTGGCGCGGGATGTATTGCGGGCGGTGCGGGAGCGGGAGGCATACGCGAATCTGGTGCTGCCGGGGCTGCTGCGGGAACGGCGGATCTCGGGGCGCGATGCGGCGTTGGCGACCGAATTGACCTACGGGGCTTGCCGTTCGCTCGGGTTGCTCGACGCGGTGATCGCGGCGGGCGCGGGGCGGCCGGTCGAGGAGATCGATGGGCCGCTGCTGGATGTGTTGCGGCTCGGGGTCTATCAGTTGCTGCGCACTCGGATCGGGGCGCACGCGGCGGTGGACACCTCGGTGGCGCTGGCGCGCACGGAATTCGGGGCCGGTAAGGCGGGTTTCGTGAATGCCGTACTGCGGAGGGCGGGGGAGAAGTCCGTCGACGAGTGGGTGGCGCAACTCGCGCCGCGAGATCCGGTGGGGCGGCTGGCCTTCGAGTTCGCGCATCCGGTGTGGATCGCGCAGGCCTTCGCGGACGCGCTCGGCGCGCGGGCCGGGGAACTGCGGGATGTGCTCGCAGCCGATGACGCTCGTCCGATCGTGCATCTGGTCGCCCGGCCCGGCGATATCACCGCCGAGGAATTGGCCCTGGTGACCGGTGGTGAAGAGGGCAAGTGGTCGCCGTACGCGGTGTACCTCGACGGCGGCGGCGATCCCGGCAAACTCGAACCCGTGCGCGAAGGTATGGCGGCCGTACAGGACGAGGGCAGTCAACTCGTCGCACTCGCGCTGACCCGCGCGGAGCTGGAGGGTCCGGATTACGGCCGCTGGCTCGACCTGTGCGCCGGACCCGGTGGTAAGGCCGCCCTGCTCGGCGCGATCGCCGCGATCGACGGACACCGTGTCGACGCGGTCGAACCGGCCGAACATCGCGCCGAACTCGTCCGCAAGGCGGTCCACGACCTACCCGTCGACGTGCACGTCGCCGACGGCCGCACCAGCGGACTCACCCCCGGCTACGACCGCATCCTGGTCGACGCGCCCTGCACCGGCCTCGGCGCGCTGCGCCGACGCCCGGAGGCCCGCTGGCGGCGTACCCCCGCCGACGTCGCCGAACTGGTCATCCTGCAACGCGAACTCCTCGCCGCCGCATGGGATCTCCTGCGTCCCGGGGGCGTTGTCCTCTACTCGACCTGCTCTCCCCATCTCCCGGAGACCGTCGCCGTAGTCGCCGACGCCGCTCGCCGCACCGGTGCCATCCAACTCGACACCCGCGAACTCCTCCCGGGCGTCACCGATATCGGCGACGGCCCGGGCGCTCAACTCTGGCCGCACCGCCACGGTACCGACGCCATGTTCCTCGCGGCCCTGCGCAAACCGGTCGAATAGCACCGATCACATTTGTCCAAGACTTCGGCAGGTCGACGGCGCAGACTGACCGGATGGCGATGACGTGGCAGGATACCCCTACATCCTCATCGATCTGGACCGGATCGAGCCCGATCAGCTGCGCGAAATGCTCGAAGCCACAGCGACCCGAGCGTTTCTAGTCGCGGGCCGACTGCTCGCGCAGACGGGCAAGGGTTTTCGCGAGGATGCGGGAGACGTGCATCTGCGAGATGCCCATGCGCTGAGCGATCTGGGTTTGGGTCATCGATTCGAAGAATCGCATCGTGAGGATGCGACGTTCCCGCTCCGGGAGTCCGGCGAGCAGTGGACGGATCGCGACATACTCCTCCACCCGGTCGAATTGGGATTCCTCCTCGCCCAGGGTGTCCAGCAGCGACGCCTCGGTATCGCGGCCGAGTGAAGCGGCATCGATGGAACTCGGCTGGTAGGCATTGCCCGCGATGACGGCCTGGGTCACCTCGTCCGGATCCACATCGAGTTCGGCGGCGATCTCTTTCGCGGTGGGGGAGCGGCCCAACGATTGCGAAAGCGAGTCGATGGCGGCACCGATCCGCAGATGCGTCTCCTTCACCCGTCTGGGCACCCGCATGGCCCAGGTGTTGTCGCGGAAATAGCGACGCACCTCGCCCATGATGGTCGGCACCGCGAAGGACAGGAAATTCGAGCCGCGCGAAATATCGAAACGATCGACCGCGTGCACCAATCCGACCCGCGCCACCTGGGTGAGGTCGTCGAAGGGCTCACCGCGACCGCTGAATTTGCGGGCGATGTGATCGGCGAGCGGAATGCAGCGGCTGATCAGCTCCGCGCGCAGCGCGTTATGCCGTGCGGTGCCCGGTTTGGCGGCGGCGAGCTGCTCGAACAGCGCACCGACATCGTCGTAGCCCGCGCCCGAGGCCTGGAGGGTTTCGACTTCCTCGGCGGCTTCTTCGGTCAGCACGGGTTCGACGTCCTCGTCCCGTTCGGCGTCGGACACAGTGTTCTCGTCCGCCACTACGCTTTCCCCCGGACCCGACGGAACTCCACCGTCGTCGGATATCCGGAAACGGGCACGTCGTAGGGATCTTGTGTCGCTTGTACGTCATCGGTGAGAGTGCGCAGCACATGCCAGCCGAAGCTGCGCTGATCCGGCAGTCCCTCGGTGGCCGCTACCCCGGTGACGCGAACGAGTAGTTCGTGGTCACCGACGGTGAACCGGCAGTGCAGGCTGGACTCCGGCGCCGCGACCGCGATCAGGGTCGAGCACACCTCGTCGACGGCCAGCCGGATATCGGCCACCTCGTCCAAGGTGAAATCGCTGAGCAGCACCAGTGTTTCGGCGAGCCCGCGCACGATCGGCAGCTGCGTCACCGACGCAGCCACCCGAATCTCCACCGGGGTGCTGTAGAGCCCCTGTTCCGCCGAAATGTTGATCACCCTATGCAGGCTACCCACTCACAGCCGGAGCAACCCTAGGTACCGGTAAGCTCCCGCGATGTGTCTGCTTCGACGTTTACGCGCCCGACCACGCCGATGATCGCCCCGTCCATCCTATCCGCCGACTTCGCGCACCTCGCCGACGAGGCGAAGGCAGTGCATGGCGCGGATTGGTTGCACGTCGATGTGATGGACGCCCACTTCGTGCCGAATCTCACTCTCGGACTCCCGGTGGTCGAAAGTCTGTTGAAGGCGACCGACATTCCACTGGACTGCCACCTGATGATCGAGGATCCGGGCCGCTGGGCCCCGCCCTATGCGGAGGCCGGTGCGCATAACGTCACCTTCCACGCCGAGGCGACCGACGATCCGATCGCGGTGGCGCGCGATATTCGCGCGGCCGGCGCCAAGGCCGGTCTTTCGGTGAAGCCGAATACGCCGATCGAGCCGTATCTGGAAATCCTGCGTGACTTCGACACGCTGCTGGTGATGAGCGTGGAACCCGGTTTCGGCGGGCAGTCCTTCATTCCGCACGTGCTGGAGAAGGCGCGCATTGTGCGTCGGCTGGTGGACGCGGGCGAGTTGCGTTTGATCGTGGAGATCGACGGCGGCATCAATGCCGACACCATCGAGGCGGCCGCGGAGGCGGGCATCGATTGTTTCGTCGCCGGATCCGCGGTCTACAACACCACCGACCCGGCGGCAACCGTCGAAAAGCTGCGGCAGCAGGCCGCGGCATTGCGCGCGGTCTGAATTACCCGGACGAGGCGAATCTCCTAGCGGGCCGGCGCTTTCCGACTGCCGAGCGCTCGCGTCGCCTCGATCACCGCGCCGAGCGGTGGCAGGGTCGTCGCGTTCTCCGGCGGCTGGATCCAGGTGCGATAGCCGGTGCGCTCGTCATCCGGTGAGGGGAGCACCACCTGGCTTCCGGTGCAGGCGACGGTCGCGTAGAGCCGGAACAGCTCCGCGGAGACGGCCGCGCTGAGGATATCGGCGCGGGCCGGTCCGGTGATGAATGTCCAGCGTCTCGACCTCGGGTGGTGGACCACCGGGGCGGCGATCTGTGCCTGTGCCAGCTGCCGGTGCACCTGTTCGCCGAGATCGACCGGCATGGTGATGGCGCCGTAATGGGTGCCGATATGGAGCAGGATCCGGCGCGAGGTCGGGTCGATCGACGCGGGCATATGAAATTCGCGCCGGTACTGCACACAGCGAACTTCCAGCGTCGAATCGACAAGTGTGGTCACGCAACACCCCCATTAGTGTCGAACCTGATTTGACCCACTGTGCTGTTTCGGCTTCCTCGAGTGGTGGATGTCCTGGTCGAACTCGCCGGGGCCAGCGTCGGGGCCCCGGGTAGAACCGTTCCGCACTGAACTGATCGGGTCGAAGTTGAACGAAAAGAATCAGCTGCATAACAATCTTGCGACCATTTTTTCGCCCGCGCAAGGTTTCGGTGTAATCGTGTCTCGAGTGGGTACAACGTCGAGTTCGACATTATGTGCAACGGGTGAAATGCCGCAGCGCGGTTCCGGAAAATAGGAATGAAACAATTATCGTCGGCGGGTGAACGGCGATATTTCCGCACGGCCGTGAATTAATTCGCATCAAAAAATAATCGACGCTGGTTCTGTGCGGCGTGGTCTGCTCTGCGGGTCTGCTTCCGGCCCATGTCGCCGAGCCGCGGTTTCGACCGGCCGGTGGGCGGAACCGCGCTGTCGTCTACGACCCGGCGTCGTTACGCTGAGCAGGGACCGGTGCGCCGACGGGAATAGTCGCCGGATCCCGGCTGTTCGGCAACCGTAGAAACGACGCGACAGGGAGTCAAGGCATGTTCACAGGCATCGTCGAGGAGCTCGGCGAGATCGTCGCCACCGAGGAGCTGGCCGACGCCGCTCGTTTGACGATCCGCGGCAAGCTGGTGACTTCCGATGCCGGACACGGCGATTCGATCGCCGTCAACGGCGTCTGTCTGACCGTGGTCGACGTGGTCGACGGCGATTCGTTCACCGTCGACGTGATGCAGGAGACGCTGAACCGCTCCAGCATCGGTGGGCTCGGCGCGGGTTCGCGGGTCAATCTCGAACGCGCGGCCGCGTTGAACAGCCGGCTCGGCGGCCACCTGGTGCAGGGACACGTCGACGGCACCGGCACGGTGCTCGCGCGCACGCCGTCGGAGAACTGGGAGGTCGTGCGGATCTCGCTGCCAGACGCGATCGCCCGCTATGTAGTGGAGAAGGGTTCGATCACCGTCGACGGCATCTCGCTGACCGTCTCGGGTCTGGGCATTGCCGACGCGCCCGCCGCCGACGGCAACCGCGACTGGTTCGAGGTCTCGCTGATCCCGACCACCCTGTCCATGACGAACCTCGGCACCGCCGTCGTCGGCACCAAGGTGAACCTGGAAGTAGACGTCATCGCCAAGTACGTAGAGCGCCTGCAACAGCGCGGCTGATCCGGCCGGGCGGCGGCGACGCGCAGTCGACGCCGTAGTGTAGTGAGGCAGCTATTTCGAGATGGAGCACAGCAGACGTGACCAGGTTCGACACCATCGAGCGCGCAGTCGCCGATATCGCCGCCGGTAAGGCGGTTGTCGTCGTCGACGACGAGGACCGTGAGAACGAGGGCGACCTCATCTTCGCGGCGGAAAAGGCGACCCCCGAGCTGGTCGCCTTCATGATTCGCTACACCTCCGGTTATATCTGCGTGCCGCTCATGGGTGAGGACTGCGACCGGCTCGGCCTGCCGCCGATGTACGCGCAGAACCAGGACAAGCACGGCACCGCCTACACCGTCTCGGTCGATGCCAGGGAGGGCATCACCACCGGCATCTCCGGCGCCGACCGCGCCACCACCATGCGCCTGCTCGCCGACCCGAATGCGAAGGCCGACGATCTGACCCGCCCCGGTCACGTGGTTCCGTTGCGCGCCAAGGACGGTGGCGTGCTGCGCCGCCCCGGCCACACCGAGGCCGCGGTCGATCTGGCCCGGATGGCCGGACTGCATCCCGCGGGTGTCATCTGCGAGATCGTCAGCCAGAAGGACGAGGGCCATATGGCCCGCACCGAGGAGCTGCGCGTCTTCGCCGACGAGCACAACCTCGCGCTGATCTCCATCGCGGAAATGATCGCCTGGCGGCGCAAGCACGAGAAGCAGGTCATCCGGGTCGCCGAGGCCAGGATCCCCACGGCGCACGGCGAATTCAAGGCCGTCGGATATCAGAGCATCTACGACGATGTCGAACATGTCGCATTGGTGCGCGGCGATATCGAAGACGGCGACGATGTGCTGGTTCGAGTGCACTCCGAATGCCTCACCGGCGACGTCTTCGGCTCACTGCGCTGCGACTGCGGTCCCCAGCTGGACGCCGCACTGGAGATGGTGGCCCAGGAGGATCGCGGCGTGGTGCTCTACATGCGCGGACACGAGGGTCGCGGCATCGGGCTGATGCACAAATTGCAGGCCTACCAGCTGCAGGACTCCGGTCACGACACCGTCGACGCGAATCTGGAGCTCGGCCTGCCCGCCGACGCCCGCGACTACGGCACCGGCGCGCAGATCCTGGTGGATCTGGGCATCCGGTCCATGCGCCTGCTCACCAACAATCCGGCCAAGCGCGTCGGACTGGACGGGTACGGCCTCAAGATCACCGAGCGGGTGCCGATGCCGTTGCGCGCCAATGCGGAGAACCTGCGGTACCTGCGCACCAAGCGGGACCGGATGGGGCACGACCTGATCGGGCTGGACGAGCTCGACCTGGGCGAGACGGCGCAGTGATCTTCCACCCCTACACAGTGCGGAAAGGAAACCGATGAGCGGCACCGGCGTACCCAGCTTCGAGCTGTCGGATGCCAAGGACCTCAAGCTCGGCATCGTCGCATCGCGCTGGCACACCCAGATCTGCGACACGCTGGTCGCGAATGCGGAGAAGGTGGCCAAGGACGCGGGCGTCGAGCACATCACCGTGGTGCGCTGCGCGGGCGCGATGGAGCTGCCGGTGGTGGCCCAGGAGCTGGCCCGCTCACATGACGCGGTGGTCGCGCTCGGCGTGGTGATCCGCGGTGGCACACCGCATTTCGAATACGTCTGTGATGCGGTGACCGCCGGTCTGACTCGGGTCTCGTTGGATGCGGGCACGCCCGTCGCGAACGGCGTGCTGACCACCAATAACGAGGCGGAGGCCCTGGACCGGGCCGGATTGCCCGGCTCCGCCGAGAACAAGGGCGAACAGGCCGCCGCGGCAGCGCTCGACGCCGCGCTCACGCTGCGCGCGCTGCGGCCCTAGATCATGCCGGTCGTTCGCATCTGGCGCAGAGGCCCCGCCGCCGAGCCGGGATCCGAGTGGGAGCTCGAAGTGCGGCCGCATCGCGCGATCCGGACCGCGTGGACGGTGGCGGTGCTGCTTGTTGCAGGTTTCACCGCGGGGGGCATCTGGTTGCGCCACGGTTCGACGGGCGTGAACTTCCGGCTCGCGGATCAGCTCGCGATGATCGGCATCGGCGTGCTCGGTGCGGCGGCGGTGCTGCTGCTGACCCGGCCGCGGGTGCGCGTCGGCAAGCGCGGGGTTTCGGTACGCAATGTCCTGGGCGACACCGAATTCCCTTGGGCATACATCCGCGGCGTCTCGTTCCCGGATCGGAAGTCCTGGGCCCGCCTCGAACTCGTCGACGACGATTACGTGCCGCTGATGGCGATTCGCTCCAACGATAAGGAACGCGCGGCCGAGGCGCTGGATAAGCTGCGCGAGCTCGGCGCGAAATACACTGCCGCGCAGCAGTGACGGGCGGCTTCAGCAGTCGCAGGGCAAGGGTTTCTCGTCGGTGCTGAGCGATCAAGAATCACGGATCCGTGTTTCCTGGTGACGACCAAGTTGGCGCTATGAGCGTTTCGGGTTCGAACGCCAGCGCGAACTGGCGCTCGACAACAGGCCGCCGCGCTATCCGATGCTATGAGCCGGATAGCGCAGCCATGGTCAGCGGGTGTCGCCGAGTACCGCGCCTTCGCGCCGCGGGTCCGCGCCGCCGATCCAGCCATCGGATCCGTCGCGCTGCAAGGCGCTGAGTCCGCTGGACTGCGGGGCGACCGAGACCTGATGGCCCAGTTCGCGTAGGCGCAGGACCAGCGGATCGTGGTCGCCGTTATCGGTGGCGTTGATCGCGGGATGTTCACCGCCGACGCCGGTCGCCGGACTGTTACCCGCGCCGAAGGCCACCCCGGACACCGCCTGCTGCGGGTCCAGGCCCCAATCCAGCACGCCGATCAGGGCCTTCACGACGAACTGGATGATCACCGAACCGCCGGGTGAGCCGGCGACCTGGGTCAGGGTGCCCCGGGAGCCGTCGGCGGCGCGGTCGAAGACCAGGGTCGGGCTCATCGAACTGCGCGGCCGCTTGCCCGGCTGCACGCGATTGGCGACAGGGGCGCCGTCGGTGCCGAGCGGGTCGGCGGAGAAGTCGGTGAGCTGGTTGTTCAGCACGAATCCGTCGACCAGGTGGAACGATCCGAAGGCCGATTCGACCGTGGTGGTCATCGAGGCGGCATTGCCGTACTTGTCGACGATCGAAATATGGCTGGTGCCGTGCTCGGGCGGCTGCAGGCCGACCCCGAGCGGAACCGGGCCGAAATCGCCGGGCTTTGCGGTGCCCATGCTGTGGCCGGGATCGATCAGGCCGGAGCGCTGCTTCAGGTAGTCCTTGTTCAGCAGGGTCTGCGGCGAATTACCGGGCAGCGGAATGAAATCCGTATCGGCGACGTACTTGTTGCGGTCGGCGTAGGCGAGTCGCTCGGCCTCGGAGATGAGGTGCACCGCATCGGCCTTCGGCTTGCCGCCGTTGCTGTCGATATTGTCCGGCTTCAGCGCGGACAGGTCGAAGTTCTCCAGGATGCCGAGGGTGGCGGCGACGGTAATGCCGCCCGAGGACGGGCTCGGTATACCGCAGATCTCGTGCGTGCGGTAGCCGGTGCAGAGCGCGGTTCGCTTCTTGGCCTGGTATCCGGCGAGGTCGTCGGCGGTGATCAGGCTCGGCGTGCGCCCGCCCGCGGTGGAGGCGGCCGCGTCGACGATGTCACGGGCGATCGTGCCGGTGTAGAAGGCATTCGCGCCGTCGCTGGCGATGGCGTTGAGGGATTTGGACATCGCGGGGTTGGTCAGGACGGTGTCGGCCCGTTTGGGTGTGCCGTCCGGATTGAGGAAATACGCCTTCGCGGATTCGTCAACGGCCAGATCCTTGGCCGATTCGGCGATCTGACCCGCCAGGCGCGGACTGATCGGGAAACCCTGGTCGGCGATGCCGATGGCCGGGTTGAACAAGTCCCGCCAGGTGGTCTTGCCGTGGTCGCGATGCGCCATTTCCAGCATCCGCAAGACTCCGGGCACGCCGATCGAGCGCCCGCTCGCGCGTGTACTCGGCTTCGGCTCGGTCCGATCGGAATCACTGACCCAGCGCAGATAGTTCTCGGTCGCAGCCGCGGGCGCGACCTCGCGGCCGTCGTAGGCCTCCACGCTGTTGCTCGCGGCGTCGTAATAGAGGAGAAACGCGCCGCCGCCGATGCCGGAGGCCTGCGGTTCGACCAATCCGAGCACGGTCTGCGCCGAGATCAGCGCATCCGCGGCCGTGCCGCCATTGCTCAGCACCTCGCAGGCGGCCTTGGTGGCGAGCGGGTTGGCCGTCGAGACCGCGTAGGTCTTGGTGCGCACGGCCGTCATCCCGGACCGGTAGCCGGTCGCGATTTCGGGATTGGTGCTCAGATCCTTGGTCGCGCCGGGCGTCGCGCCCGCGGAGGTCGCGACCACCGGGGTGCCGTTCGGCGTCGCCGAACACGCCGCGTTCGCCGGTTTGTCCTCGGACGAACATCCGCTGACAACGCCGATGATGAGCGTGAGCGCCGCCGCGGCGCTGACCCAGGTTCCTCGCGTGCGACTCATGGACGGCACTGTATCGCCGATCGCCGAACGTCGCGGGAAATCCAGCACCGTGGGCTCCCAGCCATGGTGAGCCGGATCCGAATGCGTCGAAAACGCCTCGCGGGCAAGCACTCTCCGCAGGTGATCATTCGGTCCGAGGTCCGCCGATGCGCACGGTCGGTACGCTGGATCGAGTGGCGATCGAGGCGGTGTTGTTCGACTTCTCCGGCACGCTGTTCCGGCTGGAGCCCGATGAAGTCTGGGACGACATGGTCGGACCCGATGGCAAACCCTTGGACCAGGCCGCGATCCTGGACCGGATGACCACGCCGGTCGGTCACGGCGCGCGGTTCGACGCCGCGGGCCGGACCGCGTGGGAGCGGCGCGACCTGGATCCGGCGATGCACCGCACGGCCTACCTCGAGGTGCTGCGGCAAGCCGGGGTGCCGACGCAGGCACTCGTCGAACGGCTCTACGACTGGATGCTCGACCCATTGGCGTGGACACCGTATCCGGACACCGGCGCGGTTCTGAAAACCTTGGCGGCGCAAGATATCCCGGTTGCCGTGGTGAGCAATATCGCCTTCGATATCCGCCCGGCGTTCGCCGCCGGCGGCTGGGACCGACTCGTCGCCGCCCACACCCTGTCCTTCGAAGTCGGTGCGGTGAAACCGGATCCGCGGATCTTCCTGACCGCGTTGGACCGGCTCGGGGTGCGCCCGGAGTCGGCGTTGATGGTCGGTGACAGCGCCGAGGCCGATGGTGGTGCCGTGGCCGCGGGCTGCGGTTTCGCGCTGGTCGATCCGTTGCCGACGGCGGATCGCGCCGAAGGGCTGCTCGACGTCCTGCGTAGGTACGAACTCGCCTAGCGGCCGTTATGTGACCTGCGCCACACTCTTCTGGTCTCGAATACCGATGTCCCGGAACTGAATTAGCTTGCTGTGACGCCCACCACATCGCGGCGCGCAAGCTCGAGCGGGGAGTGGTTATGGATGCCGAGGCATATTTCCAATCGTCGGCCGTGCGCACGGCGTGGCCCGTCGGCCTGCCCGAATCGGTCCGCGAGGCCAGGGAGGCCGCATCGGGTCTGGCGGGCTTCGGTCTCGCCTATCCGATCGTCATGGGCCTGATCGCGGGAGATCAGGCGGCCAGATCCGCGGCCGTGCAATTCGGCTATAGCTGGATACTCGGAATCGCCGTATTCGCTCTCGGCCGTGGAGCGATGGTGCGCTGGGTCGCCATCGGCCTGGCCATAATGCAGACCGTCGCGGTGCTGCGGGTGCATGTCGAGGCTGTCCCGGAATTGGCGAGGCTGGTCGTGGTCCTGTTCACGCTCGGCGCGTCGGCGACGATCGTCTACCAGCTGCGGCGGCCGGAAGCCAAGGCCTGGTTCGACTTTCGAGTAATCGAGGTCGATTGGTGAGTCCGGCGGATCAGGCAGGTTGTGCGGACGGCTCGGGCGCGAGATCCGGCTGGAGGTCGGCTGCGGATCTCGCATAGCGCTGCGCGAGGACCGTGCAGGTGAGCAGCTGGATCTGATGGAAGACCATGAGCGGCAACACGATCAGACCGACCGAATGCCCGGCGAACAGCACCGAAGCCATGGGGAGTCCGGTCGCGAGACTCTTCTTCGAGCCGCAGAAGATCGCGACGATCTGGTCGGGGCGCGAGAAACCGAGCAGTCGGCTGCCGAACGTAGTGACCGTGAGAACGATGGCGAGGATGCCAGCACAAACAGCGACGGTCGCCGCCAGCGCGCGCGGCGAGACGCCGCTCCAGATGTGTTCGACCATGCCCGCGCTGAAGGCGGCGTAGACGACGAGATAGACCGAGCCGCGATCGACGGCCCTGGTCACCGTGGCATGCCGCAGCAGCCAGGTCATCCGGGTGCGCAGCGACTGACCCGCCAGGAACGGCAGCAGCAACTGGACCACGATCGCGAGGATCGCGGTGGGGGAGACACTGGCATTGCCGGTGGTGTCCAGCAACAGCATCACCAGCAGCGGGGTCGCGAACACACCGATCAGATTCGACAGCGACGCGCTGACCACCGCACCCGCAACATTGCCGCGGGCAATCGAGGTGAAGGCGATCGATGACTGCACGGTCGACGGCACCAGACAGAGGAACAGCACACCGATGTAGAGGTCCTCGGTGAGCACTGAAGGCACCAGCAAGTGCAGTGCCAGGCCGATAAGCGGGAAGAGCAGGTAGGTCACCGCCAGCACCGACGAGTGCAGCCGCCAATGCCGCAAACCGGCCAGCGCCTCACGGGGTGCGAGCCGCGCGCCGTACAGGAAGAAGAGCACGCCGATCGCGATCTTGGTAATCCAGTCGAGCGCATCGGCCGCGGTGCCGCGCGCGGGCAATAGCGCGCCCACCGCCACGCTGACCAGGATGCCGAGCATGAACGCGTCGATACGTAGTTTGGCGAACAACTGCACCAGTCGACCATATGACTCGGCCAACTGATCGCGACAGGCGTTCAGATCGATATCTGTAAACGCGATCGGTGATAATTAGAGCCGTGTTCGAACCCGAGCTGCTGAGGACCTTCCTCGCCGTCGAACGCGCGGGTGGCTTCACCGCGGCAGGTCGCATCCTCGGCTTGCGCCAGTCCACCATCAGCGGCCACATCGCCCGCCTGGAGAAGGCCGCTGGGCGCGAACTGTTCCGACGCGACACCCGCAACCTCGCGTTGACCGCCGACGGCGCGGCCATGGTCGGCTTCGCCCGCACCATCCTCGACGCGCAAGCCCAGGCCGAGCGCTATTTCTCCGGCTCCACCCTCACCGGCCTGATCCGCCTCGGCGCCTCCGATGACGTGATGGCCCGTGAATTCCCCGACGCACTTCTGGAATTCCAGCGCACCCATCCCGGCATCGATCTGGAACTCACCGTTGGCCTCAGCGAAAACCTCAAAACCCGCATGGAGACCGGCGAACTCGACCTGGTCGTCGGCAAACGCCTGCCCGGTGAACGCCACGGCGAACTGCTCTGGCGCGACCGCCTGGTGTGGGCGGGCCGTTCGGCCACAACGGAATTCGACGATCCGGTCCCGCTGGTCACCTACCCGCCGCCCAGCCTCACCCGCCGCCTCGCACTGAAGGCACTCGAACGCGACGCCCGCACCTGGCGGGTGACCTGCACCAGCGACAGCCAACTCGGCCTGCGCGCCGCCGTGCTCGCCGGTCTCGGCGTCATCGTGCACGCCGAAACCCTGCTGCCGGACGGTCTCGTCGTCCTGTCCGACCGCCGCCTGCCGGATCTGGGCGAGCTCGAGTTCGTCCTGATGCGCCGCCGCACCCGCCTGTCACCACCGGAACAGGCGCTGTGCGACGCCATCATCGCCAGCGCGCGCCGCTTCACCTGAGCCGTGCACCCCGGGCGAGCGCCGCGCCCGTGCGGATGTGTCGGGGGCGGTGGATAGGCTTGTTTCGTGGCAGATCCCGCGACTTACCGGCCGAAGCCGGGCACGATTCCCGTTGAACCCGGTGTCTACAAATTCCGGGACGCACACGGGCGTGTGATCTATGTCGGCAAGGCGAAGAGCCTGCGCAGCAGACTGAATTCGTACTTCGCCGATGTGGCTTCGCTGCATCCGCGGACCAGGCAGATGGTCACCACCGCGGGGAGTGTCGAATGGACCGTGGTCTCCACCGAGGTGGAAGCCCTTCAGCTGGAATACAACTGGATCAAGGAATTCGATCCGCGGTTCAACGTGCGCTATCGCGACGACAAGTCGTATCCGGTGCTCGCGGTCACGTTGAACGAGGAGTACCCGCGCCTGTTCGTCTACCGCGGTGCGCGCAAGAAGGGGGTGCGGTACTTCGGCCCGTACGCGCACGCCTGGGCCATACGGGAGACCCTGGATCTGCTGCTGCGGGTTTTCCCCGCGCGCACCTGTTCCAATGGCGTCTTCAAGCGGCACAACCAGATCGGGCGGCCCTGCCTGCTCGGCTATATCGATAAATGCTCGGCGCCGTGCATCGGCCGGGTCGACGCCGAGGAGCACCGGCACATCGTCGAGGACTTCTGCGACTTCCTGGCCGGGCGCACCGACCGCATGGTGCGCGATCTGGAACGCCGTATGCACGACGCCGCCGAGGATCTGGATTTCGAGACCGCGGCCCGGCTGCGCGACGATGTCCAGGCGCTGCGGCGGGCATTGGAGAAGCAGGCCGTGGTCCTCGGGACCGGTACCGACGCCGATGTGGTCGCCTTCGCCATCGACGAGTTGGAGGTGGCGGTGCAGATCTTCCACGTCCGCGACGGCCGGGTGCGCGGCCAGCGGGGGTGGGTGGTCGACAAATCCGGCGACGCCATCGACGGCCAAGAGGCCGGTGGCGAGGTCGCCGCGCTGGTCGAGCAGTTCCTCACCCAGTTCTACGGTGAGCAGGTGGCGCTGGCCGAACAGGGCGAGGACGAACAACCGGCCACCGTGGTGCCGCGCGAGGTGCTGGTGCCGGAACTGCCCGCCGACGCCGAACAGGTCCAGGAGTGGCTGAGCAAGTTGCGCGGATCGGCGGTGCGGCTGCGGGTGCCGCAACGCGGTGACAAGAAGGCACTCGCCGAGACCGTGCAACGCAATGCGATGGAGGCGCTGGCCCAGCACAAGCTCAAGCGCGCGGGCGATCTGACCTCGAGATCCGCTGCGCTGCAAGACATTCAAGACGCCCTCGATCTCGACAGCGCACCGCTACGAATCGAATGTGTGGATATCAGCCACGTGCAGGGTACCGATGTGGTGGCCTCGCTGGTGGTGTTCGAGGACGGCCTGCCGCGCAAGTCCGAGTATCGCCACTACACGATCAAGGAGGCTGCGGGTGAGGGCCGCTCCGATGATGTCGGCAGTATCGCGGAGGTGACCAGGCGGCGGTTCTATCGCTTGCGCCGCGAGCGGGACGAGATCGAGGCCGAGGACCTGGAGTCGACCAACGACGACACCGAAGACCTCGAACTCACCTCCCGCCCCGGCATCGACCCCCGCACCGGCCGCCCACGGAAGTTCGCCTATCCGCCCAATCTGTATGTCGTGGACGGCGGCGCACCCCAGGTCGCGGCCGCCGCGGAGGTCATCGATGAACTCGGCATCACCGATGTCGCAGTGATCGGCCTGGCGAAACGGCTCGAGGAGGTGTGGGTGCCGGGGGAGAGCGATCCGGTGATCATGCCGCGTAACAGCGAGTCGCTATATCTGCTGCAACGGGTGCGCGACGAGGCGCACCGCTTCGCCATCACCTTCCATCGCAGCAAGCGCTCCCGCCGGATGACCGCGTCCGCACTGGACTCGGTGCGCGGACTCGGCGCGGCGCGCCGAACCGCGCTGGTAACCCATTTCGGGTCGGTGGCCAAGCTCAAGGAGGCGACCGTCGCCGAGATCACCGAGGTCCCGGGCATCGGCGTCGCGACAGCCAAGGCCGTGCTCGCGGCGCTACGAGAGGACTGAGGAATATCGGAATGGCCAGTTTTGCTCCCCTCCGCATATATCCTCGGTACGGCTCCGAGTCACATGTTTGTGAGCCGTCCTTGCGCACCACGGAAGGTAATCGCGCATGTCGGCGCCCGATACCGGAACCGGTGCGGGATGATCGACAGGCACCCTGACACAGATCCGGTAGGACATGACACGCGTCGAATCGAACAACAGTGCGGGCAGCCCGCGGTCGACCGCTGGGCGGACCGGCCCCGCGGGCACCCTCGGCGCACCTGTCGAACGCGGTGCCGGCAATCCAGATCAGCCGCAGGTCGAAGTGGTGATCGTGACGGGCCTATCCGGCGCCGGCCGCGGTACCGCGGCCCGCGTACTCGAGGATCTGGGCTGGTATGTCACCGATAACCTGCCGCCGGAGCTGATCGGGCGGATGGTCGAACTCGGCGCCTCCGCCGAACCGCCGATCAGCAGGCTCGCCCTGGTCATGGATGTGCGGAGTCGCTTCTTCACCGGCGATCTGTCGGTCGTCACCGAACAGCTGCGCGCCTCGGGCGTGCGGACCAGGATCCTGTTCCTGGAGGCCTCCGATGACGTGCTGATCCGGCGTTTCGGTTTCGCTCGCCGCCGCCATCCGCTGCAGAGCGAGAGCGCCGACGGTACGCTCTCGGCGGGCATCGCCGCCGAACGGATTCGCCTATCCGCCGTGAAAACGGCGGCCGACCTGGTCATCGACACCACCGAGCTGTCGATCCACCAGCTGCACCGCAAGCTGGAGGAGGCCTACGGCGGCGGCGCGCCCACCGCGCTGCAGCTGACGGTGCAGTCGTTCGGATTCAAGTACGGGGTACCACTCGATGCGGACATGGTGTTGGATGTGCGTTTTCTACCCAATCCGCATTGGATACCGGAACTTCGGGAACATTCGGGACAGGAGACCGTGGTCAGTGAGTATGTGTTGTCGCGTCCCGGCGCGGCCGATTATCTGAGCACTTGCCACCACCTGGTCGACCTGACGACGAATGGTTACCGCCAAGAGGGGAAGCGATACATGACGGTGGCAGTGGGCTGCACCGGAGGTAAACACCGCAGCGTGGCGATAGCCGAAGCGCTCGGCGAACTGATCGGATCCGAGACCGAGAAAACCGGTCCCGCCGATGTCGTGCGGGTCGTGCATCGGGACCTGGGGCGCGAATGACGGGGTGGGAATCGGATCCCGCCATCGTTGCGCTTGGTGGCGGGCACGGCCTATATGCGACGCTCACCGCGGTGCGGCGGCTGACCAGGAAGATCAGCGCCGTGGTCACCGTCGCCGACGACGGCGGTTCGTCGGGCAGACTACGGTCCGAACTCGGTGTGCTACCGCCCGGTGATCTGCGCATGGCCCTCGCGGCGCTGGCCGCGGACGGCGACGACGTCTGGACGCGCACCGTGCAGCATCGCTTCGGCGGCACCGGCGCGCTGGCCGGACATTCGGTCGGCAATCTGATCCTCGCGGGCCTGACCGAGGTGCTCGGCGATCCGGTGGCCGCGCTAGATGAGGTCGCCAAGATGTTGCGCATCACCGGCCGGGTGCTGCCCATGTCGCCCATCGCACTCGATATCGAAGCGGATGTCTCTGGGCTGGAAGCAGATCCACGCGTCAGCCGCTGCATTCGCGGCCAGGTTGCCATCGCGACGACACCGGGTAAGGTGCGGCGCGTGCGGTTGATTCCGTCCGATCCGCCCGCCAGTCCCGAGGCCACCTCGGCCATCGAACACGCCGATGTCGTTGTGCTGGGCCCGGGTTCCTGGTTCACCAGCGTGATTCCGCATGTGCTGGTGCCCGAATTGCGTGACGCGCTGGTCTATACCAGGGCGCGCAAGGTCCTGGTGCTGAATCTCGCCGCCGAGCCAGGAGAAACGGCCGGTTTCTCCGCGGAGCGCCATCTGCATGTATTGTCCCAGCACGCACCGGAATTCGTGGTCGACGAGGTACTGGTCGATTCCGGGTCGGTGCCGGAAGGTCGCGAAAGAGAACATGTGGCCAGGGCTGCCGAACAATTGCGGGCACGAGTAACCTTTTCCGATGTCGCCGAAGCGGGCACCGACCGGCATCACCCCGGAAAGCTTGCCGCCGCACTGGATCAGCTGATCCGGCAACCTCGGCCACATATGGCAGGGCTTCGAGTCGAGGGACGGCACATGGGTCAGGATGTGCGTTCCGGGTTGGGTGGAAAGGAGCGCGTCTCGTGGCGATGACAGCCGAAGTGAAGGACGAGCTGAGCAGGCTCACGGTCTCGCAGGTGAGTTCTCGCAAGGCGGAACTGTCTGCGCTGCTGCGGTTTGCGGGCGGCTTGCACATCGTCGGCGGGCGGGTGATCGTCGAGGCCGAGGTCGATATGGGCTCCATCGCGCGTCGGCTGCGCCGGG
Source organism: Nocardia nepalensis (assembly GCF_048910785.1). Classification (NCBI taxonomy): domain Bacteria; kingdom Bacillati; phylum Actinomycetota; class Actinomycetes; order Mycobacteriales; family Nocardiaceae; genus Nocardia; species Nocardia nepalensis. The sequence goes on along the minus strand of NZ_JBKBET010000021.1, from coordinate 298,859 downwards.
AGATCTTCGAGTTATACGGCTACGGCTCCGATGTGCACGTGCTCGGCGCTGGCGGCCTGCGCAAGACCTCGCGCTATGTGGTGCGGGTGTCGAAGGAAGGTGAGGCGCTCGCCAGACAGACCGGCCTGCTCGATGTGCGCGGCCGTCCGGTGCGCGGACTGCCCGCGCAGGTGGTCGGCGGCAGCATCGGCGATGCCGAAGCCGCTTGGCGCGGAGCGTTTCTCGCGCACGGCTCGCTCACCGAGCCGGGCCGCTCCTCGGCGCTCGAGGTCAGCTGCCCCGGTCCGGAGGCGGCGCTCGCCCTCGTCGGTGCTGCGCGTCGGCTCGGCATCACCGCCAAGGCGCGTGAGGTGCGCGGCACCGATCGGGTCGTGGTGCGCGACGGCGAGGCGATCGGCGCACTGCTGACCCGGATGGGTGCGCAGGACACCCGGATCGTCTGGGAGGAGCGCAGGCTGCGCCGCGAGGTGCGGGCCACCGCGAACCGACTGGCCAACTTCGACGACGCCAACCTGCGCCGTTCGGCCCGCGCCGCGGTCGCCGCGGCCGCGAGAGTCGAACGCGCGCTGGAGATCCTGGGCGATGAGGTGCCCGACCATTTGGCCGCGGCGGGCAAGCTGCGCGTGCAGCACCGCCAGGCATCGCTGGAGGAGTTGGGTCAGCTCGCCGACCCGCCGATGACGAAAGACGCTGTGGCAGGTCGGATCCGACGATTGCTGTCGATGGCGGACCGTCGGGCCAAGGAGTTGGGGGTGCCTGATACCGAATCAGCCGTCACCGCCGAACTGCTCGACGAAGCGTGAGTCGAATCGCCGCCCCACGGGGCGGCGATTCGCTTTTTTCTGTCCACCCGGCTAACGGTCCGAAGTCCGACGCCGTGGCGCGTGTCGGCACCCGCTCGGGCCGCACTTGCCGGGGTGAGCACCGGATTCCATAGTGAGCCGAAACAACGACGAGGACGGCGCAATTGTGCGCCGAAACCATGCGCACGCGCGTCTGCGCAGGTCCCGCGTTCTCGCGAATGCCAGGTACGTGTCGGAGAGATGACCGACGGGCACTACTGTGGTTGTGGCATCGGAATGAATCCGCTTGAAAGCTGAGGAGCGATAACGTGACTGTCCGGGTAGGCATCAACGGCTTCGGTCGTATCGGACGTAACTTCTTCCGGGCGGTGGAGGCGCAGAAGGCGCTCGGCACCACCGACATCGAGATCGTCGCGGTCAACGACCTCACCGACAACGCGACGCTGGCCACTCTGCTCAAGTACGACTCGATCCTGGGCCGCCTGCCGCAGGATGTCTCGCTGGACGGCGACGACACCATCGTGGTCGGCGAGCAGCGGATCAAGGCGCTGGCCATCAAGGAGGGCCCCGCCGCCCTGCCGTGGGGTGACCTCGGCGTCGACGTGGTCGTCGAATCCACCGGCATCTTCACAGACGCGACCAAGGCCAAGGGCCACATCGCCGCGGGCGCCAAGAAGGTCATCATCTCCGCGCCCGCCAAGGGTGAGGACCTGACCGTCGTCATGGGCGTCAACGACGACAAGTACGACGGCAGCCAGAGCATCATCTCCAACGCCTCCTGCACCACCAACTGCCTCGGCCCGCTGGCGAAGGTGCTCAACGACAGCTTCGGCATCGAGCGTGGTCTGATGACCACCATCCACGCCTACACCCAGGACCAGAACCTGCAGGACGGTCCGCACAGCGACCTGCGTCGCGCCCGCGCCGCCGCGCTGAACATCGTGCCCACCGGCACCGGCGCCGCGAAGGCCATCGGCCTGGTGCTCCCGGAGCTCAACGGCAAGCTGGACGGCTACGCCCTGCGCGTCCCGGTCCCGACGGGCTCGGTCACCGACCTCACCGTGACCCTGAGCAAGTCGGCTTCTATCGATGACATCAACGCCGCCTACAAGGCCGCCGCCGAAGGTGCGCTGAAGGGCATCCTGAAGTACAACGTGGACCCGATCGTTTCCAGCGACATCGTCACCGACCCGCACTCGTGCATCTACGACGCGCCGCTGATCAAGACCATCGATGACCAGGTGAAGGTGGTCGGCTGGTACGACAACGAGTGGGGTTACTCCAACCGCCTTGCCGATCTCATCGGCCTCGTCGGCAAGTCGCTCTGACGCGCATGGCAGTCAAGACGCTCCAGGATCTGCTGAACGAGGGTGTCGAGGGTCGGGGCGTGCTCGTGCGCTCCGACCTGAACGTTCCCCTCGACGAGAAGGGCCAGATCACCGACCCGGGTCGCATCATCGCCTCGGTGCCCACGCTGCAGGCGCTGGTCGAGGCCGGTGCCAAGGTGGTCGTAACGGCGCATCTGGGCCGCCCGAAGGGCGAGCCGGATCCGCAGTTCTCACTCGCCCCGGTCGCGGTGAAGCTGGCCGAGCTGCTGGGTCGCAATGTCCAGCTCGCCGGTGACGTCGTCGGCTACGACGCGCTGTCGCGCTCCGAGGGCCTCACCGACGGTGACGTGCTCCTGCTGGAGAACGTGCGCTTCGATCCGCGTGAGACGAGTAAGGATGATGCGGAGCGGGCCAAGTTGGCCGCGGCGCTGGTCGAACTGGTCGGCGATGACGGTGCGTTCGTCTCCGATGGCTTCGGTGTGGTGCACCGCAAGCAGGCCTCGGTCTACGATGTCGCCGAACTGCTGCCGCATTACGCGGGCACGCTGGTCGCCGCCGAGGTCGAGGTGCTCGCCAAGCTGACCGAGAATCCGGAGCGCCCGTATGCGGTCGTGCTCGGCGGTTCCAAGGTCTCCGACAAGCTGGCCGTCATCGAGGCGCTCGCGCCCAAGGTCGACACCCTGGTGATCGGCGGCGGCATGTGCTTCACCTTCCTTGCCGCACAGGGCCTTTCGGTGGGTGCCTCGCTGTTGCAGGAGGAGATGATCGAGACCTGCAAGGGGCTGCTGGAACGCTACGGGGACGTCATCCACCTGCCGCGCGACATTGTCGTCGCGGATAAGTTCGCGGCCGACGCGGACTCGAAGGTGGTGCCCGCCAACGAGATTCCGGATGGCTGGCTGGGTCTGGACATCGGTCCCGAGTCGGTGAACCGGTTCGCGGCACTGCTCACCGAGGCCAAGACGGTGTTCTGGAACGGCCCGATGGGTGTGTTCGAGTTCGAGAACTTCGCGGCCGGAACCCGCGGGGTCGCCGAGGCGATCGTGACCGCGACGGGCAAGGGCGCGTTCACCGTTGTCGGCGGTGGCGATTCGGCCGCGGCCGTGCGCGCACTCGGCCTGCCCGAGGACGGCTTCTCGCACATCTCGACCGGTGGCGGCGCATCCCTGGAATACCTCGAGGGCAAGGAACTGCCCGGTATCGCGGTACTGGAGGACTGAACCATGGCACGCAAACCGCTCATCGCGGGCAACTGGAAGATGAACCTCAATCACCTCGAGGCCATCGCCCTGGTGCAGAAGATCGCATTCGCGCTGCCGGAGAAGTACTTCGCCAAGGTCGACGTCGCGGTGATCCCGCCGTTCACCGACCTCCGCAGCGTGCAGACCCTCGTCGAGGGTGACAAGCTGCTGCTCACCTATGGTGCGCAGGATGTTTCGACGCACGACGAGGGCGCATACACCGGTGAGATCAGCGCCGCGATGCTGTCCAAACTGGGCTGCACCTTCGCGGTCGTCGGCCATTCGGAGCGGCGGCAGTACCACTCCGAGGATGACGGCACCGTGCTTGCCAAGACCAAGCAGGCGCTGAAGTACGGGATCACCCCGATCGTGTGCATCGGTGAGGGTCTCAATGTCCGCGAGGCGAAGACGCACGTCGAGTACAACCTCGAGCAGTTGCGTGGCTCGCTCAAAGGTCTGACGGCAGAAGAGATTTCGAAGATCGTCATCGCCTACGAGCCGGTCTGGGCGATCGGCACCGGTAAGGTCGCCACTCCCGCCGACGCGCAGGAGGTCTGCGGCGCGATTCGTGCGGAGCTCGTCGAACTGGCCTCGCCCGAGGTCGCGGCGGGTGTGCGGGTGCTCTACGGCGGTTCGGTCAATGCCAAGAATGTCGGAGAGTTGGTCGCGCAGACCGATATCGACGGCGCTCTGGTCGGCGGTGCGTCGCTCAAGGGCGATGAATTCGCGACGCTGTCCGCGATTGCCGCAGGTGGTCCGCTGCCCTGACGGGCGAATGCTCGAATCAGCCCGGTAGCACGCGTGATCGCGTGGTACCGGGCTGATTCGCGTTCGGCCTTCCCGCTCTGGGCGAGACATGCCGTGGCCGGGATGCGATGCTGGTCGCGTCTCTGATCAGCAAGGCCGACAAGGATTTTCACGTGAGATCAACTAAGGCGCGCGCACTGGTCACGGTTGCGCTTGTGGCATGCACCGCGTTCGGGACCGGATGCTCCAGCGATTCCTCCGCACAGTCACAACCAACATCCAGTGCCGAGGCGACTCCAGCCCAGCAGGATGCCGGGCACCAGAAGCTGAATCAGCTGGTCGGCGAATGGAATGGCGCGAAGTCGACGTTCATCGCGGGTGGGACCGCGGACAATCCGATCAACAGCGATATCACTTCGCGCTGGCATTGGATCGGCAAGACGGGCAATAACTTCATGCAGGAGGAGGCCGAGGGCAGCTTCGGTGGCAAGCCGTACTACCGGCTCGGCACGCTCGGTTACTCGCCGACCGACGACCGCTACGAATGGTCGACGGTGGACAGCGTGACGCCGATGATGATGACCTACAAGGGCGCCAAGGCCAGCGGCGGTGCCGCCGATATCGTGGTCGCGGGGGAGTTCACCGATCCGGGTGTGCTGGGGCCGCAGTTCGTCGGCAAGACGATTCCGATGCGGACGGTGATCAAATTGGAGTCGGCCGATCGGGCGACCATGGAGATCTACTTCGCGCCGCCCGGAGAGACCGAGCGGATCGCCGACCGGGTGGTCCTGACACGGAAGTAGTCATCGCCTGCCGGCCATCGGGATCAGGCGGTGTGGTGGCGCACCGTGAAACCGGTGGCGGTGAGCGCCAGCTCCAAAGGTTCGTCGTGCGGGTCCATCGAGACTTCGGCGGTCCGCACATCGGGGTAGTGCACGTGTAATCGGTACAGGGTGCCGCGCAGGAGGTGGGCGAGTTCGGCGGGCTGCTTGGTGGCGTGCACGATATGCAGCCTGGCCGTGGTATCGAAGATGCCGACCGAGCATGCGGCCAGGAGTGCGCCATCGGGGTCGATAAAGCCCAAAGAGAAGGCGGTGTGCAGGAATTCGTCTCGCTCGGCGAGTAGCGCGGTAATGGTGTCCGCGTCCGAGGCGCCGGTTTCGTCGCGGCGGATGAGTCCGGCGGCGGTGTAGAGCTCGGCGTAGCGGATGAGGGTGACCGGCGACGGCGGCGCGGGCAGCTTCTCGATATGGGCCGACGGGAGATCCGGCCACGGGCCGATTTCGACCTGCCAGGTGCGGCGAGCCGGCGGGCGGAAACTCGCTGTGCGGGAGTTGTTTCGGTGCTTGGCCACGGCTATTCCGCGCGCAGTGTCAGGCCGGAGCCGTTGGTATTGCGCAGGATCAGCGTGTTCGCGTCGATGGTGGCCGTCGTCTTGCCGTCGAGGGCCTTCAACACGGCCTGCTCGACCTCCATGATCTCGGGCGCGCAGGCCATCTTGGTGGTGCCGATCTGGAAAGTGACGTCCGGCCCGTTGGCGGTGGGCGTGGGTGTGGCGTGGCCGGTCACGCGGTTGCATCCGGCGCTGCCGGAGACCGCGCCGTCCGCTGCGATGGTGAGCGTCGGCTTCACCTCGTCCAGGGTCTGCGACCGGATCTGGGCGTCGGGCGTCATCAGGGCGGTGACGATCCAGGTGGTGCCGATGAGCGGCCTATCGGGCTGGGCGATCTTCTTGTCCAGCAAGGTCACGGTTATGTCCTTCCCGGTCAGCGTCAGTGTCGAATCGTCGAGTCGCCACTTCGGCAGCGAGGTCAGCACCTTGTCCTGCCAGCTATCGGCCTGCCCGCGCTCATCAGGACAGGCCATGAGCGTGCTGGCGAGAGTGCCGACATGCAAAATGCCGTCGGCCAGGTCGACCGTGCCGTTGGCGCTGTTACAGCCGGAACTGGCCGAGATCTTGCCATCGGCGAAGGTGAGCGTCATCGGACCGCCGCCAGGAATCTGCTGGCCTTCGACGGCGGTCGACACGAATGTGCGACCCATCGGCGTGGCGGTCGATTTCTCTTCCTTGTTATGGTCGCTCGAACAACCGGCCAGTAGCCCCGCCGCCATGGCCAGCAGGATTCCGACGCGCACCGTTGTAGCCGACATGTAGCCGATCGTACGGCCGTTGCCGCGGGAAACCGTGGATCTCCAGACGCGCCGGAGCCGAGTCAGACCGGCATGCCCAGCGCGGAGGCGAGGGTCTGGCCGATGGCATCGACGAATGCCATGAAGGCGCCCGGGTCGAGGAATTCGCTGGCCACGTCACGATTACTGCAGCCAGGAGCGGCTTGCACGCCGTTGAGTCGGTCATTCAGCCACAATGCGGTCGAGCCCGCACCCGCCGCCGCGGCGACGCCGTGTTCGGCGAGGATGTCGCGGGTGTATCCCTTGCGACACCGAACAATCCGCCGAGTACCGCACCGCCGAAGGTCGAGGTGGCGTTGTTGTAGTCCACGGCAGCGCGGATATCGGCGAGCAGTCCGCCGGTCGCCGAGCCGACGAGGTTGAGCTCGGGTGCGTATTCGGGCTGCAGTTCCGCCGCGTGGGCGGTGGGGATCGCGCCGCCGGAGTAGCCCCACAGCGCGGTGCGGGTATCCGCGCCCGACAGCCCGGCCTGGTCGAAGTTCTCCGCCGCGCGGATCGCGTCGAGGGTGATCCGGCCGCCGAGCAGGCCGACGGCATAGGCGCTGTTCGGACCCTGATGATCGGGGACGACCACCGCGTGGCCGAGTTGCAGTATGGCCTGAACCTCGACGAATTCCAGTCGGATGACGCTGTTCAGCGGATTGGGCAGCGACCCCATCTGCAGTGCGTATGAGGGTGCGCAGTTCTCCGAGAGCGAATGATGACCGCATCCCCGCGCCCGCGCCGCACGCAGCAGGAGCGCCGTGCCGCCACGGTGGCCAAACTGGTCGACGCAACCATCGCGGCCATCGGCGAGATCGGCTATCAGCGCGCCACAGTGCAGGAAATCTGCAGTCGCGCAGGACTTTCCGTCGGCGCGATGTTCCGGCAGTTCGACAGCAGACTGGATCTGATCGTCCGCACCTCAGAAGAAGTCTTCGCCCGCCAACTGGCCGCCTACCACGTGGTCATGGAACACCTCGGCGCCCAGGACGATTCACTCGCGTAGCCCTGCGCTTCCTCCGCGAGGCCCAATCCTCCAACCTCACCCACGCTCTACGCGAGATCTACCTCGCCGCCCGCTCGGACTCCGAACTGCGCGCCCGCATCGAACCAACCGTCGCCGACTACTACGCCGAGGTCGTCGCCGGAGTCGAGCAAACCCATGTGCTGCAACAGTTTCCCCAACACCTCCGCGAGCCCATCTTCTTCCTGGTCCTGCACCTGTTCTCGGGCGAAGCAATCGTTCGCCCTGTCTACCCTCGCCCCGACCTCGGCCCCACCCTGCTCACCCTGATCGAGGAGATGCTTCGCGTTTACGCCAAATCCCTGCACGACACATGATTCCCGTATGCCAATAGTCGGTATTGCCAGAGTCGTGAGCAATTCCGCCACTTCGGAAATTCGCCGCCGGAGCGCAGCCGTCGCTGCGGTCAGCGATGGTGCGGCAGCGCAGGGCGCCACCACTACTATGCTCGGCCGCGTGACCACTGCCGATGCCACTGCTCCGCTATCTACCTGGGCGCCGTTGCGGTCGCGGATCTATCGGGCGCTGTGGATTGCGCAGTTGGTGTCGAATCTCGGGACCTGGATGCAGACGGTGGGGGCGCAGTGGATTCTGGTCGATGCGCCGAATGCCGCGACGTTGGTGGCGTTTGTGCAGACGGCGACCACGTTGCCGGTGATGCTGCTGTCGATTCCGTCGGGGGTGTTGGCGGATCTGTTGGATCGGCGCAGGTTGTTGCTGGGGGCGCAGTCGGCGATGGCGATTTTGGCGGCGGTGCTCGCGGTGTCGACGGCGACCGGGCATACCACTGCGGGTGTGCTGTTGACGTTGCTGTTCCTACTCGGGTGCGGGCAGGCGCTGACCGGGCCGGCGTGGCAGGCGATTCAGCCCGAACTCGTTGCGCGCGAGCAGATTCCGTCCGCGGCGGCGCTTGGCAGCATGAATATCAATATCGGGCGCGCCGTCGGGCCCGCGATCGCGGGCGTGCTGGTCTCGCTGTCGGGGCCGACGCTGGTGTTCGCGCTGAACGCGGTGTCGTTCGTCGGCATCGTCACGGTGTTGCTCAGCTGGCGCAGGCCGATGAAAGAACGGAAGCTGCCCAGTGAGCGGCCGCTGGCGGCGTTGCAGGCGGGTACCCGGTTCATTCGGGCCGCGCCCGCGATCCGCCGGGTGCTGTTGCGTTCGATTCTGTTCATCGCTCCGGCGAGCGCGGTGTGGGCGCTGCTTCCGGTGATCGCCCGCGACGAACTCGGACTGTCCTCGTCGGGCTATGGTCTGCTGCTCGGCGCGCTCGGGCTCGGTGCGGTGACGGGTGCGCTCGGTCTGTCGCGGGTGCGGGCGCTGCTGACGCCTACGCAGCGGTTGACCGCGGCCGCGATCCTGTTCGGTATCGCCTCGGCGGGTGCGGCGGTGCTGCACAGCGTGCCGGTGGTGCTGGTGCTGCTGATCGGGGCCGGGTTCGCGTGGCTGCTGGCGATGTCGACGATGAATTCGACCATGCAGTTGCTGCTGCCCGCATGGGTGCGGGCGCGTGGGTTGTCGGTGTACATGCTGGTGTTCATGGGCGGGCAAGCGCTCGGCTCGCTGGTGTGGGGTCTGGTCGCGGGCGCGGTGGGGCCGGTGGCCGCGCTGCTCGCCGCCGCGGTGCTGTTGGCCGGTTCGGCGCTGAGCTCGGTCTGGCTGCCGATCCGCCACAATGCCGAGGAAGTGGACCTGAGCCCGAGCGCCTTCTGGCCGGAACCGCAACTCGTGGTCGAACCGGATCCCGAGGACGGGCCGGTGCTGGTGCTGCGCACCTACGATGTCCCGCCGGAGAAGGTCGAGGAGTTTCTGGCCGCGATGGTCTTCGTAGGACGGTCCATGCAGCGAACCGGCGCGATGGAATGGCGGCTGTATCGCGATGTCGGCGTGATCGACCGCTATGTGGAGGCGTTCGTGGTGCGCTCCTGGTCCGAGCATATGCACCAGCATCAGGTGCGGCTCACCGCCCAAGATCAACTGCGGGAACGTGCCGTCGCGGAGTTCATGATCGGACGGGACACCACCACGCACCTGGTCGCTGTAGACACACCGTAGGTCGCGTCGCGCCGGGGTGATTATGCAGGTACGGACGCACACCCATAGACTGTCCGGCATGCGGATGTTCCTGGATATCCTCCTGATCATCACCAGCGTGCTGCTGGTGCTGCTGGTGCTGCTGCACCGCGCCAAGGGTGGAGGTCTGTCCAGCTTGTTTGGTGGCGGCGTGCAGTCCAGCCTGTCGGGTTCGACCGTCGTCGAGAAGAACCTCGACCGCATCACCATTTTCACCGGCCTGATCTGGCTCATCGCCATCCTCGGCATCGGCCTGGAGATCAAGTTCGCGTGAGTTGCCGCGCGGTTGTGACGGCCGCGGCCGTCGCCAGCGCCAGCACTGCGGTCGCGATCACGAACGCCATCGCATAACCGGCGCCGATCACCGGCACGACCACCAGTGGACCCAGCATCTGCCCCGCGCCGTAGCCCGCGGTGAGTGTGGCCGCGGCCCGGTGGTCGGTCAGTTCGGTGCCGAGCCGGATCGCCAGCATGGTGATGCCCATGAATGTGCCGCCGAACAGTGCCGCCGCGATAATCGCGGGCCATGTCGTAGTCGACCCGGCCAGCAGCGCCGACGCCACGCATTGCGCCAGCAACGCGAGGACCAAGGCGGTCGCCGGAGTCCAGCGGCGCGCGACCGAAACCCAGACCACCGCAGGTGCGGCGGCAACGCCGACGATCACCCACATCGCCGAGCCGAGCGCCGCGCTGTGCGCGCCGACGGCGGCGACCAGGAATGTGCCGATCACGATATAGCCGACGCCCTCGAGCGAGTAGGCGATGACCAGTGCCCGCCAAGCCGTGCTCGTGCGCTCACCTCGGACCATCTCGGCGCTGGGACGGCCGTGGATATCGAGCCGGAGCGCGGGAAGCAGTAGCACGGCGGTCACTGCGGCAGCGCCGAGCCATAGGCCCTGCCAGGACAGCACCGGCCGGGTGGCCAGCGTGAGCAGCCCGGTAAGGGCGATACCGAAGCCGACTCCACCGAAGGCGATGCCCGCGCCATGCCCGCTCAGTCGCGCGATCGCACCGGCACAGCCCACGAAGATCACCGCGCTGGCCACGCCCGCGATCAGTCGCAACACCGCGGGGATCAGGGTTGGACCGGGGAGCGCGATGAGCGCCTCGCTGGCCACGAGTGCACCGGCCGCGATGCGAAACGACCTGCGGCTGTTGAGATTCGGTCGCCGCGCAAGCAGGATCGCGCCTGCCAGATAGCCCGTGTAGTTGGCGGCCGCGATCAGCGCGCCGTCATGGGCATCGATGCGGTGCGCGTCCACCATCGCGGGCAGTAGCGGCGTATAGGCGAAGCGGCCGACACCGACGGCGGCGGCGAGACCCGCGCCGGCGGCGAGCGCCGGTCCGAGGGTGCGGCGCGGGGTGTCGAGGAGAGCCGATGCGGTCACGACATCCGACGGTACGGTTCCTCGGCAACGCTGTGAAATGCTTCTTGTGCACGATGTATACGCTCGACGCATGGATATCGAGCTGCGGCACCTGCGGGCGTACCTCGCACTCTGCGAGGAAACGAACTACACCCGCGCCGCCGCCCGGCTGCACCTCAGCCAGCCCGCGCTGACCCGAACCATCCAGCAATTGGAGCGCCTCGTCGAATGCCGGTTGATCGAACGCACCTCCCGGCGCTTCGAGTTGACCGAAGAGGGCACGGAGCTGCTCGAGCACAGCAGGCGGATCATCGGCGATATCGACACCGTCCAAGCGGATCTGCGCCGGCGCGCGACGATCGAGGTCGGGTTCTCCTGGCTGCTGCCCGATGCCTGGTTCGCCGCGGCCCGCACTCGATACGAGGCGCTCGGGGGCCGGATTTCGCTGCGGCGCGTGGAGGATCCGATGGCGGCACTGGACGACCGGTCGATCGATATCGCCATCCACCGCAACGATATCTGGCTGCCGCACCACCTCGAATCCCGCGAAATCGGTTCCGAACAGCGGGTATTGGCGGTTTCGGTGCATTCGCCGCTGGCGGCCGCGCACGAGGTGCACTGGGCCGAACTCGCGCACTATCCATTGGTGGCCAATACCGTCTCCGGCACCACCAACGCCGAATCATGGGATCCGCCCGACCCGAACCGGACCGTCATCACCTGCACGAATTTCGACGAGTGGATCGAACTCGTTGCGGCCGAACGCGGTATCGGCATCGTGCCGGTACTCGCCCGCACCCGTGCGCCGCATCCGGGCGTGGTCTACGTCGACATTGTCGATGCCCCACGATCGCACATCTACCTGACCTGGCGGGTGAAGCCGACGCCATTGCGATCGGTGCAGCGCTTCCTGAGCCTGGTCTGATCCTCAGTCGTTGCGCGGGACGCGACCGTCGACGTCGGTGAATCCGTATTCGTCGGCGAGATCCGCTACGCGCCAAGCTGATCCGGAGCGATCGAGGCGGTCCGGATCGGCGGCCAGTGCGACGACGGCGCGACCCGGAAAGCGCGGGGATTCGGCGGCGTCGAGGTCGTAGGTGCCCTCGCCGGGGAGGGTGACGAGGCGGCGGCCGTCCGCATTGGGCGCAACCAGTTGCAGCAGTTCGGTATCGACGATGCCGGGCCACAGCGAGACCACCGTGACGCCGGTGTCGGCGAGATCGTCGGCCATATCCGAGGTGAGGCGGTCCAGGGCGGTCTTGGCGACGCCGTACACCGCGTTGTGCATATAGCGCTCCGCGCCGGGCGAGGAGATGTTGGCGATCAGCCCGGCCGATTCGATCAGCAGGGGAGCTGCGAAATAGCTTGCCGCGTAATGCGATCGGACGCCGATATCGAAGGTCTCGTCCCAGGCCGTCGGCGGTACCTCCCAGAACGGTTTGCCGAGCCAGCGCGCGGCGGCCGGGGAGTTGTAGACATTGTTCACCAGCACGTCGAGTCGGCCGTGCTCGGCTCGGATCCGCTCGAATAGTCGCTCGACCGCATCGTCGTCGCGGTGATCACAGACGACCGGAATACCCGTGCCGCCGAGTGCATCGATCTGCGCGGCGGTCGCGTGCACGGTTCCGGGCAGTCGTCCGGGCGTTGCCGACCGCCCCGTGACGTACACCGTCGCGCCCGCAGCACCCAACTCCAACGCGATGCCCTTGCCGATGCCGCGGCTCGCGCCGGTCACCACCGCGACCCGGCCGCCGAGAACCTGAGGTATTCCGTCCACGATCCTGGGACACTACCGTGAAACAAGAACACGTTCTAGGTTTTGGAGGTCGTTGTGGAGTTGATCCATCGGTTCGTGACGGGTGGCGGCGTCCGCATGCATGTCGCCGAACAGGGCGAGGGGCATCCGGTGATCTTCTGTCACGGCTTCCCGCACACCTGGTACATGTGGCATCGCCAGCTCGAGGCGGTCGCCGCGGCGGGTTACCGGGCCATCGCGCCCGATTTGCGTGGGTATGGACGCACGGATGTGCCGGCCGATATCGAGGACTACACCAACCGTGCCGTCATCGGTGACCTGCTCGGGCTGCTCGATGACATCGATGCCGAGCAAGCGGTTTTCGTCGGACTCGACTTCGGTGCGGCCCTGGTCTGGGAGCTGGCGCTGCGCGCACCGGAACGGGTCAGCGGCGTCATCGTGCTCAACAATCCGTACGCGCCGCGCCCGCCGCGCGCGCCGTCGCAGCTGTGGGCCAAGGCCGCCGAACGCCACTTCCTGCATTTGGACTATTTTCAGAAGCCCGGGGTCGCCGACGTCGAACTCGGCGGCCGCACAAGGGAATTCCTGGCCCGCGTCTACTACTCCCTCAGTGCCGACTATCACTATCTCGACACCTGGCGCTTCCCGGCCGAAGGAACCGGCTACCTCGACGTCCTTCCCGAAGCTCCACGGCTGCCGTGGCGTTGGCTCTCGATTGCCGAATTCGATACCCTGGCACAGGATTTCGAGAACACCGGCTGCACGGGCGGCCTCAATTGGTACCGAGCCCTCGATCGGAATTGGGAACTGACCGCCGAATTCACCGACGCCGAGATCTCCGTCCCCACGTATTTCCTCTATGGCGACCGGGATCCGGATATGGAGGGTTTCAGCGGCCGGGACCCGCTGGCCACGCTCCGCGCCAGCGTCCCCGATCTGCGCGCCGTCACCAAGGTCGCCGACGCCGGACATCTCGTCCAACTGGAACGCACCGACGAGGTCAACACGTTGATCACGAGCCATCTTCGCGACCTGGTTCCGAACTCCGCCGGCGTCGTCGCCTAGCTACGGCCTGCACGCCGGTCGCACCGACGCGGCTTTCGCCCATCGCATCGGCGGCGACAATGCCGCCAGCATCGACGCTCTGCCCGCCCTCGAGCCGGATCATCCACTTCCGTCCGCGGTCGCGCTATGGGCTTGGTCAGCGGTATTCGTTGGTGAGCTCCGGGTAGTCGGACCAGGTGGGCAGGGGGCGGCGCTCGAGGTAGGCGGTGAGGCGGTCCAGGAGGTATTGCCAGCGCGGGCCGACGGAGCAGGCGTCGGCCGGGTAGATGTGGCGGCGGATCAATTCGATATTGGTGATCACGCCGACCTGGGTCATATGCAGTTCGAGGATGCCGCCGTCGATATGGATGACCAGATCGTGCGGTGCGCGGCAGTCCTCGACGCGGATCGCGATGGGGCCGGGGACCGGACCGTCGATCGGTTCGATGGTCAGATTGCCGTTGCCGCCGGATACCGCGCCGAACCAGCGATCGAGTTGGCGGCGTTCGGCGCAAGCGGACCATACGTCTAGCACGGGCATCCGGAAGGATCGGAGAAAGTGCAGGAGCACGAGATCTCCGTCGATTGCCCGATCATGTTCGGGTCGTACCTCGCCGAGCATGGACATCGTGGTCATTGCCGTGCCCTTTCGCCGCTGGTCACCGTACGTTCCACTGTATTTCCCCGGTGGCGCCGCCGAATCCGATTCCCGCCAAGTCGGCTTCCGCGTGTCGGATCCGTCGGCGCATCCGTTCCTCGGGTGGGTAGGTGCTTTCGCTGGTGGGATTACGCCGCCATGAATCGTGTGCGATCGAATTCGTGGTTCAGCACACCCTGACGGAAGGCGTCGAACTCATCCTGATCGAAGAGTAGTTCGACGCCATCGATCGGCTGGGGAATGGCAGCCCGGAGCACGTATCCGCCCGCGCGGCGCGATATCGCCACGTACGGACCGTCGGCGCGACCCGCCCGCACACCGGCCTGGAACGCGTCGAACTGCGCATCGGTGAAGACGAGAATTTCGTTGTCCGGCAACGGCATTCCGGGCGTGTAATGTGCGTCGGCGAGCTTATCGTCCCAGATGGCGGTCCACCCGTTCTTACGGGCGATGCGCACACAGTTCTGGTTGGGCGAGCTGTAGGTCGCCTTGCGGAATTCGCCAACGGTGAAGGTGGGCTGCGTCATTGCATTTCCTTTCTGCGGGTAAATCAAGGAGTCGCAAGGGGCCGCACGGCCCTTTGCTCGTCCCTTTACGCCTTATAGCCAACCGCGGCGAAATTACACGGCCGCGCGGTATCTTCCAGGTCGACCGGTTGGTCGGGACGCCAGTCGGGTGCGTAGGCGATCCCGGGTTCGACCAGGTCGAGGCCGTCGTAGAGGGCGGTGAACTGGGCGCGTGTGCGCAGGGTCACCGGATCCGAGGTTTCGTCATAGAGCGCGGCGGCCGCGGCCATCTGCTGTTTGATCTCCGGACCGGCGTCGTCCAAGGATACGTGGGTCATCGCGACGTAGCTGCCTGAAGGGAGCCGGTCGCGTAGGTGCGCCATGAGTTCGTGCGGGTGGTCGGCATCGGGCACGAAAGGCCAGACGCTGACGATCAGCAGGCCGAGCGGTTGGCCGAAGTCGATCAGCCGCCTGGTATCCGGATGATCGAGAATCAGGTCGGGATAGCGCAGGTCGGCCTCGATGATGGCGGTCTTGTCGAGAGTGTCGCCGTGCAGCAGCAGATCATGGGCGCGATTGACCGCCTCCAGATCGTTGTCGACGTAGACGATATGCGCGTCGGGCGCGGTTTGCCTGGCGACTTCGTGCGTATTGCCGACGGTCGGCAATCCGGAACCGATATCGAGGAATTGCCGGATCCCCCGTTCCGCCATGAATCGTGTTGCGCGGCGCAGGAATCCGCGATTGTGGTGCGCCCACACATCGAGGAACGGAAGTATTTCGAACAGCCGCTCACCGAAGATCTTGTCGACCTCGAACACCGCTTCCCCGGACAGGTAGTAGTGGTACATGCGGGCGGCGGATGGTCGGCTCGCATCAATTTCGCGAGGCTCGAATTCGGTGGTCATCCGGGTGCTCCTCTGCAGCGCTTCATCAGGGGCTGGCAAATGTCTTGCGGCGGAACGAGCGTGCGATGTGCTCGATGAACTTTCGGGAGTCCGCGGCGCCCAGGGCTGCGGCGCTGAGCCGGGACCAGACGGTTTCGCGCGCGGCGACGGCGGGTTTGTCATCGATGTAGCGAATATCGCCCTGGCTCTCCACAATTGCCATTTCCAGATCGCCCGCCGCGCCGGGCGAGGGCACCCGCACCAGCGTGTACCGGTCCTCCATGCCCGCACCGCGGGTGGTGACGGTGAAGGGCAGCACCTGGATCAGGATGTTCGGCCGCCTGGACAGATTCGACAGATGTTCGAGCTGTTCGAGCATTACCTCGCGGCCGCCGTATTCGCGGCGCAGACACGATTCGGACAGGATCGCGCGGAATTCGGGCGGGTCGGACTCGACGAGCACCTGCTGCCTGGCCAGCCGCGCCTGCACCGACTCCTCGACGGTGACGCGATCGCTCGCGACCGGGGTGACCGGCTCGTGCAGTGCGCGAATGTAGGACTCGCACTGGATGAGTCCCGGCATGATCTCCGCCTCGGCGGTGCGCAGCAGACTGGCGTGTGTCTCCAGATCGACGAGCAGCCGCAGGTCTTCGACGTACGCCCGGCGGTGGCCCGTAGTCCAGAAGCCGCGCTTATGGTTGTCGCGTCGCAGCTCTTTGAGAATCTCGACATAGCCGGGTTCGGTGAAACCCAGTGTGGTCGTGAGGAGTTCGAGGTCCCCGACACTGATCGCGCCAACGCCGTTGATCAGCTGGTTGATTCGGCTCTGGGTGGACTCGATGATCTTTCCGGCCTCGGCCTGGCTGACCCCGGCGGTGCGGACCATGTGCTCGATTTCGCGTCCCAGCAACAACTTTCGCGCGGTCCGTAGACGAGTTGCCATGGTTCCCCAGCGTATCGGCCCGACCCTGCTCATCCGGTTCACTTCCTGAACCGTGATAATCACGCTAGCATTACTGCACCAAAGATATCACGGCACGCTGAGGCAGCGGGCGTCGACGAAGACCATCCCTGCGTCGCGGGTAGAGGGGGCGTCGGATGACGACAGCCACGAATGATCGTCGGATGGTGCGAAATGCCCAGTAGCGCAGAGGCAACCGCGCAGCGCTGTCGGCACTACCGACGCGACCTCGGCCTGCCCGCGGTGATCATGCCCGAAACCGAGACGCGGATCATTGTGCACACCGGACCGGTCAGCGCGGTAGTGATGCCGTCAAGGCTGGCAACGGAATTGGTGCGCGAGCAGCAGGGGCCGTTGGGGCCGGTGATCGAGCACCCGGCCTCGCGGCGGTGGACGTTCCTGACCGGGCCGTCGGGACCGTGTCCGGAGAGTTTGTCGCCCGCCCTGCTGCGCTGGAATATCGGTGTGGCGTCGAAATACATTGTGCTGCCGTCGCCGGATGACGAACGGCGCGGGTTTCGGCGCTGGATTCACGAGCCGCGCAACAGTTTTCTGCCCTCGATGCGGGAAATTCTGGATGCGGTGCTGAGGTTGCGGAGGTGACCGTTCCGACGCCGGGGTAGCTGGGTCCTACTGCGAACTGCCTTTGGCAGGGGTGGGGAGCAGGGTGGCGGCGGCGGACTCGATTTGGGGCTCGCTCAGCAGGACGGTTTCTGCGGCCGGGCCCAAGGGGACGAAGGAGTCTTGGCTGGTTACGCGGGTGATGGCGCCGTCGAAGCCGGCGTCTATCAGGGCGGCGCAGATGGATTCGGAGATACCGCCGCAGCGGCGGGTTTCGTCGGCGATGAGGACGCGGCCGGTGGCGCGGGCGTGGTGCAGGAGATCGTCGAGGGGCAGCGGGGCGAGCCAGCGGAGGTCGAGGACGCGGGCGTTGACACCGCGGGCCGAGAGGCGTTGGGCCACACGCAGACTCATGGGGACGCCGTTGGCGAAGGTGACGATGGTGAGGTCGCGGCCGTCGCCGTAGACGCGGGCGCGACCGATGGCGATGTCGTCGGTGTCGGAAGTTGGTGCGAGCCAGCCATTGTCACCGGGGCGGTGCAGGTCGCGGGTGTGGTACAAGGCGATGGGTTCGAGGTATACGCAGACCCGGCCGTCGACGCGGGCGGCGGAGACGCAGGTGCGGAGCATGGCGGCGGCGTCATCGGCGCGGGCGGGGGAGGCGATGATCAGACCGGGGATATCACGCAGTGCCGCAATGGAATTGTCATTGTGGAAGTGGCCGCCGAACCCCTTCTGGTAGGCATATCCGGCGATGCGTACGACCATCGGATTCCGGTATTGCCCTTGCGAAAAGTACGACAGTGTCGCGGCTTCACCACGCAACTGGTCGGCGGCATTGTGCACGTAGGCGAGATACTGGATCTCCGGAATCGGCACGAATCCCGCGAGCGCGGCCCCCAAAGCCGTTCCCAGCACACTCTGTTCGTCGAGCAGCGTATCGAACACCCGCCGCCCCCCGAACTGCTTCTGCAGCCCTTTGGTGACGCCGTACACGCCGCCCTTACGCCCGATATCCTCGCCGAACACCAGCACGTCCTGGTCCCGCGCCAGCAGACCAGCCAGCGTCTGGTTGATCGCCTGCGCCAAGGTCACCGAATCACCGTTGGCTGCCGCATGGTCCACCATTTCGTGGGCCGCCGCGCTGACCGTGGTGTCGTGGACGGGAACATCGGACCCGAGCGGGCCCTGACGGAAGACGTCGGCGCGCACCAGGTCCGGGTGTAGCGACGCCAACGGTGCCATGACCGCCGACGAGGAGGTCAATTTCGGTTCGCGCCAAACCGATTCGGCCATGGTGGTGACCCGTGCGCCGATGTCGTCGTAGCGTTCGAGGACCTCGGCTGGGGTGGCGACGCCGGAGGTGACGAGCAGGCGGGCGGTTGCGATGAGCGGGTCGCGGCGCAGGTCGGCGGTGATATCGGTCGGGCGGCGGTAAGCGGATTCGACATCGGATCCGGCATGGCCGAGCAGGCGGACGGTGCGCAGGTGGAGGAAGGCGGGCTTGCGGTGTTCGCGAACCCAATCGGCCGCCTCGACGGCGGTCAGCGCGGCATCGAGGAGGTCGCAGCCGTCCGCGTCGAAATACTGCAGGCCGACGCGGATTCCGTAAGCCTGTTCGATCCAATCCGGCGGGGTCGGGACGCTGATGCCGATTCTATTGTCCTCGCAGACGAACAACAGCGGCAGCGGAACGCCTTGGTGCGCAGTATGAATCGCGGCATTGATGGCCCCGGTCGCCGTCGAGTGATTGGCGGAGGCATCGCCGAAACTGCAGAGCACCACCGAATCCGGCGGCCATTCGCAGGTGACGCCGAGCCGAGCCGCGCGTTCGATCGCGAACGCGAGTCCGACGGCGCGGGGCAGATGCGAGGCGATGGTGGAGGTCTGCGGAATCACCGACGCCGGTTTGCTGCCGTAAACCTTATGCCTGCCGCCGGATATCGGCTCGGCGGCCGCGGCGACGACGCCGAGCAGTACATCCCGGATCGGGTCGAGGCCGGGCACCTGCCTGGCCCGGTGCACGAAGAACGCCCCCGAGCGATAGTGCAACAGCGCCGGATCGGTGGGGCGCAGGGCCGCCGCCACCGCCGCATTGCCCTCGTGGCCGGCGGATCCGATGCTGTAGTAACCGCGTTTCGCACTGCCCAACCGACGTGCCGCGAGATCGAGATGCCTACTCGTCGCCTGCGATTCGAACAGGTCCAGGCACTGATCTCCGGTAAGCCCGGCACCAGCCTCGACCGTCTGCGCGACGGGACGGCTCGGACGCGGTGTCAGCGCCGAAACCGCGGCACGGAAGCGCTCATCAAGGTCGACTCGCTGTTCGCTCACCGTGCGATCATCTCCGACGAACGCCGCTCCGGGTAGCTGATTTCTGGAACTATTTTGATCACCACGGTAGCCATGAGGAACTTCTCCGTGAACATCCCGCCTTGACTCGGGATTTGTACGGCTGTTCAAGAGTGCGGAGCCCGCCGTCCGGACTGCTCAGCGCAACCGCTCCGTGGCCATGATCGTCCGCCGCAGCACATCACGAGCAGCATCCAACTCGGCCGCCCGACGGTCCAACTCCGCCAGCCGCTCCTGCAAAGCGGGCAGTACCCCCGGACACGCCCGCAACGCACCGCCGTCACCAGTGCACGGCAGCAGCTGCCCGATCACCCGAGTCGAGAGCCCGGCGGCGAGCAATGCGCGAATCTGCCCGACACGCTGCTCGGCATCCTCGTCGTACTCGCGATACCCGTTATGGCGGCGTTCGGCGGCGAGCAGCCCGACGCGCTCGTAATACCGCAGCAGCCGTTCGCTGGTCCGCGTACGGCTGGCCAGCTCACCGATCAGCATGACTTGACCTTCTCATGGTGTCAGGGATCAACACTGAACGCCGCAACCCGATTCCTGAGGAGAACCGTTGATCATCGACGCGCACAGCCACGTACACGACCCGCTCACCGACCACATCGCGCTACTCGACGAGGCAGGCGTGGACAAGACCGTCCTCTTCATGACCAGACCACATCCCGAACGTGCCAGGGACCTCACCGAACTCCGTCAGGAGATGCACCGACTGGATCAAGCGCTCGCTGGCGGCGCAAGCCTCGGCCGGGAAACCGCCCAGCGCGAACTCGACGCTGCGCTCACCGCGCATCCGGACCGCTTCATCGGCTTCGCCTCCGTACCGCTCGAGGCACCCGATATCGAGGTGATGGTCGACCGCGATGTGGTCGGCCGCGGACTGCGTGGCATCGGCGAGCTGACCCCACCGCCCGACCGGGCCGCCCTCATCGAACCGGTACTCCGTGCTGCCACCGACCACAATGGGCTCCCCGTCGTCGTGCACGGCTCCGCGCCGACCACCGCCGCCGACCTGCGCACCCTGACCGACCTGGCCCGACGCTACCCGCGCGTGCCCCTGGTGGTGTCCCAACTCGGCGGAGCACACTGGATGGACGCCATCGAACTGGTCCGCGACACCCCGAACATGTACCTCGAACTATCCACTGCCAGTATCGTTTTCGCCGTCCGGCTGGCCATCGCCGAAATTCCCGAGCGCACCCTCTTCGGCTCGGACGCGCCCTACGGCGACCCGGTCATCGCACGCACCACCGTAGAGCGCGCCACCCGATCGCCACAGGTACGCGAACTCGTCCTCGGCGCAACAGCGCAGCAGCTACTGAATTATCCTGCGGTAACAGGCAATTGGTGTGTGCCGCAGGCCGCTACGGCAACGCCGCAGCGGCGTCCCGATCCAACAGCCACGTAGTGGATTCCGAGCCGATAGCACCCGCCGCGGGGATATCCACCGGATCGGCACCCGCGAGCGCCGCGGCGACCGCCTCGGCCTTGGCCGCACCGCCGACGACCAGCACAACGTGCCGAGTGTGCCGTACGGCGGGCAGTGTCAGCGTGACCCGCACCGGCGGCGGCTTCGGCGAATTCGGTACCGCGACAACGAGTTCGTGCTGCTCACGAACCGCATCGGTATGCGGGAAGAGCGAATTCACATGCCCCTCGCCACCCATACCGAGCAGATGCAGATCGAACGCCCCGTGTTCGGCGAGATGCGCGTGCACCGCCGCCGCGTACTCCGCGGCGGCCTCGACCGGATCCGGGTACTCACCGTCGGAGGTGGCAACCGGATGGATCCGAGACGGATCGACCGGCACATGATCGAGCAGCGCCTGCCGCGCCTGCAGATCATTGCGCTCCGCATCGCCGGCGGGCACGAACCGTTCGTCACCCCAGAACACATCGAGCCGCGACCAGTCGATATCCCCGGGCGACTTGCGAACCGACTCCAAAAGGGCGATCCCGGTCCCGCCGCCGGTCAATACGACCGACGCCGACCCACGCGTGGCCTGCGCGGCCACCACGACCTCGACGAATCGCATCGCCGCCGCGGCGACCAACGCATCGGTATCGTCGTGCACTGCCACCGCGGGTGTTGCTGAGTCCGTGCGCTCACTCATAGGTCACCTTCTCGATTCCGGCGAGCGCCTCGGCGTAGATCTCGTCGGCATCCAGCCGCCGCAGCTCTTCGGCGAGGCAGTCGCGAGTTTCCCTGCGTGCCAAGGCGATTCGCTGATCCGGGTCGCCCGTGCGGGTGAGTGTCGCGGTCCGGCCGGTCTGCGGCCGTTCGATCGCCATCGACACCGTCGGCCGATGCACCTCCACGCGCAACGCACCCGAGCGGCGACGCACCGGGCAGCCGAGCCGGGCCGCCAGCCATCCGGCGAGCATGTCCAGCGCCGGTTCGTCACGCAATCCGGAGACGATCACCGAATCCACCGGCTCGAACGGCGGTTCGTCCATGGCGGCCGCGAGCAGCGCCCGCCAGTAGGTGATCCGACTCCACGCCAGATCGGTATCCCCAGAGGCGTAGGAGTCGAGGCGCTTCTTGATCGTCGCCTGCGGATCGGCGGCGAAGGTGGCATCGGTGATACGGCGGGTCGCCAACCGCCCCACCGAATCCTTGGACGGGAACTCCGGGGCCCCGCGCGGCCACCAGGCGACGACGGGGGTGTCCGGCAGCAGGAATGGGATGACGACGCTGCTCTCATGGTTGATCAGATCGCCCTGCAGCCGAAGCACTATTACCTCGGCCGCGCCCGCATCGCCGCCGACGCGGATCTGGGCGTCCAGCCGGGTCTCGGCCTCGCGATCCCCGCGGGCCAGAACGACCACTCGACAGGGATGTTCGCGACTGGCGTCATTGGCGGCGTCGATGGCGTCTTCGGCCTCGGAGCTGTCCAGCGTGCACACGACCAGCGTCAGCACCCGGCCCATGGTGATCACGCCATTGCTCTCGCGAAGGCGCACCAGCCGCTTGGTGACCTCGCCGGTGGTGGTCTCCGGCATATCGACGATCATGGCCGCCGCCATTCGCGCCCGGTGCGGGCGAGCATCTCCTCGGCCGAGGCCGGACCCCAGGTCCCCGCCTCGTACTGTTCGGGTTTGCCTTCGGCGGCCCAGTGCTCGAGCACCGGATCCAGGATGCGCCAGGACAATTCGACCTCCGCGTTCACCGGGAACAGCGACGGCACCCCGAGCAGCACGTCGAGGATCAGGCGTTCGTAGGCCTCCGGGGAGGATTCGGTGAACGACTCGCCGTAGCTGAAATCCATATTGACGTCGCGCACTTCCATACTCGATCCGGGCACCTTCGAGCCGAATCGTGTGGTGATGCCCTCATCGGGCTGCACGCGGATCACCAGTGCGTTCTGCCCCAGATCCTCGGTCATGGTCTGGTCGAAGGGCAGATGTGGCGCCCGCTTGAACACCACCGCGATCTCGGTAACCCTGCGGCCCAAGCGTTTTCCGGTACGCAGATAGAACGGCACCCCCGCCCAGCGTCGGGTGTCGACCTCGAGGGTGATCGCCGCATAGGTCTCGGTGCGCGACTGCGGGTCGAAGCCCTCCTCGTCGAGCAGTCCGACCACATGCTCGCCGCCCTGCCAGCCCTCCGCGTACTGGCCGCGCGCGGTGGTTTCGTCAAGGGGTTCGACGAGTTTGGTCGCCGAGAGCACCTTGATCTTCTCGGTCTGCAACTGTTTGGGCTCGAAGCTGATCGGCTCCTCCATCGCGGTCAGCGCGAGCAACTGCAGCAGATGGTTCTGGATGACGTCGCGGGCGGCGCCGATGCCGTCGTAATAGCCTGCGCGCCCGCCCAATCCGATGTCCTCGGCCATGGTGATCTGGACATGGTCGACGTAGTTGGCGTTCCAGATCGGATCGTAGAGCTGGTTGGCGAAGCGCAGCGCCAGGATGTTCTGCACCGTCTCCTTGCCGAGATAGTGATCGATGCGGAACACCGTCTCTTCCGGGAAAACACGGTTGACCAGTGCGTTGAGTTCGACCGCACTGTCGAGATCGTGTCCGAACGGCTTCTCGATCACCACGCGGCGCCACGGCTTGCGGCCCTCGGCATCGGTCGTCGCCGGTAGCGCCAGTCTGTGTTCGGAGAGCTGATCGAGCACCACTGGGAACATATTCGGCGGGATCGACAGGTAGAAGGCGTGATTGCCGCCGGTGCCGCGTTCCTTGTCCAGCTTCGCCAGGGTGTCGGCGAGCTTGGCGAAGGCGGAGTCGTCGTCGAAGGAGCCCTGTACGAAGCGGATGCCCTCGGCCAGGTGGTCCCAGACCTCCTGACGGAAGGGCGTGCGGGCGTGCGCCTTCACCGCGTCCAGCACGACGTTCGCGAAATCCTCGTCCGCGTAGTCCCGGCGGGCGAAGCCGACCAATGCGAAGCCCGGGGGCAGCAGCCCCCGGTTCGCCAGGTCGTAGATGGCTGGCATCAGCTTCTTCCGGGACAGATCGCCGGTGACGCCGAAGATCACCATGCTGCATGGGCCCGCGATGCGGGGCACCCGCTTATCCCGCTCGTCGCGGAGCGGGTTCTTCCAGGTATTCGTCTGAGTACCAGCCATCAGGTCAGTTTTCCCCGGACTTGGCCAGTTCGCCTGCCGTGGCGGAAAGCAGCTCCTCCCACGACTTCTCGAACTTCTCCACGCCCTCGCGCTCGAGCACCTCGAACACGTCGTTCAGGTCGATGCCCACGCCGGTCAGCTTGTCGAAGACCTCTTGCGCGGCCGCGGCGGTACCGCTGACCGCGTCGCCCCGGATCTCACCGTGATCGGCGACGGCCTCCAGGGTCTTCTCCGGCACGGTGTTCACCGTATTCGGCGCCACCAGCTCGGTGACATACAGCGTGTCGGAGTACTCCGGATTCTTCACACCCGTCGAAGCCCACAGCGGCCGTTGCCGATTCGCGCCCGCCGAGCTCAGGTGCGCGTAGGTCGAGGTGTGCGCGCCGCCGTCGAAGACGTCCTGGTATTCGGCGTAGGCCAGACGCGCGTTGGCGACGCCCGCCTGCCCGCGCAGCGCCAGCGCCTCCGGGGTGCCGATGGCCTCGAGCCGCTTATCGATTTCGGTGTCCACGCGGGAGACGAAGAACGAAGCGACCGAATGGATCTTGGCCAGATCGTGGCTGGCGCCCTTGGCGTTGCGCAGACCGTCGAGGTAGGCGCCCATCACCTGGCGGTAGCGCTTGACCGAGAAGATCAGGGTCACGTTGACGCTGATGCCCTCGCCGATCACCCGGGTGATCGCGGGCAGGCCCGCCTCGGTGGCCGGAATCTTGATGAACAGGTTGGGCCGGTCCACCGTCTTCCACAGGTCGATGGCCTGTGCGATGGTCTGCTCGGCGTCGAAGGCCAGGCGCGGGTCGACCTCGATGGAGACCCGGCCGTCGACGCCGTTGGTGGACTCGTAGACCCCGGCCAGCACGTCGCAGGCCGCACGCACATCGTCGGTGGTGATGGTGCGGATCGCGGAATCCACATCCGCGCCTTGGGCGGCAAGCTCTTTCACTTGTCCGTCGTAGGCGTGCCCCTTGCTCAGGGCGCCCTGGAAGATGGTCGGATTGGTGGTGACGCCGACGATGCTGCGGGTTTCGATGAGCTCGGCCAGGTTGCCGGACTGGATCCGGTCCCGCGACAGATCATCGAGCCACACCGAGACGCCCGCTGCGGAGAGGGCGGCGAGGTTTTCGTTCTGTGCCATGCTTTATCCCTTCACGTTTTCCAGCGTGCGCTGCGCGGCAGCGACGACGGCTTCGGCAGTGATTCCGAACTCGCGGAACAGGGTCTTGAAATCGGCCGAGGCGCCGAAGTGCTCGATCGACACGATCTCGCCCGCATCGCCGGTGAACCGGTACCACGGCATCGCGATACCGGCCTCGACGGCCACCCGAGCGGCGACCGTGGGGGGCAGCACCTCGTCCCGATACGCCTTGTCCTGCGCGTCGAACCACTCCACGCACGGCATCGAGACCACCCGGGTACCGATGCCCTGCGCCTCCAGCGTAGTGCGCGCGGCGACGGCGAGTTGGAGCTCGGAACCGGTGGCGATCAGGATCACCTGCGGGGTGCCGGTGGACGCCTCGGCCAGCACGTAACCGCCCTTCTTGACGCCCTCGTAGCTGGTGCCCTCGACGATCGGCAGATCCTGGCGGGTCAGCGCGAGCGCGGACGGTCCGTCCTGGTGGGCGGGCTCGGAGACCGAGAAGTGCGAGGTGTGCTCGCTGCTGTCGCGCTCCAGGATGGTGCGCCAGGCGTAGGTGGTCTCGTTGGCATCGCCGGGGCGGACCACGTTCAGACCGGGGATGGCGCGCAGCGCGGCCAGGTGCTCGATCGGCTGATGGGTCGGGCCGTCCTCACCGAGGCCGATGGAGTCGTGGGTCCAGACGTAGATCGCGGGCACCCGCATCAGCGCGGCCAAGCGCACGGCCGGACGCATGTAGTCGGAGAACACCAGGAAGGTACCGCCGTACGGACGGGTCGGTCCGTGCAGTGCGATGCCGTTCAGGATCGCGCCCATGGCGTGCTCGCGCACACCGAAGTGCAGGGTGCGGCCGTACGGGTTGGCCTTCCACATTCCGGTCGAGATCGACTCCGGACCGAAGCTCGGCGTGTCGGGCATGGTGGTGTTGTTGGATTCGGCGAGGTCGGCCGAACCGCCCCACAGCTCCGGCAGCACCGGCGCGAGCGCGGCGAGCACCTTGCCGGACGCCTTGCGGGTGGCCATGCCCTTCGGATCCGCCTCGTAGGTAGGCAGATTCGCGGCCCAGCCCGCGGGCAGCTCACGCTTGGTGAGCCGATCGAACAGCGCCTTGTGCTCCGGGTTGGCGGCGGCCCACGCGTCGAACTGCTGCTGCCAGGCCGCATGCGCCTGCTGTCCGCGCGCGATCACCTTGCGTGTGTGCGCGATGACGTCGTCCTCGACCTGGAAGCTCTGCTCCGGGTCGAAGCCGAGGATCTTCTTGGTGGCGGCCACCTCGTCGGCGCCCAGTGCGGCACCGTGCGCGGCGCCGGTGTTCATCTTGTTCGGGGCCGGGTAGCCGATGATGGTGCGCAGCACGATCATCGACGGCTTACCGGTCTCCGCCTTGGCCGCGGCCAGCGCCGCCTCGATGGCGACCACGTCCTCGCCGCCCTCGACCACCTGGACGTGCCAGCCGTACGCGTGGTAGCGCTCGGCGACATCCTCGGTGAAGGCGATCGTGGTGTCGTCCTCGATGGAGATCTTGTTGTCGTCGTAGATCACGACGAGGTTGCCCAGCTGCTGGGTGCCGGCGAGCGAGGACGCCTCGGAGGTGACGCCCTCCTCCATATCACCGTCGGAGGCGATCACGTAGATGAAGTGGTCGAACGGGCTGGCGCCGGGCGCGGCGTCCGGATCGAAGAGACCGCGCTCGCGCCGGGCCGCCATCGCCATGCCGACCGCGGAGGCCAGACCCTGACCCAGCGGGCCGGTGGTGATCTCGACGCCGTCGGTGTGGCGGAATTCGGGGTGGCCCGGGGTGAGCGAGCCCCACTTGCGCAGATGCTGCAGATCGTCGAGCTCCAGACCGTAACCGGCCAGGTAGAGCTGGATGTACTGGGTCACGCTGGAGTGGCCGCAGGACAGGACGAAGCGGTCCCGGCCGACCCAGCTCGGATCGCTCGGGTCCAGGCGCATGGTGCGCTGGTAGAGCGTGTAGGCCAGCGGTGCGAGGCTCATCGCGGTGCCGGGGTGCCCGTTCCCGGCGTTCTGCACCGCGTCGGCGGCTAGGACCCGGATGGTGTCGACGGCCTTGGTGTCCAGATCCGTCCAGTCGTCCGGGTGGTTCGGCTGAGTGAGGGCGCGGATGTCGTCTGTGACTGACACGACCGGGGTTCTCCTGACATTGGTTTCGTCACGGTGGCGGGAGGGTGCACGCACGGGGGCGTGGAATATGAACCGGGTTTACCCCAACTACCCTAGATGTGCCCGGTGACCGGCATGTGAGGAACCCGGCTTACTCCGGTTACGTGTCCGGTTTCGTTTCCCGCCGCAGACCATGGGGTTACCCATTCGTGGCCGGGTACCGACCGGTCGCGGCGGTGATGTCGAATCGCTCCGATACCGTGCGTGAGCGAGGGGCTATGGAAAGAACAGTGTGGGGCTGGGTCTACCATCGTCTGTAGTAGTAGCCGCGCCAGCACCAGCACGAGCAGGGAAGAGCGCGCTGCTGTTCCATGCCGGATGCGATGCACAGCGTGCGAGGAGAGACAGTGCGGATTGGGCAACAGCCGGGTGGCAATGGCGCACACGGCTCCTCCGCGACGGCGCTGGCCGACCGGTTGACCGGTGATGGCCTGCTGTCCCGACTACTGCGGCGACCGCTCGCGTATATCGCGCTGACCAAGCCGCGCGTCATCGAACTGCTGCTCGTCGCGACCATTCCGACGATGCTGCTGGCCGATCGCGGCCACGTCGATATCCGACTGATCCTGGCGACGCTGTTCGGTGGGTGGATGGGCGCCGCGAGCGCGAACACGCTCAACTGTGTCGCCGACGCCGATATCGACAAGGTGATGAAGCGGACCGCGAAGCGCCCGCTGGCCAGGGCGGCCGTGCCGACCTCGCACGCCTTCGTCTTCGGTGTGACCCTCGGCATCGGCTCGTTCGCCTGGCTGTGGTGGCAGGCGAATCTGCTCAGCGGCGTGCTGGTCGTCGTGACCATCCTCTTCTATGTCTTCGTCTACACCCTCGGCCTCAAGCGCCGCACCTCGCAGAATGTGGTGTGGGGCGGTGCGGCCGGGTGTATGCCCGCCCTCGTCGGTTGGTCGGCGGTGACCGGAACCATCGGCTGGCCCGCGATCGCGCTGTTCGGTGTCATCTTCTTCTGGACGCCGCCGCACACCTGGGCGCTGGCCATGCGGTACAAGGAGGACTACCGCGCGGCCGGTGTGCCGATGCTGCCGGTCGTGGCCACCGAGCAGGCCGTGACCAAGCAGATCGTCATCTACACCTGGCTCACCGTGCTCACCACCCTCGCGCTGGTCCCGGCGACCGGCGTGGTCTACGCGGCCGTGGCGCTGGTGGCCGGAGCGTGGTTCCTGCTCATGGCGCACCAGCTGTATTCCGGTGTGCGGCGGGGTGAATCGGTGAAGCCGCTGCGCCTGTTCCTGCAGTCCAACAACTATCTGGCGGTGGTGTTCTGCGGACTCGCCGTGGACTCGGTGCTCGGGTGGGACACGATCGGCAGCTTCTTCGGCTAGATCGTCAGTCGCGCCGGGCGATATAGCCGTCCGGCCGGACTCGCACGATGGTCCCGTCGACCGCGTCATACGCCGCGAAGGCGTGCCCGTCGACGTCCACAACGTGGCTTCCGTGCGCCTGCTCACCCGGGCGGATCACCGTGTACAGCTCTACTCCGGGCTCGGGCTGCGCGCCGGTTTCACCGAACGACAGCAGCGTCGCATGCGGTCCACGGAACAGGTCGAACAGTCGGATCGGTACTCCATGAGCATCTTTGACCGGTGCGTCGGGCGCGCGGTCACCCGCGACCAGCGCACCGCGATCGGCGGGGTCGCGGTAGCTGATATCCAATTGGCGCGTCTCCTCGCCGCGCTGCATGGCGTCCTCGGCGCCGTCGACGAGCTTGTCCAGCAGTTCCGTGCTGATGCCGAGTACCCGGGCCGCCACCTTCCGGCGCTCGGATTCGTAACTGTCCAGCAGTGATTCGTCGCCCGCGACGGCGGCGGCGAGTTTCCAGCCGAGGTTGTAGGCGTCCTGGATGCCGGTATTCATGCCCTGTCCGCCGGTCGGCGGATGCACGTGCGCGGCGTCACCCGCCAGGAACACTCGTCCTTCCCGGAATCGCTGTGCCAGGCGGATATTGGGCCGCCAGACCGTGGCCCAGGTGAGATCGGACAGGACGATATCCGGATTTCCGGTGTATCGGTCGACGAACTCCTGCAATACCTCTAGCGAGGGTTCGACGTCCTCGCCCAGCGGTGCGCCGAACTGGAACTGAGTGCCACCGGGCAACGGGGACAATACGATCCCCTCCATCGGGCGGCCGACCGCCGCGAACCAGTAGCCGTAGTCATGGTCGAGTGCGTCGGCACCGACATCGCCGAGCAGCATTCGGATCGAATCGTCGGTGCTGCCCTCGAACGGGATGCCGAGCGTTTTGCGCACCGTGCTGCGACCGCCGTCCGCGCCGACCAAGTAGGCGACGCGGACCGTCTCGGTCACGCCATCGTGCGCCAATTCGGCGGTGACGCCCGTCTCGTCCTGCTCGAAAGACACCAGCGCCGTTGCGAGTTCGACCCGCACGCCGAATTCCGCGAGCCGGTCCCGCAGGATCGCCTCGGTCCGCGATTGCCCCAGTACCCAGGTATTGGGATAGGGGACCGCCGGCGTCGGCTCGACCGGTTCGGCGGCGCGATGTTCGCCGGCGAATTCACCGCCGAAATACGCGCGCATCACCGGTGCCGGTGCTCCGGCCACGTGCACGGCGTCCAGCACGCCGAGGTCGTCGAAGACCTCGAGGGTGCGCGGCTGGATGCCGTCGCCGCGGGAGCCCGCGAAGAATTCGGTGGCCCGATCGATAATGCGCACCGGGATATTGCGGCGGGCCAGCTCGATGGCGAGGGTCAGGCCGGTGGGGCCGGCGCCCGCGATGAGTACCCGGGTCTGTGTGTGGTCGTACACGATATCTCCGAACTGAATTTGCTTGGTGGGCCGCGGAATTGCGGCCCACTCGGACCGATCTGTGCCGCGGACTAGTCCGGGACCACCACCACACGAGCGGCGCCGAACTGTGCGGCCGCCCACGCGTCCTCGATCTTCGAAAGCGGGAACTCCAGCACCGCGTTGTCGACCCGGCCGTCGGCGATGAACTGCATGTACTCCGGGATCGCCGCCAGGATCGACCGCATCGATGCCGATCCCGCCCCGCTGCCGGAGATCGTGATGCGACGGCTGCGCAATAGCGCGGCCGGGACCGCCGCCTCGGTGCCCGCCATGGCGCCGATCTGGACATAGGAGATGTTCGCGTCGTCCTCGGTCATGCCCTGACGCCCCAGCGCCGCGAAAGTGGCTTCGGCCGGTGCGCCCCACACGTAGTCGAGTACGAGACTGGGCGCCTCGGAGCCGATCGCCTCGGCCAGAGCCGCCGCGGTGGCGTCCTTGTCGTCCGACAGGGTGACCGTGGTCGCGCCGTATCCGGCCGCGCGCTCGAGTGCCTCCGGATTGCGTCCCGCCGCGATCACCCGATCCGCGCCGAGCAAACGGGTGTTCTGTACGGCCAGCAGACCCGCGGCACCGGTGGCCCCGAGGATCAGCACGGTGCCCAGCGATTGCTTCCCATCCGAGGCGCGCAATGCGTCGCGCCGCTCGCGCAGGGTCAGCCAGGACGACAACCCAGGGTTGAGACCGGCGGCCACCCGCACGGGATCGGCGCCTGCCGGGAGCGGAATCCGCATCCGGGTCGGCACCGCCATGCGTTCGGCGAACGTGCCGTAGGGGGCCTGCAGGAAACCGGTGTAGACGAGCGTGCCGTCGGCGGTGCGGGCGACCGCGTCCAGGCCCGGGATCAGGGGATAGGTGTCGGTGCTGCCGTAGTGCTTTCCGGCCGCCAGTGCTCGCACGATCGGATGGATCCCGGCCGCCACCAACTCGACCAGTTCCCGGCCTTCGGTCACCTGCGGCTCGTCGAAGTCGGCGTACCCGGGAACCTCGCCAGCGGTGCGCAGGACGGCTGCTTTCATGATCTCCACCAATCTGAATTGAAATTCACTGAATCTGAATTCAGTATGATGGTTGATAGGTTTTCCTGTCAAGGAGGTGGTGTGCGTGACGTCGAGTCGCCGGGAGAAGTCCGCAGAGACCGAACAGGCACTGAAGGATGCGGCGCGGAGGGTGTTCGCCGAACGCGGCTACCTGAACACCAAGATCACCGACATCACCGCCGCCGCGGGGCGTGCGGCCGGATCGTTCTACAACCACTTCGCGAGCAAGGAGGAGCTGCTCCAGGCGCTGCTGAACGATCTGGCGGCGGCGGGGGATGAGCGCGCGGAGCAGCCCGAGCACAACTCGGACTTCAGCGATCCGGCGGCGGTGCGGTTCCACATCGCCGGTTACTGGGCCTTCTCCCGAGAACATGCGGCGGTGCTGCGCGCGATCAGTCAGGCGGCGATCGTCAGCGAGGACTTCGCTCGGGTCCTCGGTCAGTTCGGCGTCGAACAGCGCGCGGATATCGCCGACCATCTGGATGGCTTGGCCGACAAGGGATTACAGCTGCCGAGCACAACTGATGCCAGCCTGGCGATGATGTTCCAGGTGACTCAGGGCATGTTGACGGCGGTCGAGGACGGGACCGTCCAGTTGACCGACGAGCAGGCGATCGAGGGGCTGACGCGATTCATCTACCGCGGACTGACCGGACAGGACTACTGACCCGGCCCGAAACAGATTGCCGGGCAATGACCCGACGGCGCGCTGGTGCACGGCCGTCGGGTGCGGGCCTACGGCAGCAGGACGATGGAGCCGGTGGTCTTGCGGCCCTCGAGATCGCGGTGCGCCTGCGCCGCCTCGGCTAGCGGATATGTGGCGCCGATTCGGACATGCAGTGTGCCATTGGCGATGGCATTGAGGATATCGGTTGCGCGCCAGAGCAATTCGGCGCGGTCGCGGGTGTAGTGCACGAGCGTCGGGCGGGTGACGAAGAGCGAGCCAGCGGGGTTCAGGCGCTGCAGATCGAACGGCGGTACCGGGCCGCTGGCCGCGCCGAAGAGGGCGAGCATGCCGCGGATGCGCAGCGACGCGAGGCTGGCCTCGAAGGTGGCGGCGCCGACACCGTCGTACACCGCGGCGACGCCGACGCCATCGGTCAGCGCGCGGACCTGCTCGGCGAGGTCGTCGGTGTAGCGCAGCACCTCGCTGGCACCCGCCTCGCGGGACAGCTTCTCCTTCGCATCCGAGGAGACGGTGGTGATCACCCGGACCCCGCGCGCGGCGGCTAGCTGGGTGAGCAGCAGGCCGACGCCGCCCGCGCCGGCGTGCACGAGCACGGTTTCGCCCGGTTCGGGCTTGTAGATCGATTCGATCAGGTAGTGCGCGGTCATGCCCTGCAGCAGCGCGGAGGCGGCGACCGGTGCGTCGACACCATCGGGCACCTTGATCGCGACCGCGGCGGGTACCGCGACGCGCGGGGCGTAGCTGCCGGGCGCGGCGGCCCAGGCCACCCGGTCGCCGACGGCGAATTCGGTCACATCCGCGCCGACCTCGGCCACCACACCCGTGCCCTCGGCGCCGGGAATATAGGGCACCGGCTGCGGGTAGCGGCCGGTGCGGATATAGGTGTCGATGAAGTTGATGCCGATCGCTTCGGTGTCGACGAGCAGCTGATCCGGACCGATCCGTGGATCCGGCACCTCGACGTAGTTCAGGACTTCGGGACCGCCGTGCTCGGAAACCTGAATAGCGCGCATGAGATCCGTTCTACACCCACAGGCGGTGGACCTGAGCGTACCGGTCAGTAAACTAGCCGGCATGAGTGCTCAAGCCGCCCCGGCCAGAGAGAAGCTGTCGGGTTCCCTCGTGGATTCGGTCAAGGGATTCGTCGCCGAGCACGGCGGCTCCGCAACCGCCGTGCTGCAGCCGATCGGCCGCCTCGGCGTGCGCGTCACGCTGGTCGGCTCCGACGGCATCCTCGGTGACCGCGTCGTCGCCGACCTGGAGACCGCCAAGGAATTGGTGGCGACCGTCGACGGCCTCACCGAGGCCGACGAATGGGACCGCGAGCTGACCTCGATCGTCACCCCGCGCACCGGGCACTGGGCCAAGATGGCCGGTTGGGTCGCCCGCCAGACCCGTTTCCCGAAGGCGCGCAACGAGAACTGAGCCGTTCGGGCTCCGGTGACCGCGCCGCCGAAGCGGCGGGTCGGTGCGGGAGTACGCGCAGGATCCACCGCACGACCTTGGCCCGCGAAGACGCCCGTGAGCCGGGTGTCGGGCCAGATCCCGACGATCAGCAGCAGGATCAGGCCCCGCCCCCGAGCGCGGCATGCCGCATGGCCTCGGGATGGAGCCGCGGATGACGGACGAGGGACCAATGGCCCTGCCAGAGGTACCCCGAGGGTCGGCGACGAGCCGTGTGCGGCGTGCCGCCGACTCGAAGTCTACTTCGAGAGTTCGACCTCGCCGTTCTGCTGGCCGTTGGTGCTGAGATTCATTGCGGGAAGCAGGGATTCGCGTGCGATCGAGGTGAGCGCACCGGCCTGCTGGATGATCTCGGCCAACGCCGATGTCACGCCCTGTGCGCCGTTCAGTACCGTGAATTGGTCGACGTGTTCGAACGGCGCCGCCGCCGCGGCGACGATCTGGGGGAGTTTCTCGGCGATCTGCTGCGCGATCACGGCCTCCTGGTTCTGGCTCATCGCCTCGGCGCGCTGCTGGATGCCCGCCGCCTCGGCGGCCATATGCGCGCGCACCGCATCGGCCTCGGCCAGACCCCTGGCCTTGATGGCGTCGGCCTCGGCCTGACCGGTGAGCCGGGTGGCCTCGGCCTGGGCTGCCGCCCGCAGTTTGATCGCCTCGGCCTCGGCCAGCGCCTGCATCTTCGTCTGTGCCGCAGCGGCTTCCGCGCGCAGGCGGGTTTCCTGGGCGTCGGCCTCGGCCTGGCTGATCCGGGCGTCGCGGCCCGCGGTGGCCAGGGTGGTCTGGCGATAGGCCTCGGCGTCGGCGGGTTTGCGGATCTCGACCTGCAGCTGCTGTTCCTTCTGCTGCGCCTCGAGTTGTGCTACGCGCGTTGCCATTTCGACGACGGCCTGCCGGGCGGTCGCATCGGCGAGTGGGCCCTGCTGTGCGGCCTCTTGACTGGCGCTGTCCACCTCGGCCTGATATCCGGCCTTCTTGATCTGGGTGTCGCGCATCGCCAGTGCGATCTGTGCCTGCGCGGCCTGTTCCTGTTCGATGGCCTCGCGATCGGCATTGGCGCGGGCGATGCGCGCCTTCTGCTCCACCGCCGCCTGATGCGGAATCGCGAGGTTGGCAATGTAATTCGAACCGCTGGCGATGGACTGGATCTGGAAACTATCGATCACCAGCCCGAAGGATTCCATCTCCTGGGAGCACCGGTCGCGGACCTGCTCGGAGAATTTGTCCTGATCGCTGATCATATCCTCGACGGTCATCGAGCCCGCGATCGCGCGCAGGTGGCCGACGAAGACGTTCTGCACCTTGGTTTCCAGCTCTTCGGCCGGGCGGTCCAGGAAGCGGCGCGCGGCGTTCGCGATGGACCGGTAGTCGTCGCCGACCTTGTAGACCACGACACCCGCCAGTTGCAGGCCGATCTTCTGCTGACTCACACAGGGCACCGTGATCTGACTTTCGTGCGCCTCCAACGAGATTCGGCGCACCTTGGTCAATCCGGGGGCGACCAGACTGCCGCGTCCGGTGACGATCCGGAACCCCATGCTCTCGCCGAAGGCCTGTCCTTCGCCCGCGCGGAATCCGGAAATGATCAGCGCCTCATCGGGTTCGGCGACTCGCCAGGAGAGCCGGAACAGGACGGCGGCCAAGAACAGCACAACAACGGCGATGCCGACGACGACCACTATCAGGACGTCCATGATGAACCTTCATTTCAAGGGAGTGACTTCAACCGTTCGCCCACCCAGGCTCCCGACCACGAGCACCTGGGTATGCCTCGGAATGGTTGTCTCCCCGTCGGCAGAGCGCGCGAGGAATCGCTCTGTCCCCGCCCGCACCTCGATCAAGACCTCGCCGAGATGGTCCGGCTTGATCGTCGCGGTCACCCGGGCGATCTTGCCGATTACGTCCGTCGCCACCGACACCTCCTGCCGCGGTTCGACCACTCCACGTTAGACCTCGCGAAATTGGCGAGCCGTTCGCGCAACCGATCTTTACGAATCCCTTATGTCTTCCAGTCTCGCGCCCTTGACGTCGGTTTGCACGAACTGGTTTTCCGATGGTGAGACCGGGTAGCTCGCTGATCTCGACAAGGCGACGAGGGCACAGCGGAGGAGGTCGGTGCGGTCGGCTTCGATGAGGCCGACCAGCAGTGCCAGGCAGATCTGTGCGGCGTCGCCCGGGTGGGGTGTGCCCGCATCGGTGCATACCTCGGTGAGCAAGTCGAGGAGTTCGGCGGTGAAGTCGCGGCAGATGTCGCCGCTTACCCGGGCTTGCTCGTCGAGCAATTCGGCGGCGTGTGGGGAATCGGCGAACGGACCGCGCACGAGATCCAGCTTGGCCGTGAGGATTCCGTGTACGCGATCCTGGACGGGTGCGCGCGCGGCCGCGGCCTGCCGTGCGGCCCGCAGTGCCTGATCGTGCATGCGGGCGCTGAGTTGGCGGACCGCATCGTCCTTGTTGCGCACGTATTGGTAGACCGCCGACCGCGACATCCCCATCTCACTGGCAATGTCATCCATCGTGGTGCGCCGAACGCCGTAGCGGATCAGGCAACGCTGCGTGGCATCGAGCACCTCGGTGGTCCGGTCGGCGGCCATCACCATCAGCCCAGCGCTTGCACGATCTCCGCGGCCAGCGGCGCCGACGACGCCGGATTCTGACCGGTGTAGAGATTGCGATCGACCTCGATATGCGGCGCCCACGGCTCGCCGACGCGGAAGTCCACACCGAGGTCGACCAGTCGATCCTGCAGCAGCCACTTGGCCTTATCGGCGAAACCGGCCTGTGCTTCTTCGGCATTGGTGAAACCGGTGACCCGGTAGCCAGCGAACGGGGAGTCGCCATCGATGGCGGTCGCGAGCAGTGCGGCGGGTGCGTGGCAGACCACGCCCAGCGGTTTGCCCGAGGCCAGCGCGGCATTGAGCAGTGCGCCGGAGGCGGTATTCACCGACAGGTCTTCCATCGGTCCATGTCCGCCCGGATAGTAGACGGCGTCGTAGTCGGCGAGGTCGACATCCTCGAGCCGGATCGGGGTCCGCAGCTCGGCCGCATCGGCCAGGGTCCGCGCGACTTCCGCCGCGCCGTCCGCGCCGCCGTTCGCCTCGGGTGCGAGACTGCCCTGGTCGACTGTGGGGACGACGCCACCGGGTGTGGCCACCACGATCTCGTGACCTGCCGCTTTGAATGCGTTGTACGGCGCGACCACCTCTTCGGCCCAGTAGCCGGTCGGATGTTTGGTGCCATCGGCCAGCGTCCAGTAGTCGACGCCGGTCATGACGAAAAGAACCTTCGACATCGTGTCCTCCTGATCGGGGATTCGGTCGACGCACTGACATTCCGTATCCAGGGTGTCAGTTCGTCGTGTTGCCAACGCTAGGCAGTCATTGATCGAAGCACCAATAGGATCCCCAATAAGAGACATCGAAATATTGATGGCTGCCTGGTGCAGCGTGTGGACCCCGTTCGACTCGTAAAGTAGGTGGCGATGAACGCGGATAAGGCGAGCGAGCTGGCGGCGCGGCGGGTCGGCGCCGCGCACGCCGACGCACATCAGCGCGTCGCGCTGGCCGAGAGCTGCTACCCACCGGCGCTGCGCGGCTACGGCCGTGCCGAAATCGCGTTCCTGCGTTGGGAACTCGCGCGCGGCGTGCTCGATCCGGAGACCGGCAGCCCGTGGTGGCGAGCCATCAACGACCGCCTGCTGCACGATAAACTCGAGGCCGCCCTGCTGCATCGAGCCGGCGTGCGCGACGCGTCGACGCCGGGGGCCCGGCTGTGGCTGGAATTTCTCACCAACCCTGCGCCCGCGGCGTGGTATCGGGCGCACAACCGCAGCGTCGTCTCGGGTTATCTGGAGCATCAGGAGTTGGCCGAGGCCGAGCTGCCCGCCGAGCGATTGATGATCAACGTGACGCTCATGCGAGTGCTGTTCACCCACGTGCTGGTGGCACGCCCGACGCTCGCGCTCGGCCGGTTCGGCCGTCTCGGCGGGTGGTCGGCCGATCCGCGCCGCAGCTCGGTTCGGCTATTCCTCGATCTGCGCAATGTCTTTCCCGAGGTGTATCCGCTGACGGAGATGTCCATCGACGCGGTGCTCGCGCTGGAGGGCCGCGTCGCGCGGGCCCTGGACTACGGGCTGATCGTGCCCAAGCTCGAGCACGTATACGCCTTTGCCGCAGAGCATTTGGACGAGCCGATGATCGTCGGACTCGTCGAGGACGGCGATCCGTGCTACGCGGGATTGCGCATCCAGCGCGGGCAGCTGGCATCGGATGCACTGATCAGGACGCTCGCGCGGGCGACCCGGCCGCGGCCGTGATTCGTTCGATCGCGGCGAAATCGGTTATCGGCGAGCCGACTATGCGGATTGCTTGGTCGCGGTGGTCGTCGGTGCCGACACGAGTTCGCGGGTTCGCAGTGCGGCCCAGAGGGCGGCGGTGGCCGCGGTGCAGGCGGCCGCGCCGCCGACGTGGGTCGCGACCAGCGCCGCCGGAACGTCGGTGAAGTACTGGACGACACCGACCAGGGACTGCGCACAAACCAGACCGAGGAGTACGAACAGGCGGGTGCGGACGGCGGGGGCAATGCCGACCGCGAACAGGCCGAACGCCAGGCCGATGAGCAGTGCCAGGTAGCCGACCAGCAGTTGCGCGTGCAGGTGCACCAGGGTGACGATCTCGATCTGGAGGCGTTCGACCGGACGCTCGATGCTCTTATCGCCCGCATGCGGTCCGGCGCCGGTGACCAGCGTGCCCGCGATGAGGACGGCGGCGAGGGCGAGTCCGCTCAACCCGGTCAGCCAGCGCAGCGGCGCGGGCGCCTGGATCACTTCGATGCCGTCATCGGGTTCGCCGACCTTCGCGAACATGACGACCGCGACCCACACCATCAGCATCGACGCCAGCAGATGCACCGAAACCGTCCACCACAGCAGACCGGTGCGCACGGTGATACCGCCGATGATCGCCTGCAGCACGGTGCCGCCCGGCATCAGCCACGCGTACATCAGCACCTCGCGACGGCGGCGGGCCCGAGTGACGGCGAGCACGATGAGCGCAGCGCACAACGTCACCGCGAACGTCAGCATGCGATTGCTGAACTCGACGGTCTGATGCAGCACCGGAACCTCGGCGACGCCGGTGGGGGTGAAGCTGCCGGGGAAGCACTGCGGCCAGGTCGGGCAGCCGAGCCCCGACGCCGTGACGCGCACGATCGCGCCGGTGACGGCGATACCGGCCTGGGAGACGATGACCGCGACGGCGATCAGTCGCTGCACCCGCAACGAGGGCAGCGGGAGCAGATCGACGAGTCGCAGGAATGCGCGATACAGCACGTAACGATGGTAGCCGGGCCACTTCGACCGCCTGCAGGCGGTCTACTACATATCGTCGTTTGCGCCTTCTCGCCAGTTCGATGCCGCGGTGGGCCCGAATCGATGCCCTACGCTCAGCGCGCACTTTCACGGGAATGTGGCAGAAAATGCCGGATCAGTGCCCGCTCAGCGCAGTTGGAACCCGAGGTCAGTCGAAGCGGAACAAGCGCGTCGCGAGGAACCCGGAGATCCCGCCCCACGTGGCGAGAACCGCGATACCGAACCAGTCCACGCTGCTGCGCATCGCATCTTCCAGCGTGACCGCCAGCGCCCCCGACGGCACCAGCCGCACAAGCACATTCACCGCCGAGGGTAGATCATCGGACGCGAACACCACACTCGCGATGCCCAGCATCACGAACCACAGGATATTCGCCAGCGCCAGCACGATCTCCGCCTTGAGCGTGCCGCCGAGCAGCAGCCCCATCGCCGCGAAAGTGGCTGTGCCGAGCGCGATCACCAGCGCGCCGAGCGCGAGCCCCGCGGGGTCGGGTCGCCAACCGAGCGCGAACCCGATGGCCCCCAACAGAATCGCCTGCAACACCACCACGATCAGTACCGCTGCGCTCTTACCCGCCACGATGCCCCAGCGGGGGAGCGGGGTCGCGCCGAGCCGCTTGAGCGCGCCATAGCGTCGGTCGAATCCGACCGCGATCGCCTGTCCGGTGAAGGCGGTCGACATGACCGCGACCATCATCACCGCGGGCACGATCTTGTCGACCCGGTCGGCGCCGAGGTCGCCGAACGGCAGCAGACTGAGCCCGACCAGCAGCGTGATCGGAATGAACATGGTGAGCAGCAGCTGTTCGCCGTTGCGCAGCAGCAAGATCAGCTCGAGCCGGGTCTGCGCGGTCATCATGGTGACGCGGCCGCTCGGGCGCGGATCGGGGGTGAAGGTGCCCGGCGTGAAGCGGTTCCCGACGAGATCTGGCTGGTTCATCCGCGTAGGTCCCGTCCGGTGAGTTCCAGGAAGACGTCTTCGAGGCGGCGCTGATCGATCCGGATATCGGTCGCCAGCACATTCTGCTGTGCGCACCACGCGGTCACCGTCGCCAGCACCTGCGGGTCGATCTCGCCCTCGACCAGATACGATCCCGGCGTCGTCTCGCGCGGCGAGAAGCCTTCCGGCAGAGCGGTTTTCAACAGTCGCAGATCGAGTTTCGGTGGCGCGGTGAACCGCAGCTGTCCGGCCGCGCCGTGCGCGGTCACCTCGGCGGGTGTCCCGGAGGCGACGATCTGCCCGTGATCGATGATCACCAGCTGGTCGGCGAGCTGCTCGGCCTCGTCCATCATGTGCGTGGTGAGCAGCACGGTCACCCCGTCGCGGCGCAGCGCGTCGATCAGCTCCCACACCATGAGCCGGGCCTGTGCGTCCAGCCCCGCGGTCGGCTCGTCCAGGAAGACGATCTC
This sequence comes from Nocardia nepalensis, assembly GCF_048910785.1. Lineage (NCBI taxonomy): Bacteria > Bacillati > Actinomycetota > Actinomycetes > Mycobacteriales > Nocardiaceae > Nocardia > Nocardia nepalensis. The sequence goes on along the minus strand of NZ_JBKBET010000021.1, from coordinate 258,702 downwards.
CGGCTTCCCGACCAGTGCGCAGGCCAGGGCGAGTCGCTGCTGCTGACCGCCGGAGAGGCGGCGATACGGGGTGCGTCGGTTGTCCTGCAGGCCAAGGGTTTTCAGCAGCCAGTCGGGATCGAGCGGATCCGCCGAATAGGCGGCGACCAGGTCGAGCATTTCACCCGCCCGCGCACCCGGGTAGGCGCCGCCGCCCTGCAGCATGACGCCGATGCGCGGGCGCAGCCGGTCGGAATCGGCGATCGGATCGAGTCCGAGTACCCGGACCGAACCCGAATCCGGGGTGTTGAACCCTTCGCACATTTCCACGGTCGTGGTCTTGCCCGCCCCGTTCGGCCCGAGCAGGGCCAGCACCTGTGCCTGCTCGACAGCGAAGCTGATCCCGTCGACCGCGGTGGTTTCGCCGTAGCGTTTGACGACGCCGTCGATACAGACGGCGGGTTCCGAGGCTGCGGTCACCATCGCGCCTCGGTGCTCGGCTTCATCGCGTCCAAGGGTGCTGTGCCCTTTGTTCGCTCGCTTCGCTCCCTCACGGTGTCACACCGTAAGCGGTCGAGGGATGTGACCGGGACGACACCCCTGCCTCGTCAACTCTGCGGTCCGGAAGGACCGGCAGCGGTGGGCACCGCATCGGCGCCGTGGTGCAGCCGCCATGGCAGCGACTTTCGGGTGGCCAGGATCATCAGCGCACATGTGAGGACCGTGATGCAGGCCGCATAGATAAGGACGAACGGGGGAATTTCGCTGCCCGACGGCATGAGCATGACGCTGATGGCCGCCGAGGCGATCGTCGCCGGCACCCGGAAGGCGGGTCGGCTGGCCCAGGCCGCCAGCGGGACGATCCCCCAGAGCAGATACCAGGGCTGCACCACCGGAAACAGCAGGACGACCGCGCCGAAGGCGACACCGAGCGCACCGACCGGATGCAGCCGACCCCGCCAGGTGGCCACCATCAGCCGCACCACGACCAGCGTGGCCGCGGCCGCCGCGATCGGCCGGGTGATGCTGAGCAGTGCGGTGGTGTGGTCGCCCAATCCCAACAAGACGCCGCCGAATCCGGTGGCGACCCCGAGCGCGGTGGGTAGTGACATCCAGCTGCGCACCGAGTTGGCCATGGTCAGGGTGTCTATCCAGCCGAATCCGAGACCGCTGCCGAGGCAGACCGCGAGCATGACGGCGGCGGTGACACAACCCAAGAGCAGGGAGGAGCTGAGCACGGCGCGCAGATCGCCGCCCCATTTCCGGCTCAACGCCATCCACACGAACGCGAGCGCCAGCATCGATGGAATCTTGACCATGGCAGACAGCGCGATCAGTGTTGTGCCCGATAAGAGCAGCACGAGTACGTGTCCACGCATCGGGCCGACATTGCTCAATGCCGCCAGACAATATTCCAACCCGACCAGCATCAGCCCGAGCATCATGGCCTCGTTGTGCACGCCGGACACCAGATGGAATATCACCAATGGATTCACCGCGCCGAGCCACAATGCGGCGACGGGCGATACTCGGCACCGCTGCGCCAATCGCGGTAGTGCCCAGACGATGCAGGCGACACCGGTGAGCGCGAGCATGCGGTGCAGCAGCACTCCGGCGAGCATATTGTCACCGACGATTTCGGCGATGCCCTTGCCGAGCCAGATCGATAGCGGTCCGTACGGCGCGGGCGAATTCTGCCAGATATTGGGGACGCTGCGCGTCAGAATATGGTCCTGACCCAGGCCCTGTACGGGGCCGACATCATAGGGATCGAGCCCGTTGGCCGCGATCTCCCCCTGCGCCAAATAGGAATAGACGTCCTGGCTGAACATCGGCGGCGCGACCGATAGCGGGATGATCCAGAGCAGCAGGGTCCGGTCCAACTGCGAGCGGCTGATGCGGCGAATGCGGTTGGACTGCAAGCCCAGAGCGAAGCGCCCCAGCAGCAGCCAGGCCAGCATCACGATGACCGTGCCGACCATGGTCGTGGCCAGCCCGGAGTTGTGTACCCGCGCGGGCAGCCCGAGAATGGCCCGGCCGTAGGTCGGATTCTGCAGCGTGGGCTGGGCGCCGAGCCCGAGGGCGCCGATGGCCATCATGACCGCACCGGTCGCGCCGAGCAGCCGGACCCGGCGCAGTTGCGCGGTTTCCTGCGGGTTGAGTTCGGCTGCTTCGGGTTCGTTGACGTGAAAGGTGTCGCCGACGGTGTGGTCCGGCGCTACATCGAGTCCGATAATGCGACGTCCCAGCGAAACGGCGGCGCTGACCGGCGCGGTCCGGCGCAGTCGGATCAGCGTGCTCGAGGTGTTCGACCGGCGTTCGACACCCTCTTCGCCGTGCTCGCCTGACATCACGCGGCCAGCGTAGCCGATTCCACCGGCACCTCCGCTGTCCCGCGGACCGACCGCGGGGCACGTTCTCACCACGATCGCACGCAGGCAGAATCGGGGCATGGTTTCGGAGTCCAGGCGGCGGATCGAGGTCGCGGCGGCGGGGTTGCTCGCGCGGCACGGCTATCACGGGTTCGGGTTGAAATCGTTGAGCGAGGCGGCCGGGTTGCCGTACGGGTCGATCTATCACCACTTTCCGGGCGGGAAGGAGGAGATCGCGGTTGCGGCGATCACCGGGACCGGTGTGGTGTCGGGGCGGTTGATCGCGCAGGCGCCGACCGATGTGTTCGCGACGACGGCGACGATTTTCGAGTTCATGGTGGCCAAGCTGGCCGGTTCGGAATGGACCGATGGCTGTCCGGTCGGCACGCCCGCCCTCGACGGTGGCAGCGATGTGGAGGCCGTGCGCAATGCCTGTGTGGTCGCGTTCGAATTGATGGAGCGGGCGTTCACGAAGCTGCTCACGGAATTGGGGCTGGCCGCGGGGGCGGCCCGGGACCTGTCGACCACGGTGGTCGCCGCCTACGAGGGCGCGACGATCCTGGCCCGCGTGCGCCGCTCGGACGAACCCCTGCGCACGGTGGCGGTCGCGATGGAGCGGCTGATCAAACTGACGCTGGCCGAGGCGGGCATCTCGGATGTGCCCGGCGCCGGAAATGTTCCGGAAGTGGCTGGTGCGCAAGGCGATAAGCCCTGACGCCCTTGACTAGAAAGAACGTTCTAGCGACACTCGGACAATGCAACGATTGATACTGTCCGGCCCCGGTGACCTGCGCTGGGAAGAAGTGCCGGAACCCGAGCTCACCGGCCCGGGCCAGGCCCTTGTTCGTCCGGTCGCACTGGCCACCTGTGATATCGACCCGGCGGTGCTGCGCGGGGCATTCCCGCTGCCGGGCCCGTATCCGTTCGGGCACGAAGGCGTCGCGGAGGTGGTGGCGGTCGGCGACGAGGTGCGAACGGTCGCGGTCGGCGATCACGTGGTCGTACCGTTCCAAATCTCGTGCGGCGGCTGTGGACCCTGCCTGCGCGGCCGAACCGGCAACTGCGCGAGCCATCCACCGCTATCCACCTTCGGACTCGGCACGATCGGCGGCCTCGACTGGGGCGGCCTGTGGGCGGATCTGGCGTTGATTCCGCACGCCGATGCCATGCTGGTCCCGGTCCCCGCCGGCGTCGATCCGGTCGCCGTGGCCAGTGCCAGCGATAACATCCCCGACGCATACCGTTGCGTCGCACCGCAGTTGGCGGACAATCCGGGTGCGGAAGTGCTGGTGATCGGCGGTCCGGCGGCCCCGTCGATCGGTCTCTACGCGGCCGGTCTCGCCGTCGCGCTCGGCTCGTCGCGCGCGGTCTACCTCGACACCGATCCGGCCCGACTGGAGATCGCGCGCAAGCTCGAGGCGGAAGCGATCGAGGCCGAACGCGACGCCCGGGTCGGCCGTTTCCCGATCACCGTCGAAACCGCGGGCGGTGCGAGCGCGCTGCGCGCCGCGATCGACGCGACCGCCTACGACGGCTGGTGCACCAGCGCGAGCGTCCAATTGACCGACGTCGCGCTCCCGATCTTCGAGATGTACTCGCGCTGCTGCACCTTCCACACCGGCCGCGCCCACGCCCGCCCCGCGATTCCGGCCGTCCTCGACCTGGTCGCCGCCGGTAGATTCGACCCGGCCCTCGTCACCACGGTGACCGCCGATTGGGACGACGCCGTCGACGCGCTGCTCGCGACCCCGATGAAGCTGGTCGCGGTCCGCTGAAGAGCGCCTGGGGATTTTCACCACCGTGGTGTGTCCTAAATCGCACCCGTGATTCTGCCGGGTGCTCGGGCCCGTCGAGGTGCCAGAGTCGCAGGTGGTGAACTCGTTGCGGCCTCTTGCGCCCCCCGGAAGTGCTCCGGCGCAGGTCACCGGCATGGCAACTCAGGGCACCCTTATTAGATTCCGGGAAGTAATTCCGTCACACTGGTGTTGTGAAAACCGTGGGTTTGCCGCACGACGAGGATGCAGGCACCGGTCGCCGTACCGGTGCCGCGTCTTCTGCTGCGCCCGCGACCCTGGTCGCGGGCGGTGAGGGCCATACCCGAGCCGCCGTCGTCCAGCTGCTGCTCGAAGAGGGTCCGATCACCGCGACCGCGATCGGCACCAGGCTCGGCCTGACGCCAGCGGGTGTCCGCCGGCATCTGGACGCGCTGATCGAATCCGGTCAGGCGCGGGCCAGCCGCTCGGCGCCGTGGCAGCAGAAGGGTCGCGGCCGCCCGGCCAAGCAATACCAGCTCACGGCCGTCGGTCGGGGACGGCTCGGCCACGCATACGACGATCTGGCCGGGGCCGCCATTCGGCAGCTCGGTGAGGTCGGCGGCGAGCAGGCCATCACCGAATTCGCGCGCAAGCGGGCCAGGACCATCGTCAAGGGCATCGAACCGGTCGCCGAGCACACCGCGGAAACCACCACCGCCAAGGCGGACGAGATCGCGGAGGCCTTCACCGACGCCGGATTCGCCGCGTCCACCCGCAAGGTCGGCGCTGGTGTGCAGATCTGCCAGCACCACTGCCCGGTGGCTCATGTGGCCGAGGAATTCCCGCAGTTGTGCGAGGCCGAACTCGAGGCTTTCCGGGACCTGCTCGGAACCCACGTCCAGCGACTTGCGACGATCGCCAACGGCGATTGCGCGTGCACCACCCATGTGCCGCTGTTCGTTCTCCCTATCACCGATAACGCTTCCCATAAAGCCGCTGCACAGCCCGCAGCGGAACGTACGAACGACTCCGGAAGGAGTGCCGAATGACGACGACCACCGACCAGGTGCAACCGCTCACTCAGGAAGAAACCATCGCTTCCCTGGGCAAATACGGTTACGGCTGGGCCGATTCGGATGTGGCCGGTGCCAGTGCACAACGAGGCCTGTCCGAGGCTGTCGTCCGCGACATCTCGGCGAAGAAGAACGAGTCCGAGTGGATGCTCGAGCACCGGCTCAAGGCGCTGCGCATCTTCGATCGCAAGCCGATGCCGAGCTGGGGCTCCAACCTCGACGGCATCGACTTCGACAACATCAAATACTTCGTGCGCTCGACCGAGAAGCAGGCCGAGAGCTGGGAAGACCTGCCCGAGGACATCAAGAACACCTACGACAAGCTCGGCATCCCGGAGGCGGAGAAGCAGCGCCTGGTCGCCGGTGTCGCCGCGCAGTACGAATCCGAGGTCGTCTACCACCAGATCCGCGAGGACCTGGAGGCCCAGGGCGTGATCTTCCTGGACACCGACACCGGTCTGCGCGAGCACCCGGAGATCTTCGAGAAGTACTTCGGCTCGGTGATCCCGGCCGGTGACAACAAGTTCTCCGCGCTGAACACCGCCGTGTGGTCGGGTGGTTCGTTCATCTACGTGCCGCCGGGCGTGCACGTCGACATTCCGCTGCAGGCCTACTTCCGGATCAATACCGAGAACATGGGCCAGTTCGAGCGGACCCTGATCATCGTCGACGAGGGCGCCTACGTGCACTACGTCGAGGGCTGCACCGCGCCGATCTACAAGTCCGATTCGCTGCACTCCGCGGTGGTCGAGATCATCGTGAAGAAGGGCGGCCGCTGCCGCTACACCACCATCCAGAACTGGTCGAACAACGTCTACAACCTGGTCACCAAGCGGGCCAAGGCGGAGGCGGGCGCGACCATGGAGTGGATCGACGGCAATATCGGCTCCAAGGTCACCATGAAGTACCCGTCCGTGTGGATGATGGGTGAGTACGCAAAGGGCGAGGTGCTCTCGGTCGCGTTCGCCGGTGAGGGCCAGCATCAGGACACTGGCGCGAAGATGCTGCACCTGGCGCCGCACACCTCCTCGACCATCGTGTCGAAGTCGGTGGCGCGCGGCGGCGGCCGGGCCTCCTACCGCGGCCTGGTCCAGGTCAACAAGGGTGCGCACGGCTCCAAGTCGACCGTGAAATGTGATGCGCTGCTGGTCGATACGATCAGCCGCTCCGACACCTACCCCTACGTCGATATCCGCGAGGACGACGTGACGATGGGCCACGAGGCCACGGTCTCGAAGGTGTCCGAGGACCAGCTGTTCTACCTGATGAGCCGCGGCCTCACCGAGGACGAGGCGATGGCGATGGTGGTGCGTGGCTTCGTCGAGCCGATCGCCAAGGAACTCCCGATGGAGTACGCGCTCGAGCTGAACCGCCTGATCGAACTGCAGATGGAAGGAGCCGTCGGCTGATGGCAGCCCTGGACAACGTTGCCGCAGCCGCTGAGGCTCGCACACCGGCAGTCAACAAGGGGGAGGTCTTCACCTCTTTCGACGTCAATGCCTTCGAAGTGCCCTCGGCGAAGGATGAGGCGTGGCGGTTCACCCCGCTGCGCCGCCTCCGTGGGCTGCAGGACGGTACCGCCGTTCGTGACGGCGAGGCCACCGTCGAGGTCGCCCCGATCGCTGGTGTGACCGTGGAAACGGTGGAGCGCACCGATGCTCGCCTCGGCGCGGCCGGTGTGCCGTCGGATCGCGTTGCGGCCCAGGCCTACTCGGGTTTCGAAAAGGCGACCGTGATCTCGGTCGGCACGGAAACCGAAGTCGCCGAACCGGTCACCGTCACCGTCACCGGTCCGGGCGAGGGTAAGACCGCCTACGGTCACCTGCAGATCCGCCTCGGCAACTTCGCCGTGGCCACCGTGGTCATCGACCAGCGGGGCAGCGGAACCTACGCCGAGAACATCGAATTCGTGCTCGGCGACAGCGCCAAGCTGATCGTGGTCGCGATCCAGGACTGGGCCGACGACGCGGTGCACGCCACCGCGCACCACGCCCAGCTCGGGCGCGACGCCACGCTGCGGCACACCTCGGTCACCCTTGGCGGTGATCTGGTGCGCCTGACCGGCAATGTCCGCTACGCGGGCCCCGGCGGCGACGCCGAACTGCTCGGCCTCTACTTCGCCGATGCCGGTCAGCACTTCGAGCAGCGCCTGCTCGTGGACCACGCGGTCCCGCACTGCAAGTCCAATGTGCTGTACAAGGGTGCGCTGCAAGGCGATCCGCATTCGCCCAAGGGCGATGCCCGCACGGTGTGGGTCGGCGATGTGCTCATCCGCGCGGCCGCCGAGGGCACCGACACCTTCGAGGTGAACCGCAACCTGGTGCTCACCGACGGCGCGCGCGCCGATTCGGTGCCGAACCTGGAGATCGAGACCGGCGAGATCGTCGGCGCCGGTCACGCCAGCGCCACCGGTCGTTTCGATGACGAGCAGCTGTTCTACCTGCGCGCCCGCGGTATCCCGGAGGACGCCGCCCGCCGTCTGGTGGTGCGCGGTTTCTTCCACGAGATCATCCAGAAGATCGCGGTCCCCGAGGTCCGGGAGCGGCTGGAGTCGGCCATCGAGGCCGAACTCGCCGCGATCGGCGCATGACCAACCAAACCCTTTGTCAGTAAGGAATCCGAATTCGATGACCACCCTGGAAATCAAGGACCTGCACGTCGAGGTCGCCAACCCGGACGAGACCGCCGAGCCCATCAAAATCCTCAAGGGCGTGAACCTCACCATCAAATCCGGTGAGACGCACGCCATCATGGGCCCCAACGGTTCCGGTAAGTCGACCCTGTCCTACGCGATCGCCGGACACCCGAAGTACACGGTGACCTCCGGCTCGATCACCCTCGACGGCGAGGACGTCCTGGCGATGTCCGTCGACGAGCGGGCGCGCGCGGGTCTGTTCCTGGCCATGCAGTACCCGGTCGAGGTTCCCGGTGTCTCGATGTCGAACTTCCTGCGCACCGCCGCCACCGCGGTCCGTGGCGAGGCCCCCAAGCTGCGCACCTGGGTCAAGGAGGTGAAGGAGTCGATGAACGAGTTGGAGATCGACGCCGCCTTCGCCGAGCGCAGCGTGAACGAGGGTTTCTCCGGTGGTGAGAAGAAGCGCCACGAGATCCTGCAGCTGGGCCTGCTCAAGCCGAAGATCGCCATCCTCGACGAGACCGACTCCGGCCTGGACGTCGACGCGCTGCGCATCGTCTCCGAGGGTGTCAACCGCTACAAGGAGCGCGAGAACGGCGGCGTGCTGCTGATCACGCACTACACCCGCATCCTGCGCTACATCGAGCCCGAATTCGTGCACGTGTTCGTCGGCGGCCGCATCGTCGCCGAGGGCGGCGCCGAGCTGGCCGAAGAACTCGACGCGAACGGCTACGTCCGTTTTACTCAGACCGCTACCGCTGGAGCCTGATATGACCGCCACGGTCCGCACCCTCGACGTCGCCCGCATCCGGGCCGACTTCCCGATCCTGAACCGCACGGTTCGGGACGGGAAGCCGTTGGTGTACCTGGACTCCGGCGCGACCTCGCAGCGTCCCCTCGCCGTGCTCGACGCGGAACGCGAATTCCTCACCGAGCGCAATTCGGCCGTGCACCGCGGTGCGCATCAGCTGGCCGAGGAGGCCACCGACGCCTACGAGGGCGCGCGGGCCGATATCGGCCGGTTCGTCGGCGTGGATGCCGATGAGATCGTATTCACCAAGAATGCGACCGAATCGCTGAACCTGGTGACCTACGCGTTCTCCGACCATCGCTTCCCTTACCACGTCGGTCCGGGCGACGAGATCGTCATCACCGAGCTCGAGCATCACGCGAATCTCGTTCCCTGGCAGGAACTCGCGCGCCGGACCGGTGCGACCCTGAAGTGGTACGGCATCACCGACGACGGCCGGATCGACCTCGATTCGCTCGAATTGTCGCCCGCCACCAAGGTTGTCGCGTTCACGCACCAGTCGAATGTGACCGGCGCGGTCAGCGATGTCGCCGAATTGGTCCGCCGGGCAAAGGAAGTCGGCGCGCTCACCGTGCTCGACGCCTGCCAGTCGGTGCCGCATATGCCGGTGAACTTCCGTGAACTCGGCGTCGACTTCGCCGCGTTCTCCGGGCACAAGATGCTCGGACCGTCCGGTGTCGGCGTGCTCTACGGGCGGCGCGCGCTGCTCGAGGAGACTCCGCCGTTCATCACCGGCGGTTCGATGATCGAGACCGTCACCATGGAGGGCAGCACCTACGCGCCGCCGCCGCAGCGTTTCGAGGCCGGTGTGCCGATGACCTCGCAGGTTGTCGGATTGGGTGCGGCCGTGCGGTATCTCGAAGCGATCGGGATGGAAGCCGTTGCGGCACACGAGCACACGCTCACCGGTGCGGCGCTGGAAGGACTCGCCGCGATCGCGGGCGTGCGGATCGTCGGGCCGGCCGAGAACATCGACCGCGGTGGCGCGGTGTCGTTCGTGGTCGAGGGCATCCACGCCCATGACGTCGGGCAGATTCTGGACGACGAGGGCGTCGCCGTGCGAGTGGGCCACCATTGCGCGTGGCCGCTGATGCGTCGCCTCGGCGTACCCGCCACCGCCCGTGCGTCATTCGCGGTTTACAACACCCTGGATGAGGTAGACCAGCTGGTAGCCGCCGTGCGGAAGGCCCAGAGCTTCTTCGGAGTTGCATAAGACATGCGCATGGAGCAGATGTACCAGGAAGTGATCCTGGATCACTACAAACACCCGCATCATCGCGGGCTGCGGGAGCCGTTCGGTGCCGAGGTGCACCACGTCAACCCGACCTGCGGTGACGAGGTGACCTTGCGCGTCCAGCTCGACGGCAACGGTGATGTCGCCGATGTGTCCTATGACGGGCAGGGCTGTTCGATCAGTCAGGCCGCCACCTCGATTCTCACCGATCAGGTGATCGGGCTGCCGGTGCAGCAGGCGCTCAAGGTCGTCGACTCCTACAACGAGATGATCTCCAGCCGCGGCACCGTCGAGGGCGACGAGGACATGATCGGCGACGGTATCGCGCTCAGCGGTGTGTCCAAGTACCCGGCGCGGGTCAAGTGCGCTCTGCTGGGTTGGCTGGCGTTCAAGGATGCGGTGATTCGGATAACCTCCGCGGAAGAGGCCAAGCGCACCATGGGCAGCGACATCTCCACGAATGGAAAATCGTCATGAGTGAGACACCAGCCACCGAAACGACCGAGCAGATCGAACTTTCGGCCGAGGCCGTCAGGCAGCTCGAGGACATCGAGGAGGCGATGCGTGACGTCGTCGACCCCGAACTCGGCATCAATGTCGTCGACCTCGGCCTGGTCTACGGCATGAGCGTCGACCAGGAGAATGTCGTCACCCTCGACATGACCCTCACCTCGGCGGCCTGCCCGCTGACCGATGTCATCGAGGACCAGTCCCGCAACGCCCTCGTCCGTTCCGGCCTCGCCGAAGACCTCAAGATCAACTGGGTCTGGATGCCCCCGTGGGGTCCGGACAAGATCACCGAGGACGGCCGCGAACAACTGCGCGCCCTCGGCTTCACCGTCTAGGACGGCTGCGGCCGAATACGTTCGAAGCGACCCCGGCCACACGGCCGGGGTCGCTTCGCGTTTCGCACCTGTCGCCCACCGGCCAGGTCGATCAAGGTTCTCGGGCGGCATCGAATTCGGCTACCCGGCATTGGGTTTCGAGGGTGGCGGCATTGTCGACGAGGCCGGTGCGCGTGCCTGGTTCGGCGTCGACCGTGGCGAATAGTCGGACCTCGGTGATACAAAGACTTCGACAATTCGGATCGGACCAGCCAGGCTCTCGATCCGAGGCTATTTTCTGAACTGGGGAGACATCACATGTCACTGTCGTCCAAGGCTGCCATGGGTCTGGTGGCCGCGTCCGCGGGTGCGTTCATCGCCGCCGGGGCCGGTGCCGCACAGGCAGACGAGGGCCTCTACGGCTCGCTGGCGATCTCGACCTCGCCGCGGGGCGATGCGACCCTCGGATGGGCGTACAACTATTCGAACTGGGCGGATTCGGATCGCGCCGCGGTGCAGCAGTGCGGCCTGCCCAGCTGCCACGTCATCGTGCAGTTCGCCAACGCGTGTGCGGCCGTGGCCCGCAACGGCGATGAGCACCTGGGCTGGGCCTGGGCGCCGACGCGAGCCGAGGCCGAGCAGCAGGCGATCGCCAATGCCGGTCCGACCGCGCCGCCGCCGCTGCTGAACTTCGGCAGCTCGGTGCCGCGCGGACCGCGCATCGTCGATTCGCAGTGCACCGCGAACGCGAACTGACGCCCGGACAGACCAAGTGCGCTCTCGACGCGAGTCGCGTCGAGAGCGCACTTCTTTGCGGCCGCGCCGAAGACTCAGCGCCGCAGCACCTTTCGGGCGACGAAGTTGCCCAGGAACTGAATCCCCTGCACACCGGCGATAATGATGAGCGTGGCCACCAGCGTGACCTGCCAGTCGAAGCGCTGATACCCGTAGACCAACGCGAAATCGCCGAGCCCGCCGCCGCCGACGGTGCCTGCCATCGCGGACATATCGACAATGGCGATCACCACGAAGGTGTAGCCGAGGACCAAGGGCCCCAACGCCTCCGGGATCAGCAGCGTCAGGATGATCCGCAGCGGACCGGCCCCGACCGCCCGGGCCGCCTCGATGACACCGGGATCCACCGTGACCAGATTCTGCTCCACGATGCGAGCGATGCCGAAGGACGCCGCAACGATCATGACGAATGCCGCTGCCTCAGTGCCGATCGTCGTCCCGACCACTTCGAGGGTTACCGGCCCGAGTGCCGCGAGCAGGATGATGAACGGGATCGGCCGGACCACGTTCACCAGTACGTTGAGCAGCAGGTTGATCGGCGCATTCGCAAGTAGCCCGCCTTTGCGGGTGGTGTAGAGGGCGGTGCCGAGGAAGAGCCCGATCAATCCGCCGACAACGAAGGTGAGCAGCACCAGATAGACGGTGGTGCCGATTGCCTCGCTCAGTACCGGCCGGAGTTTGTCCCAATCCGTATGCACGGCTAGTCCTTTCGGTCGACGCAGGTCGTTTCGAGCGACCTGCGAGCAGTCGCTAGCGGTGGTCGAGTTCGGCGATCACCTTGTCCACGTCGTCGTCCGAACCGTGCAAGGCCAGCGTCACGCTGCCGAAGGTCTTGTCCTGCAACGTACTCACCCCGCCGTACACCACTTCGAACCGAACACCGGCATGTGCGGCAATGGCCAGTGCCGCACCGATTCCGCGCTGATCATCGATATCCACGGTGACCAGCCGGCCGCCGTGCAGTTCGCCGAGTCGCCGCAGCTCCTCGGCATCGGGCCGGTTGTGCAGCACGGTCGCCACGAACGACTGCGTCGGCGGTGCCTGCGGGGTCGCGAAAACCTCGAAGGTGCTGGCCAGTTCGACAATCTTGCCCTCGGCGAGCACCGCGACCCGGTCGGCCACCGCTCGGATCACATCCATTTCGTGCGTGATCACCACAATGGTGACGCCGAGTTCACGGTTGATCTTCCTCAGCAGCCGCAGCACCTCGCCGGTGGTCTCCGGATCCAATGCCGAGGTCGATTCGTCCGCGAGCAGCAGCGACGGTGAGGTCGCCAGTGCACGCGCGATGCCGACCCGCTGTTTCTGACCACCCGAGAGCTGATCCGGATAGCTGCGGGCCTTATCGGCGAGTCCGACGAACTCCAGCAGTTCCTCGACCCGCGCCTTGCGCTCGGCGCGCCTCCAGCCCGCGACCTTCAGCGGATACTCGATATTGCCTGCGGCCGTGCGTGATCGGAAGAGGTTGAACTGCTGGAACACCATGCCGATATCGCGGCGGGCGCGCCGCACCTCGGCCTCGCGCACACCCGTGATGGGTCTGCCGGAGACCGCCACGGTGCCGGTGGTCGGCTTCTCCAGTGCGTTGATCAGCCGCACCAGCGTGCTCTTGCCCGCGCCGGAATAGCCGATCACACCGAAGATCTCGCCCTGTTCGATGCGCAGATCGATCTCGTCGAGCGCGACATGCCTATTCGCGCCCTTGCCGAAAACCTTTGTGACCGATCGAAATTCGACTGCGGGTACCGATTGCTCGCTCACTTGCCGTCTTTGATGGTCTGTTGCACCCTGGCCAGGATCTGCTCCAGTTCGGGCCCGGTGCGCTCGACCTCGACCGCGGTGTTCTTGGTGACCTGGGCATGTGCCTGCTGCACATCGGTGTCGTGCCAGAGCCTGGCCACCTTCTGGTAGAGCTCATTGTTCTTGTCCGCGGCCCTGGAGACCACGACATTGATATAGGGCTCGGCCGCCGGATTCTTCGGATCATCCTTGTAGAGAGCCGAATTGGGGTCGATGCCGGAACGGTCGAGGAAGGTGTTGTTGATGATCGAGCCGTCGACCGAGGCGAGGGAGAGCGCGGTCTGGGCCGCGTCGACCGGGGTCACCTTGACCTTGGACGCACCCTTATCGATATCGGCGGGCGTCGGCGCCTTGCTGTCGCCGGAGAGCTTCAGCAAACCGGCAGCTTGTAGCACGAACAGCGCCCGCGCCTGATTGGTCGGGTCGTTGGGGATCGCGATCTCGGCGCCCTGCGGCAGGTCCGCGAGCGATTTGTGCTTCTTGGAGTAGAGCCCGAGCGGCACGATATAGGTCGAGGCGATCGGGGTCAGGGTGTCGTTATTGGCGACGTTGTAGGCGCCGAGGAACTGCAGATGCTGGAACAGATTCAGATCGATCTGCTTCTGCGACAGCGCGAGATTCGGCTGTTTGTAATCGGAGAAGTTGGTGATCCGCAGGGTGATGCCCTGCGATTTCGCCTTCTGCTCGAAGACGTCCCAGGCATGATCCTTGTCGGTGGTGCCGATGCGCACTACGTTGTCGGAGGAAGCCTTGTCGTCGCTGCCGCACGCCGTCAGGGTGAGGGCCGCGGTGGCTACCAGGACCGGGATCGCCAGTACCCGATGGAATTTCACTCGTGCTCCCGAAATGCTTGTCGCAATATGAACCCGGTAATCCAAGCGATGTGTTCGGGCATCGGACAACGGTTTGGATTGGGCTGAGCGAAACTCTGGCAACTAGTTGGACGAACGTCTAGGTTGCCTGCAATGCGATTGCTGCGCCGTGTTCTGATGATTCCCCTACTCCTTGCCCTGGCCGCCGGTGGGGGTGCGTGCGGTAGGGAGCACCAGGACGACATCGTGCGCATCGGGGTGAACGACATCTCGCTGCCGCACTGGGACGTCTACAAGAAGAAGGCCGCCGAAGCGGGCATCGCCGTCGAGTTCGTCAACTTCACCGACTACAACCAGCCGAATCCGGCGCTGGCGCAAAAGCGGATCGACCTCAATAAGTTCCAGCACGTGCGGTACCTGGCCAATTACAACGTCCGCAATAACGACACCCTGGTGCCGATCGGTGCCACCGAGATCTATCCGCTCACCTTGTACTCGCGCAAGCACAAGTCGGTGGCCGAGATCCCCAAGGGCGGCCAGATCACGCTGAGCAACAATCCGGCCAATCAGGTCCGGCCGCTGCTCGGCTTGGCCGCCGCCGGGCTGATCGTGCTGAAGGGCGGCGCGAGCTGGGATTCGAAGATCGAGGACGTGGATACCGACGCCTCGAAGGTGCGCCTGAAGACCATCGATCCGACGCTGACCGCGCAATCGCTGGACAGCGTCGATGCCGCCTTCGTCGACGACACCTTCGCCCGCCCGGCCGGTCTCACCAAGAACGAGACCATCTTCACCGATGACCCGGAACGCCCGGAGTTGAAGCAGTACATCAATATCTTCGCCGCCCGCGCCGAAGACAAGGACAACCCGAAACTGCTTGCGCTGGTGCGGCTTTACCACGATCCCGAGGTCGAGGCGGCCGTTCGGGCGGAGGCCGGGTTCCAGGGCGTCTTCAAGACCAACGATGCGGCGGATCTGCGGGCCACCCTGGCCGAGTTGGAGACCAAGTTCCGCAAGTAGGAGGCGCGGTCACTCCGGAATGCGTTCGGCTAGTCATACGCGCCCCGATATCAGGACATATCCGGCAGGGGATGGCGCGGGCGGCGTGCGGCGGCCATGATTTCGGTGTGGACGACACAACGTATCGGGACACCCGACTGGCGCTGCATGCGGCGGGGGAGTTGTTGATCGCGGGACCGCAGTTTCGGCGGTTCGGGACCATCAGGATGCGCGTCGTACTAGGTGGCTTCGGCGGTGCGCGATGGCCGGTATCGGTGGTGGGCGCGGATCTGGTGTGGCCGGAGGGGCGCACGCCGCTGGCGGGGACGTATGACAAGCTGGCGGCCAGCGCGGGATTCGAGGCGCAGGCTCCGGCCGGTGTCTACGTCGACATCACCGGAACCGATCCGGGCGATCCGATCCGGGTCGATCCGGAGGCGGCGACGCTGATCGCGGACTGGTTCGCGCTCGGCGATGCCGCGTTGCGCTGCTCGGCCCCCGATGTCATTCCGGTGCTCTGGCCGGAGCATTTCGACTTGTCCAGCACGCTGCACGAAGTCAATTACGGTGTGTCGCCCGGTGATTCCGCGCACCCGGGGCCCTACGCCTATGTCGGCCCCTGGACACCACGCACCGGCGACTTCTGGAACGCTCCCTTCGGCGCACTGCGTCCGCGCGACGAGGTGAACACCGTCGCCGCCCTGCTCGACTTCTTCGAGGAGGGAAAGGCGCGGGCAGCCGAGTCCTGAACCATGGCGATCTGCTCGGCCCATTCCCGCAGGACTGATACCGAGTGGCACTACCCGGCGAGTGCGTCGAGGTAGGTGGCGGTTGTGGGGTCGGCCGGGAAGTAGGACTCGATCGCGATCTCGTCGAGCGTCACGTCGAAGGCAGCGCCGAACCGCATGATCGTGCTGAACAGCGACAGCTCGGTGCCGCGATGGTGCAGTCGGATGGGCAGTGCGATATCCGCCGGATCGATTCGTGGCGGACCGTCTTGCGGTGCGAACGCACTCAATTCCGCATGCAGCGTGGCCAATTCGGGATCGCCGGTCTGGGCCGCCTGCCGTGCGAGGCGCGGCAGCAGGAACCCGCGCACCTGGTCGATATTGCGCACCCGCGGTGCGAAACCCTTGGGGTGCAGACCGACTCGCATCATATTGATCGGCGGTTCGAGCAGCGCCGGATCGACCTCGTCGAAGAACACGCCGACCGCCGCATTGGCGGACAGCAGATTCCATCGGTTGTCGATGGCCAATGCCGGAAACGGCTCATGCGCCCGCAGCACCCGCTGCACCGCGGCCCGCGCCTCGCACAGATCCGGATCGTCCATGGTCCGCTGCCGATAGGTCGGCGCGTGTCCGGCCGCCACCAGCAGCCGGTTGCGTTCCCGCAGTGGGATATTCAGGTGCTCGGCGAATCGTTCGATCATCGCCGGACTCGGCACGGTCCGCCCGGTTTCGACGAAACTGATATGCCGCGTGGAGATTCCGGATTGCACCGACAGCTCGAGCTGACTGAGCCGGCGCCGAGCTCGCCACTCGCGCAACAGCTCACCCACGTGCCGATCTTGGTCCACACACGCCAGTATCGCCGCGCCGCCGACCCTCCGCCATTACATGCCTGGTAATCGACAGGCTTACCGCGCTGCTGCGACGGTTACCCGCATGACGAACGATCTGCCGACCCGCAATAAGGAACTCCTCCTACGCAGCCTCGCCGAGTTCACCAACGGCAATATCGAGGTGCTACGAACCCTGTTGCACGAGAACTTCATCGAGCACAGCCCAGGGAACCCGTCCGGCCGCGACGCCTTCATCGAATTCACCGCGAATTCGCCGGTGGCCAAGGCCCGACTGGAGATCAAACGAGTCATCACCGACAACGACTACGCCGTCGTCCACTATCACATGATCCCACCCGACGACCCACGCGGCATCGCGGTAGTGGACATCTGGCGCCTAGTAGACGGCATCATCACCGAACACTGGGACGTAGTCCAACCGGTCCCCGACGACAACACCCAACTCCCACACGGAATGTTCTAACCCTCCCGAGTCCGAACTGGACAAATGATCATGTGGAACCTGTGGCGGCATCGCCCGAGAAGCCCCCGCCACCACTGCCACCTGATCTTGATCACCTTCCGTCACAGAGGTTCCCACCTCATGCGCTCTTGCGGGGGGCAGCTTTCTTCGCTGGCTTCTTGGCCGGCTTGGCGGCGGTCTTCTCGGCCGCCGCCTTGGTGGTTTTCTTCGGTGCCGCCTTGGTTGCCTTCTTGGCGGGTGCCTTGGTTGCCTTCTTGGCCGGTGCCGCCTTCGCCTTGGGCTTCGCACCCTTGTCGGAGCTTTCCGCGGCCCGCCGCCCGCTGGCCTCGAGGCTGCGCTGCAATGCGGCCACCAGATCGACGACCTCGGCATCCATTGCGGCGGGTGCGGCCTCGGGCTGGCTGACGATCTTTCCGGTGCCGCTGGCGATCGCCTCGTCGAGCACCTTCTTCAGCTCGATCTGGTATTCGTCGGTGTACTGGTCGGGATCGAAATCGTCGGACATGGTCTCGACGAGCGTCTCGGCCATCTTGATCTCCTGCGGCTTCGGCTCGGCGACGCCGTCGAGGGATTCGAAGTCGACCGCGCGGACCTCGTCGGGCCATAGGAGTGTCTGCAGCACCAGCACGCCGTCGCGCACGCGCAATGCGGAGAGCCGGGTCTTCTGCCGCAGTGTGAAGTGCACGAGCGCGGTCCGATCGATGCGCTCCAGTGTGGTCGCCAGCAGCACGTAGGCCTTGGGAGTATTCGAGTCGGGCTCCAGGTAGTAGCTCTTCTCGAACAGGATCGGGTCGATTTGCTCGGACGGCACGAACTGCAACACCGGAATCTCGTGCTTCTCCGCCGCGGGCAGCTGGGCGAAGTCCTCGTCGGTCAGCATGACCTTGTCGCCCTCGGGGGATTCGTAGGCCTTGTCGATATCGGCGTACTGAATGGACTTGCCGCAAACCGTGCAGACCCGGTCGTACTTGATCCGCCCGCCGTCCTTGGCGTGCACCTGGTGGAAGCGGATATCGTGATCCTCGGTGGCGGTGTACACCTTGACAGGGACGTTTACCAGCCCGAATGCGATCGAGCCTTTCCAGATAGCTCGTGCCATCACTCCATGATGGACGAACCCATTCGAATGCGCGAGCGAATCGACATCCCGAGTGTCGCGGTCGCGACACGCCGACGCATGGGGGCGGGCAGGGCGGCGAAAAGGGTGCGCATGGCGGCGACGGTGCCGCCGAGGTCGGTGCGACCCGATAGATACGCCCGTTGCAGCTGCGGGGGCATTGTGAAGAAGGCATCGAAGAAGACCGGAATGTCGGTCGGCGGCAGTGCGAGCAAAGCCCGCAGACCGGCCGCCCGCAACGCATGTACGGCCCGGGCCCGTACCGGCCACGCCGTTGCGCCGAGCGCGACCGTATCGGCGGCGGCCAGCGAGGCGGTGACGCTGTAACCCGTTGCGGGATGGGTGAATGCGCCCGCCGCGCCGAACCTCGACCGTCCCGGCCGGCCGCCCTGCACCGGGAACCGCACCCGTTCGATCGGTTCGAACCCGGTGAGTTCGATTCCGCGAGAACGCAACCGGTGCCGCAGCCGGTCACGCAATACGGCGGTGTCGATGGCCGGACGTCCCGCGAGGCAGGTCTCCTCCAGCAGCATGGTCTGCGCGTCCAACGGCACCGCATACAGAAACGACCGGGGCGCACCGGGTTCCGCGCCGTTGTCCGAGCGCCAGTCCATGAACAGCGGCTGCATCTCGGTATCGCGTTGGACGACAACGCCGTACGCGGTTTGCTCGGCCCGCGCCGAGGCGCGGGCAATTCCTCGTGCGTCGACAATACGATCTGCGCTATATTTTGTGCCCGAAGCCAAAGTGACTGTGTTCTGCCGAATTTCGACAACGCGATCCGCCGATATCCGGGCGCCGTCGAGATCCAGCGAATCCCGCAGCCGCTCGGAGTCGAAGACGACATAGGTTCGGTCGAGTCGATGTAACCGGGTGCCCCAGGCCGCGGGGGCATCCACGACGGCGGCGACAACCGTCGGATCCAGCCACTGCGGCAACTCGTCGGACCACCCCGCATACGTCGCCGACCAGCGTCGATCCGGTAGCGGATCGACTGCGGTGACCGACATTCCGTGCGCGAGGCAGCGATGCGCGAGCGCGCGACCGGCGGGGCCGAGGCCGCAGACGATGATGTCGTCGGTCATCGCGCGGCCGTCGCGGAATGCGGATGCCGGTGCGGCACAGCGAGTTCGGCGGTATGCAGGGCGGATCCCTCCGTTCGCGGATCGGTTCGTCGGTCGTGCGGAGCTTACTTCCGGGCGGATCGGTCACCGTTGCGTGGTGATAGTTCACAGATATCCACGGTGACATTCTTCATAATGCGATCATGTTGGATCTGGATTTTCCAGCAACGATGTGACCCGCCAGTAGCTCGGCGTCCTCATCCGGCTGGTCACTTTGTGCTGTGCGTCGTATGCTCGGCGTTGTCGGATGGATTGCCCAGGGTCGGGCAATCCGGACGTGATTGCCGAAATCAGCGTGGATTTCGTCGCTCTCTGTTCCCAATTGTGTGGAACGGAATTCCCGCACCGTCTGCCCGAGGCCATTGTCGTGCCAACGGGGAGTTCGTGCTGCCTGTCCGAAGTCGAAAGGACCGCTACGGTGAATTCTTCCCGATTACGCGCCCTTGGAGCCGCCCTTCCGGCCGGCGAATACACCACCTCCGAAGTACTCGATCGGATGACGAGCGGCGGCGAGTTCGACGTCGAGCGAATTACCGGCATCAACCACCGCTACATGGTGGATCGCACGGTCGAGGACACCCTTACCCTCGGTGCGCGGGCCGCGCAGGACGCGCTGGCCAAATCCGGTCTGGACGCCGCCGACCTGGACATCATCATCTGCGGCGGCACCACGGTGCACGACGGATTCCATATGGTCTTCGAACCGTCGGCATCGCAGGAGATCGCCCGGCGCATCGGCGCGGTCAATGCCTCCGGTTATGACGTCGCGAATGCCTGCGGCGGCACCATGACCGGAATCTATCTGCTCGACAACATGATTCGCGCCGGCGTCGTGCGCAATGGCATGGTCGTAACGCCCGAGGTGATCTCGCCGGTGACCGAGGGCGCGCTCGCCGAGGCGATCGATGTGCGTGATCCGCAGTTCGCCGCACTCACCCTCGCGGATGCGGCGGTCGCGGTCATTCTGGACCCGGCGGTCGACGAGGACGACGTGCTGCACTATGTCGATCTGACGACCTGTGCCGAGTACTCGCCGCTGTGTATCGCCAAACCGAGCGACGCCAGCGAGAACATGATCATGTTGACCGACAATCTCACCATGCAGGCCGCGCCGCGCCGCGAAACCTGGGCGAAATTCCACAGCGATATTCTCGCAAAACGCGGCACCACATTCGCCGACGAGAAGTTCGACTTCATCGTGTTCCATCAGCTCGGTGTCGGATTCACCGAGAAGCTCGCCGAGTCCGGCAGCAAGATTCACGGCACCGAGATGCCGCCGCGCCTGGCGACCGTCGAGAAATACGGCAACACGGGGGCAAGCACGCATTTCCTGGTGCTGCACGACTACATTTCCCGTGGCGAGATCCCGAAGGGCGCGAAGATCTGTTTCGTGCCGACGGCCTCGGGAATGGTCTTCGGCGTCTTGTCGGCAACTATCAGCGCATTGGTGGGATGAAATGACGTTTATTATTCGCCGGTCCGCCGTCAGCGCCGACCCCACTCTCGGTTCGATCGATCACGCTGTTCGGGCGGCAGAGGAGTGCCTCTCGGAGGCGGGCGTCGCGGCGAACGATATCGACGTGCTGATCAATGTGGGCGTCTACCGCGACAGCAATATCGTCGAGCCGTCGAATGCGGCGCTGATCCAGAAGGAACTGGGGATGCACCTGGACTACCAGGTGGGCTCCTCGCGGGCGGGCTTCTCGCTCGATCTGCGCAACGGGTCGTGCGGTGTGCTCAACGCCTTGCAGGCCGCGGGCGCGCTGTTGGAAAACGGGACGGTCGAGCGGGTGCTGATCGTCGCCAGTGACGCCCATCCCGGCGGCGCCGGGCACGCACCGGCCGACTTCCGCTATGCCGCTGTCGGTGCGGCGCTGCTGGTGACCAAGGGCATCGATGAGGGGACCGGTTTCGATCGTGTGCACATCCCGGCGCCGCTGCCGCGCGCGGTCGGCACCCATCCCGGCGTCGCCGGCTATCTCGATCTGAAGGCGATGGGCAATGACGGGCAGCGCTCGATCACCGTCGACGTCGCCGACGACTATGCCGAATTGGTCACCGGCGCGGCCTTTGCGGCGGTCCGCTCGTATCTCGGCGAGCGGCCGCAGGCGCGGCGCGTGCTGGTCACCAACAATCCGGTGCCCGATTTCGCGGCCACGCTGGCGGGCGAATTCGGTTTCGACCGAACGCATCAGGCCGCGACCGGCGATCTGGACGCGGGTAGCTCGGGTCTCATCATCGGCTACCACCAGCTGCTGGCAGCCGGTGAGCTGTCGGCCGGTGACGAATTGCTGTTGGTGGCCGCGGGATCCGGTCCGATCGCCGGATGCGTGAGCTACACCGTCCCCGCCGGTGGTGCCGGGTGAGCCGAGAGCTGGCCGATCTGAGCGCGCTGCTGGATCAGCAGATCCGGCAGCGCGCCGAGCTGCCCGCCATCAGCTATCCGACGGTGGCCCATCCCGAACGCGCGAAGCGCGCAGCGGATCTCGGCTTCGCGGTGTTGACCTTCGCCGACCTCGGCGAGCGGGTCAATGCCTATGCCGCGGCGTTCGAACGGATCGGGATCACCAAGGGCGTCAAGACCATTGTCATGGTCAAGCCCGATCCCGATCTGTTCGCGGTGATCTTCGCGCTGTTCCGGGTCGGCGCGGTGCCCGTGGTGGTAGATCCGGGCATGGGCGTGCGCCGCATGCTGCACTGCTTCCGCAGTGTCGGTGCGGAGGCCTTCATCGGCATCCCGGTGGCGCATCTGGTGCGGCTCGCGGCGCGACGCACCTTCCGGTCGGTGCGGCTGCACGTGACCGCCGGACGTTCTTACTGGGGCGGGCACACACTGCTCGCCATGCGGCAGACGCCCGGCGCGGTCGCACCCGACATCGCCCATGCGCCCGACGATCTGCTGATGATCGCCTTCACCACCGGTAGCACCGGACCGGCGAAGGGTGTCGAGTTCACCAGGGCCGGATTCGCCGCGTCGCTGCGGGTGATCGAGCAGTTGCACGGCCGCCCAACGGGTTTCGTCTCGCTGACCTCGGTGCCGCTGTTCGGCATATTCGATCTGCTGCAAGGCGCGCATGTCGTGCTCGGGCCGGTCGACCCGGTGCGGGTGTCGAAGGCCGATCCGGCATTGCTCGCCGATGTGGTCCAGAGTTTCGAGGCCACCGACGTCACCGCGTCACCGGCGCTATTGGGTCCACTCGGCGAATATCTGACGAGGACCGGGACCGCGCTGCCGAGCCTGGTTCGCGTCATCTCGATGGGTGCGCCCGCGAATCTGGACGCACTGGCGGGTGTTCGGGCCGCCCTCGGCGAGACAGCGCACGTATTCACCACCTACGGCGCCACCGAGGCGCTGCCGCTGACCACCCTCGAATGGTCCGAACTCGACGAAACCCGCAAGCAGACCGCCGAGGGCGCGGGCACCTGTGTGGGCCGCCCGATCGCCGAGTCCGACAGCGACACAAGGGTTCGGATCATCGCCATCTCCGATGACGAAATCCCCGCCTGGCACGACGATCTGGTGCTGCCACAGGGCGGGATCGGCGAAATCGTCGCCACCGGTGCGCAAGTCAGCACCGCCTACCATCGGAATCCGGACGCGGACGCCCGCAACAAGATCGATGAGACTCGCCCCGACGGCACCGTGCGCCGCTGGCATCGCGTCGGAGATCTGGCCTGGCAGGACGAATCCGGCCGGCTGTGGTTCTGCGGCCGCTCGGCCCAGCGGGTCCGCACCGCGGCCGGTGACCTGTTCACCGTCCAATGCGAGCAGATCTTCAATACCCATCCGGATGTGCAGCGCACCGCGCTCGTCGGGGTCGGCGAACCGGGCGCGCAGATTCCGGTGCTGTGCTTCGAATTGCGCTCCGGGGTAGCGGAATCGGAGATCCCGCGGGTGCAGCGGGAACTGTGGTCCATCGCGCGCGAACGCGAATTCACCAGGCCCATCAAGGTATTCCGCGCCCATCCCGGGTTCCCGGTCGACATCCGGCACAACGCCAAGATCGGGCGCGAGGAATTGGCCGAATGGGCCGGAAAGGGTATGACGCCATGAAGGCATTGGTCACCGGGGCAACCGGATTCCTCGGCAGCCATATCGTCGACGCCGCGGTGGCGGCGGGCGATGAGGTACGCGCCATCGTCCGGCCGTCGAGCGATCTCGGGTACCTGTCGACGGTGCCCGAACTCGAAACGGTGGCGGGCGATCTCGGCGACTACGAATCGTTGGTCACGGCCTGCAAGGACGTCGATGTGGTCTATCACAGCGCCGGGCTGGTCGCCGAGGTCGGCAGCCGCGCCCAGTTCTGGGAGGCCAATGTCGAAGGCACCCGGCGGCTGATGCGGGCCGCGCGGGCGGCCGGGGTCGGCAGGTTCGTCTTCGTCAGCAGCCCCTCGGTCGCGACCTCCTATGACACCGACCGCTTCGGCATCGACGAGTCCGAGCCGTATGTGACCGATCCGAAGAGTCTGTACGTGGAGACCAAGGCCGCCGCCGAACAGCTCGTCCTGGCCACCAACACCCCCGATTTCGTGACCTGCGCCCTGCGGCCACGGATGATCTGGGGGCCACGCTCGTCGGGCTGGATGACGCTGCTGCTGCGAAAGCTGAAGTCCGGCAAGCTGCCCGACCTCTCCGGCGGCAAGAACGTCATGGTGTCTATCACCTACTGCGAACATGCCGCTCAGGCCTGCCTACAGGCGGCGCGCTCGGACCAGGTCGCGGGCAATGCCTACTTCCTCGCCGATCCCGAGGATGTCGACCTGTGGAAGTTCGTCAAGGACCTCGCCGTCGCCCTGGACCTGACGCCGCCCACCCGCACCATCCCGAAGCCGGTATTCGACGCCGCCATCGCGGTCTTCGACACCATCTGGCGGGTGCCCGCGATCAAGGAACGCTATGCCCCGCCGCTGTCGAGCTGGACCACGGCGGCACTGACTGTTTCCAACACCTACGACACCACTGCCGCCGCACGGGACTTCGGCTACGCGCCCACGGTATCGCTGAACGACGGGTTGGCGGCCTACGTCGACTGGGTCGGACAGGCCGGCGGCGTCGATGCCGTGATCGCCCGCGGATGAACGGCGGCACCCGCCCCGCACTCGAGCGAAAGTCGATCCACGCCTAGGAGACTCGCATGATGACCACCCGGCTGACCAGCCGCCCGACCGGCACCGCCGAGGTGCCGACCGCGCCGGGCGCCCTACCCCTCATCGGACATTCGCACCGCCTGGCCCGCAGGCCCTACCGCTTCCTGCAGACACTCGCGGCGCTCGGACCCGTGGTGCGGGTGAAGATTCCGGGCTACGACACCTATGTCGTCACCGAACCGGATTTGATCCGGGAGGCCTTCGTCGGTCTTTCCGATCAGGGTTCGATGATCGATCGCGCGGAGGCGCTGCTCGGCGCGGGCGTAACGGTCCTGTCCGGTCCGCAACACAAGCGCGAACGCCGAATGATCGCCCCGGCCTTCGCAAGAGGCCGCATCGCGCAGTACGCCACCGTGATGACGCGCCTCGGGGCCGAGCAGGCCGAGGCCTGGCGTGACGGCCAAATGGTGGTCGTCAATACCGAGATGCACGACCTCGCGCTGCGCACCGTCGCGGGTGCGCTGTTCTCCGGCGACCTCGGCGCCGAGACCGGCGCGGAAATCCACGAGATGCTCACGCCGGTGATGACACTGCTCGCCCGGCGCGTCACCCGCCCGGCCTGGATCGACAAGCTGCCGCTGCCGAGCAACCGCCGCTTCGAAGGTCTTGTCACGGGGATGAAGTCGGCCACCCGCAAGATCATCGCGGCCTACCGCGCGGATCTGGCCGCCGACCCGACGCTGGACCACGGCGACCTGCTGGACACCCTGATCAAGGCCCGCGACGAGGACGGTGTCGCGCTCACCGACGCCCAGGTGCACGACGAGCTGATCAACTTCCTGGTCGGCGGCACCGAAGCGACCGGTATGACGCTGTCCTGGGTCTTCCATGAACTGGGCCGGAACCCCGAGCTGGAGGCCGCTTTCCACGCGGAGATCGACGCCGTGCTCGGCGGTCGCCCGGCCGAGTTCGCCGATCTCGGACAGCTCGACCTGACCAAGCGGATCGTCACCGAAACCCTGCGCATGTACTCGCCGTGGCTGACCGTGCGCGATGTCCCCGCGAACTATGAACTCGGCGGCAAGGCGCTGCCCGAGGGCGCCATGTTGCTGGTCTGTCCCGTTGCGGTACACCGGGATCCGGCGATCTTCGCGAACCCCGACAAATTCGACCCGGACCGCTGGCTGCCTGCGGCAATGGATTCCCGGCCCAAGGGTGCGTACCTGCCGTTCGGTATGGGCACCCGCCAGTGTCCGGGAAATGTGTTCTCGCTCACCGAGGTTGCGCTGCAGGTTGCTACGATCGGCGGGCGCTGGCGCCTGCGCCCGATGCCCGGTATCGCGGTGCAAGAGACGGTGATCGGCGCCCTGGTGCACCCGAAGTATCTGCCGATGCGGGTGGTGGCCAGGCAGGTGCAAGCCGGGCACGTCGCGGATTCGTCAGGGAGCGAACGTGGCGCGGCTTAACGAGTGATGAGGGTGTGGCGGTGTTCGAACTGACCAAGCGGCGCAGCAGGTGGATTCTCGGCGTATTCGTCGTGCTCGCGCTGGCAATGGGGATGCTCAGCTCGACGTTGTTCGACAATGTCCAAGGCGGCGGCTACAGCGATCCGGGCGGCGAATCCAGCCGGGCCACCGAGATATTGCGCGATAGCTTCGGTCAGGCGCCGCCGAACTTCGTGCTGCTGGTGCGCAGCGACACGTCGGTCGATGATCCGGAAGCGGCCACCGCCGCGGTGAAATTGGCGCTGAAGCTGAAGGATGAGCCGGGTGTCGCGGGTGTCATGTCGTACTGGATGGACAAGTCGCCCGCCCTGCGCGCCAATGACGGCAAATCGGGCCTGATCGTCGCGAGCATCCTCGGTGAGGAGGGCGAGGTTGACCAGAAGGTCGGCGGGCTCGCGGATCGCTACGGCGGCACGCACGGCCCGGTCCAGGTGCGCGTCGGCGGATACGCGATGTTGTTGCACGAGACCGTGAAACAGAGCGAGAAGGACGCCGCCCTCGGCGAATCCATCGCCTTCCCGATCACGTTGGTCGCGTTGCTGTTCGTCTTCGGCGGTTTGGTGGCGGCCAGCCTGCCACTGGTCGTCGCGGCGGTAACCGTGATGATCACCATGGGTGCGCTCTGGCTCATCACACTGGTCACCGATCTCGCCGCGACCGCGACCAATGTCGCCACGCTGCTCGGCCTCGGCCTGGCGATCGACTACAGCCTGCTGATCATCAGCCGCTACCGCGACGAACTGGCCGCCGGTGCGCAGACCGGACCGGCCGTCGCCGCGACCATGCGCTCGGCGGGACGCACCGTGGCCTTCTCGGCCGTGACGGTCGCGGTCGCGCTGTCGGGTCTGCTGTTCTTCCCGCTGCTCGCGGTGCGCTCCATGGGATACGCGGGCCTGGCGGTCGCGGTGATCGCCGCTACGGTCTCGCTGACGGTGCTGCCCGCGATCCTGCTGCTACTCGGCAGCCGCATCGACCGCGGCCAGCTCGGCTGGTTCTTCCGCCCGCAACGGCCCGCGCCGGGCGAGGGTTTCTGGCATCGGCTCGCGGTCTTCGTCATGCGCAAGCCGATGCCCATCGGTCTGGCGGTCGCGGCATTCCTGCTCTTGCTCGGCACCCCGTTCCTCGGGGTGAAATTGGGCTTCCCGGATCAGCGGGCACTGCCGGAGTCGATGAACAACCGGCAGATCACCGAGATAATCCAGCGCGATTTCACCGCGACCGACACCAATGGACTTTTCGTCGTATTGCCCGACGGCAAGTCCGGATTGGATGCCTACGCGCGCAAGCTCTCCGAGGTCGACAATGTCCGCCGCGTCGACACCGCCACCGGCAGCTACGCGCACGGCGGGCAGCTCGTCCCGCCGATGGCGCAGCATGCGCGCTTCGAAACCAAGGACGCCGCATATCTTTCGGTGACACCGGATACCAGCGATCCGGGCCTGCTGGACCGGGTGGCGAAGGACTTGCGCGCGGTACCGGCACCGTCGCAGCGGCTGGTCGGCGGCATCGCGGCCGCCAGCGCGGATTCACTCGACGCGGTGACCTCGGCGCTGCCGGTGGCCCTGGCCTACGTCGTGATCATCATGCTGATCGTGCTGTTCCTGCTGACCGGCAGCGTGGTGCTGCCGCTGGTGGCGATCGTGCTGAGCGCACTCAGCCTCACCGCGACCTTCGGCGCGCTGGTCTGGATCTTCCAGGACGGTCATCTGTCCGGCCTGCTCGATTTCACCGTGACGGGCGATCTGCCGCCGACCGTGCCGGTCATGCTCTTCGGCGTCGCCTTCGGTCTGGCGATGGATTATCAGGTATTCCTGCTGTCCCGGATCCTGGAAGAGTACGAACGCACCGGCAAGAACGAATCCGCGGTCGCGCACGGGTTGGAGAAGATCGGCCGGATCGTCACCGCGGCGGCGGTCCTGATCTCCCTGGTGTTCTTGGGCTTCCTGGCCTCGGACATCACCTTTATGAAGTCCTTCGGCATCGGCCTGCCGCTGGCCGTGCTGGTCGACGCGACCCTGGTCCGCGGCTTCCTGCTGCCCGCGGTGATGAAGCTGCTCGGGGACTGGAACTGGTGGGCGCCGGGGCCGCTCGAAAAGCTGCACGAGCGCTTCGGATTCGACGAGGGACCGTCCGCACCATCCCTGCCCGATGCGGACGGTCTGCGCCAGCCCGCGCGGGTGTAGACCAGAGAACTGATGGCCGTGCGGATTCGCCGCACGGCCATCGGTCTTATCGGGACACGGTCGGGACCGTTGCGTTGGTCAGCGGATTGCCCAGGAGCCGTCTCAAATTCCGCCAGTCGACAGCAATCCGCCGTCGACGCGAATCGTCTCGCCGGTGATCCACTTGGCCTCGTCGGAGACCAGGAATCCGATCAGCTGCGCAACATCCTCCGGCGCGCCGAGCCGCTTCATCGGATACATGCTCGCGGACTGCTCCTCGTCGGCCGAGTACAGCGCATCGGCGAATTTGGTCTTGATCACGCCGGGCGCTACCGCGTTCACGCGGATTTTCGGGCCCAGTTGCCAGGCCAGCTCGTCGGTGAGCCGGATCAGCGCGGCCTTGGACGCGCCGTAGGCCGCGATCACACCGGTCGAGCGCAGGCCGGCGACGCTGGCCACGTTCACCACCGCGCCGCCGTGGTCGCGCATCCACGCCTTGTACGCCTCCTGCACGTAGCCGAGGGCGGCGACGACATTGACGTCGAAGATCTTGCGCACCGCCTCCAGATCGGCCTCCATGAGGGAGCCGTAGACCGGATTGATGCCGGTGTTGTTGATCAGGATGTCCAGCGAGCCGAACTCCGAGACCACCCGGCTCACCGCCGCGGCCCGGCTGTCCGCATCACCCGAGTTGCCCGCCAGCGCGCTGACCTCGCCCCGATGGCCGAGCGCCCGCAGCTCGGCTGCCGCCTTCTCGAGCGGCTCCGGCTTGCGCGCGGTGATCAGCACATTGGCGCCACGACGCAACAACTCCGCCGCGACGGCCTTGCCGATGCCACGGCTGGCTCCGGAAACGAGTGCGCTCTTGCCCAACAGATCGGTCGTCATGTGATGGCACGCTACCGCTGTTGAGATCCGCCGAGTGGACCCGGTCGGGCTCGCGCGATCTCGCCCCCGGGACGACTCTTCCCACCGGCGGGGATCCGCTGCCCTGAGCGTGGCGCCTAGCTGCGATTAAGCTGCCCGACAGGCATCGGCGGAAGGTGAGATATGGCTGTCGACACTTCGCTGCCGTCGCGCCCGGATGCACCCATCCTCAACGCCTATATCGGCCACATAGAGGCGGCGCTGGCGAGGCTGGTGAAGGCGGTGGGCGACGGCTCGGCGAAGTCGATTACGGTCAAGGGCCTGGATGGCCTGGGGGATTCGCAGCTGAAGACCGGCGATCTCGTCGCGAAATACCATGCCAAACAAAGCGACGACACGAAGTATCGAGACGATCTGAACGCATTGGATACGAAGATCGTCGGTATCGCGGGTATGGCGCAGAAATCGGCCGATCTGGCGAATACGGTCTACACCGAGGTCGAGACTCTGGTGGGCACGGCCAAGGGAACCATCGCCAGTGTGCCGCAGAACCCTGACATCGGTGTGCAGTTGAGTGCGATAGGCAGCATCGACAAGGCCGTCAGCACAACGGCGGACCACGTGTCGAGCGCGTACGACGAGATGAACGAGCATGCCGGTGGCGTGGGCGACCCGTCCCCGAGGAACAACTACATGCCGACATCGGGCGGCGGTGGCGGCGGCGGAAGTTACGTACCTCCGAATGGCCCCAGCTACGACCGTCAGTACACCGCACCCGTGAGCGCGACCAACGGTGGTGGCCCGAACCGCCGACTCTCCGAAGCAGAGGTCGACTACTACATCGGCAAGGCCCTGGATGCCCTCGGCATCACCGATCCGGTCGCCCGCCAGAGGTGGACAGAGGGCTACCGAACCCTGATCGAACGCGAATCGAGCAGATACATCGGCTCGATCAACCTAGAGGACAGCAACGCGGTTGCCGGACATCCTTCACAGGGCTTGACCCAGACCATTCCCAGCACCTTCGCGGCCTACCACGTCGCCGGAACGTCGTCGAACATCACCGATCCGACCGCCAATATCGCGGCCAGCATGAACTATGTGATGGACGTGTACCACGTCGGGCGCGACGGCTCCAACCTGACGTCGAACGTCCAGCAGGCCGATGCCGGCCGACCGTCGAGGGGCTACTGAACCGCCGGCCACCCTCCCGCGGAGTTAGCGCGGTCACACCTGGATCGCGCGGTGTCGGAAGCACCTCCGGCGCCAGGTAAAATCGGTGGTTCTTGTGCGTGTTCACGTCGCACAATCGAGCAACAACCGACCAGCACGACATACCCCCGTAGGAGAAGCCTGTGATCACCGCGACGGACCTGGAGGTCCGGGCCGGAGTCCGCACCCTGCTGTCGGCCCCGGGGCCGGCACTGCGGGTGCAGGCCGGAGACCGGATCGGACTGGTCGGGCGCAATGGCGCGGGCAAGACCACCACGCTGCGCATTCTGGCGGGGGAGGGCGAGCCCTACGCCGGAAAGATTTTGCGCTCCAGCGATATCGGCTATCTCCCACAGGATCCGCGCGAGGGCGATCTCGATGTGCTGGCCCGCGATCGAGTGCTCTCCGCGCGCGGCCTGGACACCCTGTTGCGCGAAATGGAAAAGCAGCAGGCGCTGATGGCCGAGGTGGTCGATGATGCCGAACGCGAGAAGGCGGTGCGCAAGTACGGTCGGCTCGAGGAGCGTTTCTCGGCGCTCGGCGGCTATGTCGCCGAGAGCGAAGCGGCCCGCATCTGCAACAGTCTCGGTCTGCCCGATCGCGTGCTCGGCCAGGCGCTGCGCACCCTGTCCGGTGGTCAGCGTCGCCGAATCGAGTTGGCGCGCATCCTGTTCGCGGCCTCCGACGGCAGCGGCGGCCGCTCGGACACCATCCTGCTGCTCGACGAGCCGACCAACCACCTCGACGCCGACTCCATCACCTGGCTGCGCGGCTTCCTGCAGAACCACGACGGCGGCCTGATCGTGATCAGCCACGATGTCGAACTGCTCGGCGATGTGGTGAACAAGGTCTGGTTCCTGGACGCGGTGCGCGGTGAGGCCGACGTCTACAACATGGGCTGGCAGAAATACCTGGACGCGCGTGCCACCGACGAACAGCGCCGCCGCCGCGAACGCGCCAATGCCGAGAAGAAGGCCAGCGCCCTGCGCGCCCAGGCCGCCAAACTCGGCGCCAAGGCCACGAAAGCCACTGCGGCACAGAATATGGCCAAGCGCGCCGACCGCTTGATGGCCGAACTCGACGAGGTGCGGGTGGCCGACAAGGTCGCGCGGATCAAATTCCCCGAACCCGCCGCCTGCGGCAAGACTCCGCTGATGGCCGAGAATCTGACCAAGGTCTACGGCTCGCTGGAGATCTTCACCGGCGTCGATCTGGCCATCGACCGCGGCAGCCGCGTCGTCGTGCTCGGCCTCAACGGCGCGGGTAAGACCACGCTGCTGCGCCTGCTGGCGGGGGTGGAGACGCCGACCGCGGGCGGGCTCGTCCCCGGACACGGGCTCAAGATCGGCTACTTCGCGCAGGAGCACGACACCCTCGACGACCAGGCCACGGTATGGGAGAACATCCGTCACGCCGCACCGGACGCGGGTGAACAGGAGCTGCGCGGCCTGCTCGGCGCGTTCATGTTCACCGGACCGCAGCTGGAACAACCCGCGGGCACCCTCTCCGGCGGTGAGAAGACCCGTCTCGCGCTGGCGGGCCTGGTCTCCTCGGCCGCCAATGTGCTGCTGCTCGACGAGCCGACCAATAACCTCGACCCGGTCTCGCGCGAACAGGTCCTCGACGCGCTGCGCACCTACGCGGGCGCCGTCGTGCTGGTCACCCACGACCCGGGCGCGGCCGAGGCGCTGTCCCCGGAACGGGTGATCTTGCTGCCGGACGGCCAGGAAGACCACTGGTCGGCGGAGTATTTGGAGCTGATTCAGCTGGCCTGATTCCCCCGATCCGGGCGGAGTTTCGTTGGGGGCGGTCGGTTTTCGCCACCTCGAATCGGATTTTCGGTGATTTTCATCACAAAGACCCGTTGATCACAGCTTGCAGAGTGTCTAGCCTGGAAAGACGCGGCTCGGCGACTCGGAGGAAGCCATGAGCGACAGGCCCACACAAGTCAAGGCCACACTGGGTAAGGGCACACGCGTCACGGGGAAATCACGAGACCGTTTGCAAACCCAGCTGAAGAAGCAGTACGAGGCGGGTGCCAGCATTCGATCGCTGGCCCGGTCCACCGGCCGCTCCTACGGTTTCATCCATAACGTGCTGGTGGAGTCACACGTGCAGCTCCGCAGTCGCGGCGGTGCGAACCGCCGCAAGAGCCAGTAACGTTTCGGATCTGAATCCGGTGTCGGCGAATGGATTTCGCCGACACCGAGCGGGATCGAGCGCGCCTAGTAGCCCGGCACCGCGCCGTCGCCGTTGACCAGCAGGTTGGCGAGGCTGCGGAACATCGGCAGGCCCGTCTTGATCTCCAGATACGCGAACTGGCCCTGTGGGTTGACCTCGAGAAAGTAGTACTCGCCATCGAGGCCCAGGCGCAGATCCAGCACGCCGAAGCTCAGGCCCAGTGCCCCCATGAGCGTGGCCAGCGACTTGCTGACCGAGGCGGGCAGATGTTCCGGGGCGAAGTCGACGGTGGTGTCCAGCCGCGAGTCGACGCGGCCGACGCCGGACTGCGAATCGATGCGGACCGTCCATTCGACGCCGTCCATCCACACCACGCGCAGATCGCATATGGCTTCGATGTAGTCCTGGAAGGTGGTCGGCGCGGAACGGATGCCCGCGAGTCTGCCGAAATCGGCCTTGGTGATGAGCCTGGTCTCGGCGAATTCGGCGCGTCCGGTCCCGGTGCGCTTGTAAACGACCGCGCCCGAACGTGATTCGACGAAGCTGCGCGCCTCGTCGGGATCGTTGGTGATCAGGGTCTCCGGGACCGCGAATCCGGCTCGTCGCGCCGTCTCCAACTGGACGATCTTGCGGCTGGCGGTGCGATCGGCGCCGGGATCGTTGACCCAATACGCGGGTATCGACCACAGCATGCCCTGGATGAAGCCGTCGCATTCGGCCTGGCGGTAGGCGTCATCCGAGGCGCGCACACCGGCGGGAACCTGTGCCGGATGCGGTCGTCGCCACCAGACCGAGCGGACGTCGTCGAGTCCGATTACATGTGAGAGCGAACGCGCGGTGCCGTGCCGGTCGAGTCGGAAACTTCCGGATTCGCGCGGGAAGTCACGCAGATCTAGCTGAATCGGGCTGAGCCCGTGGTGTTCTCGCAACGTCGCCGCCATCGCGGTGCCGTGCAGATCATCGGATTCGGAGACGATGAGGACCGAACCTGTCCGGCGCGCCGCCATGCGCAGTCCTGTTCAGTCGAGGCTGTCGCAGTTTATGCCGTCGTCGCTGGTCGCGAGCGATTTGGTTTGGCAGTAGGTGAAGGTTGCCCCGCTGGTGGCCGGGCATTCGGCGAGCTGCAGGCTGTTGGCCCACGATGCGGTGAGTTGTTGCAGCGCTTCATCTCCCAGTGCCGCGGAGGGCTCCGCGGCCAATGTCATCGGCCGGTCGACGAGATCGATGCGCAGGCGCCGGGTGAAATCCGCGGTGGCGCCGGGGCGGATATCCATCAGCACCGGGCGGCCGTCGCGCTCGGCGGCCGCGCCATCGGTCCAGTCCACTACCCGAAGTACGTCGTCGCGACGAAAGGTCCACGTTCCTTCGGTCACTCTGACGGTGAAATCTCGTTCCGACTCGGCCACCAGCAGTCCCTGCAACGCGGGGACGCGGTCACCCGTCGGCGCGGTACCGGGGAGGTGGATTGCGTCGGTCATTGTGAGCGCTCCGATCTGCTCGCGATTTGCCAGGACTCCCGAGCGGGAACTGGATCATAACGCGCAAGGGGGTCCGCACGGTCCGGATCGAGAGATTTCACCGCCGCTGGCAAACCGGATTTGCACTCGGGATGCACTAGCGCCGAAAGATTTTCGGCGAGATGGTAAATAGCTCTCCGCAATCATCTAGCTAATTCTGAATGGGTGCTGTTCGGTATGTATTGCCCGGGATTGGCGGCCGTGCATCCGGTCTCGATCATCCCCGCCGATTCGCATTGCGCTCGGCCCACCACTGCGCAGACTCCACGAACCAGTTGTCGAACTCCTCCTGGGATGCCGCCAGATCCTCGAAGGTGGCCTCGCCCTTGACGAGACGGTCGAGCAGGCGGAAGTAGCCGAAGCGTTCGACGGCGGGCATGAGGGCGATCAGGATTCGGGCCGAGCTGTCCGGGGTGGCGCCGAAGGCGTGCGGCATCAGCTTGGGCACGACGATCGAACCGCCCGCGGCGACCGTGACGATCTCGTCCCCCGCCAGGACCTGCAGTTCGCCGTCGGCGACGTAGAACAGCTCGTCCGACTTGGTGTGGTAGTGCGGCGCCGCGCCGTCGGCGCCCCGATCCATATTGACCTCCAGGTGGCTGACCGCGCCGCCCGCCTCGTTCGAGTCGATGAGCAGGCGCATGGTGACCGACGGGGTCACCAGGGTCTCGGCATCCTGCGGCTGGCGGATGGCGAAGGGGCGTTCGGTGGTGGCGCTCATGATGTTCACTCCAGATGATTCGGTGATTGATAATTCGCTACCGAACTATATCTTGGCGAATAGAATGTTGTCCATGGCTGAGGCGGAACAGGATCCGGTGGACGCGATCATCGAGCAGTGGCGCCGGGAACGGCCGGACCTCGAGTTGGAGGCGATGGCCGTGATCGGACGGCTCGGCAGGCTGCTGATGGTCGCGCAGCGGGATATCGAGGCGGTCTTCACCGCGCACGGGCTACAACGCGGGGAGTTCGATGTGCTTGCCGCGCTGCGTCGTTCGGGGGAGCCGTTCGAGTTGAATCCGTCGGTGCTCGCCGACACGCTGATGATGTCGCG
This sequence comes from Nocardia nepalensis, assembly GCF_048910785.1. NCBI lineage: Bacteria > Bacillati > Actinomycetota > Actinomycetes > Mycobacteriales > Nocardiaceae > Nocardia > Nocardia nepalensis. The sequence continues at coordinate 223,739 of NZ_JBKBET010000021.1, read as the reverse complement.
TGCCGGGATGACCGGACGGCTCGATCGCCTGGAGTTGGCCGGGTTGGTCCGGCGCATCGCGGACGCGGCGGATCGCCGCGCCGTTCGGGTCGCTCTGACCGATGCCGGCCGCACCCTGATCGATGAGGTCGTCACCGCGCATACCGAGAATGAAACTCGCATGTTGTCGGTGCTTTCGGCGAAGGATCGCCACGATCTGGACCGCATCGCCCGGGTGCTGCTCGGCAGCTTCGAGCGGAGCGCGAGATGAGGTAGCTCGATACTCGCGCGCCCGCGCGGTCATTGATGCAACCTGGATCATGGCACCGATGGGCGGTGCACAAGGAGGTGCACGATGATCGACATCATCACCCTCCGCGGCACGGGCGAGCCGCGGAACAGCAATGGGACACCGACCGGCATGCTCCACGATGTCACCAAACTGCTCGATACCGCCCGCTTCACCGCCTTCGAGCCGGACTGGCCCGCCTCGGTCGGGCCGGACCCGGACCTATGGGGTCCGTCGCTGGACACCTCGATCCGCCTCGGTGTCGCCGCGGGTGTCAAAGCGATTCAGGATTCGCCGAATGTGTGTGGACTGCTGAGCTATTCGCTCGGCGGCATCTGCGCGAGCAAGATCCTGGAGGGGGTGCGGTCGGGGGTGTACAAGAACACCGACGGCTCACCCCTCGAGATCGCATTCGCCGTCAATATCGCCAACCCGATGCGCAAGCGCGGCCAGTCGGTCGGCAATCTCTGCCCGCCAACGACTTACGGCCTGCACGGCGAACACGGTGGCTGGCCCGCACTCGACGTCAAGGAGTACGCGAATCCGGGCGACATCATCACCTCCTCGCCCGGCGACTCCCCATTGCACATCATCGATGTCGGCATTTCGCCGTTTTCCTTCGTGGAGGGCGCCCGCATCGGCAATGTGGGCCCGCTGATCTTCGCCGAACTGCTCCGGTTCCTGATGGACGACCCGGTCGCCAACCTGAATCGGTATGCCGCCGCGGTCGATGGCGTCATCGGCTATCTGACGCCGTGGCCGGATGGTCAGCACGTCCTCTACTCCGGGCACAACATGCCCGGCACCAATGTCCTATGGACAACCCATGCCGCCGACTATCTGAATGCCACCTACTGAACGCCGTGTGCCGGGGGCGGTTTCGTACCGGAAGTCGGCGAAAACCCGAGCCTGGCCCGGATTCAGGTGACCACCAGCACTGTTGCATGTAGTTGCGTGCATCACAGTCCCTAATTTGCTGAAAGGATGCTGCATGGGCGAGCGGTCGCATCGTAGAGTCTGAATTCGCTGGCGCGTCATCGTGTTTCGAACGAGGAGTTACGGAGGCGTCCGTGACTTCCGGACGGCGTGCCAGCGGCGGGCCCTTTCGGCCTGTACCCGCGCCGTCGGCCAGCGAGGGCGCGGTCTCGGATAGTCGGCGCCGCCGGGGAGGGATCCACCATCATCCCCACTCTTCCCGGCGGCGTCGCACTCGTGCTGTATTGATCAATCACCCTGCGCAGCAGCGGAGACCGGCTGCCACTTGCGCCAGAGCTCCAAGCGGGATTCGTAGTCCGCGGTCGCGATCGCCAGGGGGATCTCGCCGAGGAAGATACGCAGCGGCGGCTCCGCTGCGTCGACGACGGCCAGGATGGCGGCGCGGGTGGCGGCCGGATCGCCCCGGCGCACCGCGGAACGCTGCGCGGCCCTGGCCTCCCTGGCCGGATCGTAGGCCGGATTCGGGGTGGCGTGGCGCGCGGACGGACCGGCCCAGTCGGTATCGAAGCCGCCCGGCTCGATCAGGGTGACATGGATGCCGAACGGCGCGACTTCCTGCGCGAGGGACTGGGAGAACCCTTCCAGTGCCCACTTCGACGCGTGGTATGCGCCGAGGTTCTGGAAGGCCGAGATGCCGCCGATGCTCGAGACCTGGATGATGTGGCCGCTGCCCTGGGCCCGCAGGATCGGCAACGCCGCCTGGGTGATCCACAGTGCGCCGAAGACATTGGTCTCCAACTGTGCTCGGAGCTCGGCCTCGCTGAGCTCCTCGATCATGCCGAACTGTCCGTAGCCCGCATTGTTGATCACGATATCGAGCCGCCCGAATCGTTCGGCGCTCTGCTGTACCGCGGCGAAGTCGGCGTCCCGGTCGGTGACGTCCAAGCGTAGCGGCAGAAAGGTATCCGGATATTTGGCGACGAGATCGTCGAGTGTGCTCAACTCGCGTGCCGTACCGGCCACCTGGTCGCCGCGCTCCAGTGCGGCGAGTGCCCATTCGCGGCCGAATCCTCGTGAGACTCCGGTGATGAACCAAACTTTGCTCATGTGATCACGGTAGTCACCTGGAGTGCACTCCAAGCAAGTGATCAACGTGGGTGCAGGGTGACCGGCAGTGCCGACGGGGAGAGGACGAAGTCGCGATTCGATGCGCGCACCACGTACTTCGGATCGGGGATCGGCCGCCAGCGGGCGAGCAGGGCCGCGGCGGCGAGGCCGATTTCGATCATGGCGAAATGGTCGCCGAGGCAGCGGCGGCGGCCGACGCCGAACGACAGGTTGGACTTCTTATCGATATCGGCGGCACGCTCGGGCGACCAGCGATCCGGGTCGAAGGATTCCGGATGGGTGAAGTAGCGCTTATCGTGCTGAACCAGATAGGGGCTGAACATGATCGCCGTGCCGTCCGGAACGGTGAGTCCGCCGATGGTGACGTCGCCGTCGGCGGTGCCGGCGCTGATCCAGGGGCCCCAGAACCGAAGTGTCTCCGCCACAACCTGTTTGAGGTACGGGAGGGCGCCGAGATGGTCGGGCCGGACCGAATCCGATCCGACGACGGCATCGAGTTCGGCATACAGCTGCTCGGCGATGCGCGGGTGACGCATGACCTCATGCCATAGCCACCCCGTCAGCGACGCCATCGAGCCGACGCCACCGGCCAGCATGAGAATCGCCTCGTCGATGATGTGCTCATCGGACAGCGTCGCACCGGTCTCGCTGTCGGTATGCCGAATGAGCGCGGACACCACATCGTTGAAATCCTCATCGCGGCGGCGGTATTCGGCGATGACGTCACCGATGGCGGCGCGCAGGTGATGTGCCTTCGTGCGCCATCGCCAGTTCGCGATCAGCCGCAGGCGGCGCACCTGCGGGGGTAGCGCGGTCCGCAGAATGACCTGGCTGAGCAGCCACGGCACATTGTCCCGGATCTCACGGCGTGCGTCATCGCTGAAATCGGCCGTGAACAGGGTCGAGGACACCGTGTCGAGGATCAGGCCGTGGGCCTCGTCCATCAGATTCACCCGACCGCCCGAAGGCAGTCCCGCCGACCAGGTTTCCGCGATGTCGGCCGCCGACCTCGTGTACTCGGCGAGGCGGCTCTGCCGCAGCGCGGGCGCGATCATCCTGCGCCGCAGTTTGTGTTCATCGCCGCGCAGGACATTCACCGATCCGCCCGCGACGTCCTTGATCGCCTCGCGCAGGTCGTCTCGATTGAGTTCGGCATCGCCGAGTCCGACCTCGCGGACGAGATCCGGTGTGGTGAGCAGATATCCGGTCTTCTGACCGAAGTGGATACGCACGATCGGCCCGACGTCGGCCAGCGACGTGACGAATCCGGGGGCGTCGCGCAGGGCCCGCAGGCTGTGTCCCACCAGTGGCAGCGCGCCAGGAGCGGTCGGCACCTCCGAAAGAGATTGCGGCATGACCAATTCTGGACTGCGCGCGGACTCTTCGCGGGCCTGGCGGTAGATTTCGAGCACCTGCTCGGTCTGCCGTGATTGCCGCACGGAGTCGCCGTGTGCGGCGAGGACCTCGCGCATCGCGTCGAATGCGGTGCGATCGGCGTTGAGTTTCGCGATGGTATCGGCCATCGCGATCGCCGAAGGATCGGCGGTGCGCACGCCGCCGCCGGCGGGTACCGATTCGTCGAGATCGGGATCGCAGTAGATGATCGGCAGGCCCACCGCCACCGCTTCCAGCAGGACCATGCCCTGGGTGTCGAACCCGTGGGATGGGAATAGCAGGGCGTCGCCGTCGGACATGGCCGCGAGGCATTCGGCCTGAGTGACCCTGCCGTGTAAGCGGATTCGGTCCTCGAGGCGGTGTTCGGCGATGGCGGCTGCCGCCGCCGCGCGCAGGTCGCCCTCGCCATAGATATCGAGGGTGCAGTCCTCGACGAGCCGCACGGCGTCGATGGATTGGAGCAGCCGCTTCTCGGCGGACAACCGCCCGCACCAGATGAGCCGCAGCGGCGCGTCGGCGGCCCGATCGACTCCCGCTGTGCTGCCGCGGCTTTCGATCAGCTCATCGTCGACACCGTTGGACACCACCCGAATCGGGCGCGTCAGGCCGTGCGCGAGCAGCAGCTCGGCGAAGTGCTGCGTCGGCGCGATCACCCGATCCGCCGCCTGCGCCTGCCCGACGATCGTCCACCAGGCATGTCGTGCCGCACGGCTTTCGGCGCGATGCGGCATGTGCTGGCGGTGTGGTACGAACCGGCCGTGCAGCGCGCGCAGCGCCAGAGCCGCCGGATACGGTGCCGGCGAGGTGTTCTCGATGAACGCGTCGTCGCGGCTCTGGGCCGTGTGGATCAGCGCAAGCCGGTGTCGCCGTGCCGCTTTCATACCGGCGATGGCGACGCCGTAGGTGGTGTGGGTATGCACCAGGTCGATCGGTCCGTGCGCGGCGAAGGCGGCGTCGATGAGTTCGTCATTGTGCTTGGTAGGCAGCACAACCGGGAATCCGTTCACCTCGAGACCACCGGCGGCGCGCAGCTCGACCACATGCGGGTCCGTATGCGCGCCCGATTGCGGCGCGACGAAGAGGGTGACGCGGTGACCTGCGCGTTCGAGTCCACGGCACAGCGAATCGACCGCGGTCTGGATCCCTCCGAGCGTGGTCGGGTGGTAGTCCATGAACATCGCGATGTGCACAATGGCACTGTACTGATACATGCCCTTTGTGGAGAGCCCATATTTCCGTGGACTATCCGCTCGGAGTCGGGTCACGGGCCCAATACCGAAAGAGCCGCCGTGAAAATAGCGATTCCGCTCACCGGAACTCGTGGAGACGTCCAGCCGGTCGTGGCGCTGGGACTGGAGCTGCGCCGCCGCGGCCACGACGTGCTGCTCGGGGCGCCGCCGAATCTCGTCGAATTCGCCACGGCCACCGGCCTCGCCGCCGTCGCCTGCGGACCCGATGTGCAGCAGCTCTACAGTTCGGATGCCGGACAGCGGGCCCTTGCCGCCGGAAATACGCTGCGGCTGATGCAATTGGTGGCCAGTCAGATGGCCGATTACGCCCAGCAGATGAACCGCGAGGTCATCGATGTGTGTGCGGGGGCCGATCTGATCGTGGCCAGCACGGTCACCGAGGACCGGGCCAGTTCGGTCGCCGAGGCGATGGGCGTTGCGCTGGTCAGCCTGCATTACTTCCCCTGCCGGAGCAATGGCGCCTATCCGTTTCCGGGTGCGCTGCCGCCGCGCTGGAATCCGCCAGCGGCGGTGAATCGGGCGACGTGGATGATCGCGGAGAATCTGCGCCGCGTGGTGTTCATGCGCTACCTCAATGACCTGCGGGTGACGCTCGGGTTGCCGAAATCGCGGGCCAGCACGGCCGCGGTGCTGGCCCGGGCGAATGTCCCGGAGGTGCAGATCTACGATCCGGCACTGGTGCCCGGACTGCCCGAACAATGGGATGAGCGCAGGCCGTTCACCGGATTTCTGACCCTCGATCACGCCGCCCGCGAGGCCGTCGGCGATCTCGCTGGCGACCATGCGGGCATCCTGTCGTGGATCGAGGAGGGCGAGCCGCCGGTGTTCTTCGGTTTCGGCAGCATGCCGATCCGCGATACCGCGGCGGTGCTGGCGATGGTGTCCGAGGTGTCGGCTCGGCTGGGGGTGCGTGCGCTGGTGAGCGCCGGGTGGAGTGATCTGGATATCGCCGACGCACAGGCGGGACCGAACGTCAAGGTCGTCGGTCCGTTCGCACACGACCTGGTCTTTCCGCATTGCGCGGCCGCGGTGCATCACGGCGGCATCGGGACGCTGTTCGAGAGTCTGCGCGCCGGATTGCCGACGCTCGTGTGCTCGGTGTCGTTCGAGCAGCCCATGTGGGGTGGACAGGTCGAACGTCTCGGCGTGGGTGCGCACCTGCCGTTCACGCGACTCACCGAGTCGCGGCTCGAACAGGGTGTCGCATCGTTGTTGACACCCGAACGTCGTTCCCGCGCAGCGGAATTCGCGAAAACGCTGAGCACCGAGGACGCCGCCGCGCGCACCGCCGACATCGTAGAGGCCGCCGCCCGGTGACGATCGACGTCTTCGCCGACACCATGGTCATGTTCCGCCGCTGTGTCCGGCATACGCTGCGCAGCCGGGACACCCTGATCATCTCGCTGCTCATGCCGATCCTGGTCATGCTGCTGTTCACCTACGTCTTCGGTGGGGCCATCGATGTCGGCGGCCCCTACCTGGACTATGTGGTGCCCGGAATCATGTTGCTGTGCACGGGTTTCGGCTCATCCATCACGGCCACGGCGGTATCCACCGATATGACCAGGGGCAGTATCGACCGGTTCCGCACACTGCCGATGTTCCGGCAGGCCGTGCTGGCCGGACATGTCGCCGAGGGGGTGATGCGCAATCTCGCGGCCATTGCGATCGCGGTTTCGGTGGCGATCGCGCTCGGTTACCGGCCCCAGGCCGGTCTACTCGGCTGGGTGGCGGCCCTAGCGGTGATCACCCTGTTCGTCACGGCGATCTCCTGGATCGCCGTCGCACTCGGTTTGGCCGCCAAGAATCCGGAAGCCGCTGGCGGTCTCACCTACGCGATCATGTTCATCCCGTACATCAGCAGCGCCTTCGTCCAAACCGCCACCATGCCGCACTGGCTGCGCGGCTTCGCCGACTACCAACCCGCCACCCCCATCATCGAAACGGTGCGTGGCCTCCTCAACGCGACCGGCGCCGGACACCACGCCCCGCTCGCCATCCTCTGGTGCGTCATCCTCGCGACCCTCGGATTCGCCGGCGCGAGCGTCGTATTCAGCCGTTTATCGCGGCGGTAATGCGTTCCGGCTCAGCGCATGTCGCGGTGACCTGCGGCTAGTTCGGTCATTACCTTGTCGGCGCCGAAGAGGTGTTGGACGCGGTTCGAGAGATTCGGGGCGATCAGGGCGAAGCTGGCGCCGAGACGAACCGGCAGCGGTGCGACGTCGGTTTCGGCGATATTCCGTTCGATCGCACGAACCACGGCGTTCGCGACGTCTTCCGGGCTTCGGGTGCCGACGCCCCGTGGTAGTGCCGCGCCGGATTTGACGAACATGCCCGCGTCCCTGACGAATCCGGGGTAGATGGACGAGACACCGACGCCGCGGTCCTCGAGGTCGGCGCGCACGGCCAAGGCGAAGCCGCGGAGTCCGAATTTGGTCGCGTTGTATATCGCCGCCTTACCGGATGCGGCCTTGCCGGACAGGGAGTTGATGAAGACCAGGTGGCCCTTGCCGCGTTCGGCCATGCGCTCACCCGCGAGGCGGGCCAGCATGATGGGTGCGCGCAGATTGACCTCCAGCGCACGATCGATCTCGGTCGGCGAATAGTCGAGCAGGTCTCCCGAACCGGGCAATGCCGCATTGGCGATGACGATATCGAGGTCACCGGCCTCCGCGAGCAGCTTCTCGACGGCGCCCGGCACGGCGAGGTCCGCGACGACCGCCCGCGCCCCGAACCGTGCGGCGACCTTATCGAGTTCGTCGGCGCGGCGTCCGGACAGCACCACGCTCGCCCCTCGACCCGCGACCGCGGCGGCGATCGCGACCCCGATCCCGCCTGTCGCCCCGGTGACCAGGACACGCGCTCCGTTCAGTTTCATGCGCACGATTATCGTCGAGATACCGCATTTCGCGTGGCATCCCAGGTCGCACGGCGTAGCGGCGGCGGTTGTCGGGAGCGAGGACGCGCTGCCGCCTGTCGTAGCATCGGTCGGGTCCTCACGCGGCTATGGCGCCGCCGCCGGATGGCCCCCGCGGGGGATGCTGCGGCTGATTCAGTCCTTGCGGCGCACCGACGCTTCGACCAGATCCAGTACCGCGGAAAGGTTTTCGTTGGTGTGCCCGGAGGCGATGCGGGCGATGAGCCCGTCGAGCACCAGGTCCAGATAGCCGAGCAAGACATCGGTCGGCACATCGTCGCGCAAAGCACCGGCGGCCTTGCGGCGTTCCAAACGGGCCAGCGTCGCGGCGGTCAGCTCTGCGGAGCGCTGCGTCCAGCCCGCGCGGAACTCCGGATCGGTGCGCAACCGGCGCGCGATCTCCAAACGCGTTCCGAGCCAATTGAATTGCTCCGGATGGGCCAGCATATCGCGCATGACCTGTACCAGACCCTGGTTGGCCGCGACGTCGGCCATGCGGTCGGCGTCTTCTTGTGCGAGCGCGAGGAACAGGGCGTCCTTGTCCCGGAAGTGATGGAAGATCGCGCCGCGGGACAGGCCGATTGCCTCCTCCAGGCGGCGCACGGTGGCGCCTTCGTACCCGTATTCGGCGAAACACGCCCGCGCCCCGTCGAGTATCTGACTACGCCGGGCGGCGAGGTGATCGTCACTGACCTTGGGCATCTGGCTCCTCCGAGCGAAGCGGGCAATGCAATGTGAACAGGTCCGCGCACCGCACGGTTGCGGTGCGCGGACCCACTACAGCACAGTCGATCAGCCGCGAATCATATTGCGCAGCACGTACTGCAGGATGCCGCCGTTGCGGTAGTAGTCGGCCTCACCGGGCGTGTCGATCCGGACCACCGCGTCGAAGGTGATCACATCACCGTTCTCCTTGGTGGCGGTGACCTTCAAGGTCTTCGGAGTCGCACCCTCGTTCAGCTTGGTGATGCCTTCGATATCGAAGGTCTCGGTGCCGTCCAGCTTCAGCGACGCGGCCGACTCACCGGCCGGGAACTGCAGCGGAATGACGCCCATACCAATGAGGTTCGAGCGGTGGATGCGCTCGAAGGACTCGGTGATGACGGCCTTCACACCCAGCAGCGAGGTGCCCTTGGCGGCCCAGTCACGCGAGGAACCCGAGCCGTACTCCTTACCGCCGAGCACGACCAGCGGGATGCCCGCGGCCTGGTAGTTCTGCGAGGCGTCGTAGATGAACGCCTGCGGGCCGCCGTCCTGGGTGAAGTCGCGGGTGTAACCGCCCGAGACGTCGTCCAGCAGCTGGTTGCGCAGCCGGATGTTGGCGAAGGTGCCGCGGATCATCACCTCGTGGTTACCGCGACGCGAGCCCAGGGAGTTGTAGTCCTTGCGCTCGACGCCGTGCGAGTCGAGGTACTGCGCAGCCGGGGTGCCCGGCTTGATCGGACCGGCCGGGGAGATGTGGTCGGTGGTGACCGAGTCGCCGAGCAGCGCGAGCACGCGAGCGCCCTTGATGTCGGTGACCGGGGCCGGCTCCATTTCCATGCCGTCGAAGTACGGCGCCTTGCGGACGTAGGTCGAGTTCTCGTCCCACGCGAAGGTGTCGCCCTCCGGGGTCTCCAGGTTCTGCCAGCGCGCGTCGCCCTTGAAGACGTCGGCGTAGGACTTGGTGAACATCTCGCGGTTGATCGCCGACTTGATGGTGTCGTCGATCTCCTGCGGCGACGGCCAGATGTCCTTCAGGAAGACATCGTTGCCGTCGGTGTCCTGGCCCAGGGCGTCGGTCTCGAAGTCGAAGTCCATGGTGCCCGCGAGCGCGTACGCGATGACCAGCGGCGGCGAGGCCAGGTAGTTCATCTTCACGTCGGGGGAGATGCGACCCTCGAAGTTGCGGTTACCGGAGAGCACCGCGGTGACCGACAGATCGTTGTCGTTGATCGCCTTGGAGATCTCCTCCGGCAGCGGGCCGGTGTTGCCGATGCAGGTGGTGCAGCCGAAGCCGCCCACGTAGAAGCCGAGCTTCTCGAGGTACGGCCACAGTCCGGCCTTCTCGTAGTAGTCGGCGACGACCTGCGAGCCCGGCGCCATGTTGGTCTTCACCCACGGCTTGGAGGACAGGCCCTTCTCGACCGCGTTGCGCGCCAGCAGGGCGGCGCCCAGCATGACCGACGGGTTCGAGGTGTTGGTGCAGGAGGTGATGCCGGCGACCACGACGGCGCCGTGATCGAGCACGAAATCACCGCGCTCCGGATCGGAGACCTTGACCGGCTTGGACGGACGGCCGACGTTGCCGTTGGCGGCGGACGGCAGGATCGCGTCGTCGTCGGCGAAGGACAGCACGGCCGGATCGCTGGCCGGGAAGGACTCCTCGACGGCCTCGTCCAGGTGCGAGTGCGGGGTCACGGCGGCGGGGCCGCTCTCCGCGTCGCTGGTGTAGTTGTGGATGTCCTTGCGGAACGCGGTCTTGGAGTCCGACAACAGGATTCGGTCCTGCGGGCGCTTCGGTCCCGCGATGGACGGCACGACGGTGCTCAGGTCCAGCTCCAGGTACTCCGAGTACGCGGGCTCGTGATCGGCGTCGTGCCACATGCCCTGTTCCTTGGCGTACGCCTCGACGAGCGCGAGCTGCTCGTCGCTGCGGCCGGTCAGGCGCAGGTAGTTGATGGTCTCGGCGTCGATCGGGAAGATCGCGGCGGTGGAACCGAATTCGGGGCTCATATTGCCCAGGGTGGCGCGGTTGGCGAGGGGAACCTCGGCGACGCCCTTGCCGTAGAACTCGACGAACTTGCCGACCACACCGTGCTTGCGCAGCATGTCGGTGACGGTGAGCACGACGTCGGTGGCGGTGACGCCCGGCTTGATCTCACCGGTCAGCTTGAAGCCGACGACGCGCGGGATCAGCATGGAGACCGGCTGGCCCAGCATGGCGGCCTCGGCCTCGATGCCGCCGACGCCCCAGCCCAGCACGCCGAGGCCGTTGACCATGGTGGTGTGCGAGTCGGTGCCGACGCAGGTGTCCGGATAGGCCTGGCCGTTGCGGACCATGACGGTCGGCGCCAGGTACTCGATGTTCACCTGGTGCACGATGCCCATGCCCGGCGGGACGACCTTGAAGTCGTCGAAGGCGCCCTGGCCCCAGCGCAGGAACTGGTAGCGCTCGCCGTTGCGCTGGTACTCCAGGTCGACGTTGCGCTCGAGGGCGTCAGCGCGGCCGAAGACATCGAGGATGACCGAGTGGTCGATGACCATGTCGGCGGGGGAGAGCGGGTTGACCTTGTTCGGGTCGCCGCCGAGAGCGGTGACGGCCTCACGCATGGTTGCCAGGTCGACGACACAGGGCACGCCGGTGAAGTCCTGCATGATCACGCGGGCCGGGGTGAACTGGATCTCGGTGTCCGGCTGTGCGTTCGGATCCCAGTTCGCGATGGCCCGAATGTGATCGGCGGTGATGTTGGCGCCGTCCTCGGTGCGGAGCAGGTTCTCCGCGAGGACCTTCAGTGCGTAGGGGAGTTTCTCGGTGCCCGGCACGGCCGAGAGACGGAAGATCTCGTAGGAGTTGCTTCCGACCTCGAGGGTGCCCTTGGCGCCGAAAGTATCGATACTTGTCGTCACGTCAGCTCCACTCATCTGTGAGGGTGGTCATCGGCGGGGCTGTGCCGATGACCGGTTTTGTCGAGCGACCTGCGAGCGGTCGCTACTGCTGGTTTTTTCGAGCGACCTGTAAGCAGTCGCTACGGCTGTCTTCGGAGGGTTCCAGACCCCGGAAGGTGCTGGCTCCTCGCGCCTTCGAGCCTAACAGTACGCTTGTCCTGTGAAACGCGCGGGTGCCGTTCTGCGCGCCGTCAGAAGGTGGTACGACACGCGGTCGCGTACTGTGCTTGCGAGTTAGTCGGGGTGACCGGTGGGCAAGTACCGGTTCACCCTGCAGTGTTGGATGCCCGTCGCCTCGCGTGCCGATGCGGCTCGACAGACCGGATGGAAGATGACCGTCTCGCACACCTCGGTTTTCACGCCCATGCGCGCCGAATTGCCGCCTGGTATCGACGACAAGACCTTGGCGCAGATCAAAGAGGATGTGGTCGACAACCACGTCGCCACCCCGAAGGGTAAGGACCAGGACGCGCTCGAGGCGGTTGTCGCCGACGCCCGAGCTCATGGCATCGAGCTCAGCATCGTGGTGATTCCCGGCAATCCAGGTCACGACTCCAATCTACGTGACCTGGCCACCGAGGTCGGCAAGACCGAGCACGGAACCGTGGTGGTGTTGAGCGACGACTGGGTCGGCACCTACAGCGATTCGATCAGCCGGGTGAAGCTGGAGTGGGCCGAGGACGCGTCCAAGAGCACGCAGGGGCATTCGGCACAGGCGGCGCAGATTTTCGTCGATCGGCTCGACCGGCCGGAGAAGTTCTCCTGGACCGCGATCACCAGCGTGTTGCTGGTCGGCACGGCAGTCGTGGTCGGCGGACTCTACTGGATCAAGTCTCGTCGGCCTGCCCAGGAGTTCGTGCCGGTAGGGGTTTCCGGGCTCGACGACGACCGGGACTCCACTTCGTAGCTGGTATCCGTTCAGCAATTTTTCCTGTCGGTCGGTTTGTTTTGCGCGACCGAATCCCCGTAATCGTTCGGCTATCCCCGGGCGACGGTTAAATTACGCGGCTGTAGTTCTGTTGCCGGAGTTTCTTTGGTGAATGATGTGACGTACGGTTCGAATGATTACTGATGGGGAAGAAGTGTTGAGAGAGCTATCTGTCAACCACTGAGCGGGATGGTTCGCAGGGGGCTCGTGAGGTTAAGCCGCAGTCGGGTCCTTTGGAGGTGCGATGCGCAACAACGGCGTAGCCGGTTCTCGGCGTCCGCTGTGGGTCGCTCTGGGGTTGCTGGTCGCTGCCGCTGTACTCGGCACGGCCGGACCCGTCGCCGCGGTGCCGCCTGCCCCACCGAACCCGAGCGATAGCCAGATCGCCGATGCCGGAGCACAAGTCGACGCCAGAGTCAGCGAGGTCGGTGCGCTGATCAACCAGGTCGCCACCGTGGATCAGAAGCTGCAGGAACTCGACGCCGCGGTTGCCCAGAAGCGCGAAGAGGTCAATAAGGCCCTCGTCGATCTGCAGAACGCGCGCGACGCCGCCGATGCGGCCGCCGCCGCGGTCGTGGACACCCAGCGCGAACTCACCGACGCCGGAACCCAGGTCGAGCAGGCCAAGCGCAATTTCGACCAGTTCGCGGTGCAGGCCTATACCCGGCCCGCCGCGACCTCGATGGTCACCTATCTGTCCTCGGCCACCCCGGACCTCGCCCTCAACCGCGCCCAGGTACTCACCCTGGTCTCGAAAAATCAGCAGTCGGTACTGGACTCGTTGCGCCGCGCCCAGATCGATCAGGGCAATAAGAATTCCAGTGCGCGCCAAGCGAAGTCGGTTGCCGACGCCGCCGCCGCGGCGGCCGAGCAGAAGAAGGCCGACGCCGAGCACGCGGTCGCCGCGGTGAAGGCCGAACAGGATCAGCAGGCCACCCAACGGGAGGGCCTACTACGCGAGCGCACCGCGGCGCAGGGACGTTTGGATCTCGCCCGCACGAATGTGGCTGGGCTGCAAGGACAACGCGAGGCCTACCTGGCCTGGGACGAGCAGCGCAAGGCCGAGGAGGCCGCCGTGCGCGCCGCCGCGGCGGCCGCCGCCGCACGCGCCGCACAGGACCAGGCCGCGAAGGACCGCGCGGCGCAGGCGGGCGAGGGTAAGCGCCCGCATATCCAGATGGATGATTCGCCGCCGCCGCGTCAGACCAGGCCGCGCGCCACCCGGCCGAGCATGCCGTCCATCGGCGGCTCCGCGGCCATCGAAACCGTTGTCGACCGCGCGATGTCGCAGCTGGGTGTCATCTATGCCTGGGGCGGCGGCGACGAGGACGGGCCGACGCTCGGCATCCACGACGGCGGCGTCGCCGACAGCTACGGCGATTACAACAAGGTCGGCTTCGACTGCTCGGGCCTGATGATCTACGCCTTCGCCGGAATCGGCGTCTCGCTGCCGCACTACAGCGGCTACCAGTACAACGCGGGCACCCGGGTGCCCGTTGCCGAGCGCACCCGCGGCGACATGCTGTTCTGGGGACCGAACGGCAGCGAACATGTTGCGCTCTACCTCGGAAACGGGAAGATGGTGGAGGCGCCGCAATCCGGCGAAGTGGTAAGGGTGTCTCCGGTGCGCGAGGGCGGCATCATGCCGTACGCGGTGCGGATCGTCTCCTAACCCTAGGCTGGGGCCGTACGCCGCGAACCCGGCCGCGCGAATCTGTTGATTTGCCGTGATCTCGGGTCCGGTTGCGGCGTATGCGGCCATTACCTGGAATAGTTGTGGCAGCACGCACAGGACCAAAGCGAAAGCGGGGATGTTGGTGACTTCGACGGACGGTGTGAGCGGGGCAAGTTTGGCGAAAGGGGCCGCTGCTCCCGCACCCAGCACCCTGGAGCGTGACGTCCAGACCCTGGAAAAGGCGATATACGAGGTCAAGCGCGTTATCGTCGGCCAGGATCGGCTCGTCGAACGGCTGCTCGTCGGAGTGCTCGCGCGCGGCCACGTACTGCTCGAGGGTGTGCCGGGTATCGCCAAAACCCTTGCGGTGGAGACCTTCGCCAGGGTCGTCGGCGGTTCGTTCGCCCGCGTCCAGTTCACCCCGGACCTGGTGCCGACCGACCTCATCGGTACCCGGATCTACCGCCAGGGCCGCGAGGAATTCGATACCGAACTCGGCCCGGTCGTCGCGAACTTCGTGCTGGCCGACGAGATCAACCGCGCACCCGCCAAGGTGCAGTCCGCACTGCTCGAGGTGATGGCCGAGCGGCATGTGTCGATCGGCGGCAAGACCTACCCCATGCCCGATCCGTTCCTGGTCATGGCGACGCAGAACCCGATCGAGAGCGAGGGCGTCTACCCGCTGCCCGAGGCCCAGCGCGACCGCTTCCTGTTCAAGGTCATGGTCGACTACCCGTCGGTTGAGGAAGAGCGCGAGATCATCTACCGGATGGGTGTCACCCCGCCGGAGGCCAAGCCGATCCTCGAACCCGTCGAGCTGATCCGGCTGCAGCAGGTGGCCGCGAATACGTTCGTGCACCACGCGCTGGTCGACTACGTGGTCCGGGTGATCGCGGCGACCCGCAAGCCCGCCGAGTTCGGCATGCAGGATGTGGCGAGCTGGATCGCCTACGGCGCCTCGCCGCGCGCCAGCCTCGGCATCATCGCCGCGGCCCGCGCCGTCGCGCTGATCCGCGGCCGCGACTATGTGGTGCCGCAGGATGTCGTCGAGGTGATTCCGGATGTGCTGCGCCACCGTCTGGTGCTGTCCTACGACGCGCTCGCCGACGAGATCAGCCCGGACGATGTGATCAAGCGGGTACTGCAGACCGTCGGTCTGCCGCAGGTGGCGCCGCAGGCGGTCGCGCCGGGCGCCGCGGCCGCGCCGGTTCCGGCCGCCCCGCCCGCCATGGGCCCGCACGGCTCGCCGATTCCGCAGCCGCCCGTACCACAGGATGCGGTGCCGCAGCCGCCGGTGGCGCAGATGTCCCCGGCCGCCAGCAATAACCAGCCGAAGTGACCTCAGCATCGGATCCGGTTCCACCAGTGCCGATGTCATCCCACGCACCGCCGTCCTTCCGATCGGGTGAACTCTCCGATCCGAAACTGACGGCAGCGCTGAAAACGCTGGAACTGACCGTGCGGCGTCGGCTCGACGGTGTGCTGCACGGCGATCATCTCGGACTGATCCCGGGTCCCGGTTCGGAACCGGGCGAGGCCAGGACCTATCAGCCGGGCGACGATGTGCGGCAAATGGATTGGTCGGTCACCGCCCGCACCACCCATCCGCATGTGCGGCAGATGATCGCGGACCGGGAACTCGAGACCTGGATGGTGGTCGACCTATCGGCCAGCCTCGACTTCGGCACCGCGCTGTGCCAGAAGCGCGATCTGGCGATCGCGGCCGCCGCGGCGATCACCCACCTCACCAGCGGCGGCGGCAACCGGATCGGCGCGGTCGTCGCGACCGGCGAGCAATTGACGCGCATTCCGGCGCGCAGCGGCCGGGTGCACGCGCAGTCGATGCTGCGCGACATCGCGACCACGCCGCACGCCCGCGACGGTGTGCGCGGCGATCTGCGCGAGGCGATCGAATCGCTGCGCCGCCCGCAGCGCAAGCGCGGACTCGCGGTGGTCATCAGCGACTTCCTCGGTGACATCAACTGGCAGCGCTCACTGCGCGCCATCTCCGCGCGCCACGATCTGCTCGCGGTGGAGGTGCTCGATCCGCGCGATCTGTCGCTGCCCGATATGGGTGATGTGGTGCTGCACGATCCGGAGACCGGGCGCACCCGCGAATTCAGCGTGACGCCCGCGCTGCGCGCCGATTTCGCGGCGGCGGCCCAGCGGCATCGCGTCCAGGTCGAACAGGCGCTGCGCAGTTGCGGCGCACCGGTGCTCACCCTGCAGACCGATCGGGACTGGATCTCGGATGTGGTCCGGTTCGTGTCAACCCGGCGCCACGCCTTCGGCGCCCCGAGCGGACGGGCGCCGCGCCAGTGAGCATTTCGCATTTCACCGCGCTGGTCTGGCTCGGCTTCCTCGCCGTCGTCGTGCTGATCGCGCTGGGATACATCCTTGTTCAGCGCAGCCGCCACCGGCACATGCTGCGGTTCAGCAATATGGAACTGCTGGAGAAGGTCGCTCCGTCGCGGCCGAGTCCGATCCGGCATGTGCCGATCGCTCTGATGCTGATCGGTCTGGTGTTCCTCACCATCGCGGCCGCGGGACCGACGGCGGTCAAGAAGGTGCCGCGCAATCGTGCGACAGTCGTTCTGGTGATGGACGTTTCGCTGTCCATGGAGGCCACCGACGTGCCGCCGTCGCGACTGAAGGTGGCGCAGAAGGCGGGTAAGGAATTCGTCGACGGGCTGCCGCCGGGCATCAACCTCGGATTCGTGACCTTCGCGGGCACCGCCTCGGTGATGGTGCCGCCGACGACGAACCGCGAGGCCGTCAAGGCCGCTATCGACAACATCAAACTCGCCGAACGCACCGCCACCGGTGAGGGCATTCTCACCGCACTGCAGTCGATCGACACCATCGCCACGGTGCTCGGCGGCGCGGAAACCCCGCCACCCGCGCGCATCGTGCTGATGTCGGACGGTAAACAGACCGTGCCCGACGATAAGGATGTCGACAATCCACGGCACGGTTTCACCGCCGCGCGCCTGGCCAAGAACAAAGGCGTTCCGGTGTCGACGATTTCGTTCGGCACCTCTTGGGGCACGGTGGAGATCCCGGACCAGGACGGTAAGGGCGCACAGCGCGTCAAGGTGCCTGTCGACGACGACGCGCTGCGCGAGATCGCCAAGCTCTCCGGCGGCGACTTCTATACCGCCTCGAGCCTGACCGAGTTGACCGCCGTCTACGACACCCTCGAAGAGCAGATCGGCTTCGAACTGACCAGGGGCGATGCCAGTCGGCCATGGCTTTTGCTCGGCATGCTGGTTGTCGCTGCCGGGGTGATCACCGGCTTGCTCTATCGTCAACGCCTGCCGTAGTCGTCAATGTCCGACGTCGCGACGCGCCCGGAGCCACCTAACACACTATGCGTGGCCCGGGCGTGGCGCACGAACCCGAACAGATAGGTTGGTCCCTATGTCGAACATCACCTCCCGGTCGGTCTTGGTGACCGGTGGCAACCGCGGCATCGGCCTCGCGGTCGCACAGCGTCTGCTTGCCGATGGCCACAAGGTGGCCGTCACACATCGTGGGTCGGGGGTGCCGGACGGGCTGTTCGGTGTGAAATGCGATGTGACGGACAATGCTTCGGTCGATGCCGCTTTCACCGAGGTGGAGCAGCATCAGGGGCCGGTGGAGGTGCTGGTCGCCAATGCGGGCATCACCGACGACACCCTGCTGATGCGGATGACCGAGGAGCAGTTCACCCGGGTCATCGATGCGAACCTGACCGGTGCGTTCCGCTGCGCGAAGCGGGCCAACCGCGCCATGCTGCGGGCGCGCTGGGGCCGGATGATCTTCCTCGGCTCGGTCGTCGGCCTCGGCGGTGGACCCGGCCAGATCAACTACGCGTCCTCGAAGGCCGGTGTGATCGGTCTGGCGCGCTCGATCACCCGTGAGCTCGGCTCGCGCTCGATCACCGCGAATGTGGTCGCGCCCGGCTTCATCGAGACCGATATGACCGCCGAACTGCCCGACGATCTGCGCGACACCGCGAAGAAGTTCATTCCGTTGCAGCGCCTCGGCCAGCCGGAAGATGTCGCCGCCGTGATCAGCTTCCTGGCCTCCGATGATTCCGCGTATGTGTCCGGCGCCGTGATCCCGGTCGACGGCGGCATGGGCATGGGCCACTGAGCCAACCGAAACGCCTGCGCCGCCTCGGCGGTCGCATAAGCATACGAACTTCGACTACAGGAGAACCGAAAACCCATGGGCGGATTGCTCGAAGGCAAGACCATCCTGATCACCGGCATCATCACCGATTCGTCGATCGCGTTCCACGCGGCCGCGGTCGCGCAGGAGCAGGGTGCGAAGGTGATCATCACCGGCATTCCGGAGCGGCTGCGGCTGATCGATCGGATCGCCAAGCGGCTGCCGCAGGAGGTCGCCCCGGCCATCCCGCTCGATGTCACCAGCGAGGAGGATCTCGCCGCGCTGGCCGATAAGGTGCGCGAGATCGCGCCCGACGGCGTCGACGGTGTGCTGCACTCGATCGCCTTCGCACCCCGCACGCTGATGGGCCCGGAGGCGCGTCCGTTCCTGGACGGTCCCGGCCCGGACGCGGCCAAGGCCTTCGAGATCTCGGCCTGGAGCTACGCCTCGCTGGCTCGCGCGGTGCTGCCGGTCATGAACGAGGGCGGTTCGATCGTCGGCATGGACTTCGATCCGCGCACCGCGATGCCGTTCTACAACTGGATGGGTGTGGCGAAGGCCGCGCTGGAGTCGGTGAACCGGTATGTGGCGCGCGAGGTGGGCACCGCCAAGCGGATTCGTTCCAACCTGATCGCCGCCGGTCCGATCAAGACCCTCGCGGCCAAGGCCATCGCCGGCACCGCGACCGACGATGCGGCCAAGCTGAACCAGCTCAACGTCTACTGGGACGGCGCGTCGCCGATCGGCTGGGATGTCGACGACCCGACGGTGGTGGCGAAGTCGATCGTCACGCTGCTCTCGGACTGGCTGCCGGGTACCACCGGTTCGATCATCTACGTCGACGGTGGAGCCAGCCACAACACCTGGTTCCCGGAGAACATGTCGATCAACTGACGTAATTCGAAGGGAGACATCGTGGTTCGGGCCGCCGACGCCCTGCTGCTGTTGTCGTTCGGCGGCCCCGAGCGGCCCGAGGACGTGCTGCCGTTCCTGGAGAACGTCACTCGGGGCCGGGGCGTGCCGCGCGAACGCCTCGACGAGGTCGCCCAGCATTACCTGCACTTCGGTGGTGTCTCGCCGATCAATGCGCTCAACCGCGACATCATCGCCGCGGTCGAGCGCGAATTGGCCGCTGCCGGAATCGAATTACCGGTGTACTTCGGCAACCGCAACTGGGATCCGATGGTCGAGGACGCCGTCGCGCGGATGGCCGCCGACGGTGTGCGGTCGGCGCTGGTGTTCCCGACCTCGGCGTGGGGCGGGTACTCGGGCTGTCTGCAGTACGACGAGGACATCAGCAGGGCGCGTGCGGCTTTCGGGCCGGACGCGCCGGAACTGGTGAAGTTGCGGCAGTACTTCGACCACCCGCTGTTGATCCAGGCATTCGCCGAGGCGATTCGCGCTGCGGTCGGATCTCTTCCCGCGCAGCGCCGGGAAGGCGCTCGACTGGTGTTCACCGCCCACTCGATCCCGGTCTCGGCCGATATTTCCGCGGGTCCGCCTGCCGACGGTGGCCGTCTGTACAGTCGCCAAGTCGCCGAAGCCGCCCGATTGTGCGCCGCCGCAACCGGATTCACCGACTACGATCTGGTGTGGCAGTCCCGCTCGGGTCCGCCCCGGATCCCGTGGCTCGACCCCGATATCGTCGATCATCTCGAGGATCTGTCCGGCAAGGGCGTAGACGCGGTGGTGGTCTGCCCCGTCGGTTTCGTCTCCGACCACCTGGAAGTCATCTGGGATCTGGACAACGAAGCCAAGGACAAGGCCGCCGAACTGGGCATGGCCTTCGCCAGGGCCGCCACACCCGGCACCGACCCCCGCTTCGCCCAACTGGTCGTCGAACTGATCAACGAGCACCTGACCGGTATATCGCCACGCCGACTCGGCGACATTCCGGGCTACGGCTGCACCGCAAACGGTGCCCCCTGCGCGATCGACTGCTGCACCCCACCGCGACGCCCGGCCGCGGCAACCTAGCTCTCGAGGTGGACGTCGACGGCACCACTGGTCTGCGTCACTGGGCGTCAAAGCCTCTCGCGGCGGGTGCCGCGGCGCCGTGGACGCAGCTGATACAGGCGGTACCAGGCCAGCGCGAGGAAGACGGCCCCTAGCCCGGTGACGACTCCCAGGTCGAGCAGCCACGTGCCGATGGTGTGTTTCCACAGCGGGTCGGCCGCGCCGGTGTGCGGTGAGAGGTTGTCGAGATCGATGGAGGCGGCTCCCGCGCCGAACCCCCAACGGGACGGCGATACGTAGGCCAGTTGCTCCAGGCCAATTGTTCCGGGCAGCCGCACCAGGCCGCCGGTGAGCACCAGTTGTGCCATCGACAGCACAATCAGCAGCGGCAGTGTCTTCTCCGAGGTGTTCACCGATACCGACACCAGCAAACCCAAAGCCAGCGATGCGATGCCGAGCAGCGCCGTCGCCACGATCAACTCCAGCTCGACCGACGTGAAAAGCCCCTTGGGCGGCATACTCACACCGATGGTGCCGATCAGCACCAACACCGCCGCCTGAAGGGTGGTGATCACGCCCAGGACCAGCAGTTTCGACATCAGGTAGACCCCTGGCGACAGGCCCGCCGCGCGTTCTCTGCGATAGATCGTCTGTTCCTTGACGATTTCGCGAATCGAGTTCCCGGTGCCGACGAAGCATGCCGCGAACACCAGAACCATGAGCTTGGTCGGGGCATCGACATTGGATCCCGGCGACCCGGCGAATCCCTCGCCCGATGGCACTGCGGCGATCAAGCCGCCGAGAAGCAGGGGCATCACGCCGAGGAGTGCCAAATAGCTTCGGTCCGACGCGATCACCGCCAGATATCGCCGACACAGTGTGCTGAGCTGGCTGAGCTTGGACTGCGACGCGGGCGGCGGCGCCGGTGGGCGCACTTCCTCCGGGCCGACTTCGTCGGTCAGCCCGACCGCCACGTAGTTCTCGAAGCGTGGCGAAGTCCGGAACTCACCGGCCCAGTCGCGGTCTTCCTCGCGGTCGAATGTCTGGAACACCTCGGCCCAGCTGGGCTGTGCGAACTGCTGCAGCCCTTCCGCCGGCGGCCCGTAATAGGCCAGCCGACCGCCGGGCACCAGAACCAGCAGGCGGTCGCAGGAATCGAGATTCGCCACGCTGTGCGTAACGACGATGACGGTCCGCCCGTCGTGCGCCAATTCGGACAGCATTTCCATGACCGTCTTGTCCAGGCCCGGGTCGAGGCCGGAGGTCGGTTCGTCGAGGAACAAAAGCGACGGTTTGGTCAGCAACTCGAGTGCGACGCTCACCCGTTTGCGCTGCCCGCCCGAAAGCCTATCGATGCGGGTATCGGCGTGCCGCGCCAAACCGAGCTCGTCGAGGACTTCGTCGACCCGCTGCTCGCGCTCCTCGGCGCGCGTGTCACCGGGGAACCGCAGTTCGGCCGCGTAGCGCAGCGCGCGCCGGGTCGGAAGCTGGTTGTGCAGGATGTCCTCCTGCGGGACCAGCCCGATGCGGTGCCGGAGCTCGTCGTAATCGGTGTACAGGTCGCGTCCGTCGTAGCGGACGGTTCCCTCCGTTGCCGGTCGCAACCCGGTGACCGCGCCGAGCAATGTCGACTTGCCCGCTCCGCTGGGCCCGATGACACCGACGAGCGCGCGCTGCGGGATGGGGAAGCTCACCCCGTCGAGGAGTACCTTGCCCTCCGGGGTCCGCACGGTGAGGCTCTGCACCGAAACCGATATGTCACCGGTGTCGACGAACTCGCGCAGCTCGTCGCCGACCAGCCGGAACGTGGTGTGCCCCATGCCGATCAAATCGGATTCGGATAGGTCCGCGGCGTCGATCCGGTGGCCGTTGACGCAGGTGCCATTGTGGCTGTCGAGGTCGACGATCCGGTACCTGCCGTCGCCGATCATGCGCAGCTCGGCGTGATGGCGGGAGAGCATGAGGTCATTCACGACAATGTCGTTGTCGGCCGCACGTCCGATCCGAAGCGTGGGCGATGTGATCCGGACGACCGCGCTGGGGTGGGTCGCCGAAGGTGACGGTCGCGAAACTCGCCGGGTCCGACCCTGGTAGAACTGGGTGACAGTTGCTTCGTCCTCGAGGTTGTAGCCGGGATCGGGGACGACCATCGTGTCGCCTCCGAAATCGTCATCGGGCTCGTGGTCGGGTCGTCCCTCTTGCCCCTCTAGGGAACAGGCCAACTGCTCGCCGTCCACAGCGTGACCGAGCTGGAATGTCTCGTCATGGTCGATCACCATCCGCGCGACGCGGTGACCGTTGAAAAAGGTGCCGTTGAGGCTGCCCGCGTCCTCGATTTCCCAACCGTCCGCATTCCGCTCCAGAACGGCGTGCAACGAAGATGCGCGCGGATCGGTCAAAACAATGTCGGACGCCGGGTCGCGACCGACGTTATATGCCGCCCCAGCGCGTAGCCGATAGACGCGATCCCTCGTCTGCACCACAAGAACCGGCGCCTCGGGGAATTCCGTGGAGGACGGTTCATCCGCCATGACGTGAGTATACGACCGGCCCGCAGTGTCGCAGCAATGTTCGGCTACCTCGTAATACCGGTCCTCAGCAACCCGCCAGCACAAGCCCTCGATCGGCGTTCGCGCCGACGCTCAGGCGAATGGAATTCAGGCTGCGCGCTCGATGGTTTTTCAGTCGCACCAGCATCGCTCGAACCGATGTTCGGCAGTCGGCACCAAGTAAAGCGTTCCTTTCACCCGGATGCGAATGATCACGTGTGCGCGCTGCATGTTCTTGTGACGAGGTCGACCCACACGCTTGGATCGGTCGACCACAGATTGTGGGCGACTCCGGGTAATTCTTCGTATCTGCCGTAGGGGATCAGGGAGTTGACATTTCCATGGTTGGTCAGAAGTTCACGGTGGTGACGTAGGCGTAGACGCCGGGGAACCCTGGGCGGGCGCTGCCCTTGCCCCAAGAGGTGAGGCCGATCAGGCGGCCCGCGGCGAGAAGTGGATCGCCGCTGTCGTATTCGGCGGTATCCGCGTCGGGGGATCCGGCGCAGAGCATATCGGCGGGGTCGAAGGCAGAGCCATAGGCGGCGGCGCAGGTGGTGTTGGAGACGATCGGCACGGTGGCGGATCGCAGGAGCGTATTCGAGATGTCGTTCTCAGAGGTCGCGCCCCAGCCGACGATGGTGCCGGTGTCGCCGTATGCGCGCGGATCATGCTGTGGCGCGGCGATTTCCAGGAATGGTCCGGGTCTCGGATCGTCGAGGACGAGGATCGCGAGATCATTGTGGTGCACGGTCTCGCCCTCGAAATCGGTTTCCCGGAAATCCGGGTGGATGCGAATCTCCTTGACCCCCACGGTAACTCCGTCGTGCGAGCGCAGGTCGCTGCGGCCGAAGGTGACGGTGATCGCCCGCGGCAGCAGCCGGGCCAACTCGACGCAGTGCGCCGCTGTCACAACCCGATCGGGCGCGATGAGCGCACCGCCGCAGAACTGCCCGGATGGGCGGGGAAAGTACAACGGGCTGCCGACGGCGGCGAGCCACGGGTAGGCGCTAGCCTCGGTGGTATTGCCGCCCACGATCGCCGTGGCGGGAACGGCGGGTGCGCTGAGACCGATGATCAGTGCGGCGGTCACAGCCGCGGCAATGCGAGGTATGCGGAACATGCCGCCTCCCGGATGATTCAGGCGATCGGTCGGCCTATTCAACCAGAGGACGGCGATGTTCTCCCGCCTTCGACGACCGTCGAACGCTGTTGCGCTACGAATTGCCGCGGGCCGCGGCGTGCACCGCCACCAACCGGGCCGCGCGGATCGCGTCCCATAGTGGGCGTAGCAGGTCTTCCTGGGCGCCGATGGCGGTGGCGGAGGTGGGGGAGGAGGCCGGTTCGCGCTGGGCGACGGTGAGGATGGCGGCGACGTGGTCGGCGGTGTCGAGGATTCGCCTGGCGCGCAACGGGATCGAGTCCGGATAGGCGTGGCGGGAGTAGTCGGCGAGTTCGGCTTCGATGAGTTCGCGGGGGTCGGCGTCGGCCGCCGCGCCGACGGCGGTGGTGTGCAGTCGCATCAGGGCGTCGGCGGCGTCGCGCACCGCCTCGCGCATCGTGTACTCCGCCTCGCCGAGCGACATATCCGGGCCGGGTGCGGCCGGGATCGGCGTGCTGTAGACAGTCCATTGCAGGGTGTTGTCATCGGCCAACTGCGGAATCAGTCCGGTGCCCTCGCTGCCGGGCACGCCGAACAACATCCCCTCGCCCGCCTCGATGGCATCCGCGGCGAAGGCCGTTCCGGTCGGGAGCCCGCGTACGTCGCCGGGCACCGGCAGCACCAGTCGCAGCTGCGCACCGGGCTGCGCCATCGCCTCACGAATCACCTTGAGCAGCGCCATGACTCCGGTGCCGGACAGATTGTCACGCGAGGACCACGGCAGGTCGTCGCGGCCGCCGGTGGCCGGGTCGCCCGCGGCGATGGTGTGCCGCGGCGCCCAGGCGTACAACGCCTCCAGGATGTCGTCGGGCGCGCTGCAACCGGCCAGCCATGAGCCGGCCCACACCGTCAGCGTGGCACTAGGAGAGCACATAATTATCGAGCATAAAGGAGGGTTGCGCCGCGGGGGCGTCCATGCTGGATACCCCGGTGAGCTGCGCGCATCGATCGGACGGCCGGTACCGCGGGTACTGGAATAGCGCACCTGCCGACGCCGGTTCCGGGTTGTCAGGACAGGGATCGAATTCCGCGTAGTGGGACCTGATTTCAGCGGTTGGACCCGCAGATGATCTCCCCGGTCCGGTCACTCCGGTTCGGTGACGAAGTCGATGAGCCGCTCCACCGCGCCGATCAGGGGGGATTCCAGATCGCGGAAGGATTCGACGGCGTTGTAGACCCGCCGCCACCCCTCCTGCGGCGTGCCCCAGCCCAGGCCGCGGCAGACGCCGGTCTTCCAGTCCTCACCGCGAGGTACCTGCGGCCATGCCGCGATGCCGACCGCCGCCGGACGCACGGCCTGCCAGACGTCGATGTAGGGATGCCCGGTGACCAGCACATATTTGCCGAGACCGGTGGTCAGCTGGGTTTCCTTCGAGCCGGTGACCAGGTGGTCGACCAGCACACCGACCCGCCGACCGGGGCCCGGTGCGAATCCGGTCAGCCGTTCGGCCAGATTGTTCAAACCCTCGAGATGTTCGACGACCACGCCCTCGACTCGCAGATCGTGCCCCCAAACCCGCTCCACCAGCGCGGCATCGTGCACACCCTCCACCCAGATCCGGCTGGTCTTGGCGACCTGCGCGCGCAGCCCCTCGACCCGCGTGGAGCCCGACGCCGAGCGGGTTTCCTTCTTGGGCGCCGTGGCTTTGGGGCGGACCAGCGTGACCGGTTCACCGTCGATCAGGAATGCCGCCTCGCGCAACGCGAACAACCGCACCGCACCACGCGCATCCTCCAGCTTCACGAATTCGCCGTCGTAGCTGCGATCGAATCCGACCACGGCACCGCAGAATCCGCTCGCCGCGTCCTCCACCACGAGGTCGCGTTCCGCCGTCACCGTCGGTACGGCTCGCTTCTTCGCTCGCGAATGTCCGGAGAAGATGTCGCCGCCATAGATGTCACGCCCGCTCACCCGCCCGAAACTAGCACCGCCGCTTCGGATTGCGGCGCAACCGAGTTGGTGTGCCGGTCACCGACTATTGGCGAGCAGCGCGTACTGTGCGGCAACTTTCTGCCGGACATCGGCTTCGTTATCGCTGTTGACATTCCCGACATAGCGCTCGTAGCCGACGCGGCAGCGCTGCTCGAACTGCTTATCGGTAGCGCCGCGGCCGCTGACAGATCTCACCGGGCGCGTCTCGGGTGCGTCGATCGGGTCGTACTCGTCACCGGCAGGGCCGATGAGCTCGTTGACCAGGCGCGGACGCCGGGCCGCATCCCGCACCCGGTAGTTCAGCGGCTCTTTGGGGCCCGCCGCGGTCGCTGATCTCGGGTTTGTCGCACCACAGAAGTGCGCCGGACCACTACAGTGGGGCTGTGGCCGCAATCGTTTGGCTGGTCGCGGGATTACTGCTCGCGGCAGCGGAGATGCTCACCGGGGACCTCACACTGCTCATGTTGGGCGTCGCCGCGCTCGGTACCGCGGGCGTCAGTGCCGTGGCCGATACCGGGCTGGTCGGCGACGCCGTGGTGTTCGCGGTGCTGGCGCTGGTGTTCCTGCTCGGAGTGCGGCCAGTTCTGCGGCGGCGCTTCGGAACTCCGCCGCCGATCCCGACGAATGTCGACGCGCTGATGGGTAAGCAGGCACTGGTGCTGGAACCGGTCGGTGAGCACAGAGGTCTGGTCAAAATCGGTGGCGAGGAGTGGACCGCCCGACCGTTCGATTCGACGGTCGAATATCCGAAGGGAACCACGGTGTACGTCATGAAGATCGACGGCGCGACCGCCGTCGTCTGGAAGGAGCCGTAATGGCTGTGCTCATCGTTGCCGTCGTGCTGGTGTTGCTGGTCGTGGTGGTGGTCTTCAAGTCGATCGCCCTCGTCCCACAGGCCGAGGCGGCCGTCATCGAGCGACTGGGCCGATATTCGCGCACCGTTTCGGGCCAATTGACGTTCCTGGTGCCATTCGCCGACCGGATCCGGGCCAAGGTGGATCTGCGCGAGCGGGTGGTGTCCTTCCCGCCGCAGCCGGTGATCACCGAGGACAACCTGACCCTGCACATCGACACCGTCGTGTACTTCCAGGTGACGAGCCCGCAGGCGGCGGTGTACGAGATCAGCAACTACATCGCGGCCGTCGAACAGCTCACCGTGACCACCCTGCGCAACGTGGTCGGCGGTATGACCCTGGAGCAGACGTTGACCTCGCGCGATCAGATCAACGGCCAGCTGCGCGGTGTGCTCGACGAGGCCACCGGCCGCTGGGGTCTGCGCGTCGCGCGGGTCGAGCTCAAGAGCATCGATCCGCCGCCATCGATCCAGGAGTCGATGGAGAAGCAGATGAAGGCCGACCGCGAGAAGCGCGCCATGATCCTCACCGCGGAGGGCACCAGGGAATCGCAGATCAAGACGGCCGAGGGCGCCAAGCAGGCGCAGATTCTCTCCGCCGAAGGTGCCAAGCAGTCCTCGATCCTGGCGGCCGAAGGTGAACGGCAGAGCCGGATTCTGCGCGCCCAGGGTGAACGGGCCGCGGCCTACCTGCAGGCGCAGGGCCAGGCGAAGGCCATCGAAAAGGTTTTCGCCGCAATCAAATCCGGTAAGCCGACGCCGGAACTGCTTGCCTACCAATACATGCAGACCCTGCCGCTGGTCGCCCGCGGCGATGCGAACAAGGTGTGGCTGGTGCCGAGCGATTTCGGCAAGGCGCTCGAGGGCTTCGCACAGAACTTCGCCACCAAGGGCGAGGACGGCGTATTCCGTTACGAGCCGGCCCCGGCCGACGAGGTGGAGAGCAAGCCGGAAGACGATTCCGATGTGGCGGGCTGGTTCGACACTGCCCGCGACCCAGCCATCGAACAGGCGGTGCGCGCGGCGGAGGCCGATGCCCGCGCATCGGTGGAGGGTCTGTCGACTCCGGCGACCCGGCAGCCGCAACAGTCGGCACACCAGCCGGTTGTGCCGCCGCAGCAGCAGATTCCACCGCAGCAACCGCCGTACCACCCGGACGGGCCCGGGCCGCAGGGTCGTCCCTGGCAGCCGCCGTCACAATAGGAGTCGAACGAACCGCCCCGGATCCCGTAGGTCCGGGGCGGTTTCGTTCGGTGTTCCGACGGCGATGTGCGCGCCGATCCCCCTCGGCACTACGGCGCGAGATCGATGGTCAGCGTTGCCAATTGGAGCGCCATGGCGCAGGGGTCCGGTGTCGTGGGGTGCGAGTGATTTTGGACCCGCCAGACGATGGTGCCGTTATCGGCGGCGGCGACCGCGCAGTCACCCGGATCGTGTGGATTGCGGATGTAGAAGCCGGTCGCGGTGACCGTTGCGCCGAAGATCTGTCTGGTGATCGTCAGGTGCTCGGTCTGGAACCCATCGTTCTCGGCCCGCTGCCACGTCTGCTGCAGCGATTCGCGGTCGGTGTAGGTGAAGGTCAGGTCGGATTCGGCATCGCCGCGCTGCGCCTGCCAGACGCAGACCGGTGGACGGTGGTGGGTGGTGAGGGTGTCGGCCTGTGCGGCTCGGCCGATCTGCTCATCGGTCAGCGGTGTGCAGTTCGTCAGGGAGTTGGCCGTCGGTGCGGCGGTCGGACCCGCGTCCGGCGTGGCATTGCCGGAACAGCCGGTCAGCCCCGCGATCGCGAGCACGGCCAGTCCGACGCCGCGCGTGCGGAATGCGGCCACGTCCCTCCCTTCCTGGAACCGGGCCCAGCGAGTACGTGCCAAGGTTACCGGTGCGCGCCGCCAGCGACGGGCCGACTCGTTAGGCCGTCGCGCCCGCGCGCTGCGACGGCCGTCCGAGATCAGGCGCAGAGTTCGCGCACGCGCGGCACTACATCCGCGACCCACCGGCGCAATTGCGTCTCATCCGGTGATTCTGGCCAGTACACGAACGTGTCGAACCCGGTCTCGGTGGCGAGATCGGCCAGGATGCGCGACCATCCGGCCGCATCGGTGCGAATCGGCTCCTCGCCACGCAACCTCACCGAGCCGGGCGCCTCGGTGATATCGCCGACCAACTGGGCCATCCGCATGACATCGCCGGGATCGCGTCCCGCGTCGATCGCGCTCGCCGAGATGATCTGTTGCGCGCCTTGCCATTTCTCGTAGGGCAGGTAGTGCGGGATCGGGGCCGCCCACCCGTCGGCAATCCGTCCGGTCAGCGCATTTGCCTTCGGCCCGACACTGCCGAACCAGATGCCGACCGGATGCACCGGAGCCGGACCGGACTGCACACCGCTCACCGCGTAATGCGCACCCTGCACCGTCGCCTTCGCGCCCGGCACCCACATCGCCCGGATGATCTGCGTCGCCTCCGTGAGTGCCTGCAGCGCTTCGGGATTCGTCCGGGCGGGACCGCCCATCGCACTGATGGCGGGCCAAAAGGCCCCGGCTCCCAGTGCCAGCTCGAACCGCCCGCCGCTGAGCAGGTCGAGCGTCGCCGCCTGCTTGCCGAGCAGCGCCGGACCGCGCAGCGGCAGGCTTGCCACGTCGGGAAATACCCGCAGGCGCTCGGTCTCGGCGAGTACGGTCGCGATGACCGCGAACGTGTCGGCGAGTCCACCGGCGTAGGGATGGTCCTGAATCCCGAGCAGATCCAGCCCTTCCCGATCCGCGAGTCGGGCGAGGGCGCGAATGCGGGGGAGTTCGTCGGCAGTCGGCGCCAGC
The DNA here is from genome assembly GCF_048910785.1 of Nocardia nepalensis. NCBI lineage: Bacteria > Bacillati > Actinomycetota > Actinomycetes > Mycobacteriales > Nocardiaceae > Nocardia > Nocardia nepalensis. The sequence goes on along the minus strand of NZ_JBKBET010000021.1, from coordinate 194,176 downwards.
TGGATTCCGAAACAAAGGTTCACAGAGCGCATGATGCCAGTGTGTCGGCGCGGATCCGGGCTGGTGCGCTGAGGCTGTGATCGCGGTCTCGGTGATGGTTTCCGCCATCGCGATGTGACCAGCAGCCGATACCCGCCCGATCGGTACCGAAACCCAGCCCCGACGGATTACCGTGCGCCCATGACGACTGAGGACACAGCCGCCCGCCATCTGCGGCCACGGGCCTGGATCGCCCCGATCGCCGTGGTCACGTTGCTCATGTCGCTACTGGCCACCATGTATCTCGCGTACGTGGTCAATCCGGCGAAGAATCTGCACGATTTCCGCGTCGCACTGGTCAATCAGGACGACGGCGATACCCTCGGCGGCAAGCCGACCAATGTCGGCAACCAGATCACCGAAGCGCTCATCGCGGGCCTGCCCGCCGACAAGATCGACCTGCAGGTCGTCGGATTCGCCGAGGCGCAACGGCAATTGAGCCAGGGCCGGGCCTATGGCGCGATCGTCATTCCCAGTGACTTCACCAAGCGGCTGGCCATTCTCGGCGCGGCCGGGGTGGTGCCCGGCAAGGTCGAACAGCCGATCATCACCGTGCATACGAACCCGCGCGCGGGCAGTTTCGCCACCGGGGTCATGCAGCGCGTCGCCGAGCAGGCGCTGAGTCGCGTCGACGAGACCGTCGGCAAACAACTCACCGACACCGTGCAGGCCCAGCTGCGACCCGCGGGGGGCGGCGCGGCGCCCGAACTGGCCGGAGCCAGTCAATTGATGCTGGCCCATCCGATCCAGGTGGTGGTCGCACCGTATCGGCCGCTGCCCGACGGCACCGGACAGGGGCTGTCCGCGTTCTTCTACACGCTGATGGTGCTGCTCGCCGGTTTCACCGGTGCGATGATCATCCACTCGATGACCGACTCCGCGCTCGGCTTCGCACCGACCGAATACGGGCCGTGGTACGTGCACTACCCGACCGCTCCGATCTCCCGGTTCCGCACGCTGCTGCTGAAGTGGGCGATCCTGATCGTCACCGCGCCCATCGTCTCCGCGGTATTCCTCGGCGTCGCAGCGGCATTGGATGTGCCGCTCGACCATCCGCTCGCGCTGTTCCTCTACTGCGTGCTCGCGATCATCGCGGTCGGGGTTACCGCGCTGGCGGTGCTCGCCGCGCTCGGCACCGCGGGTTTGCTGGTCAATCTGATCCTGTTCATCGTGCTCGGCCTGCCCTCATCGGGCGGCAGCGTGCCGATCGAGGCGACGCCGACCTATTTCGCGTGGCTGGCCACCTTCGAACCGATGCATCAGGTATTCCTCGGGGTGCGCGCGATCCTGTACTTCAATGCCAACGGCGACGCCGGGGCCGCGCGCGGCAGCTGGATGGCGGTGCTCGGGTTGGGTATCGGCCTGGCCGTCGGCGCCGCGGTGACCCTGTACTACGACCGAAAGGGATTGCACCGCAAGCCCGCCGAGCAGGCAGCCGCTTCGGAGTGAGCGTTCGGGACATCGGGGTGAGCGATCGGGCCATTGGAACGCTCACCTCCGATGCCTAATGTTGGGCTCATGACCTTCGACCTCGGCGTTATCCTCCCGACCTCCACCCCCGATCCCACGCGGCCGATCCTCGGCGATGTGCGGGCCAGTGCTCGGCTCGCCGAACAACTCGGACTCGAATCGGTCTGGTCCACAGACCATCTCGTGGCGAGTGCGCCCATGCTCGACAGCACCGTGACGCTCGCGACGGCGGCGGCCGTCACCGACCAGATCCGGATCGGCTACAACGTCATGCTGCTCGCGCTGCGCCCGGTGGCCTGGGCGGCCAAGCAGATCAGCACGCTGCAGTACGTTTCGGGCAACCGGTTGCTGCTCGGCGTCGGCACCGGGAATCCGGCGCACGGCGATATCGGCTGGCGCGCGGCCGGTATGGCCTTCGAGGATCGCGGCCGCCGCACCGATGAGGCCTTGCGGGTGCTGCCCGATCTCGTCACCGGATCAATCGCCACGGTCAACGGCGTGGACGTGAGTTTGGCGCCGGGATCGGCTATGCCACCTGTCCTGGTGGCGGGCAACGGGACTCGGGCACGGCGGCGGGCGGCCCAGTACGCCGACGGCTGGATCACCTTGCAGCCGGGCCTCGACCAACTGGCGGCCGATATCGACGAATTACGCACGCTCGCCGCGCAATTCGACCGGCCGGTGCCCGTGGTCACCGTTGTCGCGCCAGCGCTGCCCGAAGATCACGCGGCGGCCGCCGACCTGCTCGCCGCGCACCGGGATGTCGGAGTCGAGCGCGTCATCCTCGCCCCGACGGGCCCGCAATGGCAGCGCGATTACGAGAATGCGGCGAAGCTCCGTGCGGCACTGTAGATGCGTTATCGCTGCTTCAGCGCGTCGGTGATCAAGGCACGGGCGGCATCGCCATAACGCGCCTGCCGGTGCAGCGCCGCCCAGGTCTTCTCGTAGTACGCGAGCTCCCGGGGTTGGGTGATGGTCAGACCCGCCGAGATCGTCTCCACCTCGGCGACGCGTTTGTCGAGCAGCACGAAACAGGTGGTGGTGTAGAGGAAATTCGCCGTACGCGGAATGATGCCGAGGCCCAGGCGTGGCAGTGGCATCAGGTCGAGAAGCCGTTCCAGCTGACCGGTCATCACATCGTCGCCGCCGACGGTGGTGTAGAGCGTTTGTTCGGCCAGCAGGATGCTGATGCGATGGGTGCCATGGTGCAGAATCCGCTGGCGGGCAATGCGTGCCGTCACCGCGCGGTCGATATCGTCGATGCCGCCGACGAAGTCGATGCAGGTCTCCAGGACCGCCCTGGCATAGGGTTCGGTCTGCAACAGACCGGGGATCACCGCGTTCTCGTAGTTGCGGATCGTGCCGGCGCGCGCCTCCAATTCGATGCGGCGGCGCTGCTGCTGGGCATGTCCGGTCGCGGCGATGCGCCGCCACTCCTGCCAGAGCGCCTCGATATTCGCCAGCGCCGCACGTAGATCCGGCAGCAGCAGCTCGGCGCGGCACAACCGGCACCACTCCGCGAGGTCGTTATCGCTGGGCGTCTGCTTGCCGTGTTCGATGCGCGACACCTTCGCCGAATGCCAGCCCGCGTTGGCGGCGAGCTGCACACCGGTCAGATGTGCAGCCTTGCGCATTTCACGTAATCGTGCCCCGAAGGCTTGCCGGGACTGTTCGACACCGGTCATCCACTCCGCCCGCCGGGCATGTAGTCGTGGTGCGGAATTGCTTTGTTCCACAGGATATCTCGTACTGTCGTGCATCGTGCCACCAGGACAGGGTCGGTGGTTACCGCGGCGCCCGCAAGATCGCCGGACTTGGTGAAAATCGTAAAGGCGACCGTCTCGTCCAGCAGCCACCATTCGTCGTCGGTGTACTCCGAAGGATCGGCGAGATGTCGCGGCAGCCAGCGAATATCCTCGCCATAGCGCTGATTTCGGTCGGTGAGTGCGTGCAGGAATCGAACGTAGTCGGTGAGCGGCTCCGACACTACCCGTACGCGCCGGATCGGCACGCCGCGTCCGGCGACCTCGCTGGTGAGTTCCTCCCAGGCCCGCCATGACGGCGGATAGGACTCTTGCTCGAAGGGCGGCAGCCCCGCCAGCACCCGGCGCATCGGCTCGGTCTCGTCGGAGACCTTGGAGTGATCATCGGATACTTCGAGATGGAAAGCATCGCTGCGGGTCTCGCGAATGAGTGCATTGGTTTCCTCGATGGTGAAGAACAGCATTGGATTACCATTCCCACGGACTCTGTCCGACCGGGACCGCTATCGCGGTTTCATGATCGGGAATCCGCATGTGCGCCAAGGCATCCGGATCGGTGACCGGTTGCCCGGCGAGAGTGAAGGATCCGTGCCCGGAATCGTATAGGGGAGCGCCGATATAGGTGCCCGGCTGTAGCCAGCCCAGCAACATATGGGGTATCTCGACGCGGTTGGCGTGATGGGCCACCCGGTAGCCCTGGACCAGGTACAGATGTCGATCCTCGTCGATCCAGAGCCGTGGTGAGCCGGTGTTGTTGGTAGGTCCGCCGAGCAGTTGTATACGCATCAGAGTGGCCTCGTCTCGCGTGAGAATTGCGCTGGCTGCGCATAATCGTCGCCGGTCAGCGCCATGAGGGTCAACAACTTCCGCAAATCTTCGCAAAACCATGGTGTCTGGCACGTCCGGTTTCCTACCGTTGCATTGGGGGCCGGCAGACAGGATGTGTGCGATATGAGCGGGTCCGAGTCATGTGAGGTTGTCGAGCCGGTGCGAAGCGAAATGGGAGCACTTGGCAACAGGGTGGCGACAAAACCATGGGCGATCGGGTTCGTGCGGTGGGATATTTCGGGTTCGGTGGTGGATCACGAGGTGCGGCGCATCCGCACCTGTGCGGCCCGGCTGGGCTACGCCCTGGTCCCGATGACGGTGGGTCCGCAGGGTGACCCGGTCGTGCGGCTGCTCGCGGCGATCGCGCGCTGTGGCGCGTGTGCGGTGATCGTGCCGAGCAGGGAGCACATCTGGGCGTCGCGGCGTGCGGTCACCGAGGTCTGCGACCTCATCGTGGTCTCCGGGGACACGGTCTGGATGCGCGGCTACCAATGGCCGCGGTGGTTCGCCCGGTAATCCTTACCTCGCGCGTAATCGACTCCGTGATCGGCAGCGGGCAAGGTTGAGGTATCCGCTCGGAAACACTGGCGGATGACCGAAATACCTTCCAGCAGAGGATGATTCGCTATGTCGCAGTATGAGGACGCGGTCGAACGGTACTTCACGGCGTGGAATGCCACCGATGACGATGTGCGCGCGAAGGCGGTGGCCGCGGCCTGGCACGAGGACGGCTTCTACACCGATCCGCTCGCCGATGTCGCCGGGCACGACCAGCTGAGCGCCGCCATCGGGGGAGTGCACCAACAGTTCCCCGGCTTCGAATTCCGTCAGCTCGGCGCGGTGGACGGCCACCACGACACCGCCCGCTTCTCCTGGGAGCTGGTGTCGGTGGCCGACGGGAGCGCGCCGGTCGCCGGGACCGATGTGATCACGCTGGCCGCGGACGGTCGCATCCTCGGTGTGCACGGTTTCCTGGACCGGGTGCCGGGGGCGTAGTCGAATTCCGGACCGGCACAAGGTGTTTCCGGACCCGATCCGCACGCGTTGACACCGCGCTCGGACGGCAACCACGATGGGGTGTGCCCGACCGGATTCCCACCAACCGCGTGGTTCGCGCGCACCGGCTCGGCCGGGCGATGGCCGGGCCGGTGCTGCGCGGCGGCGGGGCACGGATATCGATGCTCGGCCGGTCGGAACAGGTGCGGGCGCGGCTGGCCGAACGGTCCACCCTGCAGGCCGCCGACCAGCTGGTAACGATTCTGGGCAGCATGAAGGGCGCGGCGATGAAGCTGGGCCAGATGCTGTCCATGCTCGATGTGGACATGTTCCCGCAGTCGCATCGGGAACGGTTCCGATCCCGGCTGGCGGTGCTGTGCGATCAGGCACCCAAGGCGTCCTTCGCGGAAATGCGTGGCGTGCTCGAGGCCGAACTGGGCGCGCTGAGCCGGGTGTTCGCCGACTTCGACGAGCAACCCCTCGCGGCCGCGTCGATCGGCCAGGTCTATCGGGCTCGGCTGCGCGACGGCCGAGCCGTCGCGGTGAAGGTGCAGTATCCGGGCATCGATGCCGCGGTGCGCGCCGATCTGGCGAATCTGCGGCTGTTCGCGAAGTTCTGGCGCTCGGTGATACCCGCGCTGGCCGACTCGACCCTGCTCGACGAGGTGTCACTGGCCATCCGCGGCGAACTGGACTACGTCGCCGAGGCGCGGGCGCAACGGCATATGGCGCGACGCCATCGCGGGCATCCGTACCTGCGGGTACCCGATATCGTGCCCGCGCTGTGCACGCCGCGGGTGTTGGTCACCGAGTTGGTCGACGGCAAACCGTTCGAGTCGGCACGCGCGCTGCCCGCGGCCGAGCGCAGCCGGATCGCGGAGATCGTGTACCGGTTCTACGTCGGGTCGCTGTATGTCGACCACGAGTACTGTGGTGACCCGCATCCGGGCAATGTGCTGCTGGCCGCGGACGGGACGGTCGCTTTCATCGACTTCGGACTGTTCCATCGGATGGCGCCCGCACCGGTGGAATTCGAACTCGAGTGTCTGCGTGCCGCGTTGGCTGGCCGGGCCGAGGACATCCGTACGCTGCTGATCGGACGCGGGATCGTCGGCGCCGGCTCCGATGTCAGCGCCGACGCATGTCTGGAATATGTGGCGGCCACGGCCGAATGGAGTCTGGTCGACGCCGAGATCACGGTGACACCCGACGTCGCGACGGCCGCCTTCGCCAGCGCCGTCGACCCGCGATTCGACTCCGCCATGCGGCGGCTGGACACGCTGCCCGCCGAACATCTGTTCTCGCGTCGAGCCGAGCTGATGACCTTCGGCACGCTGGGCCAGCTGACGGTGACCAATAACTGGCACCGGATCGCGCGCGAATGGATTCTCGGCGAACCGCCGGTCACCGATATCGGACGCCGGATCGCGCGGTGGCGGCGGGATTCGGGTTCACGAACCGCCTGGCGTAGCGGCTGATCAGCCGTCGGTACCGGCGGTATTGAATACCATGACACCATGACGGCCGCCGGTAGGAGCGCTTCGCGTGGCACCACCGCGTCCGCGTCGCGCCCGGATGCCCGCACCGAACGCTGGCGCGAGCATCGAGAACAGGTGCGCGCGGAATTCGTCGACGCCACCTTCCGCGCCCTCGCCGAGCACGGGCCCGATGTCAGCATGGACGACATCGCCCGCGCGGCCGGATGCGCGAAACCCAAGCTGTACCGGCACTTCGACGATAAGACCGACCTCTATCTCGCGATACTCGACCGGGTGCAGGCAACGCTGTGGGACCGAGTGCTGGCCCGGGTCAACCTGATCGACGATTCGGTGGCGGCGCTGGTGCGCACCGCGATCACCGAATATGTCGCGGTGGTCGAGGAACAACCCGATGTCTTCCGTTTTCTCGTGCACAGCCGGTTGGCGCAGCAGGCCGAACAGCCCGAGCGGGCGATCGAGGTGGCACAGCGCTCGGCATTGCGAGTGGCGCGGCTGATCGAGGAACGTCTGGAAGGGCAGGACGTTGATACGGGCAGTCTGGAATTGGCGGCCTATGCGATCTTCGGGGCGGTGGGGTCGGCGACTGATTGGTGGCTGGGTGCGAATCGCGCCAGGGACGAGGTGATGTCGGCGGAGCGGTTCACCGAACATGTGAACACCATCGCCATGGGCATGCTCGACGGGGTGGCGCAGCTGAACAATGTGCCCATCGATGTCGACAAACCCGCGCACCTGGCCTTCGAGGCGAACTGAATCCCTATTGGTCGAAAACGATGTGTACTCGGGGGGATTCGGGGAGGGTTTGGCAGGCGAGGGTGAGGCCCTGGGCCAGTTCGTCGTCGATGAGGGCCTCATTCTGGAGCATCCGCGTTCGGCCCTGTTTCACGGAGCAGACGCAGGTGCCGCAGGCCGATTCCCGGCAGACGTAGGGTGCGTCGATCCCCTTGTCCAACAACAGGTCCAAGAGTTTCGTTCGCCTCGGCCAGTCGAAAGTGTGGGTCTGCCCGTCGATTTCGACTTGCAATACGGTGGAGTCACCGATGCTGCCAGCACTTCCCGCTCCCGGGCTCGGCATAGCGAATGTAGTTGTCTCCGAAGCGCTCTCGAACGGATTATGGTCCAGCGACCGATAGTCCTCACGATGCACGCGCCCCGGCGGCACCCGCAACATCGTGGCGGCGTGGTGGATCACATCGGTGAATCCGACCGGGCCGCATACATACCATTCACGTCGCGCATCCCGTCGCAAGAGGTCGGCAACGGCGGCGCCGGTCGGCCGACCCCGATCGGTCTCGAACCAGTGCACGATCCGCAGTCGACCGGGATACCGAACGGACATCTCCCGCAGCCGCCGCCCGAAGATCACCGACTCCCGATCCCGATTGGCATACAGCAGTAGAATTTTCGCGCGACCGGCGACCAGCATCGTCCGCATGATCGACATGATCGGGGTGATCCCGCTGCCGCCCGCGCAGAGCAGCGCATCGGAATCGAAATCGCGCGGTCCGAAGGTACCCGCCGGTTCCAGCACGGTGATGAGGTCACCGGCGGCGACGGTGTCGCACAACAGATTCGACGCATAGCCGCCGGCTGTACGTTTGACGGTCACCGCGAGCCGGTCGTCGCAGCGCGGACTGCTGCACAGTGAATAGCACCGCGCCACCGACCCGGTGCGGTCGCTGGGCACCTTCAGCGTGAGGTATTGACCCGGCCGATAGGCGAATCGATCCGCGAGATCGCCGGGAATGTCGAAGACCAGCGTGGCGGCGTCCGCGGTTTCGACGATGACCTCGGCGACCTTCACGACATGGGCGCGTGGGTTCATCTCGCCAGCGCCCGCCGACCGAGCCGCTCCAGCAGATCCACCGAGAGCGGTTGGGTTATCCGGCGATTCACACCCGGCGCGATTCGGAGCATGAAATAGCCGAGCCAGGCCTCGGCGCGCACCGGGACCACCGCGAGGTCGTAGCGCACGGCCCGCTGCGCCGCCCGCGCCACCAGATCCGGACTCAGCGGCGAGAACGGCAGCCTCGCCGCCACGTCCTGGACTCGACGCGCGATCTGCTTGCCGCGCTCGACCAGTTCCTGATCGACACCGACGGTGATCGCATGCTCGCCGATATTGGTATTGATCACCCCGGGACAGATCGCGCTGACGCCGATACCCTTGGGGCCGAACTCGAGTCGCAGACATTCGGTGAGCATATTCACCCCGGCCTTGGACACCGAATACGCCGACATCACCGGGGTCGGGGTGAAGGCGGCCGCCGAGGCGATATTGACGATATGACCGCGCCGGCCGCCCTCGATCATCTGCCGACCGAACACCCGGCAGCCGTGCACGACACCGAGCAGGTTGACGCCGAGCTGGCGGTCCCAGTCGGCCGGGGTCAGCTCCAGGAATGCGCCGCTGACCAGCATGCCCGCATTATTGACCAGCACATCGGGGATACCGTGGTCGGCGAGCACGTCCCGGGCGAAGGCCTCCCACGCGTCCGGATCGGTGACATCCAACCGCGCCGCAGAGGCCCGGAGCCCGCGCGCGTGGATCATCGCCTCGGTCGCGCGCGCGGTATCCAGATCCCGATCCGAGACCACGACATGGGCTCCGGCACGGGCGAATCGGATCGCGGTGGCTCGGCCGATGCCGCTGCCCGCACCGGTCACCACCACCAGCTCGGGCCTGTGTGTATCGAGTTTCATGCGGACTCCTCGAGCGCGGGATCGGTGCGGCGTGCGCTGACGCCATTGCCGTACTGGTAGTCGTTCAGGTCGAAATGTCGGTTCTGCCAGTACATCTCGCCGTGTGTCGAGGGACGGAACGGTGAATCGCCGTGGCTGTTGATGTAGTAGGTGTTCGAGCCGGCGCAGGTCGGGGTGAACAGGAAGTTCTTCTGTTGGCGGCGTAGACATTTCGCGAAGTACGCCGCATGCGCACTCTGGCTGATCTCGCAGACGGTCGCGCCGCGCCGCTTGGTCTCGGCGATGGCTCGGCTCAGATGTGCGGCCGTGGCCTCGATCATCCAGATATAGGAGCCGAGCACGAAACCGTAGGGGCCGGTGATGCTGAACATATTCGGGAAACCGGGCACCGAAACCCCGTGGTAGGCCTGGAATCGGTGCCGGTCCCAGAATTCGCCGAGATCGAGGCCGTCGCGCCCGAGCACCGGGAACGGTGGGACCGAATCCTTCTCCCACAGCTTGAATCCGGTCGCGCAGATCAGCACATCAACGTCGTGATGGATGCCGTCGTCGGTGACCACACCATGTTCGCCGATGAACCCGATCGGCTCGGTGACCAGGCTGACGTCCGGGCGATTGAACATCGAGAGGTAGTCGTTGGACATCGATGGCCGCTTGCAGCCGAGCCCGTATCGGGGCGTCAACTTGTCGCGGATGACCGGATCGTGCACCTGTGCCCGCATCCACCGCCGCACCGGTATTTCGGCCAACCGCCTGCCCGTATCGGTGAGCCAGCTCGGGCCGACCACCATGCCGCCCATTCCGACCTCGGTCGCGATGGTGCCCGCCAGGCGAATGCACGAGCGCAGCCACGGCCGCTCCAGGACCGCTCGGCCGATCCGGCCCACCGCCGCATCGGATTTGGGGAATACCCAGATCGGCGTGCGCTGGAAGACGGTCAGATGCGCCACCTCATCGACTATCGCGGGCACCAATTGCAGCGCCGTCGCCCCGGTGCCGATCACCGCGACCCGTTTGCCCGCCAGCGCGACATCGTCGTCCCACAGCGCGGTGTGCATCAGCGTGCCGCCGAAATCGTGCAGGCCGGCAATATCGGGCATCTTCGGGCGTTCCAGGCCGCCGACGGCCATCACCACATAGCGCGTGGTGATGGATCGCCCGCTATCGGTGCCGAGCAGCCAGATGCTGTCCTCGGCGTCGAAAACCGCCGAGACGATCGTGGTGTTCAGCCGCAACTTATCGCGCAGCCCGTATTTGTCGACCATCTGATCCGCGTAGTCGCGTAACTCGTTGCCGGGTGCGAAGATCCGCGACCAGTCACCGCGCTGCTCATAGGAGAAGCTGTAGATGAACGACGGAATATCCACGGCGACACCGGGATAGGTGTTGGCATGCCAGGTGCCGCCGACCCGATCCCATTTGTCCACGATGACGAAGTCGTGAATGCCCTTGTGCTGCAGCGCGATGGCCGCACCGATACCGCCGAATCCGGCGCCGACCACGACCACCTCGTGGTCGGGGGAGTGTTGTCCGGTCATGAGCTGGCTCCGCCTATCTGACCCGGTCGAGTAATTCGCCGTCGGCGCCGAAGAGTTCGCGCTGCCATCGGCGTACCAGCGGTTCGGTGTCGAGGTCATCCGGGTGGAAGCCCGGACGCAGGTATTCGCGGACCTCGGCGGTGAGTCCCTTCACCAGCGGACCGCGCAGTACCGCGATGCTCTGGCGGGCCACTTCGATCGGCCGCCAAGCCGACGGATCGGTGAGGATCGACAACAGCACCACCGCCGAAACCAGTGGAATGGCACCGACATACGGGAAGATCATCAGCCCGATCCGCATCCGCTCGGTGCCGCCGACGGCCCGGTACACATCGAAGGCGACGGATTTGTGCTCCAGTTCCTCCAGCGCGTGCCAGTTGAGCAGGTTGCGTACCTCCTGATCGGCCGGAAGCGCTTGCAGCTCAGGGCTGCTCAGCACACGGCGCGCGAGCATGGCCGTGTAGTGTTCGGCCGCCGCGGTTCCGGCCAGATGCAGCCGGGCGGGGATCAGCCGCTCCGCGCGGATGATGACGCGCTCGCGCCAGCTGTCGGCGGGAAAATTCGGAATCCGCACCAGCACATAGCCCATCTGGACGAGCTTGTCGTTGAGCACGCGGTGTTGCTGTCCGTGCATAGCCTCCTGGCCGATGAAGCCCGCCACCCGCTTCTTCAGCGCCGGATCGGTGATCTGGCCCGAGACCCGCCGCACCGACCGGATGAAGGACTCCTCGCCCGGTGGAAAGGCCGAGGACAGCAGGGCGGTCAGATGACTCATCACGATGTCGTCCTCGACATAGTGTTTGCGCATCGGGGCGGGATCGCCGAACCGGAACCGCATGCGGCGCACCCTCGGATAGCCGCCGTTGGATTTCACGCTGGTAGCCATGTGAATCTCCGTTGATTCAAGGGGTATTCGGTTATTACTTCAGGTGATCGACGAGCACGCCGTCCGCGCCGAACAGCTCTTTCTGCCAGCGCTGCAGCAGTTCTCGGGTATCGATATCGTCCGGGTGGAACCCGGGACGCAGATACACCGCGAGTTCGCGGCCGATGCCCTTGAAGATCGGACCGCGGAACAGCGTGTACGCCTCGCGGGCCAGCGTCAGCGGGTGCTGCCTGGCGTGCGGGTCGCGTCCGAGTGACAGGCCCATCGTGACCGCGGTGAGAGGAACCGTCAGTGCCAGCAGGGTGGCCATGGTGAGGATGCGCATGGCCTCGGTGCCGCCCACGCTGCGGTACACGTCGAACGCCACCGACTTGTGCTCGACCTCTTCGAAAGCGTGCCAGTTCAACAGGTTTCGGACCTCATCGTCGCCCGCCAGCGCCTGGATCTCCGGTGTGGTCAGCACCCGGCCCGCGAGCACCGTGGTGTAGTGCTCGGCGGCTGCCGTGGCCGCCAGGTGCAGCTTGTCGGGCAGCCGCGCTTCGATGCGCATCTGCCGCTCGATCGCGGTCGGGGCGTCCACCCATTCGATGCGGTAGCCCATATCGACCAGCTTCTCGTTGAGCCGCCGATGTTCCTGGCCGTGTGTCGCCTCCTGGCCGATGAAGCCGGCGACCCGCTTCTTCAGCCCCGGATCGGTGATCTGATCGGCGAATTTGCGGACCGATCTGATGAACGACTCCTCGCCGGGCGGGAAGCCCGCCGAGAGTCCGGCGATGAAATGGCTGAAGACCATATCGCCGTGCGCGAAGTACTTCGACATGGGCTCCGGCTCACCGAAGCGGAAGGCGATTCGTCTGGCCTTGGGATATCCGGGGGTGGTGCGGCCCTTTGCCCGCACAGTCTGCTCCGTCATAGCGCACCTCATTGGGCTCGATACCGTGGGTATGCGGTACTACTAGTACGATACCGTCTGAGACGGTTGAGGCAAGACCCTTGCGCGGATTGATACCAACACGCCGTTCCGGACGCGCGGGCTCGGACGCCATCGTCGGACGAATCCGGTTGCGCCTGTGGCGAACACGGTGCACGGGCCGTTGCGGCGGGGCATGCTGGAGACGGCGCCCTCGAATCGAGTGCGCGCCCGATGAGCAGGATGGTGGTCAGCGTGGACGACGAGTCGGTCCCGTTGTCGGGTCGGGGCGACGCCGCACGACAACACAACCTGGACGAATCCGCGATGGACGCGTACTCGCGCACCGTCGTCGCGGTGGCGGCGTCGGTCACCCCGCATGTGGCGAGCGTGCGGACCAGGCGGGGGAGCGGATCCGCGGTGGTCTTCACCGACGACGGATTTCTGCTGACCAATGCCCATGTGGTCGGCTCGGCGGGCAGCGGTGATGTCGTCTTCGCCGACGGCGTGGAGTCACGCATCGATATCGTCGGCGTCGACCCGCTGTCGGATCTGGCGGTGCTGCGGGCCCGCGGCGGCGCCCCGGGCGCGGTCGTCCTCGGCGATGCCGACAAGTTGGTGGTCGGACAGTTGGTGGTGGCGGTCGGGAGCCCGCTGGGGTTGGCGGGCTCGGTGACCGCGGGCGTGGTGAGTGCGCTCGGCCGCGCGGTCCCGGTCGCCTCCCGTCGCGCCGGACGGGTGATCGAGGACGTGATCCAAACCGACGCTGCCCTGAACCCCGGCAATTCCGGTGGCGCGCTTGCGGATTCGGCGGGTCGGGTGGTCGGCGTCAATACCGCGGTGGCGGGAGTTGGTCTGGGCCTTGCGATCCCGATCAACGCCACCACCCGCCGCATCATCAGCACCTTGCTGAAGGACGGCCGAGTCCGCCGCGCCTACCTCGGCCTCGTCGGCGTCCCCGCCCCGCTCCCCGCATCCGTCGCCGCCCGCACCGGCCAGCACGCCGGTGTCCGCATCGTCGAAGTGGTCCGCGGCGGCCCCGCCGACCACGCGGGCCTGCGCCGCGGCGACCTGGTCCTCAGCGTCGCCCGCTCCGAAGTCGCCGACGCCCAGGGCATCCAACGCCAACTCTTCGGCGACGCCATCGGCGTCTCCATGCCCGTGACGGTATTGCGCAACGGCGCCATGGTCGACGTATTCGCCATTCCCATCGAACTGACCGTCGACTAGCGCTGCGCGATCGGGGCTGGTGCCGCGGTGGTGGGTTCCGTGGTCAGCTCGTGAGTTCGCGACCAGCGGGCATCGACGACGAGTCCGATGATGCCGATGGCGATCAGGATCCCGGAGACCACGAGCATGCCGGGGTGGGTGTTGCCGGTGAGGGCGTCGCCGAGGATGACGGTGCCGATGGTGCCCGGGAGGATGCCGATGACGGTGGCGATCATGTAGGGCCAGAAGCGGATCGAGGACAGGCCGCAGCAGTAGTTGATGACCGAGAAGGGGGCGAAGGCGATCAGCCGCAGCGAGCCGACGGCGAGCCAGCCGCGGCGTTCGAGGCGCTCATCGATGGAGCGCACCGCCGGGTGGGTGAGGTGGGCGGCGACGCGGTCGCGGTCGAGGGCGCGCACGAGCAGAATGGCCAGTGCGGCGCTCACGGTGGTGGCGGAGGCGGCCAAGACGATGCCGAGGGCCGGGCCGAAGAGCACGCCCGCACTCACCGTCAGCACCGTTCGCGGCACCGGCGCCACCGTGACCAGCGCGTGGACCACGAAGAACAGCAGTGGGAAGACCGGGCCGACCGAGGTGGCCCAGTCCTGCAGCTGCTGTGGTGTCGGCAGCGGAACCAGCATGGCCGCGATGAACAGCGCCGCGCCGCCGACGAGCAGGGCGACGACGCGTGGGTCACGGATCAGCCGGTTCACCCGGGTCAGGTTACCGGTTGGTAGTGGCGGCCACGGTCAACCGGCTGCGGCGCTGCCGCTAGCATCAAAAGAAACGGGACGAATGCTCGTTAACTGATGTGCTCGCTGAGCTGGGCGAATGCAACAGTTTCGGGCGCACACGGGGTGTGCGTCGAGGAGAAGAGGAACAGCAGCTATGCCGATTGCTTCAGAGCCGCTGGCCGGAGCGGAGCGACCAGACGTTCCCGACTACGCCGCATGGCGTAAGGGCGTGGCCGGGGTGCTCGCGAAGGCCCGTCGGGTCGACGTCGCCGAGCTTCCTGAGGAGCCCGAGAAGCTGCTCGAGGAGAAGACCTACGACGGGCTGACCATCGCCCCGCTGTACACCCGCCGCGATGAGCGGGCCGAGTTGCCGCTGCCGGGCGAGTATCCGTTCGTGCGTGGCCGCGACGCCACCCGGGACGTGCACCGCGGTTGGTATGTCAGCGCCTTCGTCGGCGCGGCAGCTGGCGCCGCGGCCAATCGCGAGATCCTGGCCGGTCTGGAGAACGGGATCAGCGCGCTGTGGCTCGGCGTCGGCGAGCGCGGTGTGCCGGTGGCCGAACTGCCCGCGGCACTATCCGGTCTGTTGTTCGAGCTGGCGCCGCTGACCATCGATGCCGGGACCGCGGTTTCGGCTGCGGCGCAGCAGGTGTTCGCGGTGCTGGACGGCTACCAGGTGGCCGACCGGTCCGGTATCCAGGTGGCGCTCGGCGCCGCCCCGCTCACCAGCCGCTTCGCCGGAACCGCCGATGTCGAGCTGGCGGAGGCGATCACCTTGGCCGGTGCGGCGGTGACGCGACCGGAAACGGTGCGTGCTATCACGGTGGACGGCACCGTCTTTCACAATGCGGGCGCCTCGGACGCACAGGAACTGGGTGCCGCGGTGGCCGCGGGTCTGGCCTATCTGCGCGCGCTCACCGAGGGGCAGGACATCGCGGATGCCTTCGAACAGTTGGAGTTCCGCTTCGCCGCGACCGACGACCAGTTCGCCACCATCGCGAAATTCCGTGCGGCCCGCCAGCTCTGGGCCCGCGTCGCGCATGTGTGCGGAGCACCCGACTTCGGCGACGCACCGCAGCACGCGGTGACCTCGGCGGCGATGATGACCCAGCGCGATCCGTGGGTGAATATGCTGCGCACCACCCTGGCCGCATTCGGCGCGGGTGTCGGTGGCGCGGATACGGTTACCGTGCTGCCCTTCGATTCGGCACTGCCGCCCGGCGAACTCGGCGTCTCGAAGTCCTTCGCGGACCGCATGGCTCGCAATACTCAGCTGCTGTTGCTCGAGGAGTCGCACCTCGGTCATGTGCAGGATCCGGGCGCTGGCTCCTGGTATGTCGAGGATCTCACCGCCGCGCTCGCCGCAAAGGCGTGGGAGTTCATGCAGGAGATCGAGGCCGCCGGCGGGTATCCGGCCGCACTGGATTCCGGACTGCTCGCCGAGCGGATCGCCGCCACCCGATCGGCCCGGGATGCCGATGTGGCACACCGCAAGACGGCGGTCACCGGCGTGAACGAATTCCCGAATCTGGCCGAACAGCCGCTGTCGGAAGCCGCGCGACAGACCGGGCAGGTGGCACGCTACGGCGCCGCCTTCGAGGCGCTGCGCAACCGCTCGGATGCCTACCTCGCCGCCAACGGTGCGCGCCCGCGTGCGCTGCTGGTGCCGCTCGGCACGGTGGCCGAGCACAATGTGCGGGTGACGTTCATCGCGAACCTGCTGGCTTCCGGCGGCATCGAAACGCTGCATCCGGGCCCGCTGGAGGTGGCCGGAATCGGTGCGGCCGCAACGGAATCCGGAGCGGCGATCGCCGTACTGTGTGGTTCGGACAAGCGTTATGCCGAACAGGCGGGTGCGGCCGTCGAACAGTTGCGCGCCGCCGGAATCGAGACGGTGCTGCTGGCCGGTGCGGAGAAGGCCGTGGCCGAACTGAGCGAGGCGCAGCGCCCGGACGGCTATCTCGCGGCCCGCATCGATGCGGTCGCCGCACTGTCCGACCTGCTGGAGAAGGTGGGAGCCTGATGACACTGAGTCATATCGACAAGCCGGATGCGGTCGAGCATCTGATCGGCAGTTTCGCCGAAGTGCCGCTGGCCGAGCATCCGGCGGAACCCGCCGAGGTGGACGCCACGCAGGTCGACGCCTACGTGCGCACGGCGGCCGAGGCGAACAACTACACCCCCGAACAGCTGGTGTGGTCGACGCCCGAAGGTATCGACGTGCCACCGGTTTTCACCAAGGCCGATCGCGATGCCGTTGCGGCCGAGGGGTATCCGCTCGACAGCGTGCCGGGTATCGCGCCGTTCCTGCGCGGTCCGTATCCGACCATGTATGTCAACCAGCCGTGGACCATCCGCCAGTACGCGGGCTTCTCCACCGCCGCGGATTCGAATGCCTTCTATCGTCGCAATCTGCAGGCGGGCCAGAAGGGGCTGTCGGTCGCCTTCGACCTGGCCACGCACCGCGGATACGACTCCGATCACCCGCGCGTGCAGGGCGATGTCGGTATGGCCGGTGTCGCCATCGACTCCATTCTCGACATGCGTCAGCTCTTCGATCACATTCCGCTGGATCAGGTCTCGGTGTCGATGACCATGAACGGCGCGGTGCTGCCGATCCTTGCGCTGTATGTGGTCGCGGCCGAGGAACAGGGCGTCGCACCGGAACAGCTGGCCGGAACCATTCAGAACGACATTCTGAAGGAGTTCATGGTCCGCAATACCTACATCTATCCGCCCAAGCCCTCCATGCGGATCATCTCCGACATCTTCGCCTACACCAGCGCGAAGATGCCGAAGTTCAACTCGATCTCCATCTCCGGCTACCACATTCAGGAGGCCGGAGCCACGGCCGACCTGGAGCTTGCCTACACCCTCGCCGACGGAGTCGAGTACATCCGCGCGGGTATCGCCGCGGGTATGGAGGTCGACAAGTTCGCGCCCCGGCTCTCGTTCTTCTGGGCCATCGGCATGAACTTCTTCATGGAGGTCGCCAAACTCCGTGCGGGACGGCTGCTCTGGAGCGAACTGGTCGCGAAATTCGAGCCCAAGAGCGCGAAATCGCTCTCGCTGCGCACCCATTCGCAGACCTCCGGATGGTCGCTGACCGCGCAGGACGCGTACAACAATGTGGCGCGCACCTGCATCGAGGCCATGGCCGCGACCCAGGGCCACACCCAGTCCCTGCACACCAACGCCCTCGACGAGGCCCTGGCACTGCCCACGGACTTCTCCGCGCGCATCGCCCGCAATACCCAGCTGCTGATCCAGCAGGAGTCCAACACCACCCGGCCGATCGATCCATGGGGCGGTTCGTACTACGTCGAATGGCTCACCCACCAGCTGGCCAACCGTGCCCGCGCGCACATCGCCGAGGTGGAGGCGCACGGCGGTATGGCGCAGGCGATTTCGGAGGGCATCCCGAAGCTGCGCATCGAGGAGGCCGCCGCCAGGACCCAGGCGCGGATCGACACCGGCCAGCAGCCGGTGATCGGCGTCAACAAGTACCAGGTGGAGGAGGACCACGAGGTCGAGGTCCTCAAGGTCGAGAACTCGCGGGTGCGCGCCGAGCAGATCGAGAAGCTGCGGCAGCTGCGCGCTGACCGCGACCCCGAGGCAGTGCAGCGGGCGCTGAACGAATTGACCCGCGCCGCGGCCTCTTCCGAAGGCGGCATGGAGAACAATCTGCTCGCCCTGGCGATCGACGCCGCGCGCGCCAAGGCCACCGTCGGCGAGATCTCCGATGCGCTGGAGAAGGTCTACGGCCGCCACCAGGCCGAGATCCGTACCCTCTCCGGTGTGTACCGCGACGAGGCCGGGAAGGTGACCAATATCAGCAAGGCGATCGAACTCGTCGAGGAGTTCGCCGAGGCGGAGGGCCGTCGACCGCGCATCCTGGTCGCGAAGATGGGCCAGGACGGGCACGATCGAGGTCAGAAGGTGATCGCCACGGCCTTCGCCGACCTCGGCTTCGACGTCGACGTAGGCCCGCTGTTCCAGACCCCGGAAGAGGTGGCGCAGCAGGCGGCCGATAACGACGTGCACGTCGTCGGTGTGTCCTCGCTGGCGGCTGGCCACCTCACGCTGGTGCCCGCCCTGCGGCAGGCACTGGCCGATGTCGGGCGACCCGACATCATGGTCATCGTCGGCGGCGTCATCCCGCCCGGTGACTTCGAGGAGCTGTACGCGGCCGGTGCGGCGGCGATTTTCCCGCCCGGCACCGTGATCGCCGATGCCGCGATCGATCTGCTGAAGAAGTTGGCGGGCGAGCTCGGTCACGAGATCGGTGGCGGCAGCGGCCAATGATTTCAGCATCCCGCAGCGATCCCATGGGGGGTGGTGGTCGGGCCACGGGCGGGCGGCAGCGCGTCATTGATATAGACGCACTCGCGCAGGCGGTTCGCTCCCAGGAGCGGGCCGCCTTGGCGCGGGCCATCACTCTGGTCGAGTCGACCAGGGCCGATCATCGGGAGCTGGCGCAGCAACTGCTGCTGAAGCTGACCCCGCCGACCGATACCGTCACCTCGAATCGTGTTGGTATCACCGGTGTTCCGGGCGTCGGCAAGTCGACGTTCATCGACGCGCTCGGCATGGATCTGATCGGTAAGGGGCATCGGGTGGCGGTGCTGGCCGTCGACCCGTCCTCCACCCGCACCGGCGGCTCCATCCTCGGTGACAAGACCCGCATGGCGCGATTGTCGTTGGAGCGCAACGCCTATATCCGTCCGTCACCGACCGCGGGCACTCTCGGCGGCGTCGCCAAGGCGACCCGCGAGACCATCGTGCTGCTCGAGGCCGCGGGCTACGACGTGATCCTGGTGGAGACGGTCGGGGTCGGCCAGTCCGAGGTGACGGTCGCGAATATGGTCGACGTCTTCTGCTTTCTCACCCTGGCCCGCACCGGAGATCAGTTGCAGGGCATCAAGAAGGGTGTTCTCGAGCTCGCCGACCTGGTCGCGGTCAACAAGGCCGACGGCAAACACGAGATGGAGGCGAAGGCCGCCGCCCGCGAGCTGGCCGGGGCGCTGCGCCTCATCCATCCGCACGACGCGCTGTGGCGCCCACCGGTGCTCACCATGAGCGGCCTGCAAGGCCATGGGCTGGACAAGTTCTGGGACACCGTCCTCGAACACCGCCGGGTACTCACCGAGGCGGGCGAGTTCGCCGAAAAGCGCCGCCGCCAGTTGGTCGACTGGACCTGGACCATGGTGCACGACCAACTCCTGCGCCGCCTCGCGGAGAACTCGAACGTCAACGCCATTCGCGCCCAAGTGGAGAAACAGGTGCGCGAGGGTACGCTGACCGCCGCGCTGGCGGCCGAACAGATTCTCGACGCCTTCGATAGCTGAGCGTCAGTGGCGACAACCCGCAGCCAGCGCGGCTGCGAGTTGTCGCCTCGCACTCACTCGAACGGATAGACGGCGGCGAGTTGGGCGGCCAGCGCCCAGGCGAGTTCGGCGGCACCTTCGGCCTGTAGGGCGTTGGGCTGGAACAGGATTCGATACCACAGCACGCCGAAGGCCTGCTCGACGGCCAGTTCGATCGAGGCCGCGCCGGGGATCTCGCCGCGCGATCGGCTCTGTTCGATGACCTCGGTCAGTGCCGTTCGGCGGCGGGCGAGGAATTCGCCGAGGGCTTGTTCGAGATTCGAGTCGTCCTGGGCGGCGATCACGGCGGCGATCAGGGCTTGACGGTTGCGTTCGGCGTGCGCGGCGGCGAAGGTCTCGCGGAGGAAGATTTCGAGATCCCCACGCAGGCTACCGGTATCGGGGATCGCGACGGCCTGTTCGGCCGAGTGGACCAGCGCGTCCAGTAGGACCGCGTCCTTGGACGGCCACCAGCGGTAGATGGTCTGACGGCCGACGCCCGCGTGCGCCGCGATGCGGTCCACGGTGACCCCCGAACTCCCGTGTGTGGCAAGAAGTTCGGCGGCAGCGGTCAGGATCGCCGCGCGCGCCGCCGCATTGCGGCGGGATCCGGTGTGTGCGCGCGTGCTCGCGTTTTCGGCCATGACCAATGCTACCTTGACGAGACTGTCAGTCTCGACAACACTCGAACCATGACATCACCGGCTAAGAATTCCTGGCGGCTGCGTCTCGATCACGCCTTCCACCGCCGCCTCGCCAACCCGATCACCACGCGCATGCGCGATCAGATCCTGCTGGAGACCACCGGCCGCAAGTCCGGCGAACCGCGGCGCACCCCGGTCGGCGGGAAGGTAGTGGGGGAGCAGTTCTGGATGGTCTCCAACCATGGCGAGCACTCCGACTACGTGCGAAATATCAAGGCGGACCCCGCCGTTCGGGTCCGCATCGACGGCCGTTGGCACAGCGGCATCGCCCACCCGCTGCCCGACGACGACGCAACGGCCCGCCTGGCCACCCTCCCGCGCATGAACAGCGCAATGGTGCGCGCCTTCGGCACCAACCTCCTGACCATCCGCATCGACCTGACCGACTGAACCCCGGTAGCCGAACCAACACAGTCGCCGCGTCTAACGAGTCGTCAACAAGACTGAGGCAAGCGTTGATTCACTGTCTCAGTCGCCTTACCGTGGTGGGACAACAGCGTGGTTGTGGGAGGTTTCGATGAGTCGTTCCGAATCGTTGCTGCGGCGGTACGCGGCGGATATGCGTTCGCTGCTGCCCGGTACTGCGGCCGGGGTGATGCAGTTGATGTATCCGCAGCTCGGTGCGGGAGTGGAGGAGCATTCGGACTTCTTCAACGAACCATTCGAGCGCATTACCCGATCGGTGCCGCAGATCTGGGCGACCATCCTGACGCCCGAGGGCACCGAACGCGCCCACCACATCCGGGATCTGCACCGTGGTATCGGCGGCGTCGACGCGCGCGGGCGTCGATACCACGCGCTGCAGCCGGAGACCTTCTGGTGGGCGCATGCCACGTTCACCTGGGAGATCTTCCGGTCGGTCCAGTTCTTCCATCCGGAGACGCTGACCGTCGCCGAACAGCAGCGTCTGTATGACGAGAGCGTCGAATGGTACGAACGCTATGGTGTCAGCACCCGCCCCGTGCCACCGAATTACGCTGCGTTCCAAGCGAAATTCCGCCACATCTGCACCGAGGTGCTGGAGCTGACCCCCTCGGCGGCCCGGGCATTGCATATCGCCGAGCGCGGCGCGGGCAACCTGAATGTCGTACCCATGGCGCCGGACCGGCTGGGGCGCGCCGCGGGAGTCGTGCTCTCACCCCCGCTGCGCCTGCTCACCTACGGCTGCCTCCCCGAGGTGGTGCGCGATCGCTTCGAAATCCCCTGGGGCAATGCCGATTCCGCCGCCTTTGCCGCGATGTCCACCGCGCTCGCCCAGGGCGGTCGCATCGTCCCGAATCGCATGAACCACTGGGGTCTGCGCACCGCACTGCGCGTGGTCGGTGCCGGCACTCGCGCCGACCGCTACCGCCCCGCGGCTTAGTCGCGTCAGACCGAATCGCCGAGGGCCTCCAGCAGGGTGCGCAGGGCCGTCGCCAGTTGGTCGCGTTGGCCGGGGGTGAGGGGTTCGAGTAGGCGCGCTTCGGTGGCGACGTGGTCGGGGAGGGCCGCGTCGATGAGGTCGCGGCCGGGTTCGGTGAGGGTTACCTGGATGCCGCGGCGGTCGTATTCGCTGCGGCTGCGGGTGACGAGGCCGCGTTCCTCGAGGCGGTCGAGGCGCTGGGTGACCCCGCCCGAAGTGATCATCGCCGAGCGCATGAGTTCGGTGGGGGTGAGGGCGTGGGGTGGATCGCTGCGGCGCAGGGTGGCGAGTACGTCGAAGGAGGCGGCGTCGAGTCCGTGTGCGGCGAAGGTTTTGCGCAGTTCGGCGCCGACGACCTGGGACAGTCTGGTCAGCCTGCCGAGCACGGCCATCGGCGAGACGTCCAGGTCTGGGCGCTGGGTGCGCCATTGATCGAGGACCCGTTCGACATGATCGGTCACGTCCGCAGCCTAGCGAATATCTCAGCGGTGAGGTATCTCATAGCGGGAATTGCTTAACGCTAAGCTATGTTCCTTAGAGCTAAGCAATCGATATTCTCGATGAAAGGCGAATCATCATGCGTATCACCGTGTTCGGAGCAGCGGGCGATGTAGGCAGTCGGGTAGTGGCCGAGGCGCTGGAGCGCGGGCACGAGGTCACGGCGGTGGTGCGCGATCCCGCGCGGGCCGGTGCGGTGCCCGCCGCGGCCGCCCTGCGCACGGGTGATGCCGCGAATCTCGATGATGTCGTATCCCTCAGTGCGGGCCAGGATCTGGTGATCACCGCGACCCGTCCCGCACCCGGTCGCGAGCACGAACTCCCCGCGATCACCTCGGTGCTCTTGACCGGTCTGGCGCGCACCGGCGTCCGCTTGCTCGTAGTCGGCGGCGCGGCAACTCTGCTCATGCCTGGTTCGGCGGCGGTGACGTTGCACGAAAGCCCGGATTTCCCGGTCGAATTGCGTGCCATCGCGCAGGCCTGCGCCGATCAATTGGCCATCTGCCGCGCCGAAACCGCCACCGACTGGACGTATCTGAGCCCACCCGCCGAACTGGTGCCGGGACCGCGCACCGGCAGTTACCGCGTCGGCGCGGACGAACTGCTCACCCGCGCCGACGGCGTCTCTGCCATCTCCATGGCGGATTTCGCGGTCGCGCTGCTCGACGAGGCCGAGCGGCCCGCGCACCGGCGGACCAGGTTCACCGTCGCGTCGGCCTAGGAATTACTGGATCTCGAAGAGCCGAGCGGCATTTCGGTAGCAGACCTGTTGTAGCCAAGAGTCGCCCAAGTCGAGGCGTTCCAGCGCGAAGATCGAATGACCATAGGAATACGGGATATTCGGGAAGTCGCTGCCGAACAGAATCCGGTCGCCGAAGTCGCGCAACCTACCGTGCTCCGAGGTGGGGAACGGCGCATTCGCCTCAGAGAAGTCGGTCCACACCATCGTCGTGTCCAGGTGCACGTCCGGGTAGTCCTGTGCCAGATCCAGGAATTCGGAATACTCGGGTGTGCCCATATGCGCG
Organism: Nocardia nepalensis; assembly: GCF_048910785.1. NCBI lineage: Bacteria > Bacillati > Actinomycetota > Actinomycetes > Mycobacteriales > Nocardiaceae > Nocardia > Nocardia nepalensis. The sequence goes on along the minus strand of NZ_JBKBET010000021.1, from coordinate 170,606 downwards.
ATGATCAGCCGCAGGCGCGGAAAGCGCTGCAGCAGACCGGCAATGGGCTCCGGACCGGTGTATTCACCGGGCGCCGGTCCGGAGCCGCAGTGGATCAGCACCGGTATCCGCGCGTCCTCGAGCATGCCCCACACCGGATTCAGCAGCGGATCACCGGGATGGAAGTCGCCGACCTGCACATGGACCTTGAATATCCGCGCACCGCGTTCGATGGCCGCCTCCACGTAACTGTCGGCGTGATGTTCGGGATAGAACGTCGCGGTGTGCAGGCAATCCGGGGTGCGCTCGGCGAAATCGGCGGCCCATTCGTTGAGCCAGGCCGCCATATCCGGTTTGTGCGGATACACCAGCGAGGTGAAAGCGCGAACACCGAAGCCGCGCAATGTCTTCAACCGGACCTGCTCATCGTCGCGGTAAGCGATCGGCCACTCCCGCCCGACCAGCGGACCGGCCGAATCGAAGTACGCCCACACCTTGGCCATGACCTGCTCCGGCATGAAATGGGTATGGACGTCGATGATTCCGGGCAGGCCGAGCCGGGTGCGGAAGTCGGCGAGGTAGGTATTGTCGTCGTCGGTCATCGGGCCCCTTCCCGCGGATAGACCGAACGGGCGAAGTCGCCGACCCTGCCGATCAACCGCTCGAAGAACACGTCCGGATCGGTACCGATCACGATGTCCGCGTTGGGTTGCCGGCCCCACATGCCGGCCCAGTCCGCCACCGTCGTGGCGCGGGTGATGGTGCCGACGAGTTCGACGTCGACCGTCGCCGGTCGGATGCTGGCGAGTCCGGGATCCAGCGCGACGGCCGCCGCGAACGGGTCGTGCATATGCGCGAGATAGCCCTGGTCGTAGAGCTTGTGGAAGTCGAAGTAGAACCGGACCGCATCGGTGAGATGGCGCACGATGGGATTGCTCGTCGCAGACCTGGCCTCCGGCGGGTCGGTCTCCGAAACCGTTTCGACGGGAAGGCTTCCCGCGCGCTCGGCGAGCAGCGCCAGATGCTTGGGCCGCATCTCGATGGTTTCGGTGATATCGAGCGCGCACACGATCGGCCGTCGATCGGCGGGGGCGGCGGAGAAGGCGTCGAAGACCTCCTTGGCCGCCTCCGGGTCCACGTGCACATTCCACTCGTTGGTCGGAGTGGTGTTGCCGGGATGATTGAAGGCCCCGCCCATGATCACCAGCCGCCGCAGTAGCAGCGGAAGTCGCGGCTCGAGCCGAAGGGCGAGCGCGAGATTGGTCAGCGGTCCGGTGCAGAGCCCGACGATCTCGCCGGGAGCCGCACGCACCAGATCGACCCACATCTGGGCGGCGGACCGGGCCGATAGCGAACGAGCGGACTCCGGCAGCTCCGCATAACCGACGCCCTGCGGCCCGTGCGTGTCCTCGGTGGTGCGCAACGGGATCGCCAGCGGTGCCGAGGCGCCGAGCGCGACCTCGATGTCGGGGGCTCGGCACACATCCAGCCAGGCGAGATTGTTCGCCGCCACCCGCGGCGCGGGCACATTACCCGCGGTGGCGGCGATGCCGACGATCTCGGCCTCCGGGGAGGCGAGCAGATACAGCAGCGCGAGTGAATCATCGATCCCGGTATCGACGTCCATGATGATCTTTTGCCGCATTACCCGAGCCTAGCGAGCCGATGCCGCTGCTCCGCCGCGAGGTTCAGTAGGAGGGCAACTCGTAGTCGTCGGTGTCGGTCATCATCCGCATCATCACCGGCCGGAGCAGTCGCGAGGTCATCAACCGCATGCTGACGTGCGCCATCCGTGTGCCGATGCGCGAGGTGGGCAGCATCATCTTGATGCCACCGCCGGGCAGTTCCTTGGCCTTGTCCAGGAACGGCGTGACGATCTCCGCATAACGCGTCAGCGCCGTCGCGAGATCGTCGGGAGCGGCGGCGATTTCACCGGCCAGGACGTACGCACCGACGATGGCCATGGCGGTGCCCATACCGGTCATCGGGGAACCGCAGAAGCCGGAGTCGCCGAGCAGGGTGACCCGGCCGGTGGACAGCGATGGCATATCGACGCGGGCCAGCATGTCGAAATAGAAGTCCGGGGTCGTGCTCATCGCGTCCAGTACGGCGGGCGTCTCCCACCCCGCCTCGGCCAGCATGTCGTGGATGAGCCGCTGCTGCGCGGCCACATCGCGGCGCAGCGCCGGATCGGCGTCGGTGCGCACGGTGATGATCGCCTTCGAGGTGGCCGGATCGGCATCGGGGCGAATCGCGACCGCGGCGCGGGGCACCGTATGCATCTTGAACCAGCCCGGCTCGGTTCCGGCGGGCGTAGGCATGGTGAAGAAGGACATGTAGCCACCGAGATAGGTGACGAACTGTTCCTCCGGACCGAAGGCGAGTTGCCGGGTCGCCGAATGCACTCCGTCGGCGCCGACGACCAGATCGAAGCGTTCGGTGCGACCGGACGCGAAGGTGACCTCGACCCCGGTGTCGTCCTGGTGCAGCGCTTCGATCCAGTCGCCGTAGCGGTAGTCGAGTTCGCCCGCCGTGCTGGCCAGTTCGGTGAGCAGCACCTGGTTCAAATCGCCTCGGGTGATTTCGATCTCGGCCACCGGACCCTTGCCCTCGAACATCTCCGCGGGCATCCTGGCGAACTCCCGGCCGTGCTCGTCGACGTAGGCCATGCCGCGTTCGTCGAGCTGATATTTGCGGATGCCCGGCATGAGTCCCATCCGCTCGGCGACATCGCGGCTGGGCCCGCGCAGGTCGACGGCCTGACCGCCGGGGCGCGGCGTGGCGGAGCGCTCCACGACGGTGGTGCGGATGCCCGCGCGCAGCAGTTGCAGCGCCAGCGCGTTGCCGGCGATGCCGCCGCCGCTGATGAGGATGTGGAGTGCGTTGGTGGTGCTCATGACCGGGGCCAATCTGTCGGACGAATGTGTTAGACGTATGTGTAACACATGTTGGCACGAACGTCTAGTACAAATGTCTAACCCAAGTGTAGGCTGGACCTCATGGGAAACCGTGAAGACCTATTAGCGGGGGCGCGTAAGGCCATCATCGAACGCGGCGTGGCGAAGACGACCGCCCGCGATATCGCCGCGGCCGCGGGGGTGAGCCTGGCCGCCATCGGCTATCACTTCGGGTCCAAGGATCGGCTGATCACCGAGGCGCTGGCGGAGGCCCTCGGCACCGATATCGGCGACCGGATGGAGGCGCTGATCCGCGACGGCGCCGGTCAGCCGCCGCTGGCGGCATTCGCGCGGATGTGGAACGAGATGCCGCAGGTCTTCGAGGACAACCGCGAAGGCATGCTGGCGAGTCTGGAGAATCTGGTGCGCGTCGCGCGGACGCCGGAATCGCAGACGTTCATGTCCGAAAGTCTCACCGGCGCATACGACGATATCGGTCGAGCGCTGGCTGAATCCCGTCCGGACCTCGACGCGGACACCGCTCAGGCGATCGCCGAGCTGTATTTCGTACTCACCCAGGGACTCGGCATCCTGTGGACGATCACCCGTGGCGACAACCTGCCCGACGGCGCGCGACTGGCCAAGGCCATTGCGGCCCTGGCCGGCGAGCCCTGACCGGTCAGCACCGATCCGACTGCTGTCCGGCTCGCCGCCGGTGGCCACCAGCGGGCCGCGAGTGCTATCGCGTGGGCAATGGCCAAGTAGGTCGGTCAGCGCCGTACCGCGGTGCGGGCCAGGCGTAGTCGGGATATTCGGCGAGCACCGGCGCCGCGGTGGTCACATTGCCGTTCCTGACCGCCGCCAGCGGGCTCGGCGGTGCGGCCTGCGGATGACGCGGGGTGCGGCCGGATGCGGTGAGCAGCCAGGATGCGGTGCGCGCCAACGCGACTCGGACATCGCGCCCGATGCCGTCATGGGCACGGGCGACGAGCGCATCGATCACACCGGCGGCCAGCAGGTAGCCGGAGGCGTGATCGAGCGCCTGCGCGGGCAGCGCCCCCGGCACCGCGGGCGCGCCCTCGATGATCGAAATGCCGGCCGCGGCCTGCACGATGCTGTCGAAACCGCGGCGCCGACCCCAGGGGCCGGATTCGCCCCACGCGGATATCCGGCCGTGCACGAGGCCGGGACGGCGAGCGGCGGTGAGCCCGGCATGTTCGAGTGCACCGGGCCGATATCCGGTGATCAGCACGTCGGCGGCGGCGAGCAGGTCATTGACCAGCGGCAGCTGCCCGCGCAGATCGAGCAGCGTGGAGCGTTTGCCCTGGCAGGTGTCGTGATACTGCCAGGGGATCTCGGGTAGCCGCGGCGGGTCGATCCGCAGCACCTCGGCGCCGAGCAGTGCCAGCGTTCTGGTCGCCACGGGTCCGGCGATCACGCGTGTCAGATCGAGCACCCGGACGCCACGCAGCGGCTGCAACGGCGACGCGCCGATCGGCAACCCGATCTCGCCGCGATCGATTCGGGCGTCGATCGCCACCAGTGGACCCGATGCGGCGGCCTGGCCCTGCGGACTGGCCGCCCATTCCTCCTCGGTGCGCACCTGGACCGCGATCGCGCCGTGCGCGGCCGCGAGTTCCTCGATATCGCTGGCGCGGCTCATCGCCATGTGCGCGACCGCCAGATCGACGGGTGCCTCGGCGGGCAGTCCGAGCGCGCCGAGCAGTCTCGCGCGATGGTGCGGATAGTTGGCGTGTGTGCGCACCCAGCCGTCGAAGGTCGGGAAGAACCCGGACAGATCGGCGAATATGGCAGGGGCCGCACCGCCGATGCGCAGCAGACGCTCACTGGAGAAGGCGGCGGTGATCCGGTCCGGATCCAGCCGGTGCAGCACCGGGTTCAGCTGGTGTGCCTCCCGTATGCGGTTCGCCGCCGCCGTCACCGCGGCCACCGATCCGGCGGCCAGCGCCCAAACCGGCAGCGTCGCAGCCAAACAGCCGCCCGGATCGGCGGATGGGGTGGTGTCGGAGGCGGGGACACCGATTCCGGATTCGTAGTCGCGGACCAGCTGTTCGTGCGCAATCACGAGACCGAGAGTAGTTGTTGTGACGCAGTAGTAGGGTCGGGGCCATGACGCCGCTGCAGCGTTACATCGCCGAGGAGATCGCCACCGACCATGCCGACGGATTGATCGGCCGCCGGGAAGCATTGCGCCGACTAGGGATGCTGGGCGTCGGCGCCACCGCCGCGGTCGCTTTGTTGGCCGCCTGCTCGCGTGGTGGCGATCACGCGAACTCCTCGTCCACCGCCTCGACATCGTCGGCGCCGCCGGGTGTGAGCGGCGCGGTCGCTACCACTGCGGTCACCTTTTCCGGCCCTGGCGGTCGTCCTCTACAGGCCGCATGGGCGGCCGCGGCGCAGCCGCGGGGCGGTGTGCTGGTCATCCACGAGAACAAGGGACTCACCGACCATATCCGTTCGGTGACAGGACGTTTCGCGGGCGCCGGATACTCCGCGCTGGCCGTCGACCTGCTGTCCGAACTCGGCGGCACCGCCGCGTTCACCGATCCGGCGGCGGCCACCGCCGAACTCGGCAAGATCGCGCCGCAGCAGTTCATCGGCGATCTGCAGGCCGGAATCGCCGAACTGGAACGCCGGGTGCCGGGGAAGAAGGTGGGCGCCACCGGGTTCTGCTTCGGGGGCGGACTGGTCTGGCTGCTGCTGTCGGCGGGCACCCCGGAACTCGCTGCGGCGACACCGTTTTACGGACCCTTCCCGGAAAACGGGGAGCTGTCCGGCTCGAAGGCCGCGGTGCTCGGGATCTACGCCGCCAAGGACGAGCGGGTGATCGCCTCGCGCCCCACCGCGGAAGCGGCGCTGGAGCGCGCTGGCCTCACCCATGAGATCTATGTCGCCTCGAATGCCGACCACGCCTTCTTCAACGACACCGGCCCCCGCTACAACCCGGCGGCCGCCGCCGAGGCATGGCATCGGGTCTTGGATTGGTACGGAACATATCTCGGCTGAACGCTGCTGTTTACCCGCCGATTCCGGTATCGGCGGGTGCGGAATGCTTTTGACGGAGAAGGAGATCGACGTGGGCAGAGCCATTGTCGCGACGGACTGGCTGCGGGTGCTGCGGGCGCATCCCGCGCCGCGCCACCAGCTGCTGTGCTTCCCGCCGGGCGGTGGTTCGGTTACCGCGTATCGCGCGCTGGCCGAATGTTTCGACGACGGCATCGCCGTCGCGGCCGTCCAGTATCCGGGTCGGCAGGACCGGCTCGGTGAGCCCGCGCTCGACGATATGGACACCCTCGCCGATCGGATCGTGGACGAGGTGCTGAATCAGGGTCCGGTGCAGCGACTTTCGCTGTTCGGTCACAGCATGGGCGCGACCGTGGCCTTCGAAACCGCACGCCGCCTGGAGCGCAAGGGGCAAACGCTCACCACGCTTTTCGTATCCGGTCGTCCCGCGCCGACTTTCGTCGAGGAGGGTCGCCTACACCTCGGTTCCGACGACGACCTGATCGGCGACCTGGAGCGCCTGGCAACCGATCCCGCGTCGGTCCGGATCCTGCGCGAGGAACCCGGCCTCGCCGAACTGGTGCTGCCAGCCGTGCGCAGCGACTACCAGACCATCGAAACCTACCGCTACCTCGAGGGCGCCCCGCTGTCCTGCGATGTCTCGGCGCTGGTCAGCACCGAAGATCCGACCATGTCACCGGAACAGGCCGAACAGTGGCGCGAGCACACCCGCGGCTCGTTCGAGCACACTGTCTTCCCCGGTGGCCACTTCTACCTCGACGATAAGGTCTCCGAGGTCGCCGACCTCATTGCCCGGACCCTCCGTAGGTAACCTGCCCAGGACACCAGCACGCACACCGCGACCAACGCGCGTACCAACCCCAACGCGTTCTCCGGATAGATCACCCCGGTCAAATAGTGGTCGATGAACCCGCTCGGCGGGAGCCCGGCCACACCCGCCCGATGCCGCGCCCAATTCTCCAAATTCGTGAGCGGACAGTCGAATCCGAACAAAACCGTGCTGAACCCCCACCCGAATGCGATCAGATGCAGCCAAATGGTGCGCGGCCATCGCCACGCCACGAACCCGCCGACCACCACATACGCCACGAACACGAAATGCACCGCGGCAGCGGCATCGGCCAGCAGCCGGTACAGCATATTGCCAGCGTAGTCGCGGGATGCGACTCCGGTCGCGGCTCCGACGTCAGCCGAGGTATTCGGACTCCAGCACCAGGTCGGTGAGCAACGACTGATATTCGAGGTGCGTCTTGTGCTCGATGGTCCGCCATTCGGTGCCCTCGCGCTCGCTCATATAGCGCCGATATCCGGGTGCGCCGGGCACCTTCACATTGTCGGCCACCACGATCGAACCCGGGTGCAGCCATCCGGCGGCCATGATCGACCGCAGGTCCGGCAGATAGGCGGACTTCAAATGATCGATGAACAGGAAATCCAGTGCGCCGCGGCCGAAGTCGTGGTCGACGGCGAGTCGGCGCAGTGTCGCCCCGCCGTCACCGATCTTGCCTTCGACCACCGTGACCCGCTCGCTCAGACCCGCGTGGTCGAGGACCGCCCTGGCGATGGCGGCATTGGCGGAGCTCGCCTCCACCGAGACCAGACGCGCCTCGGGCGGCATCACCCGAGCCGTCCGCAACGCACTGTAGCCGCAGTATGTGCCGAGTTCGAGCAGCAGTCGCGGCGCTGCGCGCCGGATGGCGGCATCGAGGATCAGGCCTTTCTCATCGCCGATATTCATCAGCACGCTGCGATTGCGCGCGAAGTAGTCGACGGCGGCGATCACGCTGTCGATATCGCCCGCGGTCGCGGTGGCGCGGACGTGATCCAGCAATGCCTGCTCCCGCCCGTCACCGACCTGGCCGGTGCGCAGCACGTTGCGCCCGCCGAGTGCGAACCGGATCACCGACCAGCGCAGGAACGGAAGCCGATCGCGCAGTGTCGCGCCGAGCCCACCGGATGCGGTCACAGCAGCCCTCCAATCCTCGTAGCGATATCACCGCGATTCTGCTCGCCGCGAGGCCGTTTTCACCAGGGTGAGGGTTGGTAGTCCTTGAGGAAGCAGCCGTAGAGGTCGTTGCCGGTTTCGCCCTGGATGATCGGGTCGTAGACGCGCGCGGCGCCGTCGACCAGGTCGAGGGGAGCGTGGAAACCCTCCTCGGCGAGGCGGACCTTGGTGTAGTGCGGCCGTTCGTCGGTGATCCAGCCGGTGTCGACGGCGGTCATCAGGATGGAATCCTCTTCGAACATTTCGCGGGCGCTGGTGCGGGTCAGCATGTTCAGTGCCGCCTTGGCCATATTGGTGTGCGGGTGGCCCGCACCCTTGTAGGCGCGGGAGAACTGGCCTTCCATGGCGGAGACGTTCACGACGTACTTGCGGCGGGCCGCGGCGGCGGCCATGGCCGGGCGCAGCCGGGAGACCAGGATGAACGGCGCGACCGAATTGCACAGCTGAACCTCGAGGAGTTCGGTCGGGTCCACCTCGGCGACGGTCTGCACCCAGCTGTTGGTGTGCGCCAGATCCGGTACCAGACCACCGGCGTCGATCGCGATGCCGCGCGAAATGCGTTCCGGCGTGGCCGAGCCCGCGACGAGCGCCAGTTCGGCGACATCGGCGGAGGACAGGGTCGGGGTCAGCGAGGCGGTGAGCGCGGTGGGGTGCGCCTGCATAGTCTTGCCGAAGGTCACCACATCCGGCAGCGCGCCCGCGGGCAGCGGACCGGATTCGGCGTCGACCAGCGCGCTGTAGGCGCCGGGGGAGCGGCGCACGGTCTGGGCGGCATTGTTGATCAGAATGTCGAGCGGACCCTGTGCCGCGACATCGTCGGCGAGCGCGACGACCTGGGCCGGATCCCGGAGATCGATGCCGACGATGCGCAGGCGGTGCAGCCAGTCGGCGCTGTCGTCCATGGCGGCGAAGCGGCGGATGGCGTCATTGGGGAAGCGGGTGGTGATGGTGGTGTGCGCACCATCGCGCAGCAGCCGCAGCGCGATGTACATGCCGATTTTGGCGCGACCGCCGGTCAGCAGGGCGCGACGGCCGGTGAGATCGGTACGAGCGTCCCGTTTTGCGTGACTGCTCGCCGCGCAGTCCGGGCACAGCTGGTGATAGAACGCGTCGACCCGGGTGTAGCGCTGTTTGCAGATATAGCAGGGCCGCGGCCGGATCAGGGTGCCCGCGCTGGCGCCCGCCGCATTCGAGGTCAGTGGAATGCCCGCGGTCTCGTCATCGATCCGATTCGGCGATCCGGTCGCGGTCGCCGAAACCACCGCTCGGTCCGCCTCGGCGACCGCATCCCTGGCCTCGGTCCGGCGGCGCTGCTTGAGCTTCTTGAACATGTGGCCGACGGCGCGCTGCACCGCGATCGAATCCGGGTCGTCCTTGTCCAACCGCCCGGCCTGTTCGAGCACCCGCAGGCAGATCGCCAGCTCATCGGGGTCGATGGCGGGGCCGCTCGGCGCTGGTGCGGTAAACGTCGACGCGGTGTTCTCGGCCATCGGAATGCGGGTTTGTCCTTCGTGAAACAGGGAGGTTGACCCAGTCATTGTCGCATTCGCGGTTACGACCGGTCGGCGCGGCGGTCCCGCACCGACCGGACGCCGGCTATTTGCGCAGCTTGCTCAATGTCGAGTTGGCTGTCTTCTTCAGCAGCTCGGTGGCGTCGGAGGCACTGAGGATCTTGCCCGATGACTTCGATGAACTGGACGAATACTGCGACCAGCTGATGTGGTAGGTGGTCCAGCCGTCGCGCACGGCCAGCGAGACATCGGCCGTCGGATCGTCGGACTTGTGCTTGCCGGTGATCACATATGCCTCGTCGCCGAGTCCGGAGACCTTGTCGACCTTCGCGTTCTTACCGTATTCGCTCTGCGTCCAGGTCTCGTACGTCGCGGCGAATTCCGGCCCCGGGTTGGTCTGCTTGTGCACCTGCGCGCTGGTGTAGATCGCGGCGTAGTCGTACTTCTCGCTCGACCCGGACGGGGTGAAGCGGACATCGCAGCCCATCGAATCGACCGCGGCGTGCTTGGAGCCCTCGTGCTTGGGGTAGGTGTCGCCCGAGGAATCGGACTTCGACAGCGCGAAACCCGCGCTGGTGTAGGGCGAGGTGTCGGTGATATCGCAGAGATTGTCGATGTACTTGTAGCCGCGCAGGTCGGCATCCTTGCTGATATCGGCCTTGCCCGCGTCGAAGGCGCCGATCGCGAACATCGCGACCGCCCAGATCGCGGAGGTGAGCACGATCGCGCCGAGTGCCCAGAGCCAGCCTTTGCCACCGGATTTCGGCGGCTGGTATCCGGGTGCCTGCTGCTGGAATCCGGGAGCGGGCTGGAATCCGGCGGGCTGCTGGTACCCAGGCGCCGGCTGCTGGAATCCGGGTGCGTGCTGCGCGGAGCCTGGTGCATTTTGGGGCAATCCCGGCGCGGGTTGCTCGAATCCTGGTGCGCTCTGGGGGTATCCGGGTGCTGGCTGTGCGGATCCTGGTGTGCTCTGCTGGAATCCTGGCGCGGGTTGCGCGAATCCTGGTGCAGCTTGCTGGAGTCCCGGCGCGGGCTGCTCGAATCCTGGTGCAGCCTGCTGGAATCCCGGCGCGGGCTGTTGGAATCCCGGCGCGGCCTGCGGAGACCCTGCCTGCGGGAATCCCGGTGCGGCCCCGGCCTGCTGGAATCCCGGCTGCGGATATCCGGGCGAGGACTGGTGATATCCGGGCTGCTGGTAGCCGGTCCCGGATTGATACCCGGCAGGCGCGGCCCCCGCCTGGTCGAACGGCTGCCGCACCATCGTCGGATCAGCGGGCTGCTGCTGCGCAGTACCGGGCTGTTGTCCCGCGACCGGAATCGCGGGCTGCGACGGCAGTTGAAGGCCGGGCTGCCCGACCATCGTCGGATCCGATTGCGAATACTGCTGCCCCTGTGGCGGCTGCTCCTGCGCCCACCAGGCGTCGTTGGGCTGGTTCTGCTGTTCCCCCGGTCCGGTCATGCGCGCAAAGTACCATCTCGATCGTTTACCCGGCCATTCAGACCGACCACCGCTGGTGGGACCCATGCGTCACGCAGCAGTTCGCCCACCCGATCCCGACCGCACGCGATCGCCCGTTCGGCGAGTTCGTCGTCCGGCTTCTCGGCGACCCGGGTAGCGATGACGGCCAATTGCGCGGGCCGCAGATGCACGGCCAAGGGCAACAGGTCGAGCCACAGTCCTTGGTCCAAGGCGACATCCATGATCGAGCCGAGCGCGGATTCGTCTTGCACAGTAGGCCTTTCGGCCAGAATCCGCAGGCTATCGCCACTCATCGTGCTGGTCACCGGCAGCAGGGTCGCCCAGGCGTCGAGTTCGCGGACCGCTTCGAGCAGCGCGTCGAGCACCTCGTCGCCGAGACCCGCTGCGATATCACCGATTCGGGCCCGAAGAGCAGGTCGGTGGCCCGCTCGCGGAAGGCACGGATCGCCTCCGGCGGCAGCTCGGCGAGGAAGTGCAGCTGCGCCGGATCCGAGATGTCCAGCAGGCGAGCGAGTTTGGTCGTCTCGGCGCGGGTGAGCAACTGGCTGCTCATAGACCCAATGCCTTCTTGACGGCCGGGCGCATGAGCCGCGGAATCAGCTGGAGCGAGGATTCCGTTGCCGCGTCCAGCCTTTCGGCGCGTCCGGTCAGGGCCGCGCCGAGCAGGCGGTCGAGCTCGGCGAGTTCGGCGTCGGTGAGCCGACCGAACTCGTCGGGCAGTGCAGCGCCCAGCGTGCGGGTCAGTGTGCTGGCTGCGTCGGGCATGAATATCGCTCTCCGATGGCGGATTTCGGTCTCACTGCTGCGGGATGCTGGCGTTGGCGGCGTGCAGATCCTCGACGAAATTGGCAATGGCCTCGGCGACGAGCAGCGGCTCGGTCACCGGCAGCCAGTGATCGGCCGGAATCGGGCAGCGCCAGAGCCGATCCACCCAGCGTGCGCTGCCGTAATAGAGGAACGGCGGCACCAGTACGTCGGTGGTGTCCACGACCAGCTGCACCGGCACCGCGGTGCTGCGCTCGCGCGGCCACAGCAGATGGTGCGCGAGATTGGCCACCGCGATCCGCGCACCCGCGCCCAGGTCCGTGCGCCAGGTCGGGGCGATGGGCGCATACGCGCGGGAGACGCCGCCGAGCCGTTCGATCAACCAGGTGCGCACCCGTGGCGGGTAGGCGATTCGCTGTGCGGCGGTCTGCGCCGATCCGGCCCCGTGCCGCCAGAATTTCCGGTCGGCCACCAGCTGGAGCGCGCGTCGCGGTTGAGCTGCCAACTCGCGCAGCGTCATTCCGACATGATCGAGATTTGGGCCGGCGACGGCGGTGAACGAGGCGATCCGGGTATTGGCGCGCGAATCGCAGACCGCCTCCCACGCCTGCACCGCGCCCCAGCCGTGCCCGCAGACGTGCACCGGCCGCTTCGGGCTGACCGCATCGATCAGCGCGAAGAAATCCTCGGACAGCGCATCGAGTCGATAATCCTGCGGCGCACCGGGTTTCGCGGATCGCCCGTGTCCGCGCACGTCGTAGGCGATGACCCGGAACCCGTCGGCCAGCAGCGCCGCCACCGCGGACCACACCAGGTGGGTATCGGAGAGACCGTGCACCAGTACCAGGGGTTCGGCGTCGAGGGCGCCCCATTCGAAGACGGCCAGGTCACCGTGCGCGCCGTCCACGGTCGACTGTCGGTACGGGCGTCGGGCGCCGGTCGGGTCGGGGGAGTCGAGCTGTTCGGTCATTTTCTTGCCTCGATCGATGCCTGGGTACTGCGTTTGTACCGCCGGTACGTGATCCGATACTGACAGTACGAATGAACCGAAATCAATGGGTCGAAACCGCGGTCGACTATGAAGTCGGTCACGTATATCACCTTGTCGACTAGGGGTTTAGGTGGCTCGGGAGTGCGTACCGCCGGTACGTGTATGCTCCGGGCCATGGCTCGTTCGGATAGATCCGCGCCGCGGACGATCACCCGCGCAGAGATCGTCGACGCCGCCATTCGGGTGATCGACCGGGACGGCCCGCGCCCGAGCATGGACGACATCGCCCGTGAGGCCAGGATCACCAAACCACGCCTGTACCGCCAGTTCGCCGATAAGGCCGACCTCTACACCGAGATCGGCGACCGGATGGCGAAATCCGCCGCGGCGGCCGCGGGCAACGATCTCACGCTGATGCTGCAACCGCCGCGGGTCGCGCTGCGCCGCGTGCTCACCGGCTACGCCGACAGTATCCTGCAGCACCCCAATGTCTTTCGCTTCCTCGGCCAAGCACACGTCACCCAGCACGCGGACGGTTCGGTGTTGCAATTCGATCTGGGCCGCGCGGCCGCGGGCCGATTCGCCGGGCAGGCCCGCGAAGTCGCCGAATCCATCCCGATCGATGCCACCGGCATCGACTATCTGGCCCGCGCGGTCGTCGGTGTCGTCGTCGCGATCACCGACCTGTGGCTCGGCGACGCGGATCCCCGGCGGCCCGAGGGGACGTCCGAATTCGTCGACCAGGCCACCGAATTCGTCTGGGGTCTGATCGATGGATTCCTGCGTCGGCAGGGGATCTCGGCCGATCCGGATACCCCGATCTTCACCTCGCTCGCGGCCGTCAACCAGGCCCAGCGCCCGACCGGCTGATCCGCCTTCCTCCTAGTAAACCCGCCTCGACCCGCCGCGCACCCGCTTTGTTGACATCGTGCCAATAGTGCGCGACGCTGTTGACGAGACGTGGGTGCGACAGGCCCGCGCGCACGAGCAAAGGATTTCTGCGATGGCACGCGCCGCATGGAGTGACGACGAGGTCGAGGCAGTCCGGGAACTGGCGAGAAACTTCTTCGAGAAGGAAGTCGTCCCGCACGAGGAGAAGTTCGTCGCCCAGGGGCATCCCGACCGCGCGCTGTACAACCGGGCCGGTGAGCTCGGCCTGCTGTGCACCGCGATCCCGACCGAATACGGCGGCGGTGGCGGCACCTTCGCGCACGAGGCCGCCATCATCGAGGAGCAGGCGTTCGCCGGTGACGGCTCGATGGGTATGGCCGTGCACACCTCGATCATCGCGCCCTATATCCACCACTTCGGCACCGAAGACCTCAAACAGCGGGTGCTGCCCAAGGCCGCGACCGGTGAAATGGTGCTCTCGATCGGCATGACCGAACCGGGCACCGGTTCGGATCTGCAGAACATCAAGACCCGCGCCGTCCGGGAGGGTGACGAATACGTCATCACCGGCTCGAAGATCTTCATCACCAATGGCTGGCTCTGCGACGGCATCATCATCGCCGCCAAGACCGACCCGACCAAGGGCGCGGCGGGTGTCTCCCTGATCTTCGCCGAGGTCGGCGACGACACCCCGGGCTTCAAGCGCGGCCGCATCCTCAACAAGATCGGCGGCAAGGCCCAGGACACCGCGGAGCTGTTCTTCGACGGGCTGCGTGTGCCCGCGTCGAATCTGCTCGGCGAGGCCGAAGGCCAGGGCTTCTATCAGATGATGCAGCTGCTGGCCCAGGAGCGGCTGGTCACCGGCATCCTCGCCGTCGCCATGATGGAAAAGGCCGTCCAGCTGACCGTCGAGTACACCAAGGGCCGCGAGGCCTTCGGCAAGCCACTGTTCGCGATGCAGAACACCAAATTCGAGATGGCCGAATGCGCGACCATCGCGCACGTGAGCCGGATCTTCCTGGACGACTGCATCGTCAAGCATCTGCGCGGCGAACTCGATATTCCCACCGCTGCAATGTCGAAGTACTGGCTCACCGACCAACTCGGTATTGTGGTTGACCGCTGCCTGCAACTGTTCGGCGGCTACGGCTACATGACGGAGTATCCGATTTCCCAGCTCTACACCGGTGCCCGCGTGCTGCGCATCCTCGCGGGCAGCAACGAGGTAATGAAGGATCTCATTGCCAGGTCACTCTGAGATCGCCGCTGGCGATCGCTTGCGGGTCGCTCGAGACAACACGGAGGCGCAGCCGCGCAGACGCCGGCTGGAGCCGGACGAGCGACGCGCGCAGATCCTCGAGTGCGCGATCGACATGTTCGGCGAGCGGCCGTACGCGGCGGTGTCCACCGCCGAACTCGCACAGCGCGCCGGGGTCGCGCGCGGGCTGATCAATCATTACTTCGGCAATAAGCGCGACCTGTATCTCGCGGTCGTGCGCCGAATGGTCACCCTGCCGCGCCTCGACGATATGGTCGCGCCCACCGGCACGGATCGCGAGCGCGTCGAGGCCAGCGTGCACTGGCTGTTGGATGTGATCTCCGAACACGGCAGCACCTGGGTCAAGGTGACCAGCCACGAGGGCGTCGGCGACGATCCCGAGGTGCAGCACATCCTGGACCAGGCCGATGACGCGGCCGCCGAGCGGATGCTGCTGATGGTGGGGCGCGCGGAATCGGCCCACAGTGCCGAATTGCGGGCGATGGTCCGCGCATTCGGTGGTCTGGTGAAAGTCGCGGGGCGGGAATGGATCACGCGCGGCACGCTCACCCGCGAGCAGGTGCATGTATTACTCGCCGATCTGCTGATGACGCTGATGACCGACACCATGCCGAAGGTGGACCGCGGGCGCTGACCCCGGGGGCTACCTCGTCAATTCAGAAGTGCTCTCACCCGATGCGATCCTGCGCTCGGTGGCGCTGTAGCGCACCGGCCGCACATGTCCCGGCGCGTGTCCGTGCCGTCCGTACTTCAACTCGATGACTTCCTCGCGGCGATGCTCCACCAGCAGCGCGCCGATTCCCGTGATCCACAGACCGGCCGTGGCGATCGCGCCGATCTGCGTCCACCCGATGAAGCCGTAACCGGCCGCGGTCAGCGTGCAGGCCATGGCGACGATGCCGAGCGCACACAGAATTATGCCGGGAACGTTGTAGTCGTCACCGAGTAGATCGCCGGCATGGGAGTGCCACGGCCGGGCATGCCGTTTTGTCGAATCGGTTTCGCCGCGCATGGATCCTCCTGAGAAACTGAAGTCACCGGGTCGGTCGTTCGCTGTTGTGACCAGCATGTACCTCGCGGCTTCGATCCGCGAATGTGTTTGCCGGTTTGTTACTCCGGCCCTAGGCCGGTACCGGGCCGAATACCTCCTCGCCAGTGGGGAGTACCGTCCGTTTTGACATGGCGGCTTTCGCGATTACGGTTTGATGACGATTGATCGGCCGTTTCGGATGATGTTGCGGCCGTTGGCCCCTATTCTTTGTCGGTATCGGGGCGGGTCCGGGCAGTTCGAGGTTCCTGCGCGGTTTGGTGGTGTGGAAGAGGGACCTGGATGGCACGGACGGACAACCGTGAGCGCGAGCGCTGGCCGGAAGCGCAGCCGGAGGAGTACGAGCAGGAGATGGGGCCGATCGGCCGGTGGCCGGACCCGGACCCCAACGACCGCTGGCCCGAGGCCGAGCCTGCGAACCGGAGTCGCCGGGCCGGTCGACTGCGGGTCGAGGTTCCGCCCATCGTCAATCCGTACGCGATCGTCGCCCTGGTTGCCGCCCTGCTGGGCCTGTTCCCGGTCGCGATCGTATTCGGGTTCATCGCCTTCAGTCATCCGCGCGGCAAGACGATGGCGGTGTGCGCGCTGCTGCTCGGTGTGATCGAGGTGGTCGGCATCGCCGGATATGTCGTGCTGACCGGCACCAACTTCTCCGATGCGCTTTCCGGGGCGAACCGAACCCCGACCGTGTCGAGTGTCGCGCTGCCCTCGACCATCGCCCAGACCGCCGTCCCGCAGCCCACGGTGGCGCCGACGGTCGCACCCCCGGTCACCACGACCGCCGCGCCGACCGTGGTTCCGAAGAAGGGCACGGTGTGCACCGAGCCGGGTCGCATCGGCACCGGTGCGGACGGCTCCACCCTGCTGTGCCTGGCCAGCGGCGGCGTCTACCAGTGGAACGGGCCGTACACGATCGGCGGCACCGTCGCGGAGGCCGGGACCAAATGCGATGGTTCGGCGAAGAGCGCCCGCACGGCGGACGGGCGCGCACTCACCTGTGAGAGCAAGGTGTGGGTGCTGTGGACGGAATAGCCTTCGGGTAGCTAGCCTTCCGGATCCGCCTTCTTGGCCCGGCTCGGCTGTACCCGCGGTGGCTCGTTGGGCATCTTCGGATACTGCGGCGGCCACGGTGCGTCCATGAGGCCGGCGGCCATATCCCGCTCCGACATTTTCAGCAGCGGCTCGATGGATTGGGCCGGACGATCCGCCCACGGGTCACCGAATTCGGCCAGCCGCGCGGGGACGGTGGCGATGGTCAACTCCTCCGGGACGACGGTGTCCAGATCCGACCAGGCGATCGGCGTCGACACCTGCGCGCCGACCTTCGGCCGCACGCACCACGCACCGAAAACCGTCTTGTGCGGGGCATTCTGGTTGAAGTCGACGAAGACGCGGGTGCCGCGTTCCTCCTTCCACCACTGCGCGGTGATCCGGTCCGGATGCCGCCGCTCCAACTCCCTGGCCAGCGCCACCGCGGCGGCGCGCACCTGATAGCCGTCCCATTTCGGTTCCAGCGCAACGTAAATATGCAGTCCGCGCGAGCCGGAGGTCTTGATCCGGGAATCGATGCCCAGTTCGGTGAACAGTTCACGGGTGAGCACGGCGGCGTGTTTGAGATCGTCGAAGGTGATGCCCGGGGACGGATCCAGATCGATGCGCAGCTCATCGGCGATATTCAGATCGTCGACGCGGTTGGGCCAGACGTGGAAGCCCAGGCAGCCCTGGTTGACCGCCCACAGAATATGCGCGAGATCGTGTGCGACGAGGGCGTCGCTGGTGGTGCCGTTGGGCGTGGCGACCTCGACGGTGTGCAGCCAGTCCGGCGCGGATTTCGGCACCCGCTTCTGGAACCACGACTTACCGGACGCCCCATCCGGATACCGCTCCAGCAACAGCGGCCGATCGCGAACCACCTTCAGGAAGGGCTCGGCGACGGCCTGGTAGTAATGGACGAGATCGAGTTTCGTCTCGCCGCGTTTATTGAAATAGACCTTGCCGGGATTGCTGATGGCGACGGATCTGCCGTCCACCTCGATATCGACCGACTCGCCCATCACTGCCCCCGGGCTTCGCCGAAGATGGCGCTCAACTCGGCCGGTGCGACCTCATCGAGCTGGGCGTAGGTACACGACTGCGGTGTGCGGTCGGCGCGGAAGCGAACCAGCCTGCCGCCGTGGCGCAATCGGCCGGACTGCACATGTTCGTAGCGGACCTCGGCGACCAATTCCGGACGCAGGGCCTCCCAGGACAGATCCTTGCCGCCGGTCCATCGGCTCACCCCGCCGGGCATCTTGCCATCGGCCTTGGCCTGCGCCGCCGCGTCCGCCCATTCGCGCCACGGATGGTTCTCCAATGCGTTCTCCCGCAATGGTTGCAGCTCGTCCACCAGCGACTTGCGTTTGGCCGCTGTGAAACTGCTCGCCACCCCGACGTGATGCATATTGCCCTCGTCGTCGAACAGTCCGAGCAGCAGCGACCCGACGCCCGCGCCATCCTTGTGCCATCGGAAACCGGCCACCACACAGTCCGCGGTGCGCTCGTGCTTGACCTTGAGCATCACCCGCTTGTCCTGCAGATAGGACAGATTGTCGGCCTTGACCATGACGCCGTCGAAGCCGGCGCCCTCGAAGCGGGTGAACCAGTCCTCGGCGACATCGGGATCCTGGGTGATCGGGGTCAGATGCACCCGGGCGAGTTCGGTGTCGAGAATGGTCTCCAGCAGCCGCCTGCGTTCGGCGAACGGTTCGCCGGTCAGATCCTTATCGCCGAGTGCGAGCAGATCGAATGCGACGAAGCTGGCCGGTGTTTCCTTGGCCAGCTTGTTGACGCGCGAGGCCGCGGGATGCAGCCGGTTCTGCAGGGTGTCGAAATCCAGTCCCTCATCGGTGACAACCACGATTTCCCCGTCCACCACGCATTTATCCGGCAGCGCAGCCTTCAGCAGTTCGGCGACCTCCGGGAAATAGCGGGTGAGTGGCCGGTCGTTGCGTGAACCGAGTTCCACTTCGTCGCCGTCGCGGAACACCACGCAGCGAAAACCGTCCCATTTCGGTTCGTAACTCAGGCCCGGCTCCCGCGGTACGGACGGCGCCGTTTTCGCCAGCATCGGCCGGACAGGTGGCATGACCGGTAGGTCCACGCGATCCTCCTAGAGTTCGTCCCCACCCCTATCGACGTCGCGGGCGACGCGGATTCATCGGTGTGGGCTCGAGCTCGATCGTAAGTCGCTGGTCCGACAAGGTCGTGACCTGCTGCTCCGCCCGTATCGGACGCCACCTTCCTCGGTGCAACGCGACCTCAGTCGAGCCAGCCGTGTTGGTCGGCGAAGGCGGTGAGGCGGTCGCGGATGGTGAGGATCTCACCGGCGGTGAGGGCGGGGCTTGCGTCCAGTAGTAGCTCGGTGATCAGGCGTTTGTGTTCGGTGGCGGTGAGTTGGCCGGATCCGGATCGGTCTTTTTTGTGCCGAGGAGCGGGTGGGATCGGCTGACCGCCGACCACGGCGAGGTTGACCGCCTTCGGTCCGCGATCACCCTCGGTCACATCGAATTCGAACACTCGGCCCTGGCGCAGCTCGTCCTCGTCCAGTCCGATGTCGTTCACATGAACGAACACATCCGGGCCACCATCGTCGGGCCGAATGAACCCGAATCCCCGCGAACTGTCGAACGACACCAATTTCCCGATGGACACCAACACCCGCTCCTCGCGCCGTCTCTACTCGGCCACTTTAGCCCGCATTATCGCCGTCGTTGGATGAAAGCGCCTTTTGTAACGAGTTGAATACAGTGAGGCCCTGACCGACCATTCCGTTGACCAATTCGCCGACACCGTCGGGTCCGTTGAGCACCGTCAGGTTGGCGTTTGACAGCCCGTTGGAGGCCTGCTTGACGATTTCCGGTAGCTGCTCGATCAGCAACTGGTCCAACGCGATCCGGTTGTTGGAGGCCGCCGCCTCGGCCTGGATCCGGGTCCGGTCCGCCTCGGCCTCGGCAAGGATGCGCACCCGTTCCGCTTCGGCCTGAGCGGGTTTCACGACCTCGGCCTGCAACTGCTGCTCGCGCAGTTCGGCCTCCTTGCGGGCCTGTTCGGCCTGCGCGGTGAGCACTTCCTGCAGTGCCTTGGCCTCGGCCAGCGGACCGGCCTGCGCCGCTTCGGCATTGGCTTTATCGATATCCTGCTGATACTGCGCTTGGAGAATGGCCGTCTCACGCTGATATTCGGCGCGGCGGCGCAGCGATTCCTGTTCGGCCTCGGCGGCATGCTGCGCGGCCTGCGATTGCGCGATCTGCGCATCGCGCTGCACCGCCGCGTTGTGTGGTGCGGCGAGTGCGGTGATGTACCCGAGATTGCCGTCATCGATGGACTGGATTTGGAACGAATCGACCCACAGGCCGATATTGCTCATTTCCACCTTGGAGGCCACCAGCACCTCGTCGGCCAGTCGCTGGCGTTCGCGAATGATCTCCTCGACCGTCATCGAGCCGACGATCGAGCGCAGATGTCCGGAGAAGATGCGTCCGGTCAGCACCGACATCTCCCGTTCCTGTTCGGAAAGGAAGCGTTGGGCCGCATTGACAATCGACTGGGTGTCGTTGGCGACCTTGAACGCGATCACCGCGCGCACCTCGAGCTGGATGGCCTGTTTGGTGACGCATCGTTCCTTGATCTCGGCCTCGAACATGGCCAGCGACAGATAGCTCACCTTGCGGAAGAACGGCATCACCCATTTGCCGCGCCCGATGACGACGCCGAAGGGCGCGTTGTCCCTACTTTTCCCGCCGCTGACCAGCATTGCCTCGTCAGGATTCGGAACGTGATAACCCAGCACAGTGCCTCCGTAGCAGTTTCATACTTCGTAGATCGCGATGTCACATTTCGTCGACCGGCGCGGGTTCCAGTGGAATCCACGGCACCACATCGACGATGCGGCCCGGATGTACCGCGATGATCAAGACAGATTCCCCTGCCGAGATCGGCTCGGCCGCCCGTGCGATGTATATCTCCGTGCCCCCGCGAATCGCAACCAGTACCTCGCCGAGCATTCCGGGACCCCGGATCGGCGAGGTGAGCCTACCCGTCAAACCTTGCACGGGGTCGGTCATCGCGGTGAACTCCTCGCACTCGGTGCCAGAGTTGTCAGCGTACGCGCGATCAGGGGTTGTTCCGATTACGACAGGGACTCGGCGATGATGCGCCCGACCGATTTCTTGGTGAGATAGTTCGCCGCATCGTGCGGACTCGAACCATTGTCCAGTTCGGGATGTGTTGTCGGCACCACCGCACGCCCCGAGGCGGGCGGGAAATATGGTGCGAGATCCAGATGTGCCGCGACGATATCGTCGCGATCGGCCAAATTCTCCCAGCGGGTGAGCGCGGCGGGGACGGTGGGCGGTTGGGGTCGCAGCAGCGGATAGATGATGGACTGCAGCGCGAGCGGCGAACCCAAGGTGACCAGCGCGGCTGGCTGCTGGGTCCGATGTAGCGCCTCGTAGGCGACCACCGACCCGAGCGAATGTCCGATGACGAGCCGGGTCTCCGGGCCGATCAGATCGAGTACCTGTTGTTGTGCGTACTCGCGCACCGTCTCCTCGGTGAGATACCGGCTGACCTGGGCAAGCGACCGATTGACGAATTTGCCCGCCATCCCGAAACCGAAGGGCGCGAACCACTTCAGCTTGGTCAGCGCATTCGCCGCGGGTCTGGCCTTTCGTCTGATGCCCTGCGCCCCCTCGGCGCCCAGGGCGGAATTGTCCAGGTAACGTTGCGCTTCCAGCCGATCGCGCTGATCGGCCGCCTGCCCGGCCGCCGTCGCCAACCAGGCCTCGGCGATGCGTTCGGTGAGTTCGGCGTCCTCGTCGCCGACGGGCCCGCCGGCACCCTGCGCACCGGGTTCGAGAAATGCATGGCCGTAGAACGCCATTCGAACCTCCGGTGTGCCGGGCCTTTGCCCGCGCCACAGCTGATCCGCCAGTTCGGCGTGTCCGGCCGCGCGTACCCCCGCCGCCAGCGCCGGAAGCCACTGCGCCTCGAGCAGATCCGCACCGTACTGCTCCTGTGCGATCCCGTGCACCAGCACTATCGCTGCCATCTTCGCGCCCCCCGTTGCCGCTCGCCAGAATCTGGTGTTCGGGTACTTTCCTACCACGCGCGGCCGATCCTTTCGAGCGACCTGCAAGCAGTCGCTAGGGGCGATTGGGGTGTGGAGGGTCGTTGGGGAGTCGAGGTGGGAATGGTGGTGCTGGTATGGGAGGAAGGCTTGCCCTTGTCGTCGGGTCCGAATGCGAGGCGCTCGGCGAACTGGGTTTCACTGGTGAACTGGCGACGGGGCTGTACGGGAGATTGACCGAGTCCGGCGGGTGGCGGGCCGCGACGGCGGTGCCCGGCCCGGTGCTGAATCCGACTGTTGCACAGTTGGTTACGGCGGTTGACGAGGCCTTCGATGCGGCCGCGCGGGAGCAGGCGACCTTGTTGATCGGCTTCGTCGGGCACGGCACCTCGACCAGCGCGGAGGACTTCTTTCTGCTCGGTCATGATTCGCCCGCGGTGCCGACCTCGCATACGGCGTTCCATCTGACGCAGGAGATTCGGGAGCGGTTGAACCGATCGGCGCTGGACGGGCTGGTGGTGCTGGTCGACGCGTGTGAGACCGAACAGGGTGTGCTGGGCGCGGCCCGGCGTTGGACCGATCTGCTATCGCGGGCGGCGGGCCGGATGGAATTGCTGGTCGCCGCCGGTGACGGGCCCGCGTACGCCGGATGCTTCACCCGAACCCTGTTGTCCACCTTCGAAGCCGGGCTGCCCGCGCGCGGGGAGAATCTGCTGCCGTCGGATCTGGTCGATCCGATCGCCGCCGCGTGCACGCGGCAGCAGCCCGAACATCTGTCGTTCACCTCGGGCAACGTATCGGCTTCCGAGGGCGGTGATCCCGGCCTGTGGCTGGTGCCGAATATCGCACGCCGCCACGATGCCGTAACCGGCCGTCCGGCAGCGGGGTTCGTCGATCACCTGACCCGCAGGCTGTTACTCACGCCAGCCGTGCGCGAGACGCTCGACGATATCGTCGGGTCCGGCGGCTATCGGCTGCGCGGTGTGATCGGACCGCCCGGTGTCGGCAAATCGACGTTGCTGGCGATGCTCATCCGGCCGAGTCTGGTCGATACGCTGCCGGTCGCGCCCGAATACATCACGGCCGCGGTGTTTCTGACGGTCAGCAGTTCGATCGAGGCGGTCGCGGCGGAACTGTCCGCGCAGTTGAGCACCCGGCTACCCGGTTTTCGTGCGGCGGCCGCGATGGCCCGGGGGCTGGCCGAACACAGCGCCGCCGAATTCGACGTCTTCGATATCGAGGTGCGACAACCATTGGCGGACTTGGGCCGATGGGGTCGCGGGGTCACCATCGTCATGGATGGGCTGAACGGACCGGAGGAGGGTACGCAGCGGCTGCTCGTTGCCGCGGTTGCCGAGTTGACCCGGCGACCCGAACTCGCGCACGTCCGGGTGATCGTCGGGATCCGGGCGGGCCTGGGTTTCGAGGACGATCCGGCGCTGGCGCATATGCACCGGATCGTGGTGGCCGAGCCGGTGGCCGAGGATATCGCCGCCATCGTGGAATCGGCCGGGTATGAGCGCGCCGCCGTCGACGAGCAGGAGTGGGTCGGCTGGATCGATGCGCGTCTGGCCGAAGCCCCCACGGCGCGTGCCGATTCCCCGGTTGCCGCGGCGGGCTGGTTGCTGGCCGGGCTTTTGGCGGAAGTCGCGACCGAGGTCACCGACCGGGTGGTCGCCGAGGACATCGGCGTCGACGGTCTGGTGGCACTGCGGGTCGGGGCGGCCATTCGGTCCGCCGCGGGCAACGGACATATTGCGCCGAACACCGCCGATGCCTGGGCGATCGGCGCGCTGCTCGGTGTGCTCGTCGCCGCGGGCGTCGGGCCGGTGCTGCCGCTGGAAGTACTCGACGCGGCCATGCGCGAGCTCGGGGTCGACGCCAATATCGCCGGAATCCGTGATATCACAGCGGGTTTGGGCGTTCTGGTGATCCGCAGTCGACCGGGCACGGCCGACGAATCGCTCGGCATCACCCACGCCGCCCTGATCCCGGGGCTGACCAACGAATGCGACCGGCTCGGTGTGCACAGCGACGACGCGCATCGGGCGGTGATCGCCGCCATCGAAACCGGCACCGCCGACCGCGTGGCCGCGTATGCCCGCGGTGCGGCGGTCCGCCACTACCTGGCCTATGGCGACGCGGCCGCCGCCTTCGGCTACCTCGAATCGCTGGAAACCACACGGGTGGTGGACAATCGGGATCTGTGGGCGGCCTGGCTGCCGAGCTTCACCGCCGCCATGGGGCCGGACCATCGGGTCACGCTGTCGGTCCGCAACCATCTCGCGAACTGTCGAGGCCGCAGCGGCGATTTCGCCGCCGCCATCGCCGAACTGGAGGAGCTCGCCCGCGACCAGACGCGCGTACTCGGCGTGGACGACCTCGATACCGTCACCACCCGATTCGATATCGCGGACTGGCGCGGACATATCGGCCAGTTGGAGCGCGCCGTCGCCGAATTCGAACGACTAGTCGTCGATCACACCCGCATCCTCGGCACCGACCACCCCTGGACGCTGCGTGCCCGCAACAGCCTGGCCTACTGGCGCAGTGAACGCGGCAGCCTGCGCCGCGCGGTCATCGAATTCGAACAGCTGATCATCGATCAGGAGCGCATCCTCGGCCCGGTCGATCCGCAAACCCTGCGCACCCGGCTGCATCTCGCGCGTTCGCGCGCCATGGCGGGCGAACTGACCCGCGCCTTCACCGAGTTCGAACTGCTGCTCGCCGACCAGATCCGCATCCTCGGCCCGGATGACGGCCAGACCCTGCGCACCCGCATCAGTATGGCGCGCTGGCGTCGGGAAAGCGGCGAAACAGCAAGGGCCATTATCGAATACGCGACCCTGCTGACCGATCAGTTGCGCATTCTCGGACCGGATCATCCGGACACCCTGTACACCCGCAACTGTTTGGCGGGCTGCCACGGTGAGGCGGGCGATGTCGGCGCCGCCATCGCCGAATACGAACCGCTGCTCGCCGATCAGATCCGGATCCTGGGCCCCGACCACCCGCACACCCTGGTCACCCGCAGCAATCTGGAGTATTGGCGGGCCCGATCCGGCGGGTAGCGGGGGCGGATCGGCGTTACTGTTCTTGCGGGGGCCATCGGCTGGCCCAGTCCTAAGGAGTGCGGCAATGGCCGATATGCGGGCGCAGTTCGGCGTGCTCGGGCCGGTTCAGCTCTCGATCGACGGGGTGATGGCGCCGGTAGGCGGGCCGAAACAGCGTGCGGTGCTGGCATATCTGGTGATCAATGCCAATCATCCGGTGTCGGTGGAAGCGCTCGCCCAGGCCGTGTGGGAGCAGACGCCGCCCTCGGATGTGCGGGTGAGCCTGCACGCCATCACCTCGAATCTGCGCAAACCCCTGCGCGATGCTGGGCTCGACGCCCGGGCCGTGCTCGCCCAGGTCGGCGCTGGCTATCGGATCGCGGTGGCCGAGGGAGCCTGTGACGTGCAGCGGTTCCGCGCACGCAAGGAGTCGGGTCTGCGGGATCTGGCGGCGGGGCGATTCGGCGCGGCCAGCGAATTGCTGTCCAGTGCACTCGGTCAATGGCGGGGTCCCGTGCTGGCGGATCTGCGCGGGCTCGGATTCGCCGACGCCTACGCCGCCGCGCTCGATGACGAACGGATCGGCGTCATCGAAGCGCGCGCTTCGGCCGATATCGCGCGCGGCCGCGCGGATGGGGTAGCCGCCGAACTCGCCCTGATCGTCGGATCGCACCCCTTGCGAGAACCGTTGTGGGAGAAGCTGATCACCGCGCTGTATCTGAGCGGGCGACAGTCCGACGCGCTCGCGGCTGTGCGCCAGCTGCGGACCACCCTGGACGACGAACTCGGCATCGATCCGGGTCCGGCGATCCGGGAGTTGGAGGCGCGGATTCTGCGTCAGGAGCCGCTGAGCGTCCGTGCGGTGGCCGATGCGACGATCACGCGGGCGACAACGATTGTCGAGCAGTCGTCGGCGGGTGCGCGCGCGGAGTTGCGCGATCGGGACGGCACGGTCCACCCGATCTCGGGATCGGTGACGCGGATCGGGCGGCTGCCCGATAACGATATCGTGCTCGACCACGGCAAGGTCAGCCGTCAGCACGCCGTGCTCGTGGACAACGGGCTGAGTTTCGTGATCAGGGATCTGTGGTCGTCCAACGGTGTGTACGTCGATAACGAGCGCATTATCGACAGCGTGGCGCTCACCGACGGCGCGGTGGTACGCATCGGCGAGTTCGAATTCGTGTTCACCCTGATTCAGCAATGAAATACGCTGTCATGCCCGCGCACCATCCGACGACTCGTCGACCGAGATATGCCAGCCGACGCTGGTCACCGATGGTTCCAGGCTGAGCCTGCTCGCCGCCGATTCCATCTGCCGGTCGTCGCGCTGATCACGGGTGAGTTCGGCGCGCACCTCGACTCGGCCAGGAGTACCGGTATTCGCGCTGGCCACCGAGACGAGCCGGAAGTCGCTGCGGGTCAGGGCCTGTACGAGCAGCGCCCGCACATGAGCCTCCTGCTGATCGTTGGTCACCGCGACGAAGACATAGGACGCGGGTTGTTCGGCGGCGGCACCGGGTTGGCGGTTCACCGCGCGTCCGGCCGCTCGCAGCGCCACATTGACCACCATGACCGCGATGGTGCCCGCGGCCGCGGTGGCGAACATGCCCGCACCGGCCAGTGCGCCGACGGCGGCCGAACACCACAGTGTCGCAGCGGTATTGAGCCCGCGCACATTGAAACCATCGCGGATGATCACCCCGGCACCGAGGAAGCTGATGCCGGAGACGATCTGCGCGGCCACCCGGGCCTGGTCGGCCTCGCCGCCGTGGAAACCGTGCGCGGACAGCAGTACGAACAGCGTCGCGCCCGCGGCGACGAGCGCATTGGTGCGGAGCCCTGCCATCCGGGCTCGGTACTGCCGCTCGAATCCGATCACCGCGCCGAGGCCGACACCGGCCAGTAGCCGCAGGATCATCTCTACCGTTGACATTACGCACTCCCTGACTAGGTCAAGCGCACCATCGAACAGCAGGCTACGGGCTCATCCCGTTCCGGAATCCGCTTGCGGAGGTGTCGCCGAGTGAATATTCGGCTAACACGAGTATGGGACTATTACCGCCGGTCATCTGGGCTACCTCCTTCTTCCGGTCGAGCGCACGGCAGGGCCGGGCGCTGTGTGTAATCGTCGCAGAGCCTGCGCGGGAAATCCGGCAAAACAGCCGGTGAGCACCCCAGACCTTTGGCACTTCACGGCGTGAACCCGATCGCATCACATCTGATGGCTTGTGCCGTCAGTTGAAGGTGGTCAATACATGGCGCGGTAGGCGGCGATGGTCGCGGTGCAGTGGTCGATTACCTGCTCACGGGTGGCGCGCAGCGATCCGTTCAACCAGGCCGAGAACATGCCCGCATTACCGCTGGCCATGGTGACCGCGGCCAGCCGGCGCCGCACCGGGTCCTCGATATGGGCGAAGAGATGATCCTGCATCAGCCGGGTGAAGACCGGCATCACCGCGATGGTGGTCTGGCCGAGGCCGGTGCTCGAATACGGTTCGACCAGGAACAGCCGTGACTTGCGCGGATCGGCGAGCACCTTGTCGACCAGGATCTCCGACAATTCGCGGTCGCGGGAGGGGTCCGCTGCGGCGAACGCGGTCATCGGCTCCAGGAATTCGTCGGCGACTTGGCGGTAGAGCACGTCCAGGAGTTCATCGCGGCTGGAGAAGCTCTCGTAGAAGTACCGGTCGGTGAGATTGGCTCGCCGACATACCGCGCGCATGGTGACCCCGCTCGCACCGGATTCGCCGATCAGGTCCAGCGCGGCCTCGAGCAACGCGGCGCGGCGGGCCTCCCTGCGCTCGGTGAGCGTCGTTCCGCCCCAGATCCGGGGACCGGCGTCATCGTCTGATTCCTGGCCTGTCTGCACCCGCCCACACTAATGCCTGACCGTTATGGCACGGTTCAGCCACCGCGTTCCAGTGCGAATCCGGCATCACGCCAGGCGACGATTCCGCCGCCGAGACTGGTGGCGTCGAAACCGTCCTGCCGGGCGAGCGCCGCGAAGCGCAGCGACAATTCGCCGACTGGACAAACGAACACCAGGGGTCGCGATCGCGGGAACGGGATGCCCTGGGTGAACATATCGTCGAGTTGGTCGTCGCGAATATTGATCGCGCCCGGCACGTGGCCGATGCGATAGGCCATCGCGCCGCGGGTGTCCACGATGGTTGGCCGCGCCGTGCGGTCCAGTTCGGCCAGCTCGTGCGGGGACAGGGCCGGGGTCGCGCTGAGTTCGGCCGTGGTGGGTGCGCGTCGGCGGTCGGCGCGGTCGAACAGTTCCGGCCTGCGCTTCTTGATATAGGACAGATACGGTTCCAGTCGATCGCAGACGATGAAGACCGCGACCACCGGCTCCTGCGTCGAAATGGATTGCTCGCCAAGGGTTTCCAGGGTGGCGGCATAGCTGGCGCCGCTGGTCGGACCGGCCAGGATGCCGTAGCCGGTGGCGAGTGCGAGGGTGGCCGCCACCGCGCGGGCGGAATCGATGGTGACGATGCGGTCGTAGAAATCGGGTTGGAACAGCCCGACATCCCACATCTCGCTCTCCGAACGGATACCCGGTATGAAGTCCGAGCGATCGGAAACCACCGCGATGGTGCGCAATTCGGGATTGTGCTTGCGCAGGTAGGTGGCCGCGCCGCGGGTGGAGCCGGTGGTGCCGAGTCCGCCGACGAGATAGTCGATCCGGGTGATCCCGTCGGCCGCGAGGTCCTCGTGGATCTCGCGGCCGGTGCCGTGGTGATGGGCCTCGATATTCTTCTCGTTGGTGTACTGCGAGGGGTGATAGTAGGCCTGCGGATCCTTGGCCATGGTCGCCTCGATCACCGAGTACACATCGTTCGGCGTGGTCGGGTCCGGACATTCGGACAGGCCGGGCAACTCCGTGATTTCGGTGCCGAAGAGCTGCAGGAGATCGCGCACCTCGGCGACCCTGATCCGGTTGGTCACCGCGCGCAGACCGATGCCGTGCACCGCGCCCAGTATCCGCAGCGCCTTGGCGGTATTGCCGCTGGATGCCTCGATGAGTGTCCGGCCGCCCGCGCGGATATCGTCGAGATCGTCGCGGATCATGCCCCAGGCCACCCGGTCCTTGACCGAGCCGAAGGGATTGTGCGACTCCAGTTTCGCGTACAGCTCGACATTGTCGAGTCCGTGCACGGCCGGGTCCAGGCGCAGCAGTGGCGTATTGCCGATCAGCTCGGTGATGTGGTCATAGCGCATTACGGCGCTCCGGAAGGTCGGCGCGGCAGCGGCGGACGGCGCGGGCCGCGCGGGGGAGTGCGGCGCGGCGGGGGCAGGCCCACCGGAATGAGCGGCTCGTAGTCGGCATCGCGGTACACCTGGAAACTGCCCGTCCGATGCACGACAGCGAGTTTCGCGGGTAGCGGATGCATCGAGGCCGACGCCGCGGACAGATCCATGTGGTAGGCGGCGGTATTCGGGAACACCACCAGGTCGCCCTGGCGCGGGCGCTCGGGCAGCCACACCTTGTGATTGGTGATCAGGTCGCGCTCCAGACAGAGTCGTCCGGCGAAATACACACCGACAGGACCGGATTCGGGTACCGGATGCAGTGTGGGCATGGTGTCGGCGGCACTGCGCAATGGTGTCACGCCAGCGCCGCTCACGCGGCCATCTCGGCCGGGCCCCGGCATGCTCGGCATATGCGCGATGCTGGGCAGAATCACCGGATCGATCATGACCTCCTGATCGGCCGGGGTCACCTGATCGCGGCTGAGGTCGAGATTGACCAGCACCGTGCCGTCGGCGAGTTCCTTGACGAACTCCACCCGTGACACCGTCACCCCGGCATGATCGACCAGCGCCTTACCCGGCTCCAGCCAGACGTCGAGCATATTGTCCCCGACCACCTGGGCCACCGTGCGACCGCCGTGCCGCTCCAACGGCGCGCCGAGCAGATCGTCGAGCATCCGCGTCGCGGGCACAGTGTTCGCGTACTTGTGGAAAACCGGAATCCCGTGCACCGCACCGTCATCGACGTGATAACCGAAGGTATTGTTCGACCAGCTCATCGGTTCCCCACGGCCGAGCAGCGATTCGCGCAGCGCGCGCACATAACCGTCGAACCGATCCGCGTCGGCGGTGAACACCTGCCGAAAGCCGCCGCCGATATTCAACACCGAAGGCCCGAGCCCATGCTCGTACGCCCGCTCGACCAGGGCGAGGCAGGCGTCGATGGCCCGGATGCGCTCCGCGGGCTCGCCGGAGTCGATATGAAAGGCGAAGCCCAGGAACGCGATTCGCCGACGATTGGCTGACAGCAGATCGAAGGCGCGATCCATATGCGCCAGCGGCACGCCGAACCGGCTCACCGAACCTTCATCGAAGCCGGAAACCCGCAGCAGCACAGGGACTCTCGCACGGTCACCGGCCAGTTCGGTGATCCGGCGCAGCTCCCACAGATTGTCGACATTGATGGTGACCCCGCAATCGATCAGATCACGCAGGAAGGCCTCACCTTTCGGTCCGGTCACCTCGATGCGCATCGGGCCGAATCCGGCGCCGATCGCGCTGGTCAGCTCCTGCGGTGACGCGACGTCGATCGCGATGCCCGCGTGCTCGGCGGTGCGCACGAAGGCGCGCGACTGATTCACCTTGTGCGCGTAGCAGATTCGGTAGCGCGTGCCCCTGCGGTCCAATACGGCGCGGAACCGTTTCAGGTTCTCCGCGTAGACCTGCGGAAACACCAGGTGGATCGGGGATCCGAAGCGAATAAGCGTCTCTTCGACGGCCTCGCGGGTATCGAGAAAGGCGCGCACCAGCGGATGGATCTTCGCGGGTAGCGCCGGTAGCGGCGCCGTCATACCGCGGTTTCCCTCGGCTGCGACCCCGAGGAATCCAATGCGGCATGCGCGGGTTTCTCGGCCACGGGGTTGTAACCGCCGTCGCGGATCGACTCGAAGGCGCGCGCCCGATTGCGCGGACTTCGGAATTCGGCGACCACCCGTTTACTGGGCAGATCGATCTCGACCACCTTGATGCCCATCGTCTCCAGCACCCCGGTGATGGTGCGGACACAATGCTGGCAGCTCATATCCGGTACATAGAAGATCTGGTCCTCGGCGGTGGCCGAAGCGTCGGCGGTCAGTTCATCCAGATCGGCGCTCACCTCGGTGATCCGGATCCGCTCGGCGAGCTGTCCGAAGATCGCGACGAATTGGTCGACCACCACCGGCAGCAAGGTGTAATGCCCGCCGCCGAGATGGTGTGGCATGGCGGCCAGGCATGCTGGCCGGGTATTCGACGGCAGCAGCGCATATTGGCGGGAAATGAGATCGAGATCGTCGTGGTACTTGGCAATGGCCGCCGCGACGCTCAACCCCTCCACCCGGGTGGCCCGCCGCATGACGGTGTGCGCGTCCTCGATGGTGGCATCCTTCATCGCGCGCAGCGTCGCCACGGTGTCGGCGGTGTAGCGCACCGTGCCGTCGGGCTGGGTCGCCAGGGTCACCGGGATCATCCCGCGCCGGTACGTGGAGGCTTGCAACTCCCAGTACCAGCGGGTGGCGACCGACGCGAAAATACCGGAATCGTGTATGCCCCTGGCGAATTCGGCAGCACTGCGATATTGCGTCTGACGGGCCAGCAGTGCGTGCTGGGCCAGCGCACGCCCGGCCGCCTCGATGCCGACGCGCAGGATCTCGATCGGATCGTGATCGGTGGTGGTGCCGTCGAGCACGGTGCGCTCGCGTGGGCCGAGGCCGTCGACGCGTTGGGCCAGTGCCGAATTCGCGGCGAGGGCGTGCCACAGCACCAGGACGGTCTCGCGCATCGCGATCGGGACCAGCGGACCGAGGCCGTCGGCGCGGAAGTGCCCGGTATTGGGGATGCCGTCGCTGTCGGTCCAGGCGATGCGGTGCGTCGCGCTGGTGACCTGATGCGGCCGGCACGGGCGCATGAAGTTCTGCAGGTACAGCCGCTGCGAGTAGGTCAGGTGACTATTGGGCTCGGGACGCAGTGCGGCGCAGGTGTATTCGATATGTCGGGAGGAGGTTACCGCGATCGGGGTGGCGAACAATCCGGGTTCGGTGAGTCCCGCCAGCACCCGGGACGCGGCCCGCCTGTCATAGCGCGGGGTGTCGTCCATTTTCATGTGACCTCCTCGGCAATCGTCGTGACGCATCTGGTGAAGCGGTCGATCTCGTCGAGGGTGTTGTAGATGTGCGTGCTGACCCGCACCGAATCCGTGCTGTCGTCACCACCCCCGGGTGTGCAGTGCAAGCCGGTGCGAACCAGAAAACCCAACTCGCTCAACACGAAGCCGAGATCCGTCGCGGAAATGCCCGCGAGCGTGAAGGACACGATGCCGTAGCCGATCGCGCACGGCGCGTGCGCGGGCCCCGGCAGGAAGTCCAGTCCCGGCACGGGACGGAGATTGTCGATGAGCCGCAAGGTCAGAGTGCGGTTGTGCGCGGCGATGACGCCGAGGTCCAGCGACTCCAGCACCTCGAGTGCGCTGCCGAGGGCGAGGATGCCGGGAATGTTCTGGGTGCCGCCCTCGAGCAGTTCCGGCATTCCGGCCGAGGCCAATCCGGCATCGGTGAGGTCGACCCCGGTATTCCCGCCGGGCAGGAACGGCAGCAGCCGATCGTGAACTCTGCGGTGGCAGTAGAGGATTCCGGTGCCCGGCGCGCCGAACATCTTGTGCGCCGCGAAGATCGCGAAGTCGGCGCCGAGTTCGGTGACGTCGACCGGCAGGTGCCCGCCGCTCTGACTGCAGTCGAAACACAGCAGAATCTCGGGATCGATCAGGCCGCGCAACTCCTCGAGCGTGGTGAGCCCGCCGAAGACATGGTGCAGATGGCTGGTGGTGATCAGCCGGGTGCGCGGGGTGACCTTGGCCAGGATGTCGGTGGTATCGGCCTCGCCGAGTTCGGTCACCCGATAGGGGACCAGTTCGATGCGACGGCCGAAGCGGGCCAGCACCTGCCGAAGATGATGCCAGGGATGGACATTCGAGGCGTGATCGCGTGGGTTGTAGAGGATTTCGTCGCCGTCGTCGAGTTCGGCCAGCCCCCAGGACAGCGCGACCGCGTTGAGCGCCGCAGTGGCGCCGCCGGTGAAGACCACCTCGTCCGGAGACTCGGCACCGAGGAAGCTGGCCGTGCGGTCCCGGACCCGAGCCAGGCGGGTGGTGAGGTTGGTCGCCCACGGATAGGTGCCACGACCGGCATTGGCCGTGCGGGAGGTGTGGTAGCGGTGAATGGTCTCGATGACCGGCAGCGGCTTCTGCGTGGTGGCCGCGCTGTCGAGATAGACCTCGGTGGATTCGGCGAGCGCGGGAAACAGTCCACGCGCGGCTGCGGCGGTGGGAAGCGATGGTGCCGATATCCGCGGGGCGGAGACCGGCGGCGGGGTGACAGAAGGCCGGGTTAGGTGCGTCCCGGACGCAGGTGACCGCAACGTGTCGCTCCCTCCGAGAACCGCGCTGGACGCCACCAACGATACGCACATTCAGAACGGACTTCGAAGGTTTCTCTCGGACAACGTTTTTCGGAAGTCGCAGCTACCCTGGGCCCTTCAGTACTGTCCCTGCACGTACTCGACCAGATGTTGGCGCTCGGTGGCCAGTTCGGAGATCGCGCTCTTGACGACATCGCCGATGCTGACGATCCCGATCAGACGGCCGTCGCGGACCACGGGCAGATGCCGGATGCGGTGTTCGGTCATGGTGCCGCGCAGCGAGTCGACCCGGTCCTCGGGCGCGCAGGTGTGGACGTCGACGGTCATGATTTCCGAAACCGGGGTGTCGAGCAGAGCGGCGCCACGCGCGTGCAGACTGCGCACCACATCGCGCTCGGAGACAATGCCGACGATCCGGTTGCCGTCCGGCGACACCACCACCGCCCCGATGTTGTGTTCGGCGAGCGTGCTGAGCAAGGTTCGCACCGTGGTCTCGGGCGCGACGGTGGCCACGTCGCTACCCTTCCTGCGCAAGATCTCGGCTATTCGCATAATCCACCCATCCCGATGTCGCGGCACCTACCAGGATGACTCGTTCGTGACCTCGTGACCAGCACGAATCCGCATCAGGCGGGGATTCTACAGCCGTCGCGCGACACTGCGGTCGAGATCGCGGGCCAGCAGGGCGATGGCCGCCTGCGAGATCCCGGTCGAGGTGGCCAGATCGATCGAGGTCAGCTGGGCGATCCGGCGCAGCCGGTAGTCGACGGTATTCGGGTGGACGTAGAGCTGGCGCGCGGTGAGCTGGCGGTTCATATCGTTGCCGAGGTAGACGCGCATGGTGTCGAAGAGTTCGGGATGTGCGTCGAGCGGGTCGAGGATGGTGGCGATGCGTCGGGTCGCGGGGCCGCCACGGGTGAGTTGGTACTCCACGGCCAGGTCGGCCATCTGATACAGACCCGGATTGCGTCCGCCGACCCGCACCAGATTCAGCAGTTCGTGGGCCTGGTCCGCGGCCTCGGGAATCTGATCGGTCTCGCCGGTGACCACGGTGGCGGTGAGCTGAACCTCGGCGGATTTGGCCAGCAGTTCCAGCGTTTCGGCGGTCAGGATCGCCGCGTCGTCGTCGATCGGGACGAGCAGTGTGCCGCCCTTGGTGCTCAGCAGGGCGAGCACCCGGGAATCGAAGGCGATGGCGAGCTCCGACTGCAGCCTGCGCAGCTTTCTGCGGGCGGCGACATGGCTGTCGACCCGCGGATCGCGCTCGTCCGGATGTTCGGGAATCGACAGCGCGACCACTTGATACGAGTCGGCGATCGGGATGCCCGCCTGGCGGGCGAGCGCGGAACTGCCGCGACCGCTCAACAGTGCCGAGGCCAGGGTCTGGGTCGCGGTCTGGTGTTCCCTGGCGACCAGATGCTGTTCCTCGACATAGGCGTCCGAGACTGCCGCGGTGATCGCCTCCAGGAGTTCGAGCATGAGGTCGGTGGCGACGAGCAGTTCATCGACATCGTCGGCCTTGGCGCGCGCGGTCACCAACCCGAACGCGATGCGCAGGCCCTCGTGGTAGGCGCGCAGGATGGTGCCGAGCGGCACCGCTTCGCGGGCCCACTGCGCCGCCGCCTCGCGCACCTCGCCGAGCTGATCATCGCCGGGAACCGCGCGCTTGTCGAACATTTCGGC
Organism: Nocardia nepalensis; assembly: GCF_048910785.1. Taxonomy (NCBI): domain Bacteria; kingdom Bacillati; phylum Actinomycetota; class Actinomycetes; order Mycobacteriales; family Nocardiaceae; genus Nocardia; species Nocardia nepalensis. Next base: position 135,443 of record NZ_JBKBET010000021.1, on the reverse strand, counting down.
GGCCAGCGCCAGACAGCTGCGGGTCAGCTTGGTGACGTCGCCGCGCAGCTGCTCGCCGGGCAGCGTGCGACACGGCGCCATGCAGGTCGCGAAGTAGCCGACCATGCGCGAGGCGACACGATCGGTATTCAGCAGGGGAATCGACGCGGGCTGCCCGCCGATCTCGAGGACGGGGTCCGTCGCTTCGACGGACAGATCCAGCGCGGAGAAGGTCATACGCGTCGCTCCAGTGGCACCTCGGACGTGATGCATCTGCGTCCGAATCGTTGCATCACTATACGAAAAGGTTATGAACCTGGGAAAGGTTACGCGAGATCGAATACGCGACCGCATCGTTGTGCATTGCTCTCACTCGGGCCATGTGCCGTGGTGGGAAGCTCCAGCGCCGCACCGCGTCAGGTGAAATCCGGTGACCAGCCGCCTTAACGTTGGCCATGGCTTCGGTGTTGCGAACGGTTCCCCTGCGCCGTCGTGTCCGATGCTGGGCAGCTATGGAAGGTGCGAACGAATGTCACGACGTACTGATCGGCGATTGCGACGGAAGGCGCTGTCCTGTGCCGTGATCGGGAGCGCCACGGTGCTCGCGGTCGGGTTCGGACCCGGTGCCGCCGGCGCCGATCCGGACATCGCGCCGACCGAGCAGGCTCTCGCCGACTACATCAGCGCGGGGCCGGGCGCGACGCCCGAAGGGCGCACCCCGGTTGCCTTCGTGGGCACCGACAGCAGCTCGGGTTCGACGGGGAGCCGGGCTTCGGTTCCGGTGAGCGCGGGGCCGGAGGTCGCGGGCTTTCTCGCCGCGTTCGGCTACAGCGTCCTGCATCCGGACGCATCGCCGCCGGGTGCGAACGACTGGAATTGCCGTCCCACACAAGAGCATCCGCGTCCGGTGGTGCTCGCGCACGGCACCTGGATGAACGCCTACGACAGCTTCGCCTACCTGGCACCGCAGCTGGTGCGCGCGGGCTTCTGCGTCTTCGCGCTGAACTACGGACAGGCCGATGTGCTCCAGGGCGGCGGGTTCGGTGCGATCCTGCCCGGACGCAATGCGGTTGGCTACATGGAGGATTCGGCGAAGCAACTCGCCGAATTCATCGATCGGGTGCGGGCCGCGACGAGGGTGGATCAGGTCGATATCGTCGCGCACTCGCAGGGCGGCACGGTGGCCGATCAGTACCTGAAATTCGAAGGGGGAGCGGGCAAGGTGGCGCGGCTGGTCACCTTCGGCTCCACCCATCACGGCACCAGTCTGCTCGGGATGGCCACGCTGGGGCGGGCGATCGACAAACTGGGCGCCGACATCGTGCGCCTCAACGAACTGTTCATCGGCCACGCGAATATCGAGCAGATGATCGGTTCACCGTTCTACGCCAAGCTGAATCAAGCGGGCGACACCGTGTCCGGTATCGAGTACACGGTTGTCGGATCCCAGCACGACGAGGTCACCAATCCCTATGAGCTGACCTTCCTGACCGCGGGGCCCGATGCCACGGTGCACAACATCACGCTGCAGGACGGCTGCGAGCAGGATATGTCGGATCACCTGACGATGATGTACTCGCCGCGCGCGATATCGATCGCGCTGCGAGCGCTCGACCCGGCCGCGCATCCTGATTTGGTGTGCGCCTTCAACCCCTGGTTCATCGGCGGGGGCGGCGGACTATAGGCATCGCCGAGCGAAATCTAAGCGGCGCCTTGGCGGTTGCGCAGCGTGAAGTCGTCTACCGCTGCGCCGCTTCGGATTTCGTGTTCGATCGCGATGGCGGCGTAGTGCTGGCCGCTGGCGCGTAGCTCGGCGATGCGCCGCTGCAGCGCTTCGGTGCCGTAGGCGGCGGCGACGTCGGCGATGCCTAGCCGACCGGCAGCCGGTGGTGGATTCATGCGAATTGGCCCCTGTGCCTCTGGCGCCGAGAGGTCCCGGTGACGACTGTGGCACGGGCTCGGCGGATGCGAAACTCCCTTGTCGCGCACGAGTTTAGAGCGGCGTGTTGTACAGATGCAAGCACATCGGTGCGAACATCGCTGTGTCCGAAGCGATTTGGGTGCTGGCGGATTGCGGAGCCGTTGGTGGTGAACGTTATTCGTCGTCGAGTCCGGCCGAGAGGTAGGCGGCGGCGGCGAGCCATTGGCGGCATTGCGGGCCGTGGACCTCGTGCAGATACAGGATCTCGCGCGCCTGTCGATAGGTGAGGCCGCGCGGTTCGACAGCGCAATCGAGTGGCGCGTAGTCCGGCGCCGAGCATTGCCGCAGGGTGTCGATCCCGGAACCCCCGGCGATCGTGGCCCCGCGGGTAGTACGGAATGGCGTACTCATCTCGACCGCCCCTCGCTTTTGCGGATGGGGAGGTGGAATGTGGTGACGCTGGCGCGAACTCCCTGCGTACCTCCCCGATGCTCGCTCCGAGTTTAGGCCGTCGGCACTTACAGATGCAAGTACATTTGTACGAACGACCGATAGAAATATGAACGGTGGTTGTCGACCGGATGGCCGATGACCACCGTTGTCCCGCTTGTGATTCAGGGCTTGCGCGCGACCGCGCCGTAGGCGGAGATCGCCCGGATCTCGCCTACCTCGGCGGCATCGGCCCGCCACTGTGTAATGGAGACGAATCCGGGCTCCACCATGTGCAGACCGTCGAAGACGGCGTGGATTTCGGCCTGGGGGCGGGGAACATAGGGAACGCCGCCGGTGCCGGTGTAGTTCTCACACAGCGTGACGTAGTCCTTGCTGTCGTCGGTGCCGTCCCACATGACCAGGAAACTGCCCGATGGTGCCGCGGCGAGCACGGTGCGCACGATGCGCAGCAGGTCCGGGTAGGTCTTGGCGTGACCGAGCACGCCCATGAACATCACCCCGATCGGCTCATTGAAATTGAGCACGTTCCTGGCATCGGAGATGATCTGCTCCGGATTGTGGAAGTCGGCGTCGATGTAGGTGGTCACACCCTCCGGGGTGGTGCTGGTGAGCAGCGCCCGCGCGGTGGTGAGCACCAGCGGATCATTATCGACGTAAACAACTTTCGATTCGGGCGCGACGCTCTGGGCGACCTCGTGGGTGTTCTGCATGGTCGGCAGCCCGGTGCCGATATCGAGGAACTGGCGAATGCCCTCCTCGCCCGCCAGATAGCGGACCGCGCGAATGAGGAACTGGCGCGACTGCACCGCCATGGTGGTGATGTCGGGGTCCACCTCGATGCCCGCGTCACCGGCGATCCGATCGATTTCGTAATAATCCTTGCCGCCCATCCAGTAGTTCCAGATACGTGCGGAATGCGGAATGTCGGTCCGGATGAGTGGGCGGTGATCTTCGGACATGGGCTGGACTCCTCGGCGAGCGGATAAGCGTTGACCGGACTGCTCCCGCCGGGCGACGTCGCGTATGGCTGGCACATCCGATGTGCACTGTGACAGTACAAGATTCGCGTGCGCTCGACCGCTGCGATCCGGGCAGTTCGCCGACCTGGTTCGGGTGCGGGCATCGTGCGGAATCCGTTGCGTGCAAACGGGTCCTACCACCGGCGCGGCGCGGCGTGGGGGCTAGACAGATCGCCCCCTTCGGGATGGCCCATACGGCACTCGAGTAACCCGTCGAACAATGGCCACATAGCGGACCGTTAGGTCTGAATTCTGCTGTCCCACTGGGGAAGCTTCGTGCTATCTTGCAAATGTAGGTGCAAATGCAAGAACGTTTGAGCGCACATCTGTAAGGCCGCTCGAGCGCACATCTCACACTGGAAGCAGCCCGAGGAGTGGGGAAGATGGTGGACACCGGTATGCACAAGATCAAGAGCCCTTGGCGCAAGAGCTCCTTCAGCGGTCCGTCCGGGGGCAACTGCGTCGAAGTCGCGGAGGCATCGGATGGTTTGATCGCCGTTCGCAATTCGCGCGACCCGGAAGGTGGCATGCTGTTCTACACCCGACCCGAGATCGACGCATTCGTGCGCGGCGCGAAGGCCGGGGAGTTCGACGATCTGACTAGCTGAGCGGTAACATTGGCGATCGGTGCGGTGTGTTTCTAAACGTGGTGTTTGTGACACACTGTGGTCAAACCCGAGTATCGGAGATGACTTCATGATCGCAGAACCCGATGACGACGGTCGTGTGCAATCGGTTGTAGTGGAACGTGGTCCGACCGTATTGCGGATCGCGCTGGGCGGGCAGTTGCGTGACCTCCGGGTGAGTAAGGGCATCACCCGAGAGGCCGCAGGTGACCACATCCGCGGATCACACGCCAAGATCAGTCGTCTCGAGTTGGGCCGCACCGGTTTCAAGGAACGCGATATCCGCGACCTGCTGACCCTGTACGGCGTCTCGGACGCCGAGGAACGGGAACGATTCCTGGAGCTGGCCAGGCAGGCGAACGAACCAGGCTGGTGGCATCGCTACAGCGATTTGCTACCGTCCTGGTTCGGCACCTACCTAGGCTTGGAGCAGGCCGCGAGCAAGATCCGTACCTACGAGGCGCATCTGGTGCCCGGGCTCTTGCAGACGCCCGAATATGCCAGGGCGGTAATGTCACTCGGGTACGAGGACGCCGATATGGACCGGCGGGTCCAGGTCCGCATCCGTCGGCAAGAGGTGCTGCATCGCGCCGATCCGCCAACCATCTGGGCGATCATCGATGAGGCCGCGCTGCATCGGCCGGTCGGTGGATCGCGAGTGCACCGGGAGCAGATGGAACACCTCATCGAGCTCGCGCAATTGCCGAATGTCACCGTCCAGGTCCTGCCGTATTCGGCGGGGGAGCACGCCGCCGCGGGTAGTTCGTTCAGCATCTTGCGTTTCGCCGAGGCCGAGCTGCCCGACATCGTCTACCTCGAACACCTGACAAGCGCGCTGTACCTGGATCGACGGCAAGATCTCGCGCTGTACCTCTCGGTCATGGACCGCTTGAGTGTGCAGGCCGAGTCGCCCGGCGAGTCGCTGAAGATCCTCGCCCAGTACGCCAAGAACGCTTGACTGCCATTGCGGCAGTGGTGATTCGGAACGAACCCGCTTACCGGCCCGGCTGGCTCGGGGCAGGGTCGCGAGTGGGGCCGCCGGCCGCGAACGTGTCCGCGGCAGCGAGATCGAAATCGCCATAGTCGCTGCCGAGTCCCTGAGCTACGAGCGCGGCGACCGCATTGCCGAGGATGGCGGCGTCGGGCAGGGAGCGGCCCAATGCGGTGGCGCGGATGAATCCGGCGGAGAAGGCGTCGCCGCAACCAGTGGTGTCGACGACATCGACGGCGTAGGCGGGAATGTCGTGGTATCCGTCGGGACCGACGAGCAGGGTGCCATCCGCGCCCCTGGTGATCGCGAGAATGCTTGCGCCCGCGCCCTTCAACACCTCGCAGCCCGCCCTGAGATCGGTGCTGCCGGTGAAGCCGAGCACCTGTTCGTCATTCGGTAGGAAGTAGTCGGTGTACGGGAGCACGTCGGCGATGGCGTCGAGGCTGCCGAGCGCGCCGGGCGCGATCAGATCGACCGAGGTGGTGACGCCATTCTCCTTGGCATACCGCAGGATTCGCGCGGCATCGGCCGCGCCGATCAACTCCGGACCGCCGAGGTGTAGATGGTCGGCGGCGGCGAGCGCGGCCCAGTCGACGTCGTCGAGGGTGTAGAACGGGTTGGCGCCCAGCAGATGCAGACTCGGCCGCGCGCCGTCGGGCCGGATCGGCAGCACCGACGACGAGGTGGGCTGATTTTCCTTGCGCACCACCAGTTCTGTGTCGATGCCCGCCTTGGCCAGCAGTGCGAGCAGGATATCGCCGGAGGTGTCGGTGCCGATCGCGCCCGCGGTCCGCACGCTCGCGCCGAGTTTGGCCAGGGTCAGCGCGGTACCCGCGGCGGTGCCCGCGGCGGTGATGCGAATATCCTCGACCAGTGTGGTCTGCTGTCCCTCCGGTATGGCCGCCACGGGGCGGACGAGAATGTCCAATACCTGTGCGCCCAAGGCGATTACGTTCATTCGATATCCTTCTTCAGTGGTTTGCGGGTGCCGTATCCGGTGCGCAGTGCCACCTCGACGACCGCGGCCTGCTGCTGCTCGGAGAGCTCGCGCGGCCGGCCGATCGCCACGGCGTCCAGATACAGCGCACAGGCCCACTCCAGCAGCAGCGCGGACTCGACCGCCTGGTCCAGCGATGCGCCGATGGTGACGGCGCCATGATTGGCCATCAGCGCGGATTGTTTGCCCCGCAACGCCTCTCGCACCGCATCGGCGAGTTCCGTGGTGCCGAAGGGATGGAACGGTGCGACCCTCGTCGAACCGCCGAGCAGCAGCTGCTGATAGTGGATGACCGGCAGTTCGTCCAGGACGCAGGCAATGGCCGTGGCCTTCGGCGCATGCGTGTGCACGATCGCCTGCGTGTCATAGGTGCGATAGATATCGAGATGCAAACCCAATTCGGAGGTCGGCGCATAGCGGCCTGCGACCACGGCGCCGGTCAGATCGACCACGGTGACGTCGTCGGCGGTGGCCTCGGCGAGTACGGCGCCGGTGGCGGTGATGGCTACCAGATCACCGAAGCGCCGGCTCGCATTGCCCGCGGTGCCGATCAGCAGTCCGTGCTCGGCGAGGCGCAGACACGCCGCGGCGACCTGGGCGCGTTCGTTTGGCGCGGTGGTGGTCATCCGGATACCCTACCGAAACCTGAATCCTATTCACATTATCTCGGAGGTATTCCGTGCCGGTCCGTGCTCTACCCGAAGCGGGCTTGCGTCGCGTGCCGATTCAGGCGCGCAGCCGGGAGCGACTGGCGCGCGTACTGGAGGTGGCGGACCGACTGATCGCCACCGAGGGCGTCGGCGCGCTGACGATGATCAGAGTGGCTGCGGAGGCGCGGATTTCGGTCGGATCGCTGTATCAGTACCTGCCGGACCGCGAGGCCGTCATCGAGACCCTCGCCGCGTCGTACCTGGAGCAGCTGGAGGCCAAGGCGGCTCTGCTACTCGAGATCGCGCGCCGCGAACGGTGGGACGATCCGATCGGCGTCCTGGTGGACGCGTTCGCACAGGTGTACCGGGACGAGCCCGGCTTCCGTGCGCTGTGGTTCGGCAAGGACTTCAACGAGGCCGCGCGGGCCGCCGATCGCGAGCACAAACGCCGGATGGCGGTGACGCTGCGCGATGTCATGCTCGCGCAGGGCACCGTCGCCGATGGCGAGGAACTCGATATCGCGTGCCGCGCCGCACACCTGATGGGCGATGCGGTCATGCAAGAGGCATTCCGGATCGATCCGAACGGCGATCCGAATCTGTTGCGAGAGGCCAAGATCGCGCTGCGGGCCTACGCCTCGCAGTGGGCATCGCCACCCCAGCCGTGATGCAATTCGATTGCGCCGCTACATCATCGAATGCCGTGGATCACTGCTTGATGAAGCTGGAGGCGATGCGCCAGAAGGTGGCGGGCTGCAGGGCCTCGAGATCCCAGTCGTCGGCCAGCGCGTGCGCGGTGGTGACGATCCGGTCGATATCGAAATCATGTCGAGTGGCCGCACCGGTTGACTCGACGGCATCGATGACGAAAGCGACTGCGGTTTCTCGCGAGTACGCGGTACTTCGCTGTCCGCTTCGGGTCGACGGTGTGCTCATAGTTGTTATACCGTTCGCTGGCTGGTCGGCCAGTGCGGCTTCGGCGATTCCGAGCCGGCCGCCGTGAAGTGGTTGGTCCATTCGAACACCCCTTATATCTGGCGGCAGCAAACCTGTGGCGACATTGGCCCTTGGTTCACCCACGCGGCCTCCCCTGGTTGTCCCCTGTAATGCCTTGCGGGACTGAGTTTAGGTCGGTGTGCCTTTCAGATGCAAGCACATCTGCACGATCGATTGTGCATTCGCAGTTGGGTTTTCGCATCTGCTAATAATCCGCGAACCGGTGTCGACCCTGGCGAATTCTGTGCGATCATTTCGCATTGACCACGACATCCGTGCTGTAGTGCACCTGAGTGCCCGGCTCGACATATCGTTCCACCGCGCAGCGCCAGGCCAGGAAATGTTCAGTGAAACGGTGCGCCTCGGCCGCCTCCTCATCGATATAGACCTGGTAGAGGAAAAACCGATGCGGATCGACCCGGTCCGCGCACACATCGAATCGCAGGCAACCGGGTTCCTCGCGCACCGATGCGCTGGCGCTGCGGTTCACCGCGGCGAGGAATTCACCACGAGATCCTGGTCGGAGCTTGAGGGAAGTGATGCGGCTGAACACGGTAATGTTCTCCATTCCAGCGGCGTAAAAGGTCAATCGATAACTCCGGCACCGCCTTCGGCGATCTACTGGCTACCGGTACCGGCGATCGCCTGTGACACCGGTGTGTCGCCCGCGACGAGCTCCAGCGTGGCGTGCACGGTCCGCGGCTCGTGCAGTATCTCGGCGAGGACGGCGGCGACATCGGCGCGTGCGATGCTGCCGCGGGGCACCGGCGGCTCGCTCAGCGTGACCCGATCCGTTGCCGCCGTATCGAGCAGGCGGCCGGGCCGCAGGATCGTCCAGTCCAGATCGCGGGCGCGCAGATCGTCCTCCGCCTGAGTCTTGGCGTCGATGTAGGCGGCCCAGCCCTCATCGGTGCCGGGCGCGGGCGGCTGTCCGGCGCCCATGGTGGAGATCTGCACGAAGCGCCGGACACCGGCCGCTTCGGCGGCATCGGCCAGCAGGACCGAACCGCCCTTGTCCACCGTGTACTTGCGGGCCGCGCCGCTGCCCGCGCCCGCACCGGCCGCGAAAACCACGGCGTCGGAATCCTTTACGACAGCCGCGAGTTCCGAGACGGTGCTGTGCTCGAGATCGAAGACGACCGGTCGTGCGCCGGTGGTGGCAACCTCGTCCGCGTGTTCGGCATTGCGGATCAGGCTGTCGACCTGGTCGCCGCGCCTGCTGAGTATTTCGCCGAGCAGTAGTGCGATCTTGCCGTGTCCGCCTGCGATGACGACGCGCATGGGTGCTCCCTTCTCATCGTTCTGGTCCGCCGGGATTACACGCGGCCTGGACGGTGGCCTGATAGCCCACCGCGGGGCGCCATGGCTCCAGATTCCAGCTCTCCTTGTTCGGCTGCACCATGCGGGCCCAGACCCAATGGCAGACGAACTGGTCGCGCATGCCGGGCGTGTCGGCGTCCGGAGATTGTCCGAGCACCTCCTGCCACGCCCGTTCCTCGGTGTTGGGGAAGGTCTCGTGCCGCCCGGCCTGGGTCGGGAAGACCAGCAGGCGCGCACCGTCGACGCCCTCGGTCCAGGTGGTGTGGTCGATGAGCGGCATATCGGCATAGGGATCGACGCTCGGCGCCGCGGCAAGGGGAGTGCTGGACGCCGCCACGGTCGTGGTCGTGGTCGGCACGGTCGCCGCGGTGACCGAGGCTGATTCATCGGAGCCGCATGCGCCCACGAGCGTGCCGCAGCACAACAGCACTGCGCCCAATCGCGCCGCTCGCGTCCGCTCGGTATTCCGCTGGGTCACTGCCGATCCTTCCGCGTGGTGGTATGCCAACCGAGGGTAGTCATAGGGCGGCGGCGCAACAGCGATACCGGGCTCGGGGCCACCGATGGTGTCTTGTCGGCCGGTGGCGGGGCTGGCGATAGTCGGTCGATGGTGCGGCTCGGAGGGGTCGGTGCGGCGTTGGTGGCGCTGGCGGGGCTGCGCTGGCGTTCACGATCCGGCCGCGCGAGTGCTACTCGATACGGTCGATCCAGCTCGGCTGGCCGCCGGATTCGCCGGTGATCTTCGATCGCGTCGGACTGGGGAGCGCGGCACGCATCCGTGCCCGAGGGTCCCTCACCGGGCGCGCAGCGTGATCGATGGCGTGCGTGCGGCCCGCACGGTGCTAGCGGCCCTGCGCGTCCGCCGGGCTGTCTTCGGACAGCAGGGCGGGCAGACCGCGCTGTTCACGGCGGCGCTCGATACACCGACGCACGCAATCGACGCGGTTGCCACCGGTACGCCGCCGCATCTGGAGTGCGGGGTGACGGTGGCCGGGCGGTGGAGTCCGAATGTGTGAACGTCGCCTTCCTGCTCGCGTAATGCCTTCAGCGCCACAGTGATCGGCACGGCAGGCGACGTAATCCCGGTCGTACCTTGCCATCAACGGTGACGGTGAGCCCGTCGTGCAGTGCGGCCGAGGTGAATTCCCAGGCCTCGGCCCTGGTGGCCGCGTACTCCAGGATGAGCGCGTCCTCGGGTGTCGGACCGTCGAAGTAGACGGTGATCCGCCGCGTCGGCGATTCGTGGATATCGATCGGATACATCGAATCTCGCGCAGTGGAGTTGTGTCCAGTGCCGTCCATGCCACCGTCTCCTTTGACCCCGACCCAAACGTGTCAGTAGATGCGACGGTAAGTCACGCACCATGGTGGAGGATATGGTCCAGACGATCAGCTGGACATGTCACAGACACGACACCTCCCGGTAGGAGACAGTCACGAAGGCCGCGACCCGGCTATCACAGCTCGCGCACCCGGAACTTGTGACTTATCAAAAGGATTCACCCCCTGCCCTTCCGGGCCGTGGTCGTCGACTATGGTCGCAGCGTTGGACCCAACTCGAGAGGCAAGCGTCGATGAGACAGGCCCTGCGAAGACCGTTGCGCGCATTCGGTGTGCTGGCGACCGGTCTGCTGATGGTGATCGCGGTGGCCGGGGCCGCGCACACCACACCCCTGTATCCCGCCCCCGATCCCGACCCCTTCTACGCGACACCGCCGGATCTGGCGGATAAGAAGCCCGGTGACGTGATCGCGACGCGGGTGATGCCACCGTTGCCGATCTTCCCGGACACCACCGTGACCGTCGTGCGGTTCCGGTCCACCAGCTCCGAGGGGCAGCCGATCGCGGCGACCACCACGGTGCTCACCCCCAAGGCGCACGCCGCCGACGGCCCCCTGCTCTCCTACCAGCACATCATCAACGGCCTCGGCGCGGAGTGCTCGGTGTCGCGGGTGCTCTACACCGGCGATCCGAACCTCATCGTCCGGGAGGCGCCGGGCTGGAACGTGCTGCTCTCGCGCGGCTGGACCGTCGCACTGCCGGATCACCTCGGTCCGAATTTCGCTTATGGCGCAGCCAAATTGGGCGGCATGATCACCCTCGACGGTATCCGGGCGGTGAAACAGGTCGCCGAATTGCAGGTGCACAAGAGTCCGGTTTCGATGGTCGGCTACTCCGGCGGCGGCATGGCCACCGCGTGGGCGGCCGCGCTGGCGCCGAAGTACGCGCCGGAACTGGACATCGCCGGCGCCGCGATGGGCGGTGTGCCGATGAATCTGGTGACGATGCTGGAGACCCTCGGCCTCAACTCGCACCCGGTCTTCGGGCTCGCCCTGGCGGCCGGGCTCGGCCTGGAACGGGAGTATCCGGACCGCTTCCCGATCAGCGACCAACTCAACGACCGCGGCTTGGCCGCGCGCGCCGCGATCGCCAATAGCTGCACCAATGACATCCTGGCCACGGGCGCGGGCCGCGGCGCGCTGGACTTCGCGAAGTCGACATCGATGATCAACGATGCCACCGCACGCGCGGTGGTCGAGGAGAACAGCCTCGAACTCTACGACGGCGTGCCGAAAACGCCCATCTTCGAATGGCATTCGCCGATCGACGGACTCATCCCGGTGGATGCGGTGGTGCATACCGATAAGCGCTGGTGCGCGGCCGGTGCGCGGGTGCAGTCCGAACAGATACCGGTCCCGGATCATCTGACCGCCGCGGTGCTGGGTATCCCTGCGGCGCTGACCTGGCTGGATGCGCGATTCCGAGGGGAGGCGGCACCGAGCAACTGTTGATGCGAGCACAGACCAACTGGTGAGATCCGGCGGACCGTCGGGTCGCAACCGAGCCGGATCTGCCTTGCCGGACAAGCAGTTTCGGCTCGAATTATTGCAATTCGGCGACGTGACACACACAACTCGAACACATTGGGGTCTCCGGCCGGGCATGGCCGGTTAGCCTGACGTACTGGCCTCGGTACGACAGGGGTGGGTGTGCCATGAGCTGCCTGCGTGTAATTGTGTTCGCGCTGTTATTGGTTTGTTCGGTCGCGACCGGGGAGGCGGCCGCGCAGCCGCCGTCCGCACCGGGACTGCCCGTCATTCCGGGGCTGCCCGCATTGCCGATCCCGTCCGATGCCGGTGAGATCCTGCCCGATCTGCAGCAGTGGATCGATGGCGTCATACCGCCGCCGCCGATCGCCCCCGCACCGCATTCGTCCGGCCCGATGTTGGAGGCGGCCACCGGCTCCCCGGCGTTGGCCGCATTGCGTCAGGCCGCGCTGCCGAGCGCGATCGGCGATCCGATCTTCGACGCGTGGCCCGCGGATCTGGACAGTTTCGCCGAGGGCCAAGTGATCGAGATCCGCGATATCAGCGCGACGGCCGCGCCGCTGGTGCTGGTGCCGATCCAGCAGGCGCTGCTGCTGAAGTACCGCACCTCCGATTCGCGCGGCGCGGCGTCCTATGCCACGGCGACATTGATCATCCCCGCCACTGCCTGGTCCGGTTCCGGTGCCAGACCGGTCGTGGTGAACAACCTGCCGATCGACGGCCTCGGCCGGGACTGCACACCCGGCTACACCCTCGCGCACGGCTGGTCGCGCAATACCAACCTCACCGACTTCCTCCCGCCAACGACACAATTGGCCGCACTGCGCGGATACGCCGTGCTGATTCCGGACCACGAGGGGCCGTGGATGGCCTACGCCGAGCCCTATGTCGCCGGACATGCCGTGCTGGATGCCATTCGGGCGGTGCGCGGGCTGCGCCCGGACGAATTCGGCGACAGCCGATTCGGGATGACCGGATACTCCGGCGGCGCCATCGCCACGCACGGCGCGGTGAAGCTGATCGATAGCTACGCGCCGGAATTGGCCGGATCGATCGTCGGCGCGGCGCTGGGCGGTGTGCCCGCCGACTATGAGATCCTCGCGCGCAGTATGAACGCCAATCTCGCCTCGGGGGTGTTCATGGCCGCGACCTTCGGTGTCGGCCGGGAGCGCCCCGAGATCCTGGCCAGCATGAACAATCTGGCGCAGTGGGCGGCCACCTCACCGCTCAAAGACCTGTGCGGAAACACCTTCGGCGCGGTCGGTGTGCTCATGCTGCCCATGGATATCGCCGCGAACATTCCCGATCCACTGCATTCCGAGGTCGCCGCGCAAATCTATGCGGCGACGCGGATGGCGGGCATGAAGTCCGCGACGCCGCTCTATATCTATAACGGTGAACAGGAATTCTGGATCCTGGCCGAGGGGGCCCGCAACCTGTATCAGGAACAGTGCGGCCTGGGGGTGACGGCGGTGTATCGCAGCGTGCTCGGTGAGCACATCATCGCTGGGGGTCTCGGGTATCCGGAAGCGATGATCTGGCTGGATCAGCGCCTGCGGGGTGTGCCTGCCCCCGATGAATGTTGAGGGAACCGGCAAAATTAAGAATTAGCTGGCTATGCGCTGCCCGCGTTGCACTGGACGCCGGGCGAGCGATTTATAACACATGATGGTGTTGACAGGATCCGAACAAGCCAGCGCATTGGTGGGCCGCCACTTCCGGATGGTCGATCACTATGAGGTCGGCCGGGAGAAGGTTCGCGAATTCGCCCGGGCGGTTCGCGCCTTCCACCCCGCGCACTGGAACGAGGCCGCCGCGTCGGACCTCGGATACGACGCGTTGATCGCGCCGATCACCTTCTCTTCGATCGTCTGGCTGCTGCTCCAGCGCAAGATGTTCGAATCGGTGCTGACCGGCTACGACATCAGCCAGATGCTGCATACCGAGCAGAACATCAAGGTGCACCGGCCGCTGGTCGCCGGTGACCGCCTGCGCTGCGACTCCTGCATGGAATCGTTCCGGCAGTTCGGCGATATGGACTTCATGGTCATCAAGACCGTCCTCACCAACCAGCACCGCGAACTGCTGCAGACCTCGCACGCCACGGTGGTCGCGCAGACCGGCACGCACGTGGAGACCGAGCTGGTGACGGCGGTCGACGGTGTCATCATGAGCGGTCAGGCGATGACCGCGCGGCGCAGTCCGACCCTGGACTCGCGGGCGCAGGCCGTGGAGAGCGGCATGGTCGAATGCTTCGACGAGCAGATGCCCGGATCCGGGGTGGACGAGACCCGGGTTCGGGTGCCGTGCACGATGCCGGAATTCGACGAGCTCACCGTCGGCGCCGAACTGCCCACCCGAGTCATCCCGCTCTCGCGCGGTGATCTGGTGAATTATGCTGGGGTATCGGGTGATTCGAATCCGATTCACTACAGCGACCATGTCGCGGTCACGGCGGGGCTGCCGGATGTGGTATCGCACGGCTTGCTCACCATGGGCCTGGGCGCGAGCTATCTGACGGACTGGCTCGGCGATCCGGCCGCGATCATCGACTACGGCGTCCGATTCTCCGGTTTCGCACCGGTATCGGCCGAGAAACACAGCGAGATCGAGTTCCGCGGCCGGATCAAGGCGCTGGATCCGGTGCGCCGCGCGGCGACGATCGCGCTGACCGCGACCTGCGACGGGCGCAAGCTGTTCGGGCGAGCGATGGCCGAGGTGCAGCTGCGCTGAGCGCCAGATGTACTTACCGATGTGCGAATGTTTTTGGAAATGGGGCATTTTGGTTCTAGAGAGTCATGGCAATTCCATGGCAGACTCGCACCATGCGTGCTTCAGAAGTGCGACATTCATTCTCCGGAACCAACCCGGCCGCCGATGGCGGGCCCACCGTGCTGCGGATGATGCTCGGCAGTCGGATGCGACGGCTACGCGAGGCCTGTGACATCTCGCGCGAGGACGCGGGCGAGGCGATCCGCGGTTCGCATTCCAAGATCAGCCGACTCGAGTTGGGCCGCACCGGTTTCCGGGAGCGCGATCTGGTCGATCTGCTCACACTCTACGGGGTCACCGATCCCGTGGAGCGCGAGGAGTTCAAGGAGCTCGCGCGCCAGGCGAACGCCTCCGGTTGGTGGCATCGCGACAGCGATTGGCTGCCAAAGTGGTTCGACACCTATCTCGGACTCGAACAGGCCGCCAAGCTGATTCGCTGCTATGAGCCGCGTGCGGTGCCGGAGCTATTGCAGACCGCCGACTATGCGCGGGCGCTGCTCGCGCTCGCACATCCGGCCGAATCGACCGACGGAATCGAGCGGCGGGTCGCGCTGCGATTGCGCCGTCAGGAGATCCTGCGCCGTCCGCACCCGCCGCAGTTGTGGCTGATCGTCGAGGAGGCCGCGCTGCGTAGGCCCATCGGCGGCTCGACGGTGTGGCGGGCCCAGCTCGAACAGGTCCTGCGCATCGCGGACGAACCGCATATCACTTTGCAGGTGCTGCCCGATCACGTCGGCGGACCGGCACTGGCCGATGGCGCCTTCACCATGCTGCGCTTCGCCGAAGTCGATCTGCCGGACATCGTCTACCTGCAGCAATTGACCAGCGCACTGTATCTGGACAAGGCCGTCGACCTCGACGCCTATCGTGCGGTGGCGAACCAGCTGTCGGTCCACGCCGCGCCTCCGGAGTACACGCCGGGACTGTTGCGCGCGCTGTGCGAACGACATCCGGCGACCGTCGATCACCCGGCCGCGGCCGCCGATCCGCGCTGAGGCGCGGAAATCGGCAAGCGCGGCCAACTGAACAGCGGCGCCCGGAAGCGCCTTCCGGGGACGCCGCATCGGTCGGCACCGCCGGCCGGGAATCGACGGTCCGGGAGCAGCTCAGCGTCGCCGGGCTGGCTCGTAAGCCGTGATTCGGATCGCACCGAACTAATGTCCCGTTGGGACAATAGCGCGTAGACTGCCGATATGAGTATCGACGACGGAGTCGACCTCGACGGCCGCAGGCTGCGCACCCTCCGCAGTCGCGCGGCGATGTCACGCGCCGCATTCGACCTGCTCAACGAGCGGGGACTGGATTCGGTGGCCGTCGAGGACATCGCGGAGCGGGCCGGGGTGACCCGGCGGACCTTCAGTCGTCATTTCTCCTCCATCGAGGAGGCCGTACTCGGTGAAATCGACCAGGACGTGCACCTGTTCAACGCGGCCCTGTGCCGCCGCCCCACGGGCGAGCCGCCGCTGGTCGCCTACCGCAATGCCCTGCACGACTGGCTGGCCGCGGAATACACCGGTCCGAAGGCGGAGCGGCTGGCTCGCCGCTGGGCGCTGGTCCAGCGCTTCGAGGACGAGCCGACGCTGGCCGCGGGGTATCAGCGCATCCGCCTGGAGGGGCAGCGCGAATCGGTGCGGATCATCGCCGCCAGACTCGATATCGATCCCGCGGTGGATCGCCGTCCGGAGGTGGCCGTCGCGGCCGGGACCGGACTGCTCCTGGCCGCACTGCAGGTCTGGGGCGCGGGCTCGGACAGCGACGGCTTGCCCGATCTCATCGACACATTCTTCGACACCCTTCACGGGCTGACAGCTGAATTCCAGAGCGAGGTGTCATCGTCATGACCGCAGCAGCCGGGCCACCGAGCGTCGTCCGCCGCACCTGCCGTCGCGTCGGACTGGATCGAAATCCGATGCGCCGCCGCGAGGATCGCCTGCAACTAGCGGTCGCCGCGGTACTGACGGTGTTGTTCCTGATCATCGCTCCGCTGCTGTCGATGGCGGTCGGCGGCCGGGTCTACCAGACCGAAGACCGTCTCGCACGGGCGCAGGCGGCGCAGTTGCACCAGGTCGACGCGACGGTAACCGAGGTCGGCAAGGCGCCGCTGTACGCGCCGATCACCCCGGCCCGGGTGCAGTGGAAGGACGAGCAGGGGGTCGCGCACACCAGCGACTACCAGTCCACCGGGGTGGTGAAAGCCGGTGCCACCGTGAAGATCTGGCTCGACGGCGCCGGCAAGGTCACCGAACCGCCATCGAGCACACGGCCATTGAGCAAGGCGTTGCTGGTCAGCACCGGCCTGGTGTTCGCGATCGGGGCCGGCTTGGGCTGCGGCTACGCACTGCTGCGCCGCGGCCTGGATCGTCGCCGGGCCCGGCTCTGGGAGGCGGAATGGGCCACGGTGGAACGGATCTGGGGCAACCACGGGACACGTCCGGATCAGGCCTAGTCGCCGCGCGCGAGTGCGGCGTGCCCATCCAGAGTGGGTAGGGACACACTCGATGGGCACGCCGCGTGCCGGGCCGCCGTGCGGCGAACACGGGCCGGGCACCGATGACGTTAGGGCACAGTGCCATCAGGTCGCTCAGCGAGCGAGCGAAGATCGGATATCGCACGACCGGTGCCCGTTTGCGTTGTGACACAACACAAACGGGCGTCACCCTAGACCGGGAAGAGGCTGTGCTTGCGCGGGTTGTGCTTCCTGACCGCGTCCTTGTCCCGCAGCAGGCTGAGCGCCTTGCGGATCTCCAGACGGGTCTGCGACGGCTCGATGACGGCGTCGATGTAGCCGCGTTCGGCCGCGGTCCACGGGGTCGCCACCGTGGCGTTGTAGAAGTCGATCATCTGCTGACGCACCGTGGCGCGTTGGTCGGCCGGGGTGGCCTCCAGCTGCCTTCGGCCGATGATGCCCACCATGCTCTCCGCGCCCATCACCGCGATCTGCGCCGTCGGCCAGGCCAGGGCGAGGTCGGCGCCCAGCGGCTTGCAGCCCATTACCGCGTAGCCGCCGCCATAGGCCTTGCGCGTCACGATCGAGACGATCGGCACGGTCGCCTCGATCACCGAGCGGAAGAATCGGCCACCGCGCTTGATGACGCCGTTGCGCTCCTCCTCGAGGCCGGGCAGCACACCGGGAGTGTCGACGACGAAGATGATCGGCAGGCCGAAGGCGTCACACAGCCGGATGAAGTACGCCGCCTTATCCGAGCACAGTCCGTCCAGCGCGCCGCCGAGCACCTGCGGCTGATTGGCGACCACGCCGACGCTGCGGCCGTCGACCCTGGCGAAGCCGGTGATCAGATTCTGGGCGGTGCCCGCGCTGATCTCGTGGAAGTCGCCATCGTCGAAGATGCGCAGCAGCACCTCGTGCATGTCGTACCCGGAGCGGGCGGAGTCCGGGATGATCGAGTTCAGTTCCAGGTCGTGGCTCGTGGTCTCCGGCTCCAGGCCCGGATTCACCACCGGAGCCTGCTCGAGGCAGCTCGACGGCAGGTAGCTCAGGTAGGTGCGGACCCAGTCGAAGGCGGCCTGCTCGTCGGCGGCGACATGGTGCACGGTGCCGTTTGCCTGCAGGGCGGCGGCGCCACCCAGATCGTCGGCGCTGACCACCTCGCCCGTCACCCCCTTGATCACCTCCGGGCCGGTGACGAACATGTAGGACTTCTCGGTCGCGACCAGCACATCCATATTGACCGGGCCGTACACCGAACCGGCCGCGCATTTGCCGAGCATGACCGCCACCATCGGCACGAAACCGGACAGGTCCTCCTGGCGGCGGCACATCAGCGCGTACCAGGCCAGTGAGGTCACCGCCTCCTGGATGCGGGCGCCGCCGGAATCGTTGATCGAGACCACCGGGCAGGCGTTCTCCTGCGCGAACTCCATTGCGGCGGCGACCTTTCGGCCGAACATCTCGCCGACCGAACCACCGTGCACGGTCTGATCGTGGGCGATGACGACGACCGGCCGGCCGTCGATATAGCCGCGGCCGGTGACCACGCCGTCGCCGTACATGCCGTCGGTGCTGCCGGGCTGGCGCATCAGCGCGCCCATCTCCACGAAGGAGCCCTTGTCGAGCAGCATCCGGACGCGTTCACGGGCGCTGGGTATGCCCTTGCTCTTGCGCTTCGCGATACCGGTCTCGCCGGCCGGTTCCTCGGCGAGTTCCAGGATGTCCCGGAGTTCCTCCAGCTTTTCTCGCGTACCGCTCATACGGGTTTATGCCATCCTTCGACTCGTCATTATTGCACCGGACGGGTTCACCGAACTGGGGCAAGACGCTCGATGCTATCGGGCGTATGACCCACAGCACAGGTTATCCACCTTAGTCATGGGACAGCTCACAGGTTCGGTGGGTGTGCTCTGGTTTGAGCCACCGCCATCTGGGGTACCGGCGGGCCGCCATGTCGATGCCGTCGGTGGATCGCCGCCGGGCGTTACAGCGCTCGGTCCGTGTCCGCACCCGTGCGTCAACGGACGGGTGCGGTATGGATCCGGCCGCCGTAATCTGATCATCTGAATGACCGGAATATTGCTGCCGAGAATCGGTTCGCTGCTTGTGATTTCGCCCAAGCTTGCCGGTGTCGGGTGATGACTTTCCTAATTCGAGGATCGGATATGCGATTCCGGTTCGAACCTGGCTAGCCTTTCATAGTCATGGCAGGCAAACAGGCTGGTTCGGGTGTCGAGAGCTTGGAAGCGAAACTGGTCGAACATTTGACTTTTCAGGCTCGGCGCGCGCGACGCGAAGATCTCGGTACTATCACGCGCACCTGTTTGGCGGAGGCCGCGCGGGCGCTCGAGCCGCGGGTGGCGCCGGAGACGGCACAGCCCGCGGCGATCACCGGATCGGCCGCGCGGTGGGCCCGCGAGGGGGTTGCGCTGGAAACTGTGCTCGACGCGTATCACGACGGTGTCCGCAT
The DNA here is from genome assembly GCF_048910785.1 of Nocardia nepalensis. NCBI lineage: Bacteria > Bacillati > Actinomycetota > Actinomycetes > Mycobacteriales > Nocardiaceae > Nocardia > Nocardia nepalensis. The sequence continues at coordinate 115,972 of NZ_JBKBET010000021.1, read as the reverse complement.
CGGTTTGGAATTCCTCACCGAGCAGGCGGCGGGTGCAGGCGCCGATCAGGTGGCGGCCGCGGCCGGACTCATCGTGCGGGTGCTGGAAATGGTGACGACCGCGACGTCGACGGCATATCTGGATGAACACCGCCAGGTCGCGCGGGAGCAGCAGACCGCCGCGCAGACGCTGGTATCGGCGCTGCTCAGCGGGCACGGCGTGGCACGCCTCGCGCGCCGCGCCGGAATCAGCGTCGCCGCGTCATATCAGGTCGCCGCCCTCGCGATTCCCGCACATCCGGACGAGCGAAGACCCGGCATGGGCGCGCCGTCCGCGGCACGCCGCAAGCTGCGCCGCGTGCAGGCGGCGCTGGCGACTCCGCTCGGTTCGCGGGCGTTGTCGCTGCTGTCCGACGAGGGCGGCACGGTCCTGGTCCCGATCGACGAGATATCCGCCATGACACCGCTCGCGCTCACCCCCGAGGTGCTCGACCTGCTCGGTGAGGCCGCCGAGGTTCCGCTGACCGCCGTGGTTACCTCCGGCGATACCGCTCGGATTCCCGAATTGGCCGGGCTGGCCCAGGAACTGCTCGCCCACCTCCAGGCCGAGGGCCGACCGCCGGGGCTCTACCGGCTGGCCGACCGGGCGGGTTGTGACGGCCTCCAGCAGGTTCGTCGACCGGTAGTCACCTCGACCAATGATCGTCGAATCACCCGTTCGGCCTGAACAAACGCCCCTAATCTGCGGTTTCTGTGCTCGAACTGAGGAGAACGTGTGACGACCACGCTGACCGATCTCGATATTCTGCGCGAACTGGAGCCCGTCGCCGAACGCCAGCTCGCGGAGCACCTGCGCAAGGCCAAGGCATGGAACCCGCACGATTATGTGCCGTGGGACGACGGCCGGAATTTCGCGGCCATGGGCGGAATCGATTGGGAGCCGGGACAATCGAGGCTCTCCGAGGTCGCACGCACCGCGATGATAACCAACCTGCTCACCGAGGACAATCTGCCCTCCTATCACCGGGAGATCTCGGAGTCGTTCTCGCTGGACGGAGTCTGGGGCACCTGGGTGGGGCGCTGGACCGCGGAGGAGAATCGTCATGCGATTGTCATGCGCGATTATCTGGTGGTCACCAGGGCAGTCGACCCGGTGACGCTCGAACAGGCCAGAATGGCGCATATGACAACGGGTGTCGCGAAACCCGTGAAAGGACCGCAGTTCCTTCGTTCTGTCGCATATGTGACATTGCAAGAACTGGCGACCAGGATTAGTCACAGAAATACCGGTGTGGCCTGCGATGAGCCCATAGCCGAGCGTATGCTGCAAAGAATTGCCGCCGACGAGAACCTGCACATGATCTTCTACCGCAACCTCAGTGCCGCCGCCCTCGACCTCACACCGAACCAGACCCTGCGCGCGCTCGCCGATATCGTCACCCGGTTCCAGATGCCCGGACTCACCCAGCCCAACTTCCGGCGCAATGCCGTCGTGCTGGCCAAGAACGGCATCTACGACCTGCGTCAGCACCTCGACGGCGTGCTGCGCCCGGTGCTGCGCGCCTGGAATGTGTTCGAGCGCACCGACCTATCCGGCGACGGCGAACGCGCCCGCGACGAGATCGCCGCCCATCTCGACGAGTTGGCGCTCAGGGCAACGCGTTTCGAGGAGCAGCGCGACCGCGCCGCCGCCAGACAGGCAGAGCGAGCCGCCGTCGCACCATGAGTCTTCGAGTACCGATCACCGCGGCGGCGATGGCCCTCATCGCCGTGGTGGCGCCTGCGCCCGCGCTCGCGGATCCCCCCGCCGCGCCGCCGCCGGTGGATCCGGCCATGACGCGGACCGGCACCATCAGTATCGAGACCGTCGGACCGCGCCACGAGCGCTTCGCCATCGCCTCGGCCGCCATGCGCCGGGTCATTACGGTGGATGTGTTGCGCGGCAGCGGTTCCGGCCCGCATCCGCTGCTGTATCTGCTGGATGGCGTTGACGGCGAGCAGGTCTCGGGGTGGCTCAGCAAGGGGCGTGCGGCGGAGTTCTTCGCCGATAAGCCGGTCGACGTGGTGTTGACCAGCGGCGGCACCGGGAGCATGTACAGCGACTGGATGCGTCGCGACGCGACCCTCGGAATCAATCGCTGGGAAACATTCCTCACCTCGGAGCTGCCGCCGATCATCGAGTCCTATCTGCGAACCGATGGGCGACGGGCGATCGCGGGCGTATCGATGGGCGCGCAGGCGGCCATGATGTTGGCCCAGCGGAATCCGGGCCGATATCGCGCGGTCGCGGGGATGAGCGGATGTTATTCCACCGCGGACGAACTCGGCCGGGCGGTCACCACGATCACCGTCGCCTCACGCGGCGGCAATGTCGAAAACCTCTGGGGCCCACCCGGTTCGCCGGAGTGGGGTGCGCATGACAGTGTGCTCGGCGCCGCCGACCTGCGGGGCACGACGATCTACCTCTCCGCGGCTACCGGTCTGCCGACCAATGCCGATCTCGTCGCGGTGTCGAACGCACCGAACCCGGCACAAGCCCTGCAGACGGCAGGCGGGGGATTGGCGCTGGAGGCCGGCGCGCGCTCGTGCACCGAACGCTTCGCCGCGCGGCTCGCCGAGTTGAATATTCCGGCCACCGTCGACTACCCCCCGGCCGGTATGCACACCTGGCCCGATTTCGAGGCCCAACTGCCGCGCGCATGGCGCGCTCTCGCTCCGGCCCTCGGGCTGCCCGAGCCGCACTGATCCGCGCCGGACTCCTGCGCTGGCGGCCTTGCCTCGGCACATCGCCTCGGTAGGGTTGGGGCAAAGCGACGGACGGGACATTCGATGCTGGAAGTCGTGCACCTGGTGCGCCGATTCGGGGACACGGTCGCGGTGAACGACGTGTCTTTTCCGGTGCTCCCCGGGGCGCTTACCGGATTCGTCGGTGCCAACGGCGCGGGCAAGACCACGACCATGCGAATGATCATGGGGGTGCTGGCCACCCATGGCGGCGAGGTGCGGTGGCAGGGGCGGCCGGTGACGGTCGCGGATCGGCGCTCGTTCGGTTATATGCCCGAGGAGCGGGGTCTGTATCCGAAGCAGCCGGTGCTGGATCAGCTCGTCTACCTGGCCCGGCTGCGCGGGCAGTCCGCCAGTGCGGCCAAGCGACGTGCGGCCGAACTGCTGGAGCGGTTCGCGCTGGGGGACCGGGATAAGGACAAATTGGAGTCGCTCTCCCTCGGTAACCAGCAGCGCGTGCAGATCGCCGCGGCGGTCATCGCGGAGCCGGCGGTGCTGATTCTCGACGAGCCGTTCTCCGGACTGGACCCGGTGGCCGTCGATTCGATGGCGGAGCTGCTGCGGGAGTATGCCGGGCAGGGCGTGCCGGTGTTGTTCTCCTCGCATCAGCTCGACCTGGTGGAGCGGTTATGCGATCAGCTGGTGATCCTGGCGGCCGGTCGGGTGGTCGGGCAGGGTGCGGTCGATGAGCTGCGCGGAGCCGGAGGTTCGCGATATCGGCTGGTGTTCAGCGGGGATGTCGGCTGGCTCGGCGGGTTCGCCGGAGTACGGGTGCTCGAGACCAACGGATCGGGTGTGCTGCTGGAGCTGACCGGCGCGACCACCGATGAACTGCTCACCGAGGCGCTGGCACACGGTTCGGTGCGTGAATTGGCCGAGGTGCGGCCGTCGGTGTCGGAGATCTACCGGGAGGTGACGGCATGAGTGCCACCGAATCCGCGCCGCGCGGGGTGTGGCGGATCGTCACCGGGCGTGAGGTCGTCGTGAAGCTGCACGACCGGGGCTTCCTCATCTCGACCGCCATTACGATCGTGGTGATCGTCGCCTCGCTTGCTATCAGTGGGTTCCTGCGCAGTCGCACCGACAAGATCGATGTGGCTATCACCGGCGCTGGCGCCGATCAGATCATCGCGACCGCGAACAGTCTGGCCGAAAGTGCCGATAAGAAGGTCACTTTCACCGCGCGCCCGGAGGCCGATGTGACCGCCGTCGAACAGCAGGTGCGCCACAATGCCGTCGATGTCGGGCTGGTGCCCGCCGCGTCGGGTGGCTGGCGGCTGGTCGGCAAGGCCGGGAAGGACGATAATGCCTCGACCTATGTGACCGCCGCGGTCGCGCAGATCACGATGCAGCGCAACGCTGTTGCGGCGGGAACGTCGATGGAGGCGCTCAGTCGTGGTAGTCCGGTCGCCTACGATCTGCTCGACCCCTCCGCGGTGGATCCCGGCCTGGCGAAGGTCGTCTCCGTCGTCTTCACGTTCCTGTTCTATACGGCATCGTTCCTGTTCGGCATGTCCATCGCCCAGAGCGTCGTCGAGGAGAAACAGAACCGCATCGTCGAAATCCTCGCCAGCGCGATTCCGTTGCGGCAGTTGCTGATCGGCAAGGTGATCGGCAATACGATCACGGCCTTCGGGCAGCTCACACTCTTCATCGGCGCCGGGCTGATCGGTTTGGCATTCACGGACAAGAGTGATCAGGTCAGCGAAGTTGCCGGTGCCGCAGGCTGGTTCATCGTGTTCTTCATCGTCGGTTTCCTCGCACTGGCCAGCCTTTGGGCGGTCGCCGGGTCACTCGCGACACGCAGTGAGGACATCCAATCCACCGCCACACCACTGTCACTGCTCATCTTGCTGGTGTTGTTCGCCGGAATCTTCCTCTCCGGCTCGGCGCGTGTGGTCGCGTCCTACGTTCCGGTGCTCTCCATCGTCGCCATGCCCGGCCGCCTCGCCGAGGGGACGGCCTTCTGGTGGGAGCCGCTGATCGCCCTGGCTCTGATGGCGGCCGCCGCCTACGGCATCGTCGTGATCGCGGAAAAGATCTACCGCCGCTCCCTGATGCAAACCCAAGGGCGGTTGACGATTCGGCAGGCGCTGAAGATGGAGGACTGAGCTACGCCGGTAGCGGCGTGGTCATGGCACAGGCATTGTCGCGCAGCAGTTTTGGTGTGGTGTCGAGTGGGATGTGGTACCAGAGGTCGAGTTCGAGCCGGTTGCCCGCGCCGATGGTGACTTCGGTCGGTTGGCGTTTGATCGCCATGGCGTCATTGCTGACCGGATGGGTGCTGTCGGCGGCGTCGAGCTGGTAGTCGGTGGTGCGGGTGGTGTGGAATGTGTTGTCGGCGTTGGTGATCGCCACGCGGATGCGGACGAGTTGCCCCTTTGGCAGCCATTCGGCGTGGGTGCCGAAGATGTAGCCGTGGCCGGGTTCGACGAGGAGGGCGGTGAGCTCCAACTTGCTGCAGTCCGCCGGTGTTCGGACGTATTCGGTGGGCGTGATCATCGGCGCGGTCGGAGTCGGTGTCGGGTCGGTGGCGCAGGCGGCGAGCGGGACCAACAACAGCAGCAGAAACCGGCGCACGCGTTCCATGCTATGGCCGAAACCGCAGTGACGTGCACGTATTGTGTAGTGAAGCCGACGGGCCGGATGTCGGCATGTGGCTGTCACAGGAGGGGGCTTCGAGATGAACCACGTGCCGAACGCGCTGCCTGAGGAGAGGCCGTCCGAGGTGGCCGGGCGTCTGGTTTCGGCTGAGGAATGCGACAGGCTCTGGGCGGCATGGACTCCCGACGAACTCGCGAGACGAATGCCGAGTGTCACGGTTCCCTGGTATGTGGCGGGTGGGTGGGCGCTCGATCTGTTCACCGGAGGCGGCGCCCGCGGGCACGACGATCTCGAAATTGGTGTACCACAAGGCGGATTCAGTGAGATGTTCGCCGCTTTTCCCGGCTTCGAGTGGGATGTTGTCGGCGACGGCCGAGTTTGGTTGTTTCCGGCGGAGGCGGCAAACCATCATCAGACATGGCTACGCGAACCCGCGACCGGTCGCTATCGCCTCGATGTGTTTCGTGAACGGCACGTCGGCGATCGCTGGGTGTGCCGTCGCGACCCGTCGATCACCCTGCCCTACGAGGAGCTGATTCTTCGCACCGGCGACGGCATCCCGTACTCGATTCCCGAGGTCGCGCTGCTGTTCAAGGCAAAGGCACGCCGCGACAAAGACGAAGCCGACTTCCGGCGCGTGCTACCGGCGATGGACCGGTCACAAAGGTCCCGGCTGTCCGAATGGCTGTCGCGGGTCCACCCCGGTCACCCCTGGCTCGAACGAATCTGATCCACCTCTACGGGGTTCTGCTCCGATGATTCGCCCGCGGCAAGCCGATGCTCACCATCCGATCTCGACGCGCCTGCCGCTGGCGCCGCCGGTTTGCCTACGCCGAGTGTGCGATGTTATTTTCCCAGCGCATCGGCGCTTTTCGGCATATCGCTGAGAGTTTGCCGATAAGGTCGCACGTGAGCTCGGACTTGCTGGTCTAACGAATGCCGTGAACTACCCATGGAGGTCATGGTCGTGACTCGTCGGTTTCTTCGCTTTCTCCGCAGTAGCCGCAGCGGTTCCGTCCCGGTCCTGAGTGCGCTCGGTAGCGTGGCGCTCGGGCTGCTGCTGGCGACGACGGCAACCGCAGAACCGTTGTATCCGCAGCCCGATCCGGACCCGTTCTACGCCGCCCCGGCGGATCTGGCGGCGCACCGGCCCGGTGATGTACTCGATGTGCGGGCGCTGCCGCCCGTGGTCTTCTTCCCCGGCGCCACCGTCACGCTGGTCTCATTCCGGTCCACCAACTCGCACGGCGCGCCGATCGCGGCGACCACCACGGTCATTACCCCCTTCGGCCACCGGCCCGACGCGCCGCTGCTGTCGTATCAGCACTTCATCAATGCGCTCGGCACGGCCTGCGCGGTATCGCACCAGCTGTACACCGGCGATCCCAATCTGGCGACGACGGCGTCGATTCTGAACACGGCGCTGGCGCAGGGCTGGAGTGTCGCGCTGCCGGATCATCTCGGCCCGAACTTCGCTTTCGGGGCGGCGCGGTTGGGCGGCCAGATCGTATTGGACGGCATCCGCGCGGTGAAACGGCTGCCCGACCTCGCCGTGCAGCACAGCCGGGTGGCGCTGGCCGGTTACTCCGGTGGCGGCATGGCCACCGGATGGGCTGCTGCGCTGCAGCCGTCGTACGCGCCGGAACTGGAGCTTGCGGGCGCGGCCATCGGCGGCGCCCCGATGAACATCGAGTCGATGGCGGAGGCGGTGGGCTTCGAGTCGCATCCGGCCTTCGGGCTGGCCATGGCGGCGGCGATCGGACTGGAGCGGGAGTATCCGCAGCGGATACCGATCAGCGCGTATCTAAACAAGCGCGGCCTGGCGGTTCGGGACGCCATGGCCAACAGTTGCACCAACCAGATCCTCGTCACCGGTGTCGGCGGCAGCGCCCGCGAGTACACCGATAGCACCCCTACGGCTGCCTTCCCCGAGGCTCGGGAGGTACTGCGGGAGAACAGCCTGGAGTTCTACCCAGGGGTGCCGGAAATACCGGTGTTCGAATGGCATTCGCCGACCGACCCCCTGATCCCGATCGACGCGATCGGCAACGTCGACCGCCGCTGGTGTGCGGCCGGGGTGCCGGTGCAGACGCTGGAAGTGCCCGCGTTCGAGCATCTGTCGGCCGCGGTGAGCGGCGCACCCGAGGCGCTGAGCTGGCTGAACGCCCGGATTCTCGGCGAGCCCGCACCCGCCTCCTGCTGACGGATCGGCACCCGACGCGGTGCGTCGCCCGTCACGACGTGCGCGTTGCGGCAGCGTAGTTCCTCCCGGCATCGGGTCGTGCTGCACGAAGACAGTGTGTGAAGCGGAAGTTCGACCCGCGCTCGGCGGCCCTGGCGGCCGCCGAGCCCGGCGACCGGTCCGCCAGCCGCGCCGTGGCTAGGAGTGTTCGGGTCCGGAGATTTCGAGTTCGCGCACGCCGGAGTGCGCCGGGCCGGGCGCGGTGAGTTCGAGACGCACGTAACGGGCGCTCACCGGTCCGGCAAGAGTTCCCGTCGCCGCATCCACAGTGACCGGGGTCCACGCATGCTCGTCCGTGGAGATCGTGAAAGTGGTTGTGGCCGGGGCTGGTTCGGTCCAGTGCGCAACGATTCGATCGATGCGGATTTCCTTTCCGAGGTCGACGGTGAGCGCCCCATGGGGGCCGTCGGGTGCCCAGCCGGTGGCGGTGCTGCCGTCGACCGCGGCGTCGGCATATCGGCCCGGCTCGTCGGAGGTGGTGGTGACCGGCTTGCAGCGGGCGAGATTGTCGGTCGGGGTCAGGTCCGGGCGTCGGGTGTCGAAGGTGGCCTCATCGGTGAGGAGCCGAGTTTCGGACTCCGATCGCACCCGCATCGGTTGACCGCCGGTCAATGTCAGTCTCGTCTGGTCGGGGCCGATGACTGCGTCGAACGTTCGTCCCTGCCAATGGATTCCACGGATGGTGAGGCCCTGGCTCAGCTCGGGCGGAAGCGTCGGGGCGATGCGGATGGCATCGGTGTCGAAGCGTAGCCCGAGCAGTCCGTTGGTCAAGGTTTGCAGGAAACCGCCCGCCGCGGTGACGAAGGTGAAGGCGGGAGCGCCCGCCAGTGGGTCCTTGGCCCCGGCCTTCTCGCCGCGCGCCTCGGCGAACTGTCCGAAGGGTGCGCGCACGAAGGGGCGGACGGCGCGTTCGAGGTAGGTATCTGTCGCGCAGCCCGGTACGCCGATCTTCGCCGCGTCGATGGCATGCACCGAATCAGTCATGGCCGGGCCGTCGGGATCTGTTCGCTCCGAATAGTATTCGAGCACACGGGCGGAGACATCCGGTGGCATCGGCCAGTCCAACGGGTAGATCAGCAGCACGGTGTCGGCCTGTTTGATGGGAGTGCCGGCGTACCCGTCGAATTGGACGAAGATCCGTTGCGTGCCATCGAAGGGCATGCGCAGGCCGTCGGCGATCGTGAGCCATTCGGGTGGGCGCGGTTCGCCCAGGATCTCGGCGGCCTGGGCGGCATGACGCAGAGCGAGGGCGGCGACCGCGTTGGTGTAGACCGCGTCGTTGACCCCGTTGCTGTACTCATCGGGACCCGCGACGTCGCGAATGGAGTAACTGTCGTCATCGTTGCGCGTCACGCGCGACGCCCAGAATTCGGCGAGCCCGCGCATGATCGGCCAACCGCGGTTGCGTAGATAGTCGGTATCGCCGGTGGCCGTGTAGTACTGCCAGGCCGCCAGCGACACATCGCCTTGGAGATGGATCTGGGTGCGGCAGTGTGGCGGATCCCAGCTGTGGCATTCGTCCAGATCGCCGCGACTCGCACTGGTCCACGGGTAGAACGCGCCGCGATAGCCCAGCCGCCGCGCGTTCGCCTGTGCGGCGGGCAGCGTCCGATAGCGGTACTCCACAACCGATTTCGCCAATTCCGGCGCGAGCTGCAGCAATCCGGGGAATATCCAGATATCCGCATCCCAGAACACCGCGCCCGCATAGTTGTCGCTGCTGAGTCCCACGGGTGAAATGCTGTTGTCCTGTTGGGAATTCGTGCTCGAGTACAGCGAGTAGAGCGCGCCGCGCGCCCAGGTCTGCACATCCGGCTGACCGGGCGCCTCGATATCGCCGCGCCACCGGGCCCGCCACGCCGCGGACGTATTCGCGAGCAGCTGCGCCCACCCGGACCGGACCGCCCGCTGCGCGGCCTCGAACGCCGCAGCGGCCGGATCGGATGCGGTGCGCGTGGTGTCGACGCCGACGAACTTCGTCACCTGGTACGTGCCGCCGTCTTGCACCGGGAACCGCACGTCTTGGTGCGCACTCAGGTCGCGCGTCGAGGGCGTCTGCTGAATCGCGGACGACTGGATGCCCTGCCCGGGCCGCAGCACCGAGACGATATCGCCGCTGACATCGGTCCCGTCGGTTCGGAAGCCGACCCGGATGGCGTCGTCGTCGCGGGCACCGACATCGGTCTGGCTCAGCCGCCGAGCTCCCGCACCGTCGAGGAGATCGGAGACCACCATCTCGCCCGACCAGCGCGGCACCACCGTCAGATGGACCGCGCCGACATGCTGATCGGCCCGGTCGGTGAGGACGTCGTAGACCAGATCGGTGGCCTTACCGTCCGGCGTGGTCCAGGTCAGACGAGTGCGCACCAATCCGCATCGCAGATGCAGTGTCTGTTCGAAGTTCGTGATCTGGGCCGACGGCGTGGCGGGCGAATAGGTTTGCTCGCCGACACCGACCAGCAGGCCGGACCAGTTCGGGATGGCCGCGGCTACTTCACGATTGTCGGCCACGCCCGGCGTGTGCGAGTAGAGGCCAGCGACGAAGGCGCCGTCGTAGGCGGGCGTGTACAGCGGCCACCCGGTCGTCTCATCGGTCGCGGCATAGCCCATGCCGCGCGGCGGAACGCGCAGCCCGAGATAGCCGTTGCCGACGAACGGGTGCGCGTCGATCGGCGCGTCCACCCGCGTGTTCGACAGCGCCCATGCCGGGGACGATGCGACGGGATCGCCTGGGCACGCATCGCTCGACGCGTGGTCGCTGTGGCCCACCGCGACGACCACCGCGGATGCCACCAACGCGAGGACGGCGGCGAGCGCGATACCCAACAGCATGGTGGTGCGACGGCCCGCTCGTTCGAAAAACTGGACGATCCACGACATTCGCGCCTCCACGGCGTGCTCGGACGTTCGCGCCGAGCCGCGATCTTGCGTGGACTACCGCGGGACCGGCTACCGGTATTCGCAGGTGCGGTACCCATTCTCGCATCGAGGACGTGCTGTCCGGCGCAGCGCCGCGTGTCGGCCAGCACGCGGCGGAATGTGCCGGGGCCGGGCGTGTTGACACAGATATGACTTCGGGACTCGGTGCGGTGCGGTTTTCGATTCTGGATCGCTCGCGCGTACGACGCGGACAGAGTCATCCGGAGGCGCTGCGGGAGACCGTCGAGTTCGCGCGGTTGGCCGAGGAGTGGGGCTATCACCGGTTCTGGGTGTCCGAGCACCACGGCGTGCCCGGTGTCGCGGGTTCCGCACCGACGGTGCTCGCGGCGGCGACCGCGGCGGCGACGGCACGGATCAGGATCGGGACCGGCGGAGTCATGCTGCCGAATCATCAGCCGCTGGTGGTGGCCGAACAATTCGGGGTCTTGGAGTCGCTGTTTCCGGGGCGGATAGATATGGGGCTCGGGCGGTCGGTCGGCTTCACCGATGGTGTGCGGCGCGCGCTCGGGCACGGCAAGACCGACGCCGACGATTTCGACCAGCAACTCACCGACGTGCTCGAGTATTTCGCGCGCGGCAAGTCGGGTGTGCACGCGTGGCCCGCGGAGGGGCTTCGGGTGCCCGCCTTCCTGCTGGCCACCGGATCGGGTGCCGAGCGGGCGGCACGATTCGGGCTGCCCCTGGTGATCGCCGCGATCGCCGGGGTGGACCCCATGATCGAGGCGATCGAGCGGTATCGAGCGGAATTCCGTCCGACACCGTGGGGCGCACAACCGTATGTCATCGTCTCCGCGGCGGTGGTGATCGCCGATACGACCGAGGAGGCCCATCGGCTGCTGCTGCCCGAGGCGTGGTCTGCCGCGTACTCGCGCACGCGCGGCGAATTTCCGGTTCTCATACCGCCCGCGGAGGTCGAGTCCACGCCGATGACCGAGCGGGAACGGCGGATTTTCGACGACGCGCTGCGCGACCACATCCACGGCACCGAGGACGAGGTCGCGGAGGCATTGGAGGCGTTGATATCGCGCACCGGTGCGGACGAGATCCTGGTGCACACCAGCACATACGACCGGGCCGCGCGGCTGGATTCCCATCGCAGACTCGCCCGGCTGACCGGACTGCTCCAAACCGCTCAATCCGGCATGGAGAAGCGGACTTCCGCGGCCGCGTAGCCGAAAAGCCTACGGCCGTGCGACCTCGCGTCCAGGGCAATGGTCGCCTTGCGGCGAAACGGGTCGAGCGAGGTTACCCGGCCACGTAATTCGATGGCGCTGGCCTGCAGCGGCTGGATGTGCAGGTAGTGCGTGTAGTGGGCGAACTGGGCGCGCAAGCGGGTGGTGGCGGCGGGATCGCCGAGCCAGTCGCTGAGAAATCCGGCGGCCAGACCGAGTTTGAGCATGCCGGGCGCCACCACGGTCGGCAGTCCGGTCGCGCTGGCGACCTGTTCACTGAACACCACCGGATTGCTGTCACCGGTCACCCCGGCATAGTTGACCAGATCACCGCGCGACAGGTGGACCATGCGAGCGGGTAGCTCGGTACCGATCGACAAGGATTCGAAATTGACTGTGGTGCACGGTATCCGGGGCAAGGTTGGGGCCGAGATGCCGTCACCTTCGCCCGCGACGACGACACCCGGCGCGCGCTGCGCCTCGCCGGGGGAGTGCATGGCGATCTTGCCGAGCCGCTGCGCGAATCCGGGGCCCGCGGGCCCGGTGCGCGCGAGCAGGGCCGTCGACCCGGTCTGCACCACCTCGCCGTGCTGATCGATCAACACGCTCTTCACCGCGAGCACGTCGTAGTCCGCGAAATGCCGGAATGATTCGAAATAGACATCACAGGTCACTCGATCGCCCGCGATCAGCGGTCTGCCGATATCGAGCACTTGGTCGGCGTGCAGAATCCTGGTCGCGTCGTAGCCGGTGATGAGCGTATCCAGTATTTCGCGATGGACCCGCAGCAGGATTATCGAGGCGAATGTCGGCGGTGCGATCAGCCCACCGAATCCGAGCTGTGCGGCCGCGTCCTCATTCCAATGTGCGGGATGGAAATCTTGTATCGCACGGGCGAATTCGCGAATCTTCTCCCGTCCGACCTCATAAACGGCGGCCGACCGATAGCGGTGGTCGAGTAGTGCGCGCGCCTGGTCCGCGGGATGGGCAACGGCAGCGACGACGTTGTCATTCATATTCGCTCCTGTTTTGCGGTGGCGGTGCGGCTTACCGTGTCGGCCCGAAGTTCCAGGCGAGCGGCGGCACTTGTTCCGGTGTGACCGTGGCGACGACGGCCACGCCCGCATCGCCGAAAAGGGCGGCGGCCCGGTCGATGTGGTCGGCGGAGGTCACCACGACGGCGTCGCGCATGCCGATATCGTGCATGATCCGGGCCGAGCATTCGGCGTTTTGCGCGGTCGAGTCCGCCTCCGACTCGACATATACGCGCTCGGCCGGAATGCCATGGCCGATAAGCCAATCCGCCATCGCCCTGGCCTCGGTGACGCCGTTGCGCGGATTGCCGCCGGTCACGATGATCGGCGACATCGGGGCCAGCAGTGCCTGCACATATCCGGCGTGCAGCCGACTGATCAGCTCCGGTCGCATGGTGCCGTCTGGCAGCAGCCCGAAGCCGAGCACGACGATCGCGGTATCCGGGCCGCGGAAGCCGAGTGCCGGTGTGCGATCGGCGGATTCGCCGGGCGGCAGTCCGAACACCGCACCCTGGGCTTGTTCGGCCGAGCCGGTGCTATCCGCGCTCGCTGGCGGGCTGTGCAATAGTGCCGCCGCCAGCGTTGCCGCACCGAGCAGGGCACCTGCCGTCATCCGCGCGATGCCGCGGCCGAGGCGGACGGTCGATACGTTCGGGTCGAACATGGCAGCTCCAGTCATTAACCGCCGGGTGGCCGCCGACGGCGGGAAAACGTGGATCCATGGTGTGCCCATTCGACGCGAATTCTCCGTGATCAGTTGGTGATCTGGAGAACTCACCGAATACGATCACTCGAATTGTGGCGATCACCGTGCGGTCGAAATACCCCGCTTGTGCCGTATACCTAACGGGCACAATGCCGTTTGGTGAGGTATCCAGTTACCTGTCCGTCCCATCGGCTTCGTCGCCGCACCGCTTTAGCGTTGGCCCAGTTTCAGCGCCATCGACCCGCCACTCATAGGCCACCGTGTTCGGCGCTGTCACTCGAACGCTGACGTTCTGCAGGAAGGCATGTCATGAAACGAAGTAGATGCGGCCGGTCGGTCAGCGCCGCGGTAATGATGGGCGTCTCGGTGCTCGCCATGAGCATGACCGGCGTCGCGGCCAACGCGAATCCGGATCCGGCGCCGACCGAGCAAACGCTGGCCGACTATATCGCCGCGGGCCGCAAGGCCGCACCGGTCGCGGATTCGGGTAGTGCGGGCGGTTCCGGCTCGGCGTGCACCTCCGGCAGCGGCGCCGGATCGGGTAACGGCTCCGGTGGCTGCTACGGCGGATCGGGCAGCAGCTCCGGATCCTCGGGCGGATATGCCAGTGACACAAAGGGTTACGGCCCGCCGATGACGTCCTGGCTGGCCGCCTTCGGCTACGGGCTGCTGAATCCGGAGGTCGCGCCGCCGGGCACCAACGACTGGAATTGCAAGCCGAGCGCCGAACATCCGCGCCCGGTGATAGCACTGCACGGCACCTGGATGAACGCCTACAACGGGTTCGCCTATATGGGCCAGCCGATGAAGGATGCGGGCTTCTGCGTCTTCACCTTCAATTACGGGCGCTCCAATCTGTTGGAGGGCGGCGGCCTCGGTTCGGTGCTGCCCGGCGTGATGGGCACCGGGTACATCCAGGATTCGGCCAAACAGGTCGCGGCCTTCGTCGATCGGGTACTCGCCGCGACGGGTGCGTCCGAAGTGGATATCGTCGCGCACTCCCAGGGCGGCTCGATGGCCAACTGGTACACCAAGTTCGAGGGCGGCGCGGCCAAGGTGAAGAATCTGGTCACCTTCGGCGCCACCCACCACGGCACCAGCCTCGACGGCATCGGGGCACTGGGCCGGGCCATCAATAACTTCGGCATCGACATCCTCGGCTTCATCGAGATCTTCGTCGGTCACGCCGGCATCCAGCAGACCATCGGCTCGGATTTCGTGAACCAACTCAACGCGAACGGCGATACCATCCCCGGCGTCGACTACACGGTCGTCGGCACCCGCTACGACGAGGTCACCAATCCCTACGATCTGACCTTCCTGAAGGCGGGACCCGGCGTGACCGTCAACAACATCACCCTGCAGGACGGTTGCGAACAAGATCTTTCCGACCACCTGACGATTATGTACTCGCCGCGCGCCCTGTCGATCGCGCTGCACGCACTGGACCCGGCCGGGCATCCGAACCTGGAGTGCGCCTTCAACCCGTGGCTGCTCGGCGGTGGCGGTCGGTTGTGATATCCGGCAGGCCGTGCACCGCGCCGAACAGGACGAAACCCTAACTCCCCGCTCCTGTTCGGCGGGTGCGCCGACCGCCACGCGACCCGTGCCGATGAAACGGGCCCCTACCGCACCCTGTTTCCGGCCGGGTCGGCGCGTGGCGGTGTGCCCACCGAGTCGATTCCGCACGATCGGCTCGGTGGGCATTCGGATGTCCGGACCACCAGCCCGGCCACGCCTATCTGTCGGGCACTACTCCACCCGGTCGGTCGCCTCGACAGGAAATAAGGGGTAGTCGCCTACCCGTGTCCGGGGCCGTGTGCTACCGGAGAATGAATGCGCAGGTCGACGCTGGTCTAGGTGGTAAGGCGCACCCCACTCATCTGTTCCGCTCAACCGTGCGGCAATGACATAAATCGACAGCACCACAAGTGTTTTCGACGGATATCGACCATTGCCGCGCCCAACCGGCCCGCCCGCATCCAGAATGAGCCGCCGCAGCACCCGAAACGGAGCAGAAAAATGCGATACCCAAGAGCGTGCATCCTCCCACCCGACCTATTGCAGTCGGTCGCGCGTGAACTCCCGCCGGAACAGCGAGCAGAACTGCTCGCATCCATGGATCTGGACAACAGCATCCGAATGCTGCGCGCCGAAGCCGTCGGCCGGCAGGGACCGCAACCGCAACAGGTCGTCGGCGCGGTATCGAACGGTGTACCGCAGCGATCGATCTTCGACCAGGACCATTCCACCGCGATGGTGCCGGGCACGCTTGTTCGAGCCGAAGGTCAGCCGCCGGTGGCCGACACCTCGATCAACGCCGCCTACGACAACTTCGGCGCCACCTATGATTTCTACTGGAACGTCTTCCAACGCGACTCCATCGACGACCAGGGCATGCCGATCGCCGCGATGGTCCATTACGGCACCAAATACGACAATGCGTTCTGGGATGGACAGGGACACATGTTCTTCGGTGATGGCAGCGGCCAGGTATTCACCGATACCACCCGCAGCCTCGATGTGGTCGCGCACGAGTTGACCCACGGGGTCACCCAGTTCGAGGCGAATCTCACCTACTCCAACCAGTCCGGCGCACTCAACGAATCCATCTCCGACGTGTTCGGATCGTTGGTGAAGCAGTACCACCTGGCGCAAACCGCCGATAAGGCCGACTGGTTGATCGGTGCGGACATCGTGGGACCGCTGCTGTCACCCGCATTGCGATCGCTGAAGGCTCCCGGCACAGCCAATCCGCACGACAGCCAACCGGCCGATATGTCCAAATACGTGCAGACCACCAGGGACAACGGCGGCGTCCACCTCAACTCGGGCATCCCGAACCACGCCTTCTACGTGCTCGCCACCACGCTGGGCGGGGAAGCGTGGAAGACGCCGGGAACAATCTGGTACGACACGCTCGTCGACCCTGGGCTCAAGCCCAACGCCACCTTCAGCAATTTCGCCGCATTGACGTTGAAACAGGCCCGCTATCGTTTCGGAAGGGTCAGCAATGAAGCGCAAGCGGTGGAATCCGCATGGGATGCCGTGAAAGTTCCGCTGCGCTGAACCTGACGGCCACGAATACCATCGTGTCTATGGCCACATCGGACGTACATCTCGAATTCCGGCGAAGCGGGGGTCTCGCCGGAATAGAGATGACAACCTCGGTCGACGCGCGCGACCTGCCCGCCGAGCAGGGGCCGGTCATCACCGACCTGCTCAACGACACATTGCCCGCGCGGGACACGCCGACAGACCGTCGGGTGATGCCGGATCAGTTCGACTACGAACTCACCGTCACCGACGGCCATCGGACCAGCACCTATCACTGGACCGATATGCAGATCCCCGACGCGGCACAACCGCTGATCGCCGAACTCGCCGAACGCTCCCAACCGGATGCGGCTACCTGAAGCAGGGTGTGACACGGCTCGATGCGGGTACACCGAGGTGTTGACGGCGGACCGCATCAGGGGTCCGCGAGTGGGTGAGTGATCATGAAGACGAGATCACCGGAGCTGGTGAGATGCCGGGGATGTCGGTGTTGGTGGCCCTTGAGCGCGCACAATGTGTGCCACTGTTCCCAATGCCATCAGACGTTCACCGGTGAAAAGGCTGCGACGCTGCATCTGGTGGTGGATTATCGCCACAAGCCGCACGTCATCTGTCGGACACCGCAGAGCGTCGGTCTGGTCGACGCCGGCCGCGATTACCCCTGCTGGGGCTTGCCGCAGAATTAGAGTCCGTCCGGCGTTCCGGATTACAGGCCAGTGCCGCTTTGGTCCTGCTGGGCGAGGACGAAGGTGCCCTGTCCGTTCGGGTCGAGTCCGGTGTCGAGGATCTTGTCGTCCAGGAAGGCGGCGGCCTGCTCGTCCAGGAAGATCCGCGACCCTTCCGCGGTCAAGACCTGGTCCTGCTCGGCCGGTTCCGCGGCGACCGCGAGCTGTATCGTCTCGGCGCCGTCCGTCGTGGAGATCCGCAGCCCGGCATCGGTTGGCGCGCCCTCTACGGAGGTGATGGTGCGAACTGCCTCGATGGCAGTGGGGGTGAGCATCAGCATTTGTCTGGTTCCTTCCGCTGTTGTCACAGTCGGCCAAGGTAGGCGGCGAACTGCATTTCCCCGCGGGCCGGTCTCCAGCCCTGATCGTCAGCCGGTGGCCTCGTCGGCGGCGGCATCCCCCTAGCAGTAACCACGAACCGCCGCGCGCAAACTACCTTTCTCGCCGACCTGCGTGGGTCGGTGGTGGGACAGGCGGTAGCCAGACCCGGGTCGTGAAAATCAATTGCGGGATCTGTTATCGGCTTCGGTGGTCGGGTAAGCGCTGGGCAGGAGGTGTGAAGAATATGCTTGCGCTATTGCTGGTCCTGCTGCTGGCTCTGATTCTGTTCGGAGTGGGTTTCGCAGTGAAAGTTCTGTGGTGGGTCGCGATTGCCGTTCTGGTGATCTGGGCCCTCGGGTTTGTTTTCCGAACCGCCGATTCCGCTGGGACTCGCGGCCGTTGGTATCGGTGGTAACGGGGGCGCGGATCCGCTTGTCGGGCAATGCTGTTCGGCCAGGCAACTGCTGGCTTCGGCAACACGCGCTGCGCCAGTACGGTCGAGGGGAATTGGGAAGGCGTGGGGGTTCGGCCGGAGTCGATAGGTGGGTTCATGTCCAGAATCGATGATTCTGCGCGGCGGTTGGCCGCGGCCGCGATTCGGTCGGGGCGGACGGTGGCAGTCGCGGAATCGTTGACCTGTGGGCGGTTGTCCTCGGCGCTGGGTGCTGCCCCGGACTCGGCGCTGTGGTTGCGGGGCGGGGTAGTTGCCTACAGCGCGGATGTCAAAAGGCGGGTGTTGGGCGTTCCCGAGGTTGCCGTGGTGTCGGAGACCGCGGCTCGGGCCATGGCGGTCGGGGTGCGGAGGTTGTTCGGCGCGGATGTGGCTGTGGCCGTGACCGGGGTGGGCGGCCCCGATCCTCAGGACGGTGAGCCGGCGGGGTCGGTATGGCTGGCGGTCCACGGCGAGAGTGGGACCTGGGCACGGCATGAGCTCTTCGATGGCGAGCCCGACGACGTGCTGAGGCGGACGGTCGAAGTCGCGCTCGACATGGTGGGTGAGGCGATAGGCGAAACCTCGAGCTGATCGTCGCCCCGGATGCGGTTCGCGGCGAATTCCGGGAGGCCCGGCAGTGATCTCTCCGCGCGCATGGAAGCGCCACCGATAACCGCGCGGCAGACGGGTAGCCCATCGATATCCACCGCCGAGCGAGGAGGAGCGACACCGTGACCCGATTCGGATACACACTGATGACCGAGCAGAGTGGCCCGCGCGAACTCGTCCGCTATGCGGTTGCCGCCGAGGAAGCAGGATTCGACTTCCTGGTGAGCAGCGACCACTACGCGCCGTGGCTCGAGGAGCAGGGACACGCACCGAACGCGTGGACCACGCTCGGGGCCGTCGCGCAGGCGACACGGCGGATCCCGTTGATGACCTACGTGACGTGCCCGACCTTGCGTTACCACCCGGCGATTGTGGCGCAGCAGGCGGCGACATTGCAGATCCTGGCCGAAGGGCGGTTCACCCTTGGTCTCGGCAGCGGCGAGAGCCTCAACGAACATGTGATCGGTACGGGCTGGCCCGGGCTCGAGGAACGGCTGGAGCGACTCGCGGAGGCCATCGGCATCATTCGTGACCTGCACGCGGGCGGGACGGTCAGCCGACTCGGCGACTGGTATCGAGTCGACGCCGCCAAGGTCTGGGACCTGCCGGACCAGCCGGTACCGATCGCGGTCGCGGTATCCGGGCCACGATCGGTGCAGCGATTCGCCCCGTTGGCCGACGAGATGGTCAGCACCAGTCCCGACGCCGAACTCGTGCGGTCATGGCATCGCGTCCGCGCGAACGACTCCGGTGCGGCGGAGTCCCGAGTCACCGGGCAACTGCCGATCAGCTGGGATACCGACCGCGACAAAGCAATTCAGCGCGCCCACGAACAGTTCCGGTGGTCGGCGGGCGGCTGGGATGTCAACTCGAACCTGCCGACGCCGGCGAGTTTCGCGGCCGCGACGCAGTTCGTGCGACCGCAGGATGTCGCCGAGACGATCACGTGCGGGCCCGATCTCGACGCCGTGGTGGCGGCGGTGCGGCCCTACCAGGACGCGGGCTTCACCGATATCGCTGTCGTCGAAATCGGCGACGAACAGCAGGACCGGTTCCTGGCCGAGGCCGCCGAACCGCTACTGACGAAACTCCGTGCGGCCGACACCGATTCCTGAGCCTTCCGGATAGCGGCCCGCCGGAGCAGCACCTCGATCCTGCTGTTAAACGACATCCATGTCGGCGAAGAGTTGCAGGCGTTTCGTGCGGAACGATCCGGGTGTGTATTTCGCCTGCCAGGTTGGATCCTCGGTCAGGAACAGGCTGGCTTGATCGCCGGGTTCATGGTGTGCGGTGTGGTTTTCGACGACGCTGCGGAAGTAGTAGTGGTTGAAGAGTCGGTTGAATTCGGTCAGGTAGATGTCGGCGACGCGGGTGTCGCCGCGGATGACGAGCATGTTCTCGTCGTTGTCTGTGGTGGAGGGTTCACTGAAGTTGGCGGATCCGGTCACCACGATGGGGTCTGCGCCGAGCGGGTCGATCAGCATGAATTTGGAGTGGATGTAGCTGACATGCTGGTTCAACCCGAGTAGTTCGGCGTTGGTTT
The DNA here is from genome assembly GCF_048910785.1 of Nocardia nepalensis. Lineage (NCBI taxonomy): Bacteria > Bacillati > Actinomycetota > Actinomycetes > Mycobacteriales > Nocardiaceae > Nocardia > Nocardia nepalensis. The sequence continues at coordinate 95,823 of NZ_JBKBET010000021.1, read as the reverse complement.
CCCTGGCCCATTGGTAGACGGGGTCACGCAGAAACGATCCCGACGCCTGGTAGACATTGTTGGAGGCGTTGATCGCGACGAACGTTTCGGGCTTGTCCGGGTTCGGTTTATCCCGCTTCTCCAGCAGCATGAAGATCAGCGCGTTCTGTGGGGTGTTGTCTTTCAGCAGGTCCTTGAACGTCGCGGCGATGCCGAAGGCGAGGGTGATGCAGCCCTGCCGGTGCGCGGTATCGAGCATCGACGAGTACGACTGCAGCACAGTGTCTTTCGGTCGTGGACTGAACACGGCCGTGGTGCCCGGCGGGAGCTGGTGCAGATCGGTCGGCACCGGTGACAGCGCTTCGACGGCTGTCTTGAATGCCTTGTTCTTGCGTTTCACCTCAGCGAGTGCGTCGGAGTCGGTCCCGCCGGGATCGTCGGACAGCACGTCCCAATATTGGACGTAACGTGTTGCGGTGTCGCGGTCGCGGATCCAGTGCCCGACGTTGGTCTGTCCGGAGATGCCGCCCTGGGACAGGTTGGTTGATCCGGTCCACACCTCGACCGGTCCGGCGGCGGTGATGCGGACCATGAACTTGTTGTGCTGGATCACCGAGGTGCGGGCTTCGCGGTGGATCACATGCTGGGCGGGGATGCCGACCTCGGTGATCATGGCGAGGTTGTCGACCCGCGGGAAGCTGGGATGGAATTTCCCTTGTTTGTCGGTGAATTCGTTGACCTTGGCGTCGATGATGATCCGGACGGCGACGCCGCGGTCGATGGCAGCTTTGAGTGCCATCACGGCGGGTTTGTAGCGGAATTCGTAAAAGCAGCACAACAGCCGGTCGCCGGGTGCGCAGTCGTCGATGAACCGCAGCAGCGCCACATCCAGGTCCCGGCTTAGCCAGCGGATGGCTTCGTCTCGTTTCGCTGGCGGCTGCAGATCGCCGATCGGTGTCGATCCGAAACGTCGCGTGTAGGCCTGGCTGCTGGCGACACCGCGATTGAAGAAGACGTCATGGTCCAGGTTGCTGAACAGTGGTTCGGTGTGGACGGTGATCGACAGCGGTGCCGTGGATCGGTCGAGATTTTTCGGTGTGCCTTTGAGCGGGTGGAACTGGTACTGGTATTCGCGATCGGGTTTGGCGGTGAAGTCGTCCCAGACGAAGCTTTGGATCGGCTGGCCGAAGGTGCTGACCTGCATTCCGGGCGCGGGTTGGGGGATGACCGATTTGAAGACCTTGAAGCCCGGCATGAAGAAGCTTTCGTTTTCTGTCGGGTCGATGCGCTCGACCGCGAAGCCGAGCAACCCCTGTTCGAGCTGGGCGGTGGCGAGCACGGCGAACGAGATGGTATTCACGCCAGTGACGGCGACGAGCCTGCCGCCAGGGCTGTCCGAGTGAAACCGCACGTCAACCTCCACTGTGGGTCGATGCATGCACTTTTCCGACTGGCGAACCGTGGCTGGGCGTTCACATTCAAGTATTGGTGACCTGGGCGAGACGCACAGGGTATTCGCCTACCTGGCAGCGCTAATCACGCCAGACAGGCGGGCGCTTTGCCAGGAAGGCCGCCATCCCTTCGCGGGCGGCGGGGAGTTGGGCGGCGGAGGCCATGACTTCCAGGGCGAGGGCGTAGGCCTCGGCTTCAGGGCGGTCGAGTTGGCGGTAGAGAGTGCGTTTGCCGAGTGCCTTGCTGGCTCGGCTGCCCCGGGTAGCGCGGGCGAGCAACTCGTCCACGGCGGTATCCAGCTCGGCATCTGGCACCGCTCGGTTGATCAGGCCCCACTGTTCGGCGGTGCGGGCATCGATCGGGTCGCCGGTGAGGGCCAATTCCATCAGGCGTTTACGACCGACCGCGCGGGCCACCGGCACCGCAGGGGTATGGCAGAACCAGCCACCCTTGCCGCCCGGGAGTGCGAAACCGGCCGATTCGGCGGCGACGGCCAGATCGCATGAGGCCACCAGCTGGCAGCCGGCGGCCGTGGCCAGACCCTGCACCCGGGCGATCACCACCTGCGGCACCGACTCGATGGTCGACATGAGCTCGGTGCACAGTGTGAGCAGTTCCCGCACGCCGAGTAGGTCGCGGGCGGCGACGTCGGCGAAGTCGTGGCCCGCGGAGAACACCGGACCGTGCGCCCCGAGCACTATCCCGGTGGCGTCGGTCTCGCCGGCGGCCCGGAACGAGGCGAGCAGTTCGGCCAGATGCTCGCCCGACAGCGCATTGCGCCGGTCCGGCCGGTTCATGGTGATGCGCACCGTGTCGCTGTCCCGCGCGACCAGCAAGTGCCGATACTCCAAGGCGGTCATATCTCCACCGTAGATCTCGACGGGCAACGACACGACACCTCCGGTCTGATCCAGAACAGCCGGCACGGCTGAGCCCGCTCGTGGTCTCGCCCCGCCCAGTAGTCACGTGCGGGATTTCTGATGCGGCACAAGCTATCTGGTCGGATCAGCTACTCGGTGGGGGTAGCGGTGGTCGCCCCGGGGGCCGATGCACGCGATTTCTGCTGAGCAGCGTGTTGAAGCGAGTTGTCGGGTTCTGGTCTATACCCTCGTGCACGATTGTGACGGTGTCGGACCGGATGTGAGGTGTTCGATGCGAGTTGTCCACGCGGGTAAGCGAGCGGTGGCGATGGTCACGTTGTCGGCCAGCGTCGCATTCCCGATGCATATTGCTCCGGCGCATGCGGAAACGCCGGGAACCCTGATCGCGGAGTACCCGCTGCCCGACGGTACGCGCGGGATGTCGAATGCCGATGGCTCAGTGATCGAGTACTGGATGCGGGGCTCGAACGGGACGACACAGCCGGCGAGCGGAGCGCTGTACATCCCGGCCGGTACGCCGCCGCCATCCGGCTGGCCGATCATGGCCTACGACCACGGCACAAGCGGGCTCGGGCGGGGCTGCGGCGGCCAGTCCGATCCGCTCGAGCACCCCGCCCAGACGATGGCGGGAGATGAAGACGCACTGCTCCAGTACCTGGCGTCGCAGGGATTCGCCGTGGTCGCGCCCGATTACCTCGGCCTCGGCCGCTTCGACACCGGACCGCATCCGTACCTCGGGATCGACACCGAGGCGACGGCCACGATCGACCTCGTGCGCGCCGCCCGCGCCACCCACCCGGAACTGTCGCGGACGTGGGCGGTCATCGGCGCGTCTCAGGGCGGGCAGGCCGCGCTCGGCACCGGCCACCGGCAGGCCACCGATGCGCCGGACCTGGACTTCCGTGGCACCATCGCGATCGACCCCGAGTCCGACGTGGAGAAGCTCGTGCCGCTGTTCGGACCGGGCACTCCCACCCCGGCCGCCCTCGCGGACGGCTTCATGGACCTGTTCGTCAGCATCTTGGCCGGACTGCGCGCCGCCCGACCCGAGGCGGGTGTCGACCAATACCTCACCCCCGAGGGCCGGTCCGTGCTCGACAGTGTCGGTGTGATGTGCACACCGCAGATCGCGGACCGCGTCCGCGGCCTCAGCATCGGCGAGTTGCTGGCGAAGCCCTTGTCCGTCGCGCCGATGCCTGCTGCCGCCGACGCCTACATGACCGTTCCCACAAGTGGCTACAACGCCCCGATCCTGTTGTGCGTCAACATCACCGACACCACCGTCCCGTCCCCACTGCACGGCACCCTTGTCGCCCAACTCGCCACTGCCGGCGTCGACTTCCACACCGTCCTCGGCACCGGCCAGCACACGCAACTCAACACCCGAATGTGGTCCGCCATCGAGCAGTTCGTGGCCCGCATTCAATCCAGCCCGGCCATCGGCAGCCCGTGAGTCCGCAGGTGGGCGGCCCGAGTTTCGGCCACGGTACGCGCCATTAGACGGCCAGGGGATCAGCGGTTGTCCACGCCAAAAGTCATGTGCTGGAACAGGATTAGCGATACTTCCGTCGAACGGGACAGTGGCTGTCCCGGTTGCAGGACAACATTTGGCCGAGGTGGAACAGTGCTTCGTGCCGCAGTTGCGCGTCGTAGTGATGCAGGACGGTCCACGATGCCTCGGCATACATCTTGGCGACGTGGCTGATCACCTCCTCGAACGAGTGGGTGTGTTTGCGCGCGAAGGGTTTCCCCGGGGGCGGACGCGGCCGCTGAGTTCCCGGACCACAGACCGGCGCCGGTAGGGGATTGAGGCGGCGAGCAGTTTGATGGGTGGCCTGGCGTATCCCACCATCGTCGGCGCGATCGAAGCGACCGCCCTCAAGTATTGTCATCGCGGCACGTTCCCGCTGAATTTATTTCAGCGAATCACGCCGGAACCATCAGTTAGATCTAGAGGCACCCGATTTATTCACGTGACCAGTTTTATTTTATTCACGTGACCAGTTTCGTTCAATTCATGTGACCAGTTGGTTTTTGCCCCCAAGAATGGATTTTTCGTTTTGTTTGTTCACCTCGCGCACATCCGGTGTCCTCGGAATATTTGGGATCACGGCGACTGGCGGTTCTTAGGATTGCCCGGCCCTGGCGGTGCTGTCAGGGCCTGGTTATCCTTCAGGAGGATTCGTGTTCAGAAAGCGCATTGCGCCCGCAATCATGGCGGCGGCAGCTTTCATCGGTATGGCGACATCCGCGGTCGTCAGCTCGTCCAACGCGCAGGCGGCGACGAGCGTTCCGGTGTTCGACCACATTGTGCTGGTGATGTTCGAGAACCATTCCTACTCGCAGATCAACGGTAGCTCCAGCGCCCCCTACTTCAACAGCCTGGCCGGCCAAGGCGCGAAGTTCACCCAGTCCTTCGCGGTCACTCACCCGAGCGAGCCGAATTATCTGGCGATGTTCTCCGGGTCGACCCAGGGCATCACCGACGACAGCTGCCCGCACACCTTCGGCGGCAACAATATCGCCAACCAGCTGATCACCGCGGGCAAGACCTACAAGAGCTACTCCGAGGCCATGCCCTCGGACGGCTACACCGGCTGCTCGAGCGGCACGTACCGGCGCAAGCACAACGCCGCACCGTTCTTCAGCAACGTTCCGGCGACCAGCAACGTGCGGTTCAGCACGTTCCCTTCGGACTACTCGACCCTGCCGACTGTCTCGTACGTGGCGCCCGACATGTGCAACGACATGCACGACTGTTCGATCAGCACGGGTGACACCTGGCTGCAGAACCACATGGACGGCTACGCGCAGTGGGCCAAGACGCACAACAGCCTGCTCATCGTCACCTTCGACGAGGACAACGGCAGTTCGTCCAACCACATCTTCACCACATTCGTCGGCGCGCACACCCAGGTCGGCACCTTCTCCAACCAGATCAACCACTACAACGTGCTGAGCACCATCGAGAGCGCGTACGGGTTGTCCCACCTGAACTCCGCCTCGGAGATCACCAACGTGTGGAACTGACAGTTCGCGGATGTCCGCGACTGATCGGTAGCTGGTAATCACCCCGCTCGCGGGCATGCCGACGGCGTGTCCGCGAGCGGCTCCCGCAACTCACTGAGGTGGCACACCCCATGTACCTGTCCACGATCGACCGTCCACACGCCGGGGACGACGGCGCGAAACCTTCTCGCCGGAAGGTGTTCTTCCTGCTGAGCGGCAACGTGTTCGCGCTCGGCACGGTCAGCCTGGTCACCGACATCTCTTCGGAAATGATGACCGCGGTACTACCGGTGTACCTGGTCATCGGGCTGCACCTGAGCCCCGCCGTCTACGGCGTCGTCGACGGCACATATACCGGGGCGACAGCGCTGCTGCGGCTGGTCGGCGGGTACATCGCCGACTCGACGCGCCGCCGCAAGTTCATCGCCGGGCTGGGCTACGGGTTGTCGGCGGTGGCGAAGCTCGGGCTGCTGGCCGTGGGCAATTCGGTCGGCGCGATCGGCGCGGTGATCGCGATCGACCGCACCGGCAAGGGCCTGCGCACAGCGCCACGTGACGCTTTGATCACCCTGTCCACCCCGCCGCAGCTGTACGGCCGCGCGTTCGGCGTCCACCGGATGATGGACACAATCGGAGCGTTCGCCGGGCCGCTGGTCGCGCTCGGCATCCTTGCCGCCACCGCGCAGGCCTACGACGCGGTGTTCGTGGCCAGCTTCTGCATCGCCGTGTTCGGTGTATTCGTACTGGTGTTGTTCGTTCGGGATCACCGCGACGAACAGCCACCGAAGGGCACGGTGTCACCCTCGGCGCTGGGCGGGTTGATAAGGATGGCGCCGGTGCGGCGGCTGGTGCTGGCCGCGTGCCTGGCCGGGACGGTGACCATCGGCGACGGCTTCGTCTATCTCCTGCTGCAACAGCGGGAACACCTCAGCGTCAGCTGGTTCCCGCTGCTCGCCGTCGGTACGAACCTGTCCTATTTGCTGCTGGCCACGCCGTTGGGCCTGCTCGCCGACAAGATCGGCCGGCTGAAGGTCGTGCTCGGCGGCTACACGGCGCTGGTGCTGGTGTATCTATTGCTGTTCGGGCCGTTCGGCGGAACGGCGTTGCTGGTGGTGGTGCTCGCCCTCTACGGCCTGTTCTACGCGGCCACCGACGGCGTGCTGATGGCGCTGGCCGGTCCGGTCCTGCCCGAATCCCTGCGTACCACGGGAATCGCGCTGATCCAGACCGGACAGGCGTTGTCCTACCTGGTGTCCTCGGTGCTGTTCGGGCTGGCCTGGACGGTGTGCGGACCGGCGAGTGCGAGCCGGATCGCCGCGGTTCTGGTCGCGGTGGCCGTGCTCGTCCTGGGTCTGCTGCTGCGCGGCATCCCGGCCGCGAACACCGGCGCCCCTGGCGACCTCGCCGAGGAGCAGGCATGACGCGGCGGGTGTTGCTCGCACTGCTCGGGGCGGCGCTATTGGCCGCGGTCGCGGTCGGCTACGGCGTGTTCGCGGTGAGCCGCGTGCAGCCCACCGTGTCCGTGGCCAACGGGCTGAGTCTCACGGCCGGGCCGGGGATCCTGTTCCGCAGCACCGCACCGGACAGCAAGGGGCGCCTTGCGATGGTGACCACGCAAGATCCGGGCGGGTCACGCTCGGTATCCGCCCTCGACTGCCTGCGGGTCGACGCGGCGGGCGGCACCGGCATCTGTCTACGGCAGGACGGCGTGCTCGCCACCTTCCAGGCCGCCATCCTCGACAGCTCACTCAACGTGCAGAAGGAGATCCCATTGGTCGGCGTGCCCAACCGCACCCGGTTATCCGGGGACGGACGGCTGGCGGCCTGGACGGTGTTCGTGGCGGGCGACTCCTACAACAACGGACGGTTCTCCACCCGAGCGGGGCTGATCGACCTCGAGAACGCGGACATGATCGACTCGCTGGAATTCCTCTCGGTGACCCTGGACGGCCATCCCTACACCGCGGCCGACCTCAACTTCTGGGGTATCACATTCGCCGCCGCCGACAACATCTTCTACGCCACGATGTCCACCGCCGGACACCGGTTCCTCGTGCAAGGTGACATCGCGGCGAAAAGCATCCGCACCATCGCGCAGAACGTGGAATGCCCATCGCTGTCCGCCGATGGCAGACGTATCGCCTTCAAGTCGGCGATCGATGGCGACCCCGCGAACGGCTGGCGGCTGTCCGTACTGGACCTGGTGTCTGGCGCGAGGACTCCGCTGGCCGAAACCCGCAGCGTGGACGACCAGCCGGCGTGGCTGGATCCGGACACCATCGGCTACGCCATTCCGCGCGGCACCGACGACTCGGATATTTGGGCGGTCCCGGCGGACGGCTCGGGCAGTCCGCGGCTGCTCATTCCGCATGCCGAATCCCCGGCGGTACTCGGCTGACCGGAGCAATGGCGTGCCGCTCGAGTGCAAATTAATTTTTCGGAAATCCTGACGGGCTCGACTCGAAGCAGAGAGAAAACAATTCCTGATGCAAGCATTGGATAGTAACGAACCCGACCGAAACAATTCGATCGGCTCGCCTGATGCCGATATCGCCGATCCCGATGCGACACGATCGATCAGCATTCCTGACAGCGGGACCGCTGATTACCACAAAACAATGCTCATCGGCACGCCTGATCATGCCGTCGCCGATCCCCACGAGCCACGCGGTGAAAGCCGTGACGATGGATTCGGCGACAATTTATCCGACGACCGGTCCGGATCGGACTCGGGGCGATGGCAGCGGCCCACGAGGTTTTTTCACCTTCGACAGCGCTTACCGCATCTCGCGGCCCGCGACGTGCGCCAGCACCTGCCCTATGCCGCGGCTGCCGCGGCGCTGATCGCACTCGTTATCGGGGCCGTGGTCGCCGCGGATTCGAAGCGAAATGACAAGGCGGGCAATGTCTTGACGTCGTCGGAGGTCTCCGAGACATCGAGCGCGGCGGATCCGACCACCCAGATCGGGGCGATCAGCGACGTTGCCAGCATCTCGGAGACCCCGGATGATGGGCCCGTTCCGGATGACACCGCAACAGCGGACACGCTCGCCAGCGGGGCGGACACCGCGACCGACACGACCACCAGCGAGTCGACCGACACCACCACGGGCGATCCGGCCACCACGACCACCGATACCCCGACTCCCACCCCAGCGCCGGGTCTGTCTGTCAGCGCGAGTGTGAGTGCGAGCGCGAGTTTCTCGGTGCAGGCCGCCCCGCAATCGGATGCGAGCCAGACTGCTCAGCCCGGCGTAAGCCCGAGCCAGGATCCGATCACCACAACCAGCGTTCCGGTGATCGTCGCGCCCTCCGGCACCACCACCCTCTCGACAAGCCCGTCGCCGACCGAGACGACGACGCCGACCGGCACGACAACAACTACCGGCACGACAACAACATCGACCCTCCCGACAACCACGACGTCGATCAGTAGGACGACAACGCCGACCAGCGCCAGGACAACAACACCGGCCGGCAAGACGACAACCACATCGGCCCCGCGCACTCCGATGACGACCACAATCACCAAGACGACCGGGAGCAAGCCGGTACCGCCACCGTCCCAGCCGACGATCGCACATCCACCGACGACGACTACGCGTCACTCAACGGCGCCGACCGCGCCCAAGCCCGCGAAGGCGACTCCTACGGCTTCTCCACCCCTCCGGGCCGAGTAGCAGGTCACTCAGGTGGGAAGACCCACTGCGACAGTGAATTTCGAGGGGCGATGACGAATTCCTATTTGCTCGGCCCGCGCGGTCGGGGCGTGCCGACAGCGCGCCCGGCGTTGCTGGTGGCTGCGGTAGCGGCAATCCTCGCGGGATGTGGTGGCGCATCCGATCGAACTCCCGATCCGCAGCCGCCCCGTACGGGTGGGTCGGTGCCGGCGATTCGGCTCGAGGCGGTCGAGCACCCGCTCGACCAGCTTCGTGACTGGGCTCGAGTGCGGTCCGAAAAATACGGAGTCCCGGTGCGCGCGCTGCAGGCCTACGGATACGCGACGGTGGCCATGGCGAAGGCGCAGCCAGGGTGCCATCTCGGGTGGGTCACCCTGGCCGGGATCGCCCGTGTGGAAAGCGATCACGCCCGATTCGGCGGTGCCACCATTGCGGCCGACGGCCTGGTGCGCCCACCGATCCGTGGAATCGCCCTGAACGGCACCGGCGGCAATGCCGTGATCGTCGATCCCAACGCAACGGCCCGAGCCGGGCGCACGGTGTATGCCCGCGCGATGGGGCCGTTCCAGTTCATTCCTGACACCTGGAAGCGCTGGGGTGTGCGCGCCAGCACCGACTACAACACCCTCGCCAACACCTTGGCGACCGGCAAACCAGTAGCCACCAGCGATCTTTCGGGCAGCCCCGACAATATCGACGATGCGGCGCTGGCCGCGGGCCGCTACCTGTGCGCGGCCGGGGGTGACCTCGCCACCGCCCACGGCTGGCGGCAAGCCATCCTCGCCTACAACCACTCCACCGTCTACGTCAACCAGGTACGCAACGCCGCAATCGGCTACGAGAGCTGACGGAGGCACTAGTAGGACATCGATTCGCGGCGTGTCGCGCATGTTGCGGCCGGTGGGTGGCCAGTGGAGCTACTACACCGACCGGCGTGTGCCCGACCCGAAACTTGGTCTGTACAAATGGAAGACGTTCCTCACCGAGGAGCTGCCGCCGCTGATCGATGCCGAACTCGGTACCACCGGCGTCAACGCCATCGGGCTCGCGTCAGCGGTACGTGCGCGCGACCAAGGCCGAGCGCAGGTACCAGAGCCCAGATGGCTGCGACGGGTCGAAGCCGGTGAGCTGGCCGATGCGCTTGAGCCGGTAGTCGACGGTATTGGTGTGCACGTGCAGGACCCGGGCGGTGCGCTGCCGGTTGAGGTTATTGCCGATATGGCGCTGCAGGGTCTCCAGCAGTTCGGGATGCTCGTCCAGCGGATCCAGCAGCGAGCCGAGGTATTCGCGCCCCGGTCCCGGGCGGGTGAGCTGGTATTCGAGCGCGAGTTCGTCGAATTGATAGAGCCCGGCCACCGCCTGCAGCCGCTGCACCATATCGAGCAGTTCGTGCGCCTGGTCGGCCGCGTTCGGAATCTGTTCCGGCGTCGCCTCGACCATGGTCGCCGTGATCCCGACCTGCGCGGCGTGCGACAGTTTGGTCACCACCGCGTCGAGCTGATCGTTGTCGAATTGCGTCGAGGGGATCAGCACGGTGCCGCCGTCCACGCTGAGCAGCGACAGCGCGCTGGCGCCGCACTGGGTCGCGAGTTCGGCCTGCAGCCGACGCAGCTTGCGCCGGGCCACTACCTGTGCGTCGAGCCTTGGATTGTGCTCGTCGCGATGCGGTGGAATGGCAACGGCGAGAACGGCGTACGACTCGGCGATGGCGATGCCGCATTCGCGTGCCATGGTCGAGGTGCTGTGTCCGCCGAGCAGCGCCGAGGTGAGCGTGTGCACCGCGGTGTGGTGTTCGCTGACGACCGAGCGCAGTTCGCGGATATAGGCGACCGAGATCGCCGAGGTGAGCTTGTCGAGCAGTTCGATGACCATCTTGGCGCCATCGACGAGATTGTCGTAGTCCTTGATCGTCGCACTGGACACCACCAGCTCGCTGCCGATCTGGAAGCCCTCGTGGATGGAATGCAGGATGGTGTCGATCGGCACGCCCTCGCGGGCCCACCCGGCGGCATGGTCCTCGAGCCGTTGCACCTTCTCCGGTATGTCCTTGCCGTCGAGCATGCTGACCGCGATCTCGAGGCAGACGCGGGTGCTGGCGGTGAAATCGCCGGTGATCGCATCCCCCGGCATCGTCGCGCACGGGATGACGTTGTCCACGAAGTGGCCGACCATCTGCCGGGACAATGTGCGAACGTCCTTGAGTGGGAACGACATCGGCTTACCCGAGAGGGTCAGGGTCGGCCTGGTCGAGTGGTCGACGGACATTGGCGACTCCTTTTACCCCCGATGTTGCTGTGTGGCGCATTCACACTAACCGGCCGAGGTCGGCTAGGGAACGCTTCGCATGGTTCTGTGAAAGTGCGCTAGCGGTGGCGGGGTGGCCTTGTGACCGGTCACAGTGTTTCAGAGGGGCTACCGGCAAGTAATGAGAGCGGTCACACCTGCCGACGGGACCAGAAGTTAGCCGGAAGTTCGGGCCCCGCACATGCCGCGTGGGATGGCGTAAAAATGCGGTTACGTGACTTTGCATTCTGCGCCGAATGTGTTAGGGCTCAATGCAAAACAAAAATACCGGTGGGTTGGTTTGAAAACTCTGCTGTCCGCTCAGTGAACCGGGCGTGAACAGCGCATTTATTGGAAATTGATCCCGCTGCTCGGGGGTGTGGTCGAATTGATGAATTATCTGTGACTCCATATCGCGGAATGTGTTGTCTCAGACGCGGACTCGTCAGGACCCCTTTTTGGTGGGGGCAATCGGGGCTGACGCACTTTGTCGAGTCAAATTAGCGGGACAGTTGCCGACGCTGCTAACTCGTTGCGCGGCAAGGTCATTGAGATTGCAAGCCGCAAAACAGCGGTGTACAGATGTGTGCATGCACCGCTGTGACTGCTAACAGTTGTGCACATGGACGAGATATTGGACGTGACAGTCCTGATTGCCGGTATCGGAGGGCAAGTGAGCGCAGTCTCGGCTGGTGTTGGATTCGGCTCTGACCAGCGAACATTCAGGTCGGGTACGGCGGAGTCCACGGTTTCGGCACGCGTTGCGCGCACGGCGGACGCGGCAGGCTCGAGTGCGACGGAGGACGTGTGATGACCGGGTTGAACGATGTTCACGAGCGGGTACGTGAACTCTTTTCGCGCGGACTGCAGGTGTCCGAGATCGATGTGAATACGCCGTTGCTGGATTATGGCTTGGATTCGGTCCGGTCGGCCGAACTCGTGATCGAACTCGAGCGGACGTTCGACATCGAGATCTCCGACGAGGAGGCCGCGACCCTGCACACCGCCCGCGACGTAATCGACTGTGTGGTCGCTAAGTCCGCCGCGAATCGGCACTCGGGTATCGGAGCGTAGGTAGTGTCCGCGAGCGTTCTGTTTCCGAAACAAATAAATACCGCCGCCATTGTTTCCGAGCACGAACTATTCGATGATTTCGCCCGGCACAACCGTCCCGGGCTGGCTCGGCTGCTGCGTGCGTGCCATCTGGACGTCGTGTATGTGGGTGCCGAAAGTGACTCCCTGATCTGCCCCGATGGTGCGCGGGTATTGGATCTTGTCGGCGGTTTCGGGGCGGCGCTGTTCGGGCACAACCATCCGGCGCTCGTGCGGGTGGCGACCGCGCGGCTCAACCAGCAGACCCCGTTCGTCTCCCAGGGCAGTGTCCGGCCCGGGGCCGCGCGACTGGCGCGACGGCTCTCGGAATCGGTGGCGGCCAGCACCGGTCGCGACTACGTGGTGACCTTCGGATCCACCGGCGCGGACGCGGTCGAGGCGGCGATCCGCCACGCGGCCGTTGCGCATGCGCGCGCCCTCGGTGAGTTGGAGACCGAACTGCGCCGCACCTCGCGCCGGGTTCGGCGCGACGGTCTACATGATGTGCGTCCGATCGCCATGGCCGACAACGGATCCGGCGTCACCGACGACGACGGCCGTTCGGTCGCGGAGATTCTCACCGAATCGCTGCGCGAGATCGACGAACTACGCCGTCGCGGACCGGTTTTCGTCTCGTTGACCGGCGCCTTCCACGGCAAGACCGCCGGCGCGTTCGCCCTGACCGAGCAGGCCGACACCCCGGCGGACCTGGTGGTGCCGGGCCCGGAGCGGCGCAGGCTCGAGACCTGGGATCCGGACGAGGTCGCCGCGGCGTTCGCCGATGAACTGCGGCCGGTATGCCGGATCACCTTCGACGGCGCCGGTCGGCCGGTGCGGTCGTGGACCCGCATCTCGCCGATCGCTGCGGTCTTCGCCGAGCCGATTCAGGGCGAGGGCGGTGTGCGCGAGGTCCCGACAGCGACCCTGCGCGCGCTGCGTGAGTTGGCCGATTCGCATACGGCGGCCCTGGTTTTCGACGAGATCCAGTCGGGCATGGGGCGCACCGGAACCTTCCTGGCCTCGACGCCATCCGGGGTCGGCGCGGATTACTACCTGCTCTCGAAATCCCTGGGCGGCGGACTGGTGAAGATCTCCGCCCTGCTGGTCGACCGGCAGTGCTCGATCGCCGACTTCGGGCGGTACCACACTTCGACCTTCGCCGACGACGACCTGTCCTGTGCGGTCGCCGATGCCGCGCTGGATCTGCTGCGGGACAACCAGATCCGCATCCGTGACACCGGGTCGCGACTGCGTTCCCGGCTCGACGCGGTGGCGCGACGCTGGCCCAAGGAGATCGTCGCGGTCCGCGGCCGCGGACTCCTGCAAGGAATCGAACTGTCGCCGCTGGAGCCGACCTCCGCGCTGCTGCGCGAGATCTGCGATCCGGAGCTGTTCGGGTACGTGGTGGCGGGCTACCTGCTGCACACCCACCAGATCCGCATGCTGCCAACACTTTCCGCGCCGACCACCCTGCGCATCCAGCCCTCGGCCTTCCTCGCCGACGCGGACCTGGACCGGCTGGCGGCGGCGCTCGACGATCTCGCCGCGCTACTACATCGCGGCGATTACGAGCGGCTGCTCGCGCACCTGGCCGCGCCGGTCACCACGGATTGGCCGGTGCCGGAGCGCAAGTCACCGTCTCGGCGGCGCACCCACGAGGTAGCGCGCGACTGGAAGGCCCCGACCAGGGTGGCGTTCCTCGCCAATCTGCCCGACGCCGCGGATCTGCGCAGATTCGCGCCGGAACTGGCCGAATGGTCCGACGACCAATTCGCGGCGCTGTTCGAACGGCTGCGTGGGGTGGCCGAACCCTTCGAACTGACCAGGCAGATCGTCACGTCGCCGACCGGCGCCGAGGTCGAGGTATGCCTGATCGCGGTGCCCATCTCGGCGGAGCAGATCATCGAATGCCAGCGTGCCGGACATCGGGCCTGGCTGCGCGATCTGGTGCTGGAGGCGGTGGAACAGGCGATCGCCTTGGGCGCCACCGTGATCGGGCTCGGTGGTTACACCTCGATCGTCACCAATGCCGCGCGCGATGTCGTGGAGGACACCGTCAAGGTGACTTCCGGCAATTCGCTCACCGCGGCCTGCGCCTACGACGTGGTCCGCGCCGAACTCGCCCGCCTCGAACCGGGGCAGCGGCGGATCGGGATTCTCGGCGCGCTCGGCAATATCGGTGCGGTAATGGCGGAACTGCTTGCGCCACTCGCGGATTCGGTGACCCTGGTCGGGCGCGCCGGATCGGCGTCCCGGCTCGAGCGGATCGCCTCGACCCTGCCCGCAGCGGTGACGGTCAGTGAGGACCTGACCGCGCTGCGCGCCTGCCGCATCGTCCTCACCGCCACCAACTCGGCCGTGCCCGTGGTCACCGCCGAGGGGCTGGCCGACGACCATCCGGTGCTCGTGGTCGATCTCGCGGTCCCCGGCGATGTGGATCCCGCGGTGTCCCACCAACCGAATATCACCCTGGTCTCCGGCGGTCGCATGGCGCTGCCGCTCGGCCAGACACCCCCTTTTCCGGAAACCGGGCTGCCCGCCGGGGTCGTCTACGCGTGCATGGCCGAAACCGTTCTGCTCGGTTTCGAACCGCGGACCGCGAGCCCCTCCTATGGCGGCCTGACCGCGGCAGGTGTGCGCGCCGCGCGCGATCTGGCCGTCCGTCACGATGTGCGCCCGGTTCTGCTTCCGACAGGAGCTCCCACCGTGTCCGAAACTCCCACCGCGGCCACACCCGCCCCGATGTTCCTCGGCGCGGCCGATTTCGCACCGGACCGCGCCGGTGGCAAGGCGGGCACGCTGCACGAATTGATCGTCGCCGGATTCGAGGTCCCGCCCGGCTTCGTCGTCACCGCCGATCTCGAGCTGGCTCGAATCTCCGACGAGGACCTGAACGCCTGGGTGCGCGCACTGGGCGGATTCCCGGTCGCGGCGCGCTCGAGTGGTGTGCTCGAAGACCTCGACGACGCCAGCTTCGCCGGTCAGTACGAGTCCTACCTCGACATCACCGATGTCGCGGCATTGCGCGGCTACATCGAGCAGTGCCGGGAATCGGTGCACAACGAGCGCGTTCGCACCTACCTGGCCCGGCACGGCTACCGTGAGGCGAGCGCCTCGGTGGCAGTGCTGGTCCAGCGCATGGTCGACGCCCGTTGTGCCGGAGTGGGTTTCAGCATCGACGCACTCACCGGCATAGAAGAGCACGCGGTCGTCGAAGCGTGCCAGGGTCTGGGCGAACGACTCGTCTCCGGACATGTCACGCCGACCAGATACACGCTGCGGCTGTTCGACGGTTCGGTGGTCGAGCGGGACGCGGGCGATGAGAATGTCGAGCTGAACGCCGACGCCACCGCCGAACTGGCGGCACTCATGCTCGCGGTGCAGGCGCACCGGCACCGCCCGCAGGACATCGAATGGGCCATCGACGGCGACGGGAAACTGTGGCTGCTGCAGGCGCGGGCCATCACCGCTATCACCTGGCGCACCGATATCGACCAGTTCTCCGACGCCGATCTGCGCGACGGCGGCGTCTCGGCGCGGGTCTGCACGCCGATGATGTTCTCGTTGTACGACAACGCCTTCCAGCATTCGATGCAGCAGTTCTTCGAGCGGTTGAGGCTAGCCGAACCCGGTGTGGAGCCGGACTGGATGGCCATGTACTACGGCCGCGCCTACTGGAATGTCAGCGCGGTGAAGAAGTGCATGTTCCGCATTCCCGGGTTCGACGAACAGCACTTCGACGACGACCTCGGTGTGCTCAATGACTACGGTTCCGACGGACCGCATCGCACTGCGACCAATGTGAAGACCATCGCCAGGGCACTGCCCGCGGCGCTGGCCGTGCCGAAGAGCTACCAGAACCAGTTGGCGGCGGTCGAGGCGTTCGCGGTGGAATGGCCTGCGAAGTACGCGGTGTGGCGCAGGCGGGTTCGCGAACTGCCGCAGACCGATGAGGCCACCTTCGTCGCAGATCTGGCGGACTGCCTGCTGACCTTCCACGCCGCCACCGAGCGCACCTACTTCACCACCATCTACAACAACTCCAGCGTGCAGACCGACTTCAAGCAGCTGCTGGACAAGGTCGACGCCGCCACCGGCGCGACCACCTCGGCGATCGACCTGATGGGCGGGCTCGCCGATATCAGCCATATGCAGCTGCAGCGCGGCATCGTCGAATTGCACCGGGTGGCAAGCGATCACGGTCTCGACAGCCCCGAATGGACCAAGGCCCTCGATGCCTTCCTCGACGAGCAGGGCTTCCACGCCGACGCGGAACTGGATCTGACCAACCCGCGCTGGTCGGAGGCGCCCGAACGGGTGCGCTCGATGATCGCGGTCATGCTCGAACACGGCACCCCGCCCGCGGATCCCGATGTCACGCTGGTGGATCAGCGCAAGCGCTACGAGGACGAACTGGCCGCGGTGCGCGCGCGGGTGCGTGCCAAGCCGCTGACACGGGTGAAGTACGCCAAGGCCCTGGACAAGCAGGTCGAGCGGATGCGCCGGTATCTGGTCGCGCGCGAACGCATGCGGGAGTTCTCCTCGCAGTGCTATGCCATCGTCCGCGCCTATGTGGTGGAGGCCGGGGTGCGTCTCACCGCGGCGGGGACGCTCGAACGGGCCGACGATGTCTTCCAGCTGTCCATCCACGAGCTGAGCGATCTCGCGGCCGGACGGGTGGATATCACGACGCTCGCACCCCAGATCGCCTACCGCCGTGCGATTTACGCTGGCTACCGCGATCTGGTGCCACCGCACGAGCTCGGCGGCGGTGTCACGGTCGGCGCGGTCCGCGAGATCGGGGACGGCGATCTGACCGGCCTCGGGTGCAGTCCCGGTGTTGCCGAGGGCACCGCTCGGGTGATCAGCTCGCTGGCCGATATCGACCAGCTGCGCGAGGGCGACATCCTGGTCACCCGGTTCACCGATCCCGGGTGGACGCCCGCGCTCGGGCTGGTCGCCGCCGTGGTGACCGAGGTGGGCGGGATGCTCTCGCACGCGGCGGTCATCGGACGCGAATACGGGATTCCGGCGGTGCTGAATGTCGCGGGTGCGACGACGGCGGTGCGCTCCGGACAGCGTATTCGGGTCGACGGCGGTGCCGGAGTCATCAGCGTGCTCGAGGCCGAGGTCGCCGCCGAGACAGCGCAACTCTCCGGTAAGGGCGACCAGGCACCCGATGTCGGCGACGTCGCGGAACCGGAGCGGGCGCGCCAGCGTCCGCGGCCGGTACCGGCCGAGCCGCCGATCCCGGAACCGGATGAGCCCGCCGCGCCAGCGCGTGCGGTGCCATTGCGGCCCACCGAACCCAAGCAACAACCCCAGCCCCCGGAGCATCCGCGCCCGGCGGCCAGCAGAACGGATGAACCACTGACCGCACGCAAGCGCCTGATCTGCATCGCCGGTGCCGATGGATCGGGTAAGACGACCCAGGTTGCCCGCATCGCCGCGGAATTCGAGGCGCAAGGCCAAAGCGTTGCCGCCGTGACCATTTGGGACGCGTTCCTCGACCCGAAGGTCTCCTCGAAACTGCCCTGGCAAAGTCCGGCCGAGATCTACGGCTACCTCAAGCTGCTGTCCCCGTTGAGCCGCGCGCACTTCCTGTTCCACGCCATGCAGCTGTCCTTCGATCTGGCCGCCGAGCGCGGGCCGGACATCCTGCTGGCGAATGCCTACTGGTACAAGTACTTCGCCACCGAGGTCGCCCACGGCGGTGATGCGACCGTACTGCGCAAGCTGGCGGCGGGATTCCCGGAGCCGGACCGCACCTTCTACCTCGAGGTCAGTCCGCAGGATGCGTTGGGGCGCAAGCAGTTGCGCAGCGACTACGAAAGCGGCTACGGCGACGAGGAGACCTTCCTGACCTTCCAGCGTCGCAGCCACGACGCACTGGAGGCATTGTCGGAGGAGTTCGGCTGGATCCGCCTGGACGGTACCGCGGCCCCCGCCGACATCACCAAAGCCGTTCTCGCCCAACTGCGGGAGGACGACCGGTGACCGCCGCGCATACCCGCCGCGTCGCGATCGTCGGCATCGACGGCGCGGGCAAATCATCGGTGATGGCACGTCTGCGCGAATTGGCGCCGGCCACCGGCTCTTTCGCCTCGATGACCTGCCCGGACTTCCACAACACCAGGGACGTCCCGCTGACCGATCTGTCCAAGCAGCTCAAGGCCTTCAGCGTCGGATGCGACGAAATCTCCGCCCTGGAGATGAAGGCCACCGCGATGTACCTGCAGATGACGCTGTTCGGCCCGGTGGAGCGGCACTTCCTGAGCACCTGGTCGCCGGATGTGCTGGTATTCGAGCGGCATCCGATGATCGAACTGCTCGTCTACGGACCGCTGTATGTCGCACTGGCCCGCCCGGAATGGAACGGTCACGACCGCGCGGCGGAGATCGCGGCCGTGCTGGAGCGCCACCGGCCCGGCACCTTCGACGACATCCTGGCCTGGCATCGGTCCGAATCCACCCGCCTCGGCAGCTCTCCGGATATCTGGGACCTGCTGTCGGAGATCGCGGATCTGGTGCGCCGGGACGTGACCGAATCGGTCCCCGGCTTCGCCGACCGCTTCCGCACCACATTGCCCGACGCCGTGCTCTGGCTGGACGCCCCGCCGGAAGAGGCCGCGGCACGGTGCGCGGAACGTTCGGGGGACGGGCCCAAAGAGGCCCATGAAACAGCAGAGCGGCTCGGAGCCCTGCGTGACGGATATCTAAAGGTGCGCGACATCCTCGCGGCGGCCTTCCCCGAAGTGGGATTCCACCGCATCGACACCGGCGACGGCGTCGATCTCGAGGAGTCGGTGCGCGCCTGCGTGACGGAAGGGAAGTTACTCGGGTGAGTACACAGGCAGACACCCCGGCCACCGAGATCGAGGCGCGGGTGCGCGCCATCGTCGGTGAGGTGCTGTGGGTTTCGGCGGACGATATCGATGCGTCCGCCCAATTGACCGACTACGGACTGGATTCGCCGACTGCCATCGAGTTGACCATTCAGCTGGAGCAGGCGTTCGGCATCGTCATCCCGGAAGATGCGGCGGCACAGTTGAATACGGTCGACGAGATCGTGCGTTACGTGCGAGGTGGGCAGTGACGGTGCTTACGCCCAAACATCCGACGATCGTGCACGCGCTGCTGGCCAATGCCGAGCACGGTGCGACGGGACCCTCGACGATCTTCGTTCCGGAGCGTGGCGGTGACGGGTCGGGCAGCGAAATCACCTGGCGGCACGATGATCTCGTGGCCGCAGCGGGACGCACCGCCGCAGCCTTGGCCGCCGAGGGTGTCGAGCCGGGGGATCGGGTGATGCTGTGCCTGCCCACCTCCCCGGAGTTCGTCACCGCATTCTTCGGTGCACTGGTGCTCGGAGCGGTGCCGACCGCGGTGGCGACGCCCGGTGGATTCGGCTCGGCGGATATCTTCCGGGACAAGTTCACCCGGCTGCTCGCCTATCTGGAGCCCGCGGCGGTGGTCGCGACGCCGTCGGTGCTCGCTGGGGGAGCACTGCCGGACGCCGTGGCCGCCATCGACGGCGACGTGCTGCACGCCTGGGCATGTTCACCGGATGCACCCACGCTCGCCCCCAGACTTCCCGAGCCCGGGGATCTGGCCTTCATCCAGGCGACCTCCGGCTCGACCGGAACACCGAAGGGTGTGCAGATCACCCACGCGAATCTCGCGGCCAACTGCGAACAGATCGCCGACGCCGCCACGATGGGACGCGGCGACACCTGGGTGGGCTGGTTGCCGCTGCACCACGACATGGGTCTGATCGGTGGGTTCCTGACGCCGGTATACCGTGGCTTCGACGCGGTGCTGATGCCGCCGAGTCGATTCCTGCGCAGTCCGGGGGATTGGCTGCGCGCGGTCAGCCGGTATCGCGGAACATTCACTGCGGCACCGAATTTCGCGTATGGCTATGCGGCGGCGCGAGTCACCGATGCCGAACTCGACGGCGTCGACCTGTCGAGCTGGCGGTTCATGTTCTGTGGTGCGGAGCCCATCCATCCGCCGACGGTGCAGCGCTTCGTCGACCGGTTCGCGGCGTGGGGGCTGCCGAAGGACGCGCTGGTCCCGTGCTATGGAATGGCCGAGGCATCGCTTGCGGTCACCGTGAACCGTCCACACGCGCCGATCGCGTTCGACTCGATATCGCGTCAGGCGCTGACCGGAAACGGTGTGGCCCTGGATGTTCCGGCGGACGACCCGGACGCGATGCACATCGTCGACTGCGGTGCACCGCTGTCGGGCACCGAGGTGCGCATCGTGGCCGAGGACGGCGCGATCTGCGGCGCTGATATCGCCGGCCGCATCCAATTCCGCGGCCCCTCCATGACCGTCGGCTATTTCCGGCTGCCCGCGGAGACCGCGGCCGCCACCCGCGACGGCTGGTGGGACACCGGCGATATCGGCTACCTGCGCGACGGTCGGTTGCGCATCACCGGCAGGCATAAGGACCTGATCATCATTCGCGGCGCGAACTATCTGCCCACCGATTTCGAGCTGGCCGCACAGGAAGTCGCGGGTGTGCGACTGGGCGGTGTCGCTGCCGTCGGTCATGCCGATACCCAGGGGCTTTCGGAGGAACTGCATCTGATCGTCGAATCCGGTGCCGACGCCGCCGAACACGATGCGCTGCGGCGGGCCGTGCGCGTCGCGGTGAGCAAGCGCACCGGCGTACTGCCCGCCGGTGTGCGCGTGGTGCCGCCGCGCAGCATCCCGAAGACCACCAGCGGCAAGGTGCAGCGCGCGGAGGCCAGGCGCCTGTTCCTGGTCGAGGACGATCTGGTCGGCGCCGGAGGCGCGGCATGAGCGAACGCAGTGAGTCGAGCGTCAGCGAGGCGCGGCGATGAGTGTGCAGCCGAAGCTCCATGGCCGTCGACTCGGCGGCCCGTCGCTGCGACATCCCTTGGGCGCGTATCCGGATTACCGCGACGACCCGCTCGCGCTGTTCTACGAGCAGGCCGTCGCATATGGCGGCAGCGTCCGGCTGCGCCTGGTGCATCAGCAGTTGCACCTGCTGGTCGATCCGGACCATATCAACCAGGTGCTGGTGACCAATGCGGCCAAGTACGAGAAGGGCATCAGCTACCAGAGCCTGAACCATCTGCTCGGCCCCGGTCTGCTCACCAGCGGCGGCGAACTGTGGAAACGCCAGCGCGCCTTGATCAAACCGGCCTTCTCGCGTCGCCATGTCGACACCGAGATTCCGCTGATGGAACAGTGCGGGCAGCGCATGCTCGACCGTCTCGACGCATATGCCGCGACCGGCGAGGCGTTCGACCTGGTTCCCGAGGTGATGGGCTTCGCGGCCGATGTGGTGTGCCGCGCGGTCATGGGCGCCGATATCGACGGCGTCCTGCCGCAGATCGAAAATGATGTGCGCGAGGGTGTTTCGTGGGTCATGCGGCATATGTCGGCGCCCGTCCAGGTGCCGCCGAGCGTGCCGACACCGGCCAATCGGCGCTTCCGAGGCGTGCTCGAACGGTTGCATCGCGTGGTGGACAGCGTGATTCAGCGGCATCGAGATGCCGACGCCGACGCGACCTCCCTGCTGGCCCGGCTGCTCGCCGCCCGCGATGACGCCGGGCACGCCATGGATGACGAGCAGCTGCGCCACGAGGTGCTCACCTTCCTGCTCGCCGGACACGAGACCACCGGCGGCGCGCTGGCGTGGACTATCTACGAACTGTCCCGCAACCCAGCGGTCCTCGACCGCGTGCGCGACGAGATCGATGTCGCGCTCGCGCTGACCGACGGCGTTGGCCACGCGCTGCCCACACTGGAGTTGACCGGTCGCGCGATCGACGAGGCGATGCGCCTGCACCCACCGGCGTGGGCATTCAGTCGCACCGCACTGGAGCCCGACAGCTTCGACCGCTTCGATCTGCAACCGGGCGCGATCGTGGTGATCAGCCCGTTCGTCAATCACCGCTTCCCCGAATTCTGGGATTCCCCACTGACCTTCGATCCCGACCGGTTCACCAAGGACCAGACCAAGGCCCGCCCGCCATTCCGCTACTTCCCGTTCGGCTGGGGCGCGCACCTGTGCGTCGGCCAGCATATGGCGCTGATGGAGGTGCGGGTCGGCGTCGCCATGCTGTTGGCCCGCTACGACATCGAACTCGTCAACGGCATGCGGGTGCGGGAGAACCCGGAGATCTCCAATACCCCCGATCCGGTACTCGTGCGGCTCACCCGGCGGGTGGCCGCGACGCCGACGGTCGAGACCATGCAGGAGGCCGCAAGATGAGCGCTACAGTCAGTGATATCGCACTGGCCGCCGATGCGACGCTGACGGCGCAAGTGGGCGCCAAGGCGGCGAATCTCGGCAGGCTCGTGGCGAACGGATACCAGGTGCCGCCGTTCGTGGTGCTGAGTTCGGCCGCCTGCGCTCGCATCCTCGACCCGATCCGTGAGTCCATTGCCGAGGCGCTGGATTCGCTCGACCACACCGATCCGGCATCACTGCGCGCGGTGTCGGCGAAGATCCGCGCGATCATTCTCGCCCAGGTGATTCCGGCGGATATCCGAGCCGAACTCGACGCGGATACGAACGAAATCGTCGATCGCACACCGCAATCCGGTGTCCGACTGGCCGTGCGCTCCTCGGTGAGCGGCGAGGATTCGGCGACCGACTCCTTCGCCGGTCAACTCGACACGCTGCTGAATGTCGCGCCCGCGGACGTATCCGCGGCGGTACTGGAAGTGCTCGCCTCCGCCTACTCGGAGCGGTCGCTGTTCTACCGGGCGCATCGCGGCCTCGACAACGCCGAGATCGACTGCGCCGTCCTGGTGCAGGTGCTGGTCGACAGCGCGGTCTCCGGTGTCGTCTTCAGCTGCAACCCGCAGACCGGCGATCCGGCCGAGGCGGTCGTGTCGGCCGCGCTCGGCCTCGGGGAGGGCGTGGTCGCCGGAACCGTCGAGTGCGACACCTATTTCGTCGATACCGCCGCGCGCACGATCGTGTCTCGCTCGGTTGCCGAGAAGCAGAGCAGGGTCGTGGTGGCCGCCGATGGTTCCGGCACGGTCATCGAGCAGGTCGCTGCCGTCACGGAGCAAGCCCTCACCGACGCGCGAGTGGTCGAACTCGTTGATACCGCGACGGCGTTGGCCGAAACCTTCGGCGCGCCACAGGATGTCGAGTGGGCCTATGACGCCGGCGGGGTGCTTTATCTGCTCCAGGCTCGTCCGATCACCGCGACCGGCGCGCGCGAGACCATCTTCGACAATGTCAATGTCGCCGAGTCCTATCCCGGCCTGTCCAGCCCGTTGACCTTCTCCATCCTGCGCAATGCCTACGAGCAGGTATTCCGCGCCTGCCACAAGGACTTCGGCGCCACCGACGCGATCGTCGACCGCAATGCCGCGAGCCTGTACCCGTATCTGGTCGGCACCGCGCACGGCCGCATCTACTACAACATCAGCAACTGGTATCGGCTGTTCCTGCAGATTCCGGGCATGGAGTTCGCCATCGAGGGCTGGGAGGCGGCGCTCAATATCGAGAACCGCTACCAGCGTCCGGCCGGACCGAAACGCGGTCTGGCACGGGCGAAGATGTATATGCTGCGGCTGCGCATCGCCGCCATCATCACCGTCGGCTGGTTGCGGCTGCCGCGCCGACTACGCGCGTTCTTCACCGAACTGCAGTCCTTCACCGCAGATCTGGACCACCGGCTGGCCCCGGAAACACCGGAGCGGGAACGGGATCCGGAGGCACTGCTGGAGTGGGTGGAGCGCTGCCTGCACGAACTCGTGCCCGCCTACGCGGTGCAGATCTTCAACGACTTCCTGGCACAGCAGATGTTCCACGTCGTCGGACTGCTGCTGGAACGCGAAGGTCTCACCGAGACGGCCGCCATCACGCTGCGCAACGAATTGTTCTGCGGCGAGGAGGGTGTCGACAGCGTCGACCCGGTGCGCTCGGCGCTCGCGCTGACCGACACGGTCCGATCCGATACCGCTTTACGTGAACTGTTCGAGGGGCCGCTCGAGCCGAACGAAGTGTGGAAGGCCCTGGCACAGACCGGATTCGCCGAATTCCGTGCCGCCTGCCTGCGCCACATCGCACTCTTCGGCGACCGTACCGTCGACGAGTTGAAGCTGGAAACCGACCCGCTCGGCGAACATCCGGAGCGGCTGGTGCCGATGCTGCGCAACTACCTGCGCGGCGGTCAGAACATCGACGAGATGGCGGCCCGCGAGAAGCTGATCCGCCGCGAGGCCGAGCACACCGCGGCGGCGCTGTTCCGTGGAAAGTTCGTGCAGCGGATGGCATTCCGGTTCGCGCTGGGCCGCGCACGCGAGCACGTCAAGCAACGCGAGAACATGCGGCTGGGCCGCAGCCGATCCTTCGGCCTGGTGAAGCGGGTGTTCCGCGAATACGGCAGGCAGATGCACGCGGCCGGACTGCTCGACGATCCGCGCGATATCTTCTGGCTCACCTACGAGGAGATCGCGGCACTGACCCGGGGCACCGCCGTCGACACCGATGCCGCGCGCACGGTCGCCACCCGCAAACGCGACCATGAGCGGTGGCGCGCCGAGGAGTTGCCGACCCGGATCGTCACGGCGGGTATCGCTGCCGTCGGCATCAACGATCCGTCCTTCGAACATCCGACCCCGACCGGGGATACCGGTAGTGTGTTGCGCGGAATCGGTTGTGCGCCGGGCAGAGTCGAAGCCCCCGCGCTGGTATTGACCACACCGGAGCCGGATGTGGTCGTCGACGGCCAGATCCTGGTCGCAGCCAGCACCGATCCCGGTTGGGTCTTCCTCATGGTGGCGGCCGGGGGATTGGTCAGCGAGAAGGGCAGCCCGCTCTCGCACACCGCCATTATCGGCCGCGAACTCGGCATCCCCACCGTCGTCGGCGTCCCCGGCGTCACCCGCCTGGTCGCCAACGGGGATGTGCTGATTCTCGACGGCAAGGCCGGAACCGCAACCATCGTTCAGGAACACCGCTCATGACTTCCACCGCAGCCGTCCCACCCGAGACCAGTGCCGGGCACGGCGAGAACTTCAGCCTCGAACATTATCTCGATCCCGCCGCGCACACCTTCGAACAGCGCTTCGAGGAGTTCCGGCCCTATGTCGCGAATGCGCGCGGCACCGGATTCGTGCTCCGCGAGATCACCGGACCCGCCGGACCCGTCGTGCGGGTCCGCGATCCCGACGGCGGCGCGGTCCGCGACCTGATCATGCTGGGGTCGAACAACTACCTGGGCCTCGGCAACGAACCCGAGATAGTCGAGGCCGCCATCGGTGCCGTCCGCGAGTTCGGCGTCGGCCATGGCGGGCCGCCGCTGCTGAACGGCACCACCTCGGTGCATCGGCGGCTGGAGGAACGCCTGGCCGAGACCAAGGGCTGCGAATCCGCGCTGGTGTTCTCCTCCGGCTATGCCGCCAACGTCGGTTGGGTGACCGGACTGCTGCGCAAGGGCGACATCCTGCTCTACGACGAGCAGAGCCACGCCAGCCTCTACGATGGCATCCAACTCGGTCGGGTCCGCTCGATGGCCTTCGACCACAATGACCTTCGGCATCTGCGACACCGGCTGATGCAGATCCGCTGGCGCAATCCGGGCGCGAATATCGTGGTCGCCGTCGAGGGCGTGTACTCGATGGACGGCGATATCGCACCGCTGCCGGAGATTCGGGCACTGTGTGATTCGTTCGGGGCCTGGCTGGCCATCGACGACGCACACGGCACCGGTGTGCTCGGTGCGAAGGGCCATGGCACGGCAGAGCATTTCGGCATGGGCCCGGGGTCGGTCGAGCTGTACATGGGCACATTCTCGAAGGTGTTCGCCACCACCGGCGGCTTCGTCGCCGGCTCGAAGGACCTGGTGGATACACTGCGCTTCTTCGCCCGGTCGTACATGTTCTCGGCATCGCTGGCGCCCGCGGTGGTCGCCTCGGTGCTCGCCGCCATCGATTTCATCGACGCGCATCCCGAGCGCGTCCGCCAATTGCACGACAATGTCGACTATTTCGTGCGGGAACTGCGCCGGATGGGCTTCACCGTCGATCCGCAGACCGCGATCATTCCGATCCTGGTGCCGCAGCACCTGGCCGTCGCCGAGGTGGTGGCGGCGCTGCACGCCGAGGGCGTCTTCGTCAACGGCGTCGAATTCCCGGCCGTGCCACGCGAACAGCAGCGGCTGCGGGTCAGCATGATGGCCACCCTCAGCCGGGAGCAGCTCGATTTCGCGCTGGAGAAGATCTCGACCGTCGCGCGCCGCTTCGCCTTCCACCCCGAACAAATCGGCACCACCGAACACGAAGGAATCCGCTGATATGACCGGATCCGAGATCGCCGCGGGCGCAACGGCTTCCGAACGCCTGCTGGTGCACGCCGCGCTGGCCGCTCCGAGCGCCGACGAGCGGGCCCAGTTGGCGAAGCTCGCCCATGAGATCACCAACTGGGCCGAAGTTTTCGAGCTGGCCGAGCTCAATGCCACGGTTCCGCTGGTGCAGCGCCGCCTGGAAGCCGAAGAACTCTACGAACTCGTACCCGAATTGGTGCGCACGCAGTTCGCGAGCGTGACCGATCACATTGCCGCGGTGAACGATCGGCGTCTGGCCGGTGCCCGCGAGCTGCTGCGCCGGTTCGACGAACGCGGCGTGCGCTGTGTGGTGCTCAAGGGCATGCTGTTCTCCACCGAGATCTACCACGATCCGCGCTATAAGCGCATGAACGACCTCGACATCCTCGTCGAACTCGATCAGGTCGACACCGTCATCGAGATCTACCGGGAGCTGGGACTTTTCGCCACCTCCGAACTGCTCGGCAAGGCGCCCAAGGTCCGCGCCGAACGCTCGCACCATCTGCCGTCGTTCGTCTCCCGTGACGGGGCACTGGTCGTCGGCACGCACTGGGGCCTGATCACCCCGCTGGCTCCCTACACCATCGACTACGCCGCCATCTGGAAGCGCGTGCGGCGCATCGACTTCTACGGTGTCCCCGCCTGGGCCATGTCGCACGAGGACAACCTGCACCACCTCGGCATCCACCTGCCCTACTACAAGACCGGTGTGCGCGAACTCGCCGATATCTGGAATCTGGCCCGCTACGCGACCGAGCTCGACTACGACCTGCTCGCCGGCGAAATCTCCAAGGCGGGCAGCGAAAGCCTGATGTACCACGCTCTTTCGCTGGCCGACCGGCTCGTACCCAATCCGGAGTTCGCCGCTCTGATCGGCTGGATCGCCCCGAAGGTCAACCGCTTCACCCGCTACGACACCGCCCGCAAGACCGCGGATATCCACGCCTTGCTGCGCAGCCGCTCCACCCACACCTCGCGCATCGAGAAGGCCTACACCGAATTCAATATGACCGCGGTCGCCACGGAAAAGCGCGGCAGCTTCGGGCGGCTGTGGTCGGATCTGCTGCTGGTGCCCGGCGCGGAGGCGCGCAAGATGAGTTCGCTGCGCGACCCGTCGGCGCTATCGGACCTCGGCGCGCGAATCTCCGCCCCCTACCGCCTGACTCGGGTATTCCAGCGCGACCTCGGCCGCTGGCTGTTCCCGGCGGCACTGGCCAAGACGGTCTTCGACCTCGGCGCCGCCTATGGCTCGGAACTGGCGAACCGGGCGGGTTTCGGCACCGGCGCGACCGAACGTCCGGGTATCGACGAATACGCGGCGCGGCTGGGTCTGACCCGAGAAGACCTGCAAGCGGTACTGGACAGCCAGGAATGACAGCGTCGCGAAGCGACTCGACCAGGGGCGGCGGCCGGGACGCGGGTGGGCCCCATTATCGGACGGTGCTGTGGGATCTGGACGGCACCCTGGTGCGACTGCGCCGGCGCAGGTTCAAGACGCTGATGCCGTTCGCGGCCGCGCAGGCGTTTCGTGAGTTGACCCCGCGGCATCGGTTTCTGCGCGTCCTCTACGGCGTGCTGAAGCAGGTCCGCGCCAACGACACCGAGCACACCAATACCGAACTCATGGTCCGGCTCCTCGCCGACCGGATCGACGTCGCACCCGAGGCCGTCGCGACCCAACTGAAGAGCCTGGCGGAGCACGGGTTTCCACGACTGCGGGCGTGTTTTCCGCCCGAACCGTGGGCCCTGGATACGGTGACCCGGCTCCAGGAGGCGGGCACCATGCAGGTGGTGGCGACCAACCCGCTGTGGCCGGACAGCACGGTCACCACCCGGCTGGGCTGGGGCGGTTACGACCCGTCCGCATTCACCTTCCGGACCAGCGGGGAGAACATGCGCCGTTCGAAGCCGCGCCTCGAGTTCTATCGAGAACTCCTCGACCGGCTCGGCGCGGAAGCGGGGGAGTGCGTGATGATCGGCAACGATGCCGCCAACGATGCACCGGCGGCCCGGATCGGGATACCGGTGTTTCTGGTGAATGTGTCGGAATCGGCTGTCCCACAAGACTGTTCGGAAACCGGGCTGGTTAGTACCGGTGGTTGGCCTCGGCTGCGCGAGTGGCTGGGTATCGAGGAGGAGTAGTGCTCGTCGTCCTGAATCCACAATCCAATGCCGGGACGGCGCTACAGCGGTGGCGTCCGGTGGAACACGCGTTGCGCGAGAGGGATACCGACCTCGCCGTCGAAATGCCCAGCGACGCAGAGCAAGCCGAGAAGCTGGTGCGCGCGAGCTTCGAGTCGGACGCACCCGATGTCATTGTGGCGGCGGGCGGCGACGGCATGGTCAATCTGGTCCTCAATGCGATCATGGACCCAGAGACCGACCGACCGCGTCGCGGAGCGGAAAAGACCGCGCTGGGCGCGGTCGGTCTCGGCAGCTCCAACGATTTCCACAAACCGGGGCGCGCCAGAATCGCCGATATCCCGGTCCGGCTCGGTCCGGCCGAGATCGTCGACGTGGGCAAAGCGACCATGCTGCTGCCCGACGGCACCCGGATGGTCCGCTACTTCCTGCTCAATGCGAGCATGGGACTCGTTGCGGCAGGCAATCATTCGTTCAACCACGCCCGCGGACTGATCGGCTGGCTGAAATCCCGCAATGTCGAGGCGGCCATTATCGCCACCGCGCTGAGCAATATCGCCACCCATCAGCCGCTGGCCATTCAGCTGCGTGGCTCGGACTGGGTGCACACCGCCCCGATCACGAATGTCGGCGTGCTCAAGAGCGTGCACTTCGCCGGTGGCATGTACTACGACACCCCGGTTACCCGCGCCGACGGTCATTTCGACGTGAATATCTGGGAAGCCGCTGGCCGCGCCCGAATTCTGGGTCTGATCGCGGGGCTCTACCGCGGTAAGTTCGCGGGCTCCACGCTGGCAACCTGCCACCGCGACACCGCGGTGGAACTGCGCCCGGCCGCACCCGCACCGCTGGAATTGGACGGCGAGATCACGATCGTCGAATCGGCGCGCTTGGAGGTATTGCCCCAGGTGCTGAAGGTGTGTGCGCTATGACCGTGGTGCTGGTGACCGGCGCGGCGAACGGCATGGGTGCGGCAACCGTCGAATACCTTGCACGCGTCGGCTATACCGTCGAAGGCAGTGACAAGCTCGCTCGCGAAGGCGTGAGCGCGGTCGACGTCCGCGATACCGAGGCGGTGCGCGGTTGGGTGAAGTCGGTGCACGCCCGGCACGGCCGCATCGACGCCGTGGTCACCTTCGCCGCCTACGGCATCGTCGGCTCGGTGGAGGAGACCGATCCGGACGAGGCCGCCGCGCTCGTCGACACCAATGTGATCGGCACCCACCGCGTGCTGCGCGAGGTACTGCCGATCATGCGGGCCCAAGGCCACGGTCGCGTGATCGTGGTCAGCTCCGGTGCGGGCGCGATCGCCGAACCCTACGGCGGCTGGTATTCGGCCACCAAGGCCGCCATCGAACGCCTCGGCGAGGCGGCGCGCGTGGAGACCGCCGCATTCGGCATCCATGTGTCGGTGCTCGCGCCGGGGTGGACGGTCACCCCGATCATCGATTCCGCTGTGCGCGTTGCAGATCCGATCGAGGCGTACACACCCGATCGGATCTCGGTGCTCGCCCGGGTCAGCGGATATCTGGCGGCCGGACAGCCCGCCGAGGCGGTAGCCAAGAAGGTGCGGACGATCCTGGAAGCGACCGAACCACGCCAGACCTATCTGTGCGGCAGCGACGTTCGGCTGTCCTTCTGGACCCGGCGATTCACGCCGGCACGCGTCTACGAACGCCTCGTTCGCCGCTATTACGGCTTTTGACAGGAGCATTCGCGGGCGGTACCGGTAGTATCACCTCGGCCGGACGGGCTCCCAAGAAAGCGGGGGCTTGCCCGACACGTGCCGTTCGCTGGATGGTGTGCTAGTAACCCATCTGTCGGATGACACGGCAGGAGAGGCAGCGATGACCAACCGATAGGGGCAGGCGATGGCACCGGCTCTGAGATGTCTTGTCTGGGAACTGGACAACACCCTCTGGGATGGTGTCGTGTGCGACGCGACCAGCGGCGCACCACGGCCCGCGGCTCTGCGCACGCTACATATGCTGAGCGAACGCGGCATCTGGCACGCCGTCGCCAGCCGTAGCGATCGCGACCTCACCCTGAACAAGCTGTACCGGCACGGGCTCTACGATATGTTCTCGGCCATCGAGATCGGCTGGGGTCGCAAATCGTCATCGCTGGTCCGGATCGCGCAGACGCTCGGATTGGCGCTGGACACCATTGGTTTCATCGACGCCGAACCGGTGGAGCGCGCCGAGGTCACCCGGATGCTTCCGCGAGTGCGCTGCTATGCCGCCCGCAACGCCGACGTGCTGCCCGCACTACCCGACTTCCGCCCAGTGCTGCGCACGGGGCCCTCGGCCACGCCGCCCATGGGGTTCGCGAGCATCACGGGGTAGGTACCCCTGACGATCCACTCGGGTCAGCGCGGTAGATCGCGGCGGCAATGCGGGCGAACGACCGGATCAGAGGATTGTCGTCGCCGTCGTTCCAGGCCACGACGAGTTCGCTGGGTGGCATATCGATCAGCGGGACCGCGGTGAGACCGTCGGGGAGGTCGTGGGTGAGCGGGATGAGTCCGACCGAGCCGTTCCACAGGACGGCCTGCAGGCATTCGTGGACCGTCCGTACGACCGGGCCCGCCTTATCGTGACCGCGCGGTTGCGTCCAGTACGCGCACCACAGCGGGTCGGTGCCGTCGGGCAAGCGGAACCACTGGCGGTCGGCGACATCGGGTAGGCCCAGGTTGTCGCGATCGGCGAGCGGGTCGTCGGCGCGGAGCACGACGCCGATCCGGTCGACGCGCAGCACATGGGTTGCGATGCCGGTCAGGTCGAACGGGGTTCGGGTGAGCGCGACGTCCACGAGGCCAGCGCGGAGTCCGGTGGTCGGATCGGTGAAATCGGCCTCGCGGATGCGGATGTGCACACCTGGGTGGTGTTGCCGGTATGCGGCGGCGAGCCGGGTTCCGGCCTGCTCGGCGCTATCGGCAAGGGTGCCGATGGTGAGTGTGGCGTTGCCCGCGGCCGTGATGACTCGGGCTCGGGCCTGCTCGGCCTGGGTCAGTAGGAGGCGCGCTTCGCCGTAGAGGGCGGTGCCCGCCGGGGTGAGTACGACGCCTATGGGCGAGCGGTGCAGCAGGACGCAGCCGAGGTCGGTCTCGAGTTGTTTGATGGCCCGGCTGAGTGGCGGCTGCGACATATGCAGACGTGCGGCGGCGCGGCCGAAGTGCAGTTCCTCGGCCACCGCGACGAAATATCGCAGCAGGCGTAAGTCCATCAGCGGCAACGATACCCGCACGGTATCGGGGGTACGGAATCGGTCTTGGACGTGCCGATCGGCCCGCGCTGGACTGGGAACACACACCCACACATGAGGAGTCTTCATGGCCGAAATGCTCGAACCTGTTGTCGATCTCACGGATGCGACAGAGATTGCCCGCGACATCGCGGTGATTCCGAACCGGCGGGTGCCGCTGGTGCCGAATGTCGGCGTCATCGGTGGCCGTGATGCCGTGCTGGTTGTCGAGACGGGCATGGGGCCGCGCAACGCCGAGACGGTGCTGA
Source organism: Nocardia nepalensis (assembly GCF_048910785.1). Taxonomy (NCBI): domain Bacteria; kingdom Bacillati; phylum Actinomycetota; class Actinomycetes; order Mycobacteriales; family Nocardiaceae; genus Nocardia; species Nocardia nepalensis. Next base: position 63,463 of record NZ_JBKBET010000021.1, on the reverse strand, counting down.
AATTCGCGACCGAGATCGCCGATGGCCGCGAGTTGTATTTGACGACAACACATTTCCATCCCGAGCATGCGTTCGGCGCACAAACCTTCGCCGGCGTGGCGACTTATCTGATCAACCGAGATCAGGCATCGGACCTACGACTGAAAGGGCCGGGATATCTCGACATGTTCACCGGCCTCGGTGCCGGGGTGGCCCGCCAGCTCGAGGGTGTTCGTCTGGTATGGCCCGATATCGTCTACGACCAGTCCTATGAACTCGATCTGGGTGGTCGGGTGGTGCGGTTGCGGGCCACCGGTCGCGCGCACAGCAACGGCGATCAGGTTGTCGAGGTGCCCGAGGCGGGCGTCATGTTCACCGGGGATCTGGTCGAGTCCGGGCAGTTCGCGATCTTCCCCTGGTTTCCACCCCAGGACACCGACGTTTCCGGAATCCGGTGGCTTGCGGTCATGGAACGGCTGGCCGCCGAGGGTCCGCGGATCGTCGTGCCCGGTCATGGTGCCATCGGCGGCTCGGAACTGCTGGCCGATGTGCGTGACTATCTGCGAATGCTGCGGGATGAGACGTGGATTCGCCGCGATTCGGCCGTAGCCGAGCAGACAATCGTCGACGAGGTCCGCGCGCTGCTGATAGCTCGGCGCCCCGAATGGGATGGTCAGGAGTGGATCGAGAAGGGTGTCGGATGCTTGTGCGCCGAGCATTCGCATGCGACCGGCTCGCCCACATAGCCTGCCGCATCGGCGCTCGAATCCTGCTTGCGGTGCCGATACTTTCGGCGCTGATCCCACCACTGGGGTTCCGGGACAACACCGTCTCCGCCGTCGTCGGTGCGTTGTTGTGGGGCGCGGTCCTCGGCGTCCAGGAATCAACCCTGCGCGCGACGGTCGCCGATCTTGTCCCGGCGCACCGACGCGGCACCGCCTTCGGCATTTTCGCCGTCGGTTGCGGGCTCGCCGCCTTCGCCGGATCCGCGCTCCTCGGCCTGCTCTACACCCGCTCCCTGACCGCCGTGGTCAGCGTCACCGCCGCCGTCCAACTCGTGGCGCTGCTCGTCTTCGTCACCCGGCACCTTCGCCTGGGAACCCCGAATCGACCTCGGCCGCAAGGAAATCCGTAAGCAGGTCGAGCAGGGCAGCGGTGCCGTCCAGCGGAACGATGTGTCCGCAGTCGGGAATCACGTGGGCGACAAGCATATCGGCGATGGGGCGCAGTTGCCGTGCCAGTGCGTCGCCGACCGGATGCGCGCCGACGGCCATGGTCGGCACGGTGAGTCGCTCGGACGTGACAGCCTGTTCGATCTGGCGTGCCGTGCTCGGCATTGCTCGGTAGTAGGCGAAGGCACAGCGCAACGCCTCGCGGCCGGTGTAGGCGGTGACGAAGGCGTCCCGTATCCGTGCGGGCACACCGCGCCCGTGGGTACCGACGGTGAGAAACCAGTCGATGTACTCGGATTCGTTTCCGGCCAGCACGGTTTCGGCGAGTCCGGGTACCGCGTGGAAGCCGAACCACCAGGGTGGACCGCCCGCGAGGAAGTCCTCGGCGCCGGGCAGCGTACCCAGCAGCGATTCCATCAGCACGAGTCGTCGCACGCGCTCGGGCCGCCGCATCGCGCCGATGGTTTGGTCGCTCGACGAGTGGAACCGACAGTCCCGCCCCGCGTGCACTACCGTCTGACCGACCTCGGGCTATCCCTTGAAGTGCCCCTCGCCGCGCTGCGCATGTGGGCGGAGGAGCATATGGGCGAGATCGATCGGCGCGTCTGACCGCTACCGCGGTGCTCGAGCGTCGATCCACTACCGCAGTGCCGGGAGGAATGCCTCGACGCGTGCGAAGGTGTCCTCCGGTTGCTCCAGTTGCGGCAAATGGCCTGCCGCACGGATGATTTCGAATCGGGCATTGCCGAAGGCGGCGGCATAGGCTTCGCCGTAGGCCGGGGTGACGATGCGGTCGCTTTCGCCCCAGAGCAACAGGGTGGGTGTGGTGACGGCGGCGAGTTGGGGGAGCAGTTGCGGATTGTGCATGTACGGGTCGCCCGCGTAGTGCCGTAGCGCCGCCATATTCCCTTGGCGCACGGCCGATTGCGCGGCGGGGATATCGGCCGGGTCCTGGTAGAAGCGCGCCGGGTCGTGATAGGAGTGCTCGGCCACGCCGTGGGCGTCGAGGGCGAAGAAGTCGGTGATCGGTTCGTCGTCGAACCATACGCCGGTCGCGTCGATCAGCACGAGACCGGCGATCCGGCGCTCGCGATCGCGGACGGCCATTTCGGCGGCGATCCAGCCGCCGATGGAGGAGCCGATGACGAGAACGTCATGCAGATCGCGGTCGCCGAGCAGGTCCAGATAGGCGCGCGCGAGGTCGCCGATGCTGTCGAATGCCAACGGTGTGCCATTCCAACCGGGATGAGTTGGCGTAAGAACATGGGACGTGCGGGACAGCTGCTCGGCAATACCGGCCACCGAGGCCGGACCGGCGCCGCCGTGCAGGACGAGAATGGTTGGGCCGCTGCCTAGCCCTGGGACGCGCCGTCAAACAGGCGCAGTACCGCCACCATCGCGCGCTGGACGGTCGGCTCGCGACCATCGGCACCACCCTCGCCCAATGGGATGCGCTGCGCGCCATCGACCGCAACCCCGGTTCCACCGCCCGTGCCTTGGCCGAAGAGACATTTCAGAGCGAGCAGGCCTTCGGCACCCTGGCCAACCGGTTGGTGACACGCGGTCTGATCGAACGCACGCCCGGCCGCGGTCGCGCCATCGAGCACCGGCTCACCGCCGCCGGCGAGCAGGTGCTGCGCGCGGGAAACCAGGTCGCGAACGAGGTGCTGGCCGACTCCTTCGCCGCATTGTCCGCCAATGAACGCGCAACGCTGCTGGATCTGCTCCAGCGAATCGGCACGCGCTGAAATTCACCGTGATCGGCGTGGTCGGCGCCGCTCGGCGATCCGGGCAGGAATGATGTGGCCATGGCGAATGATCCGAACGCTCCCGATATCAAGCCGCGCAGCCGCGACGTCACCGATGGTCTGGAGAAGACGGCCGCCCGTGGCATGCTGCGCGCCGTCGGCATGGACGACGGCGACTGGGGCAAATCCCAGATCGGGGTGGCCTCGTCCTGGAACGAGATCACGCCGTGCAACCTGTCGCTGGACCGGCTCGCCAAGGCCTGCAAGGAGGGCGTATTCGCGGGCGGCGGGTATCCCATGGAATTCGGCACCATTTCGGTCTCCGACGGTATTTCCATGGGTCATGAGGGCATGCATTTCTCGCTGGTATCGCGGGAGGTGATCGCCGATAGCGTCGAGACCGTGATGCAGGCCGAGCGGCTCGACGGTTCGGTGCTGCTCGCCGGATGCGACAAATCGTTGCCGGGCATGCTGATGGCGGCGGCGCGGCTGAATCTGGCGAGCGTATTCCTCTACGCGGGCTCGATCCTGCCCGGTATCGCCAAACTCTCCGATGGCAGCGAGCGCGAGGTGACGATCATCGACGCGTTCGAGGCGGTCGGCGCCTGCTCGCGCGGGTTGATGAGTCGCGCGGATGTGGACGCCATCGAGCGCGCCATCTGCCCGGGCGAGGGCGCCTGCGGCGGGATGTACACCGCTAACACCATGGCCAGCGCGGCCGAGGCCTTGGGCATGTCGCTGCCGGGCAGTGCGGCGCCGCCCGCGACCGACCGGCGACGGGACGGCTATGCGCGGCGCAGTGGCGAGGCGGTGGTGGAATTGCTGCGGCGCGGGATAACCACCGCCGACATCCTCACCAAGGAAGCCTTCGAGAACGCGATCGCCGTCGTGATGGCATTCGGCGGCTCCACCAATGCCGTACTGCACCTGCTGGCGATCGCACACGATGCGAAGGTGGATCTGACGCTGGAGGATTTCGCCCGGGTCGGGCGCCGGGTGCCACACCTCGCCGACGTGAAACCCTTCGGGCGACATGTGATGACGGATGTGGACCGGATCGGCGGCGTGCCGGTGATGATGAAGGCGCTGCTCGACGCCGGGCTGCTGCACGGCGACTGCCTGACCGTGACGGGCCGGACGGTGGCCGAGAACCTCGCCGATATCGCCCCGCCGGACCCCGACGGAAAAGTGGTGCGGGCCATGACATCCCCGATCCACCCGACCGGCGGCATAACCATCCTCGCCGGATCCCTCGCCCCCGGCGGCGCCGTGGTCAAGTCCGCGGGCTTCGACTCCGACGTATTCACCGGCACCGCAAGGGTTTTCGATCGCGAACGGGCCGCGATGGACGCGCTGGCGGATGGCACGATCGCGGCGGGCGACGTGGTGGTCATCCGCTACGAGGGCCCCAAGGGCGGTCCCGGAATGCGCGAAATGCTCGCCATCACCGCGGCCATCAAGGGCGCCGGCCTGGGCAAGGACGTGCTGCTGCTCACCGATGGGCGTTTCTCCGGCGGTACCACCGGATTGTGCGTCGGCCACGTCGCCCCGGAGGCGGTCGACGGCGGCCCGATCGCCTTCGTCCACGACGGCGACCAAATCCGCCTCGACGTCGCCGCAGGCACCCTCGACCTACTGATCGACCCCGCAGAACTGGCCCGCCGCCGGGAGGGCTGGAAACCATTGCCGCCCCGCTACACCCGTGGCGTGCTCGCCAAGTACTCGAAGCTGGTCGGCTCGGCGTCATACGGGGCCGTCTGCGACTGACGGGTCAAGACAATTCGGGCAGGACCGCCAGATCGAGTCGGCGCAGTCGGGTCGGATCGGCGATCACGTCGTAGCCCGCGATCCGGTGGTCCTCGACCGTAACGGCAAGGGCGAGTAGCAGTTTGCCGCGCGGGGCGACGATGATGCCGACCGCGCCATTGACCAGCGCGAGCGTCGCGACCCGGGAGCGGCGACGCAGGATGACGGTCTCGCGTGCCACTGCCTGCGCGCCGCGGGCGACCGGCGCCATACCCGAGGGCAGCGCCGCGGGATCGGCCGTGCGCACGACGTCGGGAGCCAACACCGCGAGCAGCGCGTCGAGATCACCGCTGCGGGCGGCGGCGAGGAAGGCGTCGACGACGCGGCGCTGTTCGGCGAGCTCCGCGGTGGACGCGGTCGCATCACCGTGCGCCCGCGCGCGGGCCCGGCTGGCGAGCTTCTTGGTGGTGGCCGTTGTGCGGCCGACGATGGGCGCGATCTGCTCGAACGGCACGGCGAACATATCGTGTAGCACGAACGCGACTCGCTCGTCGGGACCGAGCCTATCCAGCACCACCAGCAGCGCCCGCCCCACCGAATCGATCAGCACCGCTTCGCTTTCGGGGTCGTGGTCATAGGCGGAGTCGCCGAGATCGGCGATCCGATCGATCGGATCCTCGCGCCGGGCGGCCCGGGAGCGGAGCATGTCGAGGCAGATCCGGGAGACCACCGTCGTCAGCCAGCCCGCCAGATTCTCGACCGCACCGATGTCGGTGCGGTCCAGCCGCAGCCATGCCTCCTGCACCGCGTCATCGGCTTCACTTGCCGACCCCAACATCCGATAGGCGACCGCGCGCAGGTGATCGCGGTGCGTCTCGAATCGTCGCGCCAGCAATTCCTGTGCGTGCATCGGTCACCTTTCGCTCTCGGCATCCGTCACGTGAATAAGGCGATCGGCTGCCTCACCACGATCGCAGACCCGCAGAACCCAGACACCCGGAGGGTATTCCCATGTCAGTCGCATACATCGTCGTCACCATCCTCGCCGCCGTCGCCGCACTATTCGCCGCCGGCTTCGATGTCGTCAAGGCGGATAAGGTGCGCGAGACCATGCAGGGCTACGGCATCCCACAGTGGGCACTCAACCCCTTGGCCGCCCTCAAAGCTCTCGGCGCCCTCGGCCTCCTGATCGGCCTGGCCTTCCCGCCCCTGGCCCTGGCCGCCGCCACCTGTCTCGTCCTGTTCTTCCTGGGCGCGGAAATCGCCATCCTCCGAGCCAGGTGGTACACCCACCTGACCTACCCCTTGCCCTACTTGCTACTGGCCGCAGCCTCCCTCGCCCTCTTCGCCTTCGCCTGATCAGCAGGGAGTGCGTAGTCCAGCTCGCGGCTTCGACATTCGGTGCCGCGCAGCACCTTCTGCACGTCTGCATGCGATGCGGTATTGCACTGCATGCCATTTCGGGCACAATTCCGGCGCAGGCGGGCTCGTGGGCATGGAATGCGTTGTCAGCACGACACGTCCCCGTGCCGAGACCTGGCAACAGGCATTTGTCGCTCAATAGTTCCGCGGCGGCGCGCTAACTCAGGATGAACTGCGCCGCCTGCTCACCGATGAACACGCTGGGCGCGTGCGTGTGCCCGCGAATCAGCAGCGGCATCACCGATGCGTCTGCGACGCGGAGTCCTTGCACCCCACGCACCTCCAATCGCGGCGTGACGACACTGCCCGCATCGGTGCCCATTCGGCAGGTGCCGACCGGGTGATACAGGGTGTGGGAGTAGCCGTTCAGGGTCAATTCCATCGCGGCCTCGAGTTCCGCGGGCGCTTCGGGGGGATAGATCAGCGGGCCGAGTACCGATTTCATGGCCGGAGCGGCGGCGATTTCGGTGCAGACACGCAGGCCCGACATTATGGCGGCGCGGTCCGCGCCGCCGCTGTCGGAGAGATAGCGCGGGTCGATGATCGGTTTGGCGGTCGGATCGCCCGATGCCAGCGAGATTCGTCCCCGGCTGTGCGGGCGCAGCAGCACCGTCGCCAGCACGACTCCGTGCTCGGTCGGATCCACCAGGCCCTCGTAGAAGAACGGCGCCGGCGCGAAAATCAGCTCCAGATCGGGCAATTCGAGATCGGAGCGGCTGCGGATGAACCCGTAGGCCTCGCCGACATTGGAGGTGAGCATGCCGCGGTGGCGGATCAGATAGTCGAGCAGTTGACGCGGCTTCTCCGCATCGAACAGCGAATCGGATTCGACACCGTAGCCGAGCGCGGCCACCAGGTGGTCCTGCAGGTTGGCGCCCACCTCGGGCGCGTGGTGCACCAACGGTATGTGCTGGCGCGCAAGCTCGTCCTCGTCGCCGATACCGGAGAGCATGAGCAGCTGCGGGCTGTTGATCGCGCCACCGCACAGCACCACCTCGCGCCGGGCGGCCACCGTCTGGGTGACGCCGCCCTGGCGGTACTCCACACCCGCCGCACGCGGCCGCCCGGTGGGTGAGGTCTCGAAGATGACCCGTGAGGCGAGCGCCTCGGCCTGCACGATGAGGTTCGGACGGCCCATCGCGGGCTTGAGATACCCATCGGAAGTACTCCAGCGCCTACCACCGTGCTGGGTCACCATGGTTTCGCTGAACCCCTCCGGCTGCGGGCGGTTCGGCGGCTCCACCGGGAACCCGGACTCCTTGACCGCCGCCAGGTAGGCCGCCGTCAGCGCACGTGGACTGCGCTGCCGCGAGATATGCAGCGGCCCGGTCGCGCCCTCATCCGGGTATTGGGCGTCCTCGACGCTCTCGATCTTGCGGAACTGCTCGACCGCGGCCGCGAACCCCCACTCGTCCCCGGCCAGCAGCGCCCACTCGTCGTAATCGGCGCGGAACCCGCGCACCCACATCATCGCGTTCATCGACGATGAGCCGCCGAACATTTTGCCGCGCGGCCAGTAGATCTGCCGATTCTTCAGCTCGGGCTGCGGTTCGGTGAGGTAATCCCAATCCACCTCCGACCGAAACAGTTTCGCGAACGCCGCGGGAATGTGGGCGTACTTGTTCTTATCCGGCGGCCCCGCCTCCAGCACCACCACCGTGACATTCGGGTCGGCGCTGAGCCGGTTGGCCAGGACCGCACCCGCGGACCCGGAGCCGACGATCACATAATCCGCGGTAGCCCCTGCTTGCACTGTCCCACTCCGATCTGCGCTGCGTATGGCAAACATACGAGCAAGACGCGGTCTGAGGTTAGATTTCGGTGACAAACCGGCTATCTTTCGCGAATCGGACCTGGTCGCCGCCGTCGTCGCCCGCGCTTCTCTAGCGGAGGGGGTCGAGCCGACTATCAGCGCCTGGTCAAAGGTGGTCGCAGGCCCAGGTGCTCGCGCAGGGTGGTCCCGGTGTACTCGGTGCGGTACGAGCCGCGCTCCTGGAGTTCTGGAATCAGCCAGTCGACGATCTCGTCGAGTCCGGTGGGGACCAGATACGGCGAGATATTGAACCCGTGCGTCGCGCCGTGGCGCACCCACCGAGTCAGCTCGTCGGCGACCTGGCCCGGTGTCCCGGCGAAGCCGGACCGCTGCGAGGTCTCGATGGCGACCTGGCGCAGCGAAAGATTCTTGGCCTCGGCCAGCGCCCGCCACTCCCGCGCGATCGCCACCGGATCCTGGCCGTCGCGTTGCGCGCCGCGCTCGCCGGAAATCGCCCGGGGCTGTGGATCGTCCGCGGGCAGCGGGCCATCCGGATCCAGATCGGACAGATCGCGACCCCACACCTGTCCGACCAGGGAAAGCGCGGTCTGACCGGTGAATTGGCCCTCCAATACCCAGCGTGCCTTCTCCTCGACCTCGGATTCCTTCTCGGCCAATACGATCTGGGTGCCGGGCAGGATCTTGATGTCATCGGCCGGTCGCCCCGCCCGCCGCAGACGTTCGCGGATATCGTTCGCGAATGCCAGCGCGGCATCGAAATGCGTTCCGTGTCTGGAGAAGATGACATCGGCATTGGCCGCCGCGAAATCGCGGCCCGCGGGCGAATCACCGGCCTGGAAGATCACCGGATGGCCCTGGGCGCTGCGCGGCAGGGTCGGTGTGATGGAAACCTGGAAGTGCTCGCTATCGCGGGTCACCGTCCGTACCGAATCCGGTGCGGCCCAGGCGGTGGCGTCGCGCGAGGTCGCGATCGCATGGTCGGCCCACGCATCCCAGATCTCGCGGGCCGTTCGGATGAATTCCCCCGCGCGCTCATAGCGCTGCGCGTGGTCGAGGAAGCCGCCGCGTCGGAAATTCGCACCGGTCCAGGCATTGTCGGTGGTGACGGCGTTCCAGCCCGCGCGGCCACCCGAGAGCAGGTCCAGTCCCGCGAGTCGGCGGGCGAGATCGGCGGGTTCGTTATATGTGGTGTTCTGGGTGGCGACCAGACCGATGTGGCGGGTGATCCCGGCCAGCGCCGCCAGCTGGGCGATGGCATCGGGTCGGCCCGCGATATCGGTGTCGAGCAGTTGACCGTTCTGCTCGCGCAGGCGCAGGCCCTCACCGAGGAAGAACGCGTCGAAGAGGCCGCGCTCGGCCGTGCCGATGATGCGGCGGAACGTCTCGAAGTCGATCTGGGAGCCGCTGCTCGGATCCGACCAGATGGTGGAGTGGTTGACGCCCTGGAAGAAGACGCCGAAATGAACCTGTGCGTCGGGGAACCGAACATCGGACCCACCCGTCGCCCGGCCGCCACCCCTGATGGAATCGCTGTGCGATGCAGTACTCATTGCTGATCCTTCGCGTATCGATTGATCGGCCGCGCCAGGCCGAGATTGGCGCGCAGGGTCGAACCCGGCACCGGGCGGTGGGTTACACCGGATCGGAAGAGCGCCGGCAGGACGTAGCGCGCCAGCGCCGGGAGGTCTTCGTCGATAACGGCCGGATGCAGGCGCACGCCGTCGACGTGGTGTGCGAGTTCGGTTATGAGGCGGACGAGTTCGGTGGGCGAGCCCGAGAACGTCAGGCGCTCAGTGGGATTCGCAACCGCATACTTGTCGAGCTCGGTGCGGCGTTCAGCGGCCGTCGCAGTCGAGATGTCCAAGGCGACATCGAGTTCGGCGAAGACCAGCGCACCGGTGGCCCGCGCACGGTCGGCGGCGGCGAGGGTTTGTGCGAGATCGCCACCTGCGATGAGGATTACGTCGGCACCCCCGGATTCGCCTGTGCCATAGGCGAAGACGACCACCTGCCCCTGTGGCGGCCGCGGCACGATCGCCGGCCCCTTCACCGAGAAGGTCTCGGCTTCGAAGTCGATGTAGTGCAACTTGTCTCGATCGAGGAATCTGCTCGCCGCATAGTCGCGCACGACCGCGTCGTCTTCCCACGAGTCCCACAGTCGGCGTGCGACCTCGATCGAATCCCGTTGTTCGCGTGCGAGTTCCGGTTCAGCGGTGCGCGCGGGCCGACCCCAGGTGGTGGCGGCCGCCGGATCGGCGATCGTCGTCGCGATCCAGCCGCCGCGCCCGCGCGAGGCGTAGTCGAGCGTGGCCAACTGCGAGGAGGTGTGGAACGGTTCGGCGTAGGTGGTCGCCACCGTCGCCACCAGGCCGATGGTGCTGGTCGTCGCCGCGACGAATGATGCCCTGGTCACTCCGTCAATGCGCGCCGCCGGATGCCCCACGGGCGGCAGGATCGAATCGTCGAACGTCGCCAGCGTAAAGCCCGCATTCTCGGCCGCACCGACGCGTTTGCGCAGCGTATCGCCGCTGAGGAAGGCATCGGGCGCATGTGCGGCCCGCCGCCACGCGGCCGGGTGGTACCCCTCGCCGTCCAGTTCGATGCCCACCGCGAAGGCGTTTCCGCTCCTGCTCATAGGTATGACGATCGTCAAACTTGCTCGGCGCCGCCATCATTTGCGTCGCGCTGATCCGAATCCGGCCCGGCCTCCGAATCCGACCAGCCTCCTGGTAACCGCCAGCGATCCCGGGTTCGCCGCCCACATAGCGAACCCGGGATCTCGTGCCGCGGTTACCGCGCCGCGCGAGCGGACAGCGCTGCGGCCACCAGAACCGTCACACCTTCGGCGATCGCCGTGCCGCCCAGAGCATGTGCCGCCGACAGTGCCGTACTACCCGCGAGGCCGAGGAACACCGATCCGAAGCAGGCGATGCCGACCACGATGCCGAGTTGCACGCTGGTGACCAGAATGCCGCTGGCATCGGCCGCGAGGGCCATGGGAATCCGGGCCAGGGTGCGGGTCATCAGCGGGCTGAAGGCCAGGCCGTTGCCGATGCCCTGGATGCCGAAGACGACCAGCGCCAGCGGGCCGAAGTCGGCGCCGTCGCGCAGCATCATGCCGAGCACCACCATCGTGATCGCGGCGAGTACCAGGCCGAGCGGAATCATGGTGGTGTGGAAGCGATGTGGGATGCGCTCCCAGTTCAGGCTGGTCAGTGCGAAGGTCGTGCCCATCGGAATGAACAGCAGGCCCGCGTGCAAGGCGGTGTAGCCGAGGGTGCTCTGCAGGTGTATCGCCATCACGAACATCCAGCCGCCGAAGGTGGCCATGATCGTGAACAGCGTGCCCGCGGTCAGCGCCAGTCCCGGCGACTTCAGCACGCGCTGGGCGAAGAGCGGTTCACCGTCGCGTGCCGCGACCGCCCGCTCGATCACCACGAACAATCCGAAACCGATCACACTGGCGCCCAAGGCGATCCACGTCCACAGCGGCCAGTTCTGCTCATGCCCCAACACCATGGGCAGCACAAGCAGCAGCACCGACACGGTGAGCATCATCAGACCCGCCAGGTCCAGCTTCCGATCGAATCGCGCGGTAGCCGAGGGCAATACGCGTGGTGCGATCAACAGCAGCACCGCGCCGATCGGCACGTTCACCAGGAAGACACCACGCCAACTGCTACCGAAAAGGTCGGCGTTGACGATCAATCCACCCGCGACCTGCCCCACGACCATGCCGCCGGAGATGATCGCGGAGTACGCGCTGAGCGCCTTCGCCCGTGCATTGCCGGTGAAGTTCCGTTGGATCATGGTCATGATCTGCGGAATCATCGCGGCGGCACCCGCACCCTGCACGAATCGGAATACGATGAGCGACAGCTCATTCCACGCCAGGCCGCAGGCCAGCGAGGCAACGGTGAATACCGTGAGTCCGGTAATGAAGGCGCGACGCTGGGTGAACCGATCACCCAACCGCGCACCCGTGACGAGCAGTACGGCGTAGGCGATCACATATCCGGCCACGATCAACTGCAACGCGGATCCGCTGGTACGCAACGAGGTACGAATAGAAGGAATGGCGACATTGACGATCGACGCGTCGAGCACCGCCATGAACTGTCCGGTGAGCAACACCGCGAGCACCGCGATGGTCCGCCGCGCACTGAACGCGGCAGGCTGAACCGCCGGACCCGCAACGGCCGAAGTGGCCGCGGCGGAACTCGGCTGCAAGGTCTGGGTCATGTCCTAGAGCTTGCAACCGATCCGACACCAGTAACAGGAGTCCAATAACACTGGTACTGGCAACACCTGGATAACGACCGGCCCCGCGGCCCCGATCGCAGTATGACGAGTGTGGTGCACGACCGCGCCTCGGGTGTGGCGCGGCGGAACGAATTGGACCGCTTCCTCGAATCGCGGCGCGCCGAGCTCCAGGTGATTCGCGACCAAAGAGTTGAGGAAGCGAATCATAGGAGGTGGCGGCTTATTTCGTGGGGCGGGTCTACCTTCACGAGAAGCGTGGATTCGAGCCGTGCGCTGCCATCGAGCCATCGAACTGTCAGGCGCCACCGTTGGGACATGCCAATGCAGCTGTACACCGGAAGCAGAATTGTGTTGTGTGGTGCAATATCGATAGCGTCCATTTCCTTGAATCGGTGCAGCGGTGGCACACCGTCGTCATCGGTATCGAGGCTGAACGAGACGTTACGCATTGACCTGTCGGTGGAATTGCATACCTCGATGTAGCTCCTTGTGCCCGCGAAATCTGTTGCCTCGACCGAGTACCGCGCCGTCACGGCTGTTCCTTCGTCTCTGTTGCGGTCGGGGGTCCAACCGCGGAGTCGAGCTATGTCATCAGCGACCGCTCTGCGTATCTGAACGGCGAGCGCATCGAGTGTTGCATAGTCGGCGCACAGTCCACGCCGCCTCCATTCCTCTTTGAACGCGAGCAGGGCCTGGAGTTGGCCGACATCGATCTGGTCGGCTCCTGGCAGCGGGCCGCTGTTGAAGTAGCCATGCACGCGCACGCCTCGGGCCAATGCTCGATCCAGTTCCTCCACTGTGCCGGAGAGGGCTCGGGGCGTCGGTGTGCCGAGTCGGGAGTGGAACAGTGCGATGACGATGTCTGCGTGCTCAACGAGCTGTTCGTTGATCGCAGTCTGTGTGTCGAGGTGGAGATCGGAGACGGCGTTGACCTCCCAGCGAAGGGGGAGCAGCGCTATCCGTTCGCGGATCGAATATGTCGCATTCCATTCGCGGACAACGCTTTCGACCATGTCTCGATCGTCTGGCACGTCGCCGGGGGAGGCGATGAGCACACAGACGATCTTGGCATCGCTCAGCATCTGGTCGCCTCGAACAGCGCGAATCCCGAGTGTTTGCCGATGCTCATACTCCTCCGTAGTCGATCCAATAGCCGTCATTGAAGGAGTAGGACGCATCGTCGGTCTCGAAATATAGGACGCATCTATCAGCGAGGGCCTTGATCGGCACCTGATCCAGATCGTTTCGTAGGCCGCCGACTACCACCTTGCAGTTCGACGGTATCCACTCCAAACCGGACAGTGTCGACAGCGATCCGTTGTCGAAGATCTCGAGCTGGCGCATCCACGGGCTGGGCGGTATGCGGCCCAGGTGTTCGAGCGAACCGCCCACCCAAGCGACCCGCTGCAGGTTGGACGCAGACCAGATCGGCTCAGCGACCTTCCCGAAGGTGCAATTTCGGAACGTTAGTTCGGTGAGGCTCGCGGGCAGTGTAACCGTATCCTCGAATTCCAGTCGGGTGTCTGCGAGTTGCAGCGCATGCAACTGCGTGAAACGGCCGAGCAGGGCAATCAGTTCGCTCGGCGCCCCGGTGAGCCGGAGCTCATGCACCATAGCGAGGGTGTCCTCGATATCCTGGACGTAGAGGGCATTTCGATCGCTGCCGTCGTCTTGCAACGCGACATTCGGCATAATCCGCAGATGGGCGACGCGCAAGGGAGCGCAGTATGCGATATTCGCGAGATCCTGTCGTGACAGTGCGTATCCCAGCTCTAGCCGGCATAGATTGCCGGCTCTGCGGACAAATTCGAGAGATTGGAACCGGATGCTTCCGGAGATGGTTACCGATTTCAGGTTGCGGAGGGCGGTAACCGCGGACTCGGGTATCGTCGTCGTGTCACCTTGCAAGTTCGTCAGCGAGAGCACTCGAAGGCTGGTCTTATTCGCCAGCAGCGTGGTCCAGTTCACGGTGCCGACGTCGATACTATCCAGATGCAACGCCCAGAGCCCTGGCGAGCCGAGAGAGTCTCTTCGCTGATGCGGCATCAGCATATCCCGTTCTGCCGTCAATCTGAACACTCCGCGGCTGTTGCGAATGGAGATAGATTTGAGCGAGTCCATCGAGGTGGTCCAGTCGAGCGGGCCGACGTACGGGCAATCCGCGATATCCAATTGTCGCAGGTGCGGGATCTGCCGGATGCTGTCTATGGATTGTGGTGACAGCGGAAAGCCTTCGATGCGTAGCGAATTGACGCGGCCGGCCAGGCGAAGTGCGGCCAGGACGGCGTCACTTCGAGCCGTGATATTGAACCCGGGCGTGAAGCGGGATAGCACCAGCTCCGCGTAAAGCGCGGGGGGATTGAACCGTTCGATGCCCGCACCGATCGCCGTCGCCTCCGCCGCGATACCCGCCTGTGCGTAGTGGGTCAATTGTTCCATGGCCTCGGGTGAGCCGATCCGGCATAGGGTTTCGATCGCCATGCGGCGTGCCGACAGGCCGACGGTGAGTTTGCTCGCCAGGTAGGGCACCGCCGCATTGCCGAGCACGGTGAGTGTCTTGACTTCGGTGAGGTCACGCGGCGGAAACAACTCTCGCACAACCTCATCGGCACCCAAACGGACAGTGTCCGAAAGCCATACCGTCGCCGCACCTACACACTCGACGACCAGCAGTCGCAGTTGTCGATCGGTATCGGCATCCACGTTGGCTGTACGTACCCATTCGAGCAGCCATGCCACGATAATGTCGGCAGTCGGCTGGTCTGCTTGGTAGCAGGCGAACGGTAAAAGTGCCCACTGCCCTTCCGCGGCGAGTCGCAGTAACAACTGGATCTCACCGCGTGCCCGCAGAGTTCGGGCCACCAAATAGTCTTGGATGCTGCGGTGCACGAATTCCGCTTCGTAGGGCGATACCCGCTGCAACAGAATGCTTCTATCCAGCACCGCTTTGGTCCACTCGGCGGTTTCGGCGCGCGAGCGTTCCACATCGGGCAGCGCTTCCACGACGATCTGATCAATGCTCAGCGCTCGGGGGTCGGCCCCGGGTGAGATCGCGATGCTTGTGCTCTGCGTGATCGCCATTGCTCGTGCGATGCTGCCGAGTAGGCGTTCTTTGGGTCCCGCATCGAGTGTCTGCCACACCGAGGCCCGAATTCGGCGCTGCCGCTCTCGGCGGTCGAGTAGGGCCGATACTACCTGGGCGTACAACCAACCTTTTCGCGTCGGCGAGCGGTTCGTCGGCGTCGCGTAAAGGCAACAGAGCATTGCTGTGAGCAGTGGTGTATCGGCCATATCGCGGATCGTCGGTGAGTTGAGATCGTGTAGCAGATCTTTCTCGGCCCGGTCGATTTCGTTCAGTGTGAGGTCTTCGCTGCCATCCAGTTGTTCGGCCAGGCCTCGGAACCACCGTTGGATGAGCGCGATGGCATCCGGTGGTCGCAGCGGCTGAATGCGCAGTTCCTCGAAACCCAGCTGATTGAGGAGATCGGCGGTCGGCATACCTTCTGGGCGGGATGTGATGATGATATGCGCTCTTGGAAACCGGTGTGCCAGCGACTGGACCCAAGCGGTGGCACCCTGAATACCCTCTTGGGAAATCTCGTCCCAGCCGTCCAAGAGGATAAGGGGTGTGAAGTCGTTACGACTGTTGTCCAACCAGTCCGACGGCACGTCCTCGCGTAATTGTGCTCCATACAACAACGCTCGATCGCCCGGCGCGTACCGTGTGGTGGTGGCATCGCGAAGATGGACGAACAGGGGCAGGATTTGTCTGCTGCCGTCCGAGGCAATGGCGAGGTTTTTCGAGGATGCCCGATAGGCGATCCACTGTATCGCAGTGGTTTTTCCGTAGCCGGCCTTCCCGGTGATAATGAACCGGAATCCCGTCTTAGTGGCCGATGGCGGACGCCCAGGGGAAATGAGCAGCTTCTCCAGCGACACCGTCGGTGCGCGTTTATCGTTTCTCTCATTTTGTTTGCCGAGAAAACGGGCCTCGATATGGGAGACCGAAATTGGCACCGTCTGATAGCGGGCTTCGACAGGAAGTCCGAACAGGTGCATATACTTCAATGATTGCAGGAGATCCCGCCGCTGGATGGCGGCAATACGATGCGGGCCGCGTGCGAGTAGTCCCTCGAGCCGAACGGCCTTGAACGCATCCCGGGTGCTTTCTATCAGGCGGGTGGTGCCGGCCAGGGTCGCCCACGCAGAATCGGTCGAGTCGATGGGAATTGCCGTCACCCACGCGAGTAGTGCGTGGACGCACACTGTCACGGCCGCTTCGACCAGCAGCAGAACAGACTGATCGGCGCCGAGGAGGCTTGGGCTCTCGGCAAGATTCTTCTCGATCCGATGGACGACGTCGCTTACCGGTGTCTTCGTTAGGTCCGTGCGTGCGTCAACGGTCCCCGCCATCTTGTCGATCGCTTCGGCGACGGCGGCCAGCGCGTCGTTGAAGCGATCGGTGCCGACTGGCTCGGGCCAGTTGGTATGAACAAGTTCGAGTTCGTTGACCAGGCGACCGGTTACGCTCTCGAACTGGCGCTCCAGCTCGTCAAGTGTGAAGGTATCGGTGCTGCCGGGCAGCAGATTCTGCAGCCAGGACCTGGGTTCTGCCGTGAGTGTGGTCGCCATGTGTCGGTGAACCGCGACGATAGCGATACGAAGTGTGGCAACTGCGAGTTTGCGCGGAGCGTTCATGGCGGCCTTCGGCGGGTACTCGTATCGGTCGGAACATCAGATTACCGACCCAGTTGGGTAATGCGCTGTCTCCTAACAGGTTTGCTATTCGAATGTAGCCGCGGATGGCGGGAGCTGTCTGCGTGGCCACAGCGCCGGTTACGTCGGATCGCAGCCACCCACGGCAGCTGCGATCCGACGGGGCCGTGGCGATCAGACGCGCCTTTCCCACAGTAGGTGGAACGCGCCGAGGGCGGCGTTTCGGATGATCGCCAGCCCGTAGCGGTTGACCTGGGCCGTATGCGCGACGCCCGCCTTGTCGATGACCCGCACCAGTAGCCCGGCGGGCTTGGCTGCGATCGCCGTCAATTGGACCGAGATATCGGATGTTCCCGTGTCGCAATCGATGTCGGCGTCGATCTCCACCTCCGGCGCATAACCGAGGTCGGCCAGTTCTGGCATTGTCCGTTCGACGGTGGGCGCCGAGCGCGGTCCACGGGCACGCACCTCGTCGGACGCGACTTCCGCAAGCCAACTCTCGATCTCGTCGACCACGGTCTCGGCGATAACCGTCATCGCGTCGGGTTCGGCAGGCGCGTTCTGCTCACGCCCGGCGGCCCGGTCGAACTCGCGCACCGCGAGTCGCTTGGCGTGCTCCAGTTCCGCCTCGGTGGGTAGGTATTGGTCGTCGTCGCCGTCCAAGTCCTCGATGGTATCGAGCAGGGTGGCGATCCAGTCGTCGGTCTCGTACACCGGATCGAAGGGGCTTCCCATGAGACGATCCTCCTCTCATTCGACCGCGAGGCCTGGGACGGCCCGCAGGTTCGTGGCAGCTGCGCGGAACCGCGTCTTCGCGGTTCCGAGGGGTATGCCGAGCAGTTCGGCGAGTTCGGCAAACGAATGTCCGTGCAACACCAGCTCGACGACCTGACGTTGTTCGAGCGGCAGTTCGGTGATGGCACGGCGCAGCCGTCGGCCGAGATCCGTTGCGGCAGTGAGCTCGTCGGGTCCTCGTCCTGGATCGGCGGGTGCGGCTCCGTTCGGTACCGCACTGAGCGGTTTGAGCGGTATTGCCGGACGGGCTTTGGCGGAGTTGGATTTACGCCCTTCGTCGATATGGACCCGGTGGACTACTCGGCGCAGCCATGCGTTCGGGTATGTGATCGTGTCGCTCTGCGCCCCGGACTGGACGCGATCGATGATCCTGACCCAGGTCTCCTGGCTTATTACCTCGGCGGCGGCGCGATCACCACGGTTTAGTCGCAGGGCCTCGGAGTAGACGATCACTGCCGCGTCCTCGACGCTCATATTGGTCAATCGGCTGAACCGCTGAGCCGGGTCTCGGCTGCCGGCAGGTCCTTCGACCCGATGATCCATGATGAAACTCCTCGGCGGTTGGGTTGGTTATCGGCATTGCATGGGCTCGTCTAGGTAGACGGATTCGGTGCCGTCGCGGATTGCCAGAATCGCGGTGACTTCAGGGCAGTCGGACCGGTGATCCGGTATGCAGATATGGCGCCCAGCCGGAAACCGACTCACCGGAGGCGATGACTTCGCGGCACGCGGCCTGGAACGCCGACAGGCTGTCACCGAGCGACCAGTGTGTGTAGTAGAGCTCCGCGAATCTGCGCGCGGCGCCGCTGCGCACCGGGGCGAGCGCGGCGATGCTCGCTACCGCGCCGCGGGCCCGCACCGCCAGCGGAAATCCATTCAGGTCGCCAGCATGCAGAGCAGGCATCCCGACATCGCAGGCGTTCATGAAGACGAAGGCCGCACGGCACGACGATCGCAGCCAGTCGCCGGCATCCAGCGACACCCGAGTCGAAAGCCGCAGGCGAGACCGCAACGACATCGGCCAGGGACAGAAGTCGCCATGTGCGGCGATGTGCACTATGCCCCAATGGTTCTCCGCGTCGAGTAGAGCCCGCTTCCCCTCGATTGCCTTCTTCGGCCGCGTGACGTCCAGTCCCAGTCGGGTCAGGTATTGCTCCACTTCGGTGGCTTCGGTGCCGGCCTCGATCCCGGGATCCCAACCGCCCACCAGGGCATCGGGCCGCAGCGCTGTATCGAGGTCGGTGCCGACGGTGGGCAGGTAGCTCACCCGAATCCGCTCGATCAGGTAGGTCGAGCCGTCGTACGCCGCGTGCAATGGCAGGCCCGAGAAGGCGCCGTGTAATACGAAGGTCACGTCGTCCTGCCCGAGGTGCGGTCCGATCGGCGCGATCACCAGCCGGTGCAAGTCGGCGAGGATGGGCGCGCGCGACTTGCGTGGTCCGAGCTGATGCCACACGGTCTCCCGCAGTTCGCGCAGGCCGTCCGCATCGAGATCGAGCCGCACGGACCAGAATTCGCCGTTCGTGCGGCCCAACGCCCAGCACCCGGCGTCGCGCGCGTTCAGCAGTTGCACCAGTGACGACCGGCCCTCGTCGAGATCTGGTAGAGCGACCGGGTCGGAGTCCATCGAACCCCGCGAGCCGGCCAGCACGCGCCGCTGCATCAACGTGAACAGCGCATCGTCATGCGGCGGCGTCTTGTACAAGGCACGCTGTTCGACCAACTCGAGTTCTTCGGCGACCTCGGGATCTTCTTCGATCAGTCTGCGCAAGGCCCCGGCAGCCGCACCGGCCAATCGAAAGGCCTGATTAGGATGCCCGTGGTCGGCGAGTTGGCCTGCGGCCCTGGCGGATTGGCGCAACAGCTGCTCGGCGATATCGATGAAGTCCGCCGCGCCGGTTACCGCGGCGAGCTCCCGGCCGATGATCCGGTGAATGCCCGCGACCGCTTGGTCGATCAACGATTGGTCGGTGCGCTGCAAGGCCAGCCCCATGAGCTGTAGCCAGCAATTCAAACTGAACGCCGTGCGCCCTGCGCTTTCGGCGCGGCTGATACCGCGCCGTAGCCAATCGACCCGTTGCTCCCAAGTCAACTCGGCGGACTTGGACAGCTCGAGATCGATCTGCGCGCCGAGATAGGGTGCGTAGTCCAGGAACTCGGTCGCGAGATGCAATGCTGCGAGACGGAGTTCTGCGGCGGACGCTGCTTCGACGACAATGCGTCGATCCGGGTCGCGGCGTCGCTTTCTCGGCCACCACCGTTCTGCGGCAGCCAAGGCGGCCGCGACCTCGGCGTCCGTGCGGTCCGATTCACCTGATCGCAGTTGCAGGATCAGCCCGATGACGTTCTCGCCTCGGATATGGTTCATGACGGTGTCGAACCACACAGAATTGGATTCGGCCGGGGTCGGTTCCAGCTGTTCGACGTCGTCCTGAGTTGTCGCCCGCTGGATTTGCGGTAAACCATTCGAATCCTGCTTCGGCGCCCAAGTTTGCGCCTGTCGGGTCCAGAACCAGGCGGCCGTCGGCTTCTTCTCCCGATACAAGATCCGTGCCAGTTCGATGCATTCGGCGCGGAGCCGACGGTAGACACGAGTGCGTTGATGATCGTTGAGGGTGTCGAGGTCGCCCGCCTCGACGTCGCGCAGGACATCCTGGTCGACGCGCAGTCGTTCGTCCAATGTGGGCCGATCTCTGGCCAGGTTGAGGTGCGCGTCGAAGCGGTGATGGGCGAATTCGCTGAGCAGTAAGACGTCTCGGCTGGTTCGCTCCGTGAGTTCGGGTTCGGCGAGCAGTGACGCCGCCCGACCGAGGGCGATCAGCAGCTCGACCATCGCGGCGCCGAGCTCGGTCGGCAACGTTCGATAATCCATTGCGACACAACCGATATCGAGCCCGAGAAGTCGTCGCCAGACATCGGTTTCCGCATCTGTCAGCAATTTTCGGGTCTGCTCGGCATAGGTGAGGTAACCGGCATAGCCGCGCTTCCTGCGCACGTACCACATATTCGAACGCTGGATCGCAACTCTGATCCGTGTTTGTATCGATTCGAGCGTATCGGGGTGCTGGTCCAGGGCGTCACAGCCTACGCGCATGCGCCTCGATTGCTCGTCGAACGACATTGTGATGTAGTTCTCCGTTGGCAGCCATCCGATCGCCTCGGAATATCGAACGGCCAACGCCGTCAGCGCCTTTGCGGTCTGTTCAGTGCCTTTTGGAAGCAGGCGGCGGTTGCGCCACGCCTCGTCGAGGAACGTCACCGCGGCGTTGGGACGGCGTGCCTGACGTTCGGCAAGACCCGCATTGCGCAGCAGGCTGACCCAACCGATCCAGTGACCGTCGTTCGTGCCTTGCATGGCGTAATAACGCAATCCATCGATGACTTGCTCGTAGGCCGTAACTCGCTTTCGCGGATCGAGTTGCTTTATCATCCTGGCGAATTCGCCGGGAATGTCGCTGGTGAGCGAAGCCGGCGAGCCGAAGCCCATCCATTCCACGGTCAATCGCACCGCGTCCGGGTCGTCGTTGCGCCACGCCTCGGCCGCCCGCAACTTCAATGCACGGCCGATTTCTGGGCGTTCGCTCAGTGCGATGGCCAGCGTGGGGTCGGTGTGCGCGGCGGCGAGGAAAAGATCGGCGGCGTCGGATCCCCTGCGCCGCAGCCAGCTTTCCAAGTTGCCGGTGTGCAGGGCGTGGCGGCCGGAATCGAGCAGTGTCTTCCGATGCAGCGCATCATCTCTCGGTGATGTTGAACCGTCCGTCTCGACTCCCCTCCGCGCGGTGACTCCAGCAATCCGGATGGCCCCACAGTCCGTCTAACTGATTGTCAGCCCGGAGAACGGGCCGACGGGTTGCAAACCAGCAAAAGGAGACGAAGTGGCAACAAACATGTTCAAGCTGACTCGCACGATGGGCCCGGAGAAGGGGAAGGTGTTCTTCGCAATGCCGTTCGGCACGAAGAAGGTCGGCGCCGGAGATTTCAACTTCGACGAGTTCTACGCCGATGAGTGCGTCCCCATCGTCCGGGACGACTGCGGCATGGAGCCGGTGCGTGGCGACGAAATCTATGGCTCGCAGGGCGTGTGGGAGACCGTATGGAACGGCATCCAGCAGGCTGAATTGGTGGTAGTGGACTTCACCGCCCGCTCGACCAGTGTGGTGCTCGAATTCGGCTGGGCCGTGGTGCTGGGGAAGCGGGTCGTGGTGCTGACGCAGGACCCGGAGGATGTCCCGACCGACGTCCGCGGCATCTACCGGTTCACCGAGTACGGCGAAAGCTACAAGGCCATGAAACGCCTGCGTGAAGAGCTTGCGCTGCAACTGAAGACAATGCGCGAGCAGCCCGCGGAGGAGATGGCACTGATGCCGATGCCGATGCCGGACGGCGGCAGCATGACCTCGGTGCCCGCCCGGGTCATCGTGGCCATGCCCGACTACGTGGTGGTGCAGGACGACAGTGGCCGCCGCGGTGTGATGGGCAACGACGACGTCGACTACGCCCGGTTGATCAAGGACATGTCCCGCCGGTTCCCGGTTGGCACGCGTCTGGATGGGGCGTTCGTGGTCGATCCATTGCGCAAGGAAATGCGCTACACGTTGACCGGTGGCGAAATCAACCCGTGGCCACTGCTTGCCCGGCGCTTCCCGCCCGGTACGCCGCTGCATCAACGGGTCACCAATGTGGTTGCCGGTGTTGGTGCTTTCGTGCACGTGGATCGCGGCATCAATGGTCTCGTCCCGGCCGCGCAGTTCAATGGTGAACTCCCGCAACCGGGTACCGAGCTCGCGATCAGCGTGGTCCGGATCGACGAACACCGGCGCCAGGTCGCGCTGCGGCTGAACGGCGCGGTGCGGCAGGCGTCCACCGCCCGCTTCGCCGAGCTCGGGTGGAGCGGGGACGGTGAAGTCACCCGCGCCGTGCCGGAACAAGCCGATCACAAGGGCGGGTTCATCCTGGTCCGGCTCCCGGTCGCCGACCGCCCGGCCATGCTGTTGGCGAAGGATATGACCGACGATCTGCGCCACGACCTCAATAACGGACACGTCGAGGTCGGCGAGGTAATCACCGTGGAGGTCACGATGGTGGATGCCCGCGCAGGCAAGACCCTGCTGCGGGAGGTACCCGAGGAGGATGCTGCCGAGGAACTGCCAGCGGCGGCTTGAGCCCTCCCACCAAGCAAGAGGTCCGCTCCCATTGGGAGCGGACCTCTTGCTTTTCGGTCCATCCGCACCTCATCGGTCACCTCGGCCGGATCCTCCAGCACGGCCAGCCGCAGCGGTATCCCGACCTGTGGCGCGGCGAGTCCCGCACCCGGCGCGGCATGCATCGCCTCCCGCATCGCGAGCACCAATCGGTTCAACTGCGCGTCGGTCAGCTGCCCGTCGTACCGCTCGGCAGGTGCGCGCAGCACGGCGCGGTAACAATGGAGAGTGGACCGTGGAGCAGGGTCTCGGCCAGATCGGGGAGCGGGATCGTCATGGTCTCAGGATCGCAAGGCGCCCGACGGCGCGATGATCTGACCAGGCCATTGCCCAAGTCGGGTCGGACCTGGAATATTTAGGCAAGCTAACGTTAGTGGATATAGGCGTCGTCTATGTGCACGGAACAACCGAGGGTTGGAAACCACCGAGGGAGGCTGGCCCATGCTGAGTGATTCGCGGATGGAACGTCTGGTCGGTCGCATCACCGACCTGTACACCGCCCATCAGGATATACGCGACGCCAGACCGGATCCGGAGATCTTCGCGGCCGTCCGAGAACCGGGACTCGGTCCATCCCGGATCGCGGAGCTGGTGATGACCGGCTATGCGGATCGCCCCGCGCTCGGACATCGCGTTTCCGAACCGACCACTGACGATTCCGGCCGCCGAACCCCGCGACTGCTGCCCGAGTTCACCACGATTACCTACGGGGAGCTATGGGCGCGGGTCGGCACGATCGCCGCCGCCTGGCATCACGACCCCGAAAACCCGCTGCGCGCCGGTGATTTCGTCGCGATGCTCGGTTTCACCAGCGCCGACTACACCGCCCTCGACCTGGCCTGTCTGTATCTCGGCGCGGTCGCCGTGCCGTTGCAGGCGAGTGCGTCGCCCGCGCAGTTGTCGGCGATCGTCGCCGAGACCGCGCCACGTATCCTCGCCGCGACCCCCGAAAACCTCGATGCCGCAATCGAATGCGTGCTCACGGGGCCGACGCCGCAACGGCTGGTCGTCTTCGACTATCACCCCGAGGACGACGATGAGCGCGAAGCGGTCGAGTCGGCCCGCCGCCGCCTCGCGAGCACTCCGATAGTGGTGGAGTCGCTGGACTCGATACTCGAACGCGGGCGCACCTTGCCGCCCGCGCCGCTGTTCGTTTCCGACGATGACGCGCTCACACTGCTGATCTACACCTCCGGAAGCACCGGAACCCCCAAGGGCGCCATGTACACCGGCCGGTTGGTGACCGCGATGTGGTTGGCCCAGCCCGAACTGGCCGTGGTCAACCTGAACTATATGCCGATGAGCCACGTGGCCGGGCGGATGTCGCTGTACGGGGTGCTGGCCCGTGGCGGCACCGCGTATTTCGCAGCCAAGAGCGATATCTCGACGCTGTTCGAGGATATCGCCCTGGTTCGCCCGACCGAGTTGTTCTTCGTACCGCGCGTTTGCGACATGGTCTTTCAGCGCTATCAGAGCGAAATGGAGCGGCGCTCCGAACCGGATGTCGACCGCGCCGAACTCGATCGCACGGTGAAAGCCGAACTGCGCGAGGACTTCCTGGGCGGCCGGTTCATGACCGCGATCGTCGGCAGCGCACCGCTGGCCGCCGAGATGAAGGCATTCATGGAATCGGTCATCGACCTGGACCTGCACAACGGTTACGGCTCGACCGAGGCGGGCGGCGGTGTGCTGATCGATAACCTGATCCGCCGTCCACCGGTCATCGACTACAAGCTGGTCGACGTGCCCGAGCTGGGGTATTTCGGCACCGACCAGCCATATCCGCGCGGCGAACTGCTGTTGAAGACCGCCACCATGATCCCCGGCTATTACAAACGTCCCGAGGTCACCGCGGAGATCTTCGACGCGGACGGCTTCTACAAGACCGGTGACATCGTGGCCGAGCTCGGGCCCGATCAGCTCGTCTACGTCGACCGCCGCAACAATGTGCTGAAGCTGTCCCAGGGTGAATTCGTCGCCGTCGCGCACCTGGAGGCCGTCTATGCCAGCAGTCCGCTGCTCGAGCAGATCTTCGTATACGGCAGCAGTGAGCGCGCCTATCTGCTCGCCGTGGTCGTGCCGACCGAGGAGGTGCTGCGCAGCGCCGATCCCAAAGCGGTACTGAGTGATTCGCTGCAACGCATCGCCAAGGAGGCCGAGCTCAACTCCTATGAGATCCCGCGCGATTTCCTGATCGAGACCGAACCCTTCACCGCCGAGAACGGTCTGCTCTCCGGTATCGGCAAGTTGTTGCGTCCCAAGCTGATCGAGCGCTACGGCGACCGGCTGCAGCAGCTTTACGCCGAACTGGCCGAGGGGCAGGCGAATGAGCTGCTCGCGCTGCGCCACCAGGCCGCCGATCGGCCGGTACTGGAGACCGTGAGCCATGCCGCCCGGGCGGTACTCGGCTGTGCGACAGCCGATCTGCGGCCCGATGCGCATTTCACCGATCTGGGCGGCGATTCCCTGTCCGCGCTGTCATTTTCGAATCTGCTGCGCGATATCTTCGATGTCGAGGTGCCGGTGGGCGTTATCGTCAGCCCGGCCAACGGGTTGCGGGAATTGGCGGACTATGTCGAATCGGCGCGGGGCTCCGGGGCGATCCGGCCCACCTTCGCCTCGGTGCACACCCAGGCCGATCTCGCGCGTGCGGATGAACTGACATTGGACAAGTTCATCGACGCGCAAACGCTCACCGCCGCAACGACTCTCCCGCGAACCGCCGCGCCGGAGACCGTCCTGCTGACCGGCGCCAATGGCTACCTCGGCCGCTTCCTGTGCCTGGAGTGGCTGGAACGACTCGACGCGACCGGCGGCACGCTGATCTGCATCATTCGCGGCAGAGACGCCGCGGCGGCCCGCGCACGGCTCGACGAGGCCTTCGACAGCGGTGACCCCGAACTGATCCGGCGCTACCGGGATCTGGCCGCTCGCCGCCTGGAAGTCTTGCCCGGCGATATCGGCGAGCCGAATCTCGGCCTGAACGACGCGACCTGGCATCGGCTGGCCGACACCGTCGATCTGATCGTGCATCCGGCCGCGCTGGTCAATCACGTGCTGCCCTACGACCAGCTCTTCGGCCCCAATGTCGTTGGCACCGCCGAACTCATCCGTCTGGCCATCACCACGCGGATCAAGCCCGTCACCTATCTGTCCACCGTCGCGGTAGCGGCCCAGATTCACCCCTCCGCCTTCGAGGAAGACGGCGATATCCGCGAAATCAGCCCTGCGCGTGCCATCGACGACAGCTACGCCAACGGCTACGGCAACAGCAAATGGGCAGGTGAGGTGCTGCTGCGGGAAGCGCACGAGCTGTGCGGGCTGCCCGTCGCGGTCTTCCGATCCGATATGATCCTGGCCCACAGTCGATTCGGCGGCCAGCTCAATGTTCCGGACATGTTCACCCGGCTGCTGCTGAGCCTGGTCGCGACGGGCATCGCCCCGTACTCGTTCTACGAGACCGATGCCGACGGCAAACGTCAACGCGCACACTACGACGGCCTGCCCGCCGACTTCACCGCCGCGGCGATCACCACCCTCGGCGCCGAGGCGCGCAACGGTTTCCAAACCTTCGACGTCCTCAACCCGCACGATGACGGCATCTCCCTGGACGAATTCGTGGACTGGCTCATCGAATCCGGCCACCCCATCCGGCGGATCGACGACTATCGGGAGTGGTTCACCCGGTTCGAAACCGCCCTGCGCGCCCTGCCCGAGAAGCAGCGCCAGGCCTCGGTGCTACCGCTGCTGCACGCCTACCGCCGGCCCGCCCGCCCGATCCGCGGCTCCGCCATCCCAGCCGGGGGTTTCACCGCGGCGGTCCGAGCCGCGAATATCGGCCCCGAGCACGATATTCCGCATCTGACACCCGCCCTTATCGGGAAGTACGTCGCCGATCTGCGGCTGCGCGGCCTGCTGTAGGGCTCAGGTGAGCTCGAGAATGGTGATGGTGAGGCGGGTCGCGTAGTCGACCACCTCGTCGCGGTTGGTTTCGATATCGCCGTCGAGCCAATCGAGGAACAGCGCGAGCAGCGCACCGGATATCGCGCTGACCGGCAGGGGAATTCGGCCCGAGCTGGCGGTCAGCCGCGCGGCCTGCCGCGGTGCGAGTTGCGCGGCGACGAGTGTGACGAAGGCCGGGAGCGCGTCGGCGCCGCGGGCCCGTAGGGTGTCATCGGCGAGGGTTTCACGGAACATGATCCGTCCTCGGCGCGGGTCGTCCTGGAAGTACTGTGCTGCCGCGTCGAAAGCCGCTCGGGCGCGGGCGGTTTCGTCGTCCGGTGCGTCGCCGAGCCGGGTCGTGACGGCGTCGAGCAACCCGTGCGCCGTCTGGTCGTAGACCGCGACGAGCAGCGCTTCGCGATCGGGGAAGTTCTCGTAGAAGTAGCGCAGGCTCAACCCCGCCTCGCGGCAGACCGCCCGCATGGTGGTCGCCGCCGCGCCCTCGCCGCCGAGCAGCGCGTATCCGGCCCGGACCAACTGCTCGCGGCGTTCGGCGGAGCGGCTGGCCATGGTGCTGCCGCGCCAAGTGGTGGCTGACGAACTCACGGGTTCGATCATGTCACGGGCGTGTCGACTCACTCCGCGGCCGTGTGCCCGCGCGTTGTTCCAGCTTTCGGAGCAGATCCCGGAGCTGTTCATCGGTGCTGAGGTACTGGTCCATCAGCACGTTGATCGCGCCGCGCAGCAGGGAGTAGGGCTCCCAGACGCGCGGTGCGATGGTGCGCGGGGCACGGCGGGCGATGCCATCGGCGACCGCCAGCGCGGCCTCGGCGGCGCTGATGCGCTGGTTGAGCGGCCAGGGGAGCATGGCATCGGCGGCGCGGCCGAATTCGTCGTCATCGAGGGTGTGGTGGGTCATGGCGGTATCGACGATGCCGAAATAGGCGACCCCGGCGCTGGCCCCGGAGGCGGCGAGTTCGACCCGCAGCGCTCGTCCGAGCTGTTCGACACCGGCCTTGCTGATCATGTACGGCGAACCGCCCATACCGGGCGCGAACGCGGCGCAGGAGGAGACCACCACGACATGTCCGCGGGTGGCGACGATATCGTCGAGCGCCGGGCGGACGGTATTGAAGACACCGGTCAGGTTGACGCCGATGACGCGGTCGAAGTCGGCCGGGTCCATCGTGCGCAGCGTGGCGGGCGTCGGGGTGATACCGGCATTGGCGACGACCAGATCTATGCGGCCGAAACGCTCACGAACCGCCGCGATGGCCGCGACCATGCTGTCCCGGTCGGCGACATCGGCGCGCAGCGGGATCGCACGCGACCCCAGTCGCGATGCGGCAGTGCGGACTTTGTCCTCGTCCAGGTCGAGCATGACGACCCGTGCGCGGCGGCGGTGCAGGATTTGCGCCAGTTCCGCACCGATGCCGCGGCCGGCGCCGGTGATCACCACCACCTTATCGGTCACGTCGAAGGCGGCGTCGGCCGGCAAAAATCGCAACAGGTTCATGATGCCTCGGTGAGGTAGGCGTCGACGTCGAATCGGTTGGTGCGGCGGGCGTATTCGAAACTCCAGTTCGGATACAGCCCGGCATTGTGATTGCCGTCGGCGGTTTGGTAGTAGCTGCGGCAGCCGCCGGTCACCCATACCGTGTCCCGACTGCGCTGTTCCATCTCCTCGACGAAGGCCCGCTGCGCCTGCGGTCGCACCTCGATGCGGCGAAGACCGTTGTCGCGCATGTTCTTTACCGCATCCACGATATAGCGGATCTGCGCCTCGATCATGAAGATGGCGGACTGGTTTCCGGCCGCGCCGAACGGGCCGAGGGTGGTGAAGAAGTTCGGGAATCCGGTGACTGTGGTGCCGAGATAGCTTTGCGGACGTTGCCGATACAGCTGTGCGAGGGTGCGCCCGCCGGTGTCATGGATCGCCTCGAATATCCGCGGCGGCACGCCGAATCCGGTGCCCCAGATAATCGTATCCACCTCGTGTTCGGCGCCGTCGCGGGTGATGATCGATCGCGCCCGGACCTCGGCGATGCCGGAGGTCTCCACCTCGACATTGGGCTGGGTCAGTGCCGGATAGTAGGCATCGGAGAAGATCGCGCGTTTGCAGCCGATCATGTAGTCGGGCGTCAGCTTTCGGCGCAGTCGCGGATCGGGAACCTGCCGACGCAGCTGCAACCGGCCCAATGCCTCGAACGGGTGGCGGAACCGCTTGTCCACGAACCCGACCAGACCGAATCCCTCGATACCGGTGAAGTAGGCGGCACGAATCGTCCTGCCCAGCAACGGCATCCGGCGCAATAGCGTGCGCTCGACAGCGGTGGTCGCCCAATCCATGCGGGGCACGATCCACGGCGCCGACCGCTGGAAGACCGTCAGATGTCCCACGCGGGGTTGGATCTCGGGAATGAACTGCACCGCGGAAGCGCCGGTCCCGATCACCGCGACCCGCTCGCCGGTCAGGTCGTGGTCGTGATCCCAGTGCAGGGAATGGAATTGGGTGCCGGTGAAATTCGCGATGCCGGGCAGGTGGGGGATCTGTGCCTCGCTGAACGGCCCGATCGCCGAGACCAGCACGTCGGCGGTGAGCGATCCCTGCCCGGTGCGGATGCGCCACAGTCCGGCGGTCTCATCCCATATCGCGTCGAGCACCTCGCTGTCGTACCGAATATGCTGCGGCACCTCGAATCTCTCGGCGACACCGCGCAGATAGTCGAGGATCTCCGGCTGCGTGCCGTAGCGCCGCGACCAATTCGGATTCGGCGCGAACGAATACGAGTACAGCATCGAGGGGACATCGCAGGCGCAACCCGGATAGGTATTGGCGCTCCAGGTACCGCCGAGATCGGCGCCGCGCTCGAGAATCACGAAGTCACGGAATCCGGCCGCACGCAGCTTCACCGCCAACCCGATCCCCGCGAACCCGGCGCCGATGACCACGATCGGCACATGGTCGTCCTGCGGCTGCGCTGTCGGCTGATCCATCCGTACTCCTAGCCCCACGCGGTCCCACGCCTATAGGAATCAGTTGATTCCATTGGAATCAGATGATTCCTTTGCTCTGCCCAGGTGTCAAGGCGTGCCAGAAAAAGGGCATCTACGCTGCTCAACCTGGTCGGCCGAGCCGTTGATCGGTGTCGATCGCGTGCTCAGCAGCGTCGTGGCCCTCCTTCGAGGCGGGAGCCCAGGCTCTCGGCGCGGTGGCAGACGACGCGAGTGTCGATAGCCTGGGAGCATGCGACAGCGGACACCGAAGGCCCCGCGACGGAGGCTCGCGGGGCGCGCGGACGCGTGGCTCGTGGCGCGCAGTGCCCGGGTGCGGCAGACGCCCGCCGACCGATTCCTGCGGACATTGAGTAGGAGTGCTGACTACAGCCGGCTGTGGCTGGTGGTGGCGGCCGTGCTGGCGCTGGTCGATGGTCGGGGACCGCGACGGGCGGCCGTGCGCGGGCTCGTCTCGGTCGCACTGTCCAGCTCGGTGGCTAATGGTATTGCGAAGCCGCTGTTTCCGCGCCGCAGGCCGCCCGATGAGTCGGTGCCGTTCGTGCGGCGGCTGGTGACGCCGCTGGTGTCCTCCTCGTTCCCCTCTGGACACTCTGCCTCCGCCGCGGCCTTCGCAACCGGTGTCGCACTCGAATCTCCGGCCACGGCAGTCGCTATCGCGCCGATAGCGGTGGCGGTCGGGTATTCGCGCGTACACATCGGCGTGCATTGGCCTTCGGATGTGCTCGCGGGGGCGGCATTGGGCAGTGCGATAGCCCTGGGCACCCGGCGCTGGTGGGCGCGGCGCGAGGATGAACCCGCCGAACTCGGGCCGCGTCGACGAATCACCCCGGTGCCCAACGGTTCCGGGCTGCTATTGGTGACCAACACACAATCCGGCGGCACCGGTGCCGAAGAACTGCGGCTACTGCGCGAAAAGCTGCCCGCCGCACAGATTTTGGAGGTGACCGACGATCTCGCCGCGCAGCTCGACGACCGAGCGCGCCGCGATGATGTCATCGCACTCGGCGTATTCGGCGGCGACGGAACGGTATCGGCCGTCGCGGCGGCCGCAGTCGACCACCGGCTCCCGCTGGCCGTGTTCGCGGGCGGCACTCTCAACCACTTCGCCCGCGATACCGGCGTGGATCGGCCGGAAAACACCCTGACCGCACTGGAATCGGGCGAAGCGGTCCAGACCGACACGGCCGAGGTGCGATTCGACGGACTCGCGCCCCGCACCTTCGTCAATACCGCCAGCCTCGGCGGATATCCGGATTTCGTCCGGACCAGGGAACGCTGGCAGCCGCGCCTCGGCAAATGGCCCGCCGCGGGAATCGCCATGGTGCGCGTACTGTTTCGGACCCAGCCGCTGCACGCGACCATCGACGGAGTCGACACCGCCATCTGGATGCTGTTCGTCGGCAACGGCCACTACCGGCCCGCCCACCAGATCCCGATGTCGCGGCCCGCGCTGCACCAAGGCACCCTCGACGTGCGGTGTCTGCGCGCGGACCTGCCCTTCTCACGAACTCGCCTGATCTGGGCCACGCTCACGGGTACCCTCGACCGCTCTGCGACCTACGTACACCGTCGTGCCGAACAGTTGACGGTGCGAGTCGAGAGTCCGGTCGCCGTGGCCGTAGACGGCGAGGTCGACGACCACGGCACGGCCTTCACCTTCACCAGCCGACCGGCGACACTGACCTTGTTCCGACCGGCCGATCCCTGTTGACCAACCGGGCGCGGCGAATCAATCGGCGACCACGCGGACCGTCCGCATCGAGTTGTCGGCGGCGTCGGGCACCAGCATCCCGGCGCGAACCCCGGTGACCAGATAGTCGATCACAGCGGCATTGAGACGTTCCCCGGGCAGAGCGACCGGTATGCCGGGCGGGTAGGGCGTGAGCTGCTCGGCGACGATCCGTCCAGCGGCGGCTTCCATCGCGATCGTCTCGACGGGGCCGAAGAACGCGTCGCGGGGAAGCGTAATGGTCTCGAGTTCGAGATCCTGCGGATCGGGGAGCCGAATCTCTTCCGGCGCAGGCATTTTCGGTGCCGCCGCGCTCAGCGACAGCAGGGCGTCGAGCAGCCGTCTGGTGGTGGACTCGTCATCGGCCACGGACAGTGTCGCCGAAATCCTGCGGTGATCACTGAGTCCGACATCGATCCGCGCGTTCGCCCGCAGCCAGTCGGCGCACTGATAACCGCTCAATCCGAGTTCGCTGACGTCGATGAGGACCTGCATGCGGTCCAGGTCATGGGAGGCCTCCGCGCCGAGCAGTTCGTCATCCAGTACGTGCAGTCCCGGAATCCGTTCGATATCCGCCCGCACTTGCCCGGCCAATTTCAATGCGGCGCCGAGCAATTCCTTCCCGTGCTCGACCATCTGGCGTCGCCAGCCGTCCAACGCCGCGTAGACCATGACGTTCGGGCTGGTGGTCATCAGCAGATCCGCGCACGCGGAAAGGCGTTCTCGATCGACGAGGTCGCCCTGGTGGTGGAATACCGAGCCCTGCTCGAATCCGGCACCCATTTTGTGCACGCTGACCACGCAGACATCCGCACCGGCATCCATTGCCCACGTGGGCAATTCGTCGTGGAACGGCAGATGCGCACCCCACGCCTCGTCGACGATGAGCGGTTTGCCGCGCTCGTGACAGACCTCGGCGATACGCCGGATATCGGCGCACGTCCCATACGGGCTCGGGCTGACGATCAATGCCCCTGCCGCATCCGGATGGCGCTCCCAGGTCGCGCGGATCCGCTCGGGCGAGGGCGGATGCGACAGGTGCTGGTCGGCGTCCCAGCGCGGTGTGATCCAGCGGGGCAGCACCCCGGCGAAGATCAGCCCGGCGGTGATCGACTTGTGGCTGTCGCGCGCGACCAGCAGGCCCGGTGAGCCGCCCGCGACCGCCATCATGGCCGCCTTGACCGACAGCGAGCTGCCGCACGTCGAGAAGAAGGCGTAGTCGGCTCCGACGGCGTCGGCCATCAACTCCTCGGCCTGCACCAGATAGCCACCGCTGGCCTTGCGATCGTCGAGTCCGCTATTGGCGAGTACATCCGAACGGAAGCTGTCGGCGCCCAGGATTCGCCGGACGCGGTCGTCGGCACCGCGTCCCTGCCGGTGACCCGGCGGGGTGAAGCCGTATCGGCCCAGGTCATGGTATTCGGCCAGCGCGTCGAGCAACGGAGCTCGTGCATGATCCATATTGCCGACCTACCCAGGGGCGCCGAGAGCAAACGGTTTGCTATCGCGCTTCGGCGCCGACCGCCGTCGGCCAGTTCTTCGACCGGAACGTGGCGCGCTGGTCGGTCCACGGAGGAGGATATGAAATACACCGCCGTCTGCGCAGAAACGAGGTG
Source organism: Nocardia nepalensis (assembly GCF_048910785.1). NCBI lineage: Bacteria > Bacillati > Actinomycetota > Actinomycetes > Mycobacteriales > Nocardiaceae > Nocardia > Nocardia nepalensis. The sequence continues at coordinate 30,342 of NZ_JBKBET010000021.1, read as the reverse complement.
CACGATGGGAAACCTGGATGAGAACGCGATCGACCTGCTGACCACCCAGCATGAGCAGATCCGGCACCTACTCGACAAGCTGAAATCCGGGCAGGACGATAAGCGGGAACTGTTCACCGAGATGGTGCGGCTGCTGGCGGTGCACGAAACCGCCGAAGAAGAAGTCGTCCATGCGGTGGCGCGGCGCTCGGCATTCGGCGCCGATGAAATCATCAGGCCCAGACTGGTGGAGGAGAACGCGGTCAAGCGCGCACTGGCCGAACTGTACGATCTCGGCGTCGACCACCCCGACTTCGACGCGAAGCTATCCGATTTCGCCGCCACGTTCACCGCACACGCCGCGAACGAGGAGACCGAGGAATTCCCGTTCCTGCGCAGGCAGTTCTCGGTGAATCAGCTCGAACGCTGGGCCGGCATGCTGCATGCCGCCGAGAAGGTCGCGCCGACCCGCCCGCACCCGCATGCGGGCGAGACCGGACTGGCGAACCTCGTGACGAGTCCGCCGCTGGCACTATTCGATCGGGTCCGCGACGCCGTCCGGGATTGGCGCCACGCAAACGGCCGCTGACAAACCCGAGCCAAGACCGCCATGGCGCTTGCGCGGCCTGAAACTAGTACTGGCAGCACCTGGATACCGCTAGCGGTTTCGTGGATCATCACAGGATGACCGATGTTGTGGATGTCCGCGCGGTACGCAAGGCGCGCCGCGCCGAACTCGGCGCCTTCCTGAAGTCCCGGCGCGCGCGGATCACCCCCGAGGACGTCGGCCTGCCCCCGGGACCCCGCCGCCGCACCCCCGGGCTGCGACGCGAGGAAGTCGCGCAACTGGCTGGGATAGGGATAACTTGGTACACCTGCGTGTAGTGCGGAAAGATGTATCTATTGCCTAGCCTGGGGATATGCCTCTGAGTCCCAAGGATTTTCCCGGTTTGGTGGCCGTCATCCAAGCTCGCGTCTCCAAGGCGGGGAAGCACAAGAACGAGCGTTCCCCGAAGGAGCAGATCGCCTGGGGGCGAGCCGAGTGTGCGCGGTTCGGTTGGAACGTGTGCAAGGTGATCGACGAGGGAGCGGTGGGGGTGACTCGGCATTCTCGCAAGAGTCGTCCGGGACGTGAGGAGTTGCGTCAGGAACTGGAGGCGATAGCTCGCCGCGTTAAGTGCGGCGATGCCCCAGGGGGTGTGCTGGTCAATTGGTCCTCGTCGCGTGCTAACCGAAAGATCAGCGATATGGCCGAGTTGCGTGAGCTCTGTGCGGAGTTCGGCGTGTATTGGTACTACGGGGGCGTTCTATACGACATGAACGATCCCGATGATCGTAAGCGCGTCGCGCAGGATGCTGTTGAGGATGAGCATGCGCCTGAACGGAACCGGATCGACTCTATGCGGGCTTTGTCGCAGAATTTTGCTGATGGTAAGGCGCACGGGCCCGAAGGTTTCGGTCTCCAAATTGTGTATCGGCGAGGTAAGTCGGTGGGACGTGTCCCGTGCCCTACGAATGGTCCGATATTTCGTGAAATGGCAAGGCGCGCTTTGGACCTTGAAAAGACCTATAGAATAGGGCGCTGGCTGACTAGCGAGGGTGTGCTGATTCCCAGTCACGACAAGTCCTTCCCGTGCAATCGGTGCTCGGTGAAGGATGGTCGGCGGGTCGTGCAGAAGGTCGACAGGCAGACGTGTCCGTGTCCGAAGGCATGGCGGACAAAGTGGGACGGCGACATGGTCAAGCGCGTCCTGCTCAGCGAAGCGGCGGCGGGGTTGCGCGTGCATGTGGATGAGAAGGGGAACCGACTGACGGTCAAGGCAGCCTGGGACGGTCTGATCTCGGTTGAAGAGCATGAGCGGTTGAAACTCATCCTCAAGGATCCGCGGCGAGGATCATTCCGAGGGAGCGCGCCCAAGTGGTTGTTGTCCGGGATCCCTTGGTGCTGGAAGTGCGCCGGAACAGTTGTGCATCGAAATTGTCCGGACCGCGGCCGCTTGTATGTGTGTAAGCGAAACGGCTGTGTGGCGCGGAAGGCTGACCTGGTTGATGCGTTCGTCGAAGAGGTGGTCTTGCGGCGACTCGAGGATCCGGAGTTGCTGGGTTCATTGGCCCGTACAGACGATGACGCGGTCGCAGCGCTGGCGGAGGCACGGGAGCTGCGAGACGCGTACGAGAAGTGGTTGAGCGAGGCCATCGATGCGGACTTGTCTCCCAGGGATATTGGGTTGTACAAAGCGAAGAAGGTCCCATTGATCGAGGCTGCGGAGCGACGTGCTCAGGCTGCGCTGCCGATGCCACATGTGGCCGCGGCTGCTGGGGTGGACGCACGCGCACGGTGGCACGATCCTGAAGTGACCCCGCTGGAGGCGAAGCGGGACATCATCCGCTCGTTGGTCAGTGTGACGCTGCTGTCTGCAGCCGGAAAGCGTCGGGGATTCGGTGCCGGTGCCGGTGCCGATACGATCAAGATCGAACGCCTTGTCGCTTGACTGACGTCGGTGGTTTCGGGACTTCCTGTCGTGGGAGCATCGTAACTCGGCCGCCGATACTGGTACTGGTGACACCTGGATACCGCTAGTGCGGTATGGGAGCATCTGAGCATGGCCGGTGTAGTTGATGTTCAGGCAGTACGTAAAGCTCGGCGTTCAGAGCTGGGGGCCTTCCTGAAGTCCCGTCGCGCCAGGATCTCGCCGGAGGACGTGGGGCTACCTCCTGGACCGCGTAGGCGCACTCCTGGCCTACGTCGGGAGGAGGTCGCACAACTGGCGGGAATAGGGGTGACATGGTACACGTGGCTTGAACAGGGGCGGAATATCAATGTCAGTGTGCAGGTGTTGAATTCGGTGGCGCGGACGTTGTCGTTGGATGCGGCGGAGAAGGCGCATTTGTATCGCCTTGCTGATGTGCCGACGGTGCCCACTGCACATGCGGGAACCGCCCTGCCGGAGGAGCTTCAGGTGATTCTGGATCATCTGGAACCATTGCCGGGTGTGGTGCTGAGTCCTCGCTACGATGTGTTGGCGCACAACAAGTCCTATGAGGCGTTGTGCCCGGGATTCCTACTGGGCGAGCGTAACGTGGCCCGCCGTGTGTTCCTGACTCCAGAGTGCTGCAATACCTATCACCACAATTGGGATGACTTGCGTCGCATGGTGGGTTACCTGCGTGGTTCGTACGCGAAGAACCTTGGTGATCCCAGTTGGGAGGATTTCATCTCCGAATTGTGTTCGGAGAGTGAGAATTTCGCCGCGCTATGGGCTCGCAATGATGTCGCGGTTCCCGCCAGTCGTACCAAACAGATCCGGAACCTCGCGGTGGGGGAGTTGGAGATGTTCTTGACGAGCATGTCACTGCCCGCTTTGCCGCATGCGTGGATGCAAATCTATACCCCGACCGATGAGGTGGCGTGGGCGAAGTTGCGTGAGTTGTTGGCGATGAGTGAGCAAGAGCGGCAGCGTCCTTGGATCGAGCACCGCGAGACCTACCATGCCGCCGCGGGGTAGCGCGCCGGTCGTTGGGCGAGTTGGCGTGAACCGGACGGTGTCGACGTTGTGATCCGCTGGGGTTGTGCGATTCTCGTTCTGGCAGAGTCGAAACAGTCTGCAGGGTTTGCTCATTGGTCTGGCGCGTAGCCTCCATGCCACCAGCGGCGCAGAATGGCGAGCTGTCGTTCGGTGAGGGGGCCGGCGAGTTGTTCTTGGATCTGGTCGAGGTACGCGAGTTCCTCGGCGGTCCACTCGCGGCCATTCTCAGCAGTGTCAGTCAACGGATGCTCGCTGCTGAGGCATCCGACTCGTGCCGGTAGCGACGACTGTCTCACTGACGCATCGTGTTTCGGCTCTGCAGTTCGGTGGTGGGGAGGATAGGTTGCGCTGTGATGTTCGACAAGCGTCGCTGTCGCTGATTGTGGCTGTCGCCATTTAACGACCTCGATTCACCAGCCGATCCGTGAATCATCCCCGTTACCAATAAAAGCGGATTCGAGATGAATTCGCCAGTCTCAACTCCGATATGTTCCGGTTCTGTTGCTGCAACGTTGATCTCAGGTTGCCGCTCGAGGGCGGGATGGTCGCTGGGAGGGGAACCTGATCGGGTTCACGGGGAGGCAGCAGCGGGGCTCGTTCGCTGTGCTGGTTTGTATGGTGTCGGCGGCGCATGTCGGCGTGTCTGTGTGACATGCCGCACGGTGTATAGGGTGATAGACGTCCATGTGGTGGTCGAGGGTGCAGAAGGTGTAGGCGGTCCGGTTGGCCGCCTGCGCCGTGCTCTGACAGGGGGTCCGTCTGGGATAGGAACTCGGCATGTTGGAGTTGAAAAGTGTCTGTGCCCAACGGTTTCGGGATCTAGGGGAGTGGTGGTCCGGAGTAGGGCCGGCGGAAGCCGCAGGACAGGAAGATGTCCTGGGTGCCGAAATGGTCGCTGGTCTGGACGGCGAGTGAGAACGGTTCACCGGTGGTGGGATCTCGCCAGTGGAACAGGTCTGTGGGTGCGCGGCCGTAGGTGATGTCGATGTTGTCGCGCCAGAGCTGATTGAACTGTCTGCTCTTTCGGAGCTGTTCGAGCAGTTGTAATGCCCTGGGGGAGTTGCGGTGTCGGCCGAGAACGGCCTTGGCGGTGGCGACGATATGGGCTGCTCCCCGTTCCCATTCGACGATGACATCGCGGGCAGCGGGATCAAAATACCAGCTCAGGATGCTGCCTCCGGCCGCGTTGAGTCCGGGAAAGGCACGCACTGCCGACGGGTTGGCGGCCAGGACGTGCCAGGTGTAGTCGATGTAGACAGCCAAGACGTTGTTGTGTTCGTGGTAGTCGAGGAGCTCGAGTTGCCCGGATGTGATGAGACGGGCTCGGAGTTCGTCCAGTGGTGCGAGATCGACTGCGGGTTCCCAAAGTTCGTACAGGTGGCGGGCCTGCATGTCGTTGAGCTCGTAGCCGGTGACGAGTCCGTCGACGACTTCGCGTTCTGGTAGGTACCGCTTGGATTCGATCTGTGTGAGGTAGGACGCGCTGAATCCGATGAGCGGAGCGGCTCTGTCGCGGCTGAGTCCTCTACGTGTGCGCAACTCCCATGCCCACTCGAAGAAGTCCGGCATCTGTGCCACCTGTGATCTGGGCCTGCGGCGTCTGCGTAGGTGGCGGTCTGGACCGCGGCCTTGATTTTGGCTACTCATACGGGCATCCCCTCCCTTTGGTGTCTTCCGCCGCGGGGGTGCAGTCGGATATTCTGAGATGTTGCCCCCGAGACGAACCTTCCTTCCTATCACTTCTGTTCTGTGGCAGCAATGTTCATCTCGCCACACGGTAGCGAAAAATTAGCCTTTCCGAGGCGGAGTGAGTGCTGAGAACAGGTCGCAAACCACGGTTTTCGGCCGAAGCGCCGAGAAATCTCTTTGACAACAGCATTGTTAAATGTCGGGGTTTTCGCTGATGAGGCAATCGCGGAAATGAACAATGCTGTTGTATAGGATGATCTTGTTGGTAAAAAGTCTAGATTCGCAACGGACTTCGCGGTTTTGATAGAGAGGCAATCTCAACCGCATCGAAGGGAAGATCCGTGGATCCTTTTGTCGTTCTATCGTGGGTGAACATCGGCTTGTCGGTGTTGTCCAATGGCTTGTCAGTCGCGGCGCAGGCACTGTCGCTGATCGTGCCTTTCCTCTGATAGCTTGCCCCTGAAGAGGGCCTCCTATCTGCGTAAATCATGTTAGGAGGCCCGGCGGGGCCGCGCATAGCGCATTCTCCGACTCTCCTTATCTCGCATTCGCGAAGAAGGGTTATTTGGCATGCCCAAATACCGAAACAAAACATATCGCGTAGCATCGGGCGACGGCCGCACTCCGGCCCACTCGCATTCTGTTGTCGGCAAGACTGGTCGAGTAGTGCGCGACAACAGGATTGCGCTGGCCAGTGCGATTCCGGTCGCGATGGTCCTGGTCTGTGGCGGTGTCGCGTCGGCGGCAACCACGGCCGATCCGATCGCGGACCAGCCCGGGATCACCAGCCCTGAACAGCCAGGCACAACAGCACCTGCGCCACCACCTGCACCCGCACACGAACCTGCACCGCAGGCGTATTACGAGCAACCGCCCGAAGTGCGCAACGAAGCGCCCAGCCGACCGGTACCCTCGCCTGCTCCGGCCCCACCGGTCGATCTCGGGGAGCTGCATCTGCCCGAACCGGTGCCGCCGGTCGCGCCGATCGAACCACCTCCGAACACGATCCGCATCGGGCAATTCGAAGCCCCGTCACCGGATTGGCTGCCGCCAGAGATCCGCGACGGCATCAACGACACCGCCGCCGGTGCCGAAGCCCAACTCGCCCAAGGGCTGGACTCGATCGGGCTCCCGCCCGGCCGCTCCGACCGCGTCAGCGGCGCGACCACGGCGGGCGCGTTGCTCGGCGGCGCGGCCGGTGGCGCAGTCACCGGTGCTCCGGCCGCAGCGGCGGGAGCAGTCGTAGGTGGTCTGGTCGGTGGCACCATCGGCGGAATCGCCGGGGCCGCACTGGGAACGGTGATCGAGGTCCCGGTCATCGGGACCGTCACCTCCGGTGTCGCCGGAACGGCGATCGGTGCCGCGATCGGTGCCGCAGCAGGTGCCGCGATCGCCGGAGTCCCAGTCGCCGCGGTGGGTGCGGTCGTCGCCGGCACCATCGGTGCCGGGTTCGGTGCCGGGGTGGGAGTGGGGCAGCCGTGAGGACTTCCACGATTCGACGCGCCCGCGCCACGATAACCGCGCTCGCGGTGTCGGCCGCAGCGGCCCTGACTACCACGGCCAACGCCGGAAGTGCCCAGGCGGTGCCGATCGGGCCAGGCTGCCCGGCCCTCTACATCCTCGGGGTCCAAGGGACCGGACAGTCCTCACCGACCGCGAACCCCTTGGCCGACACCGGAGTACTCGGCACCATGCTCGCACCGGTCGCCGCTGCCGCGCCGGGACTGGTGCAACACAGCTACATCTCCTACGGCGCCGGATTCGGCGGAATCGTGCCCGGCGGGGGACCAGACCCATACGCGGCGTCGGTCGCCGACGCGCACAACCAACTCGCCACCGCGGCAGCACAAGTGATCGAGCAGTGCCCTGGCACGTTGATCGCCGCTGTCGCCTATTCCCAAGGTGCACAAGCCTTAGCGCAGTTCGCCCAGGAAGTAGGGGCAGGGGTTGGTTCAGTGCCCGCGGACAAGATCGCCGCGATCGCACTGTATTCCAATCCGATCCGCGGCGAGGGTAACCCAACCTTTCCCGGTCGACCAGGGCAAACCGTTCCCGATCCGGCACCGGGGACCAGCGGCGCGGCCGTGTCGAGTGTCCAGATAATCAGTAGCGCGGCCGGTGGTAGCGGAATCGCGAGCACCGGCGCGGGTTACGGCGCGCTCGAAGGCCGCGTCGCCGACGTCTGTGTCGATGGTGATCTGGCGTGCTCGGCACCGGATCAGGCGGCGCTGCTACGAGTCGGCGCACAGATCGCCGCCCAAGCGAACCTGGCAGACCCGATCTCCGCGGTCGCATCGATCAACTCACTGTTGTCCGCGGCCCTCGGTGACACCTGGATCACCGTCATCAACAACGACATCCAGGTCGGCGGCGGCAACGTCGACTACGCCCCGCAAGAATCTTTGTCAGCCCGGCTGGTCGATGCGGCCGACCCACGGATCGCGGCACCGACTCGGCAAGACACCGATGCGGCGGCCGCCCGCTGGAACGAGATCACCGCCACCATTGTCGGCAACCCGCTGGGGTTGCTGCCCAAGCTGGTCGGGCAGCTCGCGGCGGCGTGGGGGCAGCTGCTCGGTGACAACGCGGCGCTGTCGAATCCAGCTGTATGGCTGCATTACGCCGACACGGTCGCCCGTCACAACGGCTACGCCGCGACCGGTCAATTGACCTCCGGCACTGCGTGGTTGATCGCACTCGCACATGACATCGGGAGCCGATGATGACCGATCCGTTGACCGACGACGAGTTCTACACCGCGACACCGATCGAGGCGGGCAGCCAGCGGGGCGAGGTCTTGCGGATACGCGAAACCGTTATCCCACAACTGGATTCCGCCGCCCAAGCCTGGCAGATCGTCTACGTATCGAGTGATTCCTTCGGTGAGCTGGTCCCAGCCTCGGGCATCATCATCGTCCCTGACACCGTTGCCTACGCGGGCACTGGCGCAATCCTCGGATACTGCCCAGCGTTCCGCGGCCTCGGCGGCCGGTGCGCACCCTCACAGCTATTGCAGGACGGGACCGAACCCGAAGCGGAATACATCGCAACAGCCCTGGATCGCGGTTGGACCGTCGTGGTCGCCGACGGACGCGGGCTCGGGATAACGGGGCTCGGACCACACACCTTCCTGGCGGGTCGCACGGCCGGGCAAACCGTCCTCGACCTCACGCGCGCGGCACGCCGCTTGCCGGACCTGAACTACGACACCGCGCCGATCGCGCTGTGGGGCTACGCAGACGGCGGACGAAACGCGTTGTGGGCAGGAGAAATCCACCACGGATACGCGAGCGAGCTGGACCTGCGCGGAATCGCCGCGGGCGCGGTCGCTGCGGATCTGGGTGAATTGGTTGCCGAGATCGACGGAGGACCCTGGTCTGGGCTGGGGCTGGCCGGGCTGGTCGGGTTGGCACGTGGGTATGCGCATCTGCCGATGTTGCACGTCCTCACCACCGAAGGCCACGTGGCCGTCGCGAACGCCGAAAACCTCACCGCCACAGACATTGTCGTCCGATACCGCGAACCGTTGGGCCGCTGGTGCGAGCGCGCGGACCCGTGGAACGACCCCTTGTGGCGGTACGTACTGGCCCGCGAATGCTGCGGACAGCAGGCACCGCAGGTCCCGGTCCACCTCTATCACGGAACTGAGGACAGCCTCATTCCCGTCGAGTCCGCGCGGCGACTGTTCAGTGAATACCGCGGGCTCGGCGTTGATCTGAACTGGCGTGAATACCGGGTCGATCACCTGCAAGCCGCCATCGACGGAGCCGGTGAGGCCATCGCCCGCTTGGCGGGCTACCTGCAACGCATCCCTCCGGGCGGTGCGCGGCCCGCAGGGTGGACGGCGGCGACGACGAAGTCCCCGGCCACACCGGAGCCATAAGCCCGTTCCCCGGGAGACCCGGCCGACCGAAACACGGCATGGCGTACCGGATCTGGCAACTGAAAGGAGAAGACACCGTGCGTATCAGCACAATCCGCGGCACATATGCGGCAGGAACGTCAGCGTCGGACCGCGCACTGTCGACGATTGTCGCGGCGTGCGCGGTCGTCGCGACCATCGTGGCGGGCGGGTCCGCGTCGGCTCAGCCGTCGAGTATCGACGCGCCGCTGGATCGGACCTGTCCGGTGCTGTATGCGCTCGGTGTTCAAGGACCCGATGAGGGCTCACCGGATACCGCCTCGACCATCGATACCGGCGCGCTCGGAGGGCTGTTCGCGCCGATGCTCAGCGCCGCGCAGGGTTTGGTGCAACGCGCCTACATTCCCTACGGCAGCCGCGACGACGGCACCGCAGAGCCCTACGAGCAGGCCATCGCCACCGCCGCGACGCGACTTGAGGACACAGCCGCCGAGATCGTGCGTCGTTGCCCGGTTACGAAGATCGCCGCCGCCGGCTACACCCAAGGAGCTCCCGCTGTGGCCGCGTTCGCCCAACGGGTCGGGAATGGGTCGAGCGCGATCGGTTCGGACCAGATCGCCGGTATCGCGCTGCTGGCCAACCCCGCCCGCACCGCGAACACCCCGGTGCTGCCTGGCACGGCGGGTGCCACCACCCCGGCCGCCGCGCCCGGCACCATCGGGACAGCAGTGTCGAAGATCGCTTTCACCGATACGAGTCCGGGCGGCTCCGGGATCGGCCGAACCACCTCTACGCCAGTAAGTTTCGGTGCGCTGAGTGGACGGGTCGCCGACTTCTGCGCGGCGGGTGATGCCACCTGCGCGACCCCTGCCGAAGGACCGTTGGCGACGACGGTCAGCAATATCGCCGCTCAGTCGGATCTGCGTGACCCGGTCACCGCGATCTCCACGATCGCCCAAGCTCTCGCGGCCACGGTCTACAAGACCGCCGTCGGCGTGGTCAACGAGGACATCCAAGGCAACAGCCTGGACCAACTGTCCTACGACCCCGCCAAGTCCATCAGCCAGCGCCTGGCCGAAGCCTCGGATCCGAGTGCACCGATACCCGGCCCCGACCAAGTGATCGCCGCGCTATTTCGGGTCGGCACGATCGCGTTGAACGCGGTCACCACCGTGGCGCGCAAGGTCTTCACCCCGGACACGATTGCCGAACTCGCCACTGTCGGGATGGGCGACCCGCTCGCGGCGATCGCGACCCTCGGCACCAAACTCGCCGCCGCCGTGGTCGAGCTCGTTCCCCCGCAAACCGGAATTCGGTTGGTGAACCAGGCATTCGACGCGATCACCGCCAACGTCACCGATAACACCCAGCTCTATGACCTGTCCAGCTGGACCGAATACAGCGACAGCTCCGGCCGCCACGGCTCCTACACCAACACGCCGGCGACCCCGACCGGGCAATCACCCGTGGCGGCCGCCGCGGCCTGGTTCGCCGCCGCCGCCCGCGACCTCGCCGCCGTCACCCCGACCGCGACACCGGCACCACCGACCAGCGCCGTAACGACCTCGACCACAACTACTGCCACGCGAACGCTGCCGACAACCACTGCGCAACCGACCAGCTCATCGACGACCACGACCCCGCGCGGCGCAACGCCCGCCCCCTGACCCCTTCGGGGGAAGACGTGAGCAGCTCGCACCTACTTCAGAGCTGATCCGTAAATCGTCCCCAGGCGACTTCCCCCGAAGGGCCCGACCCAGCCGACACGACCACCCGAGGAGGTGACACCCCACATGGCAACAGAGTCCGGCACCGACACCCGCACCGACGACGTGCACGGGTGGGGGTGGCTCGAGAACAACCACGCGGTGGAACTGCCTGTCACCGGCACGCGTGCAAGACCATCCGATCGCGAGACCGACGACGAATGGGCCTGGCTCAACGGCAATCCACCCTCGAACACGGACGGCTTTGAGCCCAACGACGCTGAACCCGGCCGAGGGCGCGGACTTCCACCAAAAGCGTGGGCCGTCATCGGCGTAGCGGCTGTCGTCGCCGCGAGCCTGGTTATCGCGGGAGCCGTCGCGGCCAGAAATGAGCGTCCGCAGACCGCGGCCCCGACGATGACCGCCGCGCCACCACCATCGACGATGCCGACTGCGGCCAGATCCGCATGCGAGGGCCTGACAGGAACGGTGGTGACAGTCACCGCTGACGGCATCGATCCCATGACGCGGGCGATCGCTGGATTCGAATACGCGTACTACACCCAGGCCAGCGCTGAGGCCGCGATGCGGTTCCTGGCGCCGGAGGCCGGGATTCTGCCCGAGCCGCTGGCCGCCGGTATTGCTTCCATCCCGCAAGGCACCCGCCACTGTGTCGCGATCACCCCGATCGCAGAGACAACTGCGGCGGTGCATGTGGTGGAGCTGCGGCGGGACGGCCAGCGCATCGACTATCTGCAGGTGATCAACGTGCGTGTCACCGATAGCGCGGGGGCCATCACCAATATTCAGAAGCAGGGGACGTGATGAGCGCGCCCGCGCTGCGGTTACAGCTCAGCGTCGATCATGAATCCGGCTCTCAGGTGGATCGCGGCACCGTGATCGCGCCGCCGCCGCAGCGGCGCGCTCCGATTCGTTCCGCCCCGCTCCCGGTGACCGGTCCACACCCGCCGCTGTTCGCGGTGCTCGGTGCCCACGGCGGAGCGGGTACCTCCACGTTGGCGCGCTGGTGGGCACCGGCCGCCGACACCGGTCTGGCCTGGCCCGCCTCGGCCCGCACCACTCAGCGCGTCGTGATCGCAGCTCGGTTGTGCCTGCCAGGGTTGACCGCGGCGGCCGAGCGGCTGCGGGAATGGCACGCCGGTCTCGCCCCGGACGGGGTTGTGGTGATCGGGCTGGTGCTGACCGCGGTGCGACCTGGCCGGGTGCCCCGGTCGGTGCGGCGCTACCGCGGCGTCGTCGCTGAGCTGGTCGAGCACGTGTATGCGATCGGCTGGCACGACGACCTCGTCGCCCGCGAGCTCAGCGAGCTGGCCGAATACCTGCCCTTCGATCCACCGCCGCGACGGCGAGTACCGATTACCCAGGCCGTCCCCAGTGACGTCCACCGCGCAGGAACCGCGATCATCACCTATCTGGCCGCGCGCGGGAAAACATCTGCGGCACTGCCTGATTCGGTGACTGAATCATGACCGCCACCTATCTGATGGGCGCCGCGATCAGCGTGCTCGCCGACCAAATCCCGATCACCCCCAAAGCGCCGCCCGGCTCCGCGCAGCTGATCAACATTGTCAACTATCTGTCCTGGATCGTGATGCTCGCCGGGATCGCCGCACTGATCTACGCGGGCGGAAAGTTTGGGTGGGAACGCTTCCACGGCGGGGCCCTCGAATCTCCCAAGATCGTGCTCGGCGCGCTCGTCGGTGGCGTGATCGCTACCAGCGCCGGAGCGATCATGCAAGCTGTCGTCACTGGCGGCGGGGGGTGATCGGGATGCGCCAGATTCGGTTTCTTCCACAGGTTTCCACACTCCCCGGGGCGCTCGCGCTGGGCCGTTACAACGCCGCAGGCCGCAGTGCGCGACCAGGGACTCCTTTCAAATCTTTCGATTCGTTTCGAGGACTCACGTGATGACTTATCCCCAGGACTGCCCTCTGACTGTTGCCGCGGCCGACGGCGTCCGTCTGTCGGTCAGAAGGCTCGGTCGCGCCGACGCACCGGCCACGATCGTCTACATCCATGGACTGCTGACCGACTCGAGCTACTGGACCCCGCTGATCGAGCATCTGGACCAGCGCCTCGACGGCGGCATCAGCCAGATCGTCTACGACCAACGTGGTCACGGCGCCTCGGAATGGCCGACCCGCTCAGCACGGACCACCCTGCAACAGCTCGCCTACGACCTCGATGTCGTCCTGGCCCATGCCTCCGGTGCGGTGATCCTGGCCGCGCACTCCGCGGGCAGCCTGGTAGCCCACGCCTACGTCAAGCACCATCCCGAACGCGCCGCCGCGTTGTCAGGTTTGGTGCTGTTCAACGGCGCTTGCGAGTTCCCCGAATTTCCTTCTCTGCCACAGTATTTCCTGCGGATCCCGGCACGGTTGCGGGGGCTGCGGCACGGTCGGCTCGATAGTGTCGCCGCCGCCGGACACGCCATGCTGGAACGCCGGTTCCGCAGTCGGAGCAAGCAACTGGGCTCCAAGGCGCCACTGATCGCCGGGGACCGCCGGGGTGATCCGCGGGTGCTGGCCGACATCCTGCACGGCTACCACGAGCATGTTCTCGAACCCGCGACAGCGGTCGCGATGCGTTCGATCCCGTCGTTCGTCCTGTCCGCCGAGCGTGACCGGGTGGTTCCGTCCAATCAGTCACTGCGGCTGGCCGATGCGATCTGGGCCGACTACGAAATGATCCCCGGCGCAGGACATTCCCTGCCCCACGCCGACCCCGAGACCGCGGGTGCGGCGATCTTGCAGGCACTGGAAGTCGCCTACCGAGACGAGAATTCCGGGATTTCGGCGCGAGGGGCGGGGCTGTGAGCGCCAAGCAACTCCCCGAAGGGGTGATCACCCCGATCACTCAACTGCTGGGGTACCTGGCCTGGATCGTGCTGCTGCTGTGCATCGGGCGCGCCATCTGGCTCGGAGGGCTCCTCGCGATCCGGATCTATCGCGAGGAAAGCGTCGAAGGCCTCGTCGGCACCTTGCTCGGTGCGACGCTGCTCGGCTGCGCCAGCGGCCTCGCCGCCGCGATCGTCCCGACCAACTGAACTGGATTGGAAGGCGAACATGCACACCCCGAACGGAGATAAGGCCACCACAGTCCTCGTGCTGGCCTCGGCTGTGGCGCTCGGCGTGGCCGTGTTGACCGGGTGCGGCAACGACCGCGCCGAGACCTCCTCGCCCGGCGCGCAACCGCAGGTCGATGTGCATTCGCCCCCGACGGGGCTGCGTTGGACGCCATTCCAAGGCGTGGAATTACCGGTCGGTGACCAAGGTCCGAGAGCTGTGAACGGCTCGGTCGCGACAGGTTTCGACCACGCACCGGCCGGTGCTGGCCTTGCTGCGATCCATGCGAGCGTGCGCATGTCGCTCGCCACCGACAGCCAGTGGCCGCTGGTCGGACAGCAGATGCTCGTACCCGGTCCCGGCCGCGACGCGTGGGCAGTGACCCGCACACAGATCTCGATCACCAGCGTGATCACTAGCGGTGCGCCGAAAGTCCTGGGCTACACCATCACCCGCTACACCCCGGATGCGGCAGATATCGCGATCTATACGCGGCAGTCGGATGCCTCGCTGACCCGCAACACCGCGACGGTCCTGTGGCAGTCCAGCGACTGGCGATTGCTCATCCCAGACGAACCAACCACACCCACAGTGACCGCGGTGGACACCACACCAGCGGACATGGTCGCCCTACCAGGGCAGTGAGAACGGAAGCGAGTCATGGCATCTCGTCGCTTGCTGATCATCCTGCTCGTCGGCATCGCCGTCGTCGTCGCTGCAGCCTTCGTGTTGGCCGTCACCGGCCCCGACAACACCCCGAACCCACCGCAACCGAGCGGCAGCCCACTCGGACCGACATCGCCGAAACAGGCCGCACCGGCTCCTTCCGGGGCGTCGCGTCCGCCGACGATCGACATGTTCGGCAACCGCCTCGAGGTACCCGACCGTGACGAAGGCATTGCACTGGAACAAGACCCGACGACACGACCAGACCCTGGTCGCCTCGACTATCTGACCGCACCGCCAGCACGGATGCAGTGGCAACGCGGATGGGGCGGTGCAGCACTGCCGTTCTCCGGCAGCGACGGCCCGACCGGAATCACCGCCGGTGTGGCCTTCGGATTCGCCAACACACCCCAAGGCGCCGGACTTGCCGCATACGACGCACTCGCCCGAGCACTGGCCGCCCCCGACGGCGTGTGGCAGCAGGTGGTCACCGAGCGCTTTTTCGGTGGCGGCCGAGCATTGATCGACCGGTTCGCGCGGTCCCGCACAAACACGCCTGACGTGGCTGGCTACGTCGTTGTCCCGGAGGGTTTCCGGATCCTGTCGGGATATCGGCCGGACTTTGCAGTCGTTCAGGTTGCGGTCAAAGCCATTGGAGGGTCGGCGTACTCGACTTGGCCGATGACATGGACCGACGGCGACTGGCGTGTCCGCGTACCCGATGACATCGAAACACTGTGGGCACCAGGTGTTCCCACCGCATCGCTCGCCGATTTCGGGTTCTGGAAGGCGATGCGATGACCGCCGCGACGACCTATATGGGCGCTTCATTGAACAGCGGAAACGTCTGGCGTGCTCAGCCGCAGCTACCGGGGCTGTGCGATATCCCCGGTGGCCCTAAAGAGGCATGTCAGCTCGGGGCACAGGCGGCCAGCGACACGGCGAAATCAGTCTTCGATGACATCGTCGACAAATTGATAGAAAGCTTCGGCGCCGGATTGCGGATGGCGATGACGTGGTGGCTCGATCTGCCCTCACCCCAACTGGCGACGAGTACTGGTGAGCCGGGGCCGCTACTCGGGTCGATCCGCGACTACACCAGCGGCCTGCAAGTGCTGTTGATGACCGCCGGGATCATGTTCGCGGCTGCCCGGCTGGCATTGGCCAAACGCGGCGGCGTCGCAGGCGAAGCGCAGGAATCGTTCATGGTCTTCGGCAAAGCAGTCTTCGCGAGCATGATGTTCGCCGTCGTCATCACCACCGGGACTCGTGCGGGCGACAGGTTCTCGACCTGGGTGGTCAACGACGCTGCTGGTGCCGACGCGGCGGGTGTGGTGTCCCGGTTGGCGGGGTTCGACCTGCGACACAATTCGTTTCTGGGCTCGGGTCTACTGCTGATCCTCGGCATCTTCGGGATCATCAGCATGCTCGCGCAACTGGTCATGCTCGTCGTGCGGCAGGCGTTGCTGATCCTGGTTGTCGCGGCGATCCCCATCGCGGCCGCTGCCGCAGGTACCGGGCCGGGTTCGCAGGCATACAAGAAGATGCTCACCTGGGCGCTGGCGTTCGTGTTGTGGAAACCGGTCGGCGCACTAGTATACGCGATCGCGTTCACCGCAGCCGGAACAAAAAGCGTTGGGCAACAACAGGATTCGCAACTTGTCCTGTTGGGGTTGCTTCTGCTGTTGATGGTGCCGATCGTGCTGCCCGCGCTGATGCGGTTGATCGCGCCAGCGGTGGCGACGCTGGGTGGCGGTGGAGGTGCCGCGGCGGCGTTGGCTGGTGCCGGGCTCGGCGCGGCGATGGCCTCGAGCGGTGGTAGTCGGGGCGGAGCCCGCAAGGTCAGTGAGAACGATTCCGCGCCGGGTGGCGGAGCGCAGCCATCGCCACCCGGTGGTGGTGGCGGCGGACGCCCCATGCCCGGTGGCGGAGCAGGTGGTGTTGGCGGGGGCGGAAGCTCGGGCGGGGGCGGAGCCTCGCCGGGGACGGGTTCGCGTGCCAGTGCCGGTGGTGCGAGCGCGCCCACGAAATCATCGGGTGCGAAGGTGGCCGGAGCGCAGCAAGCCGGCGGCGGCGCGGCAGGTGCAGGTGGTGGCGGTGCGGCGGCGGCCGCGGGTCCGGCTGGTGCGGCGATCTTGGCGGCGCAGGCCGTGAAACAGGCAGCGCAGCAGGGGATTTCGGCGGTCGATTCCGCGGTGAGCGACGCCAGCGGCGGCGGGGTCGATCCGGATGCGCCGGTGCCGGGGGAGGTGCGGCGGTGACGACGCGGATGTACGGGCGGTGGGAACGCCCCCGAAGCGCTGGATTCTTTGGGCTCACCTGGGGTGTTTCGATGTTCGGGCTCGCCCTGGTGATCACCGTGATGGTGGGGTTCATGCTCACCCGCTCACTGGCCTCGGCGGGGCTGTTGATCGCCGGTTCAGCCGTGGTGTTCGTCCCGCTGGTGGTGACCCGCAACGGACGCACCGGGTGGGAACTGATGGTGCTGCGGACCCAGTTCGCGATGGCACGTGCCCGCGGCGAGCTGGTGTATCGGGCCGGGCGGTTCTCGAGGATCCCGGGTACAGCGAGATTGCCTGGGCTG
Source organism: Nocardia nepalensis (assembly GCF_048910785.1). NCBI lineage: Bacteria > Bacillati > Actinomycetota > Actinomycetes > Mycobacteriales > Nocardiaceae > Nocardia > Nocardia nepalensis. The sequence goes on along the minus strand of NZ_JBKBET010000021.1, from coordinate 13,243 downwards.
CTGGCAGATTCGCGATTGAGCGAGTACGAGACCTCCGGTGGGAAACGGTTCGCGATGATCCACATCCGCCGCACCGACCACTACACCGTCGTCCTGCGGGTGATCCCACGAGGAAAAGAACTGGTCGACCAAGCCCAAATCGATACCTGGGTCGAGGGCTACGGGCAGTTCCTGGCCACACAGAGCCGGGGCGGGGAAGTAGTCGCCGTGACCGCGGTCCTGGAGAACGTGATCGAGACTCGCCTTCGGCAGCGCCGCGAGATTGCGCGGCTAGTGCGTTCGGACGCACCGGAGTTCGCGAAAGCGGTGATGCGGGAGGCCGCCGATATCGGCGGTGTGGGGGTGCGGATCGAGGCACGCATCGCGCTGACCTACCGTGCGATCGGCAAGGGCCGCATTCGTCGTGACGACGCCGAACAAGCCCGCGAGATCGGGCAACGCCTACAAGGGGTCTTGTCGCATCTGGCTCGCGCCGGGTTGCCCGCGACGCCGTTGCAGGCGTGGGAAGTGATCGGCCTTGTGCGTACCCGCTACGACCTGGCGGCGCAGCGCGACGTCGAATCCGCGGGCGCGGCGATCGCGACCACCCAATCGTGGGACACCGCAGGCCCGGTCGCACACACCGACCGCTGGGACCACTACCTACACGACGGTGGCCGGTCGGTCACCTGGGAAATGGACGTCGCCCCACGCGGCGCGGTCCTCGAGTCCGGGTTGGAAGAGCTGCTGCGTCCTCGCGCGGACGTGCCGCGTAAACGCGTCGCGATCGTATACAGGCTGCACTCGGCCGCCGAGGCCACCAAGTTGGTCGACTCCGATTTCCGTGACGCGCTCGCCGCGGAGCAGACCGAACGCGGAATGGCTTCGGCGTCGGCGTCATTGCGGGTCGGCAACACCAACGCCGCGCGCCAAGAACAAGCCCGCGGTGCGGGCCTGACGAGGTTTGGCGTGCTCATCACGGTCAGCGACCACCTCGACGCGGACCTGCCCGGTATCGAGGCCTCGGTCCAGGGCATGTCGGATGCGTCCCGGCTCGGGGTGCGCCGCTGCTACGGCTCCCAAGCCGCGACGTTCGCCGCCTCGTTGGGGATCGGACTGATCCTGCCCGAGCACACCTCGATCTCCAAGCGCGTGGCATGAGCGCGGTCGAGAACGCCAAGAGCACCGCGAAGCGTCGTCGGGTTCCGAAGACGATGAGGGTGGCAGGAATCCAGGTCCTGACACCGCAAGCGCGCGCCCAGGTCGAAGCGGCTGCGGCGCAGGCGGGGTGGCGCGGAGCACGTGCGCGGTTGGCGATATCGAGCGATGATCACCGCCGGGCCAACGCGGGCCGCCGTGTCGAGGACCTCGACCGTGATGGTGGCTTCCAACGATCGTTGGCCCGGCTGACCGACCGCGGTTACGTCGGTGTTGGCGGTGGACGCGCCTCGGTGGTGCCATCGATGCCGGAATGGCGTTCGACCACCGTGCAGGTCGCCGGGTTGTGGCCATTCGCGATCGGTGCCAGCGCCCCCACGGTCGGCACACCGGTCGGCAGCCACTACATCACCGGCGGGCCGGTCCATTTCGACGTCATGTCGTGGTTTCTGAAGGGCTACATCACCGCGCCGATCGCATTCGTGCTGGCGCTCAACGGTTTCGGGAAATCGTCGTTGATCCGGCGAATGGTGACCGGCGCGGTCGCCGCCGGAGAAACCGTGCTGTGTATGGGTGACACCAAACCCGACTACCGCGACCTGGTGGAACGCCTGGGCGGGCAGGTCATCGACGTCGGCTACGGATATGGACACCTCAATCCCCTCGACGTCGGCGCACTCGGCGCGGTCATCGACCTATTGCCCGACCCGGACCAGCGTCGTCAAGTCGCCGCGCGGGTAGAGGCCGGTCAGGTCAACATCGTCGCCGGGCTGATCGAACTCGTGCGCGGCGCGCGTGTCGCCGACTACGAGGAAACCCTCATCGCGGCCGGATTACGCGAACTCTATAGCGACACTGGCGGATTCACGCCCGAACACCCACCGCTGCTTTCGAACCTGCTGGAAGTGATCTCCGGCGGCGGGGAGCAGTTACGGCACTTCGCCGAGGAAGACGACGCCGCGAGCTACCGGGCCAACACGAAAACGTTGCGCCGCTCGCTGCGGGCGCTGGTCGAAGGCCCGGTCGGATCGATTTTCGATGGCCACACCAGCACAGCCTTGGACCTCGACAGCCCCGCGATCTGCGTGGATGTCTCCCGGATCCCCGAAGGCGACACCAAGCTACTGGCCGCGGTGCTGATGGTGTGCTGGTCACAAGGTTTCGGCGCAGTCGCCGCCGCTCACGCCCTCGCTGATGCCGGGTTGGCCCGTAAACGCACCTACGAGGTCGTCATGGACGAAATCTGGCGTGTCCTCGGAGTTGGGGAATTCATGGTCGACCGCGTCGACGCCCTGACCCGGCTCAACAGGCCATTGGGTGCGGGATTGATCCTGTGCAGCCACACCATCAAAGACCTCACCGCCTTCGATTCGGTTGCCGCGCAGGCCAAAGCGCTCGGCTTCTTCGAACGAGCACGCGCGAAAATCATCGGCCCGGTCGGGCCGGAGGAGATCAACCGCATCCGGTCCGCGGTCGGCATCACCGAAACCGAGAAACTCTTGGTCACCTCCTGGGCGGCACCACGGCCACCCAGCGACGACGGCCTCGACAGCACTGTCCGCGAAACCCCACCGGGCACGGGCTGCTTCTTACTGAAAACCGGTGAATCGGGAGAACCGGGCATCCCGTTCCGGATGGTGTTCACCCCCACCGAGCGTGAAAAGGGAGTGCACAACACCAACCGTCGCTTCGACGACCTCGGAACCATCACAAAGGAGGCGGGATAGGTGAACCGTGGATACCTCGAAAACCCTGGTAGCGACGGTGTTGTCGCTACCGGTCGCCCTGATCTTGATGCTACTGATCTTCGTCGGCTCCGACCCCGGCACATCGTGTGCGGCGACGCTGGCACCCAACACCGCGGGTGGGGTGAGTGGGTCGACGGGGGCGAGGGTGGCCGGGCTGAACGAGGCCCAGTTGCAGCTGGCCCGCACTGGTGTGGCGATCGGCAAACAGCGGCAGATGCCCGAATCGGTGATCCTCGCCGAGTTGGCCGCCGCGGCGACCGAAAGCACGTTCCGGAATCTGGCGAATTCCTCGGTGCCGGAATCACTTCGATACAGCAACGACGGCGTCGGCCACGATCACGACTCGGTCGGCCCGCACCAGATGCGCGTCAGCATCTGGGGATCAGTCGGTATCGCGCAACTGATGAACCCGACCTACCAGATCAACTGGTTCTACGACCAATCCACGAAAGTCGCTGGCGCCGCCCAGATGAGCCCGCAACAGCTGGCCCAAGCGATCGAGCAATCCGCGCCGGCTGCCTACGCCGGGCAACTCGACCTCGCCCGCCAGCTGTATGCGATGTTCGCCGACATCGACCCGGACTCGATGCCCGCCCCGCAGGCAGGGCAGCTGCCGATGGGGTGCGGCGCGGGCGGTTCGGGTGCACCGCTGAGTTCGGCAGGGCCTTTCGGGCAAGCCGTCATCGCTGCGGCGATGCGCTGGATCGGTACTCCGTATGTGTGGGGTGGCGGCGATCAGGACGGGCCGACTGGTGGCGGATTCGACTGCTCGGGGCTGACCTTGTACGCGATCTATCAAGCCTCCGGCGGACAGATCCGGCTACCGCACTACACCCAGGCCCAGCAGGATCATCCCTCGGCGCAGCCGGTGCCGTTCGACAGAAAGGAACCGGGAGATCTGGTGTTCTTCACCGAACCCGGCACCACGGATTCCCATCATGTCGGTATCTATGCGGGCCGCAACGAAAAAGGTCAAGATCTGCTGCTGCACAGCCCGCAGACCGGGCAATCCGTCACTCTCACCCCACTCGCTGTCTGGGGCGGCGAACGCATGGACGTGCGCCGTTACAAGGCTCCGCCCGCTGTAGGTTCTCATGACTGATTGCGTCTTATCAGTCATCTTGCGTCGATCTTGCGTTTACGCAAGATCGGTGAAAATCCTACGGAGAATCTACCCTCCGCACGGGTTCGGTCTTCGCATAAGTGCGGGTGCGAGCATACGGTTGAAATCCCATGCTGCGGTAGAGTTTCTGCGGAATCGGATACGCCTCATCACCTCTCGGCGAGACCACAGCCATGACGGCACCGGCCTCACGCAGAGCCTCCAGTGCGGCCAGGCATACTGCGCGAGAAAGACCCTGGCGGCGGAACATCGGTGCCGTACCAACGGGTTCGATCAGACCTACCCGGTTGCCATCGTCGTACCAGATGTGGCAGTTGGCGACGAACTCACCATTCGGTGCCTCGATGACCCAGTCCAGTTCAGACCGGTAGGGCCACGCGTTCATCAGATTGCGATAGGACTGCTCGGTCACGCGGGTGGAGTCCCACGCATTCCGATGTACGGCAACGCGATTGCCGAGATCCTCCAGTCCCCGCACAGCACGTGCAACGAAACCCCTCGGCAGTTCCGGCGGGGGAAGGTCCAGCAGAGACCGGGCGTGGTAGGTGAAAAAGGCTGGGTCATTCCGGAGTCGGTACCCGTGGCTCACCAGCGCTTGATGCAGGTCCACCTGGTTGTCCAGGACCTTGAGCTCACGTGGAGATCCGTCGGCTACCGCGTCGAACCACGTGAGGACCTCGTCGACCAGTTCGGGGTACGCCGGATCGACTTGCAGCCTCAGATCGTCCGGGAACTCGGCCCAGCCCCACGCCACAACTCGGGTGCCGTCCTCCCACAGCACGATCGGCCAGTCTGCACGGTCAGCGGTGCACATGAATCGGCCCCAAGCCAGATCTCCGATGTGTTGAGCACTGGCAGGTGTCCACGTCCGCTGTGTCAGCTCCTGCATCGCCCGCAGATCCGACCCGCCCACATATCCCCGCATGGCTACGCCCACCGCCCCATCCTTCCACTGCGGACCAAACCCAAGACTGCCTCGACAATTAACGACCCAGCGCCATCTTGTCGAGCGCGCGAAAGTCGACCACCACGAAGGAAGACGCAAATTCCGTGCGAATTCAGCGAGGCAAAAACGTTGAGAAGCACCATGCTCCGCCCAGTTCACCAGGGCCGAGCCGCAAACAAAAACGAGAACCTACAACCACCACCACTGCCGACGAGTTCTCGGTGAACAACGACGCGGGACAACGCCATGGATGACGACAAAGACCAGCGGCCATGCCGCGCAGCAGCTCTGCCTGACAACGAAGGAAGAGACGGGAGTAGTCGGATGACAACACCACAACCGCCCGCCGGTGACAGCGCCGCGGGTCTCGAAGAGCAATCCCTTCAGCGTGGAGAAGGTGTGTCGATGAGCTGGCATGCCGATTTCGTGGTGCTACAGCCGGGCGGCGCGGCCATCTACGGCTCGCGTGAGCGCGATCAGGGGTTGCGGGCGGCTATTGGCGCGCATGTGCCCGACCTGGCCACTCAGGGCATGGGGCGGGTGCGGGCCTGGTTCGCCGACGACTTCACCAGCTCAGACCTGCATCCGAACCCGCTGGCCGACCAGGTGCTCGCGCGGTTGGGCTATGACCACCCGAGCGGGTGGTACGGCCCGGTCGCGGTGACGATGGAAGAAGACGTGACGGGCCATATTGCGCCGCCGGGGTCTGAGGTCCGCGAGACGGTGAACGAAGTGCTCGCAGCGGCGCAGGATACCGAAACCCGCACCGCAACATCGATCGCAGACATCGTCGACGCCGCGCTGATCACCGATCCGGACGTGGAACCAGAATCTGACATCGGCACTGCCCCAACAGAATCCGCGCAACCATCCATCCAGGCGCCCGATGCGGGAGTGGATCTGTGAACCCGCCCAAGGGGCGGGCCCGACAATCCGCCGGATGCGGCGAACTGGCCGATCGATCGGCGGGGTGGGACGCGAAAGCTACAGTCGCCCAGGGATCTATCGAACAAGCCCGGTACGACGTCGACGCGCATCCGCGCCAGAGATCGCGGCACAGCCAGATCGCCGATAGCGCCTCTGGAACATGGCGTCTGCCAGCCAATTCGGGTCCGCGACTATGACTGGCCCAGTATCGGATGGCGGCGCGACTGACGCGGTGCAGCTGGGGATGCTGAAAATAATCCAGAACGTCACCGCCGATCTGGCTCAGCTCGCGGAGGGGCCCAGCGGTGGTGAGCTGCGGATGTGGCGCAACAACTTACGTGGGCTGTCGGTGGCATCACAGCTGGTCGAGGAACAAGCTCACGCGCTCGGGGTGCCCGATACCTGGATCACGCTCGCCAAGAACGCCGGGAATACGGGAACACGTTGGAGCGGCGGTGAGTCGTTGCCTTCGGCCGCGGCGGTGGATCGCGAGCAGTTGTTGGCGGGCCTGCGTGAGCAGGTCGAGGTGCTCTACGACATGATCGCCACTCACATGGTGTGCGTGGATCGTTTCGGTGCTGTCCCCGACGACCTGGCGGACCGATTCCGCGAGCACCTGCGGTTGCAGTGGACCAGGGTCGCGATGGTCGCTATTGCCCTTGATGTGACTGAGACCGAGGTCACGGGATGGTGGTTCACCGACACTGATGCATGGGGATCGGTGCTGGGGTCAACCCGCGAACTGGGGGCATCGCAACTGCTCAAACGGTGGAGAACGCACACGAAGACAGCCGCGTTGAGCGACGCCCACGTGCGTGTTGAAGCGCTGGATATGGCGGGGATCAGCTTCGGCGACGCCGCCACACACCAACTGCCACCGAGCCCCCGTCAGCTGATCGTTGCCGCCGAAAAAGCCTGGCGCAATGGCGCCGCGACCGATGCCACGGGCAGCGCCTCCGGTCCGGGGCGAGACCGCGACACCGGGATCAGTGAAGCCATTGATGCCGCGCTCCTGGGCACCTCGAACTGTACCTGGCAGGGCGAGGACCTCTCCTGGGACACCGCACACGACACAGCGACGCAGGCGTCGCCCATTGCGGACCCGGACCCATGACCGCCGGGGGTGGATACCCCTGCGCCGCAATCGAACCGGACACCTTGAGCCAACGAGAAAGGCAGTCACCAATGACAGTCACACCGACTGTGACCCCCACCGACGCACACACACTCACCCTGATCCCGCGGTCGGTGGTACGGGTCTTGGCGCGTGAGCTGCGCGGTTACACCAGTTACCGACAGCTCGACCGTGCCGCAGTCGAACACCGATTCAACAGTCCGGAACTGTTCGCTGAATTCACTGCCGCGCTGCGAACCAAAGCGGGGATCGATTACACGCGGTTGCGCGAGAACGAACCGGCACGAGAGGAAGCCCACACCAGATTGGCCGAACGCGGGACACGCGGACCACACCTGTTGTTGTGGTCGGCCGCGACGAGCGAGCAGTTCACGCTGTGTCGCGCCGACGGGGGAGTGATCTGGCGGCAACGCTTCGACGCCCTCACACCACCCACGGTGATCGAATCCGAAGCAGACGCGATCGAATCCGCTGCGCGCCAGGCGATTTGGCAAGCCCGCCACGACTGGGGCGCCCCGGTCGCGACACTGCACCTGATCCTGGCGCGCAGCCGTATCGATCTCTTCGAGAACCTGCGGCAGGCGGCGTTCACCGCCGGACTCGTGCTGGACCTGATCACCGACCCGGACCACAACCCCGCCCATGAACAGTCCACCGGCACCAGCCCCGTGGACTGGCGTCACATCGATCTGGGCACCCTGATCCAGCACCGGATCCCGACATGAGCGCCATGCGACTCTGCGCGCTGGTCGTGGCAGCGGCAACGAGCACCCTGCTGGGTGCCGGATGCGCCCACGAACCAGCCATCGACACCGAGACAGCGTGCACCGCAACCACATTCGCCGCGCCCTACACCACGGTCGATCCGTGCTCGGGCGCGGCTGTGCTGAGCGCCACCATCTCGGCGGTTTTCACCTATCGGCCCGAGATCCAGGTCGATCAACGCGTCGCGTTCCACAGCGCGAAACCGTTGCTGGAACCGGAGTTCGCCGCCGTCGCCGAATCGGCGGCGACGGTGCTCACGCCGATCACGGCGGCGCGCTGGCAGCAATGGCGCACCCAGCTAGTGACCGTGACGGCCACCGCGCGAACCACCCGTGATGACCATCCGCCCGACACCGCGACCTCGATGAGTCGCGTCCTCGCGGTCGATCTGCACGCCAGTGACGCCAGCCCCGCGATGGGGTTCGCGGTCTACGCGCACGCCACCCGCTCGGGCCTGTCGAGTCCGTGGCTGGTCTCGGCCGTGGAGGTGATCGGATGAGTGGGGATCCCGTCGAAGAGGGCGGTCAAGCGGTTCGGCAGGGGTTCATCCAGGCGTTCCAGACCGGCGCGATGGTCGGCAACGCCATGCAACGCCGCGGCGCCGAGTCCCGCTCGGTGGACGAGCATCTGCAGCGAATGGAGGACGCCGGCGCGCGTGAGTTGCGCGACCGGCAACTGCACTGGGCGAAAATACAGGGCTACGCCGACCGCCACACACAAGGACAGCGGCTGTTCGAACTCGACGAACAAGCCAAGCTCAACGATCAGACCCGCAAACAAGCCGTGCACCAGCGTCAACTGGACGGCTACGACGACCGTGCGCGATGGGGCGAAGCCTTGAACGAGGCCGAAATCGAGGTCAAGAGTGAGCACATCCGGCGTGGCGACGCCGACCTGGCACGCCGCGACAGCGAGAGCGCGGCCGAGCAGACACGCAAAGGCGAGATCCACCAGCTGCAAATAGACGGGTACCGGGACCGGTCGAAATACGCGAAGGACTTGTACGACCTGGACGTGAAGTACAAGAGGCTGCTGATCGACATCCGCCGCCGCGCTGCTGGTTTCAGCGAGACATTGTCCACCACGAGCGGCGACGACGTCGCCGCAGCGATGCACGCCGCGGCCGGGTTCGCCGCCACCCATCACACCGCGGATCTGTCCGAGGAGCACAGCGCGCACGCTGCCGCGTATGCCGAGCGGTTCACCGACGACACCGGCCTGGATCCGCAGGTCTACACCGACGTTGAAGCCGAAATCGTTGACGTCGACCCGCACACCGGGCAGCCGGGGGCGACGTTGGTTCCCTACGACACCAGCATCGATGATGCCGTGGCCTACATCGACGTCGAGACCGTGGACATCGATGAGATCCAGGTCGAGACCCGCACCCGGTATGCGGAGCCGATGCTGGATGCGGTCGCCGGGCTGACCGAGGAACTGACCGCCGGTGTCTACGCCGAACACTTCCTCGGCGGTGTGGTCGACCCCGACGACGGGGCTGGTCTCGATGTCGGGATCGGCATCGGCACCGCGATCGGGGACGCCGGACTGACCGGCGAAGTCGGTATCGGGATCGACGCCGACCTGGGACCAGAGCCGACAGGGTTGGTGCTCGGTGTGGACGTGGGGCTCGAGCGATGAGCGCCGCATGGTCGAGGAGTTGCCGCTATCTCGCAGATCGGGGTGGGTGGTCGTGATGGCAGAACCAGCCCGGGCGCTTCCCGTCGTCCAGCAAGGGTTGCTGAGCGCGATCCAGAACCTGAGTGTCGATATCCGCAACACCGCTGATCGCGGCCGATTCGGTTGGGACCGTCTGGATCTGGGCCTGGCGCAGGGATGGCAGCACCAGCTGGCGCATCTCACCGAGGCCCGCGAGATCGTGGCTGGTGAAGCCTCTGCGGTCGGGGTGCCGCCGCAGCTGATCGAGCACGTTCGCGAGCGCGGCACCAACGGTCTCCGGTGGCACCCCGATCAGACGATGCCCACCGCCGAGGTCGTCGACCGCGCGCAACTGCTGGCCGGACTATCAATCCAGGTCGGCCGTCTCGAGGAGATGGCCGCAGTCCACGCCGCCTACACCCACCGATACAGCGACCCCACCGGGGAACCACAGACGTGGTTCCAACTGAGCATGAAGGCCCTCCACGAGCACATCGGCGCGCTCGCGCACGCCCTGGAGCTCACCGCGGCCGAACGCGAACACTTGTGGCCTGACGCTGCCCGTATCGGTGCGGCCACCGCACGAGCCCACGTCCTCGATGACGAGGCATTGACCGAGCAATGGCGCAGCCGGGCGAGCCTGTCGAATCTGATCGCCGAATCCCTGCCGATCGATGTCCTGCAGGCAGCGGGTATCACCAGCACCGACACCGCAGCGGCAGGGCAGCTGCCACCGGGCCCGCAAGAGCTGATCGCGCTCGCCGAGACCACACTCGACACCACGACCACCGCAGGCCCTAGCCGGGCCGCTGATGCGGCCGTCACGCAGGCAGGCGATGGCACCGTGATCGAGGCGGCGATCGAGAACGCGGGCCTGGGCACCGACACGCTCACTGAGGAGCCGGGCGAGGCGAGCGATGCGCCGCCGGAGCCGGCGTCGGTGACGGGTGAGCACGGCATCGACCTGAGTGGGTGGTCGTTGTGAGTGACCGACCGTGGTCGAGTTCGGTTGCGAGCCTGGCGATCCCAGCGGTTCGGGTGCGGATGCTGCAAGCGATCCAGAACTACACCGTGGAGATCAAGAACGCCGAGGACCGCACCCGCCACGGCGCGAACCGGTTGGATCCGGCCATCGCGGCGGCGTGGCGCAAGCAGTTGTGGCATCTGACTCGGTCGCGGCAGTTGATGCGTGAACAGGCCTCGGCGATCGGGATACCCCCACACGCGATCGATCACGTCCAGGCCCGCGGCGCCAACGGGCTGCGATGGCGCAGCAACCAGGTGATCCCCGAAGCCACCGCGCCCGACCGCGCGCACCTGCTCGCTCGGTTGGCGTGGCAGATGGGCCAGCTCGAGGATATGGCTGCGGTCCGAGCCGCCTACACCCACGGTGCCGCCGACCCCGACCAACAGTCGTTCTTCGACGCGCGAATGACCGTGCTGCGCAACCACATAGGTGCCCTTGCTCACGCCCTCGAGATCACCAGCAGCGAACGCGACCAGCTGTGGTCCAGTGACCATACGAGCCTGCAACAGCGCGTTCGAGCGCGGATGCGCGGCTATGACACTGACGACTCCCTGACAACGCGATGGCTGGAGTACGCCTCACTGCCGCAGTTGCTCGACGACTGTCAACTCCGGTTGAATCGTGACCCGGTCGTTCCGGTTGAATCCGGACCCACCCCTGCTGGTTTGGTTAGTCGTTGGTCTTGGCCGCTGGGACGCGGCCGAGGTCTCGGTCTTTGAGTCGGTAGCTGTCTCCCTTCATTGAGATGACTTCGGCGTGGTGGACGAGGCGGTCGATCATTGCGGCGGCGACGACGTCGTCGCCGAAGACCTCGCCCCAGCGGCCGAAGGGTTTGTTGCTGGTGACGATCAGCGAAGCTCGTTCGTAACGGGACGAGACGAGCTGGAAGAACAGGTTCGCGGCCTCGGATTCGAACGGGATATAGCCCACTTCGTCAACGATGATCAGCGGAATCCGGCCGAGCTTGATCAGCTCTGCCTGCAGTTTTCCGGCGTGATGAGACTCGGCCAGCCGGGAGACCCACTCGGCAGCGGTGGCGAACGCGACGCGGTGACCTGCTTGGCAGGCGCGGATCCCGAGCCCGATCGACAGATGCGTTTTGCCGGTGCCAGGTGGACCGAGGAAGACGACATTCTCCTTGGCGGTAATGAAATCCAAGGTCCCGAGGTGGGTGATGGTGTCGCGTTTGAGCGAACGCTGATGGTCGAAATCGAACTCCTCCAACGATTTTCGCGACGGAAATCGAGCACTGCGGATGCGTCCTTCACCGCCGTGGGATTCGCGGGCGGAAACTTCTCGTTGCAGGCAGGCGGCCAGGAACTCTTCGTGGCTCCAGTTTTCCGAGCGGGCGCGTTCGGCCAGTCGCTCAACCGCGCTGCCGAGTGTCGGTGCCTTGAGTGCTCTTGCGAGATAAGCGATTTCGGAGGTTACGTTGCGTGAACCATTGGCGGTCTTGGTGGCCATCAGGCGATTTCCTCGCTGCTGCTCGCCTCGTCGAGGTCGAACATGCGGTCATAGTCGGACAGGTTTCGATGCTCGACATCGGTGTCGATCGCGGGAACCGCGACCAGGCGCCGGGATCGGCGCAGATCTGCGGCTGCGGCCGCATGATCGGGATCGGTGATGGATTGGTGATCGGCCCAACACCGTTGATGGCGAGCAAGTTCGGCGCCGGCCAGGGTGATCACCACCTCGGTCAGGTCGGCGCGGACTTCCACTCGCCGGCCGATCGCGACCGGATGAACGGAGTAGTCGTTGGAGTCCAACCGGACGTAATGATCGCGAGGCAGCCTGGTCGTGAGCCTCCATCCGACCACCGGATCCACCGGCGGCAGCTCGAGCATCGAGCGCCGGTCGGCATCCCAGCGATCAACCGGGCGACACTCCAACCGCCGATGGTGACGGTGGTTGGCCTTGACCAACCATTCACCCAGCTGGGTGTTGAAATCAGCCGGGCTGGTGAACACACGGCCGGGCAGGAACGAGGTCTCCAGATATCCGTTCGCTCGCTCGACCAGCCCCTTGGCCTCCGGATCGCCTGGCCGGCACTGAATCACCTTGATGCCCAACGTTCCCCGGAACGCGTTCATCGTCTCGGTCAGCTGCGGTTTGCCGCCGCGCCATTGCCCGACCGCGGACTCGTTGTCCCAGACCAGAGCTCGCGGAACACGCCCCCAATCCGAGATCAACGCCCAATGCCCGGCCAGCAGATCAGGGCTTTGCCGGGTCGGGATCATCGTCGCCGCCATGACCCGCGAATAGCCGCTGACCATCACCAACACCGGCGGACGACCGACATGGCCGAACCCCAACGGAACATCGACCGGCGGAAACCACAAATCGCACTGAGCAAGCTCGCCGGGCTGATACTCAGTGCGCGAGGCCGGGTCCACCGGCTTGAACAACGGCCGCAGCTGCTGCACTCGCTCGAAGAACACCGTCTTGCCGCGTTGCCAGCCAACACGTTCCATGATCACCGTCGTCGGCATATCCGGGAACTCGGCGAGCACCGCCCGAATCTGCGGCTCGAACTCATCGACCGCCGACCCCTTCGGCTTGCGCTGATACCGCGGCGGCTCATGGGAACCGAGCGCCTTCTTCACCGTGTTCTTCGAAACCTTCATCCGACGAGCGATCGCGCGAATCGCCATCCCCTCAGCGCGATGCAACCGTCGGATCTCCGCCCAGTCCTCCACGTTCAGCACCTCATGATCGTTCACAGGGTGGGTCAGCATTCACCCGGAATCAGAGGGTCAGTCTTCAGGCGGAAGCGACA
>NZ_JBKBET010000020.1:1108407-1297230 GCF_048910785.1 Nocardia nepalensis | reverse complement strand
ATGTCCCTGTCTTTCTCGGATCCTCGTTTCGAGGAGGTCAAGGCCTCCATCGACGAGTGCAAAGACAAGGACATGACCTACGCGGCGCCGTTGTTCGTGACCGCTGAGTTCATCAACAACAACACCGGTGAGATCAAGAGTCAGACGGTCTTCATGGGTGATTTCCCGATGATGACCGATAAGGGCACGTTCATCATCAACGGCACCGAGCGCGTCGTGGTTTCGCAGCTGGTGCGTTCGCCGGGTGTGTACTTCGATCACACCGTCGACAAGGGCACCGAGAAGGATCTGCACAGTGTGCGGGTGATTCCGTCGCGTGGTGCGTGGCTGGAGTTCGATGTCGACAAGCGCGACACCGTGGGTGTGCGTATCGACCGTAAGCGTCGTCAGCCGGTCACGGTGTTGTTGAAGGCGTTGGGTTGGACGACCGAGGAGATCGTCGAGCGTTTCGGCTTCTCCGAGATCATGATGTCGACGCTGGAGAAGGACAACACCGCCGGTCAGGATGAGGCGCTGTTGGATATCTACCGCAAGCTGCGTCCGGGCGAGCCGCCGACCAAGGAGTCCGCGCAGACTCTGCTGGAGAACTTGTTCTTCAAGGAGAAGCGTTACGACTTGGCGCGCGTCGGTCGCTACAAGATCAACAAGAAGCTGGGCATCCACCTCGGCGAGCCGATCACCGCGTCGGTGCTCACCAAGGAAGACATCGTCGCCACGATCGAGTACCTGGTGCGTCTGCACGCCGGTGATCGTGCGATGACCGCGCCCGGCGGCGAAGAGGTGCCGGTCGAGGTCGACGACATCGACCACTTCGGTAACCGTCGCCTGCGCACCGTCGGCGAGCTGATCCAGAACCAGATCCGGGTCGGCCTCTCCCGCATGGAGCGCGTGGTCCGCGAGCGGATGACCACCCAGGACGTCGAGGCGATCACGCCGCAGACCCTGATCAACATCCGTCCCGTCGTGGCCGCGATCAAGGAGTTCTTCGGAACCTCCCAGCTGTCGCAGTTCATGGACCAGAACAACCCGCTCTCGGGTCTGACCCACAAGCGTCGTCTCTCGGCGCTGGGCCCGGGTGGTCTGTCCCGTGAGCGTGCCGGTCTGGAAGTCCGCGACGTGCATACCTCGCACTACGGCCGCATGTGCCCGATCGAGACCCCGGAAGGCCCGAACATCGGCCTGATCGGTTCGCTGTCGGTGTACGCGCGGGTCAACCCGTTCGGCTTCATCGAGACGCCGTACCGCAAGGTGGTCGACGGCGTGGTCACCGATGAGGTCAAGTACCTCACCGCCGACGAGGAGGACCGCCACGTACGTGCGCAGGCCAACTCGCCGGTCGACGCCGATGGCCGCTTCCTCGAGGAGCGCGTGCTCTGCCGCCGGGGCAATGACGAGAACGAACTCGTCCCCGCCTCCGAGGTCGACTACATGGACGTCTCGCCGCGCCAGATGGTTTCGGTCGCGACCGCGATGATCCCGTTCCTCGAGCACGACGACGCCAACCGTGCCCTCATGGGTGCGAACATGCAGCGCCAGGCCGTGCCGCTGATCCGTTCCGAGGCTCCGATCGTGGGCACCGGTATGGAGCTGCGCGCCGCGGTCGACGCCGGTGACGTCGTGGTGAACGAGAAGTCCGGCGTGGTGGAAGAGGTTTCGGCCGATTACGTCACCGTGATGGCCGACGACGGCACCCGCAAGAGCTACCGGATGCGCAAGTTCGCACGCTCGAACCAGGGCACTTGCGCCAACCAGCGGCCGATCGTGGACGAGGGTCAGCGGGTCGAGACCGGTCAGGTGCTGGCCGACGGTCCGTGCACCGAGAACGGTGAGATGGCTCTCGGCAAGAACCTGCTCGTGGCGATCATGCCGTGGGAAGGCCACAACTACGAGGACGCGATCATCCTGTCGCAGCGCCTCGTGGAAGAGGATGTGCTCACCTCGATCCACATCGAAGAGCACGAGATCGACGCCCGCGACACCAAGCTCGGCGCCGAGGAGATCACCCGGGACATCCCGAACGTCTCCGATGAGGTCCTGGCGGACCTGGACGAGCGCGGCATCGTGCGCATCGGCGCCGAGGTCCGCGACGGCGACATCCTGGTCGGCAAGGTCACCCCGAAGGGTGAGACCGAGCTGACCCCGGAGGAGCGGCTGCTGCGCGCGATCTTCGGTGAGAAGGCGCGCGAGGTCCGTGACACCTCGCTGAAGGTGCCGCACGGTGAGTCCGGCAAGGTCATCGGTATCCGCGTGTTCTCGCGCGAGGACGACGACGATCTGCCTCCGGGCGTCAACGAGCTGGTCCGGGTGTACGTGGCGCAGAAGCGCAAGATCCAGGACGGCGACAAGCTCGCCGGTCGCCACGGCAACAAGGGTGTTATCGGCAAGATCCTCCCGACCGAGGACATGCCGTTCATGCCCGACGGCACCCCGGTGGACATCATCCTGAACACCCACGGTGTGCCGCGTCGTATGAACATCGGTCAGATCTTGGAGACCCACCTCGGGTGGATCGGCAAGGCTGGCTGGGATGTCGGCGCAGGTTCGGACGGCTCCCGCCCGGACTGGGCCAGGGCCCTGCCGGAGGAGATGCTGGCGGCCCCGGCCGATTCCAACATCGCCACCCCGGTGTTCGACGGCGCCCGCGAAGAGGAACTGACCGGTCTGCTGTCCTCGACCCTGCCGAACCGCGATGGTGAGCGCATGGTCGACGACAACGGCAAGTCGACGCTGTTCGACGGCCGTTCCGGTGAGCCCTTCCCGTACCCGGTCGCGGTCGGCTACATGTACATCTTGAAGCTGCACCACTTGGTCGACGACAAGATCCACGCCCGTTCGACCGGTCCGTACTCGATGATCACCCAGCAGCCGCTGGGTGGTAAGGCGCAGTTCGGTGGTCAGCGCTTCGGTGAAATGGAGTGCTGGGCCATGCAGGCCTACGGTGCTGCCTACACGCTGCAGGAACTGCTCACCATCAAGTCCGACGACGTGGTCGGCCGCGTGAAGGTCTACGAGGCGATCGTCAAGGGCGAGAACATTCCGGAGCCGGGCATCCCGGAATCGTTCAAGGTGCTCCTCAAGGAACTCCAGTCGTTGTGCCTCAACGTCGAGGTGCTGTCTTCCGACGGCGCCGCGATCGAGATGCGCGACGGCGACGACGAGGATCTGGAGCGCGCGGCCGCGAACCTGGGCATCAACCTGTCCAGGAACGAAGCCGCCACCGTCGACGATCTGGCGAACTAGGCGGTAGGCCGAATGTCGTTTCCCCGTAGCGATTGCTTGCAGGTCGCTCGAAAGGATCCGAACGGCATTCGGCTCCGCGTTCCACCAACTAGTGAACTTTTGCTCGAATTCGACCCGAATAGGGGAAAGGAAGTTACGTGCTAGACGTCAACTTCTTCGATGAACTCCGGATCGGTCTGGCCACCGCCGAAGACATCCGCCAGTGGTCCTACGGCGAGGTGAAGAAGCCGGAGACCATCAACTACCGCACGCTCAAGCCGGAGAAGGACGGCTTGTTCTGCGAGAAGATCTTCGGTCCCACCCGGGACTGGGAGTGCTACTGCGGTAAGTACAAGCGCGTCCGCTTCAAGGGCATCATCTGTGAGCGCTGTGGCGTCGAGGTGACTCGCGCCAAGGTGCGCCGTGAGCGGATGGGCCACATCGAGCTGGCCGCTCCGGTTACCCACATCTGGTACTTCAAGGGCGTGCCTTCGCGCCTCGGGTACCTGCTCGACCTGGCGCCGAAGGATCTGGAAAAGATCATCTACTTCGCCGCCTACGTCATCGTCGGTGTCGACGAGGAGCTGCGTCACAACGAGCTCTCCACGCTCGAGGCCGAGATGGAGGTCGAGAAGAAGGCCGTCGCCGATCAGCGCGACGCCGACCTGGAGGCCCGCGCCCAGAAGCTCGAGGCCGACCTGGCCGAGCTCGAGGCCGAGGGTGCCAAGTCCGATGTGCGCCGCAAGGTCAAGGACGGCGGCGAGCGCGAGATGCGTCAGCTCCGCGATCGGGCCCAGCGCGAGCTGGACCGGCTCGAGGAGATCTGGACCACCTTCACCAAGCTGTCGGTCAAGCAGCTCATCGTGGACGAGGTCCTCTACCGCGAGCTGATCGACCGCTACGGCGAGTACTTCACCGGCGCCATGGGTGCGGAGTCCATCCAGAAGCTGATGGAGAACTTCGACATCGACGCCGAGGCCGAATCGCTGCGCGAGACCATTCGCTCCGGCAAGGGCCAGAAGAAGCTGCGCGCGCTCAAGCGGCTCAAGGTCGTCGCGGCCTTCCAGGCCAACGGCAACTCGCCCATGGGCATGGTGCTCGACGCCGTTCCGGTGATCCCGCCGGAGCTGCGCCCGATGGTTCAGCTCGACGGTGGCCGCTTCGCCACCTCCGACCTGAACGACCTGTACCGCCGCGTGATCAACCGCAACAACCGCCTCAAGCGACTGATCGATCTGGGTGCGCCCGAGATCATCGTCAACAACGAGAAGCGGATGCTGCAGGAGTCCGTGGACGCACTGTTCGACAACGGCCGCCGCGGCCGCCCGGTCACCGGACCGGGTAACCGCCCGCTGAAGTCGCTGAGCGATCTGCTCAAGGGTAAGCAGGGTCGTTTCCGGCAGAACCTGCTCGGTAAGCGCGTCGACTACTCGGGCCGTTCGGTCATCGTCGTCGGTCCGCAGCTGAAGCTGCACCAGTGCGGTCTGCCCAAGCTGATGGCGCTGGAGCTGTTCAAGCCGTTCGTGATGAAGCGTCTGGTCGACCTGAACCACGCGCAGAACATCAAGTCGGCCAAGCGGATGGTCGAGCGCCAGCGTCCCCAGGTGTGGGATGTCCTCGAAGAGGTCATCGCCGAGCACCCGGTGCTGCTGAACCGTGCGCCCACCCTGCACCGCCTCGGTATCCAGGCCTTCGAGCCGCAGCTGGTGGAAGGTAAGGCCATCCAGCTGCACCCGCTGGTCTGTGAGGCGTTCAACGCCGACTTCGACGGTGACCAGATGGCCGTGCACCTGCCGCTGTCCGCGGAGGCGCAGGCCGAGGCCCGCATCCTGATGCTGTCCTCGAACAACATCCTGTCGCCGGCCTCGGGGCGTCCGCTGGCCATGCCGCGTCTGGACATGGTGACCGGTCTGTACTACCTGACCCGCCTGGAAGAGGGCGCGCGGGGCGAGTACCAGCCGGCCACCAAGGACGCACCGGAGCAGGGCGTGTACTCCTCGCCCGCCGAGGCGCAGATGGCGGTGGACCGCGGTGAGCTCACCGTGCGTTCGCTGATCAAGGTGCGGCTCACCGACCAGCGCCCGCCGAAGGCTGTCGAGGCGGAGCTGTTCCCGGACGGCTGGAACCGCGGCGATGCGTGGATTGCCGAGACCACCCTTGGTCGCGTGCTGTTCAACGAGCTGCTCCCGGCGGACTACGCGTTCATCAACGAGCAGATGCCGAAGAAGCGTCAGGCCACGATCATCAACGATCTGGCCGAGCGCTACCCGATGATCGTGGTCGCGCAGACCGTCGACAAGCTCAAGGACGCGGGCTTCTACTGGGCCACCCGTTCCGGCGTGACGGTCTCGATGTCGGACGTGCTCGTTCCGCCGGAGAAGACCGAGATCATGGAGCGCTACGAGGCGCAGTCCGATCAGATCGAGAAGAAGTACCAGCGTGGTGCTCTCGACCACCAGGAGCGCAACAACGCCCTGGTCAAGATCTGGCAGGAAGCGACCGAAGAGGTCGGTAAGGCGCTGCGTTCGCACTACCCGGCCGACAACCCGATCATTACGATCGTCGACTCGGGCGCGACCGGTAACTTCACCCAGACTCGTACCCTCGCCGGTATGAAGGGCCTGGTTACCAACCCGAAGGGTGAGTTCATCCCGCGGCCGATCAAGTCCTCCTTCCGTGAGGGCCTGACGGTGCTGGAGTACTTCATCAACACCCACGGTGCTCGTAAGGGTCTGGCCGACACCGCGCTGCGCACCGCCGACTCGGGTTACCTGACCCGTCGTCTGGTGGACGTCTCGCAGGACGTCATCGTGCGCGAGCACGACTGTGGCACCGAGCGCGGCATCCTGGTGCCGATCGCGGAGAAGCAGCTCGACGGCTCGCTGATCCGGGACGCGCACGTGGAGACCTCCGCCTACGCGCGGACGCTCGCGGCCGATGCGATCGACGAGAAGGGCAACCTCATCGTGGGGAAGGGCGCCGACCTCGGCGACCCGGCCATCGAGGCGCTGCTCGACGCGGGTATCACCGATGTGAAGGTTCGCTCCGTGCTGACCTGCACCACCGGCACCGGCGTCTGCGCGACCTGCTACGGCCGCTCCATGGCGACCGGCAAGCTGGTCGACATCGGTGAGGCCGTCGGTATCGTCGCCGCCCAGTCCATCGGTGAGCCGGGTACCCAGCTGACCATGCGTACCTTCCACCAGGGTGGTGTCGCGGGTGACGACATCACCGGCGGTCTGCCCCGTGTGCAGGAGCTCTTCGAGGCTCGTGTGCCCAAGGGCAAGGCGCCGATCGCGGAGGTCTCGGGTCGGGTGCGGCTCGAGGACGACGATCGCTTCTACAAGATCACCATCATCCCGGATGACGGTGGCGAAGAGGTTGTCTACGACAAGCTCTCGAAGCGTCAGCGTCTGCGTGTGTTCAAGCACGACGACGGCACCGAGCGTCTGCTCTCCGACGGTGACCACGTCGAGGTCGGCCAGCAGCTGCTGGAAGGCGCGGCGGATCCGCACGAGGTGCTGCGCGTGATGGGCCCCCGTCAGGTGCAGATCCACCTGGTCCACGAGGTCCAGGAGGTCTACCGCTCGCAGGGTGTGTCGATCCACGACAAGCACATCGAGGTCATCGTGCGCCAGATGCTGCGTCGCGTGACGATCATCGACTCGGGTGCCACGGAGTTCCTGCCCGGCTCGCTCACCGAGCGTGCCGAGTTCGAGGCCTCCAACCGTCGCGTCGTCGCCGAGGGCGGCGAGCCCGCGGCCGGTCGCCCGGTGCTGATGGGTATCACGAAGGCGTCGCTCGCGACCGATTCGTGGCTGTCGGCGGCATCCTTCCAGGAGACCACCCGAGTCCTGACCGACGCGGCCATCAACTGCCGCTCGGACAAGCTCATCGGCCTCAAGGAAAACGTGATCATCGGCAAGCTGATCCCGGCCGGTACCGGCATCAACCGCTACCGCAACATCCAGGTCCAGCCGACCGAAGAGGCTCGTGCCGCCGCGTACGCGGTGCCGTCCTACGACGACACCTACTACAGCCCGGACAGCTTCGGCGCCACCACCGGTGCCGCGGTCCCGCTCGACGATTACGGTTTCAGCGACTACCGGTAATCCGGCAGTGCCGTAACAGCATTCGGCCCCCGCTCCCTCCGGAGCGGGGGCCGTTTCGCGTCGTACCGAGCAGCGACTGGACCGCAGATGTCTAATGGTTCCGATGGCGTACTCGCGGACAGGTTTTGCCTGCGATGTGGCATTTGTCCTCGAATCCCGCCGGTAGCCAGTTGCCGGATTGCAAGAGGGGGTGGCTCGGGAATTGGGTGTGGGCTGCTAGTGCGAAAATCAGTACGGCCCAGGGGCTTTGGACTTGGACGAGATGTGGTTTGCCGTTTCGGTCCGGATAGCGGCAGATAATGCGGTCGGGACCGGGCATATCCACCATTTCCAGGCCCGCCCAATGCACCGAGAACGAATGGTCGGCGTTGTAGCAGTACATCCGTCGGTCCGAAACCATCACCGAGCCGGGGCGCTCGGCCACCCATCGTGGGCGCAATCCGGCCTCGGCCTGGCGGCGTCGCGAGCGGTTGGCCATGGCATTGCTGAGATGGGCCGCCGCCACGAAGGACAACGATCCGGCAGCCGTCACGGTGTTGCGATTCCAGGTGCCGTTCCCGACCGCCCGCCACTGGAACCAGACGGCAGGCCCCTCGGCCAGGCAGATTTCGTCGGCCTCGGTGCGGACCATGGTCGCTCGGGTCGGCAGTTCGGCAAGCCGGTCGTGGAGCAGAAAGTCGATGACCCCGCAGGTGTACAGCAGATGGTCGTCGACCGCGGACCAACCCACCTGCTGTGCGATGATCCGATCGATATCGGATGTCGGGTCGTACATCGGCCCTTACCGCTCAATCTGAGGTAGACACGTCGCCTTTCCCTCGGCTTCCCGTGCCAGTGCCGTCATGCAATGTCCAATCGCGATAGATGGGCCACAGTCCTCAATTGTGCCCAAGCCGAGCCGATCGCGCGATGATCTACCTATGCCGTGCACAGTGCGCGGCTCGGTTCGTACGCTGGCGCCGCCCGGGGCCAGCGCCGACTTCGAGACGGGAGCACTGCCATGACTGATGGGGAACAGTTAAACGGTTACGGCTACCCTGCCGACCAGCCCGGATATGGCTCGCAGCCAGGCTATCCGCCCGCATACGGATACCCACCCGCATACGGATACCCGCCTTATCCGCTGGGAGAGCCGCCTGCCTACCTGGGCTGGGCGATCGGAGCCACGATTCTGGGGACCTGCACCTGCATGGTGGGTTCCGTACTCGGCGTGGTGTCGATTCTCTTCGGTGCCCAGGTGCATTCGCAATGGCACAGCGGGGATTTCGCGGGCGCGATGGTTCTGTCCAGGAAAGCGAAGCATTGGGCGATCGCGGCCACTGTGGTCGATGTGCTGTGCGCGGTGCTCGTCCTCGGCTATCTCGTTGTCACGCTGACGAGTTCGTCGTCTTACTGACGGCTCGCTCCACCGCCCGGAGTTGCTCACGTAGAACTGCTGGTGGACAACCGCACATCGCCAAGGTATGAAAATAGAACACGTTTCAGTTTGGTGGGAGATGCGATGGACAGCGCAGCCATGGGTGATCTGGTGATGGCCGGTTTTCAGAAGCTCGGTTTTATCCAGTTCACCGGGATCGAAGGGGTCGAGTTCAGCGCGGGACGCAATGTCGTGGCGATCGCGCCCAAGTCCGAACATCTCAACCACAATGGCGATCTGCATGCCGCGGTGCTGTTCGGCCTGGCCGAGACCGCGGCGATGGGCGCGTCGATCTCGGGCATCGTCGATCTGATGGGTGAGACGTTCATCGTGGCTCGCGACGGCCGGATCGAATACCTGGCGCGGGCCAAGGGCGATGCGGGTCCGTTTCTCGCGACAGCCGAGCTATCCGCCGAAACTCTCGAGCAGGTGCGCTCCGATATCGCGGCGCGGGTCGATGTCGAGTTGGACGTGCCGGTGGACATCACCGACAACACCGGAAAGTCCGTTGCCGCATCGACTTTCACCGCGGTAATCCGCCCCAGGAGGAAATGATCCGATTCGCGGCCGGGAGGGCGGCCCGAGCGCGCCCTCCCGTAACCACGTCAGCGCTCGCTGTCCAGCAGCGCCATCTGCGCGGCCGCGTAGCGCTCACCCGCGATCTGGTCCGCCGGCACCGCGGCCTCGATGGTGGCCAGTTCCTCGGCACTCAGCTGGATATCCACTGCGCCAAGGGATTCCGACCAGCGCTCGCGGGTGCGCGCGCCGAGGATCGGCACGATATCCGCGCCACGGGTCAGCACCCAGGCGATGGCCAGCTGCGCGACCGAAACATCCTTCACCGCCGCGATTTTCGCGAGGGCATCGACCAATTTGAGGTTCTGGTCGAGATTTTCACCCTGGAAGCGTGGGCTGTGCGCACGGAAGTCGTTGGGCGCGAAGGTCGCTCCGGGGCGGACGGAGTCGCTGAGTAGACCACGCGACAGCACACCATACGCCGTGATCCCGATGCCGAGTTCCCGAACCACGGGCAGGATTTCGGCCTCGATACCCCGCGAGATCAGCGAGTATTCGATCTGCAGGTCCGCGATCGGATGCACGGCCGCGGCCCGGCGGATGGTATCGACGCCGACCTCGGACAGGCCGATGTGCCGGATGTAGCCCGCCTCGACGAGTTCGGCCATGGCGCCGATGGTCTCCTCGATCGGGACGTTCGGGTCCAGGCGCGCGGGCCGGTAGATATCGATGTAGTCGACGCCTAGGCGCTGCAGGCTGTAGGTGAGGAAATTGCGCAGCGCGACTGGTCGGCTGTCGGTGCCGCCCCAGGTGCCGCCCGGTCCGCGCAACGCGCCGAACTTCACGCTCAGCACGACGTCCTCGCGGGGTCGTTCGGCGATCGCCTTGCCGATCAGCATCTCGTTGTGACCTGCGCCATAGAAGTCGCCGGTGTCGATGAGGTTGGCGCCGGAGTCGAGTGCGGCGTGGATGGTCGCGATCGATTCGGCGTCATCGGCGGCGCCGTACATGCCGGACATGCCCATGGCGCCGAGTCCGATGCGGCCGACAGTGGGGCCGGTGTTGCCGAGCGTGGTGGTGATCTTCGATGTCGTCATGGGATAAGCCTGACCCCTGCGAAAGGGTTGCGGCAGAGATCGTTTATCGGGGGATCGGCGATCCCTGGCTCAGCGGCAGGTTATCCGGGAAAGTGGTGACATGGACCGATCCGAACTGGCCGATTTCCTGCGCAGGCGGCGCGAGCAGTTGACGCCCGCGGACGTGGGGCTGCCGCCGGGGGTTCGCCGTCGCACGCCCGGCCTGCGCCGGGACGAGGTGGCGATGTTGGCGGGGATGTCCACCGACTACTACACCCGCCTCGAACAGTCCCGCGGCCCGCGGCCCTCCACCCAGGTGCTGGCCGCGCTGGCGCGGGCGCTGCGCTTCAGCAATGACGAGCGCGACCATCTCTATCACCTGTGCGATCACGCGCCGCCGGGGCGCGAGGTCGCCGATAAGCATGTCGGTCCGGGGATCATGCACGTGCTGGCCAAGCTCGACGACACCGCGGCCACCGTCATCACCGATCTCGGCGAGGTGCTGGTGCAGAACCGGATGCACACCCTGCTGGTCGGTGACCACGCGAATCGGCGTGGTTGGGACCGGTTCTACGCCTGGCGCTGGTTCACCGACCCGCAGGGACGATCGCTCTTCCCGGAGGAGGACTGGGATCGACTGGGCCGCCAACACGTCGCCGATCTGCGCGCCACCGCCGCGCGCCGATCCGGAGACGCCGATGTCGCCGAATTCGTGAGCCGATTGCGCTCCGCGAGTGCCGAATTCGAGCGGTTGTGGAACGAGCACGAGGTGGCGGTGCGCACCTCGGACACCAAGCGGATCCTGCATCCCGAGGTCGGTCTGATCGACACGGTCTGCGAAACCCTGTTGACGCCGAACGAAGCCCAGCGCCTGCTCGTCTACATGCCCCGCCCCGGCACCGATGCCGCGGAGAAGCTGGATCTATTGCGCGTCATCGGAACCCAGCGACTGTTGCCCGCCGACGATATCGGCTCGCTCAGGGATTGACGTTGAAGTAATCCACCGCCGCCTGGATGGCAGGTTCACCGCCACCGGCGGAAAGGCCGGCGAACGCGCCGATTACGCCGCCGACCACGGTGGTGATCGGGACCGTGACGACGTCGAAGACGAAAAGGCCGAGCGGGAAACCGAGTACGAAGCCGATGGCCGCACCGATGGCGGCCCCGGTCAGCACCTGCGGCATCGACTTCTCGATCGCACCGAAGAAGCGCTCCTGGGTGCTCACATCCCGCACCGGCTCTTCGGTCGTGCTGATCGGGGTGAGCGACAGTCGCGTGCCCGCCTCATCGATGGCCGGAGCCAGGTCGATTCGGTGCCCGCCGATATTCAGCGCGGTCGGCAGCGCGGCGACGACCTGTCCGTTGTGATCGGTCAGTGAGATAACCTTGTTCTCCCGGATCAGATCCCAGCGACCCTCCGAAATGGTCGTGACCACCCCGTGGCGGTCCTCGGCGGCCGCGACGTGATAGCCGATGTGCTGGAAAAAGCCCTGCAGGTCCAGCGGTGCGTCGACGGTCGAATTCTGTGCGGGCGGTGCGGGTTCCGCGTGCACGACACTGGTGCCGATCGTGGTGGCCGCGAGAGCCAATAGTGCCGTCGCGGTAATGGTGGAGATCCTCATCGTGCTCTTCTCGTCGCGCTACCCGTGTGGAATGTCCGGTTTTGTTGCCGACGAAGATACCGTTCCAGGACCGTCACCATAAGGGGGCGCCCCTAACATTTCGTCTGCCTGATCTTGCGGCGGGTGCAGCCGATTGCCTTGTGGTGCTCCAGTTTCAGGTTCTGGGGTTTCGGGTTCTGGGGTTTCAGGTTCTGGCCGAGCCGATCCGGCGCTTGCGCGGCTTCAAATGCAGACCGGGCAGCGGCGGGGCCGGGATGCGCTGGTCTGGAGTGTGGCCCGCGATATCGGCGAAACGGTCGAGATTGTGCTTCTCCCAATCGTTTCGGGCCGCGAGGATGTCCTCATGGCTGCGGCCGACGAAGTTCCACCACATCACCAGTTCCTCGGCGAACGGCTCGCCGCCGATCAGCGCGAAATGGCCGCCCTCGGCACTGGCGAGATGCAGCTCGTCACGTCCGGTGCCCAGGTAGAGCAGTGGGCCAGCGGCGATTTCGGTGCCGTCGGCCGTCACGTTCCCCTCGATCACCATGAGCGCGTGCTCGAATGCGGGATCGAGGGTGATGGTGGTGTCGGTGCCCGGTTCGATCCGCACATCCGCGCCGATGATCGGCGTATAGGCCTTGGCGGGCGAGGTGAGCCCGGCGAACGTGCCGATCAGCACGATGGCCCGGATGCCGGGTGCCTCGTAGATCGGCAGCTCGCGATGCTGTTCGAAGTGCGGCTCGACGCCGAGACTGTGGTCCGGCAACGCGATCCACAGCTGTAGCCCGTGCCCGGCGTGCGCACCCGCGACGCCGTACTCGGAGTGCGCGATGCCGCGGCCGGAGGTCATCAGGTTCAGCTGACCCGGTTCGATCTCCACATCGGAGCCGACCGAGTCGCGGTGGCGGATCCGTCCGTCGAACGGCCAGGTCACGGTCTGCAGTCCGATATGCGGATGCGGGTCGATATCCGGTGACGCGCCCGTCTTGGTGACCGTCGGCGAATGATCGAGGAAGCACCAAGCGCCGACGGTCGGCAGATCACGTTGCGGCAGTACGCGTTCCACGTAAACGCCGCGCACGCCGCCGAGTGGGACCTCACGCGCCGGATAGAACTCGGCAACCGGCCCCGGACCCGGTGACGCCTCGCAGACCGCCTCCTCGGGATGCGGGTCGAGATCGCTCATGCCTGCGCCTCGCTGACGCTCGGCTCCGGCATGCGCGATGCGCGCTGCCACATGATTCGCTCACCGCGTTCGCTCATCGCGTGACGCCCTTGCCGACCACATGCGCGTCGTACTGCGGATTCTTCTCGAGGTAGGCCTTGATGAACGGGCACAGCGCCCGGATCACCCGCCCGCGCGAGATCACATCCTCGACCGCGTTCTTGGCCAGGATGGTGCCGAGGCCCTTACCGGAGAACGCGCCATCGATCTCGGTGTGGATGAACACCGTCTCGTCATCGCGTTCCTCGTACTCGCTGAACCCGGCCAGTTCGCCGCCGTAGAACACCTCGTAGCGGTTCTTCTCGGCGTTGCGGGCGACCTTGCTCGCTGGCGTCGATTCGGTCATATCCTGCTGTTCCTTCCGCGGGCGAACGGGGTGTTTGCTCAGGATCGACACGCGGTTGAACGCGCCGATCGTGGTGGCGACCCAGAGGATCACCGAGACCTGATCATCGGACAAATGCTCTCTGGCCAGAGCGTACTCACGCTCCATCGTCGCCTCGTCCGGCAGCGTGGCGGTGAGTTCGGCCAGCGCCAGCGCGGCCCGCTCCTGCGGTGTGTACAGCTCGGTGCGGTCCCATGCGGCCAGTACGGCGAGTTCACGCTCGGTGGCACCGGCCGCGACGGCCGCGCGATGGTGCACGTCGAGGCAGTAGGCGCAGCCGTTGATCTGCGAGACGCGCAGGTTGATCAATTCGATGAGCTTGCGGTCCAGTCCGGCCTCGGCACCGGCCGCGCGCACCGCGCTGGCCACGGTGTTCAGTGCCCGAAACGCTTCCGGGGTCTGTTTATCGATGAACACGCGTCTGGCTGGCTCCATAGGTCCGGATAGTAGAGCAGCACGGCGATATGCCCGGACTGCGGTCCGGATCGCCGTGCTGCGCTGGGTAACCAAGGCGACGCTGCGCTGGTAACTCAGGTGACGCTGCGCTGGTAACTCAGGTAACGCTGCGCTGGTAACTCAGTGACGCTGCGCTGGGTGACTCAGGCGATTTCGTTGAACCGCCGGAGCTGGAACGGCTCGATCAGGATCTCGTCCAATGTCGCGGCGCACTCCTTCAGATGCGGCGTCTCGAAATGCGCCGCGAGTGCCGCCTCGTCGACCCACTCCTCGAGCAGCACAACGCGGCTCGGATCGCTCGGGTGCAGGTACAGCTCGTAGGCCAGACAACCTGCTTCGGCGAGCGTCGGGGCGACCATATCCTCCAGCGTTTCGCGCAGTTCGGTCTCGCGACCGGGCTTGGCGGTGAACCGGACATTGAGTGTCAGTGTGGACACCGATGACTCCTTCCTGTGCTACGAGGTCATTCCCGGCCGACCGAGGTGAAAGACATATCCGCGTACCGGTCTCCGGCCACCTTGTCGGCGATCGGGTCCAGCGTGGCCAATTCGTCGGCGGTGAGCGGAATGGTCGCGGCGGCAACGTTATCGGCGAGCCGGGTGCGGCTGCGGGTGCCCGGAATCGGGACCACCGTCAGACCCTGCACACCCGCCTGGGCATGCACCCAGGCCAATGCCACCTGGGCAAGGGAGATGCCGCGGGCATCCGCGATGGCGCGCAGCGGGGCGAGCAGTTCGACATTGTGTGCCGCGTTATCGCCCGAGTAGCGCGGCTGGAAGTGCCTGAAGTCCTTGGCATCCGCCAATTCGCCGGCCGCGGCGAATGATCCGGTGAGGAATCCGCGACCGAGCGGCGAGTAGGGCACGAACGTGACACCGAGTTCGGCGGCGGCGGGTACCGCGCTGCGCTCGACATCCCTGGAGAACAGCGACCATTCGGACTGCACGGCCGCGATCGGATGCACCGCATGGGCCGCGCGCAGTTCGTTGCCGGTCACCTCGGACAGACCGAGCGCGCGGACCTTGCCCTGCGCGACGAGTTCCGCCATCGCGCCGACCGATTCCTCGATCGGGACCGCCGGATCGCGGCGGTGCATGTAATACAGGTCGATGGTGTCGACGCCGAGGCGGCGCAGGCTGGCATCGACCGCGCCGCGGATGTATTCGGGGGAGTTGTCGATGCCGCGATAGGTGGGGTCGTCGGCCTTGCGGACGATGGCGAATTTGGTGGCGAGCACCACCCGGTCGCGGTTGGCTCGCACGAAATCGCTGAGGAATTCCTCGTTGTGGCCCGAGCCGTAGATATCGGCCGTGTCGAACAGGGTGACGCCGAGTTCCAGTGCACGATCCAGGGTCGCCCGCGATTCGGTCAGGTCCGAGGGACCGTAGAAATCGCTGATTCCCATGCAGCCCAGGCCTTGTGCACCCACCTGGATGCCGCTGGCGCCGAGTGCCTTGGCGGGAAGTGTCATATCTTGATCCCTTCGCATGCTTGGGTGAGCGCGGCCGGTTTGACGGCGGAGGTCTTGCCCTCGTACAGGTCGATCTTGTAATCCAGTACGGCCACGGTCTGACGGAGTTCATCGATCTTGGCGAGCACTTCGGCGCGGGTATTGCGGAACATCTGCAGCCGCTCGGGAACGGTGGATTCGCCCTCCCGCACCAATTCGGCATAGCGGACCATGTCCGCCACCGACATCCCGGTGGTGCGCAGCCTGCCGATCAACGCCAACCACTCCAGATCACGATTGCTGAACCGCCGCTTCCCGGCGTGATCGCGCCCGATGTAGTTCATCAGCCCGATCCGCTCGTACCAGCGCAGCGTGTCGCGACTCAACCCGGACCGATCGGCCGCCTCGCCGATCGAATACTGCGGCTTCTCCCGATCGCCATCGACGGCCTGCTGGTCACTGACAACCTGACTTACGGCTCCACCCACTGCACTCGCCCTTCTCGATGAACACCGACGACGTTAATAACCTGGAGCGCACTCCAAGCAAGCCCCAATTCTGCCGAATTTCGGAATCGGTTGCCGCTGGTTGGGTAGCTGGGGCTGGTCAGTCGCGCTTGGGCAGCTCCTGCACGGCCCACTTGTTGCCGTCGGGATCGGCGAAGAAGGTGAACAGGCCCCAGCCCATGTCCTTCACCGGTGATGCCGGCACACCGGCCGCGACCAAGTGCTGGTACGCATCCTCGGCGCTCGCGACCACCATCTGCATACCCTCGACGCTGCCCGGTGCGGCATCGGTGATGCCCTGACCGATGCAGATGGAACAGCCGGAGCCGGGTGGGGTCAGCTGCACGAAGCGCAGGCTGTCGTTGACGCGGTGGTCGTGGTCGGCATTGAAGCCGATCTTGGTGTAGAAGTCCTTGGCGCGGTCCACGTCGGTCACCGGAATGGCGACGAGTTCGATTTTCCAATCCATCGGCTGATTATTTCGAGTGACCTGCAAGCAGTCACTAGCGGAGGCATCCCACCGAGGCGCCGGCGAGAACGCGGTTTCGCACCTACCCTGGTGACATGCCAGGTAAGGACATCGACCGGATCAGGGCCCGCTCGGCTTGGGCCACGGTCAAGGAAAGCCCGGTGATCACCGCCATCGCGGTGGCACCGTTCGTACTGGCGCTCGGCGTCGTGTGGTGGCTGCTCGGCGGGTTCGCCGCGTTCCTGCTGCTCGTCATCCTGGGCGTCGTGGTGGTCGTCGGCGGCAGACTGCTGCACTGACGCCCGCGGTCAGCGCGGGATGTGGAAGCGCACCAATTCCCCGGTGCCCTCATCCACCTGCGCCCACGGCCGGTCGAACTCGAGCACCGCGAGTGCGGAGGTGGGGAACTTCCTGCTGAGCTCGATCGCCGGATCGGAATCCCGATTGCTCGCCAACTCCCATGCCGTCCACGGCATTCCGGGCGCATGCCCGATCACCAGCAGCGTCGCGACATCGTCATCGCTGAGCTGGATCAACTCGATGAGCGTGCGCGGCGACGCCTCGTAGATGCCCGCCTCGTAGACCACCGGCGCGGTCACGCCGGTGGCGGCCAGTGTTTCGCGCGTGCGCGTCGCGGTCGAACAGCGCACCGCGTCGATCGGTGGCTGGGTATCGCGCAACCACTGCCCGGCCAGGCCCGCCTCACGCTGACCACGCGGCGCGAGCGGGCGCTCGTGATCGGAGATACCGTCGGGGTAGGCCGATTTTCCGTGCCGCATGAGGATCAGAGTCCGCACCATGCAGATACCGTAAGGCCTCCGGAAGAGAGGCCTCGACCACACTCGAGGCAAACTGAAAGCGGCATCACATCGCGGCGCCCAATGGGGCACCCTCCGCAGGCTCCGCGACGGTGACGCTCCCGCCCACTTCTAACCCCCTTGGGTGGCTACAGCCCACGTACATTTTCGAGGATCTGCACAATATGGCCTACGTAATCACGCAGCGTTGTTGCAACGACGCCAGCTGCGTCACTGAGTGCCCGGTCGATTGCATTCGTCCCACCCCGGACCAGCCGGAATTCGCGACGACCGAGATGCTCTACATCGACCCCGACACCTGTATCGACTGCGGTGCCTGCGTCGACGCGTGCCCGGTGGAGGCCATCTTCTCCGAGGATGATCTGATCGCGTCGCTGGCCAGGTTCCGTGACATCAACGCCGCCTACTTCCAACGGCATCCGCTCGAATCGAACTTCGATCCGATCGTCACGCCCGCGCGTCCGCCCAAGGAACTCGGCACGCTGCGCGTCGCCATCGTCGGCGCGGGTCCCGCGGCCTGCTACGCCGCCGACGAGCTGTTGCGTCGCTGCGATGTCGAGGTCGAGATGTTCGATCGGCTGCCCACCCCGTGGGGTCTGGTGCGCGCGGGCGTCGCCCCCGACCACCCGGGCACCAAGACGGTCTCGGGCCTGTTCGAGTCGGCATTCCGCCGCGAGACGCTGCAGTACTACCTCAATGTGGAGGTCGGTACCCACATCACGCACGAGGAACTGCTGGCCCACCACCACGCGGTCCTCTACGCGGTGGGCGCATCCTCCGACCGGCGTTTGGGCGTGCCGGGCGAGGATCTGCCGGGCAGCCATTCGGCGACCGAGTTCGTCGCCTGGTACAACGGCCACCCCGACTTCGCGGACCACAAGTTCGACCTGTCGGCCGAGCGCGCGGTGATCGTCGGCAATGGCAATGTCGCCCTCGATGTCGCCCGCGTGCTGACGGTGGATCCGGACGAACTCGCCAAGACCGATATCGCCGACTATGCCCTGGATGCGCTGCGCGGCAGCAATATCCGCGAGGTGGTCGTGCTCGGCAGGCGCGGTCCGCTGCAGGCGGCCTATACCTCGCCGGAGTTCCTGGCGCTCGCGCATCTGAAGGGCGTCGATATCGTCGTCGACGAGGCCGACCTGGCTCTCGACCCGGCCAGCCAGGCGCTGCTGGACGATCCGGAGGTCGAGCCGTCGCTGCAGCTCAAGTACACCCTGGCCAAGGAATACGCGGCGGGCCGCCGCGATCCGGCCAATAGGCGGATCGTCTTCCGCTACCTGACCTCGCCGACCGCGTTGCACGGCGTCGATCACGTCGAATCGGTGGAATTCGCGCACAACGAATTGGTCAGCGAGAACGGCCAATTGGTTGCGCGCACGACCGATCGCACCGAAACCCTGGACACCGGACTGGTCTTGCGCTCCATCGGCTACAAGGGCCAACCCATCAAGGATCTGCCGTTCGACGAGCGTCGCGCGGTCGTTCCCAATGAGCACGGCCGTGTGCTTGGCGAGGACGGCGTCCCGCTGCCCGGCGTCTACGTGAGCGGCTGGATCAAGCGTGGTCCGCGCGGTGTCATCGGCTCCAACCGCATCGACTCCGAGGAGACCGTCGAGCTGCTGATCGCAGACTTCACCGCGGGCAAACTCGGTGTGCCGCAGGCGGATCGGGCCGCGCTCAAGGCGCTGCTCGCAGAGCGGCAGGCCGACCTGGTCGACCGTGAGGGGTGGAAGGCGATCGATACGGCGGAGAAGTCCGCGGGCAAGGCGGCGGGGCGTCCGCGGGTCAAGTTCACCACGCGTGAGGATCTGCTCAAGGCCGCACGCGGCTGATAGGCGACCGGCTCCGTTCCCAGTGAACGGAGCCGGTTTCTTATAGGGGCATGATGCGCACGACCGTGGTGGTCGTGCCGCCGACCACGAACCACAACCGCAGCACCGGCCGGCCCGAGCGGTCGCCGGGTTCGTAGCGGCTGCGCACGGTGACGTGCTGACGGGCCAGCACCGGCGCCACGTATTCGATCACCGCGCGATGCGGACCCGCGACGAGCTTGGGGTATTCGACCAGGAACTGCTCCACCGCCTGCCAGTAACAGGCGTTGTTGACATGGTTGTACTGGTCGATATCGGTGGCCCGCACCGGGAACGGCATATCGGTATCCGATTCCGGGGGTGTGGCGTCGGTGAGATAGGGCCGCCAGCGCAGGCGGTGCTCATTGGTGGTCTGTGCCAGGTAGGCCAGGCCTTCGTCGCTGATCCGCGCTGGCATGTTGTTGGATTCGCTGATATTGATCCAGAAGCCCTCGGTCTCGATCAATCCGCCGTTCGCGCTGGTGACCCGGACCCGCATATTCGTCCACCGGGTGGACATGCTCGAACACCACCGCAACAGCTGCACCTTGTCGGGCCACAGAATCGGCCGGATGACATCGATGACGGTACGGCGGACGATCCAGGTCGGATCGGTCGTATGCAGATTCGTCTGCTGCAGCTGCTCCCAGGCAATATCCTGCAGATAACGTGCGACGGCGTCGAACCGCAAGCGGTTGTACGGATCTACATCGCCAGCCCGGATGGGCCACGCCGACGCAAACCCCATGCCCTCCTGGGGAAGCGGGGCGAGTGGCTGATCGAGTGACACTGGTGCTCCTCGCGCTGCACGGTGTGCCGCGTTCTCTTACGCTGCTGTTCTGAAACGACTTTACGGGGCGTACGTCACACCCTCGCGTCGAGCCGCCTCTACTCACTGTCGGTCCCGCCGAGCCTGAGCGCTCCGCCACGGGCGACGTCCGGCGATCGCGCCGGTACTATCTCCGGGGAGGACCGAGGGGAGGGTCGGGGTTGAAACCACTGGGGCCGCATGATCCGAGCATGGCGGGTCGCCACCGCTTGATCGCCGTAATCGGGCAGGGTGCGATGGGGCGGGTGCTGCTCGGCCGATCGCCGGACGGACGGCTCGTCGCGGTCAAGATGATCCACCGCCACCTCGCCCAGAACCCCGAATTCCGCGCTCGCTTCCGCCTAGAGGTCCAGGCATCACAGCGCGTCACCGGCGCATATACGGCCGCGGTCATGGATGCCGACCCCGACGCCGCCGAACCATGGCTGGCCTCGGTATTCGTACCGGGACCTTCGCTACGCGCCGCTGTCGACGAATTCGGTCCGATGCCGTTGGGTGGACTCCGGCTGCTCACCGCTGGACTGGCAGCCGCGCTCATGGAGATCCATCGCGCGGGAATGGTGCACCGCGACCTCAAACCCGGCAATGTACTGCTCGCAGAGGATGGGCCGCGGGTCATCGACTTCGGTATCGCCCGGGCGCTGGAGGGGGATATCCAGCTCACCACTACTGGCTCGTTGATCGGATCACCGGCATATATGTCGCCGGAGCAGGCGGAAGGTCGCCAGCTCACCACAGCCAGCGATATTTTCTCGGTCGGTGCGATGCTGGTGCTCGCCGCGACTGGGGACAGTCCGTTCCTCGGTGCGTCGACACCACAAACGCTGTACAACGTGGTGCATAACCGGGCCGACACGAATCGGGTGCCCGCGGCTTTGCGGCGGGTGGTTGATGCGTGCCTGGAAAAGAACCCTGCTCATCGGCCGACTCCGGCCCAACTGCTCGATTCGGTTGACGCGGTGACTGCCCGATCGGGATGGCCCAGCGGAGTGCATCAAGAGATAGTGCGGGGTCGTGCCGACGCCGAAATGTGGGCGACTTCGGACGGCCGCGGGCCCGGTCCCGAAAAGCGAAGGGGCACAGCACGATGGGCGGCGGCCGCCGCGGCGGTGACACTACTGGCGGCGGGTGGGACTACGGCGTTTTACCTCACACGCGGCGAAACCACCCCCGATCCACTGGCGAACAAAACCCTAGAGCTGAGTGACAACCAACTGCGGCTGGTTGATTCCTGCAAGCTGCTCGGTGCCGATGTGGTCGGTGGGCTGGGACAACCCGTGAAACAGGAACTGTCGAATTCCTCGGTCTGTGCAACGAAATTCGTGACCAGTGACGGCAAACAGTCCACAATGACCGTCGGTGTCGGAGTATCGGTGGCCGCCCCCGGCTACCGGTCAACCGGCGAATCAATCACGGGTAAACCGATTCTCGACACGACCACCGCGGCGCGGTCCTGCGGTAGGGCAGCTCTGCTGCGATCGCAGCCCGAGCTCGGCCTAGAGTTGAAGATCACTGAATCCGACGCTACTGCTTGTTCTTTGGCAACAGGCGCGTTGAGAGCCGTTGTTACACGCTTGATCACCGATCCACCGAATACGAATCCGCCGAAGCAGTCTGTTGTGCGAATGGATCCGTGTGCCTCAGTCGACTCCGGCATCATCCAAAAGATCTTGGGACAGAGCGTCGCACCGAGCGCCGTAGACGTGCACACCTGCACCTGGTCGGGCAACCCGTACCTGATCACCGTGCAGGTCGCCGAGGGGAAACGGGTCGATACCGACCCGGAGTACCGCAGTTTCGACGTCAACGGCGGCAAGCTCGGCGGCCTGCGCTCAGCCCGCCGGATCGACGCCGACGGCACCTGTACGACCTCGCATCTGGTGCGCCCGACCATCGAAGATCGAGGGGAGCTGATCGCCGTGACCGTCCGTCCATCGGCCGGCGATGGCGCTGATCCGGCGTGCGCGGCGACCGAATCCGTACTCATTGGTGTTCGCGAACGATTGGACAAGTCCTGATGGTGAGCCGTTTGGAACCCGGCGACCCCGTTCGCGTCGGCCGGTATCGACTGCTCGGGCAACTCGGTGCCGGTGGCATGGGCCGGGTATTGCTCGGCATCGGCCCCGACGGCCGTCTTGTCGCCATCAAACAGGTACACGCGCACTTGGCGACCGAGGATGACTTCCTGCCGCGCTTCCGCCGCGAGGTGCAGACCTCCGCGCGAGTGTCCGGAGCCTTCACCGCCGCGGTCATCGACTTCAACGTCGACTCCGAAAATCCCTGGCTCGCATCCGTTTTCGTGCCTGGTGTGCCACTCGACAAAGCTGTGCACGACTTCGGTCCGCTCTCGATGGACCAGCTGCGAACCCTCGCTGTCGGCCTTGCGACCGCCCTGCACGCGATCCACGGTGTCGGACTCATCCACCGAGACCTCAAGCCCGCCAACGTGATCCTGGCCGAGGACGGGCCCCGTGTCATCGACTTCGGGATCGCCCGAGCCACTGAGGAGCGTTCGGAACTGACGCACACCGGCTCGATAATCGGCTCGCCCGCCTTCATGTCACCCGAGCAGGCACAATCCGAACCGCTCACCCCCGCCAGCGATGTGTTCTCCTTCGGCGCGGTACTGGCAATGGCGGCCGCGGGCAAGAGCCCGTTCGCCGGATCATCGCTGCCGCACACGCTGTATAACATCGTGCATACCCAGCCCGACCTGAGCGAACTCCCGCCAGAGCTGCGGCAACTGGTCGAGCCGTGCCTGCGCAAGGAAGCGCCCGCCCGCCCGACGCTCGCCCAGATCCTCGACTTCCTCGGACCGCTTCCGCCACGAGCACACCCGTGGTCCGCCGCGATCCACAACGCGGTTCACGAGCAGAGCGCCGAACTATCGGCGCTGCTCGCCGATCCCGAGGCCACCCAGATCGTCGGAGCCGACGACACAACCTCTCCCGGACCGCGCGGCCCGAGCTTCGACGAAAAGCTGCGACAGCTGGAGGCGGCATCCCGATCCGATCCGCCGAAACGTAAGCGGGCGTTGGTCGCCGCCTTGGCCGGCGTGGTGATCCTGGTCGGTGCGGCGGTCACCGGTACGGTCGCGTTCACCGGCGGTGACCCGACGCCTGATGTGTCTAATCCCCTTGCCGGATTCAACCTGACCAAACTGCGGTCGATCGATGTGTGTGCCGCGATGCGGGACCCGCTCGTCGGATCGTTGGGCGACTGGTCGCGGAAGCCGACGGCCGAGCAATGGTCGACCTGCGCCGCTGAGGCCGACGGGTATCGGTTCGAGGTCGGTATCGACAAGCTCAACGGCTATCGCGACAACGGTGGCCGTGCGGCAGCGGTTCCGGTGCTGCAGGATGTGACAACCAAAGACAACGGTTGTGGTCGAGCGCTGATGCCCGCGGTTACGGATCCCCAATTCGGCATTACAGTCCGCATCAAAGGTGATCAGCCGGAATCCAAGTTGTGTGAGGTCGCCGATTCCGCAGTTGGGCGACTGGCGGAACGGATGCGGAACGGGCCACCGCTGCTTGCTGATATCCGCAAGTCGCTCGCTCGGCTCGATCCGTGCTCGCTGGTGGCACCGGTCGACATCAAATTTCAAGTGGGACCCAAGGTTCCGGGCACGCTGGAGCAGGTGCACTCCTGCAAGTGGTTTGGAACCAATGCGCTCACGGTGCGGCTCGAGCGCGCCAAGGACTTCGTAGACCCGCCCAGGTCGTTACCGTTCGAAGGTAGCGGCGGACGTGTCATATATGTCGGCGAGGACGAGTTGACGGCGTCCACGTGCGTACGGCGATTCAAGTACCGGCCACTCGAATCCGACTACGTCGAGGTGGTGACGGTACAGGCGGACAATTCATCGGGTACGCATCCAGAAGGTAAGTGCCTTGCTGCGCAGCAGGTTTTGGACAATATCATCAAGGATCTCCCGGGGGTGGGCTAGATGACCGAGTTGCGGGGTCGGTTGGTCTGCGGAGTCATTTTCGCGGCAGTCTGCGTGCTCGCCGGATGTTCGTCAACAGTGCACGGAGCCGGAGAAGCCGCCGAAGTCGACGTACGGACGTTCGATACGGGTCGATTTCCGACAACTGGGCCAAAGCTGTCGAGCGCACTGGACTATCGGGACTATGTCGGGCTCGAGGCGGCTCGGATGGCCGATGCTGTGCGGAATCCACACGAAGTCGATGCCAAGTACGCGTTGGGTGCGACCGCGAGCGCGCACACCGACCCGGGGTCCGTCGCCCGATATCTGTATGACTCGACCATTCCTGTGCTGCGGAAGTATGGCATGGTGGTGGGCTTTTCGTCCGCAGCAGCGGATACGGAGGTTCCGCCCGAGAAGGCACTGTACGAAATCTCCGGGCAGCAGCGCGAGGGCTTGACGGTCACGGTGACTCGATTCCCGGACGAGTCGACGGCCAAGGCGGCTGCCGTCGAGTTGGACGCTGTCGATCTTGCGGTCAATCCCGAGAACGTCGCCGTCAAACTGCCGAAATACCCACAGGCTGCGGCGCACTGGCGTCCGTCGCTTCCCACGCTCGGCAGCACCACTGCCCACGGTATCTTCGTCGTCAGCGTCTACGCCGTGACCCGGAATCCGGATTTGAATGTCCTGATCGCAATAACGCAGAAGTATCTCGACGCCGAAATGTCGGCTCTGGACGCCTTCTCCCCGACACCGACGCGCGAGATCACCACCCTGCAACAGGATTCGGATCGAATGCTGACCCGCACCATATACGACAATGGGAAGGTCGGCCGACCGGACGGCAACAGCAACGTTGTGTACACGACCCGGGGATACCTCAATTATGTTCTGGACCAGGCGGGTCGGTCACGTGCATTGGGGAATGCGGGAGTTGATCGCGTCGCCGTGGGACAGTTGGCCTACCTGTTCCGTGCTCGTGACGAGCTCGCGGCGAAACAATGGGTGAAGGAGTCTGCTGAGTTGGGCGAACCGGCGGACCGCCGCGACGTCGATCCGCCGGCAGAAGTGCCGGACGCGGTGTGCATCGAAGATCGCTTTACCACCGCGGCAACCAGATTCCGCTGTTTCGTGTCCTACAGACGATATGGCGCTCTAATCCTTGGAACACGATTGTGGGAGACCCAGCAGCGGGCAGCTGCTCAGTACGCGCTCCTGGCGAACACTCAGGGATAGCGGTGTCGACAGGGGATCGTTGATCAGTATCCCCTGTAGGCTCCACCGCTGTGGACGGCGGCCACACCTGGGACGTTCGAAAGTGAGCCATATGTGGCGATGGCATACCGGGTTCCGGCGATGATGTTGTCAACCGGATCGGTGATGTTGTCGTGGCCGGGCGCTTTGTATGCGTTGAAGGTGGGTTCGATCGTCTGCATCAAGCCGATAGACGGGTGACCGGCTGCCGCATTGCTGTCCCAACCGTTAACGATCGATGGGTTGCCGCCGGACTCGTGCTGGATGATCAGGGCGATGGCTTCCTCATCGATATCCTCGGGCTTGTAACCCATCTCGATCAGTTTCTCTTTGGCTTTCTTGATCCATTCGGCGACATCGCCGGTCGGCATCGATCCGGTGGCGTTATAGGTGCCTCCCGACGTGGTGCCACCGGAATACAGCGAACTCGACGGAGATCCGGATCCGCTGCTGTTGTGACTACTCGTCGTATGACTGGGTTTGCTCGTGTTGGAATTCGTGGATGTCGTAGTGGAGGTTGGTGTCGTGCTGGTGTTCTGGGGCTGCGACGCAACGGCATTCGGGTCGCCGAGGCCGTCGTAGGCGGTTTGGAGTTTCTCGACGGCCTTCTCCACCTGTTTTCTCGCTCGTTCGGCCGCAGCTTCCGCCTCCGCCAGCGCGCGGACGATCTCCGACTGCCAGTACGCGGCGTCCCGGGTGGCCTGATCGGTGAGTCGGTTGGCTTCGGACTCATTCAGATTCGCCTTGTACCAAGCGATTCGGTCATTGGCATCGACGGTGCCGTCCGCAGCGACATGGAAGCCCGGTTCTGTCTTCGAGCCCGGGGCCGGGCAGGTCGGGTTGGTGGCCAGATCGCGCAGTGATAGCACTTTCTGCTTGGTCTCGTTCAGGTTGCCCACCTCGGCGCTGAAGGCCGTCTGGAGATCGTGCACCGCTTGGCTGACCGCGGAAGCGCGGGTCTTTTCGGTCTCCATGCGGGTGTTTGCCGCTGCCGCTGCGGCGCCGGACCATGTCTTGTCGGTCCCTAGCTTTGCGGTGTCTTCGGTGCCCTTGCGGATCGCGGTATCCAGATCCGTCGAGATCTTGGCCGCGTTGTTCGCGGCGGTGGTGAGGTGGTCGGGCTCCCACTTGGCTACATCGTCGAGGGTGAGGGTCATGGCAGTTGCAGGCCGATCGTCTTCAGGTTGTTCGCGAAGTCGGTCTCGGCGACTTCGAAGGCTCCCGCCGCGTTGTGCGTGAGTGAGGCGATTTTCTCTAGGCGCTCGCCGATTCGCGTGAGGCTGCGGTTGACGGCGTCGGTGGCCGGTTGCACTGCGGTGCCGAATTGGGTGCCGGGCAGGGCATCGAGGGCGGCGTTGAAGCCGTCACCGGCGTTGAGCTTTTTGACCCCACCGGCCTCGTCGCCCAGACTCTTGGCGAAGGTCTGTAGTGCGCCCGCGTCGACCCGCAACGTCCCCGCGTCCATCTTCTCTACCACGAAAGAACTCCCCCTTCGTCCCCACCTCAGGTCGCGGTCAGCATAGCAAAAACGGGTGGTCTGGACAGGGGGCTGCGGGGCGCGGTTAGGTTGGTCAGGGCGTCGGTGACGATGTGAGTGTCGCCGAGTGGACAGGAGAGGTCGGCATATGCGCGCAGCCCAGGTCAGCAAGCTGGAGGGGCCGGAAGCGGTCGAGGTCGTCGAGATCGCGGAACCCGCGGCCTATCCGGGGGGTGTGGTCATCGACGTGCACGCGGCCGGGGTGGCGTTTCCCGATGTGCTGATGACGCGGGGCCTGTACCAGATGAAGCCGGAGTTGCCGTTCGTCGTCGGCGGTGAGGTGGCCGGGATCGTGCGCGAGGCGCCTGCGGACGCGCACGTCGAGGCGGGCGATCGGGTGGTCGCGCTGACCCTGCTCGGCAATGCCATGGCCGAGGTCGCGGTCGCGCCCGCGCAGATGGTTTTCCGCTTGCCGGACAACGTATCTCTGGAAGCCGGGGCCGGAATCCTGTTCAACGATCTGACCGTGCACTTCTGCCTGCGCAACCGCGGCAGGCTGGCCGAGGGGGAGACCGTGCTGGTGCACGGCGCCGCGGGCGGCATCGGCACCTCGACGCTGCGCATGGCGGCGGCGCTGGGTGCGGGCCGGGTCATCGCGGTGGTGAGCACCGAGGCGAAGGCCGAAGTCGCGCGCGCCAACGGTGCCACCGATGTGGTGCTGACCGACGGCTGGCTCGCCGCCGTCAAGGAACTCACCGGTGGTCGCGGTGTGGACATCGTGTTGGATCCGGTCGGCGGCGACCGGTTCACCGACAGCATCCGCAGCCTTGCCTCGGCCGGTCGGCTGCTGGTCGTCGGCTTCACCGCGGGCGAAATCCCCACGGTCAAGGTGAACCGGCTGCTGCTGAAGAACGTCGAGGTCACCGGCGCGGCCTGGGGCGAATGGGTAATGACCCACCCCGGCTACCTGGCCGAGCAGTGGGCCGAGGTCGAACCCCTACTGGCCTCTGGCAAGATCGCCCCACCCCAGCCCGTGCTCTACCCGCTGGAGCGCGCCGCCGAGGCCGTCGCCTCCCTCGACAACCGCACCGCCACCGGCAAGGTCGTCGTCACCCTGCGCTGACCATGGGGCGTCGCGCACGAATCCGGCGACTATTCGATGCGCGGCGCGACAGCACGTGCGCGGCGGTACGGTGAGCTGATCATGGAGTTGGCCAACCGGGTATTGAATCGGACGTTGTTGGCGCGGCAGCATTTGCTGGAGCGGTCGGCGTTGAGCGTGGGCGAGATGTGTGAGCATCTGGTGGGCCTGCAGGCGCAGGATTCGCCGCCGCCGTTCGTCGGGTTGTGGAGTCGCATTGTGGATTTCGATCCGGCGACGGTTTCGGCGGGGCTGGAGGATCGGTCGCTGGTGCGGATCACGTTGATGCGCGGCACGATTCACATGGTGACGCCGCCGGATGCGTTGCGTATCGCGCCGCATATTCAGCCCGAGCTCGAAAAGATCCCCTTCCGAAAGGGTTTCAACTACGGCGCGATGGTCGGGTTGGATCCGGACGAGGTGCGCGCGCACGGTGAGGCGGCGCTCGGCGATGAGCCGATGTCGGCGGTCGATCTGCGCGCCAAGGCCGCCGCGGTCTATCCGGATCGCGATGCCGGTGCGGTGCTGCAGACCTGGCTGTACCAGCTGCCCGTGCTGCAGACCCCGCCGCGCGGCAAGTGGAAGGACAACAGCAGGCCGGTGTGGTCCCGCGTCGAGCCCTGGCTGGGTGCACCGCTGGATCCGAGCTATCCATTGGCGGAGTTGGTCTTTCGCTATCTGCGCGCCTTCGGCCCGGCCAGCACCATGGATATGCAGACCTGGTCGAAGCTGACCGGTATGAAGGCCGCCGTCGAAAAACTCGGCGACCGCGTGCGCACCTATACCGATGAACGCGGCCGCACCCTCTACGACGTCGCCGACGGTGAACTCGCCGATCCCGATCTGCCCGCCCCCGCCCGCCTGCTCGGCTGGTACGACAATGCGATTCTCTCGCACCAGGATCGAACCAGAATCGTCCCCGACGGCACGGCCCCGCCACTGCGCGCCTTCGCCGCGGCGGTGTCCCCGGTCCTGGTCGACGGCTTCCTCGGCGGGTTCTACAAGATCTTCATCGATAGGGGCGTCGCCCGCCTGCGCATCACCCCGATCCGCAAGTGGTCGGCAGCCGAACGCGAAGAGGTCGATGCCGAAGCCCACGCACTGGTCGGATTCCTGGAGGTCGATAAGCCCTCGCGCGTGGAAATCCTCGACGTGGACGCCGATCTGCGTCCCTGACGCTACTTCGATCGCGCGCGGCGTCCCACCCGCACCACCGGCAACGGCTGCCCGGGTCCGGCCACCAACTGCTCGGCGATATCGGACGTGATGAGCACGGCAGCGGTGAGCGCGACAACGGCGATGGCCGGCAGTGCCGACGACACCGCCGCGACCAGGATCAAGCCCGCGGCCGCCGCGATGCGGGTCGTGGCCACATTGCCGAGCATCCGCCACCGGTTCACCACCAGGGCGACCAGGAACAGCGCCGCACCGCCGGGCGCCAGTGCGGCGGCCACACCATGCGCGGTATGACCTGGATCGGCGACCGCATGACCCAGCCCGACGGCCACCGCGACCAGTCCGGTCACCAGCGCTAAATGCCCATAGCTCAGCACATCTCGCACGATCAGCCCCGGCGACGGCATGGTCGCCAGTGCATACTCGAGCAGTCGCGCGGAGCGGTGGAAGTAGATCCACCACAGCCCGGCGCCGACCAGGAAGGCCAGTATCAGCGAGGTCACCACCGCTGGATCGAGGTCGGTCGAGGAGGCCTGTGCGCCCGCGTCGACCACCGATTCGCCCAGGGCAATGATGATGAACAGGCCGAACCGCTCCACCAGATGCGATGCGCCGATGGTCCGATCGCGCAGCGCCCGGCTGTACAGCAGCGGCGCACCCAATTGCACCACGAGCGCCCCGGTCCAAGCCCAGATGCGCGCATGCTCGGGCAGCGGCGAGCTCGCGAAAATCGCTATGCCGGTGACCAATCCGATGCTGAACGGATTGATGGTGGTCGAGAACCCATTGGTGCGGGTGACCGCGACGAACAACGCGATCCGCAACAGCAGATGCGCGCCCGCGAAAACCGCTGCGGCCCCGCGTGGCTGGTCCAGTGCGGCGGGTGCGGCCACGGCCATCAGGAAGATGCACAGCCCACAGCCGAACAGGACGAGACGTTGAGCATTGGTCTCCTCGACGGTGTTCACCAGGATGGTGACGCCGACCCAGCCCCACCACAGCGGTGCGAGCAGGACCAGTGCGTGGCCGAGGGTGGCGATCGAGGTGTGGTGGCCGAGCACATGCGCGGTCTGCGTGATCGCGAAGACCAGGACCAGGTCGAAGAACAATTCCGCCCAGGTGGCGCGGGCATGTGGTGTTGCGGTAGTGGATTCGGCAGGCTCGCTCATCGAAGTCTCGTACTCGGTGACACAGGAAGTACGAGCCTAGATGGCGCTCAGCGTTCCGGGTTGTCCCGGTAGGCAGGTGCTTTGGTGGTCCCGGTCGGGGTCAGCGTGCGCAATAACGGCAGCGTCCGGTGCGCGATCACCGTCGAAAGCACGATCACGCTGTGTGAGCGCACCACCGAACTCGTCCGGTCGATACTCAGCAACACCGCTTGCAGCCCAGCGTGTGAATCCGCGCCGATCCGGCACAGCACGTCACCGGAGCCGGTGGTCGCGTACGCCTCGATCACCCCGGGAATCGCTTCGAGTTCGGCCGCCACCATATCCAGCGCACCCTGCGCGATCTCCAGCGTGACAAAGGCCTGTACGTCGAAACCCGCTGCAGTGACATCGATCTGCGGATCGTAGGAGGCGATGACGCCCGACTCCTCCATCCGTCCGATGCGCGACTGGACGGTGGCCCTGGCGACCCGGGTGCGCCGGGACAGCTCGAGAACGCCCGCCTTCTGATACTCGTGCATCGCGGTGAGGATGGCGAGATCGAGTTCATCCAGCTTCGCGGGCATGCGCGACATGACGGCCTCCGTTCGGGGCGCGACCGGCGTGGTGCAGGTCACTCTGAGCTATTCAAATTGTCCAGCATCAGGGGGGAGTTCCTAGCCGAATTCGCCACAGTGTCTATCGAAAATCGGTGATGTTGCCTATCCGAGGGGGCGGCGATTTCCTTGGATCATGACCATCGAGCACCTGCCGAACTCCCAGCGACAGAGCGGCCCGCTGCCCACCGACGGTGAGCTGCGCAGGCTCGTCGGACTGGTCGATCACGACGACAGCGTCGATCCGTTTCCGGTCATCGGCTGGGACGCGCTGGTCTGGGTGGTCGGCAACGCGACCCAGACCGCGCACTTCCTGGAGTCCGCCTTCGGCATGCGGTTGGAGGCATACTCGGGTCCCGAGACCGGCAACCGCGATCACAAGGCCTATGTGCTGCGCAGCGGCGCGGCCAGGTTCGTCATCACGGGCGCGGTGGCCCCGGACAGCCCGCTGGTCGCCCACCACGACCGGCACGGCGACGGCGTCGTCGATATCGCGCTCGAGGTTCCGGATGTGGACCGCTGCGTCGAATGGGCGCGCATGCACGGCGCGACGATCCTGGTCGAACCACATGACGACACAGACGAATTCGGCACCGTCCGTTCCGCGGCGCTGGCCACCTACGGCGAGACCAGGCACACACTGATCGACCGCTCCGAGTACTACGGGCCGTATCTGCCCGGGTATATCGCCCGCCGCTCCGGCTATCAGGCGCGTCCCGGCACCCCGACCAGGCTGTTCCAGGCCATCGACCATGTCGTCGGCAATGTCGAGCTCGGCATGATGGATCAGTGGGTCGAGTTCTACCGCCGCGTCATGGGTTTCACCAATATGGCCGAATTCGTCGGTGACGATATCGCCACCGAATACTCGGCGCTGATGAGCAAGGTGGTGGCCAATGGCAACCACCGGGTGAAGTTCCCCCTCAACGAACCCGCGGTGGGTAAGAAGCGTTCCCAGATCG
Source organism: Nocardia nepalensis (assembly GCF_048910785.1). Taxonomy (NCBI): domain Bacteria; kingdom Bacillati; phylum Actinomycetota; class Actinomycetes; order Mycobacteriales; family Nocardiaceae; genus Nocardia; species Nocardia nepalensis. The sequence goes on along the minus strand of NZ_JBKBET010000020.1, from coordinate 1,265,592 downwards.
ACGAATACCTCGAGTTCTACCGCGGCCCCGGCGTACAGCACATCGCGCTGGCCACCAGCGACATCATCGAATGCGTCGACGTATTGCGCCGCGAGGGCGTCGAATTCCTCGAAACACCCGACACCTACTACTCCGACCCCGAACTTCGCGCGCGCATCGGCCACGTCCGCGTCCCGGTGCGGGAGTTGCAGCGCCGCGGCATCCTGGTCGACCGCGACGAGGACGGCTACCTGCTGCAGATCTTCACCAAACCGCTCACCGACCGCCCGACCGTCTTCTTCGAACTCATCGAGCGGCACGGCTCCCTCGGCTTCGGCAAGGGCAACTTCAAGGCCCTGTTCCAGGCGATCGAACGCGAACAGGCGGCCCGCGGAAACCTCTGATCCTGCCCGGTCGGTGCAGCCCGCCACCGCACGGCGGGCTGCACCCCGGGTTCCGCCGGTAGAGTTCACGGCATGCGGATCCCGTGGGCGATCGTCACCGGTCTGGCCTTGGCATTGACGCTGTCGGCCTGCGGCTCGGACGGTGACTCCGATTCCTCCAACACCCAGCTGCGCCCGCCGCCGAAGGTCGCGACGCTCGGCCCGTTCGTCGGCGAGTGCGGCCATGTCACCGATCAGGAGGTCCGCGATCTCGCCGGGCTCAACCAGCTCGCGCGGGTATACCGGAACTCCGTCGGCTGCAACTTTCAATCCGCCGGAATCGCTTCGCCCAGTGTCACTTTCGCGTCCTACCGGGGTAGCCCGATAGATCGCGAGAAGGCCTGGGTCTCCAATGTCGGCCGCGCTCCGGAGACCATCGATGTCGGTGGTCGCAAGGGATTCCAGGCGCTGGACCCCAGCGGATCGGTCTGCGATCTCGCGGTGCAGCTCGACGACGACTTCTTCGAATGGTCGATGTCCTATGGACTGTTCACCCAGCAGGGCAATCCGTGTGACCGGACCCGCAAGCTGGCCGAGTTGACCGTGCAGCGGCTGCAGTGAGGGGAGACAGATGAGTTCACGTCCCGGCCTTCGGGTCGCGGCCGTCGCCGCGGCGGTGTGCGCGGTAGCGCTGACCGCCGGTGGCTGCGGTAAGACCGTCCAGGGTTCGGCGCACCCCGCGGGCGGCAGCGGAGCCACCACGGTCAATAGCAATTTCGACAAGTTGCTGCGCGAATGCGAGGTGGTCGGGCTCGACCAGATCGGTTCGGCGGTGGGCAATGCGAAGGTCGTCTCGCCGTCGTTCAACGGCGCGGTCTGCATGTGGGACGTCGAGGACGCGCCGGGCGGCTCGGCCATGGTGACACTGAACTGGTTCGAGGAAGGCTCGCTGAACAACGAGAAGTCCAATAACGACAAGCTCGGCTACAGCACGGAGAACATCACCGTGCAGGGGCGGCGCGGTCTGAAGACGACGCGTCCGAACGATCCGGACTCGTGCGGGGTGAGTGCGGGCGCCGCCGACACCGGCATCATCGGCTGGTGGATCAACTACCGTCCCGGCGGCCATCCGGACCCGTGCGCCGGCGCCCAGAAATTGGTCGAGTTGACCTTGAATCTGGCACGGTAGCCTGGCTGGTGGTAGTGGCACGGTGGATGTGATAACCGACCCCACTTTGACCCTGTGTTGCGCCCACGGGTATCGTGGATCGCTGTGCCCGGAAGCATGCGGGCAAGTTCGTGCGCAAACGTAGGCCAGCGAGAGCGGCTGACCTTTCCGGCGTGCCCGGAATTCGGGATATGTCTTGCGCGCGACACGCCCGACCTCGGGACGCGAGAAACGTGGCCGGACGTGCGAGTGAAAGCTCGATGACAAAGACATGAAGTTCCAGACACCGCGTTAACTAATTAAGGAAAGCCGGTCTATGCCAACCATCAACCAGCTGGTCCGCAAGGGTCGTCGCGACAAGGTCGCCAAGACCAAGACCGCGGCCCTCAAGGGGAGCCCGCAGCGTCGTGGCGTGTGCACCCGCGTGTACACCACCACCCCGAAGAAGCCGAACTCCGCGCTGCGCAAGGTCGCGCGTGTTCGCCTGACCAGCGCGGTCGAGGTCACGGCCTACATCCCGGGTGAGGGTCACAACCTGCAGGAGCACTCGATGGTGCTCGTTCGCGGCGGTCGTGTGAAGGACCTTCCGGGTGTCCGTTACAAGATCATCCGTGGCTCGCTCGACACCCAGGGTGTGAAGAACCGCAAGCAGGCCCGCAGCCGTTACGGCGCCAAGAAGGAGAAGAGCTGATATGCCACGCAAGGGCCCCGCACCCAAGCGTCCGCTGATCAACGACCCGGTCTACGGTTCGCCGCTGGTTACTCAGCTGGTCAACAAGATCCTGCTGGACGGCAAGAAGTCCACCGCCGAGCGCATCGTCTACGGCGCGCTGGAGCAGGCGCGCGAGAAGACCGGCACCGATCCGGTCGTCACCCTCAAGCGCGCGCTCGACAACGTCAAGCCGTCGCTCGAGGTCAAGCCTCGCCGCGTCGGTGGCGCCACCTACCAGGTGCCGGTCGAGGTTCGTCCCGGCCGCGCCAACACCCTTGCGCTGCGCTGGCTGGTCAACTTCTCCCGCGCTCGCCGCGAGAAGACCATGGTCGAGCGTCTCGCGAACGAACTGCTCGACGCCAGCAACGGTCTCGGTGCTTCGGTGAAGCGCCGTGAGGACACCCACAAGATGGCCGAGTCCAACCGGGCCTTCGCGCACTACCGCTGGTGACGTCTGCCCGGCCCGTCGTTTTCTGGGTCGGGAGGCACAGTCGGAATGCGGCACTTACCTGCCGCTTCCGGCGTTGACATAGAGACGACCACAGGGTCGTCCCCGAAAATCCCAACTAGCTACGAGCGGGGAAGATTTCCGTGGCACAGGACGTGCTCACCGACCTGAACAAGGTCCGCAACATCGGCATCATGGCCCACATTGATGCGGGCAAGACGACCACAACTGAACGCATCCTCTTCTACACCGGCATCACCTACAAGATCGGTGAAGTCCACGATGGCGCCGCCACCATGGACTGGATGGAGCAGGAGCAGGAGCGTGGTATCACCATCACCTCCGCGGCCACCACATGCTTCTGGAACGACAACCAGATCAACATCATCGACACCCCCGGGCACGTCGACTTCACCGTCGAGGTGGAGCGGTCGCTGCGCGTGCTCGACGGCGCCGTTGCGGTGTTCGACGGCAAGGAAGGCGTCGAGCCGCAGTCCGAGCAGGTGTGGCGTCAGGCCGATAAGTACAACGTGCCTCGGATCTGCTTCGTCAACAAGATGGACAAGCTCGGCGCGGACTTCTACTTCACCGTGCAGACCATCAAGGACCGTCTCGGCGCCAAGCCGTTGGTCATCCAGCTGCCGATCGGCGCCGAGGACACCTTCGAGGGCATCGTCGACCTGGTCGAGATGAATGCCAAGGTCTGGAAGGGCGAGACCAAGCTCGGCGAGAAGTACGAGATCGAAGAGATCCCGGCCGACCTCATGGAGAAGGCCGAGCAGTACCGCCAGGAACTGCTCGAGACCGTCGCCGAGTCGGACGAGGCGCTGCTGGAGAAGTTCTTCGGCGGCGAGGAGCTCTCGATCGAGGAGATCAAGGGCGCCATCCGCAAGATGACGGTCAACTCCGAGCTGTACCCGATCCTGTGTGGTTCGGCGTTCAAGAACAAGGGCGTGCAGCCCATGCTCGACGCCGTGATCGACTACCTGCCGACCCCGCTGGACGATGGTGGCACCGACGGCCACGTCCCGGGCAAGGAAGAGGAGATCATCCACCGCGACGCGAGCACCAGCGAGCCGTTCGCCGCGCTGGCGTTCAAGATCGCCGTGCACCCCTTCTTCGGCAAGCTGACCTACGTCCGCGTGTACTCGGGCAAGGTCGACTCCGGCGCCCAGGTCATCAACTCGACCAAGGGCAAGAAGGAGCGTCTGGGCAAGCTGTTCCAGATGCACTCCAACAAGGAGAACCCGGTCACCGAGGCCGTCGCGGGCCACATCTACGCGGTCATCGGCCTGAAGGACACCACCACCGGTGACACCCTGTGCGATCCGCAGAACCAGGTCGTGCTCGAGTCCATGACCTTCCCGGACCCGGTCATCGAGGTCTCCATCGAGCCGAAGACCAAGTCCGACCAGGAGAAGCTGGGCACCGCGATCCAGCGTCTGTCCGAAGAGGACCCGACCTTCTCGGTCAAGCTCGACCAGGAGACCGGCCAGACCGTCATCGGCGGCATGGGCGAGCTGCACCTCGACATCCTCGTCGACCGCATGCGGCGCGAGTTCAAGGTCGAGGCGAACGTCGGCAAGCCGCAGGTGGCCTACCGCGAGACGATCACCAAGCCGGTCGAGAAGCTCGAGTTCACCCACAAGAAGCAGACGGGTGGCTCCGGCCAGTTCGCGAAGGTCATCATCGCCCTCGAGCCGTTCGTCGGCGAGGACGGCGCGACCTACGAGTTCGAGAACAAGGTCACCGGTGGCCGCGTGCCCCGCGAATACATCCCTTCGGTGGACGCGGGCGCGCAGGATGCCATGCAGTACGGTGTGCTCGCGGGCTACCCGCTGGTGAACCTGAAGGTCACGCTGCTCGACGGCGCCTACCACGACGTCGACTCGTCGGAAATGGCCTTCAAGATCGCCGGCTCGCAGGCCCTGAAGGAAGCGGCCCGTAAGGCCGGTCCGGTGATCCTCGAACCGCTGATGGCGGTCGAGGTCACCACGCCCGAGGATTACATGGGCGATGTGATCGGCGACCTGAATTCCCGCCGTGGCCAGATCCAGGCCATGGAGGAACGCAGTGGTGCCCGTGTCGTCAAGGCGCTGGTTCCGCTCTCGGAGATGTTCGGTTACATCGGTGATCTGCGGTCGAAGACCCAGGGCCGGGCGAACTACTCCATGGTGTTCGATTCGTACGCGGAGGTTCCGGCCAACGTGTCGAAGGAGATCATCGCCAAGGCGACCGGCGAGTAAGTCCGATTGGGGCAAGTGCAAGACTTGCCCTATCAGCCGGGAGTCAGCACGACCCCCAATTTGTAAACCGCACTGCTGCAACTGCACGCACCAACAAGTCCAGGAGGACACCAAGTGGCGAAGGCGAAGTTCGAGCGGACGAAGCCGCACGTCAACATCGGCACCATCGGTCACGTCGACCACGGCAAGACCACGCTGACCGCAGCGATCACCAAGGTGCTGGCTGACAAGTACCCGGATCTGAACGAGAGCTTTGCCTTCGATCAGATCGACAAGGCGCCGGAGGAGAAGGCTCGTGGTATCACGATCAACATCTCCCACGTCGAGTACCAGACGGAGAAGCGCCACTACGCACACGTCGACGCGCCGGGTCACGCCGACTACATCAAGAACATGATCACCGGTGCGGCGCAGATGGACGGTGCCATCCTCGTGGTCGCCGCTACCGACGGCCCGATGCCGCAGACCCGTGAGCACGTGCTGCTCGCTCGTCAGGTCGGTGTGCCCTACATCCTGGTCGCCCTGAACAAGGCCGACATGGTCGACGACGACGAGATCCTCGAGCTCGTCGAGATGGAGGTCCGCGAACTGCTGGCCTCGCAGGAGTTCGACGAGGACGCGCCGGTCGTGCGTGTTTCCGGTCTGAAGGCGCTCGAGGGCGACCCGAAGTGGACCGAGTCGGTGCTGGAGCTCATGGCCGCGGTCGACGAGTCCATCCCGGACCCGGTTCGTGAGACCGACAAGCCGTTCCTGATGCCGGTCGAGGACGTCTTCACGATCACCGGTCGTGGCACCGTCGTCACCGGTCGTGTCGAGCGCGGCATCATCAACGTGAACGAGGAAGTCGAGATCGTCGGCATCCGCGAGAAGAGCACCAAGACCACCGTCACCGGTATCGAGATGTTCCGCAAGCTGCTCGACCAGGGCCAGGCCGGTGACAACGTCGGTCTGCTGGTTCGTGGTATCAAGCGCGAAGATGTCGAGCGTGGCCAGGTCGTCGTGAAGCCGGGCACCACCACCCCGCACACCGAGTTCGAGGGTCAGGCCTACATCCTGTCCAAGGACGAGGGTGGCCGCCACACCCCGTTCTTCAACAACTACCGTCCGCAGTTCTACTTCCGTACGACTGACGTGACGGGCGTGGTGACCCTGCCCGAGGGCACCGAGATGGTCATGCCCGGTGACAACACCGAGATGTCCGTCAAGCTGATCCAGCCGGTCGCCATGGACGAGGGTCTGCGCTTCGCGATCCGCGAGGGTGGCCGCACCGTCGGCGCCGGTCGCGTCACGAAGATCATCAAGTGATTCACTGAATCGCTTTCGAACGGCGTCGCTCCGAAAGGGGCGGCGCCGTTCGGCGTTTCGGGGAGTATCTGGTGAAAAGGTGGGGTGGGCAGGGGGTTTCGGGTCTATCGTCGGAGTGAGGCTCTCGAGGTTCGTGCGGGGCCGCTCTTGCCGTTGGGGACCTCGCCAGATATTCACGCAAGTCCACGAGGGGGCTGCACAGTGGCGAAGGCGAAGTTCGATCGCACGAAGCCGCACGTCAACATCGGCACCATCGGGCATGTTGACCACGGCAAGACCACGTTGACCGCGGCGATCACCAAGGTCTTGGCGGAGAAGTATCCGAATCTCAATCAGGTGTCCGCGTTCGACCAGATCGATAAGGCGCCGGAGGAGAAGGCGCGCGGCATCACGATCAATATCGCGCATGTCGAATATCAAACGGAGCGTAGGCATTACGCGCATGTGGATGCGCCGGGGCATGCGGACTATGTGAAGAATATGATCACCGGCGCGGCGCAGATGGACGGTGCGATTCTGGTCGTCGCCGCGACCGATGGGCCGATGCCGCAGACTCGCGAGCACGTGCTGCTCGCTCGTCAGGTCGGGGTGCCCTACATCTTGGTCGCACTGAACAAGGCCGATATGGTCGACGACGAGGAAATCCTCGAGCTCGTCGAGCTGGAAGTCCGGGATCTATTGGCCGCCCAGGAATTCGACGAGGACGCACCGGTGGTGCGGGTCTCCGGTTTGAAGGCGCTCGAGGGTGATCCGGTGTGGAAGAAATCGATCCTCGAGCTGCTCGACGCGGTCGATGCGGCGATTCCGGAACCGGTGCGGGACACCGATAAACCGTTCCTGATGCCGGTCGAGGATGTCGTCACGATCACCGGTCGCGGCACCGTTGTCACCGGTCGCATCGAGCGCGGCACGATCAAGCTCAATGACGAAGTCGAGATCATCGGCATCCGGGACAAGCGCACCAAGACGCACGTCACCGGGATCGAGATGTTCCACAAACTCCTCGACCAAGGCCAAGCGGGCGATGCCGTCGGCCTGCTACTGCGCGGCGTGCGGCGCGAGGACGTGGAGCGCGGCCAAGTGGTCGTGAAGCCCGGAACCATCACGCCCCATACCGAATTCGAGGGTCAGGTCTACATCCTGTCCAAGGACGAGGGCGGCCGCCACACCCCCTTCTTCAACAATTACCGCCCCCAGTTCTACTTCCGCACCACCGACGTCACCGGCGTGGTAACCCTGCCCAAGGGCACCGAAATGGTCATGCCCGGCGACAACACCGAAATGTCGGTCAAGCTGATCCAACCCATAGCCATGGACGAGGGCCTGCGCTTCGCGATCCGCGAGGGTGGCCGCACCGTCGGCGCAGGCCGAGTAATCAAGATCCTGAAGTGATTCGCCCACAATCCCCGAACGGCGCCGCCCCCGACGCCGTCCGGGTCCGGTCATCAGCACCGGAAAGGCAAGGCACTCCTCGACGCGTTCATGCCTGTTGCGCCGACAATTGTGGGACTGCTCGAGGCCGGTGAGAAGGCCGTTCGGTGTCGTCGCGTACTCAGCAGTTGGTTGGTGGCGGGTCGCCGCGGAAGCGGGCGGCGAGCCAGGCCAGGGCCGATGGCAGTCCGAGTACGGCGGCCGTCAGATGTTCGGGGGAGAAGGTGAGTTCGGCTTGCACCGGGACACCGGCCGCGCAATACCGTCGGTTGACATTGACGATCGAGTCGACGGGAATGAGCGGATCGTTGGGCGAATGCCATTCCAGGATCGGCATATTCGGGATGCCGTCGAAGAGTTCCAGACTGTTCTCCTCGACTACCGCCCTGGCGTTCCCATCGCCGGTGAGGGTCATACTGCTCGCGAAATCGCGGACGCTGTGCCATGCACCGGTGGAAAGGATTTCGTTGGTGCACCCGTTGGCCAATGCTTTGCGCGCCGCCACCCCGTGCGCATTCAGGTAATTGCCGATCGGAAAGCGGTCCGGATATTCCCGTTCCAGTCCGATAGCGGCCGCCATCAACAGTCCGAACGCAGGATGCGGATTGAGATTGACGGTCTCCAGCATTCTCACCAGATTCATCGGCACACCGCCGGTCGCGGCGCCCACGATTTCGAGTTCCGGCGCGTACTTCGGCGCCATCGCGGCGGCGAATGCGGTGGCCATACCGCCGCCGGAATAGCCGGCCATCGCGATCGGGCTGTGCGCGGCGTCGAGTTCGGGAACCTGGCGTACGGCCCGAATTCCGTCCAGGGTGATCTGGCCGCCGAGCCGGGCCGCGCCGTAGGCGAGGTACGGCCCCAGATGATCGGGCAGCGCGATGCTCCAGCCGTTCAACAGCAGCGCGTTGAGCAGCACCGCCTCGCGGACCTGCAGATTCGGATCGGAGGTGTACAGCACCCGCGATACCGCGCACTGCGTGCCGAGGCCGTTGATGATGTGCTGATAGGACAGGACCGGTCCATCGGGGCGGTGCGAGCGCGGCGTCAGCACCGTGGTCGTCGCCGCGATCGGCTGACCGGCGGAATTGGTCGAACGGAATTTGATCAGTGCGACGGCGGTTTCCGGAAAAATCAGCAGCGGTGGCATCGCCCGCGTCGCGAGCACCTCACCCGGCTTCTTATTCGCCAGATCCGGTGGCGCCGCGTAAAAAGGGTCGGGGTCCGGGTCCGGATAGATCGGTGCGGCCTGGGCGACGGTACCGCTCAGGGATGTGGTCGAGGCGCCGACCAAGAGGCCGACAATCAATGCGCGCATCGCGAGACCGGTGAGATCTCGAAGGATTCGATTGATCTCCACAAGCGCAACTTGTATCACGCGCAATGGATCGCCTTGGTGAAGGCGCGCCTTTCAGAATCGCTCAGCCGAGCTGTGTCATACCCGCCGCGACAACCCGCGCGACATTGAAAATTTCATCCGCGGTCGGCAGCGGCAGCCCGTCGAGCGCGTGCAGCCGATCGCTGCTGGCAATGGCGAACATCGCCGAAACCCAGGCGGCCGCACAGGCGCGCAGCGTGCCGGGCTGAACCGGAACGGGCGCGCTGGCCTGCAACACCCGGACGGTGACGTCGAGCAGCTGATCGCGCAGGCGGCGCAATTGGCGTCGGACGTCGGGATGGGTATCGGCCTCGCGCCACATGATGACGCGCAGCACCGACGAATGGTGATCGCGCAAATTGAGCGCGGCATCGAGATTGACCAGGCTGGCCGCCGGATCGCCCGGCGCGACCACCGTGCCGATATCGCCGATCGGCTCCGCGGGCACCCGCTCGGCCATCAGCGCGGACAGGATCGAATCCTTGGTGGGGAAGTAGTAGAAGACCAGCCCCTTGGGGACACCGGCGCCCTCGGCGATTGCCGCTGTGGCGGTCGCGTCGAATCCCTGTGCCGCGAAAAGTTTTTCCGCGGCATCGAGAATGAGCTGACGGGCGTCGCCGTCGACTTTCGCGCTACGACGACGCCCGCCGCGCCGAGGCTTCGGCATCTGCATCAGTGATGCGGCGCCATATCGTGCAGCCGACCCGACACCGTCGGCAGCGCCGCCACCGCGACCACTACCGTCACCACGCCCACTACCCATGCGGTCCAGGATGCACCGTGGAAGTCGGTGTAGCTCATTGCCCATGGGGAGACGAACAGCAAAGCGCCGAACAGGCCCATCGCAAAGTCGGCGGCCGACAGGGTCGCCCGGTACATCTGCGCCAGACCGGTGAGGGCGATGAGCACGCCCAAGACGATCAGCGACCACATGGCGTTGGTGTTCGTGTCCACCCACAGGGGTGACAGCGCGGTAAAGACGCCGAGCACAACGGCCAGGAGGTCCTGCGCGCGACTTTCGGTGAACATGGTGTGCCTCCTCAGGCTCTGAAGTGTTCCCCTGATTCAGATCTAACTCTGATTGACCGCCCGATCAATATAGATATGGACACGATTGCGCACCGATCGGTCGGTAACCGGTGTGGCGGCCCTCACGGTGGTCCGCAACCAAGCGAAGGTTAGGGTGAGCTGCGTGTCACCGTCAGTAACGGATGACAATTCGACCCGGCGCCTGTGCGGCGCTACCGAAGGGAAGGCCGCATGAGCGAGCGCAGCGAGCGAATAATTAATACAGCCGAGCACTCGCTCGTGCCGGAGCCGAGCGCCAGCGAGGCGGAGGCATGAGCGAGCGCAGCGAGCGAAAAATTGATACAGCCGAGCACGCGCTCGTGCCGGAGCCGAGCGCCAGCGAGGTGGGGCCGATCGTCATTGTCGGGGCCGGTCTGGCCGGTCTGCGCACCGCCGAGGAGTTGCGTCGCGCCGGATACGAGGGCGAGCTGATCCTCATCGGCGAGGAGTCGCGGCTGCCCTACGACCGCCCGCCGCTGTCCAAGCAGTTCGTGCGCGGCGAGACCGACGACACCACGCTGCGCCCCGCCGAATTCTTCGACGAGAAGCAGATCGACCTGCGGCTGAACACCGAGGCGGTCGGCGTCGACACCGCCGCGCGTCAGGTGCGCCTGTCCGATGGCGGCACGCTCGGCTACGACCAGCTGATCATCGCGACCGGTCTGCAGCCGCGCCGCCTGCCCGGATTGCCCGATCTGCGGGGCGTGCACGTGCTGCGCGGACATGCCGACGCCACCGCATTGCGCGCCGAATTGTCCCGCGCCGGTACCGCGCTGGTGGTCGGCGCCGGATTCATCGGCTGTGAACTCGCGGCGAGTTTCCGGGCCAGCGGTGTGCAGGTCGTCCTGGTCGAACCGCAGCCGACGCCGCTGGCCTCGGTGCTCGGCGAGCAGATCGGCGCGCTGGTGGCCCGCATGCACCGGGCCGAGGGCGTCGACCTGCGCTGCGGCACCGGCCTGGACACCTTCCTCGCCGACGACACCGATCGGGTGCGCGGCGCTCTGCTCTCCGACGGCAGCGAGGTGGCCGCCGGTCTGGTGGTCATCGGCGTCGGATCGCGTCCGGTCACCGAATGGCTCGCCGATTCCGGTATCGCGCTGGCCGATCCCGCGGCCGGTGGCGGTGTGCTCGCCGACGAGGTCGGCCGCACCTCGGTCGAGGGTGTGTGGGCGGTCGGCGATGTCGCCGCCTGGCTGCACGAGACCGGGCTGCGCAAGCGCGTCGAGCATTGGACCAATGCGGGTGAGCAGGCGAAGCTGCTGGCCTGCGCGCTGCTCGGCGCGGAACCGCCGACCGCGGCGCGGGTGCCGTACTTCTGGAGCGACCAGTACGACGTGAAGATCCAGGCGCTCGGCACACCGAGCGCCAACGACGATGTCCACATCGTCGCCGACGACGGCCGCAAATTCCTCGCCTACTACTCCCAGAACGGCCGTCTGACCGGCGTGGTGGGCGCGGGGATGACCGGTCAGGTGATGAAGGCCCGCGCGAAGATCGCCGCGGGTGCGCCGATCGCGGATCTGCTCGCGGCCACCCAGCCGTAGCCGCGGGTCGCTCGGAACGACCACCCGGCGGCCGAGTAGGGCGTGAACAGCCGCTGTAATACGGTGGTCGGGTGATCGTCGCGCTCATCGATTCCGGGCTGGGGTTGCTGCCCACGGCCGCCTGGCTGCGCAAGCTGCGGCCGGATGTCGACCTGCTGCTGCAGTTGGACCCGGATGGCGCGCCGTGGGGTCCCAAGCCCGAGCAGTGGGTGACCGACCGGGTGGTCGATGCCGCGCGGAGTTCGGTTCGGCTCGGGGCGGAAGTGATCGTGCTGCCGTGCAATACGGCCAGTGTGACCGCGTTGGAGCAGGTCCGTGCGGAGGTCGGATCCGGCATTCCGGTGATCGGCACCGTCCCGGCGATCAAACCCGCGGCGGCGGTGTGCAAGTCGGTCGCGGTGTGGGCCACCGCGGCGACCACCGCCAGTCGGTACCAGGCGGATCTGATCGCCCGCTTCGGCGGTGACGCGAAGGTGCTCGGCATCGCCTGCCACGGTCTGGCGGATTCGATCGATCACGGCGATCTGGTCGCGGCCCGCGATTCGATCGCGCGCGCGGCCGAACAGACTCCGGCCGATGTCGAGGGGGTCGTGCTCGGCTGTACGCACTACCCGCTGGTCATCGATGCCATCGTCGCCGCACTGCCCGATGGCGTTCGGCTCTTCGACAGCGCGCAGGCCGTTGCGGCACAGACGATTCGGCGCATGGATGCGCTCGGCCGGCCGACCACCGGCAATGGCGTGGTCCAGGTGTTGAACAGCGGTCGGCCGGGCGAATTGCCGGTCAGTGCGGCGGCTTTCGAATCGGGTCGGATTCTGGGCGCCCAGGCATAGATCGGCCGCACGGTTCCACGCCGGCGTTGAATGACCTCGGCCTGACCGATGATGGGAGGTTCATCGATGGCGACAGCCCTGCCGACCGCCGCCGAGGTCCAAGCGGCGCTGGCCGAGGTTGCCGACCCCGCCGATGCCAGCCATCTGCAGCGGTTCTTCAAGTCCGGGCCCGGTGAATACGGTGAAGGCGATGTCTTCATCGGTGTGCGGGTGCCGGTCACGCGATCGATCGCGAAACGCTTCGCGGCACTTCCGCTCGACGAGATCGACACGCTGCTGGACAGTGCGGTGCACGAGGACCGGCTGGCGGCGCTGATCATTCTCAATGCCGCATTCGCCAGGGCGGCCGCGCCGCGCACGCTCGATCTCGACGGGCAGGCCGCGATGGTAGAGCTCTATCTCGCCGCGGTGCGCCGGGGCCGGGTGAACAACTGGGATCTGGTCGACGTGTCCGCCGAGAATGTCATCGGCCCGTGGCTGCTCGACCGGCCACGCGAGCTGCTCTTCGAACTCGCACGCGCGGATTCGCTCTGGCAGCGCCGGGTGGCGCTGCTGTCGACCTTCGCGTTCATCAAGGCGGGCGATGCCTCGACCACCTTCGACCTCTGCGAACGACTACTCGACGACCGCCGCGATCTGATCCAGAAGGCGCTCGGCTGGATGCTGCGTGAGGTCGGCAAGCGCATCGACGAGCGCCTACTGACCGGCTTCCTCGATGAGCACGCGGCCGATATGGGCCGCACCGCACTCGGTTACGCGACCGAGCGCCTCGATCCCGCGCTGCGCGCCCACTACCGCGAGCGGTAACCGGTTGTGCCGGATCAGAATTGGATGCGCAGGCGGTCGGTGACCGGATGCGCCTGGCAGCCGAGGATGTAGCCGTTCTCGATATCCTCCGGATCGAGGATCTCGGCATTGTCCATCTCGACCTTGCCCTCGAGCACCGTGCAAGCGCAGGAACCGCATTCGCCCTCCTGGCAGGAGTACGGCACATCGAGACCCTTCGACAGCATGATGTCGACCAGGGTCTGCTTGCGCGGCCACTTCAGCTCGTGCACCTCGCCGTCGAGTTCGACCTCGACGGTGGCCGCATCGGCGGCCTCCTCGTCGGTCACCTCGACCGGCGCCTGATCCGCGAACGGGTCTCCCGCAAGGGAATTGAACACCTCGGCGTGCGTGCGCGAACGCGGCACATCGAGTTGGGCCAGTGCGTCGTGCACCCGGTCCATGAACGGCTTCGGTCCGCACATGAAGGCGTGGTAGCTCGCGTACGGCGCGACCAGAGTGGCGAGGGCGTCGGTGGTCGGCAGTCCCTGCAGATACTCCAGCCAGTGGATCACGGTGATCCGCTGCGGATGCTTCTCGGCCAATTCGCGCAGCTCGCCGGCGAAGATCACCGATTCGTGATCGCGATTGGCGTACACCAGCACGATTCGGCCGTTTCCGCGCGCGAGCGCCGATTTCAGGATGGACATCACCGGCGTGATGCCGCTGCCCGCGCCGAACAGCAGCAGATCGTCGTCGAGGTCTTTCGGCGTGAAAACGCCGGAGGGCGGCAGTACTTCGATCTCGTCGCCCGCTTTTACGTTGTCGCAGACCCAATTCGACCCGTAGCCGCCCGCGGTGCGCTTGACGGTCACCTTGGGGCGGTCGTCGGTGTAGGGCGAGCTCGCCAGTGAGTAGCAGCGCGCCACCGAGCCGGTGAGGTCGCTCGGAATGCGCAGGGTGAGGAACTGCCCCGGCTGATAGCTGAAGCGTTCGCGCTGTTCGTCGGGCACGTCGAAGACCAGCGAACAGGTGTCGGCCGTTTCGGCGATGACCGCGTGTACCCGCAGCACGACCGAACGCGACCCGTGTGGAACTTCGACAGTGGTCATTTCGTCCTCTCGAACAAAACTAGAACGTGTTTCAGTTTCATCGTACGTCGGGATCCGGCTGGCGGACAAGCTGGGCCTCGAGACCGGCGATGAGCACTTCCATGCCGAAGTCGTAGGCGTACTTCCCGCGCAGGTCCGCCATGTATTTGGTGGCCCGCTCCACCGACTCCGGCAATGCGACCTCCGACAGCGGCGACCGGTCCCGCGGATTCACCCGTCGGCGGCCGAACAGATAGGTGTGGATCGTGGCATACGCGGCGAGCACATTGCGGTCGTTGAAACCCGCCTCGAACAGGATCTCCATCACCGCGGCGATCAGATCGAGCTGTTTGCCGAGCATCTGCTCGATCAGCACATCGCCGAGGCCGGGATGTTTGCGCAGCTTCTCGTCGATCTGGTCGATCAGATCGCGCAGCCGGTGCTGCCACGGTCCGGAATCGGCCGATGGCTTGCGAACTCCGGTCAGTGCCGCGGTGGCGACGAGGTCGAGCAGCTCGCGCTTGTCGGCGACGTAATAGTACGGAGCCATGGGGGAAACTCCGAGTTCGCGCGACAGCCGTCGCATCGACAACTTCTCCACGCCGTCCTCGCGAACCACCCGCAGGGCGGCCTCGACGATCTCGGACTCCGACAGCGCGTTGCCGCCGCCCCCGCTCGTCTGCATTCGTCCGACTCCCATGCCACCTCTACCAATGCGGGCGATCTCGCCCGTCACGTCCTGTTCAGCTGCTTGCCACCCGCAGTCTAGAGCCCGCCCTCCGCGGCTCGGTCGTCGTGTGCGGGGAGCCGGACCTGCGGCGACGCGCGACGCCGGAGCGCCCCGATTCGTAGTGGATGCCAATTGGCATACTGAAACGTGTTCCATTTTGTCAGCTTGTGACGTTATTGTGTGAGCACGGCTACACCTGTGGCCGCGGTAACTGGTCGCATCTCGGAGGTAGGCATGCCGGAGCACGGATCCATCGGACACACCGATACCGACAACACCGGACGGATCGGGACGGTCGAGTCCCGGTCGATCGAGGAGACGCCACTGGTCGAGGAGACCCTCATCGAAGAGGTCTCCATCGACGGTATGTGCGGCGTCTACTGACGGGCGGCGCGACCATGCTCGATCTCGATACCCGATGGGAGCTGCATCCGCGGGTGGCGCTGCGACCGGAGTCGTTCGGCGCGCTGCTCTACCACTTCGGCACGCGCAAGCTCTCCTTTCTGAAGAGTCCTCGGATCCTCGAGATCGTGCGGTCGCTGCCCGCGCATGTCTCGGCGCGCGCGGCACTGCATGCGGCGGGCGTCTCGGACGAACATGCCGGACAGTATGTCCGGGCCCTGGCGCAGCTGGCCGATTCGGACATGATCAGGCCGGCCGCCCCGGGCAGTGTCCCGACGCCCGCGCTCGCACCGCTCCCGCTCGCCGGGCAGCCACCCGCCGCCGCGGGTGGGCGACTGATCGATAAGTTCGAAACCGGTCTGGCCGCACCGATCTGCCTGACCTGGGAGTTGACCTACGCCTGCAATCTGTCCTGTGTGCACTGCTTGTCCTCCTCGGGCCGTCGCGATCCGCGCGAGCTGAGCACCGAGCAGTGCAAGTCGCTGATCGACGAGTTCGAGCGCATGCAGATCTTCTACGTGAATATCGGCGGCGGCGAACCCACTGTGCGCCCGGACTTCTGGGAGCTCGTCGACTACGCGACCGCGCACCACGTCGGAGTCAAATTCTCCACCAACGGAGTTCGCATCACGCCCGAGGTCGCCGCGCGCCTGGCCGCCAGTGACTATGTGGACGTGCAGATTTCGCTGGACGGCGCGGATGCCGAGGTCAATGATGCCGTGCGCGGACCGGGTTCCTATGCCATGGCGATCCGGGCGCTGGAGAATCTGGCGGCGGCCGGATTCCGGGA
This sequence comes from Nocardia nepalensis, assembly GCF_048910785.1. NCBI lineage: Bacteria > Bacillati > Actinomycetota > Actinomycetes > Mycobacteriales > Nocardiaceae > Nocardia > Nocardia nepalensis. The sequence continues at coordinate 1,249,319 of NZ_JBKBET010000020.1, read as the reverse complement.
CGCGAAGCTCTCGGTGGTCGCGACCCGGCACAATATCGCCCAGCTCGACGAGTTCAAGGCGATCGCCGATAAGTACGACGCCACACTGCGTTTGACCCGCCTGCGGCCCTCGGGGCGGGGCGCGGATGTCTGGGACGAACTGCATCCGCTCCCGGAACAGCAGCGGGTGCTCTATGACTGGCTCGTACGCAACGGCGAGGGCGTGCTCACCGGCGATTCGTTCTTCCATCTCTCCGCATTCGGCCAAGCGCTGCCGGGCCTGAACATGTGCGGTGCGGGTCGCGTGGTCTGCCTGGTGGATCCGCTCGGCGATGTGTACGCCTGCCCCTTCGCCATTCACGAGAAGTTCCTGGCCGGAAATGTGGTGGCGGACGGCGGTTTCCGCACCGTCTGGCGGGAATCGGAACTCTTCGCCGAACTGCGCGAGCCCAGTGGCGGCGGCGCGTGCTCCGGCTGCGCCCACTACGACTCCTGCCGCGGCGGCTGCATGGCGGCGAAGTTCTTCACCGGCCTGCCCGCGGACGGACCGGATCCGGAGTGCGTGCAGGGCTACGGCGAGGCGGCGCTGGCCGAGGCCGGGCGGATGATCCCGCGCTCGTCGGTCGACCACTCGCGCCGCACCGCGCCGAGCCGACCCGGCTCGCGTAAGCCGGGTCCGATTCCACTGACGCTGTCGGTATCTCGCCCCGCCCAGGAACGTCTGTCCCCGGAGCGGCGACCCGCGCGCGCCTGCGACGAGAGTCCGCTGACATGACTCCGGGGCGGTAGCCAGACATGCGCTGCGCGATCAATCGACGATGGCTATCGAGTGAAAAGGCGATGGTTGCCCTCTTGTTGCCGGATGTCCTCGGCGAGTCGCTCGCGACCCGCCGTAAACGCGTGTCGGGAGATCTCGCGCCACGTGGGCGGATTCGGGCGGAATTCGCTCCTTTTTTCCAAACTGATGATGCCAATGCGCGAATCTCCGCCTAGCATGCCAGGAATGCGCCATGATCGCCTACCCGACGGATTCGGGGTACGGATCGATCCACGGGTACGCGCATACTCCGGGGGACGCATCCTGATCGGGGGTTCGCCCGCCAGGTTGCTGCGACTTGCCCCGGAGGCCGCCGAGATGATCGGCGACGGGTACCTCGAGGTCACCGGCCCGAAGTCCGCCGTTGTTGCCAGACGGCTGCTCGACTCCGGCGTCGGTAATCCGCGTCCGCGGTTGCTGCCGTCGCTCGACGACGTGACCGTGATCGTGCCACTGCACAACAATGCCGACGGCCTCGCCCGACTGCTCGCGGCCCTGCGCGGCCACAATGTGATCGTCGTCGACGACGGCTCGGATCAGCCGGTGCAGATCCCGCGCAATCGCGGCACCCGCTGCCGGGTGACCGTGCTGCGCCACGACCGCAGACAGGGCCCGGCGGCCGCGCGCAATTCCGGATTGCGGGCCGCGACAACTGACTTCGTCGCCTTTCTGGACTCCGATGTGGTCCCGCGCAGCGGCTGGCTCGAGGTGATGCTCGGGCACTTCAGCGATCCGGAGGTCGCGCTGGTCGCGCCCCGGATCGTCGCGCTGGATCCGGAGTCGAATGCGCTCGCGCGCTATGAACACACCCGCTCCTCGCTCGATCTCGGGCGGCGCGAATCGGCCGTGCAGTCGCGCGGGCTGGTGTCATACGTGCCGAGCGCCGCGCTGCTGGTGCGTCGCAGGGCGCTGCTGGCCGAGGGCGGATTCGACGAGTCGATGCAGGTGGCCGAGGATGTCGACCTGTGCTGGCGGCTGGAGCAGGCGGGCTGGCGGCTGCGCTATGAGCCCGCGGCCCATGTGGCGCACGATCATCGAATCTCGTTCCGCGCCTGGTTCGGTCGCAAGCTGTTCTACGGCACCGGCGCCGCGCCGCTCGGCGAGCGGCACCCGGGCATGGTGACGCCGCTGTCGGTGCCGTTCTGGACGGTGGTCGCGACCATGCTGTTCGCCACGCTGACGAAGTGGGGGCTGGTCGGTGGACTCATTACCCTGGTGACCGCGCTGGCCCGACTGCGCCGGGTATTCACCGGTCTGGACAACCCGACGCGGATCGCGGCGATCTATCTGGCGCGCGGCTATTTCGCGGGTATCTGGCGATTGGCCTCGGCGATGTGCCGGCACTATTGGCCGGTCACCATGTTGGCGATGATGCTGTCCCGGCGGGTTCGGCGCATCGCGGTCACCATGGCGGTGGCGGACGGTCTTGCCGACTGGTTCACCCACCGCGACGCGGGCGGGCTCGACCCGTTCCGCTACCTGGCCTATAAGCGGATGGACGATATCGCCTACGGAACGGGCTTGTGGCTGGGTGCCTTCCGCGCGCGCAGCCTGGAATCGCTCGAGCCGAGTACGCCCCGGAGCTGAATCGAACGTGTGATGGCTGTTCCACCCGATGAGCTGATGTAGATGGTCGACACGCTGATCATCGGTGGTGGCGCGGCTGGTTGCGTCCTGGCGGCCCGGCTGAGCGAGGACCCGGACCATACCGTGCATCTGGTGGAGGCCGGTCCGGTGTCGGTCGACGCGGCGGCGCTGCTCGACGCCACCCGGATGCCGATCGGTCCGGAATCGCCCTGGGTGTGGCGCTATCGCGTCGACCTGGCCGCCGATGTCGTCGGAAATATCGTGCGCGGCAAGGTGATCGGTGGATCCGGCGCGATCAACGGCGGCTACTTCGTGCGCGCGACGGCGGCCGATTTCACGGCGTGGAGCAAGGAACTCGGCGGGTCGACGCGGTGGTCCTTCGATTCGGTCCTGCCCGCCTACCGCCGAATCGAGCACGACCATGACTACGGCGACCGGCCGGGGCACGGCACGACCGGACCGATCCCGGTGCGCCGCACCGCGACGCCGGCACCGCTGAGTCGCGAATTCGCCTCGGCCTGTTCGACTCTCGGGCTTTCGGCGATACCCGACCTGAACGCGCTGCCCGGCACTGGTCCGGCCGATGGCTTCGGACCGGTGCCGTGCAATATCGAGCACGGCAGGCGCATCGACACCGCGACGGCGTATCTCGCGCCAGCGCTCGCGCGCGCGAACCTCACCGTCACCGGCGCGATGTTGGTGACCCGCATCCGTTTTCACGGCACCCGCGCCGTCGGCGTGGACTACCTGCACGACGGCAAGGCGGGCACACTCGCGGCCGATCGGATTGTGCTGTGCGCGGGCGCGATCGAATCCGCGGTGCTGTTGCTGCGCTCCGGTATCGGCGATCCGGAACAGCTTCGGGCGCTGGATATTCCGGTGCTGCACCCCGCGCCCGTCGGCGCGTGGTTCAGTGATCACCCCGAGATCGGCATCGACTATCACTGTGATCCGCCGCTGGCGACCGATGCCGGCGTCCCGCTGGAATACGTACTGGAACTCGACGATGTCGAAATTCGTCCGTACGCCGTATCGTTTACCCCGTATATCCATCGTTTAGGTGTGGCGCTCATGCGTCCGCGATCCGAAGGCGTGCTCCGGCTGCGCTCCGCCGACCCCGTCGTGCCACCGCTCATCGAATATCGCTACTTATCGGCGGCCGCCGACCGGATTCGGCTGCGGGAAGCGGTTACCTCGGCGCTCGCGGTATTACACGCAATGCCGATGACGCATGCGCCGGAATCGATACCGGAACTCGCCGATGCCTGGCTGCGTGCGAATCTGGCTACCTCGCAACATCTGTCGGGGACCTGTCGAATGGGCGGTGCGGACGACGAACGCGCGGTGGTCGACGAACTGTGCAGAGTGTACGGAACGACCGGTTTGTCCGTGGTGGATCCTTCCGTCATCCCGGTACCGCTCAGTCGCGGTCCAAAGGCGACGACGGTAATGCTCGCCGAACGCGTCAGCGAATATCTCACCCAAGGAATCTGAAAGATGGGTAGGTCACATTTGCGAGAGGTCTGAACGGGATGTGAGCTGGCGGACAAACGAAGGCAACCGTCCTTGCCTGGTAATGCCCGCCGGTACAGTTTGGGGCGGAAAGAAAGGCAAATGGTCAGCAATCTTGCAGGTGGGCGGCCCCCACGGCACGGCGTCGAACCCGGCACTCAACTCGGCGCTCTGGAAGCCTATGCCGCACAAGCACACGGATATCTTAGCGCGGGTGGCGAGCAGCTGTCGCAGCTTGCCGGTCTGCTGCGTCCCGTCGTGCTCGAATCCTGGCTGCGCAGTGTGCGCGGCGGCATCGACCCGATGGACGTGCTGGACGGGCGCGGCCTGCGCGGGGCGGATCTGCAGCGCTACCGCGACGCGCACCCGATTGCCGCACTGATGCCGCTGATCGACAAACTTCTCGTACAGGACACTGCCAGAACGGGTTTGATCGTCGCGGTGGCCGATCAGTTCGGCCGGGTGCTGTGGGTGCACGGCAGTCCCGATCAGGTCGACGCGGCCGCCGAAATCGGTCTGCGCGCGGGCGACGATCTGAGCGAACGCCGCATCGGAACCAATGCCGTCGGTCTGGTGGTGCGCACCGGCCGGGCCGCGTGGATCCATGGGCCGGAACACTTTCTGCACCGGATGCATCAGATCACCGGTGCCGCGGCGCCGGTGCACGATCCCGACGGCAGGCTGGTCGGCGTGCTGATGATCGCCGGGGGCGTGCGGGTGGCGAAGCCGGAGATCTTGGCACTGGTGAAGGCGACATCGACTGCGGCGGAAATGGATCTGCTGCTGAGCGCCATGCGTGCGGGTCAGCCCGGGTCGGCGGGGCGTGCTGTGGCCTACGACAGCACGACGGGTGAAATCGCTATTGCCCGACTGGGTCTGGATGTACTCGGGCTCGGACAGCCGCTGCTGACCGTCGCGGGTGATCGAGTTCCGTTGTCGCAGCGGCACGCCGAGATTCTGCTGCTGCTCGCCGAACATCCCGAGGGCCTCGGCGCCGACCATCTCGCGCTGCTGCTCGATGACACGGATCTGGATAACGGCACCATTCGCGCCGCCATGTCGCGGCTGCGCGCCGTGGTCGGTCCGAGCGTATTCGGTTCGCGCCCATATCGGTTGCGGGTGCACGTCGCAACCGATATCGAGGCGTTGCGTGCCGCGCTCGACTCCGGTGATGTCGATTCGGCATTACGGCTGTACGCGGGGCCGGTGCTGCCGCGCTCGACCGCACCCGGAATTATCGATATTCGTGATGAACTCCGGGTCCGGCTGCGCACCGCGGTGCTCAGTTCCGGGGATGCCGCGGTGCTGCGCCGGTGGACCGCATGTGCGGAGGGGCGAGACGATGCCGCGGCCTGGGCCGCCTACCGTTCGACCGTAGATCGTGATTCGCCGTTATATGCGCAGATCGAGGCCAAGATTCGAGTGTTGGATCGGCGCTTGGGCGCTGATGCAACGCGGATGCAACGTTCGGGCTCATAGTCTGCACATCCGAAAGTGCTGTGGCTCACAATCGCGATCGAATTGTGGTCGCGAACACAGCTTTGCCTCGTGGCGTCGGCCCAGCTGAACGCGCTGGACGATCGACCAACTTTTTTTAGAGGAAAAAGTTCCTTTTTATCAACGAAGCGCCTAGTGTTCGCAATGCGCGGATCACATCCGTGTGATGTAGCTGACATAGCCGCGGCGCCCGCACCGCGGCAGCAACGTTGGAGGAGCGATCAAGAGCTAGGCGCAAGCGATGACCATGTCGTCGTCGCGCCCCGCGCATTCGCCGAATCATCTTGTGGTGGCGTCCCAGCCATGCGTCAACGCTGATCCGTGTTGCCGCAGGGGCTTATTCGTCGTGCCCAAAAGCATTCGGCCAGCTGTTTTTTCGCCGAACGAGGAGGCTCTGGTGCACGATACGGAGTTGGGTGGGGCGCGCCCGGACGGGTCAGCGCATGCCGGGTCGCGACCGTTTCCGCTTGCTCCGGCGCAGTTGGGGGTCTGGTACGCGCAGCTGCTCGATCCGGACGTGCCGATCAATGTGGCCCAGTACGTGGATGTGCCGGGAGCGTTGGATCCGGCGATCCTGCAAGAGGTGTCGATCGAGGCGGCGCGCGAGTACGAATCGGTGCTGGTGCGCCTCGGTGAGTCCGGTGGTGCGCCGACGCAGTGGGTGGATCCGGCGAATTCCGTTGATATCCAGGTGCTGGACCTGCGCGAGCACGCCGATCCGGTGGCGGCGGCACACGAATGGATGCGGGCCGAGGCGAGCGCGCCGGTCGATATGCTGGCCGATCGGCTGTTCGCGGGCGCCGTGCTGCGGGTCGCCGACCAGCGGTCGTTCTGGTACATGCGGGCGCACCACATCGTGCTCGACGGCTTCGGCGCGCTGACCAATACCCAGCGGGTGGCCGAGCTGTACACCGCCCGGGTGCTGGGTACCCAGCCGCCAGTGGTGCAGCCTGGTGCGCTGACCGAACTGGTCGACGGCGAACTCGCCTATCGCGACAGCACCCGCTTCGAGACCGATCGGGTGCACTGGGCCGAGCGGGTGGCCGGGCTCGATGGCGCGACCAGTTTGGACGGGCGCACCGCGCCGCGGTCGGCGACCAATCTGATCGCCGGACGGGTGCTGCCGGACGCGCTGGTCAAGCAGATGAATACCCTTGCGGCGAGCCAGGATTCGACGCTGGCCGTGGTGCTGCTCGCGGCCTTCGCCGGATATCTCGGGCGGCTCACCGACCGGGGCGAGGCGGTGCTGAGCCTGCCGGTGACGGCGCGCACCACGGCGCTGATGCGGCGGTCGGCGGGGATGCTGTCGAATATCGTGCCGCTGCGGCTGGCGGTCGACGGCACCTGGGGTGAGCTGCTGCGCGCGACGCGGGTGGAGGTGGCGGGCGCACTGCGTCACCAGCGGTATCGGCACGAGGACATCCGCCGCGATGTGGAGCACGACGGGCGTCCCGCACGCCGCGCGCTATTCGGTCCGCTGGCCAACATCATGCTGTTCGGCAGCGAGCTGACCCTGGGCGATACGGTTGGGCGCTATCACGTGCTCTCCACCGGGCCGGTGGAGGATCTGAGCCTCAATGTCTATTACGGCGAGCGCGACAGCGTGCACGTCGACTTCGAGGCGAATCCGAATCTCTACGCCGCCGATGACATCGCGCGTCATCACGCGCGGTTTTTCCAGTACCTGCGGCGGTTGGTGGCCGCCGAGATCGATACGCCGATGGCGGCGGTGACGGTGGCGACCGCACTGGAACTCGAGGTCAGCACCAGGATTTGGAATGCGACCGCCTACGACGTGCACACGGCGGTCGCTGGTGCGCCGACGCTGGTGTCGATGTTCGAGGCACAGGCCGGGCGGACGCCGGATGCGGTCGCGGTGCGATTCGCCGGTGCGCGGGACCTGACATACCGGGAACTCGCGGCCCGCAGCAACCGGCTGGCACGGCATCTGATCGGGCTCGGCGTCGGACCCGAAACGCTGATCGCGGTTAACATCCGCCGCTCGCCGGAGCTCGTCGTCGCGATGTACGCGATTCTCGCGGCGGGGGCGGCATATGTGCCGCTGGATCCGGATCATCCGGCCGAGCGCACCGCGCACATTCTGGCCACGGCCCGGCCCGCGTGCGTGCTGACCACCGGGGTCGTTGCGGCACAGGAGCTTTCCGGGGTGCCGGTGATCGGGGTCGATGGGCTGGATCTGGCGGGCTACGCGGATGGTCCGATCTGGGATCGGGAGCGCACGACCGCGCTGCGGCCGGGACAGCCCGCCTATGTGATCTTCACCTCGGGATCGACCGGGCTGCCGAAGGGCGTGGCCGTCACGCATGAGGCGATCGTGAATCGGCTCGTGTGGATGCAGCAGATCTATCGGCTCTCGGCGGACGACGTGGTGCTGCAGAAGACGCCCGCCACCTTCGACGTGTCGGTGTGGGAGTTCTTCTGGCCGTTGCAGGTCGGGGCGCGGCTGGTGCTCGCCGAGCATGACGGTCATCGCGATCCCGCTTATCTGCGTGCCGTAATCGCCGAATATGGTGTGACGACAGTACATTTCGTGCCATCGATGCTGGAAGCGTTTCTGGCGCAACAGGATTTCACCCATCGCGGCTCACTGCGCACGGTTTTCGCCTCCGGTGAGGCGCTGCCCGCCGCGCTCGCCCAGCGGCTGCGGGTGCTGACCGGTGCGCGGCTGCACAATCTGTACGGTCCCACGGAGGCGGCGGTCGACGTCACCTTCCATGAAGTGACCGACACCGATACCCTCTCGGTGCCGATCGGCGCGCCGGTTTTCAATACCCGGCTCTATGTGCTCGATTCGCGGCTACGGCCGGTACCGGTCGGGGCTTCGGGCGAGCTGTATCTGTCGGGGGTACAGCTCGCCCGTGGCTATGTCGGCCGACCCGGACTCACCGCCGACCGATTCGTCGCCGACCCGTTCGGCGGCCCGGCCGCACGGATGTACCGCACCGGCGATCTGGTCCGTTGGACCACCCATGGCGAGCTGGAGTATCTGGGTCGCACCGATTTCCAGGTCAAGCTGCGCGGGTTGCGGATCGAGCTCGGTGAGATCGAAGCCGTGCTGGGCGCCGTCGATTCGGTGGTGCGTGCGGTGGTCGTGGTGCGCGATGACGCCGGGATCGGCGAGCAGTTGGTCGCGTATGTCGTCGAATCCGAACCCGGCACGGTCTCTCGCGCCCAGCTGCGGACCGCGGCGATGCGGGCGCTGCCCGCGTATATGGTGCCCGCGGCATTCGTGCTGCTGGACGCGTTGCCGGTCAATGCCTCCGGCAAATTGGATCGTGCCGCGCTGCCCGTGCCCGAGCGGACCGCGACCGAATACGCGGGGGTGGCGACGCCGGTGCAGGCGGCGGTCGCGCGGGTGTTCGCCGAGGTGCTGGGCCGCGATCGGGTCGGGCGGGACGACGATTTCTTCGCCCTCGGCGGAAATAGCTTGGTGGCCACCCAGGTCGCGGCGCGATTGGGCGCCGATCTGGGCTGTCGGCTCGGAGTTCGCGAATTGTTCACCGCCACCACGGTGTCCGCACTCGCCGAACTCATCGAGCGGGCGGGTGGATCCAGCGACGTGCCGGTGCTCGCGCTGCTGCGGGCGCGACACCGGCCGTCGCTGGTTCCGCTATCTCCGGCGCAGCAGCGGATCTGGTTCCTGAACCGGTTCGAGAGTTCCAGCGCCGGATACAACATGCCGTTCGTGGTGCGGATGCGCGGTGCGGTCGATGTGGCCGCGCTGCGGTGGGCGTTGGCCGATCTGGTCGGCAGGCATGAGGTGCTTCGCACGATCTTTCCCGCGGTATCGACGGCGGAGGGGGCCGCGCAGCAGGTGGTGTTGTCCGCGGACGAGGCGTTCGTCGTGGGCGAGCCCGAGACGATCGGCGACGATGAACTGACCGTGGCGTTGGCGCGGTTCGCGGCGCTCGGATTCGACCTCGAGCGTGAAATACCCATTCGGGCCCGGATTTTCCTGGTCGATGACGAGAGCTGCGCATTGGCGCTCGTGCTGCATCACATTGCCGCCGATGGGTTGTCGCTGCGGGTCTTGGCGCGAGATGTGATGTCGGCCTACGGATCGCGTCATGTGGGCATGGCACCCGACTGGTCGCCGCTGCCGGTGCAGTACGCGGACTACAGCCTCTGGCAGCGTGAATTGCTCGGCTCCGCAACGGATCCGGCCGCGCCATTGGCCAGGCAGCTCGAGTTCTGGACCGCTACGCTCGCCGGTGCGCCCGATCTGATCGAGCTGCCCGCCGACCGGCCGCGGCCGGCGGTGTCGTCCGGGCGGGGCTCGGTTTTCCGGTTCGAGCTGCCCGGTGACCTGCACGCGGGAGTGACGGAACTCGCACGTGCCCAGGGTGTCTCCAACTTCATGGTGCTGCACGCCGCGTTCGCGGTGCTCTTGTCGCGGCTGGCCGGTGGCGACGACATTGTGATCGGTACGCCGGTGGCCGGACGTGGGGAACGGGCACTGGACGACCTGGTCGGCATGTTCGTCAACACCCTGGTGCTGCGAACCACTATCGATGCCGCCGCGCCCTTCTCCGCCCTGCTCGCGCGGGTGCGTGAAACCGATCTCGCCGCCTTCGGTCATGCCGAATTGCCATTCGAGCAGCTGGTCGAGGCCATCAATCCGGCGCGCTCGCAGGCACGGCATCCGCTGTTCCAGGTGCTGCTCGCCTTCGACAATGCCGCGGACATCGCCTTCGAACTCCCAGATTTGTCGGTCTGCACCAGTACGCTGGAGACCGGAGTGACCAAATTCGATCTCCAGCTCACGGTCACCGACGGCTTCGCCGGTGCCGGACTCGGGGAAGGTCCGGCACCGGCGGGGGTCCGGGCGGAATTCACCTACGCCACAGATCTATTCGACGAAACAACGATCGCGGACTACGCGCAGTGGTTGGTCCGGCTATTGCGGGCGGTGGTGGTCGATGCCGAGCTGCCGGTGGGGGATCTGCCGCTGCTCGACGCGGCCGGTCGGCAGCGCGCGATCGAGTGCGGAGTCGCCGAGTCGCCGATGAGCCGCGCGGTCACCCTGTTGGCCGGGTTCCAGGCGCAGGTGCGGCGCACGCCCGATGCCGTGGCCCTGGTCGATCGGCATGGCGCGCTGACATATGCGCAGTTGTCGGCGCGGGTCAATCGGCTTGCGCGTCGGCTGATCGCGGCCGGGGTCGGTCCCGAGGCGCTGGTGGTGCTCGGTATGCGGCGGTCGGTGGAGTTCGTGGTGGCGGCCTATGCCGTGCTGACCGCTGGCGGCGGGTATGTGCCGGTGGATCCGGATCAACCGGCCGCGCGGCGCGCGCACGTCGTCGCCGCGGCCCGGCCGGTCTGCGTGCTGACCCGAGCTCGTGACGGATGGTCGGTCGAATCCGATTCGGTGGTGTTGGCGGTCGATGCACTCGACTGCACCGGTTATTCGGATGCGCCGGTGACGGATTCCGATCGTCCGCATCCGTTGCGGTCGACCAATACGGCATACGTGATCTTCACCTCGGGATCCACCGGTAAGCCGAAAGGTGTCGCGGTATCGCATGCGTCGGTGGCGAACCAGATCGACTGGATCGCCGACGAATACGGCATCGGATCCGACGATGTGGTGCTGTTCAAGACTCCGGCGACCTTCGACGTATCGGTGTGGGAGTTGTTCGCGCCGTTGGCGCGGGGCGCGCGCATGGTGGTGGCCGAACACGACGGGCACCGGGACAGTGCGTATCTGGCCGCGACCATTGCCGCGCACGGGGTGACGATGACCTCATTCGTTCCGTCGATGCTGACGGTATTCGCCGATATGACGGGCGTGGCCGAGATCGCCTCGTTGCGCACCGTTTTCGTGGCGGGTGAGGCGATGACCGGTGAGGTGGCCGCTGGCTTCGCCGCGGTAAGTCGGGCCGCGCTGCACAATCTTTACGGCCCAACGGAATTCACGGTGCATGCCACCTATGCGGCGGTCGATGCGGCGGCGAAGGGGCCGGTGCCGATCGGTCGACCGGTGCGCGCGAGTCAGGCGCTGGTGCTCGATGCGCGGTTGCGGCCGGTGCCGGACCTGGTGGTCGGCGAGTTGTACCTGTCCGGGGTCCAGGTGGCACGGGGTTACCACGGCCGCGCCGAGTTGACTGCCGAGCGTTTCGTGGCCAACCCCTACGGGCCGGCCGGTGCGCGGATGTACCGGACCGGTGATCTGGTGCGACGCAATCGGGCGGGGGAGCTGGAGTACCTGGGGCGCAGTGACTTTCAGGTGAAGCTGCGCGGGCAGCGGATCGAGCTCGGGGAGATCGAGGCGGCGCTCGTCGCGGTGGCAGAGGTGCGGGCGGCGGCGGTTCGGGTGTTCGAGCATGCCGCCGGTGAGCTGCTGGTCGCCTATGTTGTCTCCGCCATTCCGGAGGCGGAGCTGGGTGAGGTGTTGGAGCAGCGGCTGCGTGCAGTATTGCCGTCGTATATGGTGCCGACCGCCTATGTCGCGCTGGCGGAGATGCCGTTGACCAGTTCGGGCAAGTTGGACCGCAAGGCGCTGCCCGATCCGGTGTTGGCTGCCAAGGCATTTCGCGCTCCGACCACGACAGCCGAACGCGGGGTGGCGGAAGTCTTCGCGGCCGTGCTCGGGCTCGACCGGGTCGGCCTGGACGACGATTTCTTCGCACTCGGCGGGAACTCGCTGGTGGCCACACAGATTGCCGCGCGGATCGGCGCGGTAGTCGGTGTCGAGGTTCCGGTGCGGCTGCTGTTCGAACATTCGACGGTGGCCGCGTTGGCGACGCATCTGCCCGGTCAGGGGTCGGGGCGCAAGCGGCGGGCGCTGGTCGCGGGTGCTCGCCCCGAGGTGGTGCCGCTGTCGTATGCGCAGCAGCGGATGTGGTTCCTCGATCAGTTCGACGCGGATTCTGTTGCGAACAATCTGACCGCTGCGGTGCGGCTGGTCGGCGCTTTGCAGCTCATGGCTCTGACGGATGCTCTTGCGGATGTCCTAGCCAGGCATGAAGCGTTGCGCACCAGGTATCCGGCGATCGACGGTGTTGCGCACCAGCAGGTGCTGCCGGTTGATACCGTCGCGATTTCGCTCGTACCCGAGCCCGTCGATGCCGCCGCGCTGGCCGATCGGATTCGAGACGTGGCGGCAATGCCTTTCGCGATCGATCTGGAGCCGCCGATTCGCCTGACCTTGCTGTGCACCGGGTCTGCCGAGCATGTGCTGGTCGTCTCGATCCATCACATCAGCGCGGACGGATGGTCCATCGCGCCGCTCACCCGGGATTTGATGGTCGCCTATGCGGCACGTTGCGCGGGTGACGAGCCGAACTGGGCGCCGCTGCCGGTGCAATACGCCGACTACACGGTGTGGCAGCGCGAAACGCTCGGCGCGGAGGATGATCCGGAATCGCTGATCGCCGAGCAGATCCGGTACTGGACGGCCGAATTGGCCGGTCTGCCGGATGTTGTGACGTTGCCCGGGGACCGGCCGCGTCCTGCGGTCGCCTCGGGCCGGGGCGCTCGCTACGCCTTCACCATCGGTGCCGCGACCCATCGCCGACTGCGCGGCGTGGCCGAGGGTGCGAACGCCTCGCTGTTCATGGTGGTGCATGCGGCATTCGCCACGTTGCTGGCGAAACTCGCTGGGCAGCAGGATACTGCCATCGGTACGCCGATTGCCGGACGCGGTGACCAGGCACTCGACGATCTGGTCGGCATGTTCGTCAACACGCTTGTGCTGCGCACCGACGTGCATCCCGAGCTCTGCTTCGCCGACCTGATCGAGGCGGTGCGCGACGGTGATCTGCGCGCCTTCGCACACGCCGATGTGCCGTTCGAGCGGCTGGTCGAGGTGCTGAATCCGGAGCGCTCCGCGGCGCGACATCCGCTTTTCCAGGTCATGCTCGATTTCCAGAACACCGCCCAGACCAGCCTGGAGTTGGCCGGGCTGGCGGCCTCGCGACTCGATATCGACACGCGGACCGCGAAATTCGATCTACAGCTGACGCTCACCGAGACCGTTGATGCCACGGGGTCCCCCACGGGCATGGCCGCGACCTTCGAGTACGCCACCGACCTGTTCGACGAGCAGACGGTTGCCCGCTTCGCGACCCGGTTGCACCGCGTGCTCGACGCGCTCGCCGATCCGTGGGTGCGGATCGGCGATATCGATCTGCTCTCCGACGACGAGCGGAGGCTGATTCTCGAATCCTGGAACGCGACGCGGCGACCGGTCGATGCCGACGCGTCATTGGTATCGCTGTTCGAGGCGCAGGTCGCGCGGACGCCGGACGCCGTCGCGGTTTCATTCGAGGATGAATCGCTGACGTATGCGGAATTCGCGGGCCGGGTCAATCGGCTCGCGCGGCTGCTGGTGTCCATCGGTGTCGGCCCGGATACCACGGTGGCGATAGGTATGCGGCGATCGGTGGACCTGGTCGTTGCCATGTATGCCGTGCTGGCCGCGGGCGGTGCGTATGTTCCGGTGGATCCGGATCACCCTGCCGAGCGGATCACCCAGGTACTGCGGGTCGCTCGGCCGGTGTGTGTACTGACTCGCTCGGACGATGGGCTGGATCTCGTCACCGAGGGCCGCTCGCGGGCTTGGGCGGTGCTCGATGTCGATCTGTTCGATACTTCGGACTATTCGGATGCGCCGGTCACCGATGACGATCGGCTCGGCTCGTTGGTACCGGACAATGCCGCATACGTGATCTTCACCTCCGGCTCGACGGGGCGGCCCAAGGGTGTCGCGGTGTCGCACGCCGCGATCGTCAATCGCCTGGTGTGGATGCAGGACGCCTACGCGCTGACCGCCGATGATGTGGTGTTGCAGAAGACGCCCGCCACCTTCGATGTCTCCGTGTGGGAGTTCTTCTGGCCCTTGCAGATCGGCGCACGACTGGTTGTCGCGCAGCCGGACGGACATCGCGACCCGGCATATCTGGCGGCCGTCATTCGCCGCGAGCGCGTCACTGTCGTGCACTTCGTGCCGTCGATGTTGGTGGTGTTCGTCGCCGAACCTGCGGCGGCGCAGTGTGACTCGCTGCGGATGGTGTTCGCGTCCGGGGAAGCGTTGTCGCCCAAGGCCGCTCATCGGTTGCGTGCGTTGACGGGTGCGGCGCTGCACAATCTGTACGGTCCGACCGAGGCGGCGGTGGATGTCACCGGTCACGAGGTCACCGACGCCGATGTGGACAGTGTGCCGATCGGTGCGCCGGTAGCCAATACCCAGGTCTATGTGCTCGATGGGTGGCTGCGTCCGGTGCCGGTGGGGGTGCCCGGTGAGCTGTACCTGGCCGGTGCGCAATTGGCGCGCGGGTATGTGGCGCGGCCCGATCTGACGGGCGACCGGTTCGTGGCGAATCCGTTCGGTGTCGGTGCGCGGATGTATCGCACCGGCGATCTGGTGGCCTGGCGTGCGGATGGCGAGCTCGAGTATCTGGGCCGCACCGATTTCCAAGTCAAGCTGCGCGGCTTGCGGATCGAGCTCGGCGATATCGAAAACGCGCTGGCCACGCTCGATTCGATCGCGCAGGCGATTGTTGTGCTGTGGGAGGGGCAGCAGCTGGTGGCGTACGTCGTCGCGGCAGCCGGTGCGACGGTCGACACCGATGCTGTGAAATCCGCGCTGACCAGGCAACTGCCCGCGTATATGGTGCCGTCGGCATATGTGGTGCTCGACGCGTTTCCGCTCAATGCCTCCGGGAAGCTGGATCGCAAGGCATTGCCCGCGCCCGTCTTCGAGGTCGCGGTCTTCCGTGCGCCCGGCACGGCGATGCAGGAGATCGTCGCCCGGACCTTTGCCGAGGTCCTGGGGGTCGAGCGGGTCGGCCTGGACGATGACTTCTTCGCCCTCGGCGGAAATTCGCTGACCGCCACTCAGGTCGTGGCCAGGTTGGGTGCGGCGCTGGATACGCGGCTGCCGGTGCGGACGCTGTTCGAGGCGTCCACGGTCGCGGCGCTCGCGGATGAGCTGCGGCAAGGTCCGGGGGATTATGTCGCGTTGACCGCGCGGCCGCGCCCGCAGCGGATTCCGCTCTCGCCCGCTCAGCAGCGCATGTGGTTCCTCAACCGGTTTCTCACGGGTGACGAATCCGGGCCCGGGGATGCTGTGGACAACATTCCGGTTGCGCTGCGGCTCACCGGTGAGCTGGATGTCGAGGCTTTGGCCGTCGCCCTGGCGGATGTGGTCGCCCGGCACGAGAGCCTGCGCACCGTCTTTCCGGACGGACCGGACGGGCCGGAGCAGGTGATCATCCCTGCGGCGCAGGCTGTTCCGGCGCTGCGGTCGGAGCCGGTCACCGAAGCTCAACTAACAGAGCGTCTCAACGAATTCGCGGCGGCCACCTTCGATCTGACGTCGGAGCCGCCGCTATGGGCTCGGTTGTTCGCGATCACCGATGGTGAGGCGTACGAGCATGTGCTCGCGCTTGTGCTGCACCATATTTCGGCCGACGGCTTCTCACTCGGCCCGCTCGCGGGTGATCTGATGACTGCCTTTGCGGCTCGCCGCAACGGCATTGCGCCCGAATGGGCTGAGCTGCCCGTGCAGTACGCCGATTACACGCTGTGGCAGGCCGAGACACTGGGCGTCGATGACGATCCGGAGTCCCAGGCGCACCGTCAGCTCGCGTACTGGCGGCGCACGCTTGCCGGGCTGCCGGAGCAGCTGGAGTTGCCCACCGACCGTCCGCGCCCGGCCGTCTCGTCGTATCGCGGTGATACGCACCGGCTCCGCATCGATTCGGATCTGCACAGTGAACTGCGGGAGCTGGCGCGTAAGCGGGAGACCACGCTGTTCAGCACGATGCACGCGGCGCTCGCGGTGCTGCTGTCGCGCCTGTCCGTCGGCGAGGACATCGCGATCGGCACGCCGGTCGCCGGTCGCGGTGATGCGGCCCTGGATGGACTCGTCGGCATGTTCGTCAATACCCTCGTGCTGCGCACGCATATCGACATCAGGGCGCGGTTCGAGACGGTGCTGGACACCGTGCGCGCGCAGGATATCGAGGCGCTGTCGAATGCGGATGTGCCGTTCGAGCGGCTGGTCGAGGCCATCGCGCCCGCGCGGGCGCAGAACCGGCATCCATTGTTCCAGGTGGCGCTGACCTTCCAGAACTTCACGCTGCCCCGGCTCGAGCTCGCCGATCTCGTGGTGCGGCCGGTCGAATTCGCGGCGGCCGCCGCAAAATTCGACCTGCAGTTCACGGTGGTCGAATCCGATGACGCGGATGGCCGTGCCGATGGCATGGATATCGAGATCACTTACGCAACAGACCTTTTCGATGCGGGTACGATCGCGGTATTGGGTCGTCGGTTCACCCAGGTGCTGGCCGCCATTGCGGCCGATGCCACGGTGGTGGTCGGTGATATCCAACTGCTCAGCGCCGAGGAGCAGCATCGGGCGCTGCACGAATGGGCCACTCCCGCAGTGGCCTACGTTACCGAGACCACCACTTTGGCGGATCGGTTCGCGCTGGCCGCCGCGCTGGATCCGACGGCGATCGCGGTGCGCGCGGGCGGCCGATCACTGACCTATGCCGAACTCGACGCCTGGTCGAACCGTCTGGCCCGGCGGCTCATCGCCGCCGGAGTCGGTCCGGAAACACTTGTGGCGGTGGCGCTTGCGCGCTCGGTGGAACTGGTGGTCGCACTGCTCGCGGTGGTCAAGGCGGGCGGTGGATATCTGCCGATCGACCCGAACTACCCGGCGGATCGGATCGAATACGTACTCGATGACGCGCGACCGATCTGTGCGATCACCGGTGCGACGACCGAATTGACACCCGGTTGGTTCGGCGGGCCCGTCCTGGATATCGCCGCGAATCTGAATGCGATCGACCCAGCGCCGATCACCCAGGCCGAGCGACGTGCACCGCTGGATCCCGCGCACACGGCCTATGTCATCTACACCTCCGGATCCACCGGGCGGCCGAAGGGCGTGGTCATACCGCACCGCAATGTCCTGCGCTTGCTGGACAACACCCGGAGCCACTTCGATTTCGGTCCATCGGACGTCTGGACGATGTTCCACTCCTACGCCTTCGACTTCTCGGTCTGGGAGCTGTGGGGCGCGCTGCTGCACGGCGGCACGCTCGTGGTGGTCGACTTCTACACCTCGCGCTCGCCGCAGCAGTTCCTGGAACTGCTCGCCGCCGAGCGGGTGACGGTGCTGAACCAGACACCGTCGGCCTTCTATCAATTGATTGCCGCGCAAGCCGCCGCACCGCCTGTTGAACTCGCTTTGCGCCACGTGATTTTTGGTGGCGAGGCGCTGGAACCGCAGCGGCTCGCGGGCTGGTTCGCTCGGCATCCGCGCTCGCCGCGGCTGGTGAATATGTACGGCATCACCGAGACCACCGTGCACGTCTCCTACCGGCGGATCGAGGCGGGCACCGGTTCGGCGAGCGTAATCGGCGGCGCCATACCGGGATTGGTCGTGCGGGTGCTCGATGCCCGGCTGCGGCCGGTGCCGGTCGGGGTGCCCGGTGAAATCTATGTCTCCGGCGGCCAGTTGGCGCGCGGCTATCTCGGTCGGCCCGCACTCACCGCGAGTCGGTTCGTTGCCGATCCGTACGCCGGTGACGGCGCACTGGCTTATCGGTCCGGCGATCTCGCACGCTGGACGGCCGACGGTGAGTTGGAGTATCTGGGCCGGGCCGATCAGCAGGTCAACCTGCGTGGGTTCCGGATCGAGCTGGGTGAGATCGAGGCGGCGCTGCTGGATGCGGCCGATTCGGTGCGTGAGGTGGCGGTCGTCGTGCGGACCGATCTGGTCGATGAGCCGCGCATCGTCGCGTATGTGGTGGGTCTTGCCGCGATGGACCCCATGGAGCTGCGACAGCGGCTCGCACGCCGGTTGCCCGAGCACATGGTGCCTGCCGCGATCGTGATGGTGGATCGCATCCCATTGACCGTCAACGGGAAGCTGGACCGTGCCGCGCTGCCCGCGCCGGTGTTCGAGGCGATGACCTACCGCAAGCCGGGGACGGTCGCCGAGGAGATCGTCGCCGGGGTCTTCGCGGATGTTCTCGGCATGGCCGATGACGGTCTGGTCGGTGCGGATGACGACTTCTTCGCGCTCGGTGGCAGTTCCTTGCTGGCCGCCAAGGCCGCTGCCCGACTCGGCGCCGCGTTCGGCCGTACCGTCGGCGTCCGCGCGCTGTTCGAGTCGCCGCGGGTGGCCGATCTCGCCGCTACGGTCGCCGAGAACGATTCGGGTGCGATAAGGCCCGCGCTGGTGGCCGGTGCGCGTCCCGCACGGATTCCGCTGTCGCCCGCGCAGCAGCGGATGTGGTTCCTCAACCGGTTCGATCGGCATTCGATCGCCTACAACATTCCGGTGGCGCTGCGGCTCACCGGCGCGTTGGATATCGCGGCACTGCAGGCGGCGGTCGGCGATCTGGTCGGTCGACACGAATCGCTGCGGACGCGTTATCCGGAGGTCGACGGGGTGGCGACGCAGCTGATCGTGCCGGTCGCGGAGGCGGTTCCGTCGCTGTATCCGATCGACAGCACCGAAGCCGATCTGCCGGAACGGATTCGGGAGCTGACCGCGACGACATTCGACGTGACCGTCGACATTCCGGTGCGGATGCGGCTGTTGCGGATCGCGGGACGCGACGAGTTCGTCCTGGCCGCCGTGCTGCATCACATCGCCGCGGACGGGTCTTCGCTCGCACCGTTCGTCCGGGACCTGATGCTGGCCTACACCGCGCGCCTGAACGACAGCGCACCCGGCTGGACTCCGCCGGCCATGCAATACGCGGACTACGCGCTGTGGCAGCGGGAACTGCTAGGCAGCGAAGATGATCCAGAATCGCTGTCGTCGCAACAGATCGCGTACTGGACGCGGGCGCTGGCCGGGTTGCCGGATCAGTTGACCCTGCCGACCGATCACCCGCGGCCCGCGCGCCAGAGTCTGCGCGGCGCGAAGGTGCAGTTCGCGATCGATGCGCGATCGCATGCCGGACTCGTGGCGCTCGGACGGCGCAGCGGCGCGACGCTCTTCATGGTCGTACATGCGGCCTTTGCCGCGCTGCTGGCTCGGCTGTCCGGCAGTGCGGAGATCGCGGTCGGGACGCCGATCGCGGGGCGGGGCGATGCCGAACTCGACAATGTCATCGGCATGTTCGTCAACACCCTGGTGTTGCGGACCCGGGTCGAGTGCGCGGAAAGCTTCGATGAGCTGCTGGGCCGGGCCAGGGCAGCGGATATCGCGGCCTTCTCACATGCGGATGTGCCGTTCGAGCGCCTGGTGGAGGTGCTGAATCCGGAACGGTCGACGTCGCGGCATCCGCTGTTCCAGGTCGGGTATTCCTTCCAGAACCACGAGCGCGGTGCACTCCGGCTGCCCGGACTCGAGGTGCACGAGCTCGAATTCGACAGCGGTGTGGCGCAATTCGATCTGCATCTGTTCGCTGTCGATCACTACGACGCGGATGGCGCACCGCAGGGTATCGACCTGGCACTGGGGTATGCGACCGATCTGTTCGAGGCCGCGAGCGCACAGCGGTTCAGCGAGCAGCTGCTTCGGATTCTCGATGTGGTGCTCGCCGAGCCGGATACAGCCGTGGGCGAGCTGGACCTGCTCGGCGAGGTATCGCGGGCGCAGTTGCTCGAGGAGTGGAACCGGACGCTGCACCCGGTGGCGTCGGCGACGCTGGCGGATCTCATCGACACCCAGGCGGCATCGACGCCCGACGACATCGCTTTGATCGATGCGACGTCCGAGTCCGCGCTCACCTATGCGGAATTCGATGCGATGGTCAATCGGCTGGCGCGCAAGCTGATTGCCGACGGAGTGGGCCCGGAGGCGAGCGTCGTGCTCGCGATGCGGCGCTCGGTCGAGCTGGTGGTCGCCATGTATGCGGTGGTGCGGGCCGGTGGTGCCTATGTGCCGATCGACCCGGATCATCCGGTCGACCGGATCGCCCACATCGTCGAGACTGCCGCGCCCGTCTGTGTTCTGACGACATCACGCGACGGGCTGCCCATCGAAACATCCCTTCCCGTATTGGAAGTGGACCGGCTCGAGCTGTCGGAATACCCCGCGACGCCGATCACGGATGACGAGCGTATTGGACCATTGCGGCCCGAGCACCCGGCATACGTGATCTTCACGTCCGGGTCGACCGGGCTGCCCAAGGGCGTCACCATCGCGCACGCCGCGATCGTCAATCAACTGGCCTGGTTGCGTGACCGATTCGCGTCCGGGCCGGACGCACGCGCGTTGCTCAAGACTCCGGCGACCTTCGACCTGTCGGTATGGGAGTTCTGGTCGGTGCTGACCACGGGTGGTCGCCTCGTGGTGACCGCGCCGGGGACCGAACGCGATCCGGATCGGCTCCGCGCCCTGATCGAACGGCACGCGGTGACGGTGCTGCACGCCGTGCCGTCGCTGGTCGGCATGCTGCTCGCGGTCTCGGATGCGCCGCTGCCGGAGTCGCTGCGGCAGGTGCTCGCCATCGGTGAGGCGCTGCCGGCCGCCACCGCGATCGAATTCCGCCGTCGGGCCGAACAGACCGGTGCGCGACTGTTCAACCTGTACGGCCCGACGGAGGCCGCCGTATCGATCACTGCCTTCGAGGTCGTCGACGATCGGTCCCATGTCGTGCCGATCGGGACGCCGGCCTGGAACAGCCGGGTCTATGTGCTCGATGCGCGTTTGCGGCCGGTGCCGGTGGGTGTGCCCGGCGAGTTGTACTTGGCTGGTGCGCAATTGGCGCGCGGCTACCAGCGCAGGCCCGGCCTGACCGCTGACCGGTTCGTCGCGGATCCCTTCGCTGTCGGCAGGATGTACCGGACCGGCGATATCGTCCGCTGGCGTCCGGAGGGGACGCTGGAATACCTCGAGCGCGCGGACTTCCAGGTCAAGATCGGCGGCTTCCGGATCGAGCTCGGCGAGGTGGAGACCGCGCTGCTGCGGCTGCCCGAGGTGCGAGCCGCGGTGGCGGTGGCGCGCGCGGATGACAATGCCGGATCTCGGCTCATCGCCTATGTCTCGGTGCCGGAGCCATGCGCCGAGCTCGCCGGTGCTCTGCGTACGGCGGTGGCCGCGGAGCTGCCCACCTATATGGTGCCGGCCGCGGTTGTCGTGTTGGAGTCGTTGCCGCTCAATGCCAATGGCAAGGTCGATCGCGCCGCGCTGCCCGATCCGGTATTCACCGCGGCGGACTTCCGGGCGCCATCCAGCGAACTCGAACGGTTGGTCGCCGCAACCTTTGTGGAGGTAATCGGTTCGGCGGCGCGTCGGAGCAAGGTCGGGGTGGATACCGATTTCTTCGCGCTCGGCGGAAATTCACTGTTGGCGACCAGGTTGTCGGCTCAGTTGGCTTCGGCGCTGGGAGTGCGGATACCGGTTGCCGCGGTATTCGAAGCGCCGACCGTTGGGCTGCTCGCCGCGCATCTGGCCGACTTCGACGATGCCAGACCCGCGCTCACCCGCCGGTCCGGCACCGCGCCCGCACCGCTTTCGCTGGCACAGCAGCGCATGTGGGTGGTCAACCGACTGGCGCCGGACTCCTCGGCCTACAACATCCCGGCGGCGCTGCGTCTGCGCGGCGCATTGGATATCGCGGCGCTGCACTCGGCCATCCTGGACGTGATCGAACGCCACGAGACCCTGCGCACCCGGTATCCGGATGCCGAGCCCGGTCCGGTCCAACAGGTGCTGCCTGTTGCCGATATGGCGGTCCAACTCGAGCCGATCCCGGTGTCGCGGGACGAGATCGACATGCGAATCGACGAATTCGTTGCCGCCGGTTTCGATATCACCGCCGCTGCGCCGGTGCGTGCGGCGCTGTTCCGCACCGATATCGAAGAGCACCTGCTGGTCGTGGTGCTGCATCACATCAGCGCCGACGGCTATTCGGTCGCCCCGATGACGCGGGATCTCATGCGCGCCTACCTCGCCCGGGCGGCGGGCCACACGCCCGACTGGGCTCCACTGCCGATCCACTACGCCGACTACAGCGAGTGGCAGCGCGCGGTACTCGGCTCCGATCGTGATCCGAGCAGCCTGCTGTCCCGGCAACTGGAGCACTGGACAAAGGAATTGGCGGGACTGCCCGAGGTACTGCCGCTGCCGACGGATCGGCCGCGCCCGGCCCGCAGGGATATGCGCGGCGCCACAGTCGATTTCGAGGTCGACGCGCACCTCGCCGGACGTTTGGACGCCATCGCCCGCGAACACGGAACCACGCTGTTCACGCTGATCCACAGCGCATTCGCGGTCCTGCTCAGCAAGCTGTCGGGCAGCACCGATATCGCCATCGGCGCACCGGTCGCGGGCCGCGGCGAACGCGAACTCGACGATCTGATCGGCATGTTCGTCAATACCGTCGTGCTGCGCACCGACGTCGACGCGCGCACCGGTTTCGCGGATCTGCTGCGGCAGGCCAGGGATCGCGATATCGCGGCGCTCTCGCACGCCGATGTGCCGTTCGAGCAGGTGGTCGATGCCATCGGCCGGACCAGATCCAGCGCCCATACCCCGCTGTTCCAGGTGATGTTCACCTTCCAGAACATGCCGTCCGGCAAGGTCGCGCTGCCGGGGCTCGAGGTCGAAGTGCTCGATCTCGCGCTCGCCGAGGCGAAGTACGACCTGCAGCTGACCGGTATCGAGTTGTTCGACGCGGCGGGGGATCTGGCCGGATTGGATATGCGGTTCGGATACGCGACCGACATCTTCGATGCCGCCACGGTCCGGCTGTTCGCCGAGCGACTGGTGCGCGTATTCGAGGTCGTCGCGCAAGACCCGTCGATCGCGATTCGCGCCATCGACATTCGCAGCGCCGCCGAACGCGGCCGAGTCGAACAGTCGTCGCGTGTCGATGAGCAGCACAGTGCGCCGACGCTCGCGGACTTGCCCGCGCTCATCGCGGTCGCGGCCGATATCGCATCCGGTGCCGTCGCTTTCACCCACGACGCGCACACGGTGACCTACGGCGAGCTGGCCGCCAAGCTCGCGACGGTCGCCAAGGCCATGGGTGCGACCGCGAAACCGGAAGCGCTCATCAATGTCGCTCTGGCCGGGCTGGTGCCCGGCCTCCTGGCCGCCCTCGGCGGTAGTGGTCTGGCCGCGGTGCTGCGGACCCTGCGCACCGAGGCTCGGGCCGTGATCTCCAACTCGGGGTTGGAAGTCGATTCGGAAGGAATTAGCTGATGTCCCACGCAGATTCGGTCGCATCCAGCGGACTCGGCAACCGTATTGCCGCGCCTGATCATTCGGCGCTGCGCCGGGCGTACGGCATCGACGACTTACCCGGCCTGATCGATAAGGTCGCCGAACTGGACCCGGACCGGGTCGCCCTGCGACACGACAGCACCACCGTCACCTATGGCGCGCTTGCCACCGAGATCATGGTGCTGGACGAGGCCATGGCCGGCGGTCTCGGCGCCGACGCGCTGGTATCGGTCGTGGTCTCCGGTCAGCTGCCCGCACTGCTGGAATCGGGTGACGGCGCGCTCGGCACGGTGCTCGAGGGGCTGCTCGACGATGCGCTGACGGCGGCGGCGCATGTGCTGCCGACAACCTTCGCGCCGGTCGAGACGCTGGTCAGCGAATTCGAGGAGCAGGTGCGGCGGACACCGGACGCGGTGGCGCTGGAATTCGCGGGCGCGACGCTGACGTATGCGGAGTTCGACGGCCGGGTGAACGCCCTCGCGCGGCACCTGGTCGAGTTGGGTGTCGGCCCGGACGCATTGGTGGGACTCGCCGTTCGTCGTTCGTTCGACCTGCTGGTCGGCATGTACGCGATTCTGAAGGCGGGCGGCGCGTATGTGCCGATCGATCCCGAGCATCCGGCCGAACGCATCGGTTACGTCCTCGAGGTCGCCGCACCGGTCCTGGTGCTCACCACGACCCAGGATCAGCCGGCGCTCGGGCCGGATGTCCCGGTACTGCGGATCGATGAATTCGATGGCGCGGCATCTGACGAAGAGGCGGCCGACCGTTTGCCGCTGGCGGCGGACAATGCGGCCTACGTCATCTTCACCTCCGGTTCGACGGGCCGCCCGAAAGGTGTCGCGGTATCGCACCGTTCGATCCTCGCGAATCTGCGGTGGCGTCAGCGGCTGTATCGACTACGCGGCGACGATGTGGTGCTACAGAAGACGCCGTTCACCTTCGACGTCTCGGTGTGGGAGTTCTTCTGGCCGTTGCAGGTCGGCGCGCGGCTGGTGATCGCGGCGCCGGACGGTCATCGTGATCCGGCCTACCTGGCCCGCACGATCGCCGAACGAGGCGTCACCGTGGCGCACTTCGTGCCCTCGATGCTGGCGGTATTCGTGGCCGAACCGCAGATCGAAACCGCGGCGCGGACGCTGCGCCTGGTCTTCGCCTCCGGTGAGGCGCTGCCCGCCGCCACCGCGGCCGCCTTCCGCGAGATCAGCGGCGCGACACTGCACAATCTGTACGGTCCCACCGAGGCCGCCGTCGACGTCACCGCACATGAGGTCACCGCCGCCGATAGCACCACCGTGCCGATCGGTGCGCCCGCCGATGACACCGAATTGCTGGTGCTGGACGACAATCTGCGGCCGGTGGCCAGCGGCGTGGTCGGTGAGCTGTACCTGGCCGGTGTGCAGCTGGCCCGCGGCTATGTGGCGCGTCCGGGACTGACGGCCGATCGCTTCGTGGCCAACCCTGAAGGCGCGCCGGGTGAGCGGATGTATCGCACCGGCGACCTCGTTCGGTGGGTCACCGATGGCGGCGGCGGCCCGGACGAACTGGAATATCTGGGCCGCATCGACTTCCAGGTGAAGCTGCGTGGGCTGCGGATCGAGCTCGGCGAGGTCGAGGCGGCGCTTTTGCGCAATGAACAGGTCGCGCAGGCCGCGGTGCTGCTGCACCGGCACGCGGGCGGCGACCATCTGGTGGGTTATGTGGTGGCGAACCGTGGGGTCACGGTCGATCCGGCCGCGGTGCTGGAGTCGACTCGGCGGGACCTGCCGGACTACATGGTGCCGCCGCTGGTGATGGTGCTCGACGAGATGCCGATCAATGCGAACGGCAAACTCGATCGCCGCGCGCTGCCGGAACCGGTATTCGGTTCCGGTGCAGCCGAATACCGTGCCCCGGCGACGGCCGATGAGATCGCGGTCGCGGAGATATTCGCTGAACTGCTCGGTGCGGAGCGGGTCGGCGCGGATGACGATTTCTTCGCACTCGGCGGCAATTCCCTCATTGCCACCCGGGCCATCGCTCGGATCGGCACCGCACTCGGCATCACCATTGATGTCCGGGATTTCTTCGACCGCCCGACGGTAGCGGCGTTGGCGGGGCTGTCGCGCGTCGGAATCGCGCAGCCCGCCCTCACGGCGGTTATACGGCCGCGACACATTCCGCTGTCCCCGGCACAGCGGCGCATGTGGTTTCTCAACCGGCTCGGCACGCACATCGAATCGGCCTACGTCTTCGATACCGCCGCGGTGGACAACATCCCGGTCGCGCTGCGCCTGCGCGGCGCACTCGAGGTCACCGCGCTATCCGCGGCGATCACCGATCTCGTTGCCAGACACGAGATCCTGCGCACCGTCTACCCGCAGACCGAAGACGGTCCGGTCCAGGTGGTGCGCTCGGTGCACGCCGTCTTCGACCTGTCGCCGGCCGATGTTCCCGAAGCCGAGCTGTCGGGGGCCGTATTGGCCACCGCGGTACAGGGATTCGATATCGCGGAGGAGATCCCGGTCCGGGTTCGACTGCTGCGCAGCGGACCCGAGGACCACACGCTGGTGCTCGTGGTGCATCACATTGCCGCGGACGGTGTCTCGATGGGTCCGCTGATGCGCGATCTCGTCACCGCCTATGCGGCCCGGCGAGCTGGCCGCAAGCCTGGGTGGGCCGCATTGGCGGTGCAGTACGCCGACTACGCGCTGTGGCAGCAGCGGGTGCTCGGCGACGAGGCCGATCCGGAATCGACGGCGGCGCGCCAGCTCGGGTTCTGGGCCACCGAATTGGCCGAGCTGCCCGCACAGCTGGATCTGCCCGCCGATCGACCGCGCCCCGCGGTCGCGTCCTATCGCGGGGCCACCCACGAGTTCGCCATCGATGCGGAGCTACGTCGGGCGATCGACCGGATCGCCGCCCGCAGCCGAGCGACGCCGTTCATGGTCGTGCACGCCGCGCTCGCCGTCCTGTTGGCGCGGTTGTCCGGCACATCCGATATCGCCATCGGCACGCCGGTCGCGGGGCGCGGCGACCGCGCCTTGGACGATCTGGTCGGCATGTTCGTCAATACCCTCGTTTTGCGTACCGAGGTGCGGGGCGAGAGGAGTTTCGCGGATCTCGTCGCCCAGGCGCGCGAGCGCGATCTGAATGCCTTCGCGCACAGCGATATTCCTTTCGAGCGCCTGGTCGAGGTGGTCAACCCGGCCCGCTCCCAGGGACGGCATCCGCTGTTCCAGGTCGCGCTGTTCATGCAGAACATCGGGCCGATCGCGCTGACAATGCCCGGTCTGGACGCGGAGCTGGTCGATTTCGATCCCGGCTTCGCGAAATTCGATCTCCAGCTGACGCTCTCGGATGGCGGCGCGGACGAATCCGGATACCGTGCCGAATTCACCTATGCCACCGATCTGTTCGATGCCGCGACCGTGCGCGAGTTCGGTGTGAAATTTCTCCGACTGCTGCGTGCGGCCGTCGCCGATCCGGATATCGCGGTCGGCGATATCGAACTCCTCGACGCGGGCGAACTCGATTACGTCACCGCCAGCTGGAATGCCAGCGGGCACAAGGTGGCCGATCGCTTTCTGCACGAAGGCTTCGACAACCAGGTGCGCCGGACCCCGAACGCCGTGGCCCTGGTCTCGGATACGACCGAACTCACTTACACCGAGCTCTCCGAGCGCGCCAACCGGCTGGCGCGCCTGCTCATCGCCGGCGGCGTCGGCCCGGAATCACTGGTGGTGCTGGCGATGCCGCGCTCGATCGAGTTGGTCGTCGCGATGTACGCGGTGCTGCGTGCCGGTGGTGCGTACGTCCCGGTAGATCCGGACCACCCGGCCGAGCGCATCTGGCACATCCTCGACACCGCCCGGCCGCATTCCGTACTCACCACGCGGGGGACCGGTTTCACCCTGCCCGCGACCGTGCCGCCGAGCGTGCACCTGCACCACGTCGACGAGCTCGACCTGTCGGAGTACTCGGCCGCGAAGATCGGCGACGGCGAGCGCCGCGCGATCCTGCGACCCGAGCATCCCGCCTACGTGATCTTCACTTCCGGTTCGACGGGCAAACCCAAGGGCGTGTCGGTCGAGCACCGGGCCATCGCCAACCAGCTGGCCTGGATGTACGACGAATACCGGCCCCGCAGTGGCGATGTGTACCTGCAGAAGACCGCGACCACCTTCGACGTATCGCTGTGGGGCTATTTCCTGCCGCTGCGCGCGGGCGCGACCCTGCTGCTCGCCGCGCCGGACGGCCACCGCGATCCGCGCTATATCGCGGAAACCATTGCCCGCCACGGCGTCACACTGACCGACTTCGTGCCATCGATGCTCGCGGTGTTCGCGGCCCATGCCGAGGCGGGGGAACTCGATTCGCTGCGCGATGTTTTCGTCATCGGTGAGGCATTGCCGCCGGAGACCGTCGCGGCGTTCCACGCCGTGAGCGATGCCGCGTTGCACAACCTGTACGGCCCGACCGAGGCGGCGGTATCCATTACCTACCGCGAGGTCACCGCTGCCGACGAGCTGGTGCCGATCGGCGAGCCCGAGTGGAATTCCCAGGTGTATGTGCTGGATTCGCGGCTGCATCCGGTGCCGATCGGCGTACCGGGCGAACTGTATCTGGCCGGTGACCAGCTGGCCCGCGGCTATCACGGCCGGGTGGATCTGACCGCCGAGCGCTTCGTGGCCAACCCATTCGGTCGACCCGGTGCGCGGATGTACCGCACCGGGGATCTGGTGCGCTGGAGCGTCGATGGCGAACTCGGGTACCTCGGCCGGGTCGACTTCCAGGTGAAGTTCCGTGGCCAGCGCATCGAACTCGCCGAGATCGAGGCGGCATTGCTGGCCGCGGCGGAGGTGGGTCAGGCCGCGGTCCGGCTGATCACTGGGGACACCGGTGACTATCTGGCGGGCTATGTGATTCGTACGCCGGGCAGCGCATTGGACCTGGATGCGGTCAAAGTGGGTCTGGCGCGGCGTCTTCCTGGATATATGGTGCCGACCGCGCTGGTGGAGCTGTCCGAGTTCCCACTCAACACCAGCGGCAAGTTGGATCGCAGCGCGCTGCCGCTTCCGGTGTTGCAGCCCAAGAGTTTCCGAGCGCCGACCAATGCGGCGCAACGTCTGGTCGCCGCGATATTCGCCGAGGTGCTGCGCCTCGAACGGGTCGGCCTCGATGACGACTTCTTCGCACTCGGCGGCAGCTCGCTCGACGCCACCCAGGTGAGCGCGCGGGCCGGGGAGGCCATCGGTGCGCGAATCCCGGTGCGCGCCCTATTCGACGCGTCTTCGGTCGAGGGGTTCGCCGCCGCCGTCGACGAACTCAGCCGCGCCGGTGCACCCGCGCGGCCGCTGGTGCGTCAGGAGCGTCCGCAGCGCATACCGCTCTCGCCCGCCCAGCAGCGGCTGTGGTTCCTCAATCGGATCGAAACCCAGGACGGCGGCGCGAGCGTTTACAACCTCCCGGTCGTGCTCCGGCTCACCGGCCGGCTCGATGTCACCGCGCTGCAGCGCGCGGTGCTGGATGTGCTGTCCAGGCACGAATCGCTGCGCACCTGCTATCCCGACAGCGAATCCGGGCCGTATCAGTCCATCCTTGCGTCGAGCGAGATCGGGCTGACCCTCGATCCGGTTCCCGTCGAGCGTGCTGATCTGAATGCCGCGATTGCCACGATCACGAGCGCCGGATTCGATGTGACCGCCGAACTGCCCGTGCGGGTGGCACTTTTGAGCGTCGACCGCGTCGACGACCGGCGCGGGATCTCCGGTGACGAGTACGTGCTGGTCTTCGTCGTGCACCACATCGCGGCCGACGCACTGTCGATGCCGCCGCTGATCACCGATCTGGTCCGCGCCTACCTCGCCAGATTGACCAGCCGGACACCGGATTGGCAGGAACTGCCGGTGCAGTACGCCGATTACAGTCTCTGGCATCGGGCGCTGCTCGGCGCCGAGGACCGGCCCGGCGATCCGGCGCACCAGCAGCTGCGATTCTGGCGCGAAACCCTCGACGGCGTGCCAGCCCAACTCGCGCTGCCGACCGACCGGGCACGTCCCGCGCTGCCGTCGAATCGCGGCGCCGCGGTGGATTTCGAGGTGGAGCCGGAGATCGCGGCCGCCCTGCGCGCACTCGCACAGCGCAGTGGCGCGACGCTGTTCATGGTGGTGCATGCGGCCTTCGCGGCGACGCTCGCCCGCATGAGCGGTACCGACGACGTGGTGGTCGGCTCGCCCGTCGGCGGGCGCGGCGAACGTGAACTCGACGCGCTCATCGGCATGTTCGTCAACACCCTGGTACTGCGGACCAGAGTCAGCGCATCGGCGACCTTCGCCGAACTCCTCGCGGGCGTGCGGGATACCGATCTGGCGGCATTCGCCAATGCGGATCTGCCGTTCGAGCGCCTGGTCGATGCCCTGGCTGTCGACCGCAGTACCGGCGCGCATCCGCTTTTCCAGGTCATGTTCAGCTTCGGTGCACCACCGCGCGTGGTCGCGGGCAGCCGCGCACTCCAGGTGCCCTGGCTGACCGTGGAACCGGTCGAATTGCCCGATACCGGTGCGAAATTCGATCTGCACCTGGTGGTCAACGAGCGCGCCGAGGATGACGGGCTCACCAGCAGCCTGCGCTATGCCATGGACCTGTTCGATGCGTCGACCGTCGCCGCCTTCGTCACGCGCTTTCGGCGGGTGCTGGCCACCGTGGCGGGAGCGCCGCGGACCCGGATCGGCGAGATCGAGCTGCTGGATGCCGACGAGCGGTCGCTGTTCGCTCGGTGGAACGACACGACGCATGCGCTCGACGAAACCCAGACGCTCGCTTCGTTATTCGCCGCTCAGGTAGCGCGGACACCGGACGCACCCGCGCTGACCTTCGACGGCACAACTCTGGCCCAGCCGTCACCCGACCACAACCCCTCAACGAGTCGCTACGCGACGCTGGCCCACCCGTCACCCGACCACCACCCCCCAACGAGTCGCTACGCGACGCTGACTTATGGCGAATTCGCCGGACGGGTGTACCGGCTGGCGCGCTGGCTCATCGAGCAGGGCGTCGGACCGGATTCCCTGGTCGCACTGGGGATGCGCCGGTCCATCGATCTGGTCGTCGGCATGTACGCGATCACCGTGGCGGGTGGCGGGTACGTGCCGCTCGATCCGGACCATCCGGCCGAGCGCACCGGTCACATTCTCGATACCGCGAGGCCGCTCTGCGTGCTGACCTCCGGTGGCCGTCTGAATATCGCCGCCCCGCAGGTTCGCATCGATCGGCTCGACCTGTCCCGCTACTCGGCCGCCCCCATCACCGATGCCGACCGGCGTGCGCCGCTGCGGGCCGCCAATACCGCCTACGTCATCTTCACCTCCGGTTCCACCGGTCGGCCCAAGGGCGTGGCCATGAGTCACGGCGCGATCGTGAACCGGCTGCTGTGGATGCAATCGGCACATGTCGCGCTGGACGGCACCGATGCGCTGCTGCAGAAGACGCCGGTGACCTTCGATGTCTCGGTGCCGGAGTTCTTCTGGCCCTTGCAGGTCGGGGCCCGGCTGGTGCTGGCTCGCCCCGACGGTCACCACGATCCCGGGTATCTCGCTGATCTGATGCGACGCGAGTCGATTACGGTCGCGCATTTCGTACCGTCCATGCTCGCGATCTTCGTCGCGGATGAAATCGATGTGCCCGCACTGCGGCACGTGTTCTGCTCGGGTGAGGCGCTGCCCGCGGCGACCGCGCAGCGGGCACGCGCGCTGACCGGTGCGCGGGTGCACAACATGTACGGCCCCACCGAGACGGCGGTCGAGGTCAGTGCCCATGAGGTCACCGATGGCGACGGCGGCACACTGCCACTGGGCGGGCCGAACTGGAATACCCGCGCCTACGTGCTCGACGCCTCGCTGCGCCAGGTCCCGGTGGGCGTTCCCGGTGAGCTGTATCTATCCGGTGCGCAATTGGCCCGCGGCTATCTCGGCAGGGCCGATCTGACCGGTGAACGGTTCGTGGCCGATCCGTTCGGCCCGGCCGGCGCCCGCATGTACCGCAGCGGCGATCTGGTCGTCTGGCGCGAGCCGGGAGTGCTGGAGTTCGTCGGCCGCACCGACTTCCAGGTGAAGATCCGCGGCCTGCGCATCGAACTCGGTGAGATCGAATCCGCATTGCTGGCGGTTGCCGGGATCGCGCAGGCGGTCGTCCTGGTCCGCGACGATCACGGCACCGGCGATCAACTGGTCGCCTACCTGGTGACGGACGGCGAACTCGATACCGACGTCGTACGAGCCGAACTGGCGCGGCGGCTGCCCGCGTACATGGTCCCGTCGGCCTTTGTCCTGCTCGACGATTTCCCGGTCACCGTCTCCGGAAAACTGGACCGAAAGGCGCTGCCCGCACCGGCTTTCGCCGCCGCCGAATTCCGGGCGCCGAGCGGTCCCGCGCAAACGCTTGTCGCCGAGACCTTCACCGCGCTGCTCGGTGCGCGGACCGTCGGCGCGGATGACGATTTCTTCGCCCTCGGCGGCAATTCGCTGATCGCCACCCAGCTCGCCGCCCGCCTCACCAAGGCGACCGGGACGGATGTTCCGGTGCGCACCATTTTCGACGCCCCGACGGTGCGCGAGCTGGCCCGCCGGATCACCGTGGGTCCGGCCGACGTCGAAACCGCGCCACCGGCCTTGCCGCCGTTGACGGCTCAGGATCGCCACGAGCCCATTCCGCTGTCGATCGCCCAACAGCGCATGTGGTTCCTGAACCGATTCGATACGGCGAGCGGCGGATACAACATTCCGTTCGCGCTGCGCCTCACCGGCGTGCTGAATGTGCCCGCGCTGGAACGGGCCATTGCCGATGTCATCGCCAAGCACGAGACGCTGCGCACCATCTATCCCGAACACGACGGCGCCGCGACGCAGCTGGTGCTGCCCGCAGGAACCAGATTGGTCGAGCTCGTCACCCGTTCGGTGTCGGCGGCCGAACTCCCCGAACTCATCGCGTCCGCGGCCCAGACCGGATTCGATGTCACGGCCGAGGTTCCGCTGCGGGTGCGGCTGCTACGCATCGACGACGGCGAATCCGCAGCGCCGCGCGGCCGCCTGCAGGTGCACGTGCTGCTGTTCGTCGTGCACCACATCGCCGCCGACGGCTGGTCCTTCGCACCGCTGACCCGCGATCTGGCCACCGCCTACGTGGCGCGATGTGCCGATGTCGCCCCCTCCTGGGGACCGCTCGACGTGCAGTACGCGGATTTCGCGATCTGGCAACGCGACGCACTCGGCCGCGCCGACGACAAGGGGTCGCTGCTGGCCCATCAACTGAAGTACTGGACCAACCGGCTCGCGGGCGTCCCCGAGGTGCTGCCGCTGCCCGCGGACCGGGCACGGCCCGCTGTCGCCACCAACCGTGGCGGCGCTATCACCGGCCGTCTGCATCGCGACCTGCATCAGGGCATCCAGGAGTTGGCGGCCACGCATCGGGTCACCCCGTTCATGGTGCTGCACACCGCGCTCGCCGTGCTGCTGAGCCGCCTGAGCGCGAGCAATGACATCGTGGTCGGCACGCCGGTCGCCGGTCGCGGCGACGAAGCCCTGGACGACCTGGTCGGCATGTTCGTCAACACGTTGGTGCTGCGCGCCGAGGTGCGTGCCGAAGCCACACTCGGTGACCTGCTCGCGACCGTCCGCGCGGCGGATCTGGCCGCCTTCGATCACGCCGCCGTACCCTTCGAACAGCTCGTCGATGTGGTGAATCCCGTTCGCTCGCAGGCACACGCGCCGCTGTACCAGGTGGCGATGACGCTGCAGAACCAGTCGAAGCCGGACTTCCAGCTGCACCGACTGTCCATCGCCGCGCTCGATATCGGTCCCGCGCCGATCCAGCTTGACCTGGACTGGACACTGACCGACCGCTACGCCGCCGACGGGTCGGCCGACGGCATCGATGTGCATTTGCATTACGCGCTGGACCTTTTCGACGAGGACACCGTCGCCGGGTTCCTGTCGGGTTTCGAGCGAGTACTGCGCGCCATGGTCCGCGACATCGGCACACTTGTCGGCAATGTCGAGCTGCTGTCGGTGGCCGAACGCGGATTGCTGCTGTCGGATCGCAATGCCACCACCCGGCTGCTGCCCCCGGCGACTCTCGACGACCTGTTGATGGCCCGCGTGGCCGCGACCCCGGACGCGGTCGCGGTGCGTTTCGAGGACACCGCGGTTACCTATGCCGAATTCGAGACACAGGTGAATCGCGTTGCACGGTGGCTTATTTCGGCCGGTATCGGTCCGGAGACGATCGTCGGTCTCGCCGCGCTGCGGTCGATCGACATGCTCGTCGCGATGTACGCGATCGTGCGCGCTGGCGGTGCGTACCTGCCCTTGGATCCGGCCCATCCGGCCGACCGGATCGCGCAGGTGGTCGACAGTGCCGCACCGGCTCTGGTGCTGGCGGTCGGCGGTGCTGCCCTGCCCGAACTAGGTGGCGTCCGGGTGGTCGATCTCACCGACCTCGATCTCACCGGATTCGATGCCCGGACGATACCGGAGCGTCGCGCGCCACTGCGTCGGGACAATACGGCCTACGTGCTGTTCACGTCCGGTTCGACCGGCCGCCCCAAGGGCGTCGCGGTCACCCACCGCGCCATTATGAATCAGCTGCGGTGGCTCGAATTCCGCTACGGCGTCACCGCGGCCGACCGGATCCTGCAGCGTGCCCCGCTCACCTTCGACGTCTCGGTGTGGGAGTGTTTCCTGCCGATCGCGGTCGGCGCACCGCTGGTGATCGCCCGTCCGAGTGGGCATCTCGACCTGGACTACTTCGCCCGGCTGCTGCGCGAGCACGGCATCACCATCGCGGAATACGTGCCGTCGGTGCTCGCGGCGCTGATCGGTGAGGGCATGGGGGATGCGCTGCGTTCCTTCCGGCATCTGCACTGCGGCGGTGAAGCACTCACGCCGGATCTGCTCGCGGCGATCCGCGAACACGTCGGCGGCGCGGTGCATAATGCGTATGGCCCCACCGAGGCGGCGATTTCGGCGGTCTATCACGAATTCACCGCTGCCGATGCCGAATCCGGCCGTGACGTCGCCATCGGCCGTCCGTGCTGGAACACCCGCGCCTACGTGCTGGACGCGCGCCTGCGGCCGGTGCCGATCGGTGTCACGGGTGAGCTCTATCTCGCGGGCGACCAACTGGCCCGCGGCTATCACGGGCGGGCCGGGTTGACGGCCGAGCGCTTCGTGGCCGATCCGTTCGGGGTGCCCGGCCGGTTGATGTACCGCACCGGTGATCTGGTGCGCTGGAATCGCGAGGGCGACCTGGTCTACCTGGGTCGCAATGATTTCCAGGTCAAGCTGCGCGGTCAGCGCATCGAGCTCGGCGAGATCGAGTCGGCACTGGCCGCGGTGGCGGGCGTGACGAATGCCGCGGTCGTTCTGGTCCAGGACACCTCCGGCCATGACTGCCTGGTCGGCTATGTCAGTGGGGCGCAGCTGTCTTCGGATGCGGTGCTGGCCGAGGTGCGCGATCACCTGCCCGGGTATATGGTGCCCGCGCATCTGGTGGTGCTCGACGAGATGCCGCTCACCACGGTCGGCAAGCTCGATCGCGCTGCCCTTCCCGCGGTGGAAGTATCCGGTACTACCACAGAATTCCGTGCCCCCCGCGAAGGCGTCGAATCGGTCCTCGCCGCGCTGATCGCCGATCTCATCGGTGGTGGCGTACGTATCGGCGCGGACGACGATTTCTTCGCTCGTGGCGGGAATTCGCTACTGGCCATGCGTCTCGTCGCACGCGCCAACGCCGCTTTCGGGTGCGCGGTGACCGTGCGCGAGATCTTCGAGGCACCCACAGTTGCCGAACTGGCGCTGCGGGTGACCGATTCGCCCAGCGCTGCCCGGCCCGCACTCGTCGCCAAGGAGCGTCCCGCCCGTATTCCGCTGTCGCTGGCCCAGACTCGGATGTGGCTGCTGAACCGGATCGATCCCGACTCTGCGGTCTACAACATTCCGATCACCATCCGCCTGACCGGTGCATTGGATGAGCAGGCGCTGCGCAGGGCGCTGGGTGATGTCGTCGCACGGCACGAGTCGCTGCGCACCGTATTCCCCGATGACGCAGCCGGTCCCGCACAGGTGGTGCTCAGCGAGGGGATCGAACTGGCGCTACCGTGCGTCGATATCGCCGAATCCAACTTGGTCGCAGCGATTGTCGATGTCGCAGCGATCGGATTCGACCTGCGTTCGCGAATGCCCGTGCGTGCCAAGTTGTTCCGGGTGGCCGCAGACGATCATGTACTCGTCGTGGTGGTGCACCATATCGCCGCCGATGGTGTCTCAACCGCCCCGCTGGCTCGCGACCTGATGGTGGCCTACAGCGCTCGCACCGCTGGCGAAGCACCGCGCTGGCGGCCATTGCCGGTCCAATACGCGGACTTCACGCTGTGGCAGCACGACTTACTAGGTTCCGCCGCCGATCCCGAGTCCGTGCTGGCTCGCCAGATCGCGCATTGGCGCGCCGAACTCGACGGACTCGCCCCGGTACTCGAGCTGCCCGCCGACCGGCCGCGTCCCGCGGTTGCCTCCGGTCGCGGGGCGGCGGTCGAGTTCGCGATCACCGCCGAGCTCACCGCCGCTATCGCGGATCTGGCACGCAGGCACGGAGTCTCGTCGTTCATGGTCCTGCACGCCGCCTATGCGGCCCTGCTGGCTCGCTCGGCTCGCGTTGACGATGTGGCGATCGGCACTCCGGTCGCCGGTCGGGCCGAGGAGGCGCTGGACGATCTCGTCGGCATGTTCGTCAACACCCTGGTGCTGCGCACCGAGGTGGCGGCCGAGACATCCTTCGCCGAACTGCTCGGCCGGGTGCGCGCCACCGATATCCGGGCCTTCGCCCATGCGGATCTGCCATTCGAGCGGCTCGTCGACGAGTTGAATCCGGTGCGTTCGCAGTCACATTCACCGATCGTGCAGACGCTGCTGACCTACGAGCACCGCGACGATACGATGCTGCGACTACCCGGGCTGGATGTCGCCGCCTACCCGATCGATAACCAGGTCGCGCAGTTCGACCTCGCACTGGAACTCGCCGAGCACGCGGCGGGCGAGGGCACCGCGGTGCGCGCGGTCATGCGCTATGCGACGGATCTGTTCGACCGGCGGACGGTCGAATCCTTCGCCGCTCGCTTCCTGCGGGTGCTCGAGGTGGTCGTCGCCGATCCAGGTGTTCGTATCGGCGATATCGAACTGCTCGATCGTGCCGAGCGCGCGCTGGTGCTCGATCGGTGGAATGACACCTCGTTCGCGGTGGACGGCACGCAGACCCTGGTGTCGCGGTTCGAGGAACAGGTGCTGCGGACACCCGACGCGATAGCGGTGACATTCGAGGGCCACCCCTCATCGAGCCGCTACGCGACGCTGGCCCACCCGTCGCCCGACCACCACCCCTCATCGAATCGCTACGCGACGCTGACTTATCGCGAATTCGCCGATCAGGTGCACCGACTGGCACGCTGGCTCGTCGGACAGGGCGTCGGACCGGATTCGGTCGTCGCACTGGGTATGCGGCGTTCGCTCGACCTCGTGGTCGGCATGTACGCGGTCACGGTTGCCGGTGGCGCGTACCTGCCGCTGGACCCCGACCATCCGGCCGACCGGATCGAATACGTACTGGAGACGGCGCGGCCCGTATGGGTGCTCACCGCGGGCCTGGACCTGGAAGTCGGCGCGGCGCGGCAGGTCCGGATCGATCGCCTCGATCTGACCGGATACTCGCCCGCACCGCTGACCACGATGGATCGGCTCGGCGTGCTGTCGCCGGGGCATGCGGCCTATGTCATCTTCACCTCCGGTTCGACGGGACGGCCGAAGGGTGTGGCGGTATCGCATGGCGCGATCGTCAATCGGTTGGTGTGGATGCAGGCCGAGTACGGTCTGCGCGCCGACGACGCGGTATTGCAGAAGACCCCGGCGACCTTCGACGTCTCGGTCTGGGAGTTCTTCTGGCCGTTGCAGATCGGGGCACGTCTGGTTGTCGCGCGGCCCGACGGCCATCGTGATCCCGCCTATCTGGCACGGCTGATCAACGATGAGCGGGTCACCGTCGCACATTTCGTACCTTCGATGCTGGCGGTATTTCTCGCCGAACCGCGCGAATGTGGCACGCTGCGTGCGATATTCGCCTCCGGCGAGGCGCTGCCCGCAGCGACCGCACAGCGGGCTCGCGAACTGACCGGCGCTCGCGTGCACAATCTGTACGGGCCGACCGAGGCCGCGGTAGATGTCACCTTCCACGAGGTCACCGATGCCGACACGGTATCGGTGCCGATCGGCAGGCCGGTATTCAATACCCGCCTGCTGGTCCTGGATGCGCGCATGCGGCCGGTGCCGATCGGCGTACCGGGCGAGTTGTACCTGGTCGGTGCGCAGTTGGCGCTCGGCTATGTGGCCCGGCCGGAACTGACCGCCGATCGGTTCGTCGCGAATCCGCATGGTGTTGCCGGGGAGCGGATGTATCGCACCGGTGACCTTGTTCGGTGGAATGCCGACGGCGAGTTGGAGTACCTGGGCCGGACCGACTTCCAGGTGAAGTTGCGTGGGTTGCGGATCGAGCTCGGCGAGATCGAATCCGCGCTCACCGCGCTCGATGTCATCGACCAGGCTGTTGTCGTCGTGCGCACCGATGACCGGCTCGGCGATCAGCTGGTGGCGTATGTGGTTGCCGCGCAGTCTGTCGACATCGATGGTGTACGTGTGGCGCTGGAGGCTGAGCTACCCGCCTACATGGTGCCTTCCGCCTTCGTCGCGCTGGATGCCCTCCCGCTCAATGCCTCCGGCAAGCTCGACCGCACCGCATTGCCCGCACCCGTATTCGAGGCCGCCGCCTACCGCGCCCCGACGACCGAGACCGAGCAGACCGTCGCCGAGATCATGGGCGATTTGCTGGGCGTCGGGCGCATCGGCATCGACGACG
Organism: Nocardia nepalensis; assembly: GCF_048910785.1. Taxonomy (NCBI): domain Bacteria; kingdom Bacillati; phylum Actinomycetota; class Actinomycetes; order Mycobacteriales; family Nocardiaceae; genus Nocardia; species Nocardia nepalensis. The sequence goes on along the minus strand of NZ_JBKBET010000020.1, from coordinate 1,210,830 downwards.
ACTTCTTCGCCCTCGGCGGCAATTCGCTGATAGCCACCCAGGTAGCGGCTCGGCTCGGCGCGGCGCTGGATGCCGAAGTCCCGGTGCGGATGTTGTTCGAGGCACCGACGGTCGCCGGATTGGCCGCACGCGCCGCGCGGCTCACTGGCACCAGCGCCCGCCCACAGCTGACCGCGCGACCGCGCCCCGACCTGATCCCGCTCTCACCCGCGCAACAACGGATGTGGTTTCTCAACCGCTTCGACCCGGACGAGACGGTGAACAATATCCCGGTCGCCCTCCGGCTCACCGGGCATCTCGACACCGGGGCGCTGGCCGTCGCGATCGCCGATGTGGTCGCCAGGCAGGAAACCCTGCGCACGATATACACCGACATCGAAGGCACTGGATACCAGCGGATTCTGGACCAGGTGCCCGAGATGGTCGAGCTGGATCCGTCGAATATCGCCGCCGCACTGATGGATCTGGTTGCCGCGCCTTTCGATGTGACCACCGAGGTGCCGCTACGCATCGGCCTGGCCACGCTGTCGGATCGGGAACACCTGCTCGCCCTCGTGGTGCACCACATCGCGGCGGACGGCTTTTCGATGGCGCCGCTGGCCCGCGATATCGCCACCGCATATGCCGCGCGCGCCACCGGCACCGCACCCACCTGGACCGAATTGAGCGTTCAGTACGCGGATTACGCACTCTGGCAACGGGAAGTGCTCGGCGCCGAAGACGATCCGGAATCGGTGGCCGCCCGGCAACTGCGCTACTGGAACCACGTGCTCAGCGGGCTTCCCGCACAACTGGATCTGCCCTCGGATCGGCCACGTCCAGCCGTCGCCAGCCATGCCGCCGCGAGCATCACCATCGGGCTCGATGCCGCACTTCGCGACGGAATAGCCAGCGTCGCCGCGCAGTACGACGCCAGCTCGTTCATGGTCGTGCATGCCGCGCTGGCCACATTGCTCGCGCGCCTTTCCGGCACGGCCGATATCGCCATCGGCGCGCCGATCGCGGGCCGCGGCGAGGCCGCACTCGATGATCTCGTCGGCATGTTCGTGAACACCCTGGTGCTGCGCACCGAAGTGCCCGGTTCGGACGCCTTCGCGGCGGTGCTGCGCCGCGTCCGCGATGGCGATCTCGATGCCTTCGCCAACGCCGATGTGCCGTTCGAGCGGCTGGTGGAGGTGCTGGATCCGCCGCGCTCCGAGGCGCGGCATCCGCTGTTCCAGATCGCGCTGTTCTTCCAGAATCTCGCACCGGTATCGGTGGAGCTGGCGGGCGTCACCGTCGCCGAATACGACATCGACTACCAGACAACCCGATTCGATCTCCAGCTGACCGTCACCGATGACGCGCTGCGCTTCACCTACGCCACCGACCTGTTCGACGAGGCGACCATCGCGACCTTCGGCACCCGCTTCACCCGGCTGCTGGCCGCGGTGATCGGCGATCCGGAGCAGGTGGTCGGCGATATCGATCTGTTCGAGTCCGGCGAGCTCGAGCGCGTCGTGACGGCGTGGAACGACTCCGCGCACACCGCGTTCGTCGCGGAGATGCTGCTCGACGAGTTCGAGGCGCAGGCCGCCGCGACACCCGACGATATCGCCTTGGCCTTCGCGGCCGAAGACGGAACCACCGGCCGCACCATCTCCTACGGCGAACTGGATCGCCGGACCAATCAGTTGGCCAGGCAGCTGATCTCGGCCGGGATCGGCCCGGAATCGTTGGTGGCTCTGGCGATTCGACGGTCCACCGACCTGGTGGTCGCGATGTACGCGGTGCTCAAGGCGGGCGGCGCGTACGTGCCGATCGACCCGGATCATCCGGCTCAGCGCATCGCGCACATCCTCGACATCGCAGCACCCGCCGCGCTGCTCACGACCTCGCGCGATCGAGCGGACTTCGGTTACACCGGTGCGACAGTGTGTGTCGATACCGTCGTGCTCGACGGTTACGCCGACGATCCGATCGCGGTGAACGAACGCACCGCGCCGATCCACCCGCAGAACCCGGCGTATGTCATCTTCACCTCGGGTTCCACCGGAAAACCCAAGGGCGTCAGCGTCTCCCATGCGGCGATCGTCAACCAGATGACCTGGATGCAGTCGCAGTACCAACTCACGGCCGAGGACGTGTACCTGCAGAAGACGGCGACGACCTTCGACGTCTCCCTGTGGGGGTACTTCCTGCCGCTGCGCATCGGCGCGACCCTGGTGCTGGCCACCTCGGACGGCCACCGCGATCCCGGCTACCTCGCCGCGGTGATCGACGAATACGGCGTTACCGTCACCGATTTCGTGCCGTCGATGTTGAGCGCGTTCGCCGCGCAGACATTGGATGCCGATCTCGGCACACTGCGCACGGTATTCGTCATCGGCGAGGCGCTACCCGCCGAGACCGTGCGTGCCTTCGGTGCGGTGAGCGCGGCTCGGCTGCACAACCTCTACGGTCCGACCGAGGCGGCGGTGAGCATCACCTACCGCGATGTCACCGGCGAGATCGACCGTGCCGTTATGCCGATCGGCAATCCGGAATGGAACAGCCGGGTGTACGTGCTGGATTCTCGGCTGCGGCCGACGCTGCCCGGTGTGGCGGGGGAGTTGTATCTCGCGGGGACCCAGCTCGCCCGCGGCTATCACGGCAGGCCCGATCTGACCGCGGATCGCTTCGTGGCCAATCCGTTCGGTCCGGTCGGTCAGCGCATGTATCGCACGGGTGATCTGGTCCGCTGGGACACCAGCGGTGCCAGCCCTGAACTGGTGTACCTCGGTCGTACCGACTTCCAGGTGAAGTTCCGCGGCCAGCGCATCGAACTCGGCGAGATAGCGGCGGTACTCGCCGCTGTGCCCGGTGTTTCGCAGGCCGCCGCCCGCGTTGTCGCGACGAATACCGGCGATCAGCTCGTCGGCTACGTGACCGGTACGGAAGACGGTCTCCGTCAGGCGGTGCTCGACGCCGCGGCGGATGCGTTGCCGTCATACATGATCCCCTCGGCGATCGTCGTGCTCGCTGCCTTCCCACTCAACACCTCCGGCAAACTCGACCGAAATGCCCTGCCGGAGCCCGTATTCGACCGCGTCGCCTACCGCGCACCGGTCACTCCGGCCGAACGACTGGTCGCCGAGGCCTTCGCGGCGGTACTGGTACGGACGCCGATCGGCGCCGACGACAACTTCTTCGACCTGGGCGGCAACTCGCTGATCGCCACGCGGGTGCTGGCCCGGCTGGGCGAGCGGCTCGGTCGCCGAGTGCCGGTGCGGGCGCTGTTCGAGGCGCCCACCGTGCATACGCTTGCCGCCCGTCTGGTCGCCGATGCGGACGCAAACGAGCTGGTAGTGCCGTTGATCGCGGGGCATCGCCCGGAGCTGATCCCGCTGGCTCCGGTGCAGCGCGGTATGTGGTTCCTCAATCGCCTCGACCCGGACTCGGCGGCGCACAATATCCCGGTCGCGGTGCGGATCGGCGGCGAGTTGGACGCCGCGACGCTGTGTGCCGCGTTCGCGGATGTGGTCGCCCGTCATGAGGTGCTGCGCACGGTGTATCCCGCCGATGCGGGCGGCACCGGCCACCAGGTGATCCTGTCCGCCGAATCGGCCCCGGTGCGGCTGGCGCTCGAAACCCTGAATGGTCCGGCGGACGACCGGATCGCCGAATTCCTCGGCGCGGGTTTCGATGTCACCACCGAGGTGCCGGTGCGCGCGGTGCTGCTGCGGGAACACGCGACCAGCCATGTGCTCGTCGCGGTGCTGCATCACATCGCGGCGGATGGCTACTCGATGGGACCGCTGCTGCGAGATCTATTGTCGGCCTACCTGTCCCGAGTTATCGGTGGCACTCCCGTCTGGCCGGAACTTGCCGCCCAGTATGCCGACTACGCGCTGTGGCAGACTGCCGAACTGGATTCGGTTGCGGCACAGCAGCTCACGTATTGGACCGAGGCGCTGCGCGATCTGCCGGAAGAGCTGGCGCTGCCCACCGACCGACCACGCCCCGCCATCGCGTCCAAGCGCGGCGGCAATGTCCGCGCCCGAATCGGCGGCGGTGTCGGGACCCGAGTGCACGAACTCGCCCTGCGGCATAACGCGACCCCCTTCATGGTCGTACACGCCGCGCTGGCAGTGCTGCTGGCCCGGCTCTCGGGTTCCGGCGATATCGCCATCGGCACCCCGGTAGCCGGACGCGGCGCGGCGGCGCTGGACGACCTGATCGGCATGTTCGTCAACACCCTGGTGCTGCGCACCCACCCGGATCCGGCCCGCTCGTTCGCCGATCTGCTCGCCGAGACCAGGACGGTCGATCTGGCCGCGTTCGCCCATGCCACCGTCCCCTTCGAACGCGTCGCCGACGAACTCGGCATCGAGCGCTCGCAGTCCAGGCATCCACTGTTCACCGTGGCGCTGAGCTATCTGAACGCCGGCGCGGAGGCGGTCGCGCTGCCGGGTCTGGAGCTGACGGCCGTCGAATTCGACGAGCCGGTGGCCCGATTCGATCTGCAGTTCACCGTCGCGGCCGACCTCGATGCCGACGGTCACCTAGCGGTCGAACTCAACTACGCGACCGACCTTTTCGATGACGCCACGGCCGCTGGGTTGCTGCGCCGATTCGGCCGTGTCCTCGGCGCACTCACCGCGGATCCGTCCGCGCCGGTCGGCGCGATCGACGTGCTCGCCCCCGCCGAACGCGCCGAACTGCTCGGCCGGCGGGGCGACGAACCGGTCCGGCCGCGTACCCTCGCCGAACTGATGGCCGCCGCTGTCGCGATGAATCCCGACGCAGTCGCACTGGTCTCGGAGGATCGGGAACTCACCTACCGCACCCTGGACGAGCAATCATCCCGACTGGCACGGATGCTCATCGGACACGGCATCGGCGCCGAGGATTTCGTCGCCGTGGCGATGCCGCGTTCGGTCGAATCCATGCTCGCGGTATGGGCAGTGGCAAAGACGGGGGCGGCCTTCGTGCCCGTCGATCCAACCTATCCGCCGGACCGCATCGCGCACATGTTGTCGGATTCCGGTGCCGCCATCGGCCTCACGCTCAACGCATATCGCACGGCACTGCCGGGCACCGCCGAATGGCTGGTGCTCGACGCACCCGCTACGGCGGCGCGTATGCGGCATTCGAGTGCGGCCCCGCTCGGCGTTGCGGAGCTGACGCGTCCGGTGCGGGTGGCCAATCCGGCGTGGATGATCTACACCTCGGGTTCGACCGGCATTCCGAAGGGCGTGCTCGCCACCCACGGCGGACTCGCGGGAGTGGCCCGCGCACAACGCGATCGGTACGAGGTCGCCGCGACATCGCGCGTCCTGCATGTGGCATCGCCCAGCTTCGACGCGTCCATGCTCGAGCTCTTGCTCGCACTGCCCGCGGGCGCCGCGCTGGTGATCGCGCCCGCCGGTGTCTACGGCGGCGCCGAATTGACCGCGCTGATCCGCGATCAGCGGGTAACCCACGTATTCATCACACCCGCGGTGCTGCAGACGCTGGACGCGGGCGAGCTGCCCGAACTCACGCACCTGACGGTCGGCGGCGAGTCCTACGGCCCGGATGTGGTGCAGCGCTGGGGGATCGGGCGGGCCTTCCACAACACCTACGGACCGACCGAAACCACGATCATCACAAATATCAGTGCGCCGCTGCGCCCAGGCGAGTTCGATCTCGGCACCACGATCCACGGCATGTCCGCGGTCGTGCTCGATACCCGGCTACAACCCGTCCCGGACGGTGTGACCGGTGAGCTGTATCTGCGCGGCCCCGGACTGGCTCGTGGATACCACGCGCGGCCGGGTCTTTCGGTGGATCGGTTCGTCGCCGATCCCTACGGTCCGGCAGGCGGGCGGTTGTACCGGACCGGTGACCTGGTGCGCTGGACCGCCGCCGGAGCGATCCAATACGTCGGGCGGGCCGACCATCAGGTCAAGGTGCGCGGTCTGCGCATCGAACTCGGTGAAATCGACGCGGTGCTCTCGGCCCATGACACCGTCGAATTCGCGGTGACCATCGGACATACCGACGCCGCGGGCACGGTCTCGCTGGTCGCGTATGTGGTCGCCGCGGCGGGCCGCACCATCGACACCGCCGAACTCACCGCCTTCGCCGGACGCGCACTCGCCGCCTACATGGTGCCCGCCGCCATCATGGTCCTGGATGAATTCCCGCTGACACCGGTCGGCAAGCTGGATCGAAAAGCGCTGCCGGAACCGGAGTTCCGGACCGCGGCCTTCCGCGCGCCGCAGACGACCGCGGAACGGATCGTGGCGGAGGTCTTCGCCGAACTGCTCGGGTCGCAGACGGCGGTCGGCCTCGATGACGACTTCTTCGCGATCGGCGGAAACTCCCTGACCGCAACACAATTGGCCGCACGACTCGGCGCCCGCCTCGACGTTTCGGTCGGCGTGCGGCTGGTCTTCGAGAACTCGACGGTATCGGCCCTGGCCGCCGCTCTCGACACCGCCGCCACCGATCCGACCGCGGCACGCGTACGTCCGGCACCGACCCGGCGAGCTGGATCCGATCCGGTTCCGTTGTCGCTGGCACAGCAGCGCATGTGGTTCCTCAACCGCCTCGACCGCCAGTCCACCGCTTACAACATTCCGCTCGCGGTGCGGCTCACCGGCGAACTCGATATCGCGGCGCTGAACGCGGCCATCGCCGATGTGGTGCAGCGTCACGAGGTGCTGCGCACCGTCTACCCGCAGCGCGAAAACGGTCCGGTGCAAGTGGTATTGCCCATGGCCGAGGCGGGAGTGCCAGTGCTGGCGCCGATTCCGGTGCCGGTCGACGATCTGACCTCGGCGGTCGCGGATTTCGTCGGCGGCGGATTCGATGTCACCGACGCGGTTCCGGTGCGGGCCCGACTGTTCCGCCCGGTCGAGGGACCGACCGACCTGGGTGCGCATGTGCTGGTCGTGGTCGTGCACCACATCGCTGCCGACGGTTCGTCGCTGGCCCCATTGGCCCGTGACGTGATGGTCGCCTATGCCGCACGCAAGCAGGCCGCACCGCCGGATTGGGCGCCACTGCCGGTGCAGTACGCGGATTACAGCCGGTGGCAACGGGATCTGCTCGGCAGTGAGGACGACCAGGATTCGCTGATCTCCCAGCAGCTGCGGTTCTGGACCGAAACCCTCACCGGCCTGCCCGCACAACTCACCCTGCCGACCGACCGGCCACGACCCGCCATCGTCTCCACCCGTGGCCGCCATGTCGACTTCACGATCGATGCCGAAATGCAGGCGAGTCTGGCGGAACTGGGCCGGGGCACCGGTGCGACGCTGTTCATGGTGCTGCACGCCGCATTCGCGGTACTGCTGGCCCGGCTGTCCGGATCCGCCGATATCGCCGTCGGCACCCCGGTCGCGGGCCGGGGCGCGGCCGAACTCGACGATGTCGTCGGCATGTTCGTCAACACCCTGGTGCTGCGCACTCCGGTTGATGCGACCGCCGATTTCACCGAACTGCTGGATCGGGTGCGCGCCGCCGACGTCGCCGCCTTCTCCAACGCCGACGTCCCGTTCGAGCGGCTGGTCGAGGTGCTGAACCCGGAACGCTCCACCGCGCGGCACCCGCTGTTCCAGGTCGGCTTCTCCTTCCACAACCAGGCCGCAGCGAAGTTCGCGCTGGACGGATTGACCGCCACGGCAGCGGATTTCGACTCCGAAGTATCGCAATTCGATCTGCATCTGGTCGTCACCGACCGCTACGACACGGATGGGAATCCGGCGGGGATGGCCGCATCCATCACGTATGCGACGGCACTTTTCGATGAATCAACCGTCGCGGGTTTCGCCGGTCGCCTGCAGCGCCTGCTGGCCGCGATCTGCGCCGCACCGCACGTCCCGGTGGGCGATCTCGCGCTGCTCGACCCCGCCGAACGCGAACGCATGCTGGTGACCTGGAACCGAACCGAGCGCGAGTTCAGACCGGCCACGCTCGCGGCGGCCTTCGAGGCACAAGTCGCGAAGACGCCCGATGCGGTGGCAATCGTCGACGACGCCGCGACGGTGACCTACGCCCAGTTCGCCGCTCGGGTCAATCGGCTTGCTCGCGCCCTCATCGGGCGCGGCATCGGCCCGGAATCGCTGGTGGCCATTGCCATCCCGCACAGTGTGGAACTCCTGGTCGCGATGTACGCGGTGATCGCCGCGGGCGGCGCGTATGTGCCCCTGGATCCGGCCCACCCGCTGGAGCGAACCGCGAGCGTACTCGCCGCCGCGAACCCGGCGCTGGTGCTGACCTCTGCGGAGCGCCCGATGCTGCCCGAGGCCGTGGTGGATCACGATGTGGTGCTGGATATCTCGGTCGCCGCGGGTGTCCTCGACAGCAGCCCGGTGCGTGCCGAGGAACGGGTGACGACACTGACCCCGGCCAATACGGCCTATGTCATCTTCACCTCGGGTTCGACCGGAACACCGAAGGGCGTCGCCGTCCCGCACGGTGCGGTGGCGCACCAATTGGATTGGCTGCAGTCGGAATACGCGCTCGACACCGATGACGCCACCCTGCTGATGACCTCGGCCGCGTTCGATCTGTCGGTATGGGAGTTCTGGTGGGCCTTGCGCACCGGTGCCCGCGTCGTACTGGCACCGCAGGGCGCGCAACGTGATCCGGCGGGCGTGGTGGATCTGATCCGACGCGCCTCGGTGACCACCGTGACGCTGGTGCCATCGCTGCTGGCCATGCTGGTGGAAGTCTGCGGCGACCGGCGGTTGCCGAGATCGCTGCGCCGGTTGCTGGTCATCGGTGAGGCACTGCCCGCCGCGACCGTCGACCGCGTCGCCGCGCTCACCGCCGCCCGGATCGATAATCTCTACGGCCCCACCGAGGCCGCGGTGTCGGTGACCCGATTCCGCACCGAAACCGGCATCCCTCACCCGGTGGTCCCAATCGGCACACCAGAGCCGGGGAACCAGGTCTATGTGCTCGACGACCGCATGCATCCGGTCCCGGCGGGCGTCACCGGTGAGCTGTATCTCGGCGGCGCACAGCTGGCCCGCGGCTATCACGGCAGGCCGGACCTGAGCGCGGAACGCTTCGTGGCCGATCCGTTCGGCGCACCCGGCACGCGAATCTATCGGACCGGCGATATGGTCCGCTGGGGTGCGGATGGCAATCTCGAATACGTCGAGCGCCGCGACTTCCAGGTGAAGGTGCGCGGTTATCGCATCGAACTCGCCGAGATCGAGCATGCGCTGCGTTCGCGTCCGACGGTGTCCGAGGCCATCGTCGTCGCCCATCACGGTGGCGAGAATGCCATGCTCGTAGGGTATTTCACCGCCACCGATCCGGTCGATCCGAACGCGTTGCGATCCGCGCTGACCGAGGTGCTGCCGAGCTACATGGTGCCAACGGTGCTGATGCGGTTGGAAACCCTGCCGCTCAACGCGAATGGCAAGGTCGACCGGGCCGCACTACCCAGGCCCGAGCTGGCCAGCCGGGAATTCCAGGCCCCGGAAACAGAGTTGGAGCAGCTGGTCTGCACCGTCTTCGCGGAGGCGCTGGAGGTCGAGCGAATCAGCGTGGACGACAACTTCTTCGAACGCGGCGGCAATTCGCTGCTCGCCACTCGCCTCGCGACCCAACTGAGTGCCGCTCTTGCCGAACAGATCCCGGTGGTGTGGCTGTTCGCCGCGCCGACACCGGCCGATCTGATCGCCCAACTGGAACTGCACCGCTCCGGTCGCGGCCGCGTCGATGCCCAGGCCGCCTTCGATGTCCTACTGCCATTGCGTCCCGGCGGTGCCCGCGAACCGCTGTTCTGCATTCATCCGGTCGGCGGCGTCGCCTGGTCGTTCGCCGGTCTGGCCGCACATATCGATCCGGAGCGTGGCATCTACGGCATCCAGTCGCCGGTGCTGAATTCGACAGCGGCACTGCCGGATTCGATCGAGAACTGGGCCGGCGACTATGTTCGTGCGATCCGTGCCGTGCAGCCGGAAGGCCCCTATCACCTGCTCGGCTGGTCGCTCGGCGGTGTGCTCGCGCACGCCGTGGCGAACCAACTGCAGGATCAGGGCCAGCGAGTCGCGCTGCTGGCCATGATGGACAGCTCGCTGCACATCACGGTGGACGAGACGGCGACGGTTCCGGTGGCCGATCTGCTCGGCGGGCTCCTCGGCGAACAGGCCGACGACGCCGATACCGAACTCGATCGCACCCAACTCGCCCGCCGCATCGCCGACCTCCCGGAACCGTTCGCCTCCTTCGGCCTCGACCGACTCGGCCGAGTACTCGACGCCGGCACCCACTCCCTGGAGCTCATCACGCGCTACCGTCCACGGCCCTACAAGGGCAATCTCGTCTACTTCACCGCCGCGCTCGACGACCCCACCGGGGCCAGCGGCGCGGCCAGCTGGTCCGACGCCGTCGACGGCACCGTGCACAACCACGCCGTCCAGGCCTCGCACTGGCGCATGACCTCCGAATCCGCCCTCGCCCGCATCGGCCACGTCCTGACCAACGTCTGGGCGCATGCCGAGCGGGCCTGAAACCCCACCAGGAAGGCCAATTCCGATGACCAACCCGTTCGACGACGATGACGCCCAGTTCTACGTCCTGACCAACGACGAGGGCGAGCACTCGCTGTGGCCGATCTTCGCCGCTGTTCCAGGCGGCTGGACCATCGCCTACGGCGCGGCGGCCCGCCGCTCCTGCCTCGACTATGTCGAATCCCACTGGCTGGATATGCGTCCCAATTCGCTGATCGCGGCGATGCATCCGGAAGCCAACTGAATAGGCGGGGTGCGCCGGTCCTCATATCCCCCCTGCCGGCCGGTGCGCCCCGCCCCTCAAGCCCGGGTGCGTGGGGCGTCGATGACCATCCGCGCCTGCTGTCGCCAATCGGCGACCGCACGGCCCTGGAAGGGAGCGAGCGCGGCATCGAATTGTTTGGCGCGCTTGGTGACGGTGAGGCCGACGTAGGTGTGGCCGTTGGTGATCGCGCGTGTGGCCACCGAACAGGCTTCGTCCACCTCGCCCGAGCCGAGCAGGGCGGTGGCGTGTTCGAACCGGACCAGCGCGGGTTCCATTGTCTCGCTGGGGTCATAGAGTTCGATGGCGCGCGCGGCGGCTCCGGCGGTCTCCGTCGTGCGGCCCAAGCGGGAGTAGCCGATGGCCTGATAGAAGGCCAGCTTCTCCGGGCGGAAGGAAAAGATGCCGATCGAGAGTTGTTCTGCTGGAACATTTTCCAGTGCCCGCTCCGATCTCGAGATAGCGCGGGCGAAGCCGTCGAAATTACCGAGACTGGCGTGCGCGCGGGCCGCCATTCCCCACAACCAGGCCGCCGCCGGACCATGGCCCGGATTTTGTTCGAGCCGCGGGCCGAGCAGGTTCAAAACTTCCTTCGGTTTATCGCTATAGGTCGGTAAGTATGCCAATCCCGCGAGGGCGATGTCTTCGGAATAGCGATCGCCGATGTCCTGGGCGGCATGAATTGCGGTGGTGTACCACAATCGCGCCTGACCGAAATGTCCCTCGTTGAACAGAATTTCGCCGACCACATTCGCCAGGCGGCCCGCGGTACGGACCAGTCGGATTTGATGGTGAGTGGCCTGGCGCTCCGCGAGGCAGCCGCGGACCGCCCGGAACTGGTCGAGCGTGAGGTGCAGCAACTCGTGCGGCGGCACCTGCACGACCCGGGCGCCGAGGGTCTCGGCGGATTGCTCGAACAATCCCAGCCGCCGTTCGCTCATCGACCCGGCATCCAGGGTGGCGAGCATCTTCTCCGGTTCGCTGGCGACCATATCGGCCGCCTGTCCCGCCAGGCCCGCGCCGATGCAGGCCAGCAGTAATCGCCTTCTCACGTCGTCATCCTCGACTTCCTTGTCGAGCCCGATGTCCCTACCGAGCTGTGTCCGATCGAGCGCCGCGCCCGTATCTGCGGTGTTGTGGGCCGTCGTGAGTCCGGTCGCGGGCGGCGGCTCGCAGGTCGCTCGAAACGACGCTGCGATCGCGCGCTCGAATCGCGCGATGACGACCGAATCGGCCTGCGATAGCGCTCGATCGAGCAAACGCCTGCTTGCGGCATGCATCCGGGTTGTCCGGCCGTTCTCCCACAAGATCACGGTGCGCGGGGTGACGCCCACCAAACGCGCGAACTCATAGCGACTTCGCTTCATCGCCGCGCGAAGAGCGAGTACGTCTTCGCCGGTCCAATCGACCTCAACCATAGGTCCTGCTTCCTCATACCAGGCTGATTCAATCGGAAATTACTCGCATTTATCACCTTCGGCTCTGTTATAGACCGAATCGCAACGTGCACGCTGAAGCGGTACCCGGCACCGGAATATTGTGCCCCAAACCCTTTCGGGGGCGCACGCTCTCCGGAGCCCGACGCACGGTCCCGGCGCTGCACCGATCCAACAGCGTTGATGGCGGGCTCCGGCGGGCCGCCGGTGCCGGGTGCACTTATCTGCGCGGAGGTGAACAATGGACGTTTTGCATTCGGATATCCGGGAATTGTGGCTGGTGCAGAGCCGTGATTGTGGTCAAGAACCGGTGGGGCTCAGCTATGACCGCGCCCGCTTCATCCTCTCCGTCCACGCCGGTCACGGCGCCCGCTGTCGCCAGTACCTGGCCGCCTCCGCCCACTGCTTCCGGCGCGCCGCCGAGAAGTAGTCGCCGTCCTGATGGGGGGTCTCGGTGCGGCGTTCGTTTATCGAGCGCCGCACCGGGTTCGGTCGCTCAGTTCGCGGAGCGCTCGGCGAAGACCGTGCGCGCCACGGTTATTCCGTTCAGGGCGGCCGGGAAGCCGGCGTAACTGGCCATCTGCGTGATGATTTCGACGACCTCGGTCTCGGTGCCGCCGACGTTCAGCAGGCCGTGGATGTGCACCCCGAGTTGCGGCGCGACGGTGCCGAGCGCGGTGCACATCGCGACCGTGACCATCTCGCGGGTCTTCAGGTCCAGGCCTGGCCGCGAATACACGTCGCCGAAGGTGTATTCGATGATGTAGCGGCCCAGATCCGGTGCGATATCACGCAGCCCGGCCACCACCTGCTCACCCGCATGCCCATCGATCTCCGTGAACTTCGCATTCCCCCGCTCGAACCGGTCCCCCTCCGGTGCCGGCGCGGGCTCGGCGGCGGGGAGATCTGTGCGCGCCTCGAACACCTCGCGCGCCGCACCGATCCCATTGAGCGCGGCGGGGAACCCCGCGTAAACGCTGACCTGAATCAGCGTCTCCACGATCTCCTCGCGCGTGCATCCGACATTCAGCGCACCATCGATATGAAACCGCAACTGCGGCAGCGCATTACCCAAAGCGGCCAACGCCGCAACGGTAGCGAGCTGCCGCTCCCGCAATGTCAGCCCCGGCCGCGACAAGACGTCCCCATATCCGAACTCGACGGTCAGTCGGCCGAGATCCGGCGCGATATCCGCCAGACTGTCGAGCACGGCGGGCCGCTCCTGCCCGCCGATCCGCTGCAGCAGAGCCAACCCACGCTCGAACCGATCATTGCTGGTAGAGGTCACTGTGTTCGTCATGCCCCGAACTCTAGAAGTTGGAGCACACTCCAGCGCAAGACCTGGATGGGGCGCCGCCGAAATCAGGTGAATTTCGGGGTCGGACCCTGATGTGTGGGGGCGGGGTGGGTTCTTAGCGTCGAGGGATGCGACTTGTGACGGTAGGTATCGCTGTTGGTGTGGTTGCTCTGCTCGCGGGATGTGCGATGGATTCTGAGGTATCGGACGGGGTATCGGAGAACAGGATTCGCGTTGTGCAGGGGGATATCGATCGGGCCGTGGACGGTGGTGTCACGGGGATGATCGCGACGCTCACCGAGAACGGGAAGACGGTGACGCTCACCAGCGGGGTCGCCGATATCGGTACCCGGTCGCCGATTCCGGCGCAGCCGCCGCAGCAGGTGCGGGTGGGCAGTATCAGTAAGACGTTCGTCAGTGCGGTGGTGTTGCAGTTGGTGGCGGAGGGAAAGATTCGGCTCGACGAGCCGCTGGAGACGTATCTGCCGGGGATGTTGCGGGGGGAGGGGATCGATGGGCGGGTGATCACCGTGCGGCAGATCTTGGGGCACCAGAGTGGTTTACCCGATTTCACCGATGACCCGAGTGTCGATGAGTACCGGGCGGCGCTGGAGGGGCGGATCATGACGCCCGCGGAGGAGATCGCGATCGTCCTCGGCAGGCCAGCGGATTTCGCACCCGGTGCGCGTTTCGAGTACAGCAACTCCAACTACATCGTTGCGGGTGTGCTGGTCGAACGTGTCACCGGCGCGCCCTATGCCGACGAGTTGAATCGCCGCATCCTGAAGCCGTTGGGTCTCGATGACACCTACTTGCCGGGTCCGGGTGAGCTCGATATCCGCGGCCCACATCCCAAGGGCTACGCCGATATCGACGGTGTGGTGACCGATGTATCGCGGATCGAGCCTTCGGTGCCGTGGGGTGCGGGTGCGATGGTCTCCACCGGCAACGACCTGAACCGCTTCTATCAGGCGCTGTTGGCCGGGCAGGTGGTGCCCGCGGCCGAGTTGAAGGAGATGCGGGCCGGTGTGCCGATGGGCCAGCAGGATATGGACTACGGACTCGGCATCGGCTCCACCCACTTGCCGTGCGGCGCGGAATATGTCGGCCATACCGGCGGCATCAGCGGATTCCTGACGGTGTCCGGCGCGACACCGGAGGGTCGGGCGGTGACCTACGCATTCACCAAGCCCCCGAACGCCATCCCCGATCTGACGACCATCCTGGCGCACGCCCTCTGCCCCTGAAGAGAATCCACACCAACATCGGAGCGAAGCGGACGATGCCGTGAGCGACTGGTCTTGGAATACCTAGCCACTCTTTTCCGGTCGCCCCTGCATCAGCGAAACCCCGGCTTCACCATGCCCCTCTGGGAGCCGTTCGAACTCGCAGACCGCGAAGTCCACAAAGCCGGCCAACCCAACATCTTCGCCGCCATCGACCGCCGCTACCCGATCCGCTAGCCCGCCACCACCCGTCGACGCTTCGACTACGTTCGCCGGAACGGTGTGCGCAGGTACCAGGGGATGGGGGTGCAATGCCGTGGGAGGCGCGTTGCTCGTTATTGCACTCTCCTGCCGTCAAACGGGGCTGGGCGGACCAAACCTTGCTTATGTTACTAGCGATTCTTCGATTCTGAACCGAATGTTAGCTGGCTACGCGGTGTTGTAGGCAGGTTTTCGGAGAACTAAGTGTTGCGAAGTTCTTCCCCAATCGACGGAATCATGCGTAACATACGCAGCCATACCCGGCCGATCGGAGGGCGATGGCCGGACTCGCGCCGTAGCGATACCTCGATGTGGCGAGTGTCCGGCCGTCCGTTCGGGCGGCGTTGGAAAGGACACAGGCGCATGTTGAAGAAGCTGGATCGAATATTCAGCTACGAGATGAAGGTCTCCGAGTTCCTCGGCACCATCGTCATTCTGGCCATACCGTATGGGCTGGTCGGGCTCATCTGGACGCTGACTCACACCAGTCATCTGCACCGCATGCACGGCATCGACGTGATCATCTCCTTCCTCGGCTCGGTCGTGTGCTGGCCGGTGCTCACCTTCTCGAATGTGTGCATGACCTGATGATGATCTTGGTTTGGCTCATCGACATCTTGGTGATCGGCGTCAAGATCCTCGGGGGGCGTATGAAAGTCAATCCGGTGCTGCGGCTCGGGCTCTGGCTCGCCGTGCTCAGCACAGCCGTCGCCGGCATCGCCGCGCTCGGCTACCTCCTGGTGCTGCTGCAGCATCAGCTGAGCGGTCCCGCATGAGTACCCAGGTCACCGAACGGCCCACTGAACCAACCGATCTGGAGCGTGCGGTCGAGGATCTGAAGGGGCTGTGGCGGCGCCATCCGCAGCGGTCACTGGAGACGCTGGGCCGTCAGGTCCGGCTGATGCGCGATGCGTTCATCGAGATGGTGCGCGCGATGCTGGTGCGCCGCTTCCCATTTCAGGAGTTCATCAAGCAGTGCGCCTTCATGGCGAGCGTGTCGGCCGCGCCGACCGTCTTCGTCGCGATTCCGGTCGCCGTCGTTGTCTCCATTCAGGTCGGCGCGCTGGTGAATCAGGTTGGTGCGACGACGTTTATCGGCGCGGTCAGCGGTCTGGGCATCATTCGTCAGGGCGCGCCGCTGGTCACCTCGCTGATGATCGCGGGCGCGGTCGGCTCAGCCATCTGCGCCGACCTCGGCTCCCGCACCATCCGCGAGGAGATCGACGCCATGATGGTGATGGGCGTCGATCCGGTGCGCCGGTTGGTCGCGCCGCGGCTGCTGGCCGCGATCCTGGTCAGCATCCTGCTGTGCGGGTTCGTGGTCTTCGTCGGCTTCGCCACCGGCTACATGTTCAACGTGTACGCCCAGGGCGGTACGGCGGGCTCGTTCATCAGCACCTTCGCCTCCTTCGCGGTGGCGAACGATCTGGTGGTAGCACTGCTGAAGGCGGCCATCTTCGGTGCGCTCACCGCAATTATCGCCTGCGACATCGGATTACACACCAAGGGCGGTCCGGGCGGTGTCGCGAATTCGGTGAATGCCGCGGTGGTCAATTCGGCGCTGATGCTGTTCGCCACCAACATCATCATCACCCAGATCTACAACACCCTCTTCCCGGCGAAGGTGATCTGAGATGGGCACCCGATACACCCCACCCGCGCTGAAACCGTTCCGCGCGGCAGGCGCGGTGGCTCGCATACCGATCCAGGCCAATCAGCGACTGGGCCACCAGGCCATCACGTTCTTCCAGGCCGTGGCGGCAATTCCCTTCGTGCTCAGGCACTATCGCAAGGAAGTGCTGCGGCTGACCGCCGACGTCGGCTGGGGAAATGGCTCGCTCATCGTCGGCGGCGGCACCGTCGGCGTCGTCATCATCCTGTGCGGATTCGGCGGAATCACCGTCGGCATGGAGTCCTATACCGCGCTGAACCTGCTCACCATGAACCCGCTGACCGGCGCGATCTCGGGTTTCGCGACCACAAGGGAAATCGGCCCGATTCTGGCGACGCTCGCCTTCGCCATCCAGGCCGGTTGCCGATTCACCGCGCAGCTGGGCGCCATGCGGATCTCCGAGGAGATCGACGCACTGGAATCCATTGCCATCAGGCCGCTTCCGTACCTGGTCACCACACGGATGATCGCCGCGACCCTGACGATCATCCCGCTCTACAGCGTGGGTCTCGCGGTGGCGTATCTGATGACGAAGCTGGCCGTGCTATTCCTCGGCGGCACCTCCGCCGGGACCTACGACCACTACTTCTTCCAATTCCTCAACGGCATCGATGTCTTGTTCTCGGTCATCAAAGTCGTCGTGTTCGTACTCATTTCGACCTTCATCCAGTGCTACTACGGCTTCATCGCCACCGGTGGTCCGGAAGGGGTCGGCCACGCGGCCGGGCGGGCGATCAAGATGGTGATCGTCGTCATGGTGTTCGTGAATCTGTTTCTGACCCTCGCGATCTGGGGCATCGACCCCGGCTTCCGAATCTCGGGATAGGCCGCCGATGCTGCTCGATCCAAGTGGGCGTGGACCCACCGCCCGTCAACTCACCCTCGCCGGGATCGCCATGGCCACCGCCACGGCGCTGCTGCTATATCTGCTCGGGCTGCGCTATGCCGGCTATTTCGAAGACAAGGTCTCCGTCGTCGCCGTGCTCACCAGCACCGGAGACGGGCTGCCCACCCATGCGGATGTGAAATTCCGCGGAATGGTGGTCGGTTCCGTGGCCGGTGTCGAAGTCGTTGCCAAGGGGCAGCGCCAGAATGCCGACCTGGATCTGAAACCCGCTGTGGCGGGCCTGATTCCGTCCGACGTCACGGCGCGGGTGATCCCGAACAATATCTTCGGCGTCACCGCCATCGAGTTGGTCGACAACGGGCACACCACCGATACCTTGCGCGCGGGCGCCCGAATTCCCGAGGACACCAGCACCGGCACCGTGCAATTGCAGACCACGCTCAGTGTGCTGCGCGATGTGCTCGACCATATTCAGCCGGAGAAGCTGGGCCGGGTGCTCGCCACGCTGGCCGACGCACTCGATCCCGGGGCGCGGGTACCGGGTTCCACCGTGGAACGCCTCGATACCTGGCTCACCCAGGTACACGCGATTCCCGGCATCGGCGATCTGCTCGGCAACCTGGGCCGGGCAGTGACGGCACTGAGCGTTTCCGCGCCGGAGCTGGTCGGCGTGCTGTCCGATTCGGTCACCACGGCGCGCACGCTCACCGAGCGGCGGGACAATCTCGTCGCGCTGCTGACCGATGCGAGCGGCGCGGTCGACGAGGTCAACACGCTGTTCGCGCGGAATCCGGACTCGGGCAAGGATCTGGTCGCCGGATTGGACGGCCTGTTCGGCAGTATTGCCAGGGATCCGCAGGCCATCCCGGATACTGCCGCCAATTTCAACGCCGCGCTGCAGCGGTTGCGCACGGCGTTCGGTTTCGGGCCGAGTCGGCAGATGGTGTGGAAGATGGACGTCAGCTTCACGCCGTTCCAGCAGTACACCGCCAAGGATTGCCCGCACTACGGCACCATGGCCGGTCCCCGCTGCGGCGGCAGTACGGTGCCCGATGTCGCTGCGCCACAGGAGTTTCCGGCGCAACTCATGCCCAAGCGATTGGCCACAGCGGGACCCGCCGCTCCGACGCAGGGGTTGCCCGCCATTCCCGGCCTGCCGAGTATCCCGGGCATTACGGCACCGGCGGCTGCGACGGATCGACCCGCCCAGCCGAATTCGGACGGTCTGCGCGGACTGGATGCCGCCGCGGCGATCGTCGGTGGTCGCCCGACCGCCGCGCAATACCTGCTGCTGGCTCCGGTGCTGGCCGGTGGCTCGGTGACCGTCTACGACACCGCACCGAACGAGGGGGGATGAGCGCATGAGATCAGGCAGGGCATTGGCCGGATTCAGCCTGTTCGCGGTGGTCGCGGTGCTGTTGACCTACACGATCTGGTCGACATTGCAGCGTTCGGTGACCGGCGATACCGATTCGTACTCGGCTACTTTCACCGATGTGCTCGGCCTGCGCGTCGGCGATGACATCCGGATGGCGG
The DNA here is from genome assembly GCF_048910785.1 of Nocardia nepalensis. Classification (NCBI taxonomy): domain Bacteria; kingdom Bacillati; phylum Actinomycetota; class Actinomycetes; order Mycobacteriales; family Nocardiaceae; genus Nocardia; species Nocardia nepalensis. Next base: position 1,191,815 of record NZ_JBKBET010000020.1, on the reverse strand, counting down.
GTGTGCGGGTCGGGCGGGTCGACGCCATCGACTTCGACGGCGATTACCAGGCGCGCGTCGACTTTCGCATCCAGCACGATCAGCGACTGACCACGACGACGAAAGCCCTTGTGCGCTACCAGAATCTGATCGGCCAACGCTATATCGCCCTGGTGCCCGGCAAGGCGGACGGCGCGGTCATGGCGGCCGGATCGGCGATTCCCGTCGACCGCACCGAACCGTCATTCGATGTGTCGTCGCTGCTCTCGGGTTTCGAGCCATTGTTCAGCGTGCTGCAACCGGATCAGATCAATTCGCTGTCGGAAACCCTGATCCAGGCCCTACAGGGCAATAATGTGTCGCTCAGCGCGCTGATCACCCAGGCGGCCGAACTCGCGGGCACCTTCGGTCAGCGCGACAAGATCCTCGGCGATGTCATCGGCAATCTCAGCAGCGTGATCGCGGGCCTCGCCAATCGCAGTGGCGAGTTGGAAACCCTGATCACCCAGGCGCGTGCATTGGTGGAATCGCTGTACGCACAGGGGGAATCGCTGAAATCCTCGGTCGATACCGTTGCGAAATCCACCGATTCGCTGGCCGCCCTGATAGGCCAGGTGAAGCCGAATCTGGCGCGGGCACAGAACGATGCGACCAGTGGTGTCGCCCTGTTGATCCTCAATGGTGCGTCACTGGATCAGGCCGCGGTCGAACTGCCGAACATCCTCAACGGACTCGCCCGGTTCACCAGCTACGGCGCATACGCCAATGCCTATATCTGCTCGCTGGATGTGTCGCTGTGGGGTGTGCTGCTGCCGCCCGGGCTGTTCTCGCAGGTCGGCGGCAATTCTCACTCGGAGGTCTGCCGATGATCGCACTGGTCGGGCGGGTGCGTCCGGTACGCAATCGCCTGTTGTGGCTGGGTCTGCTCGCGGCGGGTTCGGTGGTCGTACTGCTCGTCGGTTCGAGTGCGCTGTCGCAGGCGCACCTGGGCGATAAGACGATTCACGCCGAATTCGCCCAGGCGGCGGGTCTGCGGTCGGGGGCGTCGGTGGATGTGTCGGGCATAGCGGTGGGCTCGGTGAGCGCGGTGCGACTCGACGGCGCGAAGGTGGTCGTGGATCTGAAGGTGCGCAAGGATCTTCGGCTCGGCCCGGATGCCTCGGCCGCCATCAAGATGACAACCATTCTCGGAAAATTGCACGTCGAACTGCTGCCCGGCAATGGAAAAGGACTGCCGGACAGCCGAATTCCGCTGAAGCAGACCTCTGTGCCGTACAACCTCGGCAAGGTCATCCAGGATCCGGTGTACAAATCATCCTTCGAGCGCATCGAACGCCTGGATCCGGCGAAGCTGCGGCAGTCCCTGGACGTGCTGAGCCAGCAGATGGGCGACTCCCCGCAGCTCACCGTCGAGGCGCTGAACAGCATCGGCGCCTTGGCCAAGGTGATCAACGATCGCCGGGACGAGGTGGACACGCTGCTGAAGAGCATGGACCAGGTGGCCCAGCTGGCCTCCGACAATCGCAATAGCGTCCTGCTGTTGCTGACCCGCGGCGAGGCCATCGGCAATGCCGTCGCGCTGCGCCAGAGCCTGCTGAAGCAACTGCTCGACAATGTGGCGAGCCTGTCGCGGCTGCTGCAGGAGATAGGTCTGGAGAACCAGGATCAGCTCGGTCCGTTGATCCAGAACCTGAACACCATGTCCGAGGGCCTGGAGAAGAACCGGGACAACCTCGACTCGCTCTACGAAATCATGCCGGTTGCGTTGCGGCAGTTCAACAATGCGCTCGGCAACGGCCCGTACGGCGATGTGTGGGCGCCGTGGGTATTCCCGGACAACTGGCTGTGCTTCGCCCAGGCCGTACAGGGGTGCAACTGATGAAGTCAGGTAATTTTCTGAAATCCGCGGTCCTCGGCGTGGCCGTGACCGTGGCGACCGGCTGTTCGCTATTGCCGGACAGCCTCACCGCGCTCCCGGATCAATATCTCGGCGAACATCTGCGCATCAGTGCCGACTTCGAGAATGTCGCCGGCCTGTACGCGGGCAACGATGTGGCGGTTCTCGGTGTGCCGGTGGGCCGGGTCGATACTGTCACGCCCAAGGGCAGCTATGTGGAAGTCACCATGTCCGTCGACAAGGGCGTGCGGATCCCGGCCGATGCGATGGCGGCGCTGGTTTCGCCACAGCTGATCACCAATCGGCATGTGGAACTCGCCCCCGCCTACGAGGGCAACGGTCCGGTGCTGACCGACGGCCAACACATCCCGCTCGCCCGCACCCGCACCCCGGTCGAACTCGACCGCATCCTCGAAACTTTCGACCAGCTCGGCAATGCGCTCGAGGGGGACAATGAAACCGGCCCGATGGCGAGCCGGGTGCTGTTCCCGCTGTTGAACGGCAATGGGGACAAGCTGCGTCAGACGCTCGACGACCTGTCCTCGGCCTTCCAGGTCACCCTCGCCAATGGCGACCAGATCTCCAACACCATCGTAAAGCTCAACGAGATCACCGAGATCATCGCCCAGAACGACCAGACGGTACGGGATTTCAGCGGCCGACTCACCGAGCTCGTGCAGCTGATGGGGGAGCAGGCGCCCGGGCTGCAGGCGGTGATCACCCAGCTCAATGACTTCGTCACCAACACCTCCACCGTCGTCGGCCAGAACCGCGAGCAACTGCTCGGCGCGCTGACCCGGTTCACGACCCTGACCACGCAGATGCGGGCCAATGCGCGTGGCCTGACCGAAATCACCGATGTCACACCGCTTTTCTTCCAGAACTTCGCCAATGCGGTGAGCCACGAGGACCGGGCATTGCGCCTGCACGGTCTGCTCGACAAGGCGGTGCTGGACGGTGAGGCGCTATCGCTGTTCTGTGCACGCATCCAGTTGCGACTCGATGGCTGCCGCACGGGGAAGATCCAGGACTTCGGACCCGATTTCGGGCTGACCGCCGCACTGCTCGGGATCACCAAATGAGGGCGGCGCGCTCGGCTTTCCTGGCAGCGGCGGTGGTCGTCGCAACGGCGGGGTGTGCCGTGACGGTCGACAATGTGCCGCTGCCCAAGCCGGGCATCGGCGGACCGGGCTATGAGCTGCACGCCGTCTTCAAGGACGCGCTCAACCTGCCCGCGAACGCACACGTGAAAATCGGCGGCACCGAAATCGGCATGGTCTCCAGGATCAGCACCACGAACTTCCTCGCCGACGTGGAAATGCGGATCCGACGCGACATCCAACTGCCCCGCGGCACCACCGCAGAGCTGCGCCAGGCCACCCCGCTCGGTGACATGTTCGTCGCCATGACCCTGCCCGCCGAGCGGGAGAGCGCCGATATGCTTCGGCCCGGCGACACCATCGCGCCCGACCACACCGGTACCGGCGCATCGGTCGAACAGCTGATGATGTCGATCTCCATGCTGCTCAATGGCGGTGGGCTCAACCAGGTCGCGCGGATAACCACCGAGATGAACTCGATGTTCGCCGGGCGCGCGCCGCAGCTCGGGCATCTGATCACCGAGATGACCGATGTGCTCGCGGCACTCAACGCGCGCACCGCCGATGTCGACAGCGTGCTCTCCGGCCTGAATGTGCTCACCGGCGAATTGGCCAGGCGCAAGGCCGAATTGGGCGCGGCCGCGGATACCTTCCCGCCACTGATCGGGTTGGTTGCCGAAAACAACAGGAGCATTGCCGAACTCGTCGCCAAGGTATCGGTGACCATGTCGGCGCTCGGCGATTTCACCGACACCACCGGTCCGGAATTCCTGAGCCTGTTCGACAGCATCCAGCGGCTGATGTCCGGATTCACCCAGATGGGCGATAATCTCGCGGGCACGCTGGACGGCCTGCACGCCGTCTACCCCAATGTGATGGCCAGCTACGAGGGGCCGGTGCTCGCGGTCGCCGCGACGGTCTCCTACCTGGATATCGGCGCGCTCACCGATCCGAAGGGCAGCCGATGGCCCGAAATCGGGGATGTACCGGCATTTATCGGCAGTCTCGCCGAGGTCATCCAGAAGGTCATCGGACGATTGCAGGGCGGTGGGCGATGAATATTCCGCTGTGGCACTGGCTGGTTCGACATCGGATCGCGGTGGCCAATATCGGATTGGTCGTCGTGCTGGTGCTCGGCATGTCCTATCTCGGTGCGGCCGTGCTGCGGATCAATCCGCTGCCGAGCACCTACCGGGTCCGGGTGGAGCTGAAGAGCTCGGGCGGCTTGGCGGCGAACAATGATGTCACCTTTCGCGGCAGCCGGGTCGGCAAGGTGCTCGAGGTCCGGGTATCCGGTGACGGCGTCGCCGCCATTGCCGAAATCGACGACAGCGCAAGGATTCCGGTGGGCGGCACCGTTGCCGTCGGCAGGCTCTCGGCGGCCGGCGAGCAGTACCTGGACTTTCGGCCCGACTCCGACAGCGGACCGTATCTGTCCGACGGCTCGATCGTCGAACGCGCGGCGACCAGCACCCCGGTGACGGTGCAGTCGGTGCTCGCGAATATGAGCGGCCTGATCGGCGGGATGAACCCGACTCGACTCAACGTGATCATCGACGAACTCGACAAGGCGCTGGCCGGTGGTCCGGACCGGTTGCGCAATATGGTCGCCGGAATCAGCCGGGCCATGTCCGGCCTGACCGATCTGCTGCCGCAGACCCAGCGCTTGATCGAGAACCTGCAGGTCATCGCCGAAACCACTACGCATGCGCAACCCGATCTGGCCACGCTGACCACCGGATCGAGTGCCCTGTTCCAGCAGTTGACCGCGGCCGATCAGGAAGTGCGCAAATTCCTGGATCTGGGACCCGGCCAACTGGCCACACTCGGCGGCATCGTGCACGACACCCAGGACCCGATGACAAACCTCATCACCAACTTCGTCGCCATCACCAAGGCGGCCAAGCTGCGGCAACCGGCCATCGAGGCACTGTTCCCCGCGCTGCGTGTGGGTTCGGAGGCCATCGGTATTCCGGTGCACGACCACGCCTTCAATACGCTGGTCGACCCCTGGCCACGGCCGACCTGCGACTACCAGACGGTGCCCGTCGTGCCGACCGACAAGGTCGTCGATACCAGGGTGCGGCTCTACAACTACTGCGTCACCTCCGATCCCGCACTCCAGGTGCGCGGTTCGGCGAATGCGCCGCGACCCGATCTGCCGGACAACGGTTCCGGCCCGCCGCCCGGCGTCACCGGCAATGAACTGTCCCGACCCGCACCCGGCAGATAGGAGCGAGAAACTGTGAGCGAGAGAGAGATCGAGAATGTGGAGCTGGAGCAGGTCTCCGGATCGGAGTCGGGCATAGCTGCGGGATCGGAGCCGGACGGCGGCCCTGACACCGATGCGGCGGAATTGAAATCCCCTGCGGCAAAACGCTTTACTATCCTCCGCGCGCCCAGCAAACGCGCCACGATCGCCTATCGCGCCGCTGCCGCACTGCTGCTCGCCGCCGCGCTCGCCTCCACGGTGTTCTTCTACCTCCAGAACAAGAACAACAAGGCCATAGTCTCCGCACACGAGGACGCCCGCCTCGCCGCCTGCCAATACGCGCCGGTGCTCGCCGACTACGACGCCAAGAACCTGGACAAGTACTTCGCCGGAGTGCTCGATGGCGCCACCGGTGACTGGAAAAAGCAATTCGACAGCACCAGTAAGGAATTGCGCGATGTGCTCACCCAGGGCGAGGTCGTGTCGAAGGTGAACGACGTCCAGTGCGCGATCAAATCCGGCGACGCCGATTCCGCCGAGGCGATCGTCGTGATCGGCCAAACCATCACCAGCATGGGCACCCAGGGCAAGCCAGCCCCCGGTCAGCTGTCCATGGTGATGCGGTTGGAAAGGGTGGACGGACGCTGGCTGGTCAACAAGGTCAACTCCCCACTCGCCACGCCGCCACGGTCCTAGCCCAGCTACGGCTGGGGCCTGATCGCGACGATGGCCTCGAAATGGGGCCGGACGCCGCCACCTGGGCAAATCAGACCGACCTGGACACATGGGGGTGGCGAGGTTGTCGATACCATGGCGGCATGAGTGTCGACAATCGCCGTACGGCGCGCAAGGCGGTCAACGGCGACTCGGCACCGCGGGAGATTCGGCGACGGCCGAAGAATCGGCGGGCCCAGATCGCCGCGGCCTCGGCGGCCGCGTTCGGTGCGCTGGGCTATCACGGCGTGAGCATGGAGGACATCGCGTCCGGGCTCGGGATCAGCTCGGCGGCGCTGTACCGGCACTATCCGAGCAAGTACGCGCTGTTCCAGGAGGAATTGCTGCGGGTCGGCCGGGCCATGACGGAATCGGTCGAGCTGCCGCAAGAGGCGACAGAATGGTCGCCGGAGCGGCGGCTGCGCCACGTGCTCGACGCGCTCATCGGCGTCACCATCGAGAACCGGCCGACCGTCACCCTGGTGCGCTGGGAGGGCCGCTATCTCGAGCCGGAGGATCTCGCGATCCTCACCGAACAGCAGCTCACCGTCGCCGGCGCAATCGGCACGCAACTGGCCGCGCTGCGACCGGAACTCGCGGAGGACGACCTGCGGGTGCTGCGCGCCGCACTGCTCAGCGCGATCACCAGCATTGCCGACCACCATGCCACCTTGCCCGCGAAATCCCTTGCCCGGCTGTTGAGTTCGGCATGCTGGGCGCTCGTGCCCGCCGAACTCCCCGCGCTCGACCCGGATGCCGAACTCCCGGTGGCCGCGGAGATTCCGGATTCGTTCAAACATGAGCTGTTGCTGCGCAAGGCCGTCGAGCTGTTCCACGATCGCGGCTACCCGAATGTCAGCGTCGAGGAGATCGCCACTGCCGCAGGACTTTCCGCGGCATCGGCGGTATACCGGTTCTATCGCGGCAAGAGCGACTTGCTCGCCGCCGCGTTCCGCCGGGCCGCCGACCGTGTCTCCGGCGCGATCGGCCCGGCGGTGGCCGCCGCGACCGATGCCGAAGAGGCGCTGACCACTCTGATCGAGCAGTACGTCGATGGCTCGTTCACCGAACGCGCGCTGACCTTCGTGTATTACACAGAGTTCCAACATGTTCCGACCGACGAGCGCACGGTGCTGCGAAATATCCAGCGGCTCAGCGTCGAAGAGTGGGCACGGCTGCTGCGCGATGTCCGACCGGAGCTCTCGCCCGCCGAGGCCAGATTCCTCATCCACGCGGCATTCGCGTTGGTGGTCGATCTCGGCCGTACCTTCGGTGCCGAGCCGATCGCCTCCCCGGCCCGGGTTCGGCTGCTCATGCAGTTGGTGCTGTTCGGCCGCCCGGCCCGCTCGTAGTCCCGCGCCACGCATCGATACGAAGCCTTGCCCGATTCGAAATATGTTATCGGATATTCCGATCGGCTTGAGCATTAGGTCTCGACGTGGAAACCTAGTTTCGGGTATTTTTGTGATCTTCCGTTCAATCAGATTTCAGCCCTGGGAAGACTCGTCTAGCAAGCGTCCGATTGGGCTAACATCGCGGGATGGATGCCGAGGATCGTCGCGTCACGGAGGACGCGACCGCAGGCCGCGCCGCACCGTCGCGTGCGGTACGGCGTCGACCGCGCGACCGTAGGGCGCAGATCGCCGCCGCCTCCGCGGAGGCCTTCGGATCGTTCGGCTATCACGGCGTGAGCATGGAGGATATCGCCTCGCGCCTCGATATCAGCTCCACCGCGCTCTACCGGCACTACCCGAGCAAGTACGCGCTGTTCCGCGAGGAGGCGCTGCGGCTGGCCGCGCTGAGCACCGAGGCCGCGCACCTGCCCGAGCAGTTGCGCGACCGGCCCGCCGCCGAACGCCTCGACCACATCCTCGACGCCCTGATCGCGGCCGCCATCGCGAATCGCCGCAGCGCCGCGCTGCTGCGCTGGCAGAACCGCTACCTCGAGCAGGACGACCGCCAGATCCTCATCGATCAGCTGATCACCACCGACACGGTGGCCCGCGAGCTGCTGGCCGAGACCCGTCCGGAGTTGTCCGGCGGGGATCGGGCGGTGCTCTCGGCCGCCGCGATGAGCGTGATCGGCAGCATCTGCGACCATCATGTGGCGGTTCCGGTGCGCACGCTGACGGCCCTGCTGCGCTCGGCCTGCAACGCGGTCATCGCAAGTGCGCTGCCCGCTCCCGGTGACGACACCGAATCCCTTGGGGTGAAAGAAGTTCCGCTCACTTTCAAACACGAGCTGTTGCTGGCGCGGGCCATCGAACTGTTCCATGAGCACGGCTATCCCAATGTGAGCGTGGAGGATATCGCCAATGCGGCCGGCCTGCCCGCCTCCTCGGCGGTGTACCGCTTCTACCGCAGTAAGGGCGATCTGCTCGCGGCGGCGTTTCGCCGTGCGGCGGACCGGGTTTCGGCGGCGATCGGTCCCGCCATCGCGGCCTCGGACAGTCCGGACCAGGCGCTGGGGACCCTCATCGAGTTGTATGTGCGGGGCTCGTTCGCCGAGCGCGAGCTGACCTTCGTCTACTACGCGGAGATCAGCAATGTGCCGCCGGAGGATCGCACCGTGCTGCGAAATATCCAGCGGCTCAATGTCGAAGAGTGGGCCAAGCTGCTCATCGGGGTCCGGCCGGAGCTCTCCGCGGCCGAGGCGCGGGTGCTGGTGCACGCCGCGCTGGCGTTGGTCGTCGACCTCGGTCAGTGGCTCGGGCCCGATAACCCGCTGTGCTCGCAGCAGCGGGTCGCGCACCTGATGCGGGTCATCCTCTTCGGCCGCTAGGTTATGCGCCGCCATACCCGTCGGTTCATTTCTGGGCCGGGCGGATGGTGGCGTACCAGTCGAGGAGGTCTGGGTTATCCACGGCGCTGCGTTCGACGACGCGCGTCGGGTCGGCGCCCTGGAAGAGCTTTTTGATCGGCACCTCGAGTTTCTTGCCGGTGCGGGTGTGCGGAATACCCGGGGCGACGATGATCTCGTCGGGGACGTGGCGGGGGGAGACCTCGGTGCGGATGGTGGTGTTGATGCGGGTTTTCAGGTCGTCGGTCAGGTCGGTGCCTGGGGTGAGGGTGACGAATAGGGGCATCCAGTAGCCGCCGTCGGGTTGTTCGGCGCCGATGACCAGGGCCTCGGTGATTTCGGGGAGGCGTTCGACGGATTGGTAGATATCGGCGCTGCCCATGCGGATGCCGTGGCGATTGAGGGTGGAATCGGAGCGGCCGTGCACCACGATGCTGCCGCGATCGGTAATGGTGATCCAGTCGCCGTGCCGCCAGATGCCGGGGAACATATCGAAATACGCGTCGTGGTAGCGGGTTCCGTCCGGATCATTCCAGAAGCGCACCGGCATGGACGGCATCGGCTTGGTGATGACGAGCTCGCCGACCTCGTCGCGGACCGGCTTGCCGTCGGTGTCGAAGGCCTCCAGCGCGACACCCAGATAGGGTGCGGACAGCTCACCTGGCCAGGTGGGTACCGTGCGTGCGCCGCCGATGAAGGCGGAGACCACATCGGTGCCGCCGCTGATCGAGGCGACTTGGACGTGGTCACCGACATTGTCGCCCAACCACACCGCCGACGCGGGCGGCAGCGAAGAACCGGTGATGCCGACCTGTCGCAGTGCGGACAGATCGTGATCGGTGCGCGGCACCGCGCCAGCTTTGATGCAGGCGAGCACATAGCCGGGACTGGTACCGAGCACGGTCGCGCCGACCTGGGCTGCGATGTGCCACAGCGCATCCGGTGTCGGATAGGTGGGACTGCCGTCGTAGCAGACGATGGTCGCGCCGACGAGCAGTCCGGCGACCTGGAAGTTCCACATCATCCAGCTCGGGCTGGTGTACCAGAAGAAGGTGTCATCGGGACCGATATCGGCTTGCAGCGCAACAGCTTTGAGGTGCTCGAGCACCACGCCACCGTGCCCGTGCACGATGCCCTTGGGTAGTCCGGTGGTGCCAGAGGAGAACACGATCCACAGCGGATGGTCGAAATCGACTGTCTCGGTCTCGATCACAACGGCTTCGGTATCGGCCGCCGCCTCGGTCCAGGGCAGCGCGTCCGGCACCGGCAAGCCCAGCTGCGAGACGGCCACGGTCGTCTTCACGGTATCGAGTCCGGCCTGCAGCGCAGCGATATCGTCGCGCTTATCGTGCGCCTTGCCCCCGAAACGGTAGCCGTCCGCGGTGACCAGCACGGTGGGCTCGAGCTGGCCGAGCCGATCCAGCGCAGCCTTGGGCGAATAGTCCTGACCGCAGGCGCTCCACACCGCACCGATGCTCGCGGTGGCCAGGAATGCGATCACCGCCTCCGGAATATTCGGCAGGTATCCGGCCACCCGATCACCCGGCGCTACCCCGAGCGAGCGCAGCGTGCGCGCGAATGCCGCTGTGCTGTCGATCAATTCGCTCCAGGACACCTCGCGCACCGGACCGTCCTCGGTCACCGCGACGATGGCGGGCCGATCGGTGCGGAACTGCCGTACGACCTGATCAACATAGTTCAGCCGAGTCCCCGGAAACCACTGCGCACCCGGCATTTCGGCGCTCGCCAGCACCTCGCCCGCGACCGGGCCGAGCTCGAAGTAATCCCACAGCGCACCCCAGAAGCCGGGCAGATCGTCGACCGACCACTGCCACAGCGCCCGGTAATCCGGCGCGGACACTCCGGTGCGCGCCTCGACGAATCCGGCGAAGTCGGTGATGCGCGCCTTCGCGATATCTGATTCGGTCGGCACCCATTGTGGTTGCACCGCATTACCTCCTGGCTGAGTCTTCGGAAATCAGGTGTGGTTCGCGCGCCGCACGATCTGCTCGGCATGCCGCAGCACCGGGGCATCGACCATGCGGCCCTCGAAGGCGAAGACGCCCCGATGTTTCGGTACCTCGTCGAGCACCCTTCGGGCCCAGTCGATTTCGTCCGCCGTCGGCGCGTAGGCGGCTCGGATGACCGGCACCTGGCCGGGATGGATCGCCACCTTCGCATCGAAGCCGATCGCGACGGCGTCCAGCGATTCGGCACGCAGCCCGTCGAGATCGCGGATATTCAGGTAGACGGAATCGAGCGCGAACTTCCCGTACGCCTTGGCCGCGAGCAGCGCGGTCGACCGAACATGGCGGGCCACATCCCGGTACCCGCCATCGGCATGCCTGCTGGAGTTGCCGCCGAGCCCGGCGACCAGATCCTCCGCACCCCACATGACCCCGATCGCATTGCGCGCCTGCACCGCGCTCCCGACCGCCATGGCGCCCAGCGGCGATTCGATCAGCGCGATCACCTCGTAGTCGGCGAGCGTGCCGAGCTGTTCGGCGGATTCGGTCTTCGGCAGCATGATCCGCCGGTATTCGGTGCGGGCCAGCGCCGCGAGATCCAGCTCGTGCTCGTCGGTGCCGACGGCATTGATCCGGACCACGGTGGTCTCGGGATCCAATGGGGTCTCGATGAGCGCTTTGCGTGCGGCCGCCTTATCGCCGGCGGCGACACCGTCCTCGAGATCGATGATCACCACATCGGCTGCCGCGGCGGCCTTTTCGTAGCGTTCGGGGCGGTCGGCCGGGCAGAACAGCCAGGCCGGTCCCGGCATCTGCCAACTCATGCGGGCCTCGGTTCCTTGCGTACCAGCGTCTTGCGTACCGCTGTCGCCACGATATCGCCATGCTGATTGCGCGCGGTATGCGAAAAGGTGACGATGCCCTCACCGGGACGGCTCTTCGATTCGCGCTTCTCGGTGACGACGGTCTCGGCATACATGGTGTCACCGTGGAACAGCGGCTTCGGGAAGGCGATATCGGAGAAGCCGAGGTTGGCGACGATCGTGCCCTGGGTCAGCTGCGCGACCGAGAGACCGACCAGGGTGGACAGCGTGAACATCGAATTCACCAGGCGCTGGTGGAACGGCGGCAGCTGGTCGCTGAACGCGGCGTCCAGGTGCAGCGCCTGGGTGTTCATGGTCAGCGTGGTGAACAGGACATTATCGGCCTCGGTAATGGTCCGGCCCGGCCGGTGCTCGTACACCACGCCGGTCTCGAATTCCTCGAACCACAGGCCGCGTTGCACCACTCGGCGCGGGCCGTCGGTCTCCGTCACAGGCCCAGCTCCCGCCCGATCAGCATCAACTGCACCTCCGTTGTACCCTCGCCGATTTCGAGGATCTTGCTGTCGCGATAGTGCCTGGCCACAGCGTATTCGTTCATGAAGCCGTAGCCGCCGAAGATCTGGGTGGCATCGCGGGCGTTGTCCATGGCGGCCTCGCTGGCCACCAGCTTCGCGATCGCTGCTTGTTTCTTGAATGGTTTACCCGCCAGCATGAGCGCGGCCGCGTCGTAGTAGGCGGTGCGCGCGGCGTGGGCGCGCGCCTCCATCCTGGCGATCTTGAAGGCGATGGCCTGGTTGCGGCCGATGGCCTGGCCGAAGGCCTCGCGTTCCTTGGCGTAGCGCACGCTCTCGTCGACGCAGCCCTGGGCCGCGCCCACCGAGAGCGCCGCGATGGCGATGCGGCCCTCGTCGAGGATGCGCAGGAAGTTGGCGTAACCGCGGCCGCGCTCGCCGAGCAGGTTCTCCTGCGGCACCCGAACATCGGTGAAGCTCAGCGGATGGGTGTCCGAGGCATTCCAGCCGACCTTGTTGTAGGCGGGTTCGGCCACGAAACCGGGGGTGTCGGTGGGGACGAGGATGGTGGAGATCTCCTTCTTGCCGCCCGACTGGCCGGTCACCGCGGTCACCGTCACCAATGTGGTGATATCGGTGCCGGAGTTGGTGATGAACTGCTTGCTGCCATTGATGACCCATTCGCCGCCGTCGGCGACCGCGGTGGTCCTGGTGCCGCCCGCGTCGCTGCCCGCGCCGGGTTCGGTGAGCCCGAACGCGGCGAGATTGCGGCCACTGGTCAACTGCGGCAGCCATTCCTGCTTCTGCTTATCGTTGCCGAAGCGGTAGATCGGCATGGCGCCCAGCGAAACACCGGCCTCCAGCGTGATCGCCACGCTCTGATCGACCTTGCCGAGTTCCTCCAGCGCCAGGCACAGCGCGAAGTAGTCGCCGCCCATGCCGCCGTACTCCTCCGGAAACGGCAGGCCGAACAGGCCCATATCGGCCATGCCGGCGACGACCTCGTACGGGAAGGTGTGGTTCGCATCGTGTTCGGCGGCGACGGGCGCAACCACCGACTTGGCGAAATCACGCACCGTCAGGGCGAGGTCGCGGTAGTCCTCGGGCAGAGTGCCGGTGGACAAGAAGTCGGTCATGACTGCGCCTCGCTGACGCTCGGCTCCGTCATGCCCGACAGGTCGGCTGTGTCCATGGTTCGTTCGCTGCGCTCACTCATGCGGAAGTTCCTTCTCGCTCGGAGTTCTTCGGTTCGGATTCGGTCGCGACGATGCGCACCAGCGGCTGCTCGAGGCGGACCTGGTTGCCCGGTTCGACCAGGACTTCGACGATGCCCGCGACCGGTGCGGTGAGCGTGTGCTCCATCTTCATGGCCTCGACCACGACGACCGGCGCACCCGCGGCCACGGTGTCGCCGTTGCCGACCGGCACCGCGATCACCGAACCCGGCATGGGGCTGCGGATCTCGGCGTCGCCGACGTGTTCGGCACCGCCGCGGACATTCACCTCGGCCACTTCGCGCAGCACCGAGACGCCCGACGGCCCGGCGACCCAGAGCTGCCCGTCGTGTTCGGCGACGCGGTACTCCCGACGCAAGCCGCCCAGGGTCAGGGCGAGCACTCCGGCCCGGTCTCCGGTGAAATCGGCGGTGAGCGAAGTGGATTCGCTGCTGTTGAGGTGTACCTCGGCGGCATCCGGGGAGCCGGTCAGATACACGTGTTCGGTGCGGTCACCGCTGGCCAACCTGATGGTGGTCGGTGCGGGCGCGCCGATGCGCCACCCGGACGGGATATCCCACGGATCGCCCGGTGCTGCCGGCCAACGCCGCAACCAGTGATACGCGGCGGCGGCGATGAATTCGTCATCCCCGACCGCAGCGGGTTCGAATTCGCCGACGCGACGGTCCAGCAGTCCGGTATCGAGCCTTCCGGCGACCACATCGGGGTCGGCCAGCAGGAAACGCAGGAACTCGATATTGCTGGTGACGCCGAGCAGCACGGTATCGCCCAGTGCCCGATCGAGTTTCGCGAGCGCGGCATCGCGGTCGGCGGCGTGCGCGATGACCTTCGAGAGCATCGGGTCGTAATCGCTGCCGACCACGGTGCCGATGCGCAATCCCGAATCCACCCGCACGCCAGCGCCTTCGGGCTCCGACAGGTCGAGTACGGTGCCGCCGGTGGGCAGGAACCCGCGTCCGGGATCCTCGGCATAGACCCGCGCCTCGATCGCGTGTCCGACCAGCCGCAACTCGTCCTGGTTCACGGCGAGTTTCTGTCCGGCCGCGATCCGCACCTGGCACTCCACCAGGTCGATCCCGGTGACCAGCTCGGTCACCGGATGTTCCACCTGCAGTCGGGTATTCATCTCCATGAAGAAGAACTCGTCCGGCCGATCGGCGGAGACGATGAATTCGACCGTGCCGGCACCGACGTAATCGACGCTGCGCGCGGTATTGCAGGCGGCGGCGCCGATGCGTGCCCGGGTCGCGGCGTCCAACAGCGGCGAGGGCGCTTCTTCGATGACCTTCTGATGCCGCCGCTGCAGGCTGCATTCGCGTTCACCGAGATGGATCACGTGGCCGAATTGATCGGCGAGAATCTGCACCTCGATATGCCTGGGCCGGGTGACGAATCGCTCCAGGAACAGGGTGTCGTCACCGAATGCCGCGGCCGCCTCACGCCGGGCGCTGGCCAGCGCGGCGGGCAATGCCGACGGTTCCTCGACCAACCGCATGCCCTTACCGCCGCCGCCCGCCGACGGCTTGACCAGCACCGGATAGCCGATATCGGTTGCGGCGTCGATCAATTCGGCGTCGGTGAGTCCGGGCCGGGCGATACCGGGTACGACGGGCACGTCGAAGGCGGCGACGGTGTTCTTCGCCGCGATCTTGTCGCCCATGATCTCGATCGCCTTCGCGGGCGGTCCGAGGAAGACGATGCCAGCCTCGGCCAGGGCCGCGGCGAAAGCGGCATTCTCGGAAAGGAATCCGTAGCCGGGGTGCACGGCTCGGGCTCCGGTGCGCACCGCCGCGGCGACCACCTTCTCGATATCGAGATAGCTCTGCCTGGCCGGAGCCGGGCCGAGGCGCACCGCGGTATCGGCTTCGCGCACATGCCTGGCCTGAGCGTCCGCGTCGCTGTAGACCGCGACGGAGCGAATACCCATGGCGCGCAAGGTCCGGATGACGCGCACCGCGATCTCGCCGCGATTGGCGACGAGCACGGTGTCGAAGTCGACCGGATTTGATTTGTTCATCATTTTCACATCCGGAAGACGCCGTAGGAAACGGGTTCGAGCGGCGCCTGCGCGCACACCGAAAGGGCAAGTCCGAGCACGGTTCTGGTGTCGGCGGGGTCGATGACGCCGTCGTCCCAGAGTCGCGCGGTCGAGTAGTACGGATTGCCCTGATATTCGTACTGTTCCCGAATCGGGGCCTTGAATGCCTCCTCGTCCGCGGCCGACCACGGCTGCCCGCTGCTGTCGAGCTGATCACCGCGCACCGTCGAAAGCACCGAGGCGGCCTGTTCGCCACCCATCACCGAGATTCGGGCATTGGGCCACATCCACAGGAAGCGCGGCGAATACGCGCGGCCGCACATCGAATAGTTGCCCGCGCCATAGGATCCGCCGATCACGACGGTGAGCTTCGGCACCCGCGCACAGGCCACCGCGGTGACCATTTTGGCCCCGTGCTTGGCGATACCGCCCGCCTCGTAATCGCGCCCGACCATGAAACCGGTGATGTTCTGCAGGAACAGCAGCGGAATCTTGCGCTTATCGCACAGCTCGATGAAATGTGCGCCCTTCATGGCGGATTCGCTGAACAGCACGCCGTTATTGGCGACGATGCCGACCGGATGTCCGTGGATGCGGGCGAATCCGGTGACCAGGGTCTTGCCGTATTCGGCCTTGAATTCATGGAATCCGCTGTCCCCGTTGGCAGCACCGTCTACCAGGCGATGGATGACCTCGCGGACGTCATAGGGCGTGCGCAGGTCGACCGGGACCACGTCGTACAGCTCGGACTCCGGTTTCGCGGTCGCGACGGTCGGCGTCACCTCCCACGGACTCGCCGAGCGAGGGCCGAGCGTGGCCACGATGCGGCGCACGATGCGCAGCGCGTCCTGGTCGTCCTCGGCCAGATGGTCGGTCACTCCCGAAGTGCGCGAATGCAATTCGCCGCCGCCCAGCTCTTCGGCGGTGACCACCTCACCGGTCGCGGCCTTCACCAGCGGCGGTCCGCCGAGGAAGATCGTGCCCTGGTTGCGCACGATCACCGCCTCGTCGCTCATCGCCGGTACGTACGCGCCACCGGCGGTGCACGAGCCGAGCACCGCGGCGATCTGCGGAATTCCCTGGGCGCTCATGGTCGCCTGGTTGTAGAAGATGCGCCCGAAGTGCTCCCGATCCGGGAATACCTCGTCCTGCCGCGGCAGGAACGCGCCACCGGAATCGACGAGATACACGCACGGCAGCTGGTTCTGCAGCGCGACCTCCTGGGCGCGCAGATGCTTCTTCACCGTCATCGGGTAGTAGGTGCCGCCCTTGACCGTGGCGTCATTGGCCACGATCACGCATTCGCGCCCGGAGATGCGGCCGATGCCGGTGATGATCCCCGCGCCCGGGCATTCGTCGTCGTACATTCCGGTCGCGGCCAGCGGCGAGAGTTCGAGGAACGGGCTGCCCGGATCGAGCAGCTGATCCACCCGCTGCCGGGGGAGCAGCTTGCCGCGGGCCACATGCCGCTCGCGCGCCTTCGGGGGCCCGCCGAGTGCCGCCGCGGCCATGCGGGCGCGCAGATCCTCGAGCAGCGCCCCATGTGCCGTGCGGTTGTCGACTCCGACCTGTTCGGTCACCGTCATCACGCCGTCCTGCCATCCAGTTAGTCGCCGATAACTGGAATTCAGGTTAATGTTGATTAACCGAGATGTCCAGGCCGTAGCGATCGCTTGCGGGTCGCTCGAAAGGATCAGCTGAAAGGAGCGCGTGTGACCAGCACCGACCCGGTCGTGCCCACCCGCAGGGAACAACTGAAACTGCAGCGCAGGGCGCAGCTGCTGGATGCGGGAGCCCGGCTCATCGCCGATCGCGGCTTCCTCGGCATGCGCCTGGACGACCTCGGCGCGGCCGTCGGGATCAGCGGGCCCGCGGTCTATCGGCACTTCCCCAACAAGGAGGCGCTGCTGGTCGAACTGCTCGTCGGGGTCAGCCAGCGGCTGCTCGACGGTGGGAAGGCGGTGGTGGCCCGGACCGAATCGGCGGGGGAGGCGCTGGCGGGACTGGTCGACTTCCATCTGGACTTCGCGCTCGGCGAGCCCGAACTGATTCGGATCCAGGACCGCGACCTCGACAATGTCCCGACCGGCGCCAGGCGCGAACTGCGTCGCACCCAGCGTCAGTACGTGGAGATCTGGGTGGCGGTGCTGCGGGAGTTGCATCCGGAGCTGCCGGAGGAGACCGCGCGGGTGCAGGCCCATGCGGGCTTCGGATTGATGAACTCCACGCCGCACAGTGCCACCAATGCCACCGCCACCCGGACCCGGCCGGTGCTGCGCCAGATGGCGCTGTCCGCATTGGGCTAGGCCCGGGCCCGCCGGAATCACCGTGCGGTCCACCCACCGTCCATGGTGTAGGACGCGCCGGTGACCATGCCGGCATTCGAGGAGGCGAGCCAACCGACCAGTGACGCGACCTCTTCCGGCTCGACCAGGCGCTTGATCGCGGTCTCGGTGAGCAGCACCTTTTCGAGCACCTGTTGCTCATCGATGCCGTGAGCCTTGGCCTGATCGGCGATCTGCTTGTCCACCAGCGGTGTTCGGACATAGCCGGGATTGACGCAATTGCTGGTGACGCCGTGGCGGCCACCCTCGAGCGCGGTGACCTTTGACAGGCCCTCCAGCGCGTGCTTGGCCGTCACATACGCGACCTTGTATTCGGACGCGCGCAACCCGTGCACCGAGGACAGGTTGACGATCCGGCCGAAGCCGCGCTGATACATCCGCGGCAGTGCCGCGCGGATGAGCAGGAACGGCGCTTCGACCATGAGGGTCATCAGATTCCGGAACCGTTGCGGCGGGAAATCCTCGATCGGGTTGATGCTCTGCACGCCGGCGTTGTTCACCAGGATGTCCACATCCAGGGTGAGCTCTTCCAATGCCGCGACATCGAGAAGGTCTACCGACCAGGCCTTTCCGTCGAGCTCGCTCGCCAGTGCCTTCGCCCCGACGTCATCGATATCGGCGATGGTGACGGTCGCGCCGCGCGCCGCGAGTTCCCTGGCGCAGGCGGCGCCGATGCCGCTGGCGCCGCCGGTGATCAGCGCGGAACGTCCGGTCAGGTGACTCATGTGAGCTCCGCTCGCAGTGCGTCGACCGGCGCGGCGGGGGCGGGTGCCGAGGAGGTTTGGGCGGCAAGGGTTTCCGCGTCCGCGGTGTCGATGCTCTCCAGCGCTATGCCTTTCGTTTCGCGGGCGAACAGGACGGCGATGGCGGTGATGGCGGCGGCCGCTGCCAGATATACGGCAATGGGCACCGCGGACCCGTAGGTATTGAGCAAGCGGACGGCGATGATCGGTGCGAGCGATCCGGCCACGATCGAGGTGACCTGATACCCGAGGGAGACACCGGAATACCGCATGCGGGTGGGGAACATCTCGGCCATGATCGCGGGCTGTCCGGCGTACATGAAGGCGTGGAACACCAAACCGATAATGATCGCGGACATGATGATCGCGTTGTGGCCGCTGTCCATCATCGGGAAGGCGAAGAAGCCCCAGGTGCCCGCGGTGAGCGTGCCGACCAGATAAACCGGACGCCGGCCGAAACGATCGGAGAGGTTGCCCGCCAACGGAATCATTACGAAATGCACCGCGTGCGCGGCCAGCAGCCACCAGAGGATGACCTTGGTGTCGACGTGCACATGCACCTTGAGATAGGTGATGGTGAAGGTGACCACCAGGTAGTAGAGGATATTCTCGCCGAAGCGCAGACCCATGGCGGTGAGCACGCCGCGCGGGTAGCGCCGCAGCACCTCGACGACGCTCAGTGAGTTCGCCTTGATCTGTTCTATTTCCTGCTGTGCCGCAACGAAAATGGGTGCGTCGGTGACCTTCGTGCGGATGTAGTAGCCGACCAGCACGACCACCGCGGACAACCAGAACGCGACGCGCCAGCCCCAGCTCAGGAAGGCGGCATCCGAGAGTGTCGAGGTCAGCGCCAGCAGCGCGACCGTCGCGAGCATATTGCCGACGGGCACACCGGCTTGCGGCCAGCTCGCCCAGAATCCGCGACTGCGGCTCGGACTGTGTTCGGCCACCAGCAGTACCGCGCCGCCCCATTCGCCGCCGACCGCGAAGCCCTGGATGAATCGGAGCACGACCAGCAATGCCGGTGCCCAATAACCGATCTGGGCGAAGGTCGGCAGACAGCCCATGAGGAAGGTCGCGGCGCCGACCAGTACGAGGCTGAATTGCAGCAGCTTCTTGCGACCGTACTTATCGCCGAAGTGTCCGAAGACGATGCCGCCCAACGGTCGTGCGGCGAAGCCGACCGCATAGGTGATGAACGCCGCCAGGATCGCGTCGAGATCGCTGGTGCCCTTGGCGAAGAACACCTTGCTGAAGACCAGCGTCGCAGCCGTGCCGTAGAGGAAGAACTCGTACCACTCGACCACGGTGCCCGCCATGGACGCGGCCACCACCCGCCTCAGGCCGGCCGGTATGCCACCGGGATCACCGGTCGGCCGCACTGCACTGCGCACGCTCATCGAACATCTCCTTCATGACCGGGGCCACATCATGTAGCGAATGTGACGGCCCCCACATTTCGTGGTCAGAACGAGTATTCGTGCACATATCTTCGGCCGCAATGACCAGTTGTGCAGTGCGCATCTGCAAGAATGCAGATATGTCACCGGCCGCCTCGGGCCCCGCCCACCCCAGCGCGGATGATCTGCTGGTTCTGCTCGCCGTCGGGCGCTCCGGCCGCTTCGTCACCGCCGCCGAGGAGCTCGGCATCAACCACACCACCATCTCCCGCCGCATCGCCGCGCTGGAGCAGACGCTGGGCGGCCGCGTGCTCACCCGGGTGACCGGCGGCTGGGAGCTCACCGATCTCGGGCGTGAGGCGCTGGCGGCGGCCGAGGCCGTGGAATCTGCGGTCAAATCGTTGGCCACCGATGTCGACGGCACTCGCGTGCTGGAGGGTGTGGTCCGGATTTCGGCGACCGACGGATTCAGTGCCTATATGGCCGCACCGGCCGCCGCCGAGGTGCAGCGGCGGCATCCGAAGATCGCCGTCGAGATCGTCGCCGCGACCCGCCGGGCGTCTCAGCAACGTTCGGGCCTGGACATCGAGGTGGTTGTCGGTGAACCACAAGTCCACCGCGCCAAGGCAATTCGACTGGCCGACTATTGTCTCGGGCTCTATGGCTCCCGCGATTATCTGCGCGAACACGGAACTCCGGCGGCCATAGACGATCTGGCGCGGCACTCATTGGTCTACTTCATCGATGCCATGCTCCAAGTGGACGATCTGGACCTGGCCTCCAGTTTCGCCCCCGCCATGCGCGAATCCGTCACGTCCACCAATGTTTTCGTGCACGTCGAAGCGACTCGCGCGGCGGCCGGCCTTGGATTGCTGCCCTGTTTCATGGCCGACCGCCACGACGACCTGGTCCGGGTGCTCGGCAAGGAGGTCTCGGTTCGGCTCACCTATTGGCTCGTCACCCGCACCGAAACGCTGCGCAGACCGGAGGTGGCGGCGGTGGTGGACGCGATCCAGGTTCGGGTTGCCGACCAGCGGAATGTGCTGCTCGGCTTGTCGGCATGATCGGTGCCGCCGTGGAATACGCTGCTGGGCTTGGCAACTCGGCAGTGCGCAGTCGCTGTTGATTGCTGACTTGCCTCTCACCAGCTAATCGGTGAATACGTCATCGATGGTGCGTGCGGCCAGGGCGCGATCGAGCCAGGTATCGAATTGGTTCAGGTCGGTGCACCTGTCCAGTCGGGTAGCTGCGGCTTCGGGCACTGTGATGACTCGCAGGTGCAGAGGTTTGCGTATCGCCAGGGCCCAAGCCTCGGCTTCGCCGCCCTCGGGAAGACCCTTGACATAACCCGCAGCAAAGCCTCGGAGGTAGTGACGCCGAGCGAACTCGCTTCGGTATGGACACTCGTCATTCGCCATCAGGCCCTCCAAGAGAAACGCCGACGCTGTTCAGGACAGTTGGTAAGAGCTATTCGGTGGAGGTTCCGTCGGCAACTGCGACATGATCAGGTTTACGGCTGTTTCGGGAAGATCTCGTCGATACGGTTGGCAGTGAGTGAGCGATCGATCCAACGGTCGAGTTGGTCTAAGTCGGTGCAGGCATTGATGTGGGCTTTGAGGGCTTCGGAGACCTCGAAGCCCCGTTTGGCGAGAATCCGGAGCAGCGCTGCGGCCTCACCCTCGGCTTTGCCTTCGGTCTTGCCCTGTGAGTGGTAACGCCGAGCGAACTCGCTTTTGTATTCGTAGGTGCCGGTCGTCATGAGGCTCTCCAAGAAGTGCCGGGCCGCCTTGGGCAAGATGGCGGCTACAAGGTCAATGTACATCTCGCCGCGGGGCGCGGGGAACACGCTCGCGGCGAGGGTGGTCAGGATTGCATTCCGTTCGGGATGGTTGCGGTGAGCGATGGCGGACAGCACCGCGAGTTCCGGGTTTATCGGCCGCGGCCTGCGGGTCGGTGACCACAGGGACATCTTGTGGACTGAGTACGACTGGTCTGAGCGTAAAGTCCGGGGCGACTGAAATGGGCTTGCGGCAGTGGTTGGCCGTGCGCTCGTTGGGGCAGAGGACGAGCAGGACTGTCAGGCAGCGGAGGCGGGCTCTGAGGGTGGTCAGGTATACCGGCCAGCTCCAGTATTTGTCGCTATCCGGCTTCAGCTGAACTTCGACGACGACGCCGAGCACCGGCGTGGTGCCCGTCGCCAGGACGACGACGGTGTCCGCGCGGTATTCGGTGGGGTCGATGTCGGGGAAATCGCCTGATTCGAGGCGGGCGTGGTCGAACTCGGGTAGAGGTGTGTCCAGCACATCGGCGAGTAGTTCGGCGGCCAGTTGGGGGCGTTGCCGGAACAGGTCGATCACCACTTCGTGCAGGACGCTGGGCATGGGTGCACGGTAGCGGTGGGTACTGACAGGAAAATCCAAGCGAGCGAGCAGGTTTCAGGCTGCCTAACCCGCGGTGCGGTCCAGGTCGAGGTTGCCGTCGACCATGCAGTAGACGGAGTCCATGCGGTGCAGGTGGGTGCGGTCGTGGGTTACCAGGAGGGTGGCGGCGTTGTGGTCTCGGACTACGGTGAGGATGAGTTCGATGATTGCGGCGCCGCGTTCGGTGTCGAGGGCGCTGGTTGGTTCGTCGATGACCAGGAGGGCGGGGTCGTTCATCAGGGCGCGGGCGATATTGATGCGTTGGCGTTGGCCGCCGGAGAGTTGGGCGGGGCGTTTGGCGTGTTGGTCGGCGAGGCCGACGGCGTCGAGTAATTCCATTGCCTTGGAGCGGGTTTCGCGGCGTTGGGTCGGCGCGGTGAACAGGCGCTGGCCGAGGTGTGACATGGCCTCGAGCTGTTCGACGGCGGTGAGGGCGGGGATGAGGTTCGGCTGTTGGAAAACGATGCCGATGGACGAGCGGCGCAGGGCGGCGGCTTCGCGGCGGTTGAGAGTCGCGAGATCGACTGTGCCATCGCGCGTTTCGAGGATGATGCGGCCGGCGTCGGGACGGATCAGAGTGGAGACGACGGCGAGCAGGCTGGATTTGCCGGAGCCGGAGGGCCCGGTGATGGCGGCGATGGTGCCGCCGGTGACGTGCAGGTTCACGTGGTTCAGTGCGGTGAGTCGCCCCGCGCCGTCCGGGTAGGTGAGCGTTGTTTCGCTCACGGTGAGAGCGGTTTTCGTCATGGTGGCGGTGGTCATGCGGGTCTCCGGAGGTCAGCGGGCCGCGCCGAGCGCGGTGAGCGGGTCGGTGGTGAACAGGAAGCGCAGGGCGAAGGCCGCGCCGAGCAGGCCGAGGACGATCAAGGCCGCCGCGGGCAGCAGGGTGGTCGAGAGGCTGAGGACGAATGGCAGTGCGTCGCCCATGAATGTGGCCGCGGTGATGGTGATTCCGAGACCGACGGTGACACCGGCGGTCAGTACGATCGCCGCCTGGGCGAGGGCGTCGCGGACCAGCGAGCCGGAGGTCGCGCCCAGTGCCTTCAATGTCGCGATATCGGGCATGCGCTGCACCGTCCACACGGTGAAGAACGCGCCGATCACCAGCGCCGAGATGGCGAACAGCAGCACCGTCATCAGTGTCAGCGAACCGTTTTCGGCCTGGTAGGAACTCAATGCCGACAGCGATCCGGAGACGCTGGTCGAGGTCGTATGCGCGGATGCGTTGACAGCGGCCATATTCGGGATGTCGGAGACCGCGAGCACCGTGGCGGCGCCACCGCGCGGGCTCACCGACTGCCAGTCGGCAGGTGTCATCCAGACGACGGGTGTGTGGCTGTACCAGTCGTCGCCCTGAACCGCGGCCACCCGGAAACTGCCCGCGCCGAACGTGACGGTGTCACCGGCAATGGCATCGAGGGCCTTGGCCGCGCCGGCGCTGAGCACCACCGTGCCCGCATCGGTTGCGACGCGATTGCCGAATGCGGTTCCCGCCGTGCCGAACAGTGCGACCTGCGCGGGCTTGGTCGCACCCTGACCCGACACCGCGCCTTCCATGCGGCCGATGCCGATCGGGTCGACGGTGCCGGTCGAACCGGCCGCCGCCTGCCACGTCTCGACCTGCTGCTGGGTCAGCGCGGAGGCGTCGAAGGAGGGATCCGCGCCGTTATCGGCGAAGACGATGGCATCGGCGTGGATCGCTTCCACGGCGGAGATGTTCTGGTGCGCGAGCCCGGCGGTGAGACCGCTGAGAAAGCTCACCAGCAGTGCCACCAGGGTGACGACGAGCGTGATGAGCAGAAAGCGGCCGCGTGCGGCCCGCAGATCCCGGAGTGCGACGAACATGCCCTCACCCTGCCGCGATCGTGTGCTTCCGCCATCGCGCACGCGGAGGAATAGACCCCGATCGAAGGTTGGTCGGCGTTTTACACCTTTCGATGGATGCCGCCCAGGTAGCCGCACATAAGCTGGCAACGTGCATTCGTCGCCGTTCACCCCCGTCTTCACCGCGCTGCGGTTGGGGCTGCATGTGCTGGTGACGACGCTGGCGGTGGTGGTAGCGGTGCGCGCGCTGCTGCCCGGGGCCGGACATCCACTCGCCGTGGTCACGCTGACCGTGGCATTCCTGGCCGTGTACTTCGCCGGTGC
Organism: Nocardia nepalensis; assembly: GCF_048910785.1. Lineage (NCBI taxonomy): Bacteria > Bacillati > Actinomycetota > Actinomycetes > Mycobacteriales > Nocardiaceae > Nocardia > Nocardia nepalensis. Next base: position 1,167,481 of record NZ_JBKBET010000020.1, on the reverse strand, counting down.
GTTGGTCGGCCGCCACCCGGCGGGCATCCGTCTCTGGCTGGCGGCGCTGACCGTGCTGTGGCTCGGCCTGGTGGTGCTCGCGCCCGACGCCGGATATCTCGCATTCGGCGTGTTCTTCCTCTACCTGCATCTGCTGCCGCGCCCTTGGAGCCTGCTCGCCGTCGGCGCGGCAACGGCGGTGGCGGTGATCGGTTTCGGGGTGCATCGCGGCTGGTCGGTGGCGGGTGCCATCGGGCCGATTATCGGCGCGGCGGTCGCGGTGGGGATCGCGCTCGGCTACGAGGCGCTGTTCCGGGAATCGGCCGAACGTCAGCGCCTGATCGAGGAATTGCTCAGTACTCGAGCGATACTCGCGGAACAAGAGCGCACGGCGGGCAAGCTGGCCGAGCGCGAACGACTGGCGCAGGAGATCCACGACACGGTTGCCCAGGGACTGAGCAGCATCCAGTTGCTGCTGCATGCCGCCGAGCAATCCGCTCCGGATCATCCCGCGCTGCAACAGATTCGACTGGCACGCGAAACAGCGGCGGAGAATCTTGCCGAAACCCGAAGGCTGATAGCCGAATTGACTCCGGCCGCCCTGGAAGGGCATAGCCTCGCACAGGCGCTGGAACGCATCTGCCAGCGCGCCGAGGCCCCGGGGCTGATCACCCAAATGGTGGTCGAGGGCACCCCGGAACGTCTGCCGATGCCGATCGAGGCGGCCCTGGTTCGGATCGCGCAGGGGGCGGTCTCGAACGTGGTGCGCCACGCGGCGGCCAGCCGAATGCGCTTGACCCTGACCTACTCCGACACCGAGGTGTATCTCGACGTGGTCGACGACGGCATGGGCATCGACCCGGCGGTACTCGATCGCGCACCATCGGGCACCTTCGGACTGGCCGCCATGCGCAGCCGCGTCGAGCAACAGGGCGGCACCATGGCGGTCGAGTCCGAGCCCGGCCACACCGCGGTCACCGTCTCCTTCCCACTCGAGCCCGTCGCCACTACGGAATCCAGCTCGGTCGCAACCGATTCCGGCCTGTCCGCCGAAGGGCTCGACAGTCGTGGGGTTGAACCCGGTCCGGCTGCGGTGGAGGCCGGTGGTTCGGTGGGAGTGCCCGGGGCGTCGGCGGGAGCGTCTGGCTTGTCCGCCGGAGGGCTTGACAGTCGTGCGGTGGAACCCGGTCCGCCTGTGGTGGAGCCGGGTGGTTCCGTGGGAGTGGCCGGCGGGTCGGCAGGAGAGTCCGGTCTGTCCGCCGAAGGGCTCGACAGTCGTGGGGTTGAACCCGATCTGCCTGCGGTGGAGCCCGGTGGTTCCGTGGGAGTGGCCCGCCAGTCGGCAGGAGAGTCCGATCTGCCTGCGGTGGAGTCCGGACGGGATGCCGGCCGGTCCGTAGGAGAGTCCGGCATGCCCGCGGGAAAACGGGGTGCAATGGAGTCCGCGCCCGGCGAATCCGAGGCGCCCGCAGCGCAATCCAGTTCGCGGTCACCGGAACCCGCTGCGCGCGAGCCGGAATCGACGGACCGGGGGTCACACGCATGATTCGCCTACTACTGGCGGATGATCACGCCATCGTGCGCGCGGGACTGCGGGCGCTGCTGGAGAGCAATGACGACATCACCGTCGTCGGCGACGCACCGACCGCCGAGGCCGCCGTGGCCTGCTGCGCCACCACACCGGTCGATCTGGTGCTGATGGATCTCAGCTTCGGCCCCGGCCGCTCCGGTGTTGATGCGACCACCGAATTGCGTGCGCTTCCGAACCCGCCCAACGTCCTGGTCGTCACCAACTACGACACCGACGCCGACATTCTCAGCGCCATCGAGGCCGGAGCCTGCGGCTACATCCTGAAGGACACGCCGCCGGTCGAATTGCTCGCGGCGGTGCGGTCGGCGGCGGCGGGGGAGAGCGTGCTGTCGCCCGCCGTTGCGTCCAAGCTGATGACTCGAGTGCGCCGCGCCGACACCACCTTGAGTCCGCGCGAGATCGAGGTGCTGCGGCTGGTCGCCGATGGCAGCTCGAACCGGGAGATCGCCAAGGAACTCTTCCTGAGCGAAACAACCGTCAAATCCCACCTGGTGCACATCTACGCCAAACTCGGCGTCCGCTCGCGCACCTCCGCCGTCGCCCGCGCCCGCGAACAAGGCGCCATCTGATTCGGCCGCACCTTCGTAAGGGTGCCCACAGGGCGGGGGTGCCCGCGAGGCGTGGGGTGCCCACGAGACGTGGGCTGCGCACAAGGCATGGGCTGCGCACGAGACGTGGGGTGTGCACGAGACGTGGGGTGCCCACGAGACATGGGGTGTTCACAAGGCGTGGGCTGGGCACAAGGCGTGGGCTGCGCACGAGACGTGGGCTGCGCACAAGGCGTGGGGTGGGCACAAGGCGTGGGGTGCGCACGAGACGTTGGGTGCGAGACGTGGGGTGCGCACAAGGCGTGGGGTGCCCACGAGACGTGGGGTGCCCACGAGACATGGGGTGGGGTGAGGTGCCACAAGGCGTGCGAATCCAGAGAAGGGATGCGGCGGTAGACGGCGACATGCGTGGCGTGGCCCCTAGTCACGCCCGTGGGTTCTAGGGTTGCGCAATGGCCTCACTATCGGATCCCGCGGTGCGCGAATTTCTCACCGAAGGTACGCGAACCGCGAAGGTCGCCTTCATAGCCTCCGACGGACGCCCGGTCGTGACGCCGGTCTGGTTCGTCCTCGAGGGCGACGAATTGGTCTTCAATACCGGCAAGACCTCGGCCAAGGGCAAGGCGTTCGCCCGCGATCCGCGCATTGCGATTGTCATCGACCTCGAACGAGCGCCCTACCCGTCCATCCAGATCCAGGGCACCGTGACCCTCTCGGAAGACTCCGACGAACTCCTCCGCACCGCCACCGAGATCGGCGGCCGCTACATGGGCGCCGACCGCGCCGAAGAATTCGGAAACCGCAACGGCGTCCCCGGCGAACTAGTAGTCCGCGTCCACCCCACCAAGGTAATCGCCCACTTCGACGCCACCGCCTGAAATCAAGATCAGGTGGAATCTATGGCGGCATCGCCCGAGAAGCGCCCGCCACCACTTCCACCTGATCTTGATCCCCTGCCCCCTAGACTCACCCGCATGACCGTGCACTTCATCGGGGCCGGGCCGGGCGCCGCGGACCTGCTGACCGTTCGCGCGGTGGACCTGCTGCGCACCTCCCCGGTCTGCCTCTACGCGGGCACCTATCTGGATCCCGAGGTGCTCGCGCACTGCGCCCCGGACACCGAACTGATCGATACCCAGCACCTGGACATCGACGAGATCACCGAGCACTTGGTGCGCGCCCACCGATCCGGTAGGGATGTCGCGCGCCTTTGCTCCGGTGACCCCTCGATCTACTCGGCCCTCACCGAACAAACGCGCCGTCTCGACGCGCACGACGTCCCCTGGGACGTCACCCCCGGCGTACCCGCCTATGCCGCCGCGGCCGCGCTACTCGGCAGTGAGCTGACCGTCCCCGAACTGGTCCAGTCGGTGGTCCTGACCCGGACCCAGGCCCGCTCCACCGCCATGCCCGAATCCGAGGCACTCGCGAACTTCGCACGGACGAAGTCCACTCTGGTGCTCCATCTGGCCATCACCCGAATCCGAACCCTGGCGGCCGAGCTGATCCCGGATTACGGCCCCGACTGCCCGACGGCGGTGGTCTACCGGGCCAGCCAACCCGGCCAACTAGTCCTGCGCGGCACCCTCACCGACATCGCCGACCAGGTCGAATCCGCGGGCCTGCGGCAAGCCGCCGTCATCCTCGTCGGCCGCGCCCTCGCCCCGAATCTGTCCTGCGCGCAATCGCATCTGTACGACCCGGCGCGCGACCGGAACCGGCCTTCGCAAGCAGTGTGAGATGGGTGACAGTCACCTGGCGAACTTGCGATGTCCCCGCCGCCTGGGGTGATGTTTCCCGGCTATGGGATCTGATTGGTCGGGCGGCGGGGGCGACGGTAGATTGTTTCGGTGATCAGCAGTGAACTTCCCGGCGGAGCCGGTCGGTGGACGGCGGGCACGGTCGCGCCCATGTAACAAGGTCGGCCTGGCGGGCAGATAGTGCCAATGAACATTTTTGCTTGATTGATGAGAACTGAACGCGGGAACGCAGACGCCACGCTCGGATAGGTGCGCGTCCCGTCCCGGTGTTCGTCGGGGAGCGCTTGCGTGGTGTTCCGGAAGCGAGGTTACGGGTTGGACCGGCTGGATTTCGGCGGAAACGGCGAAACTGGTAACACACGGGCGAGCGCTACGCAGGCAGCTGCGGAGTACTTCCCGCTGTCGCCCGCACAGCTGGGCATCTGGTACGCGCAGCACGTGGACCCGCAGGTTCCGGTCAATATCGCCCAGTATGTCGACCTGCGCGGCGGCGACCTCGACATCGACACGCTGCTACAGGCCAGCATTGCCGCCGCGCACGAGACGGGTTCGGGCTACCTGCGCATTGTCGAGCGCGACGGCGAGCCGATGCAGACCGTCGACACCTCGCTGTCCGCCGGTATCGAACATGTGGATCTGCGCGGCGCCGAGGATCCGGTCGCCGCGGCGGCGGAGTGGATGCGAGCCGAGTACAGCCGCCCGCTCGATATCGTCAACGACCGTCTGATCAAGAGCGCCGCGCTGCAGCTCGAGGACGAGCGGTGGTTCTGGTACGCCCGGGTCCATCACATCGTGCTCGACGGATTCGGCGCGATGACCTATATGCAGCGCGTGGCCGAGCTGTACACCGCGGCAAAGAACGGCGTCGAGCCCCCGCCCTCGAAGGCCAGTGACCTGCGTTCGCTCTACGAGCAGGAGATCGCCTACCGCGACAGCACCCGCTTCCAGGCCGATAAGGAGCACTGGGCGCAGCGGGTCGAAGGACTCGAGGACGGGACCAGCCTGGCCGGCCGTTCCGCGCCGCCCGCCCCGCTCAACGGTGTGTCGAGTGCGGCCTTGGCGCCGGAGCAGGACGCGCTGCTGGCCGATGCCGTTACCCGGCATGACAATTCGCCCGCCGGTCTGCTCATCGCTGGCTTCGCCGCGTATCTGGCCCAGTGGACCGGTGCCGAAGAAGTGATCCTGAGCCTGCCGGTGACCGCGCGCACCACCGCCGCGATGCGCCGCTCCGGCGGTGTGACCTCGAATATCGTGCCGCTGCGGCTGCGGGTCGGCTATGACACCACCGTGGCCGAGCTGCTGCGCGCGGTGACCGTCGAGGTGTCGGGTGCGTTGCGTCATCAGCGCTACCGGCACGAGGACATCCGCCGCGACAGCGCGGGCGGCTCGAACACCGGAACCGGTGTCGGCGCGGAGTTCTTCGGTCCATGGGTCAACATCATGTTGTTCCACAACGAGATCCTGCTCGGCGAGTTGGTCGGTGAGTTCAATGTGCTGTCCACCGGCAGCATCGAGGACCTCGGTGTCAATTTTTATCAGTCGGTCGGCGGCACCCGCTCGCATATCGATTTCGAGACCAACCCGAACCTCTACACCGAAGCCGAAGCCGCACAGCATCATTCGCGGTTCCTGGAATTCTTCGGCCGGTTCCTGGCCGCGGATGCCGATGCGGTGGTGTGGGAGCTGCCGGCGACCACCGAGGACGAGCGCGAACTGACGCTGGTGGAGTGGAACGACTCCGAGCAGGACGTTCCGGATACCACCCTGTCGGCGTTGCTGGACGCGCAGATTCAGCTGACCCCGGACAATATCGCGCTGGATTTCGAGGGTGCGCAGCTGACCTACGCTCAGTTCGCTGAGCGGGTCAACCGGTTGGCCCGGTTCCTGATCGCTGACGGCGTCGGCCCGGAATCGCTTGTCGCGCTGGGCATGCGGCGCTCGCTGGACCTGGTGATCGGCATGCACGCGGTGCTGAAGGCCGGTGGCGCGTATGTGCCGATCGATCCGGATCATCCGGCCGATCGCACCGCCTACATCCTCGAGTCCGCGGCACCGGTCTGCGTGCTGACGGTCTCCGGTGACGAACTCGAGCTGCCGGAGACGGTGCGGCGGGTAGCGATCGACACCCTCGACGTATCCGCCTATGACGTTGCGCCGGTGACAGATTCGGATCGGCGCGCGCCGCTGCGTCCGGACAACACCGCGTATGTGATCTACACCTCGGGTTCGACCGGTCGACCCAAAGGTGTCGCGGTCACCCATCACGCGATCGTCAACCAGCAGTTGTGGATGCTCGATGAGTACCGCCTGACCGCTGAAGATGTGTACCTGCAGAAGACCGCGACCACCTTCGACGTATCGCTGTGGGGTTACTTCCTGCCGTTGATGGTCGGCGCGAAACTGGTCATCGCCGCCCCCGACGGGCACCGGGACCCGCTGTATGTCGCCGACATGATCGAGCGCCACCAGGTCACGATCACCGACTTCGTGCCGTCGATGCTCACGGTGTTCGTCGCGCACGCCACCGCCACCCAATGTGCCACGCTGCGTGCGGTTTTCGTGATCGGTGAGGCACTGCCGCCGGAGACCGCCGCAGGGTTCCGCGCGATCACCTCGGCCGGTCTGCACAACCTCTACGGCCCCACCGAGGCAGCGGTCTCGGTCACCTACTGGGAGGCCACCGCCGCCGACACCGCGACGGTGCCGATCGGTATCCCGGAGTGGAATGTCCAGGTCTACGTGCTGGATTCGCGGCTGCGGCCCGCGGCCGTCGGCGCACCGGGTGAGCTGTATCTGGGGGGGCGTCAGCTCGCGCGCGGCTACCGCGGCCGCCCGGACCTGACCTCGGATCGATTCGTGGCCAACCCCTTCGGCACCGATGGCGAGCGCATGTACCGCACCGGTGACCTGGTGCGCTGGAACGCCGCTGGCACCTTGGAGTACATCGGCCGCACCGACTTCCAGGTCAAGTTCCGCGGCCAGCGCATCGAACTGGGCGAAATCGAAACCGATCTGCTCGCCCATCCTGCCGTCAGCCAGGCAGCCGTGCTGGTGGTCGATACCGCCACCGGCCAGCAGTTGGTCGCCTATGTGGTGCCCGCGCCCGGCCAGTCCATCGAATCGCTCGAACTGACCCGGTTCGTCGCGGAGAAGCTGCCGAGCTACATGGTGCCCGCGGCGATCATGGTGCTGGAGGCGTTCCCGCTCAACACTTCCGGCAAGCTGGACCGTAAGGCTTTGCCGGAGCCGGTCTTCAGCGCGGACGCGGCCGGATTCCGTGCCCCGCGTACCCAGGCCGAGCAGATCGTGGCGGCCATCTTCGCCGATGTGCTCAGCCAGGAGCGCATCGGCATCGATGACAACTTCTTCGATCTGGGCGGCAACTCGCTGGTCGCCACCCAGGTGGTGTCGCGGATCGGCGCGGCGTTCGGCACCCAGATCGGGGTGCGCGCGCTGTTCGAGACCCCGACCGTGGCCGGTATCGCCGCCCGCGCCGAAACCGCGAGCCCGGCCGACGCCGCGCGGCCGCCGCTAGTCGCCCAGCAGCTGCCGGATCGGGTGCCGCTGTCGCTGTCGCAGCAGCGGATGTGGTTCATCAACCAGTTCGACTCCACCGTGCCCGCCTACAACCTGCCGTTCGTGGTGCGGTTGCGCGGCCATGTCGAGGTCGATGCGCTGCAGGCCGCGCTGACCGATGTGATGGCGCGCCAGGAATCGCTGCGCACGATCTTCCCGGAGTCCGGTGACGGCGGCTACCAGCAGGTGCTGCCGATGGACGAGGTCGATCTCGGTATCGAGGTGCGGTCGATCGATACCGCCGAATTGCACGGCGTGCTGGTCGAATTCGCCGCCACCGGCTTCGATGTGTCCACCGAACTGCCGATCCGGGTGCGGGTCTACCGGGTCACCGGCGATTCCAGCAACGGAACTCCCGATTACGCGGTCGCGTTCGTCGTGCATCACATTGCGGCGGACGGCTTTTCGTTCGGCCCGCTGGCCCGCGATGTCGCCACCGCCTACCTGGCCCGTGCCGCGGGTGAGGCGCCGGTGTGGACGCCGCTGCCGGTGCAGTACCGCGATTTCACGCTGTGGCAGCGCGAACTGCTCGGCGCGGAGTCCGATCCGGGTTCCATGGCGGCCCGCGAGATCGCCTACTGGCGTAGGGCCTTGGCCGGTCTGCCGGACCAGCTCGACCTGCCCGCCGATCGCCCGCGCCCGCCGGTGCAGAGCTTCCGCGGTGGCCGGGTCGGCTTCGATATCGATGTCGAGCTGCACGAACGACTTGCCGCACTCGCGCGCGCCCAGGGCGTCAGCGTGTTCATGGTGCTGCACGCATCGCTGGCCGTGCTCTTGTCTCGTCTTTCCGGGACCAGCGATATCGCCATCGGCACCCCGGTGGCAGGTCGCGGTGAACAGGCGCTCGATGACCTGATCGGCATGTTCGTCAACACCCTGGTGCTGCGTTCGGAGGTCGACGGCAGCGAGGCCTTCACCGACTTCTTGCGGCGCACGCGCGAGGGTGATCTCGCCGCGTTCGCCTATGCCGATGTGCCCTTCGAGCGGCTGGTCGAGGTACTGAACCCGACTCGTTCGCAGGCGCGGCATCCGCTGTTCCAGGTGATGCTCTCGTTCCAGGAGCTGTCCCACGGTGCGATGGAACTGCCCGGTTTGTCGGTCACCGCCGACGAGCTCGAGGTCGATATCGCCAAATTCGACCTGCAGTGGACGGTCACCGAGGAACGCGGCGCGAACGGTGAACCCGCCGGTATGGCAACCGTGGTGTCCTTCGCCACCGATCTGTTCGATACCGAAACCGTCGCCGAATTCGGCCGCCGTTTTCTGCGCGTGCTCGAAACCGCCGTCGCCGCACCGGAATCGGTGATCCGCGATATCGACATCCTCGACGACGCCGAGCGCGCGACGGTGCTGCGCGACTGGAACCACACCGCCAACGCCGTGCCCGCCGCCACCGTCCTCGACCTGTTCGACGAGCAGGTGCGCCAGCGCCCGGACGAGATCGCGGTCGTCTTCGACGGCGGCACCCGCAGCGCGGGAGAGTTCGGACCCCAGACCGAACTTACCTACGCCGAATTCTCTGCGCGGGTGAACCGCTTGGCCCGCAAGCTGATCGCCGAGGGCGTCGGCCCGGAATCGCTGGTGGCCGTCGGTATTCGCCGTTCGGTGGACATGCTCGTGGCCATCTACGCGACCATGGCCGCGGGCGGCGGCTACGTGCCGATCGATCCCGATCACCCGGCCGAACGCACCGAATACGTACTCGCCAGCTCCGATCCGGTCTGCGTGCTCACCACGACCGCCGACGACGTCGCCGCCGACGGCGAGCATCCGGTGATCCTGCTCGACACCCTGGACCTCGCCGACTTCGACGATGCACCCATCGACGACGCGGAACGTCTTGCGCCGCTGCGCTCTTCGAACACCGCCTACGTGCTCTACACCTCCGGTTCGACCGGCCGACCCAAGGGCGTCGCGGTCTCCCACGCCGGTGTGGTCAACCAGATCGCCTGGATCACCAGCGAATACGGCATCGGCGCCGACGATGTGATCCTGCAGAAGACGCCGGTCACCTTCGACGTGTCGGTGTGGGAGTTGTTCGGCACTTTGGCCGTCGGCGCGCGCATGCTCATCGCCGCCCCGGATGGTCACCGCGACCCGATGTACCTCTCGGAGATCATCGGCCGCCACCAGGTCACCATGACCTCGTTCGTGCCCTCCATGCTCTCGGTGTTCGCCGGTGCCGCGTCCTCGGACGAATGCGCTTCGCTGCGTACGGTTCTCGTCGCCGGTGAGGCGCTGCCCCTGGCCACGGTGGCCGCATTCCGGCAGTTCTCCACCGCCGCCGTGCACAACCTGTACGGCCCGACCGAATTCACTGTGCACGCCACCGCCTGGCACATAGACCAGGACGCGCCGACCACCGTGCCGATCGGCCGCCCGGTGTGGAACGCCCAGACCTACGTGCTCGACGCGGGCCTGAACCCGGTCCCGGTCGGCGTGCCCGGCGAGCTGTACCTGGGCGGTGTCCAGGTCGCCCGCGGCTACCACGGCCGCCCCGACCTGTCGGCCGAACGCTTCGTCGCCGACCCCTTCGGCGCACCCGGCGCACGCCTCTACCGCACCGGCGACCTGGTCCGTTGGACCACCCCCACCGGCACCACCGGTGTGCTCGAATACATCGGCCGCACCGACTTCCAGGTCAAATTCCGCGGTCAGCGCATCGAACTCGGCGAAATCGAGACCGCGCTGCTCGAACATGCCGCCGTCACCCAGGCCGTCGTGCTCGTCATGGACACCGTCGCGGGCGATCAGCTGGTCGCCTACGTGGTCACCCAGGGCGGCGCCGCCGATATCGACGACATCAAGAACTCGCTGCACCGCACCCTGCCCTCGTACATGGTGCCCTCGGCGATCGTCGGCCTGGACGCGTTCCCGCTCAACCCCTCCGGCAAGCTGGACCGCAAGGCGCTGCCCGCCCCGGTCTTCGAGGTGCGCGAATTCCGTGCGCCCACAACGCCGATCGAGGAGATCGTCGCCCAGATCTTCGGTGAGGTGCTCGGCATCTCCCGGGTCGGCGTCGACGACGACTTCTTCGAACTCGGCGGCAACTCGCTGATCGCCACCCAGGTCGCCTCGCGCTTGGGCATCGCGCTCGACACCCGAGTGCCGGTGCGCATGCTGTTCGAGGCGTCCACCGTGGCGGCGCTGGCCACCCGCGTCGAATCGCATGCCGGTGACGGCGCGCGCAAGGCGCTGGTCGCCAGGCAGCGGCCCGAACAGGTGCCGTTGTCGCTGGCACAGCAGCGCATGTGGTTCCTCAACCGGTTCGACACCGAATCGGCGGTCAACAACATTCCGGTCGCGATCCGGCTCTCCGGTGACCTCGATGTGGCCGCGCTGCAGGTCGCCGTCATCGATGTGATCGACCGGCACGAATCGCTGCGCACCGTATTCCCGGAGACCAAGACCGGTCCGGTGCAGCGGATTCTCGACGCGGCACAGATCGTTCCGGACCTGACCCCGTACCGGGTCACCGAGGAGACGCTGGTCGAGCATCTGGTCGACCTGGCCTCCATGGCCTTCGACGTCACCGATGAGGTGCCGCTGCACGCCCGCCTGTTCGAGATCAGCGAATCCGAATATGTGCTCGGCATGGTGGTGCACCACATTTCGGCCGACGGCTGGTCCATGGGACCGCTGGCCCGCGACGTCATGGTGGCCTACGCCGCGCGCACCTCGTGGGAATCGCCCGCCTGGTCCGCGCTGCCGGTGCAGTACGCCGACTACGCGCTGTGGCAGCGCGAGGTGCTCGGCTCGGAGGACGATCCGAATTCGTTGATCGCCAGCCAGATTCGCTACTGGACCAACGAACTCGCCGATCTGCCGGACGAATTGGTGCTGCCCTCGGACCGTCCGCGTCCGGCCATCGCCTCCTACCGTGGCGGTACCTACTCGTTCGTGATCTCCGCCGAGACCCAGCGCGCGCTGATCGAGTTGGGGCGCAAGCACAATGCGTCGCTGTTCATGGTCATGCACAGCGCGCTCGCGGTGCTGTTGGCGCGGGCCAGCGGCACCGGCGATATCGCGGTCGGCACCCCGGCCGCCGGTCGTGGTGAGGCCGCGCTCGACGACTTGATCGGCATGTTCGTCAACACCCTTGTGCTGCGCACCAACGTCCGCGGCTCCGCCAGCTTCGCGGATCTGCTCGCGCAGGCGCGGGAAACCGATCTGCACGCCTTCGCGCATGCGGACCTGCCGTTCGAGCGCTTGGTCGAGATCCTGAACCCGGCCCGCTCGCAGGCCAGGCATCCGCTGTTCCAGGTGCTGCTCGCCTTCCAGAACACCAGGCAGGCCAACCTCGAACTGCCCGGACTGTCGGTCAATGGCATCGATTACGACGCCAGGCTGGCCAAGTTCGACCTGCAGTTGACCCTGCAGGAGACCCAGGAGCGGGGCGAGGCCGCCGGTATGTCGGCCGAATTCTCCTATGCGCTCGACCTTTTCGACGAGGACACGGTGGCCGCGTTCGCGCGGCGTCTGGATCGGATCCTGGCGGCCATCATCGCCGATCCGACGGTGCCGGTCGGCGATATCCAGCTGCTGGACGATCAGGAAACCGCGCTGGCGGTAATCGGTTGGAACGACACCAAGCGCGAGTTGCTGCCGCGTCGTCAGCCCGGCCGCACCGCTCGTCGTTCCGGCGTTCGCGGTCCGCTCACCCTGGTGGGCGAGTTCGCCGCGCAGGCCGCCGCCACGCCGGATGCGATCGCGATCGTGGATCCGGCGACCGGCGCTTCGCTTACCTACGCCGAGTTCGGCTCGCGCGTGCACCGGTTGGCGCGTCGGCTCATCGAGGCCGGTGTGGGTCCGGAAAAGCTGGTGGCCCTCGGTCTGCGGCGTTCGGTCGATCTCGTGGTCGCGGCGTATGCCGTACAGGAGGCCGGCGGCGGCTACGTGCCGCTCGACCTGGATCAGCCGACCGAGCGGGTCAGCTATGTGCTCGAGTCGGCGGCACCGGTCTGTGTGCTGACGACCTCGCGCGACAACTTCGAGAGCGGCGGGCTGCCCACGCTGTCCATCGATGAGCTGGAGTTGTCCGAGTACTCGGACGAGCCGGTCACCGATGCGGAGCGGATCGCGCCGCTGCGTCCGGAGAACACCGCGTACGTGATCTTCACGTCGGGTTCGACGGGTCGGCCGAAGGGTGTGGCGCTGCCGCATTCGGCGGTGGTGAACCAGATCCGCTGGATCACCGGCGAATACGGCATCGGTGCCGATGATGTGGTGCTGTTCAAGACCCCGGCGACGTTCGACGTGTCGGTGTGGGAGCTGTTCGGTCCGCTGAGCACCGGTGGCCGGATCGTGGTCGCGAGCCCCGACGGGCATCGCGATCCGCAGTATCTGGCGGAAGTCATTGCGGCCGAACGGGTCACCATGACCTCGTTCGTCCCGTCGATGCTGACCGTCTTCGCGGGCAGTGTGGACGCCGCCGGTGGTGCGGCGCTGGAGTCGTTGCGCGCGTTGCTCGTTGCCGGTGAGGCCTTCACCGGTGATGCGGTCGCCGCCATCCGCAAGGTCAGCTCCGCCGAGCTGTACAACCTCTACGGCCCAACCGAATTCGCGGTGCACGCGACCCACGGCCCGGTGGCGCAGGGCCTGGTCGGCGCGGTGCCGATCGGCCTGCCCGTCTGGAATGCCCAGGCGTATGTGCTCGATGCTCGCCTGCATCCGGTCGCGCCGGGTGTCGCGGGTGAGCTCTATCTGGCCGGTGCGCAGTTGGCGCGCGGCTACTTCGGCCGTACCGATCTGACCGCGGATCGCTTCGTGGCCAACCCGTTCGGCGCGTCCGGTTCCCGGATGTACCGCACCGGCGACCTGGTCACCCGCAATGCCGACGGCTCGATCGTCTACCTCGGCCGCACCGACTTCCAGGTGAAGCTGCGTGGTCTGCGCATCGAACTCGGTGAGATCGAAACCGCCCTGACCGCACACGATTCGGTGGCCCAGGCCGTCGCATTGGTGCGTTCGGATGCGCGGACCGGCGATCAGCTGGTCGCCTATGTGGTGCCCGCGAACGGCGGCACGGTCGACCTCGACGAGCTGCGCGCGCATCTGACCGAGCAGCTGCCCTCGTACATGGTCCCCGCGGCCATCGTGGTGCTCGATGCCATGCCGTTGAACCCCAATGGCAAGCTGGACCGCCGCGCACTGCCCGAACCCGTCTTCGAGGCCAAGGAATTCCGTGCGCCGTCGACCCCGATCGAAGAGATCGTCGTCGGCATCTTCAGCGATGTGCTCAGCCATGACCGTATCGGCATCGACGACAACTTCTTCGATCTCGGCGGCAACTCGCTGGTCGCCACCCAGGTGGTGGCCCGGCTCGGCGCGGCGCTGAATACCCAGGTACCGGTGCGGCTGCTGTTCGAGGCGCCGACCGTGGCCGCGCTCGCCGCGCGCATGGAGGCCAATGCCGGGGCCGGTGGCCGTCAGGCGCTGACCGCGCGCCCGCGCCCGGAGTACCCGCCGCTGTCGCTGGCGCAGCAGCGCATGTGGTTCCTCAACCGCTTCGACGCCGATTCGGCCGCCGACAACATTCCGGTGGCGGTGCGGCTGCACGGGCATCTGGATCTGCCCGCGCTGCGCGGCGCCATCGCCGATGTGATCACCCGGCACGAATCGTTGCGCACCATCTACCCGTCCCACGAGGGCGTGGCCTACCAGCAGGTGCTCTCGGCCGCACGGGCGTTGCCGGAACTGGAGATCGTCCCGGTCGCCGAAAGCGAAATGGGCGGCGCCCTTTACGACTTCATCGGTCGCGGCTTCGACGTGACGACCGAATCCCCGGTGCGAATTCGGCTCTACCAGGTCGAGCGCGCACCGCTGAGCAGCAAGAAGTGGCGCGACAACACCCAGGACCACGTGCTCGCGGTCGTCGTGCATCACATTGCGGCGGACGGCTTCTCGATGCGTCCGCTGGTCCGCGACCTGATGTCGGCCTATATCGCGCGCAGCTCCGAATCCGCGCCGGTCTGGCCGCCGCTCGCGGTGCAGTACGTGGATTACGCACTGTGGCAGCGCGAAACGCTCGGCTCCGAGGACGATCCGACCTCGCTGATCTCCGAACAGCTCGGCTACTGGCGCGAAACCCTGGCGGGACTGCCCGAGGAACTGCGCCTTTCGTCGAAGCCGCGGCCGGTGGTCGCGTCGTATCAGGCACGGACACACCGCTTCCGGCTGCCCGGCGCACTCGTCGACGCGCTGAACCGCGTCGCGCACGAGCACAGCACCACGCTGTTCATGGTGGTGCACAGCGCCTTCGCGACCCTGCTCGCGCGGCTGAGCGGTTCCGATGACATCGCCATCGGCATCCCGGTGGCCGGTCGCGGTGAGCAGGTGCTCGACGATCTGGTCGGCATGTTCGTCAACACCCTGGTTTTGCGTACCCCGGTTGATCCGTCCGAATCGTTCACCGACCTGCTCGGCCAGGTGCGCGAGCGCGATCTGCAGGCCTTCGCACACGCCGACGTGCCCTTCGAGCGGCTGGTCGAGGTGCTCAACCCGGCCCGCTCCCAGGCGCGGCATCCGCTGTTCCAGGTGATGCTGTCGTTCCAGAACCTCGGCCGCACCTCGTTGGAGCTGCCCGGCCTCGCGGTTTCCGAACTCGGCATCGACCAGCCGACCGCCAAGGTCGACCTGCAGCTCACATTGAGCGAGGGTTCGGAATCCGAGATGGATGCCGAACTCGTCTATGCCACCGACCTTTTCGACGATCGGTTCGCCGACGCTTTCGCCGAGCGCTTCGTCAGGGTGCTGCGCGGTATCACCGCCGCACCGGCGATCCCGGTGGGCGATATCGACCTGCTCGACGATACCGAACGGGCCCTGGTGCTCGACCAGTGGAACGACACCGAATTCCCGGTGGACGCGGCACTGACCTCGCCGGTCGGAGATGCGGCCGCCACGCTGGTTTCGCTGTTCGAAGCGCAGGTGCTGCGGACCCCGGACGCGCTCGCGGTGACTTACGAGGGCACGAGTCTGTCCTATGCCGACTTCGCCGCCCGGGTACACCGGTTGGCGCGCTGGCTCAAGCAGAACGGCGTCGGCCCGGAATCGTATGTCGCCCTTGGCATGCGGCGCTCCATCGACCTGGTCGTCGGCATGTACGCGATCAATGCCGCCGGTGGTGCGTACGTGCCGCTGGATCCGGACCATCCGGCCGAGCGCATCGACTACATCCTGGAGACCGCGCGACCGGTCTGCGTGCTGACCTCCGGCACCGACCTGGAAACCACCGTGTCTCGGCAGGTGCGCATCGATGAACTCGACCTCGCCGAGTTCTCGGACGAGCCGCTGACCGACGCGGATCGGCATCGGCCGCTGCGTCCCGGCAATACCGCGTACGTGATCTTCACCTCGGGTTCGACCGGCCGCCCGAAGGGTGTGGCCGTCTCGCACGCCGCGATCGTCAACCGCCTGGTGTGGATGCACGCCGAATACGGTCTGTCGGCCGATGATGTCGTGCTGCAGAAGACTCCGGCGACCTTCGACGTGTCGGTGTGGGAGTTCTTCTGGCCCTTGCAGGTCGGTGCGCGCCTGGTCATCGCCAAGCCCGACGGCCATCGCGATCCGGCCTATATGGCGCGCCTGATCGTCGAAGAGCAGGTCACCACGGTGCATTTCGTGCCGTCGATGCTCTCGGTCTTCATCGCCGAGGATCGCGCGGCCGAATGCACCAGTCTGCGTAATGTCTTCGCCTCCGGTGAGGCACTGCCCGCGGTGGCGGCGCAGCGCCTGCGTCAGCTGACCGGCGCGCGGCTGCACAACCTGTACGGCCCGACCGAGGCCGCGGTCGACGTCACCTTCCACGAGGTGACCGATGCCGACATCAACTCGGTGCCGATCGGCGCCCCGGTGTTCAACACTCAGGTGTACGTGCTGGATTCGCGGTTGCGCCCGGTGCCCGCCGGCGTTCCGGGTGAGCTGTATCTGGCGGGGGCCCAGCTGGCGCACGGCTATGTCGGCCGGCCGGACCTGACCACCGACCGCTTCATCGCGAACCCGTTCGATGACGCCCAGCGCATGTACCGCACCGGTGACCTCGTCACCTGGACGGCGCGTGGTGAGCTGGAGTACCTGGGCCGCACCGACTTCCAGGTGAAGCTGCGCGGTCTGCGCATCGAACTCGGCGAGATCGAGTCCGCGCTCACCGCGCAGGACGCGGTGGCACAGGCGGTCGTGCTGGTGCATTCCGATGAGCGGACCGGCGATCAGTTGGTCGCCTATCTGGTCGCGAATCCGGACCGGGCCACCGATATCGACGCCGTGAAGAACACCCTCGGCGAGCAGCTGCCCGCCTACATGGTGCCCTCGGCCTACATGGTGCTCGACGCGTTCCCGCTCAACGCCTCGGGCAAGCTGGATCGCAAGGCGCTGCCCGCACCGACGTTCGCGGCCAAGGTATTCCGCGCGCCGACCACTCCGGTGGAGGAGATCGTCGCGGGCACCTTCGCCGAGGTGCTCGGTCTGCAGGGCGTGGGCCACGGTGTCGGTCTGGACGACGATTTCTTCGAACTCGGCGGCAACTCGCTGATCGCGACTCAGGTCGCCGCGCGACTCGGCGCGGCGCTGGATACCCAGATCCCGGTCCGCGCGCTGTTCGAGGCCTCGAATGTCGCGGCACTCGCCGCCCTGGTGGAATCGGCCGCCGGTGCGGGCGGTCGGGAACCGTTGACCCCGCAGGCGCGCCCCGAGCTGGTCCCGCTCTCGCTGGCCCAGCAGCGGATGTGGTTCCTGAACCGCTTCGACAACCGCACCGCGGTCAACAACATTCCGGTCGCCATCCGGCTCACCGGCACTGTCGATATCGCCGCGCTGAACGCCGCCATCGGCGATGTGCTGGCCCGCCACGAGGCGCTGCGCACCATCTACCCGGAGCTGGAAGGCACCGGCTACCAGCACATTCTGCACACCGACGAGGTGGGCTTCGAGCTGGCGGCCGAGTCGATCACCGCCGCCGCGGTGCCCGCGCGCATTGTCGAGCTGGCGAGCGTGCACTTCGATGTGACCAGCGAGGTGCCGTTCCGGGCCAACCTGCTCAGCATCGACGACGACAACCACGTCGCGGTGCTCGTCATGCACCACATCAGCGGTGACGGCTTCTCGCTGCGTCCGCTGCTGCGTGATGTGGTGCTGGCCTACACCGAGCGCAGCCGCGGTGAGGTGCCCGCGTGGGCGCCGCTGGATGTCCAGTACGCCGACTACGCGCTGTGGCAGCGCGCGGTGCTCGGCAGCGAGGACGATCCGGAATCCATCGCGGCACAGCAACTCACGTACTGGACCGAGCAGCTGGCCGATCTGCCCGATCAGATCGAGTTGCCCGCCGATCGTTCGCGGCCCGAGATCGCCTCCAATGCCGGTGGCACCCACGGCTTCTCGGTCGACGCCGAATTGCACGCCGCGCTGGCCGAACTCGCCCGTGCCCGCGGGGTCACGCTGTTCATGGTCGTGCACGCCGCCTTGGCGGCCTGGGCGGCCCGGTTGTCCAATAGCACCGATATCGCCATCGGCACCCCGATCGCCGGACGCGGTGAACGCGCGCTCGACGACCTGGTCGGCATGTTCGTCAATACGCTGGTGCTGCGCAACGAGGTCGATCCGAGCGCCAAGTTCAGCGATCTGCTCGCGCAGGTGCGCCGCACCGATCTGGCGGCCTTCGCCAATGCCGATGTGCCTTTCGAGCGGCTGGTCGAGGTGCTATGGGGTCGGCAAGGCGGCGGAGCCGCCGGGGTGGGTAGACACAGCCCGGCCCGTTCGCAGGCGCATCACCCGCTGTTCCAGGTCGCGCTGACCTTCGAGGCCGCCTCGGCCGCCGATATGGGCACCGTGGCGCTGCCCGGTGTCGAGCTGTCGGTGGTCGAATTCGATCCCGGCACGGCAAAGTTCGATGTGCAGCTGACCGTCGGCGAGGCCGCCGATGGTGCGCTGGGCATGTCGTGGAACTACGCCACCGAACTGTTCGATCCGGAGACGGTGGCGTCCTTCGCCGATCGTCTGGTCCGGATTCTGCGCAGCGTGGTCGAGGATCCCGAGATCGTCATCGGCGATATCGATCTGCTCGGTGAGGCCGAGCGGCTCAATGTGTCGCAGCGCTGGGTGTCGTCCGGATTCGACGGTGGCACAGCACGATTCACGGCTGCGGGTACCACGCTGGTCGACCTGTTCGAGCAGGCCGTGGCCGCGCATCCGGACAATACGGCGGCCAAGTTCGGCATCGAATCGCTGACCTACGCCGAACTGGACCGGCGCGCGAATGTGCTGGCGCGCAGGCTGATCGCCGACGGCGCCGGGCCCGAATCGCTGGTCGCGGTGATCCTGCCGCGTTCACTGGACCTGGTCGTCGCGCTGCTCGCCGTGGTGAAGACCGGTGCGGGCTATGTGCCCGTCGACCCGACCTATCCGGCCGACCGCATCGCCTACGTGCTCGCGGATTCGCGTCCGACCAGCGTGATCCTCGACTCCACGGTCCAGGTCACCGTGCCCGCCGAACTGCCGACCGTGGTGCTCGATGGATTCGCGGTGGAGACCGGCAATGTCGAGGACGCCGACGACGCCCCGATCACCGACGCCGACCGCCTCGCGGCGCTCACCCCGGACAACGTCGCATACGTGATCTACACCTCCGGTTCGACCGGACGTCCGAAGGGTGTCGCGGTCGCGCACCGGAATGTGGTGCGGCTGTTCGCCAATACCGATCGCGACTTCGGCTTCGGCCCCGGCGATGTGTGGACGCTGTTCCACTCCTACGCGTTCGACTTCTCGGTCTGGGAGCTGTGGGGTCCGCTGCTGTTCGGCGGCACGGTGGTGGTCGTCGACTACTACACCTCGCGCTCGCCCGAGCAGTTCCTGGAGCTGCTGCGGGTGGAACAGGTCACGGTGCTCAACCAGACGCCGTCCGCGTTCTACCAACTGGCCGAGGCGGATCGCAATGCCGCGCCGGACGCCAGGCCGCTGGCGCTGCGCTACGTGGTGTTCGGCGGTGAAGCCCTCGAACTGCGCAGGCTTTCGGATTGGGTCGCCCGACACGGCGATTCGTCCCCGCTGCTGGTCAACATGTACGGCATCACCGAGACCACGGTGCACGTGTCCTACCGCGCGCTGGACGCGGCGACCATCGCCGCCGCCTCCGGCAGCGTGGTCGGTCGCGCCATCGCGGGTCTGCGCGTGTACGTGCTCGACAACCGGCTGCGGCCGGTGCCGGTGGGTGTCGCGGGCGAGATGTACGTCGCGGGACCGCAATTGGCCCGCGGCTACCTGGGCCGGCCAGACCTGACCACCACCCGTTTCGTCGCCAACCCACTCGCCGACGCCGAGGCAACGGGCACGCGCCTGTACCGCTCCGGCGACCTCGCGCGCTGGAACCGCTTCGGCGAACTCGAATACCTCGGCCGTGCCGACGACCAGGTCAAGGTGCGCGGTTTCCGCATCGAACTCGGTGAGATCGAGTCCGCGATCCTGGCCCAGCCCGGCATTGCCCAGGCCGCGGTCATCGTGCGCGAGGATCAGCCGGGCGATCAGCGGATCGTGGCCTATGTGGTCGCCGAACCCGATGTGATCCCGGACCTCGATGTGGTGCGCAGCGGTGCGGCGCAACGACTTCCGTCGTACATGGTGCCCGCGGCGCTGGTGCGGCTCGAGTGGATTCCGTTGACCGTCAACGGCAAGCTGGATCGTCGCGCGCTGCCCGCACCCGCCGTGCAGGCCAAGGCATTCCGCGCCCCGGTGACTCCGGTGCAGGAGACGGTGGCCGCGATCTTCGCCGATGTGCTCGACCTGCCCCGGGTCGGCGTCGACGACGACTTCTTCGACCTCGGCGGCAACTCGCTCATCGCGAC
This sequence comes from Nocardia nepalensis, assembly GCF_048910785.1. Classification (NCBI taxonomy): domain Bacteria; kingdom Bacillati; phylum Actinomycetota; class Actinomycetes; order Mycobacteriales; family Nocardiaceae; genus Nocardia; species Nocardia nepalensis. The sequence continues at coordinate 1,147,194 of NZ_JBKBET010000020.1, read as the reverse complement.
CAGGGTGGTGTCCCGGATCGGCGCCGCGCTCGGCACCACGGTCCCGGTGCGCGCGCTGTTCGAGGCCTCCACCGTGGAAGGGCTCGCGGCCCGGGTGGAATCGCATGCCGACGGCGCCGCGCGCGCCCGGCTCGTGGCTCGGCCCCGCAAGGCCGACGAACTCGTGCCGCTGTCATTCGCACAGCAGCGCATGTGGTTCCTGAACAAGTACGACACCGCATCGGCGGCCTACAACCTGCCGATCGCCATCCGGCTGACCGGCACATTGGACACCGATGCGCTGCGGTTGGCGGTGGCGGATGTGGTGCGCAGGCACGAATCGCTGCGCACCCGCTACCCGGAGCACGGCGGCACCCCGGTGCAGGTGATCGTGCCCGCCGACGCGATCGCGCTCGACCTGCAGCCGGTTTCGGTCGATCCGGCCGAGCTGACCGCGGCGGTGACCGAATTCGTCACCACCGGATTCGATGTGTCCGAACAGGTTCCGCTGCGGACCCGGCTGTTCGCCGCGGGGACCGGCGGGCAGGAGCGCAGCGACCAGGGGAGGATCGACACAGCCGAGCATGTGCTCGTCGTCGTGGTGCACCACATCGCGGCCGACGGCTTCTCCATGGGCCCGCTGACCCGCGACGTGATGCTCGCCTACACCGCGCGCACCCAGGACGCCGCGCCCGGTTGGGCGCCGCTGTCGGTGCAGTACGCGGACTTCGCCATCTGGCAGCGGGAAGTCCTCGGTTCCGAGGACGATCCGGAATCGCTGATGGCGCGTCAGGTCGCGCACTGGCAGCGCGCCCTCGACGGTGTGCCGGACGAACTGCCGCTGCCCACCGACCGGCCGCGCCCCGCGATCGCCTCGCATCGCGGTGCCACCCTGCAGACCGAACTGCCCGCCGAACTCATCGCGGCGCTGGAAGATATCGCGCGCCAACGCGGTGCGTCGCTGTTCATGGTGATGCACAGCGCGCTCACGGTGCTGCTGGCCCGGCTTTCGGGCACCGACGATATCGCCGTCGGCTCGCCGATCGCGGGACGCGGTGAGCAGGCGCTCGACGATCTCGTCGGCATGTTCGTCAACACCCTGGTGCTGCGCACCGGCATCGATCAGTCGGAATCCTTTACCGCGCTGCTGGATCGGGTGCGGGCGAGCGATCTGGACGCCTTCGGCAATGCCGACGTGCCGTTCGAACGCCTCGTGGAACTGCTCGCGCCCGAACGCTCGCAGGCGCGCAACCCGCTGTTCCAGGTGATGCTCGCATTCCAGAACCTCGATCGCACCTCGCTGGAGCTGCCGGGTCTCTCGGTGTCCGCACTGGACCTCGAGGAGAACGTCGCCCGCTTCGACCTGCAGTTCACGCTGTCGGAAACCGATTCCACCGCAATGACGCTGGCGCTCACTTACGCCACCGAGCTGTTCGACGAGTCGACCGCCGCCGTGATCACGCAGCGCTGGCGCCGCGTGCTCGAGGCCATCGCCGCCGATCCGACGATCACCGTCGGCGCGATCGACGTGCTCGACGCCGAGGAGCGCGCGGACCTCATCGCGCGCACCGGCGCTGCGGCCGTCCCCGCGCGCACGCTGCCCGAACTGCTGGCCGAGGCCGCCGCGATGGATCCGAAGGCGACCGCCGTCGTGTTCCAGGGGACACGTGTGTCCTACGGTGAGCTCGACGAGCGATCGAACCGCCTGGCCCGCTTGCTCATTGCCGAAGGTATCGGCACCGAGGATCTGGTCGCCGTCGGTGTGCCGCGGTCCGCGGAATCGGTATTCGCCGCCTGGGCGGTGTCGAAGACCGGTGCGGCATTCGTGCCCGTCGACCCGAACTACCCGGCCGAGCGCATCGCGCATATGGTCACCGATTCCACGCAGTTCAGTGTTACAGCCCCCGTCGGCCTCACGGTCGCGGCGGTCCGTGACCGCCTGCCGGAATCGGCGCGCTGGCTGGTGCTCGAAGACCTCGACCTGGACGCCTTCGACGGCGGCCCGATCACCGACGCCGACCGGGTGCGCCCGCTGCGTCCGGCGCATCCGGCCTACGTCATCTACACCTCGGGTTCGACCGGTGTGCCCAAGGGCGTGGTGGTCACCCATGCGGGTCTCGCGAACTTCAGCGTCGAGCAGATCGTGCGCTACGACCTCGATTCCGGTTCGCGCGCACTGCATTTCGCCTCGCCGAGCTTCGATGCCTCGATGCTCGAGCTGCTGCTCGCGATCGGCGCGGGCGGCGCGCTGGTGGTGACGCCGCCCGGCGTCTACGGCGGTGAGGAACTGTCCGAGCTGATCCGTGCCGAGCGGGTCACGCACGCGTTCATCACGCCCGCCGCGCTGGCCACCTTCGACCCGACCGGCCTGGACTCGCTGCGGGTGCTGGTCGCCGGTGGCGAGGCGGTTCCGGCGGATCTGGTCGCGAAGTGGGCGGTGCCGCTGGAGAACGGGTCCGTCCGCAAGTTCCACAACGGCTACGGCCCGACCGAGACCACCATCATGACCAATATCAGCGATCCGCTGGTGGCCGGTGACACGGTGGTGATCGGTGCGCCGATCCGCGGTATGCAGTCGCTGATCCTGGATGCCCAGCTGCGGCCGGTGCCGGTGGGTGTCGCGGGTGAGCTGTATCTGTCGGGCATCCAGCTGGCCCGTGGCTATCACGCCCGCGCCGGGCTGAGCGCCGAGCGCTTCGTTGCCAACCCGTATGTCGACGGCGCGCGCATGTATCGCACCGGTGACGTGGTCCGATGGACCCACACCGGTGAGGTCGAGTACGTCGGCCGCTCCGACTTCCAGGTCAAGGTGCGCGGCTTCCGCATCGAACTCGGTGAGATCGACGCGGCGCTGGCCTCGCACGAGACCGTCGACTTCGCCGTCACCGTCGGTCACAAGAGCACTGCGGGCGCGACCTCGCTGGTGTCGTATGTGGTTGCGGCGAACGGACATTCGATCGATGTGGCCGAACTGACCGCGCACGTCGAGGAGCGCCTGCCCGCCTACATGGTGCCGTCGTCGGTGATGGTGATCGACCACATCCCGCTGACCCCGGTCGGCAAGCTGGACCGGAAGGCGTTGCCGGAGCCGGTATTCGCGACCGAGGTCGTCTTCCGCGCGCCGCGCACGCCGATCGAGCACACCATTGCCGAGGTCTTCGCCGAGGTGCTCGGCGTCGACCGCGTCGGCGTCGACGATTCGTTCTTCGCGCTCGGCGGCGACAGTATTGTCTCCATTCAGCTCGTGTCGCGTGCCAAGGCGCGCGGTGTGGTCTTCACCCCGCGCCACGTCTTCGAACAGCGCACGGTGGCCGGACTCGCCGCGGTCGCCGAGACGGCGGACAGCACCGAATCCAGCATCGCGGCACTGGCCGAGCTGCCCGGTGGCGGCATCGGCGCCATGCCGCTGACCCCGGTGATCCGGTTCATGGCCGAGCGCGATGGCTCGTTCGGCCGGTTCAACCAGACCATGGCGCTGGAGCTGCCGGTCGGCATCGACCGCGCTGGCATCGCCAAAACCGTTGGCGCGGTGATCGATCGCCACGACATGCTGCGGGCGCGGCTGTATCGCGACGGCGACGACTGGGTCGTCGACACCGCCGCACCGGGCACCATCGATGTGGACGCGCTGATCGACCGCACCGAGTTCGACGCGGGCGTGGACGAGGCCGGACTGGTCGAAATCGCCTCCGCCGCACTGGATGCCTCGCTGGATCTGCTGGATCCGGCTGCGGGCGTGGTGGTTCGGTTCGTCTGGCTGGAGCCCTCGGACGGCAGCCGCGGCGGCCGACTCATCGTGGCCGCGCATCACCTTGTCGTGGACGGTGTTTCCTGGCGCATCCTGGTGCCGGACTTCGTCACCGCCTGGGGCCAGCTCACCGCGGGGCAGGAACCGCAGCTCGTCGCGCCCGCTACCTCGATGCGTGCCTGGGCGGACGCATTGCAGCGCGAGGCCGAAAGCACCGAGCGCGTCGCCGAACTCGATTACTGGCGTTCGGTGGTCGCAACCGCGGATCCGCTGCTGACCGACCGGCCGATGGATCCGACCGTGGATACCTCCGGTGTCATCGAGAAGCTTCAGGTCGAGGTGTCCGCCGAGGTCACCAAGGCACTGTTGACCACCGTGCCCGCGCTGTTCCACGGCGGCGTCAACGACGGTCTGCTCACCGCGCTCGCACTGGCGACGGCGAAGTGGCGGGCCCGCCGCACCACCAGCCGCGCCGATGACGCGTTGCTGATCCGCCTGGAAGGCCACGGCCGCGAAGAGGACATCGTGCCCGGCGCGGACCTCTCGCGCACCGTCGGCTGGTTCACCGCGATCTTCCCGGTCCGCTTCGACCTGTCCGGCATCGATATCGATGCCGCGCTGACCGGCGGCCCGGCGCTCGGCAAGGCCGTCAAGGCTGTCAAGGAGCAGCTGCTCGCGGTGCCGGATAAGGGCATCGGTTACGGCCTGCTGCGCTACATGAACGCGGCGACCGCCACCGAACTGCCCGCCGACCAGCCGGGCCAGGTGAGCTTCAACTACCTGGGCCGCGTCTCCGAGGGCGATGTGCCCGAGGCGCTGCGCGGGTTCGGCTGGATCCCGGCCGCGGAACTGGGTGCGCTCGGCGGCGCCTACGACGCGGATATGCCCGCGATGGCCCCGCTGGATATCAATGCCATCGTGGTCGGCGACAAGCTGACCGCGAATATCGGCTACCCGACCACGCTGCTCGATGCCGCACAGGTCCGCGAATTCGGCGAGCTGTGGACCACCGCACTGGAAGCGGTTGCCCGGCACGCCAATTCGAACAATGCGGGCGGGCACACGCCGTCGGACTTCGCCCTGGTGCGCTCGACTCAGCGCGATATCGACAACTGGGAGCAGCGCTTCCCGGCGCTGGCCGATGTCTGGCCGCTGTCGGCGCTGCAGGCGGGCCTGCTGTTCCACGCGCGCCTGGCCGCCACCTCGGTGGACGTCTACACCGCGCAGGCCGTGCTGACGCTCACCGGCCGGGTGGATCCGACCCGATTGCGTTCGGCCGCACAGGCTCTGGTGGATCGCTACGAGAACCTGCGCACCGCATTCGTCACCGATAACGACGGCAACCCGGTGCAGGTGGTCCTCGACAGCGTCCGCGTCGCCTGGGCCGAACACGACCGGATCGAATCCGGCGACGGCGCCGACATCATCGCCGCGGACCGCACCCAGCGCTTCGATCTGACCGCGCCGCCGCTGATCCGGTTCACGCTGATCCAAGTGGCGCAGGACCGTTGGCAGTTCGTGGTCGCCAACCACCACATCCTGCTCGACGGCTGGTCCATGCCGCTGCTCATGCGGGATCTGCTGGTGCTCTACGCGACCCACGCCGACGCCAATGTGCTGCCCGCGGTGCGTTCCTACCGGCACTTCCTGGAATGGACCAGGCAGCAGGATCATGCGGCCTCGGTGGCCGCGTGGACCGACGCGCTGCGTGGTGTCAGCGAACCCACGCTGTTGTCGCGTCCGGACGCCAGCCGCGAAATCACCTCGCTGTCCGGCGAATACTTCTTCGACCTGGACGAGCGGGCGACCGCGCGACTCACCGCACTGGCCGCCTCGCTCGGTGTCACGCCGAATACCGTGCTGCAGGTCGCCTGGGGCATTCTGATCGGCCGGATGACCAGCCGCGACGATGTGCTGTTCGGTACCACGGTGTCCGGTCGTCCGGCACAGCTGTCCGGTGTCGAGTCGATGGTCGGCCTGTTCATCAACACCGTCCCGGTGCGGGTGCGCTTCGATCCGTCGGAGTCGGCGGAGCAGTTGCTGACCCGGACCCAGGTGGAGCAGGCGGATCTGCTCGATCACCACTACGTCGGTCTGGCCGATATCCAGTCCGCCGCTGGCATCGGCGGGTTGTTCGACACGCTGGTGGTCTTCGAGTCCTACCCCGTCGACGCCGATGGCATCCGGGCGCAGGCCGCCGATATCGATGGCATGGCGGTCGTCGATATGGAGGCCGCCGACGCCACGCACTACCCGCTGACCCTGATCGCGCAGCTGGACACCCAGCTGCGGATCCGCGCGGGCTATCTGCGCGACCTGTTCGACGAGCAGACGGTGCGCCGCATCGCCGATCGACTGGTCCGGGTGCTGACCGCGATCACCACCGAACCCACGGTGGCCGTCGGTGATATCGAACTGCTCGATACCGCCGAGCGCGAGCTCGTGGTGTCCGACTGGAACGACACCGCACATGGGGTCGACGAGGCGGCCACCCTGGTCTCGATGTTCGAGGCCCAGCTCGCCGCGACCCCGGACGCGACCGCGCTGACGTACGAGGGCACGAGTCTGACCTACGCCGAATTCGGCGCCCGCGTCTACAGCCTGGCGCGCTGGCTCATCGAACGCGGCGTCGGCCCGGAATCGTATGTGGCCCTCGGCATGCGGCGCTCCATCGACCTGGTGGTCGGCATGTACGCGGTGACCGTTGCCGGTGGTGCGTACGTGCCGCTGGATCCGGATCATCCGGCCGAGCGCACGGAATACATTCTCGCCACGGCCGATCCGGTCTGCGTGCTGACCTCCGGCGACGATCTGAAGATCGATACCGCCCAGGTGCGCATCGATCTGCTCGACCTGTTCGGGTTGCCGGACGAGCCGGTCACCGACGCGGAACGCCGTGCGCCGCTGCGTCCGTCGAATACCGCCTACGTGATCTTCACCTCGGGTTCGACCGGCCGCCCGAAGGGTGTGGCGGTCAGCCATGACGCGATCGTCAACCGCCTGGTGTGGATGCAGTCGGCCTACGGGCTGACCGGCGCCGACGCCGTACTGCAGAAGACGCCGGCGACCTTCGACGTGTCGGTGTGGGAGTTCTTCTGGCCGTTGCAGATCGGTGCGCGCCTGGTCATCGCGAAGCCCGACGGGCATCGCGATCCGGCCTACCTCGCCGAGATCATCACCGCCGAGCGGGTCACCGTCACCCACTTCGTGCCGTCCATGCTGTCGGTGTTCGTGGCCGATGCCGCCGCGGGACGGTGTGATTCGCTGCGGCTGGTCTTCGCCTCCGGTGAGGCGCTGCCGCCCAAGCCGGCGCATCGCCTGCGCGAGTTGACCGGTGCGGCGCTGCACAACCTGTACGGTCCGACCGAGGCCGCGGTCGACGTCACCTTCCACGAGGTGGTCGCGACCGATACCGACACCGTGCCGATCGGTGCGCCGGTCTTCAATACCCAGGTTTACGTTCTGGATTCGCGGTTGCGTCCGGTGCCGGTCGGTGTCGCGGGTGAGCTGTACCTCGCGGGCGCCCAGCTGGCGCGCGGCTATGTCGCACGCCCGGATCTGACCAGCGATCGGTTCGTGGCCAACCTGTTCGGCGCCGCCGGTGCGCGCATGTACCGCACCGGCGACCTGGTTTCCTGGACCGCCGATGGCGAGCTGGAGTACCTGGGCCGCACCGACTTCCAGGTGAAGCTGCGCGGTCTGCGCATCGAACTCGGCGAGATCGAGCAGGCGCTCACCGCGCTGGACGAGGTCGCCCAGGCCGTCGTCGTGGTGCGCGGTGATCAGCACACCGGCGATCAGCTCGTCGCGTATGTCATCGCGACGCCGAACCTTCGGCTGGATATCGAGACCCTGCGCGAGGATCTGGCGCGGCAGCTGCCCGCCTACATGGTGCCCTCGGTCGTCATCGTGCTCGACGAATTCCCGCTCAACGCCTCCGGCAAGCTGGACCGCAAGGCGCTGCCCGCACCGGTATTCGAGGCCGCGGTATTCCGCGCCCCGACCACACCGGTCGAGGAGATCATCGCCGCCACCTATGCCGATGTGCTCGGTTTGGAGCGGGTCGGCCTGGACGACGACTTCTTCGCGCTCGGCGGCAACTCGCTGAGCGCCACCCAGGTCGCCGCCCGGCTCTCGGCCGCGCTGGATACCGATCTCGGTGTCCGCGAACTGTTCGAGGCGTCCTCGGTGGCCGCGCTCGCGGCGCGCGCGGAGTCTCGGGCCGGCGCCGGTGCGCGCACGGCCCTGGTGCCGCAGCCGCGCCCCGAGCGGGTGCCGCTGTCGCTGGCGCAGCAGCGCATGTGGTTCCTCAACCGGTTCGATCCGGAATCGGCCGTGGACAATATCCCGGCCGCGGTGCGGCTGTCGGGTCTGCTGGACCGGCAGGCGCTGCAGATCGCGGTCGCCGATGTGCTGGCCCGCCACGAATCGCTGCGCACCTACTACCCGGAGTTCGACGGCACCGCCTACCAGCAGACCGTCTCCACCGGCCGGGTGATCCCGGATCTGACGCCGATCGATGTCACCGAAGCCGAACTGCCGCAGCGCATCGCGGAGGTCATCCTGACCGGCTTCGATGTCACCGCGGAGGTCCCGTTCCGGGCACGGCTGTTCGAGATCAGCCCGACCGAACATGTGTTGGCCCTTGTGGTGCACCACATTTCGGCCGACGGCTTCTCGATGGGTCCGCTCACCCGCGACGTGATGACCGCCTATGCCGCGCGCGTCGACGGCGGCGAGCCCGCGTGGCGGCCGCTCGAGGTGCAGTACGCGGACTTCGCGCTGTGGCAGCGCGCGGTGCTCGGCACCGAAACCGATCCGGAATCGGTGGTCTCCGGGCAGATCGAGTTCTGGTCGAAGACCCTGCGCGGCCTGCCCGAACAGCTCGACCTGCCCGCCGACCGGCCGCGTCCGGCGGTGGCGTCGGGTCGCGGTGCGACCCACGTCTTCGAGATCGATGCCGAAACCCACGGCAAGCTCACCGAACTGGCCCGGACCAGGGGCGCGACGCTGTTCATGGTCGCGCACACCGCGCTGGCCGTCCTGCTGTCCCGGCTCTCCGGCGAGGAAGATATCGCGATCGGCACCCCGATCGCGGGGCGTGGTGAACGCGCGCTCGACGACCTCATCGGCATGTTCGTCAACACCCTGGTGCTGCGCACCCCGATCGACGGTGACGCCAGCTTCGCCGATCTGCTGCACACCGTGCGCGGCATCGATATCGGTGCGTTCGGACATGCGGACCTGCCGTTCGAGCGGCTGGTGGAGATCCTGAACCCGGCCCGTTCGCAGGCGCGGCATCCGCTGTTCCAGGTGATGCTCTCGTTCCAGAACACCGGCCAGAACAGCCTGGAACTGCCCGGACTCACCGTCAGCGGCGTCGAACTGCCGATCGATGTGGCCAAGTTCGACCTGCAGATGGTGCTGTCGGAGCAGACCGCGACCCCGACCAGCACCGCCAACGGCGCCGGTTCCTCCACCACGGTCGCACCCTCGGGCATCACCGCCGAATTGATCTACGCCACCGACCTGTTCGACGCCGACACCATGGCGGAGTTCGGGCAGCGGTTCAACCGGCTGTTGCAAGCCGTCGCGGCCGAACCGGATCGGGCGATCGGCGATATCGACTTGCTCGACGAGCGGGAAGCCGAACTGGCGCTGCGTGGTTGGAACGACACCGAGCGTGACCTGGCCGCGGTGACCACGCTGGTCGACGAGTTCGCCAGGCAGGCGGCGGCCACACCGGACGCGGTCGCGATCGTGGATCCGGCAACGGGCGCTTCGCTCACGTATGCCGAATTCGGTGCCCGCGTGCACCGGCTGGCGCGCCGCCTCATCGCGGCCGGTGTCGGCCCGGAAAGCCTGGTGGCCCTTGGTCTTCGACGCTCCGTCGACCTGGTGGTCGCGGCCTACGCGGTGCACGAGGCGGGTGGCGGATATGTGCCGCTGGACCTCGATCAGCCCGCGGAGCGCATCGGCTATGTGCTCGATTCGGCCGCGCCGGTCTGCGTACTGACCACCTCGCGCGACGACTTCGACGGCACCGGTCTGCCCACACTCGTCATCGATGAGCTGGATCTGTCCGAGTACTCGGACGAGCCGGTCACCGATGCCGAGCGGACCGCACCGCTGCGGCCGAGCAACCCGGCGTACGTGATCTTTACGTCCGGTTCGACCGGCCGGCCGAAGGGTGTGGCGGTGCCGCACGCGGCGGTCGTCAACCAGGTCCGCTGGATCACCGGCGAATACGGCATCGGCGCCGATGATGTGGTGCTGTTCAAGACCCCGGCGACGTTCGATGTGTCGGTGTGGGAGCTGTTCGGCCCGCTGAGCACCGGTGGCCGGATCGTGGTGGCAAGCCCCGATGGCCACCGTGACCCGCAGTACCTGGCCGATGTGATCGCGGCCGAACGGGTCACCATGACCTCGTTCGTGCCCTCGATGCTGAGCGTGTTCGCGGGCAGTGTCGACGCGGCCGCCGGCAGCGCCGCCCTCGCCTCGCTGCGCGCACTGCTCGTCGCGGGTGAGGCGTTCACCGCCGATGCCGCGACCGCCATCCGCCGGGTCAGCTCCGCCGAGCTCTACAACCTGTATGGCCCCACGGAATTCACCGTCCACGCCACCCACGGCCCCGTCGCCGAAAAGGTCGACGGTGCGGTGCCGATCGGTCTGCCGGTATGGAATTCGCAGGCCTACGTGCTGGATTCGCGTCTGCACCCGGTGCCGCCGGGTGTGGCGGGCGAGTTGTACCTGGCCGGTGCGCAGCTGGCCCGCGGCTACTTCGGCCGTACCGATCTGACCGCGGATCGCTTCGTGGCCAACCCGTTCGGGGCGCCGGGCGCACGCATGTACCGCACCGGTGACCTGGTCGCCCGGGCGGCCGACGGTGCCATCGACTACCTCGGCCGCACCGACTTCCAGGTGAAGCTGCGTGGTCTGCGCATCGAGCTCGGTGAGATCGAAACCGCCCTGACCGCACACGATTCGGTGGCCCAGGCCGTCGCGCTGGTGCGTTCGGATGCCCGTACCGGCGATCAGCTGGTCGGCTACGTCGTGCCCGCGTCGGGCGCCACGGTCGATGTCGACGAATTGCGCACGCACCTGGTCGCGCTGCTGCCGTCGTACATGGTGCCCGCGGCGCTGATGGTGCTCGATGCCATGCCGTTGAACCCGAACGGCAAGCTCGATCGCCGCGCGCTGCCCGAACCCACCTTCGAGGCACGGGAATTCCGTGCGCCGTCGACCCCGATCGAAGAGATCGTGGCCGATACCTTCGCCGAGGTGCTGGGTCTGTCGACCGAGGACGGCGCGCGTCCGGTCGGTCTCGACGACGACTTCTTCGACCTCGGCGGCAACTCGCTGATCGCCACCCAGGTGGTGGCCCGCCTCGGCGCCGCACTCGACACCCGCATTCCGGTGCGGCTGCTGTTCGAGGCGCCGAATGTGGCCGCGCTCGCCGCGCGGATGGAGGCCCAGCAGGGCACCGGCGGTCGCCGCGAACTGGTGGCCGGACCACGGCCGGAACAGATTCCGCTGTCGCTGGCCCAGCAGCGGATGTGGTTCCTCAACCGCTTCGACAACCAGACCGCCGTCAACAACATCCCGCTGGCGGTCCGGCTCACCGGCGCACTCGACACCGATGCGCTGCGGTTGGCCGTCGCCGATGTGGTGGACCGGCACGAGGTGCTGCGCACGGTCTATCCGGAGACCGCCGACGGTCAGGGCGTGCAGGTCGTGCTGCCCGCCGGTCAGGTCCACCTCGACCTGACCCCGATCGAGGTGCCGGAGACCGATATTCGCGATCGCATCAGCGAGCTGGTGCTGACCGGCTTCGATGTCACCGCCGAGGTTCCGGTGCGCGCCAAGCTGTTCCGGCTCGCGGCGCCGGCGGGAGCGGAGCCTGCGCAGCGACCAGAAAGCACGGACGGCTCATCGACTGAAATCCACGTGCTCGTCTTCGTGGTGCACCACATCTCCGGTGACGGCTGGTCGGTGCGTCCGCTGGCCCGCGATGTGATGGTCGCCTACGCGGCCCGCAACCGCGGCGAATCGCCCGCCTGGGCGCCGCTGCCGGTGCAGTACGCCGATTTCGCGCTGTGGCAGCGCGAAACACTCGGCTCCGAGGACGATCCGGCCTCGCTGATCGGCCAGCAGGTCGCGTACTGGTCCGAGAGCCTGGCCGGGCTGCCCGATCAGCTGGACCTGCCGTCGGACCGTTCGCGTCCGGCCGTCGCGTCCAACCGCGGTGACGTCTACGAATTCGGCATCGACGCGGAGCTGCTGACCGAGCTCAACGCACTGGCCCGCACCCAGGGCGCGAGCCTGTTCATGGTCGTCCACGCGGCCTTCGCGGCACTGCTGGCGCGCCTGTCCGGCAGCGATGACATCGCCATCGGCACCGCGGTCGCCGGTCGCGGCGAGGCCGTGCTCGACGACGCGATCGGCATGTTCGTCAACACGCTGGTGCTGCGTACCCCGGTCGACGCCGGTGCGTCCTTCATCGAGCTGGTCGCGCGGGCCCGCGAAACCGATCTGGCCGCCTTCGGCCACGCCGACCTGCCGTTCGAGCGACTCGTCGACATCCTCAACCCGGCCCGTTCGCAGGCGCGGCATCCGCTGTTCCAGGTGATGCTGTCGTTCCAGAACACCGGCGAGGCCTCCTTCGAACTGCCCGGCCTCGAGGTGGCCGGTGTCCCGCTCGACGTGGTGACCGCGAAGTTCGATCTGCACCTGAACCTCGCGGACCGGCTCGACGCGGCCGGAAATGCCGACGGCATGACCGCCGAATTCGCCTATGCGACGGATATGTTCGACGCCCGCACCATCGCCGGTGTCGCGCGGCGACTGATCCGCCTGCTGCAGGCGGTCGTCGCGGATCCGGCCGTCGCGGTCGGTGACGTCGACCTGCTCGACGCCGCCGAGCGCACGAAGGTGCTCGAGACCTGGAACGACACGGCGCATGTGGTCGATGCCGAAGCCACCCTGGTCTCGATGTTCCAGGAGCAGGCCGCCAAGAGCCCGAAGGCGACCGCGCTCACCTTCGAGGGGACGAATCTCTCCTACGGCAAGTTCACCGCGCGGGTCAACCGACTCGCGCGACACCTGATCTCGCTGGGCGTCGGACCGGATTCGATGGTCGCACTCGGCATGCGCCGGTCCTTCGAGCTGGTGATCGGCATGTACGCGGTGAGCGTCGCCGGTGGCGCTTACGTGCCGCTGGATCCGGATCACCCGGCCGAGCGCAGCCGGTACGTGCTCGACACCGCGAACCCGGTCTGCGTGCTGACCACCGCCGCCGACGAATTCGACACGGGCACGACGACGGCGCTCGATATCGCGGCGCTGGATCTTTCGGAGTACTCCGACGAGCCGGTGACCGATGCGGAACGCATTGCGCCACTGCGCCCTTCGAATACCGCGTACGTGATCTTCACCTCCGGTTCGACCGGTCGCCCGAAGGGTGTCGCCGTCAGCCACGCCGCGATCGTCAACCGCCTGGTGTGGATGCAGTCCGAATACGGCCTGGATCGCGGCGATGTGGTGTTGCAGAAGACCCCCGCCACCTTCGACGTGTCGGTATGGGAATTCTGGTGGCCGCTGCAGGTCGGTGCGCGCCTGGTCATCGCCAAGCCCGACGGGCATCGCGATCCGGCGTACCTGGTGCGGATCATCGCCGAGGAGCAGGTCACCACGGTGCACTTCGTGCCGTCCATGCTCTCGGTCTTCGTGGCCGACGACCGGGCGGGCGAATGCTTCGACCTGCGCAATGTTTTCGCCTCGGGTGAGGCGCTGCCCGCCGTGACCGCACAGCGGTTGCGCGAGCTGACCGGTGTCTGGCTGCACAACCTGTACGGCCCGACCGAGGCCGCGGTCGACGTCACCTATCACGAGGTAGTCGACGCCGATACGGTCTCGGTGCCGATCGGCGCCCCGGTCTTCAATACCCAGGTGTACGTGCTGGATTCGCGCCTGCACCCGGTTCCGGTCGGTGTCGCGGGTGAGCTCTACCTCGCGGGCGATCAGCTGGCACGCGGCTATGTGGCGCGCCCGGATCTGACCGCGGATCGCTTCGTGGCCAACCCGTTCGGCACCGGCGAGCGCATGTACCGCACCGGTGACCTGGTCACCTGGACGGCGAATGGCGAGCTGGAGTACTTGGGCCGCACCGACTTCCAGGTCAAGCTGCGCGGTCTGCGCATCGAACTCGGTGAGATCGAATCCGCGCTGACCGCGCTGGAGACGATCGCGCAGGCGGCCGTGGTGGTCCGCTCCGACGATCGCCTCGGCGATCAGCTGGTCGGGTATGTGATCGCCGCGGTGGACCGTTCGATCGATATCGACGCGGTGCGCGCCGAACTCGCGACCGATCTGCCCGCCTACATGGTGCCGACGGCGTTCGTGGTGCTGGATGCGTTCCCGCTCAACGCCTCCGGCAAGCTCGATCGAAAGGCATTGCCCGCCCCCGTCTTCGAGGCAAAGGTGTTCCGCGCGCCATCGACTCCGATCGAGGAGATCGTGGCGAGCGTCTACTGCGACGTGCTCGGCATCGCCCGGGTCGGCCTGGACGACGACTTCTTCGAACTCGGCGGCAACTCGCTGCTGGCCACCCAGGTGACCGCCCGCATCGGCGCCGCACTGGACACCCAGCTCGCCGTGCGCGACCTGTTCGAGGCCTCGACGGTCGCCGCGCTGGCGGCCAAGGCGGAGCACAATGCCGGATCCGGCCGCACCAGGCCGCGCCTGATCGCGGGGGAGCGTCCGGCCCGGATTCCGCTCTCGCCCGCACAGCAGCGGTACTGGTTCCTCAACCAGTTCGATACCGCCACCTCGGCGGTGGACAACATCCCGCTCGCGGTGCGGTTGTCCGGTGCGCTGGACGTGGCGGCAATGGAGCAGGCGCTCGGTGACGTCTTCGCGCGGCATGAGGTGCTGCGGACCACCTACCCGAGCTCGGCCAGCGGCCCGCACCAGGTGATCCTGCCCGCCGACCAGGCCGTGCCGCGGCTGACCGTCACCGATATCGACGAGTCGGATCTGGTCCGCACGGTCATCGCATTCGCGCTCACCACCTTCGATGTCACCATGCAGGTGCCGCTGAAGGTGGCGCTGTTCCGGATCGCCGAGCACGATCACGTGCTGGCGTTCACGGTGCACCATGTCGCGGCCGATGGTTCGTCTATGGGTCCGCTGGCCCGCGATGTCATGGCGGCGTATGTGGCTCGGGCACAAGGGGAGATCCCGCAGTGGCAGCCGCTGCCGGTGCAGTACGCCGACTACGCGCTGTGGCAGCGGTCGGTGCTCGGATCCGAGGACGATCCGGAATCGCTTGCCGCACAGCAGGTCGCCTACTGGCAGTCCGCGCTCGCGGGTCTGCCCGATCAGCTGGAGCTGCCCGCCGACCGGCCGCGTCCGCCGGCGCAAAGCTTCCAAGGCAAAGCTATCCGCTTCGAGATCGCGCCGGAAAAGCACGCACGCCTGCACGAATTGGCGCGGGCCAATAACGCCTCGCTGTTCATGGTCGTGCACGCCGCGCTCGCGGTGCTGCTGGCCCGGCTGTCGGGAACCGACGATATTGCGGTCGGCACCCCGATCGCGGGTCGCGGTGAGCGCGAACTCGACGATCTGATCGGCATGTTCGTCAACACCCTGGTCTTCCGGACCCGGGTGCAGCCCGGCGACACCTTCGCCGATCTGCTCGCCGATGTGCGCGAACGGGACCTCGAGGCGTTCGCGAACGCCGACGTGCCGTTCGAGCGACTGGTCGAGGTGCTGAACCCGGAGCGTTCCACGGCGCGCAACCCGCTGTTCCAGGTCGGCCTTTCGTTCCAGAACCTGGCCGAGACCACCTTCACGCTGCCCGGCCTCTCGGTGAGCGCGGTGAACTTCGATTCGCAGCTGGCCAAGACCGATCTGCACGTCACGCTGTACGACCGCTACAACGACGACGGCACCCCGGCCGAGATCGTCACCGAATTCGGTTATGCCATCGACCTGTTCGACGAGGCGACGGTGCAGGGCTTCGCGGACCGGTTCCTGCGGGTGCTGGACGCGGTCGTCGCCGATGTCACCCGGCCGGTCGGCGAGATCGATCTGCTGGCGCCGCAGGAGAGCACACGGATCCTCACGCAGTGGAACGACACCGCGCACGAGGTCGATACGACCGCGACGCTGGTATCGCTGCTCGATGCGACCGTGGCCGCGACGCCGGAGGCGATCGCGGTGGTCGCGGACGTGCCCACCGGCGGCAAGCTCAGGCTGACGTATGCCGAACTCGATTCGCATGTGAATCGACTCGCGCGCTACCTGATCGAGCGTGGCGTCGGGTCGGAGGATCGGGTCGCGCTGGCGATCCGCCGGTCGGTGGACCTGGTCGTCGCGATGTACGCGGTGGCGAAGGCCGGTGCGGCATATGTGCCCGTCGATCCCGATCAGCCCGCCGACCGTGTCGAGTACATCCTCGGCACCGCCGGTCCGGTCTGTGTGCTCACCACCGGTCGCGAGGGCTTCACCTCCGCGACCGTCGATTCCGTGGCCATCGATGAACTCGACCTGTCGCCGTACTCGGATGCGCCGGTATCCGCGGCCGAACGACTCGGCACGCTGACCGCCGCGAATACCGCCTACGTGATCTTCACCTCGGGTTCGACCGGCCAGCCGAAGGGTGTGGCACTGCCGCACGGCGCGATCGCCAACCAGTTGCAGTGGAAGACCAGCGAATTCGGCCTCGGCGCCGAGGACGCGGTGCTGCTGAAGACGGCCGCGACCTTCGACCTTTCGGTGTGGGAGTTCTGGTCGGCGGCGGTGTCCGGTGGCCGACTGGTCATCGCGACCGCCGACGGACATCGCGATCCGACCTACCTCAACACCCTCATGCGCGATACCGGTGTCACCACGCTGCATGTGGTGCCGTCGATGCTGGACGCTCTGCTGACCGAATCGGACGGACATCTGCCCGAGTCGCTGCGCCGGGTGCTGGCGATCGGTGAGGCGCTGCCCGCCGCGACCGCACAGCGGTTCCGCAAGTCGAACGGCGCCACCCTGTTCAACCTCTACGGCCCGACCGAGGCCGCGGTCTCGATCACCAACCATGAGGTGACCGATGCGGATTCGGTGTCGGTGTCGATCGGTGCGCCGGAGTGGAACAGCCGTGTCTACGTGCTGGATTCGCGTCTGCGGCCGGTGCCGGTGGGTGTTTCGGGTGAGTTGTACTTGGCCGGTGCGCAATTGGCGCGCGGCTACTTCGGACGCGCCGATCTGACCGCGGAGCGATTCGTGGCCAACCCGTTCGAACCCGGCACCCGCATGTACCGCACGGGTGACCTGGTGGCCTGGAATGCCGACGGTGAGCTGGAGTACCGCGGCCGCACCGACTTCCAGGTGAAGATCCGCGGCTTCCGCATCGAACTCGGCGAGATCGAGGCGGCCCTGCTGCGGCAGACCTCGATCACCTCGGCCGCGGTACTCGCGCATACCGATCCGGCGCTCGGTGACCGCCTCGTCGCCTATGTCGTCCCGACCACGGGCGAACTCGACAAGCGCGCACTGCAGTCGGCGCTGGCGGCCGAGCTGCCGTCGTACATGGTGCCGAGCGCCTTCCTGGCGCTGGAAGCCCTGCCGCTCAATGCGAACGGCAAGCTCGATCGAAATGCGCTGCCGCAGCCCACCTTCGAACATGCGGCGTTCCGCGCACCGGTTACCCCGGTCGAGCAGATCGTGGCCGGTGTGTTCGCCGATGTGCTCGGTATCGAGCGGATCGGTGCCGATGACGACTTCTTCGCCCTCGGCGGCAACAGCATCCTGTCGATCCAGCTGGTATCGCGGGCGAAGGCGCTCGGCGTGGTGTTCTCCGTGCGCGACGTCTTCGACCAGCGCAGCGTCGCCGGACTCGCCGCGATCGCCAGCTCGACCGCCGATCTGCGGCAGCCGAGGATGGCGGAGCTGCCCGGTGGCGGAGTCGGCGAGATCCCGCTGCCGCCGAGCATCGCGGCGGTGCTGGCGAACGGCGCCTCCTACCAGCGCTTCTCGCACGAGGCGACGGTGGCCCTGCCGACCGAACTCGATCGTGACCGACTGCGCGCGGCGATCGCCACGCTGGTCGACCGGCACGACGCCCTGCGCACGCGACTGCGCCAGGTCGGCGAGGGCGCGACGTTCGAGGCGCTCGAGCGCGGCGCCGTCGATATCGACACGCTGGTGCACGAGGTTTCGGCCGACGCCATCCTGGACGACGACTACGGCCACGACGAGCTCATGCGGCTCGCCGACAACGAACGCGCCGCCGCGGCCGATCGCCTCGATCCGGCGAACGGTGTGCTGGCCCAGTTCGTGCGCGTCACCGCGAACAAGTTCGACGGCGGCGACTTCCTGCTGGTCGTGGTGCACGCCTTCGCGGCCGATCCGAAGTCCATCGCCATCGTGACCTCGGATCTGATCGACCTGGTCGCGGCCGAGCCGGTCACCCTGCCGGAGGTCGGCACCTCGCTGCGGCGCTGGGCATACGGCCTGACCGACGAGGCGAGCACCCGTACCGCCGAACTGCCGTTCTGGCACGCGGTCTCGGCCACGCCGGATCCGCTGCTCGGTGCGCGGACATTCGATCCGGCGCTGGACACCGTCGCCTCGGTGCGGCGGGTCCGGGTCGAGGTGCCGGCGGCGGTCTCCGAGGCCGTGCTCAGCACCGTTCCGGCGCGGTTCCACGGCAGTGTTCCGGATGGGCTGTTGTCGGCATTGGCCATGGCGCTGGTGCGCTGGCGCGGTGTACAGCACGGATCGGATGTGCTGATCCGGCTCGACGGCGATGGGCGGGCCGCGGTCCGCGATGCCGAATTGTCGCGCACCGTTGGTGCTTTCACCGCCACCTACCCGGTCCGGCTCGGACTCGGCGAGTTCGACCTGGCCGATGCGTTCGCCGGTGGCACTGCCGCCGGGGCCGTCATCAAGTCGGTCAAGGAGCAACTGCTCGCGGTGCCGGATCAGGGCGCCGGTCACGGCCTTCTGCACCTGCCGCAGGTGGGTCAGGTGAGCTTCCGGTATCAGGACGCGGTGATCAAGACCGAGCGGCCCGCCGATATGCCCGCCAACGGTGCGGTCGATATCACCGTCACCGTCGGCGACGAGGACGACGGTCCGCGCCTGCTGGCCACCTTCGAGTTCCCCGTTGGCCTGCTCGCCCCGGAGCGGGTGCAGGAGTTGGCGGATCTGTGGGTCGCCGCCCTGACCGCACTGGCGAACCACGCGCAGCGACCGGGTGCCGGTGGTCATACGCCGTCGGATCTGCCGCTGGTGGAAGTCGGCCAGTCCGATATCGAGCTGTGGGAGCGGACGTACAGCGGCCTGAGTGATGTTTGGCCTGTCTCGCCGCTGCAGTCCGGTCTGCTCTTCCACGCGCTGATGACCACGGCCACCGTCGACGTCTACACCATGCAGGCGGTGGTGCAGCTCGCCGGAACGGTCGATGTGCAGCGGCTGCACGCGGCCGCACAGGCGATCCTGGATCGGTACCCGAACCTGCGCACCGCCTTCGTCACCGACTCCACCGGTCAGGCCAGGCAGGTCGTGCTCGACCGGCTCGAAGTGCCGTGGCGCGTCGTGGATCTCACCGACCTGCCGGAGGCGGAGCGGGCCGAGGAACTGCGGCGGCGGATCGAGGCGGATCATGCGGAGCGCTTCGATATGTCCGCGCCGCCGCTGGTGCGCTACACGCTGTTCCGCACCGCGGCGCAGGACTGGTCGCTGGCGATCACCACGCACCACGTGCTGCTCGACGGCTGGTCGATGCCGCTGCTCATGCGGGATCTGCTGGTGCTCTACGCGACTCGTGGCGATCAGTCGGCGCTGCCGCAGGTCTCCTCCTACCGCGACTTCCTGGACTGGCTCGCCACCCGTGACCAGGACGCGTCGCTGCGGATCTGGGCCGAGGCCTTCGAGGGTGCGACCGAGCCGACCGAATTGGCGACGCCCGCACGGACGGTCGAGACCTACGAGACCGGCAAGCTGGTCACCGAGATCAATGCCGACCGCACCCGCCAGCTCACCAAGCACTGCGCCGAACTCGGCATCACGGTGAACACCCTGGTGCAGGCGGCCTGGGGCATTCTGCTCGGCAGGCTCACCGGCCGCGCCGATGTGGTGTTCGGCGCCACGGTCTCCGGTCGGCCCGCCGAGCTGACCGGTGTGGAATCGATGGTGGGTCTGTTCATCAATACGCTCCCGGTCCGGGTGCGCATCGATGACCGCGCGACCATCGACGATCAGCTGAAGCGGTTGCAGCGCGACCAGACCGAACTGCTCGACCACCACTACGTCGGACTCGCCGATATCCAGCGCGCCGCCGGAATCGCCTCGCAGTTCGACACGCTGCTGGTGTTCGAGTCGTATCCGATCGATCGCGAGGCGATTGCCGCCGCGAGTTCGATCGACGGCATGTCGGTGACCGATGTCGGCGTCGACAGTGCGACGCACTACCCGCTGACCCTGCAGGTGACCGCGGAGTCCACGCTCGAGTTCACCCTCGAGTACCTGCTCAGCCGGTTCACCGCGGACGAGGTGGAAACCCTGTCCACCAGGCTGATCCGGGTGCTGGACGCGCTGGTCGGCGATCCGGCCGGACTGGTCGGCGATATCGATATCCTCGACGCCGGTGAGCGCGCGCGCCTGCTGGTCGAATCCGGAATCGCCGCAACGGTTCCCGCGCCGGAACCGGCGGGCCGGGTGGGTGCGCGCACGGTGTCGAAGGTGCTCGCCGAGGTCGTCGAGGCCGATCCCGAGGCGCCCGCGCTACTGGTGGACGGCGACGAAATCGCCTACCACGTGCTGGATCGCCGCTCGTCGCAGCTGGCACGGGTGCTCATCGAGCACGGTGCCGGACCGGGTGATGTGGTCGCCATCGCGCTGCCGCGTTCGGTGGACGCGGTGGTCGCGGTCTGGGCCGTCCAGAAGGCCGGTGCCGCCTGCTTGTTCGCCGGTGGTCTGACCGCCGACGAACTGGCCACCGCCGGAGCGGCTTTCGGGATCTCCCTGGAGCCGGTCGACGGCCCGATCAACTGGCTGGTGCCGAGCGATCCGACGGTCCAGGCCGAGTTGGCCGCCGCACCGTCGCATCCGGTGTCCTACGCGGATCGAGTGCGCCCGCTCGCCGAGGAGCATCCGGCCTTCGTGGTTCTCGCGGCGGACGGTTCGGTGCACGCGCTCAGCCAGACCGAGGCGCTGGAGCAGGCGGATCGGATGCGCTCGGAATACGAGATCGACTACGAGTCGACGACGTTCACCACCGCGGTCTCCGGTCGCGCGGCGCTGCTGGAGTTCCTGACGGCGGCGACCGCCGGTGCGCTGTCGGTGCTGCCCGAGTCGGAGTCGCCCAGCGCGGACGAGATCGCCGACGATCTCGCCGACGGTGAGGTCAGCCATTGGTTCGTCACGTTGGACGAGGCGACCGATGCGGCGGATGAGAACGTGCGGATCGTGATCGTCGAGTAGGTTCGAAGACAAAAGCGAAAGCCGTTGCCCTGGTGTGGCAACGGCTTTCGTTTCACCGGTTGAACATCCGTCCGGCCATATCGGCGCCAACGATCCTGCCCTGCTCGTCGCGGGTGAAGTATCCGCGCTGGCCCTGCAGACCGCCGCTGGTGACGATGTATTCGTCCCGGTCGCCGGGCAGCAGGCCGAGACCGGCCACCGGAAGGTCCGGGGGCAGTTCGATTGCCGATGCCGCGCGGACCTCGGGCTTGATTCCGCAGGCCACCGTCAGGCCTGTGTCGTCCGTACCGATGGTGAGCGTCATGGCGTCGATCTCGTAGTCGCCGACGATCTCCTCGGCCCGGGCCGGATCGAACGGCAGAGGTTCGGGATCCCGGTCGACCACGCCCAGATAGTGCTCCAGCGCCCACCGGACCACGGCCTGGTTGAACAGAATGCCGTCATCCGGACCCGCATTCGACATGACGGTAATGGCGAAATTCCGCTCCGGCACCATAAGGAGCTCGGCGAATTGACCGTTCGACGACCCGCCGTGCCCCACGGTCCGCACACCGTCCACCTCGCGCAGAAACCAGCAGATCCCGAAGGCGTCGCCGAGCGTGCTGCCCCTCAACTCGACGGTTTGTTCCTGCATTTGGGACAGCACCTCGGCGGGCAGCACCTGCTCACCGTTGTCGGTACGTCCATCGCCGAGATGGAAGCGCGCCCAACGAAGTTGGTCGGCCACCGAGGAGACGATGCCGCCGCCCGGATTGTTGGCACGCGTGTCCTTCCACTCCCGTGCGACAGTGAGTTCGCCGTCCGCGCCCCGATTGTGCCCAACGGCGAAGCGGTCCATCATGATCTCCCGCGGCGCATAACGACTGTGCGACAACCCGATCGGATCGAGCACCAACCGCGCGACCGCCTGCTCGAAGGTCATCCCGGTGACCTTCTCGATAACCCGCCCGAGCAGGTTGTACCCGGCCTGACTGTAGGAAGCGCGCGTCCCGACCGGCGCGATCTGCTGCAACTCGTTCAATCGCGCCACATACCGCGCCAGCGCGTCATCACCGTCCCCCGTCTCCACGATCAGCCGAATCCCCAGCCCCGCAGTGTGATTCAGCAAATTCAGCACCGTCATCTCCGCCGCGCCCCGCTCATCGGCGAGCACCAGCTCCGGCACATACCGCCGCACCGGCGCATCCAACTCGACCCCGCCCTCCGCAACCAGCCGCAGCAACGCCGTCGCGGTAAAGCTCTTACTCACCGACCCCAACACGAACATCGTGTCCCGATCGACCGGCACCGGATTCGCAACACTGGTCACCCCATGCATCGCAAATACCTCCCGCTCAGCCACCCACACCCCCACCGCAGCCCCCGGAACCCCGAACTCGCCAGCCGCAACCTCAACGAATTCGCTCAATCCGATACCAGACATCTTCTTCCCTTCCGAGCCGAGTCCACCCGCGACGCCAACTTCGAATGCTGTGCGTCCGGCATGCCCAGCACGATGCCCACCCCCGCTGACACGGCGCTGACACAAGCGCGCCCCGATTGTCAGATGGAGACGGAATGCGGTTGGGTTAGACTCGGATGCAGTCAGCAGACACGCCGCGTTCCTGTTCAGCGAGGTTGGAGGTGATTCCAATGGCCATGCCGACTCCCCGCGACCATTGGACGGCCGCCGATCTCGATCACATGCCCGAAGATGGATTACGGTACGAGGTACTGAATGGTCAGCTCGTCGTGAATGCCGCCCCGAAACTCGGACATCAGTGGCTGATCCAATGGTTGGTGCGCGCCCTCGTCGATGTCGCACCGAAGGAGTACGTGGTGCTGGAGGGAGTCGGGGTGCTTATCGGCGACGATGAGCCGATTCCGGATCTCATTGTGGCGACAGGACCGATGGCGGCGAATGACCGGGGGATACCGGTCGAACAGGTGAAACTGGCCGTAGAAGTGGTATCCAAATCGACAACACTGCAGGACCGCATGGTCAAGCCGGTGCTCTACGCCGCAGCCGGGATACCGAACTACTGGCGCTTCGAGATCAACCCGTTCAAGGGCCAACTGTCGGGTGAGTCGCTGCCGGTGCTGTTTGCCCATGTGCTCGGCACCGATCACACTTACGAGCCGACGCACAGGGTGGCCGCCGGAGAGACGGTCACCCTGCGCGATCCCTTTGAATTCACGGTGGATCCGGCGTCACTGATGCTCTGAATCGGACACCATTCTTTGGGGCTGGCTTGCTTCGTTGGTAGCAGGGGACGTGCGAAGACCAGGGCGGCGCTACCGTTCAATGCGAAATAGCATGTCTCCCAACGGATGCGGGCGCTCGATGGTCAATGCTGGGCGTCCGCATTCGGCGCCAGGGCGAGTAGTTCGTCTACCGACCATTGGTCGTCGGCGTGTTTGCCGAGTTTGCTTGCGAGCACTCGGCCGTCGGGGGCGATGAGGAAATCGCCGGGGAGGCCGAGGCGGCCGCCCTCGGGTTCGGGTGGGGGAGCGGGCTTTTCCTTGCGCAGGACTGCGCGCGTTGCGCTCGCGACGCCGCGGATGATGGCGGGCCAGGCGCGCGGGTCCAGGAGGGCGCGGGGTGTGGATTCGATGCCGAACTCGCGGTAGAGGATTCGGGTCGGGTCCGCGATCAGGTCGAAGGGGAGGTCGCCTTCGTATTTGCGCAATTCCGCTGCGCTGGAATGGAAGACGACGACCTCGCGGATATTCGCGGCCAGGATCTCGTCGTGCCGGACGGCGAACGAGCGCAGGTGCAGGTTGCAGATCGGGCATCCGGCGAAGCGGCGGAACTGGAGGTGGATCAGGCAATCCTCATCGGGGATCCGAATTGTGCTGTCGGCGATGGTGACCAGTGCCCGGTCGGCCACCGTGGTCGGCAAGGACATGAAAACACTCCCTTCGTAGGTGTACGACGTACGCCTACGACAAGTATGCGCGTACCTTGTACGCTGTCAACCCGTGCCCCGCCCTCGCTCGCTGACCAGCCCCGGCATCGCGGCCGCCGCCCTCGCCGTGCTCGATCGCGACGGCCTGCCCGGCCTCACCATGCGCGCGGTCGCCAAGGAACTCCGCATAGCCACCATGGGCCTCTACCGCTACGTCGCCGACCGCGACGAACTGGAGGTGCTGGTCGTCGACCACCTCCTCGCCAGCATCGACCTGACACCACCGACCGACCCGGACTGGCGCGACCGCGTCGCGGCACTCCTGGACCGAATGCGAACGGCGGTCTCCACCCATCCGGCCGCGGTCCCGCTCGTCGTGCGCCATCGCCAGTCCGCCCCCGCAAGCCTCCGCTGGATCGAGGCGACGCTCACGATCCTCACCGACGCGGGTTTCACCGGCATCGGCCGAGTCCTGGCCCAACGCACCCTCGTGGCCTTCCTCCTCGGCCACCTGCAGAACGAGCACTACGGCCCCCTCTCCGGCGCGGGCACCGCCGCCATGACCCGCCTCGCCCGCGCCGACTACCCCCTCTTGACCGAGACCGCCACGGACGCCCGAAAAGTCGACGCCGAGACTGAATTCCGCCTCGGCATCGAAATCGTGCTCCGCGGCCTGGCTCCGTAGCAGCGGACTGCCGCGAGGGATTTCGCGGAGGACGCACGATAATTCAGCGGGTGAGCCCGGGAAGGCTCATGGTTTCGCCCATGATCCGCGCCCCTGCGTCATTGAGGTGCAGACCGTCACCGGAATCCAGATCGGGCCGGATGAAGTCGCGGTCCTGCGGATTCTCCACGGCGGCCGCCACATCGAAGACCCCGTCGAAAACGTCTGTGGTGCGCAACCATTCGTTGACCGCATGCCGAACCCGCCGCCCCTCGGCGACATTCAGATCGGGATAGATCACACCGGCGAACGGTCCGACGGTGTTCGCGTACACCTTCAGTCCCGCGGCCCGAGCGCGTTCGGCGAGGGCGGTGAATCCGGCGATCAGGTCGTCGGCGGGGGAGGTGTGGTTGTCCAGGATCAGGTCGTTGATGCCGTAGTTCAGCACCACGTGCGTCACGCCGGGAACACCCAACACATCGCGGTCGAACCGAGCCAGGCCGTGCTCGCCGATCTGATCGGTCAGCAGGCGAGTTCCGCCGATGCCCTGGTTGAGCGCCCATCCCGAGACGAGGCGTTCGTTGAGAACATCGACCGAGCGGCCGTTCGCACCCGGGGTCGAGCCGACGCCTTCGAACCAGGAGTCACCGAATGCGACGACGATCGGAGCGTTCGTCGCGGTCAGCACATCGACGCCGGTCACATAGAAGCGTGAGGTGGTCTGTTCGGCGTCCGGCAGCGCGGGTGCGGAGGTCTGGTCGCCGGTCGTCACGTAGCTGGGTTCCATCGGCAGATGTGAGAAGGGCGCCAGCTCGGTCGCCTCGGGCAGGTACAGGCTCAGCGCCAGATCCGTGCCGGTCGCGACCGCGAAATCGATCGGGTCGCTGATGATGTCGGCGCCCGCCGGAATGATGGCCCGCGCCTTGCCGTCGAAGCGCAGTTCGGTATCGGTCTCCGTCACGATCTCCTCGCCGGCCTTGCGCACCGCGATGCGCGCCGCACCGATCGTCACCGGCGCCGAACCGTAGCGGTTGGTCAGCCGCACCCGCAGCTGTTCGCCCTCGCCGACCAGGTGCAGCACCTGACGCACCGTGTGATCGGCGAAGCCGCGTGGCTCCACCAGGCGGATCCGCTCGGCGGGGTCGACCAGGGTGGAACGGAATCCCGCGACCCAACGCAGTGTGTCAGTCATCTGAATCTCCATTTTGTTGCCGTGAGGAATATTGCGCTGACAACAACTTAGCAGAGATATTCCTCGCGTCAACTATCCCCTCGGCAACTATCGTGGGCTAGGCTCGGAGCCGTGGATACGACAGACCTCTTCGACGACCCTCGGCTCACCACCATGGGCCTGCTCTACGAGGCGCACGACGGTCTGCTCAGAAAGTTGGAACCGACCTGGAAGAAGCACGGTCTGTCCGGACTCGATGCCAATGCGCTGATGCGGCTCAGCCGGTCACCGGGGCGGCGACTGCGGATGACCGACCTCGCCGCCCAGACGAATCTGTCGACCAGTGGTGTCACCCGGCTGGTCGACCGGCTGCAGCGCAACGGCTTCGTGCGGCGCGAACTCGATTCCGCGGACCGGCGCAGTTCCCATGCCGTGCTCACCGCCGCTGGTGCGACCCGGCTGGCGCGCGTACTGCCCGAATACCTCGAGGTCGTCGAACGCTGGTTCACCGGTCTGCTCACCCAGGACCAGCTCGACGCCTTGGCTGCCGGGCTGCGCATTGTTCGCGATGCAGTGAGCCCGGAGGCGACCGCGCGCGAATCCGACTAGATCGCCGAAACATCTTCCCCGGCAAAGGATTCGGCTCTCAGTGAACTCGCGAGCCGGGCGCGCGCTCGCGCTGGGAGAATGGTCCGCGAGGGCCACGCCGCGTGACCCGACGAAAGGTGTGATCGGTGAGTGCATCCGTCGACATTTTGAGCCCGGACAAGCCCAAACGAGTGCTGATCGTGGCCTCGAATCCGTCGGTCTCCCGGCAGACCGGTTGGCCCATCGGCTTTTGGTGGGCCGAACTCTCCCACCCCTATTGGGAATTCGTCGAACACGGCTATCAGGTCGATATCGCCAGCCCGGACGGCGGCGCGCTGGTCGCGGACTCCTGGAGCGATCCGCGCGACGAAACCGGCTACAGCGCAGAGGATCTGATCAGCCTCGGCTTCATCTCTTCGCCGAAACATGCTGCGCTGGTCGAAAAAACGCTGGCCCTCGAGGCCGTGAATACTGACGAATACGACGCAGTGTTCCTGGTCGGCGGCCAGGCGCCGATGTACACGTTCATCGATGACACGCGCATCCATGACCTGGTTTCGGCGCGGGTCGCGGCCAATCGGGTGGTAGCGGTCGTATGTCACGCGACCTGCGTGCTGCTCAAGGCGATGCTTCCGAACGGGAATCTGGTGGTCAACGGCCGCACCTGGACCGGCTTCGCGAACTCCGAGGAAGACTATGCCGACCAGTTCGTCGGCCGGACCATCCAGCCGTTCCGCATCGAGGACGAGGCACGCAAACTCGACGGCACCAATTTCATTGTGGCAAGCCGCTTCAAGCCGCACGCCGTGCGCGACGGCAATCTGATCACCGGCCAGCAGCAGTATTCCGGCGCCGCCGCGGCCCGCCTGGTGATCGAGGCGCTCGGCGTGTAGTCGGGCATTGGCGAATCCGCCCGTCAGCACCGTCGCCGTTCGTTGTTCCGGTCAGGGAACAATTCCCGTGACACCGGGCAGTTCGCCGAATCTGGCCTTGGCATCGAGCGAAACGACGGTCCGGCCGGTCTCGGCGGCGTGGGCCGCGATGATCAGATCGTGCGCGCCACGTGGCATGCCCGCGCGGCGCGCATGGGCGATGAGTTGGGCATGGTGAGTGGCTGTCCGTTTGCTGTAGTCCAACACATCGATGTCTGCCAGCAGCAGATCCAGCCTGCGGGATCGAGCGGCCGCCCGTACCTGGGTATCGGCCAACTCGATACCGACCCGGAACTCTGCGACGGTCACCGCCGCCACGGCGAGTTCGTCGTCGTCGAAGAGGGTCCTGTCGATCGTTCCGCGCTCGTAGGCGATAAGGACTCGGGTATCGAGGATCAGGCTTCGTCCCACGGATCCCTCATGTCATCGGAGATCAGTGACAAGCCGTTGGCGATGTCGGATTCGTAATTCTCGTCGAATGGCGGCACATCGGTGTTCTCCAACGCGAGTCGCAGGTCCCGGCCGGTTCGTTTCGGTGCAGGTGTGATGGTGGCAACAGTGTGTCCATGTCGCACGATAGTGATAGTTTCACCGCGCTCGGCGCGGTCGAGCACGGCGGAGAAGTTCCGTGATGCTTCGGCAGCCGTCATCGTGGTCATGAATTCAGAATATCTGAATCAAGTGGTTTCGGTGGCATCGTTCCCGCGCCGGTACCCGCAGCCTCGACGGCAGCACCTGCTCCAGCTTGGTGAGTGCGCGCAACGAACTGTCCTCGATACCCGCGATCGTGCCGCCCGCCGCGGTGCGCAGCCCCACGGCCACGGCCACCGCCTCATCGTCGTCCAGCAGCAGCGGCGGCAGTTTCGCGCCAGCGCCGAGCCGGTATCCCGCGACGCCGGGGGTCGCGTCCACCGGATAGCCGAGATTGCGCAGCTTATCGATATCGCGGCGCACCGTGCGCACGTCGACCTCGAGGCGTTCGGCGAGTTCGGTGCCGGTCCAGTCGCGAGGCGTCTGCAGCAGCGACAGCAGTCGCAGCAGGCGCGCGGAGGTTTCCAACATGCCCGAAAGTCTGCCGCAAACCTAGGGCCGAACCTGTCCTAGGCGGCTCATAGCGTGGTTCTCATGAGCACAGAGATCACCCCGTTCCGCATCGAAATCCCGCAGCAGCAGCTAGATGACCTGCGCAATCGTCTCGATAACGCGCGGTGGCCCGCACCGCTGCCCGGCGACGGCTGGGACATCGGCGTACCGACCACCTGGCTGCGTGACCTGGTCGACTACTGGCGCACCGAATACGACTGGCGCGCGGCCGAGGCCCAGCTCAACAGCTACCCGCAATTCACCACCGAGATCGACGGACAGCGCATCCACTTCCTGCACATCCGTTCGCCCGAGCCCGATGCGCTCCCGCTGCTGATGACGCACGGCTGGCCCGGTTCGGTCGTCGAATTCCTCGATGTGATCGGACCGCTCACCGACCCGCGCGCACATGGCGGCGACGCCGCCGATGCGTTCCACCTCATCATTCCGTCGCTGCCGGGCTTCGGATTCTCAGGTCCGGTCGGCGACGGCGGCTGGACCATCGAGCGCATCGGCGCCGCCTGGGCGGAGCTGATGCGCAGGCTCGGCTATACGCGCTATGGCACGCAGGGTGGCGATATCGGCGGCTCGGTCAGCCCGCAGGTCGGCCGGGCCGCGCCGGACCATGTCGTCGGCGTGCACACGAATGGTGGTCCCGGTCCGATCCCGACACAGCAGCTGTCCGAGCAGGAGTTGGCGAGCCTGACCGATCTCGAACGCGACCGGATTCGGCGCATCGCGGCGTTCATGCAGGAGGAATTCGGCTATATCGCCATCCAGTCCACCCGGCCGCAGACCCTGGCGTACGGGTTGGTGGATTCGCCGGTGGGGCAGCTCGCCTGGATCATGGACAAGTTCCGCGAATGGACGTATCCGCGAAATGTGGACCCGGACAAGATCATTGACCGCGATCGGCTATTGACCAACGTGATGCTGTACTGGCTCAACGCAACCGCCGGTTCAGCGGCGTATGTCGGCTATGCGCAGCGCGGGACCCGGGGTGAGCCCAAGCCGAATTCCGGTGTGCCGACTGCGGCGCTCATGCTCGCGCATGATGTCTGCATACGTCGGTATTGCGAGCCGGAGAACACCTTTACGCGGTGGACCGACGTGGATCACGGCGGACACTTCGCGGCGCTCGAGGAACCGGCGCTGCTGACAAGCGATGTCCGCGAGTTCTTCCGCGACCTGCGCTGAGAACATGGGCCTGTTCCGGCATGTCGCGGCCGGAGCAGGCCCACAATCGATGCAGCAGGATCGTGGCAACGCAGAGGTGAGCGCCGTGAGCGAGCCGAGAAGGATTACCCAGCAACATCGAGAGGACTTCTGGCGCCGCTGCGGCTGGGCGCCGGATCTGCCCGACGCCGAAAGACGCCATATCGAAGAACTCTGGGACGACGAGTCCATCGATATGGCGGAGCTCTTCGGCTGGTAGGCGTGGTCAGGCCGTGAGTTCACCGGCCTGCCGCCAGGAGTCGCGTTCGGCGGCAAAGGCTTCGGCTTGTCGTGCGCGGAACCCGTCGATGGATTCGGCATTGTCGGACAGGAACCTCCGGTAGTCGGCGAGGGCGAATTCGCCGTCCTCGGCGCGCACTTCGACATTGCCCGCCGCGAAATCGGCGCGCAGGTCGAGGAGTTCGTCCGCCTCGACGGGGTACCAGCGGATCCGGTCGAAATAGCGGAGCAGCCAGGGGGATTCGTCGGTGCCGGGATTGCGGTGATTCCAGACCTGGGTGGTGCGGCCGACGAACTGGTAGCCGCCCGGACCCTCCATACCGTAGATGCACAGGTAGGCGCCGCCGATGCCGACCGCGTTCTCCGGAGTCCAGGTGCGGGCCGGGTTGTATTTGGTGGTGACCAAGCGGTGGCGCGGATCGGTCGGCGTCGCGACCGGCGCGCCGAGGTAGACGTCGCCGAGGCCGAGCACCAGGTATTCGGCGCCGAATACGGTGTCGTACACCTGCTGGACCGAGCCCAATCCGTTCATCCGCCGGATGAATTCGATATTCCACGGGCACCACGGGGCATCGGCGCGCACGCCGTGCATATAGCGGGTGATCGCCTCGCGCGTCGACGGATCGTCCCAGGACAGCGGTAGATGCACCGTGCGACTGGGCACCACGAGTTGATCGGAGGCGGGGATGTGCTGTTCGGCCTCGGCCAGCAGATCCAGCAGCGCGGGCACCGGCAGGATCGCCGGATCCACCCGGATCTGCAGCGACCGCACCCCCGGCGTCAGCTCGGTCACACCGCGCACGCCGACCGCCAGCAGATGCTCGTGCAGGGCGTGCACGCGGGCGCGCAGACCGAGATCCAAGGTCATAGCGCCGTATTCGACGAGCACGCCGTCGTCACCCTGGCGACGGTAGGTCACGCCGGTCTCGTCGTCGACATCGGTGCGGCGCAACACACCGTCATCGCCGTCGCCGCCGGAGGAGAGCACGGTGGACCAAGCGGCGCGCCGGGCCGGTCCGAGTTCCCGGATCGGGGCGGCGCGATCGGAGCGGATCGGGACGAAGCGCACGGCATCGCCGGGGCAGAGTTGGCCGAGCTTCCACCGGTCGGCGGCGACGACGGTCACCGGGCAGACGAAGCCGCCGAGGCTGGGACCGTCCGGTCCGAGCAGGATCGGAGTATCGCCGGTGAAGTCCAGTGCGCCAACGGAATACGGGGTGTCATGAATATTCGATGGGTGCAGCCCGGCCTCGCCGCCATCGGTCCTGGCCCACTCCGGTTTCGGTCCGATCAGCCGGACGCCGGTGCGGTCGGAGTTGAAATGCACCTCGTAGTCGGTGCCGATCACGGTGTCGAAATCGGCGCGAGTGAAGAACTCCGGCGCGCCGTGCGGCCCCTCGGTCACGGCCAACTCCCAGCGCTTGGCCAGCACCGGCTGCTCCTCCATCGGCACCGCCACGGCGACCTTGCCGCGGTGAGCGCCGAGGGGCAGCACCACACCGGCGCGCAGCGCGTTGCCCGCACTGCCGCCGAACTTGCCCAGCGTGAATGTGGCTGCGCTGCCCAGATATTCGGGTAGGTCAATGCCGCCCGCGATCAGCACGTAGCAGCGCATGCCCGGACCGCGCACGGCCCCGATATCGAGCACCCCGCCCGCCGGAACCTCGACCGTGCGCCACTGATGCACCGGAGTCCCGTTCACCCGAACATCGGTCGGCGCACCCGTCACACAGACCCACGTCGGCGCCGAGAACTTCAAAGCCGGTCCACCGAGCGTACATTCGAGCCCCGCCGCCCCTTCGGCATTGCCGAGCACCCGGTTCCCGAGCCGGAAGGACAGATCGTCCATCGGACCCGACGGCGGCACCCCGACATGCCAGAACCCAACCCGCCCCGGCCAATCCTGCACCGTCGTAAGCATTCCCGACCGCATCACCTCGACCTGCACGACCGCCGACAGCTCGGTGTCGCTCGCTGGGTGCATCTCGGGGGTGTCCATCACGGCAGTGGCGGGCGTATCGGCCCGCCCGGTTCGCGTGGCAGTGTCTGTGCGGTCGGTCGCATCGTCCGGGGTGGCTTGCTGCACGACCGCCGACAGCTCGGTGTCGCTCGCTGGGTGCATCTGGGCTGTGTCGATGACGGCAGTAGTGGACGTATCGGAGCGCCCGGTTCGCGTACCACCGTCGGCCTGGCCCGGCGCGTTGTCCACGGTGGTCTCCTGTGTGGCCGTCGCCGTCGCTGCGTTGCTCGCTGGGTGCATCTCGGGGGTGTCCATCACGGCAGTTGCGGGCATATCGGAGCGCCTGGCACCGTCTGTGCGGTCGGGTGGATCGTCCACGAACTCGTTCGCACCGGACTGCACGTCGGCGGAGGTCTGCATGCCGTCGTCCACCGAGAGCTCGGTGACAGTCATCGGGTCACCACCATGCGCACGGGAGTGGGGTCGAAGCCGTTGCAGGGGTTGTTGATCTGCGGGCAGTTGGAGATGAGCACCAGGGTGTCGATCTCCGCGCGGAGGGTGACTTTCTTTCCGGGAGCGGATAATCCGTCGACGATGCCGAGGGTGCCGTCGGCCTCCACCGGAACATTCATGAACCAGTTGATATTCGAGACCAGATCTCGTTTGCCGAGGCCCCATTTCAGCGCCTCGGCGAGGAAGTTCTCCACGCAGGCGTGCTGGTGGCGGGTGTGGTGGCCGTAGCGCAGCGTATTGGACTCCTGGGAGCAGGCGCCCGCGATGGTGTCGTGATTGCCGACCTCGTCGGCGACGACGGTCATCAGAGCGGTGCCCGCGTCGGTGAGCAGCACGCTGCCGGTGCCGAGGAAGATATTGCGCTGGGCGGTAATGGTGGCCTGTGCGCTGTAGCGGTCGGTGTGGTCGGCGGCCGAGTACAGCAGGCAGTCCACCGCCTGATTGCCGTGCAGGTCGATGATTTCGAGCTGATCACCCGCGCGGACCACGGTCGACCACGGCGCGCGTGCGGGCACGGTTTCGTCGAGGACGACGGTTCGGGTCGTTGCCGCGCTCATGCCCCTACCTCCAGAGTCGCGGCCGTCCAGGCCTGTTCGGTGTTCTCGACCGCCCGCAGGTACTCGGGGTCGGAATTGTGTCGCACGGCAAGCTCCTCCGGTGCGGACCAGGCGACGATGTCGAGATCCGTCGCGGGCCGGTCATCGAGCGGATGCGCGGTGTCGGCGATGAGCACGACCACCGGCAGGTGGATGAGCAGATCGACCGATGCTCCGGGGGCCGCACTGCCGGTAGCGGTCAGCGCGCCATCGGCTTCGACGCGCACGCCACGGAAGAACGACACGGTCGGCGCGATATCGCGCGGCTCTAGTCCCTGCTTGGTCCCCGCGAGTCGCAGCAGTGCTCGCGCTTCGGGCGTCGGTCCGCACAGCGTGTCGTGGCGGCCCGAGGTGTCGGCGACCATGGTGGCCAGCACTCGGCCCTGATCCGAGAGCAGCGGATGCCCGGTACCCGGATACGCCTGCCACGGCACCTTCACGGTATCGGCGACATTCAGTCGCTCCCACGGTGCGTCGGCGCGCAGCAGCAATACGTGCGCGCACGCAGCACCGTCGATATCGCGCAATCGAACCCTGGTACCGCGACCGAGCACGATGTTCGCGTACCCGCCGGCCGGAATGCGTCGTGCGAAAGTGATCTTCGCCGCCGCGATATCGTCCGGCAGATCGGGCCCCGCAATCTCGGCGGCGGCCGCTTGCGACCGGGCGTGCGCCCGTGCTCCGGTGGTGGAGGCTGTGCTGATCATCGTCGATCCTTTCGATGCGATATGTCGGTCGACCGAGCTGTCGCTCAGGGGAGCGCGACTTCTCCGCGATGCGCGCGGTAGGCGAGCGGATGGGCTGGCGCAGATCGGTTGTTGTATTCCGTGGTGGCCGCCGGTGTGGTGTGCGAGTTGCTTCGCGGTCGGGCGCGGTGCGTGCGGCGCATCACGCGGTTTGGATCGTGCGCGGCGGCGGATAATCGACCCGCCACCGCGCACGGCCCGGTCAGGCGGGTTGGGCTGCGGGTTCGAGGCTTTCCTCGGTCTTCGGCCCTGCGTTGACGATGCGGTGCACGACAACCCCGACCGCGATCACAACCAGCACGAAAAGCGGTGCGGCCCAGAGCATCCACCAGCCACCGCCATTGGGCGTGTAGACCTCCGCGCGCGGCCAGGCCAGGTTCACCGCCATCGCGATGCCCCAGACGACGGCGAGCGCGTTGATCGGAATACCGAAGCGGCCCAGGCCGAACAGTGCCGCGTCGCTGTCCCAGCCCTTGATCCGCCGCACCAGCAACGGCACGGTGACCAGCAGATACGCCAGGTAGAGCGTCACGATGCACACACTGGCCAGGGTGGCGAAGATCGCGGCATTGCCTACATTGAGCACGAGCAGGCCGATGCCCAGTACTCCGATGATCACCGACGGCAGCACCGGAGTGCCGAAGCGCGGATGCACCGCGGCGAGGCGAGGAGCGAAGGGCAACTTGCCATCCCGCGCCATCGAGAACATCAGGCGCGAGCCCGCGGTCTGAATTGCCAGGGTGCACACCGTGATCGCCACCGCGACGCACCCGAGCAGCACCTTGCCCGCAGGGCTGTCGAGCTTCGAGGTGAGCACATAGGCCAAACCCTCGGTGGACAGCGAACCGTCGTCCAGGCTCGGCGCGGCCATGAGCGCTCCGAGTAGCAGCAGTCCACCGCCGAGTGCCGAGACCGCGAGTGCGGTCAGGATGGTGCGCGGGGCGACCCGCCGCGGATTCTTGGTCTCCTCGGAAAGCTCACCGGCGGAATCGAATCCGACCATCACGTACGCGGCCATGAGACCCGAGACGAGGAATGCGGCCCAATACGGCCCCGGGGAGGCCTGATCGGTCTGCAGCACCACACCCGGCCCGCGCTCGGTGTGGGTGAAGAACAGCGCGATGATCGCCAGCACGCCGACGATCTCCACGGTGACGCCGATCGAATTGATCCGCGCCATCAAATCGATGCCGATCACATTGATCACCGTGGTGATCACCAGCAGAATGCTGCCCAGCAGCACCGCATTGGTGGCGCCGGAGGTCGAGGTGAGCGCGGCGTCATCGCCGACGATCTGGAATCCGCTCCAGATCGATGGCAGCACCACCTGCAGCGCGATCGCGGCCGCGGCGGCGGTAACGATCTGCGCGATGACCATCATCCACCCCGCGAACCAGCCGACGACCTCACCGCCGAGCCGCCGCGACCACTGGTAGATACAGCCTGAAATCGGGTAGCGCGCGGCCAGTTCGGCGAAGTTCAGCGCGACCAGGAACTGTCCGGCGAACACGATCGGCCAGGTCCAGAAGAACGCGGCCCCGCCGAACGAATAGCCGAAGCCGAAGAACTGGAAGATCGTGGTGAGGATGGAGACGAAGGAGAATCCGGCCGCGAATGAGGCGTAGCGGCCGAGCTTGCGGTGCAGCACCGGTTGATAACCGAAGCCTGCCAGGTCGGCGTTGTCCCGGTTGGCGTCGGGCGGTGGGAGGACGGGGGCGACTGAATCGACTTTGGTGGCCATGGGTTTCCTTCGCGAGCGGCCAATACCTATCAGATGACAGTTTTGCGTTTGCGATCGCGCTTTCGATGTCCCCCGTGTATCGCTTCCGGGAACGCCGGTAACTTCTGCATTGCCTGGATTTCTATCGAGTGACAGAAACCTCACGCCCCGCCGGGCGCAAAAACCATCAGACCGGTCTGAATTCTATGGCGACGGCGGGCCGTACCGGATGCGGTGTCAGAATGACGTCGTGGCAAATCCCGGTCCCGGCCGTCCCCGTCTCGACCAGCGACCCCGTCGCGGCCGGACGCCGCGCGCCGAGATCCTCGACGCCGCCGGAGAGCTCTTCACCACCAATGGCTATGCCACAACCTCGACTCGCGCGGTCGCGGATGCGGTCGGGATCCGGCAGGCCTCCCTCTACCACCACTTCGCCGCAAAGGACGACATCCTCGACGCACTGCTCGCCGAAACCATCGCCGGCCCCTTGGAACTCGCCGAACGCCTGCGCGAGGTGCGGGAACCGGTGCACACCAGGCTGTACGCGCTCGCCTGGTTCGACGTACGCCAGCTGTGCGCGTCGCACTGGAATCTGGGCGCGCTGTATCTGCTCCCCGAGTTGCGCACCGAACGCTTCGCCGCCTTCCGGCTCCGCCGCGACGAACTACGCAGACACTACGAGACTTTGGCTGCGGAAGTCAGCGCTGAGTCCGGCGTTCCCGGGGCCGAGGCCCTGCCGTTCCGGCTCGTGGAGACGGTGATCAGTATCCGCTCGGACGAGGGCAGCGCGCCGACCCACGCGGAACGCGCCATCCCCGACGCGGTCCTGCGGATGCTCGGCTGGTCCGGCGATCTGGACGGACTCCGCGCCGATGCGAGTGAACTCCTCCAGCGGCTGGTGGCCTGAATCTCCTGCGAGTCAGGACTTTCCCTTGGCGGGCACCCAATCCATACCCCAGCCGTAGGCCAAGTCGACGGCCTGGTTGAGGAAGATCGACGGATCCGCCGGACGCGGCAGGAATACGCCCTCGCGCCGCACGACCAGCTCACCGTTGATGTTCTCGATGAGTGCGAGCACCATGCGTCGCGAGTCATTGGTGCAACCGTCGACGCTCATTTCGATCGGCGGTGCGCCTACCGGATACAGCGTCGCGGTGGCTTTGACGCCGCGAAAGTCCGGCGCACCCTCGTAGAGCGAGGCGAACACCAGGATTCTGCGAAAGTCGGCCGTATGGTCGAGATTGATATCGAGGTTCTCGCCGTTCGCATTGGCCCCGGTGCGGTCATCCTTGTCGAGCCGGATATAGGGCGACTGCTCCAACGAGCCGAAATTACCGATCGCATGAATGGTCCCCTTGGACCCGTCCTGCAACTCCCACAGGCAGCAAAGATCCAGATCGAGCGCATCCCCGGTCTTCCGCTTACCGAAGATGCCCTTCCCCGACGGCGAGGACCAATTCAGGTTCACCCGCATAATGCCCTGAGTAGCGCCGGTCTTGGTAAGCGATACCGCCGGAGCGTCCTTGGTCAGCGAAATCTTGCTCATGTTGATCGGCGCAGGTTGCGTCGGCTTAGATGAGACCGGCGGGGCGAACTGCTGCGGTGGTGCGGGCTGTTGTGATGGCGCGAATTGCTGCGGCGGTGGTGGGGCGGGCTGCTGTGGGGGTGCGTACTGCTGCGGCTGCGCGAATTGCTGTGGTGGCGTGGGCTGTTGTGGGGGCGCGAATTGTTGTGGTGGCGCGTAGTGCTGGGGCGGCGCGGGCTGTTGCGGTGGCGCATACTGCTGCTGCTGTGCGTACTGCTCTGGTGGCATCGGTTGTTGCGGTGGTGCGGGTTCGTCGTCGACGGAGATGCCGTAATCGGTTGCCAGACCGGCCAAACCGGAGGCGTATCCCTGTCCGACGGCGCGGAACTTCCAATTGCCCTGTCGCCGATATAGTTCGCCGAGTACGAAGGCGGTTTCGGTGGTGGCGCCGACGCTGTCGAAGCGCGCGAGTTCGATGCCGTTGGCCGAATCCACCAGTCGCACATGCAAACCCTGGAACTGTCCGAAGGCGCCGCCGTCCGCCGAGGCCGCGATCACGACCGTCTCGATCTGCGGCTCCAACTGAGGCAGGCTGACCGACAACACATCCAGGACGGTCGGGCCCTGCTGCTTGCCCTCGTATCGCACCGCGCCGGATGGATGGCCGGGCTGGTTGTAGAAGACGAAGTCGCTGTCCGAGCGCACTTTGCCATTGGCGAGCAGCAACGCCGACGCATCCGCATCCGGCACGCCGGGCCCGGCCTGCCAGCCGAGTTCGATACGAACCGTGGACGTCGGTACCGCCACATTGGCGCCCTTGATCATCGACATAAATACCCCCGCAATCGTTTCGAGTGACTCTAGTCTTTGCCGTGGGTCGCTCTGAACTCGAATCCCCAGTTGTAGATTCGGGCGATCTCGCGCACACCACCGCCGGGGCGGCCCGCGGGCGGCCGGATGAACGTGCCGTCGCGGCGAACCATCAACTCGCCGTTGACATTCTCGATATGCGCGAGAATCACATCGCGGGAGTCGTCGTGGCAGCCGCTGATGATCATTTCGATCGGCGGCGAATTGAGCGGGTACAGCGTCGCGGTCGACTGCACGCCCTGGAAGTTGTTCGCCCCCTCGTAGATCGAGGCGAAGACCAGGATCCGGCGGAACTGCGCGGTGTAGTCGAGATTGATATCGAGGTTCTCGCCGGTCGCACTGCTGCCGGTCCGGTCGTCCTGGTCGAGCCGGATGAACGGCGGGCGATCCAGCGCGCCGAACGAACGGTCAAGGGCGCGAACCGATCCGATCCGGCCGTCGGCCAGCTCGAAGAAGCAGCAGAGATCGAGATCGAGACGATTGGCGCGCTTGCGGCCGAACAGACCGCCGCCGCCGGTCTGCGCCGTGGTCCAATTCAGATTGACCCGCATCGTGCCAGCGGTCGCACCGTGCTTGGCCAGCGATACCGTAGGCGATTCCTTCGTCAGCGAAACCTTGCTGAGATTGACCGGTCCGCCCGTCGAAGCGGAACCCGCAGGCGCCGAAGCGAATTGGTTCGACGCCGTTGGCGGCGCATAGGGCTGCTGCGCAGGGTTGGGCGGGTAGGGCTGTGCCGTCGAGCTGGGCGCGTAGGGCTGTGCGGTCGGATCAGCCGGGTAGGGCTGTGCCGTCGGATCAGGCGGGTAGGGCTGTGCGGTCGGGCCAGGCGGGTAGGGCTGTGCGGTCGGGCCAGGCGGGTACGGCTGTGCGGTCG